>NZ_JBITEL010000014.1:274272-315069 GCF_044455125.1 Actinoplanes sp. NPDC051343
TGGGGCCGCGGGGCCGGGGGGGCGGCTTTTTGGCCGGCCCACGGGGGGGGTTCGGGGGGGCCAACCAACACCCCCCCCGCCCCCCCCCCCCCGCCCCCCCCCCCCCCGGGGGGCCCCCCCCCCGCCCCCGGGGCTGGTCACGGGTTCATGAAGGGGTCTTTCGCCATCTTCTGGTACGCGGCGAGCGCCGACGAGGACGAGTTGATCTGCCAGTGGCGTTCCTTGTCGACGTCGAACCAGACGATCGCCTTGATCAGCGGGTAGTTGTTCTTCAGCGTCGGGATGATGTTGTTGATCCAGGTGGCCTTGCTGCCGCCGGCCTCGTCGGAGGCCATCTCCGCGATGATGATGGGCTTGCCCTTGGCCGCCAGCTTCGGGTACATGCCGGCGAAGACGTCCCGGAAACTCTGCCAGTCGAAGTCCGGGTCGGAGGTGCCCCAGTTATATCCGTCGATTCCGGTCCAGTCGACGTACTGATCGCCGGGGTAGTAGTTCATCGCCGGCGGGGAGCTCGGGTCGTCCTCGTTGTTGGGGCACCAGGCCCAGACGACGTTGGTGGCGCCGCGCGCCACGAAGATGTCGTGGATGTGGCGCCAGGCGGCGATGTAGGTGGCGGGTTGGTGGCCGCCCCACCCCTCGTCGCCGTTCATCTCGGCCGCGAAGTCGACGAAGAACTGCCGGCCCAGAGCCTTGGCGTCGTCGGCCCGCTTCCTCAGCATCGTGTCGTACCGGCCGTTGACGATGTCGGTGAAGTTGATGTCGTTGGGTTCGACGTTGACCAGCGGGATCCGGCCGTCGGCGAAGTCCGAGGTGTTGACCGACGACTTGACCCAGTCGTCGTTCTTGAAGTCGTAATAGGTCAGATGGACGGCCGGCTTCCGGCCGATCCGCTTGTCGGTCTGCGCGATCGTGCCGTTGCCGTAGTAGTGGCCGAGAAGCGCGCCCTGGGCCGGCACCAGCGGCGCCGTGGCCGAGGCCTGGGCCGGCGCGGTCTTCCGGGCGGGCGCGGTCGTCGAGGCGAACGCGTTGGTCTGGGTCACCGTGACGGCGGTGGCCGCGGCCAGGAACGTCGCCACCGCGGCGGTCCGGGCGGTGCGGCGGGAACGGGGTGGTGTCTGTGGGGGATCGACGGTCATGACGTCAGCGTGGCAGCCGGACCATTAGCGGACGATGACGCGGGGCAGCACCAGCTCGACCAGGGTGCCGGGCCCCGGGGCGGACGCCACCCGAGCGCGTCCGCCGTGCAGTTCGGCCACCCACCGTACGATCGGAAGCCCGACGCCGATGCCGCCGCGCCCACCGGTGACGCGGTCGCCGAAGACCGCTTCGCGATCGCGCGCGTCGATGCCCGGTCCGTGGTCGCGCACCGCAACCCGGCCCTCGGCGACCGACACCTCCACCGTGGACGGCGCGTCCCCCGCGGTGCCGTGCCGCACGGCGTTCTCGACCAGGTTGCGCACCGCCTGCGCGAGCAGGTCCGGGTCACCGAGCACGACGGTCGGCTCGGTCCGTAGCGACACCGACGCACCGCGGGCGGGCAACTCCTCCACGACCTGCTCGACCAGGAGGTCGAGCCGCAGCGGCGTCAGCTCCAGCGGCCGGGCGCCGCTGTCGATGCGGGCCCGGCTGAGCAGGCCGGTGACCAACCGGTCCAGGTGGTCGACCATCCGCACCGCGTCCCGCGAGGTAGTCGCGCCTTCCAGCGCCAGGCGGAGAGTGGCCAGTGGCGTCCGAAGCTCGTGTGCCGCCTCGGCCAGGAACTGTTCCTGCTGGTCCAGCGTCCGCATCGCGGGACGCACGGCCCGGCCGGACAGCAGATGGCCGGCGCCGACCGAGACCAGCATCAGCACCGTGCCGCCGACGACCAGCCAGAGGACCAGCTCGTCGTGGCTGCGTTCCTGCGGGGCGAGGTCGGCCGCGACGAGGACGACGGCCCCGATCTCGTCGGCGTCCCAGACCGGTGCGGTGGCCCAGCGCAGTTCGTGGCCGTCGGGTCCCCTGATCGTCGTGAGCACCGGCTCCTGCTCCCGGACGGTCGCCGACCACAGGTCGTCCAGCCGGCTCACTTGCGGCAGACCGCCCTCGCGCTTCGGCTGCAGCCAGCGGGTCTGCACGTCGCCCGCTCCGATCCGCTGCAGGACCACGGTGACATCCGACGCGGTCGCCAGCTCGTCCTCGGACAGCGGCTCCAGATGCAGAACTCCCTGGTCCATCCAGATCGCCCGGGACAACGCCTCGGCCCGTCCCTTCATCTCCGAGTCGAGCTCGCGGGAGCCGGAGCGGGCGTCGATCGAGGCCGCGATGACCACCAGCGTGACCAGCGAGATCACGCTGACCGCCGCGTACAGCAGGGTCAGCCACCACCGCATCCGCCGCAGCCGCGCCACCGCGGGCCGGGGCGCCGTCACGCCGAACCGCGGATGCGGTAACCGACGCCCCGCAGCGACTCGATCAGATCGGGCGGCCCGAGCTTGCGGCGCAGGTGCCGGATGACCACGTCGACCACGTTCGACGCCGGGTCGCTCATCTCGTCCCAGCACCGCTCCACCAGGTCGCCGCGGGTGACGGCCTCCCCGGCCCGCACCATCAACGCCTCGAGGACGGCGAACTCCTTGGCGGTCAGCGTGAGCAGGACGCCGGCCCGCCGCACCCGGTGGCTCGGCACGTCGAGGGTCAGGTCGGCGACCGTGAGCTCGGGCAGCCGCGGGTGCTGATCACGCCGGCACAGTGCCCGCGTGCGTGCCACCAGCTCGGCCATGGCGAACGGCTTGACCAGGTAGTCGTCCGCGCCGTGCTCGAAACCGGAGATCCGGTCGTCGACCGCGGCCAGCGCCGTCAGCACCAGCACCGGCACGGTCCGGCCGGCCCGGCGCCACGTCCTGATCAGCACGAGCGCGTCGCCGTCGGGAAGGCCACGGTCGGCGATCACGCAGTCATAGGTGTTGACCGACATCTTGAGGTCGGCCTCCGCCCGGTACCGCGCGTGGTCGACGGCGAACCCCAGGGTGCGCAGGCGCGCGGTGATGGCCGGCCCGAGCTCGTGATCGTCCTCCACTACCAGCAGCCGCATGGCCGAGGAGTGTAGAGCGGCCGGCCTCGAGGTCGCCGTCGCCGTCGATCTCCTCGGCGACGGCCGGCATCGTGCGTTCGGCCCGCTGCGCCAGGGCGGTGCTTCGGCGAGCCACTGCCGGGCGCCGGGCGAGTCACCCATTCTCGTGTACGAGGTCATGAACGGCTTAACGGCCCGACGCGACCATGACGTCGATGACGTCGATGACGTCACCGTGGCCCGGCGCAGCGGCTACGCGACACCGTTCGCCTTCACCCACGCCTTCCGCCGGAAGTACGGCGTGCCGCCGGGTCGTTATCGGGTTGACCGATCGGCCCGGTGACCGGTTGGGCGGGCCGGGCCGGCCACCAGAAGCGTTCGCCGAGCAGCAGGGCGATGGCCGGCACCAGCAGCGTGCGCACGAGCAGGGTGTCGAGCAGCACGCCGATGCCGACGATGACGCCGATCTGGGTGAGCACGATGACGGGCAGCACGCCGAGCACGGCGAACACGGCCGCGAGCAGGATGCCGGCCGAGGTGATGACGCCGCCGGTCGCGCCGAGCGCGCGGATCATCGCGGTGCGGGTGTCGCCGCGGGCCGCGGTCTCCTCCCGGGCGCGGGTAACCAGGAAGATGTTGTAGTCGACGCCGAGCGCGACCAGGAACAGGAAGCTGAGCAGCGGCACGCCGGCGTCCAGCGCGGGCATGTCGAGCAGGTGGGTCAGCACCAGGGTGGCGGCGCCCAGGCTGGCGGCATAGCCGGCGATCACGGTGAGCAGGAGCAGCACCGGGGCGAGCAACGACCGCAGCAGCAGGACCAGCACGAGCAGGACGACGGCCAGCACCAGCGGGACGATGACCTTGTCGTCGCGCAGATTGGCATCGCGCTGGTCGAGGTCGGCGGCCGGTGCACCGCCGACCAGGGCGTCGGCGCCCGGGATGTCCGCGAGCGCGGTACGCAGTTCGCGCACGGTCCGGTCGGCCTGCGCGGTGCCCGGACCCGAGGTCAGCTGCACCGATATCTGCGCCAGCCGTCCGTCGTCGGACGCTTCCGGCCTACCGGTTTGCGCGACGCCGTCCACGGCTCTGATGCCGGCGGCCACGGCGTCGGCGGCGCTGCCGGCGCTGATGACGGTCACCGGCTGGGACGAGCCGGCCGGGAAGTGGCGGGCCAGCGCCTGCTGTCCGGTGACCGATTCGACCTTCGTGCGGAACTGCTCGGTCTGCGAGAGCCCGATGTTCGTGCTCAGCAGCCCGGCCGAAAGTCCACACAGGATCAGCACCGCAACGGCCAGCACCGCGGAGGGCCGGCGGCCCACCGCGCGGGCGATGCGGGCCCACCGGCCGGTGTCGCTGGGCTCGGCGGTGCCGACCTTCGGCACGAACGGCCAGAAGACGGCGCGGGGCAGGCTGACCAGCACGGCGGGCAGCACGACCAGGCCGAAGAACAGCGCGACCGCGACGCCGATGGCGGCCGAGATGCCGAGCGTACGGTTGCTGGTCAGCACCGCGGCGAGCAGCGTCAGCAGCGCCAGGATGACGGTGGCGGCGCTGCCGGCGACGGCCGGTGCCGCCGCGCGGAGGGCGCCGGCCATCGCCGCGCGGCGGTCCGGTGTGCGGCGCAGCTCTTCGCGATAGCGGGAGATCAGCAGCAGGGCGTAGTCGGTGCCGGCGCCGAAGACCAGCACCGAGACGATGCCGCTGACCGCGGCGTCGGTGCGCTCGCCGACCAGCCGGGCGACCCAGGGCAGGAGCTTGGCGACCACCTGGTCGGCGACGCCGATCACGGCCAGCGGAGCGATCCACAGCAGAGGGCTACGGTAGGTGATCAGCAGGAGCAGGGCGACGACACCCGCAGTGGCCAGCAGGAGTTTGACGTCGGCCCCGTCGAAGGCGGCCGCGATGTCGCGGCTGAACGCGGGTCCGCCGGTGACCTTCGCGGTCAGCCCCGCAGGCAACGGGCCGGCGGCGACGGTCGCGCGGAGGGCGTCGACGGTCTTCGCCTCGGCGGCATTGTCGAGGCCACCGGGAACGGGGACGATCACCAGCGCCGCTTGGCCGTCCCGGGAGACAACCGGCGTCCTCCCCTTTCCCGCGGCGGCGATGGCGTCCTTGTCCGCCGCGGTCAACGGGCCGTCGCGACGCTCGTAGACGACCACCGCGGCGTCGGTGCGGCCGCTGGGAAACCGGTCTGCGAGCTCGGTGACGCGGGTCGACTGCTTGCCGGCGGGCAGCCCGTCGGCCGGTCCGGGGGCCGGCTGCGCCGGCGAGGTCAGCCACACCAGCGCCGTCAGGGCGGCCGCCACCAGGAGGACCAGAAGCGCACCGGTGCGGCTGGTGACTGCGGCGATACGCATCCGGAATCCTTCGTTTAGTGAAATATTCGTTTCCCGAAACGATAGGATGACGGCTGTGCCGACGCAACCTGCCCGCGACGCCGAGCGCGCCGAGATCGTCGACGACCTCATCGACGCGTTGCGGCTCTTCACTGTCGAAAGCGACGTCTTCGTGGACGTCTTCGCGCGGGCGCACGGTCTCGGCCGCAACGACCTCAACGCGATCATGTGGATCAGCCAGGGGACCCGGAGCGGCCACCCGATCACGTCCGGCGAGCTGGCATCCCGTCTCGGCCTGGGCGCCCCCGCGACGACCGGGCTGGTGGATCGGCTCGAGAGCGCCGGGCACGTACGCCGGGAACGCGACCCGAAGGACCGCCGCAAGGTCACCATCGTGATGGAGCCGCCGGCCCTGCAA
Organism: Actinoplanes sp. NPDC051343; assembly: GCF_044455125.1. Taxonomy (NCBI): domain Bacteria; kingdom Bacillati; phylum Actinomycetota; class Actinomycetes; order Micromonosporales; family Micromonosporaceae; genus Actinoplanes; species Actinoplanes sp. NPDC051343. The sequence continues at coordinate 280,076 of NZ_JBITEL010000014.1, forward strand.
CTCGCGATCGACTTCTTCGTGCCGCTCGGGCGGTTGATGCACGACACCGTTGCCGGCGTGGACAGTCAGGATCTGCAACGGGCGACCGCGGTGATCCGGCGGCTGATCGGCGCCGTCACCGAGGCCCGGGTGGCCGCGTCCACGTCCTGAACCGCGTTTTCCCGCGACCGCCCGGGGGTAGTCGATAGCTTCCGGGTCTGGCGACGTCCTGCGCCGGCCGGCTTAAGGAGTGCTCTATGGCCTGGCTCGACGACGCCCGGGAACGGGCCCGCACCCGCCTCCGTCAGGCACGCGATGCCGACCAGGTGCCGCCCTTCGCCGGCGACATCGACCCGGACGGCGCCACCCCGGTGGTGATGGTCGACGCGTCCCCGCGGATCGACGACGGGCTTCCCCGGTCGGTGCGGGTCGCCGGCGCCTGGGCCTGGCGGGTGATCCTCTTCGTGGCCGCGATCTACGTGCTGCTGCGGGTCCTCGCTCTGCTGCGCGTGGTGGTCATCCCGGTCGCGGTGGCGCTGCTGCTCGCCGCGCTGTTCCAGCCGGTGACCGCCTGGCTGCGCCGGCGCGGCATGAACCGCTCGCTCGCCGCGGTACTGGTCCTGTTCGGCGCGCTGATCGTGGTGTTCGGCGGACTGGGCCTGATCGTGAACACGGTCGTGGGTCAGGTCGGCGCGCTGAGTTCCCAGGTCGGCGACGGCGTGCAGGAGGTGCAGAAGTGGCTCGCCCGGGGCCCGCTGCACGTATCCCAGCAGCAGCTCAACGACGCTATCGCGCAGTTGCAGCATTCGGTCACCTCGAACCGGGCGGCGCTGACCTCCGGCGCGCTGAACACCGCGACCACGGTGGGCGAGGTCGCCGCGGGCTTTTTCCTGACCCTGTTCACGCTGTTCTTCTTCCTGCGCGACGGTGGCGAAATCTGGCGGTTCCTCTGCCGGCTGCTGCCCGGGCCGGCCCGCGTGCCGACCGCCCGGGCCGGCCACTACTCGTGGCACACCCTGGTGTCCTACGTGCACGCCACGGTGCTGGTCGCCTTCGTCGACGCGATCGGCATCGGCACCGGTGTGGCCATCCTGCAGGTGCCGCTCGCCCTGCCGCTGGCCGCGCTGGTCTTCCTCGGGGCGTTCATCCCGGTGGTCGGAGCCACCGTGACCGGGGTGGTCGCGGTGCTGGTCGCGCTGGTCACCGTCGGGCCGGTCAAGGCGCTGATCGTGCTCGGCGTCGTGATCGCGGTTCAACAGCTCGAGGGGCACGTCCTCCAGCCGCTGATCATGGGCCGGGCCGTGGCCCTGCACCCGCTCGCGGTGATCCTGTCCATCGCCTCCGGGGTGGTCATCGCCGGCATCATCGGGGGTCTGGTCGCCGTGCCGGTCCTGGCCGTGCTCAACACCGGCATCCGCTACCTGGCCCGGCATCCGGAGGGCGCCCCGACCGCCGACCGGGAGCCGCCGGGAACCGAGCCCACCGATGGGCCCACCGATGGGCCAACTGATGGGCCCACTGATGGCCCGGCCGATGGGCCGCCCGACGAGCGGGCCGAGGACAAGCAAGCAACGCCGCCCCCGGCGTACACCTCGGTCGAAGGCCCCGCCCACCCGTAGGCGAGCGGAAAGCGCGTGCCGGTGAGCCGCTCGGACAGTGCCCAGAGCCGCGCGGCGAGTTGTTCGTCGCGAGCGGCCGCGGACCGGTTGATCAGCTCGGGGGCCCCTCGCATGCGTGCGAGGCGACTCGGACCGGTGAAGCTGTCGCCGGGAAGATCGGCGACGGCGGCGTAAAGGACGGGAAGGGCGCCCTGCTCCGGGCTCTGCCCGGCCAGGCGGACCATCAGCCGGGTCACCGGGCCGGACTGGGCGTAGATCTCGCTCCGGACCAGGCCGGGGTGGGCGGCCAGGGCGCGCACCTTGGAGCCGGCGGCATCCAGGCGGCGTTGCAGCTCGGCGGTGAACAGCAGGTTGGCCAGCTTCGACCGGTTGTAGGCCCGGGTTTCGCGGTAGGGGCGGCGTTCGTCGGCGGGGTCGTCGAGGTCGAGGCGGCCCCATCCGCTCGGCCTGCGAAGAGAGTGTCACGACCCGGCCTTCGACGTGCTCCAGCAGCAGGTTGGTCAGCGCGAACGGTCCGAGGTGGTTGGTGCCGAACTGCAGTTCGAACCCGTCGGCGGTCCGGCGCCGGTCGGGCACCGAGATGCCGGCGTTGTTGATGAGCAGGTCGATCGGGCCCACCCAGGCGTCGGCGAAGGCGCGTACGGAGGAGCGGTCGGCCAGGTCGAGCCGGCGCACCTCGGTGCTGCTCGGTCGCGTGATCGCCGCGAGCCCCGAGCTGCAGGAGCGCGAGCTGGTCAAACGGCCGGCCTGGCCGACCGGATCACGGCCGCGCTCCGCGAGCGGGGAACGGCCGAGCCGGCCGCGATCGTCGCCGGCTGGACCGCGGTCGCGGTGTTCTTCGTCGCGCGCAACCGCTGGAACCAGGCGGGCAACGACCGCACGCTGGCCGATCTCATGGCCGAGACGCTGGACACGTTCCTGAGCGCGGCCGTCGTCGCCGGCTAGCCGGAGTTGCGGTCGAACCGCAGGTGGGTGGTGATGCGGTAGCGGTCGCCGCGGTAGATCGAGCGGGTGTGTTCGATGACGCGGCGGTTGGCGTCCCGGGTGGTGCGCTCGAAGAGCAGGGCCGGTGAGTAGGTCGGCACGGAAAGGAGTTCGGCCTCGTGCTCGTCGGTGACGGTCGGCTCGGTGGTCTGCACCGCGTCGGTGGCGACGACTTCGTAGCGCATGCTGAGCAGCCGATAGAGCGAGCCGGACTCGAAGTCGGCCGGGGCGATGCCGGGGACCAGGTCGGCAGGGATGCGGATGTGCTCGATGCCCATCGGCTCGTCGTCGACGATGCGGACCCGGGCGACGTAGAGGACCTCGGTGCTGGGGGAGACGTGCATGCGCTTGCCGAGGCGGGCCCCGGCGGGCTCGGTGCGGAAGATCTCGACGTGGCTGCTCCAGTCGCCCTCGGGGGAGGGCACGCCGAAGTCGTCGGCGGTGCGCGGGGTCAGCTCCTGCGATATCTTGCGGCGCGACGTGAAGGTGCCGCGGCCCTGGCTGCGCTCCAGGAGGCCGTCGCGGGCCAGATCCTCGATGGCGGCGCGCAGCGTCGGCCGGGACACCCCGAGCTGCTCACTCAAGGTGCGTTCGGACGGCAGCAGCTCGCCCGGCTCCCAGGCGTCGATGAGTTGGCGGAGACGCTCCCGTACCTCGACGCGTTTCAAGTCAACTCCTGCGGGTCGGTCCGGCTTCGCCCGGTGAGCATACCAGCGGGCCGATGTTTCTTTACCAATGGTAACCACGCGGCATCTCTCACCAGCAAAGAGGGTGTCGATCTGGCCGTTTGTTGACATTTACCAGTGGTTGAACCAGTCTTCGTTTTCATGCTGATACCGCGGCCTCGCTCCTTCGTCTCCGGCGCCGGGGCGTTCACGTTGAACGCCGGCACCCGGGTGTACGCGCCCGACGCACCCGAGGTCGCCGACCTCCTGCGGGAACTGCTCGGCCCGGCGACCGGGCTCGCGCTCGAGGCCGCCCCGGCCCCCGGACCGAACGTGATCTCGCTGCTGTGCGCCGTGCGGCAGCCGCCGGAGGTGGAGGGCTACCGGCTGTCGGTCAAGCCCACCGGGATCGTCGCGACCGCGGCCGGCGCCACCGGCCTGCGCTGGGCCGTGCAGGCGCTCCGCCAGCTCCTGCCGCCCCAGGTGTACTCACCGGAGCGCGTACTTCAGGTGGCCTGGACCGTGGCGGCGGCCGAGATCCGCGATGCGCCGCGGTTCGGCTGGCGGGGCCTGATGCTCGACGTCGGCCGGTGGTACAAGCCGATCGGCTGGCTGCGCTCGATGGTCGACCTGGTCGCGATGCACCGGATGAACATCCTGCATCTGCACCTGACCGACGACCAGGGCTGGCGTTTCGAGGTCCGGCGGCATCCGCGGCTGACCGAGGTCGGTGCGTACCGGCTCCAGTCGCCGCTCGGGCACGCCAAGGACGGGGTCGGCGACGGCCGTCCGCACGGCGGCTTCTACACGCAGACCGAACTGCGCGAGCTGGTCGCGTACGCGGGCCGGCGCGGGGTCACCGTCGTACCGGAGATCGACCTGCCCGGGCACACGCAGGCCGCGATAGCGGCCTATCCGGAACTGGGCAACCGGCCCGATCTCCCGCCGGAGGTCTGGACCGGTTTCGGTGTCAGCCGGCGGATCCTCAACGTCGAGGACGCCACCGTGGCGTTCTTCCGCGACGTCCTCGACGAGGTGATCGACGTCTTCCCGGGGCCCTGGATCCATCTGGGCGGCGACGAGGTGCCGGCCGACGAGTGGGCGGCGAGCGCGGGCGCCCGGCGGCGGATGGCACAGCTCGGCCTGGCCCGGCCGGAGCAGCTTCTGGGCTGGTGGGTCGACCGGATGGCGGCCCACGTGCGGGCCCGGGGGCGCCGCGCGGTGGTCTGGGACGAACTGGTCGGCCAGGTGCCGCCGGAGACGGTCGTCATGGCGTGGCGGGGCGAGGACCGGGTCGCGGAGGCGCTGCGGGCCGGTCACGACGTGATCGCCACTCCGCACACCACGACGTACCTGAACTATCCGGCCGCGGACGGCGACGGTGAGCCGCTGTCGATCGCCTCCCGGCCGTCGTCGGTCTTCCACGGACCGCTCAGCTTTGCCCAGATCCACGCGTACGAGCCGATGCCGGCGCCCGGATCGTCGGTGCTGGGTCTGCAGGGCAACCTCTGGGCCGAGTACGCGCCCACGCCCGCCCGGGCCGAGTACGACCTGATGCCGCGCCTGGCCGCGATCGCCGAGGTCGGCTGGGGTGTGCAGGGCGACGTGCAGGGTGTCGAGGCGGTGCTCGACCGGCACCTGGAACGCCTTGACGCGGCCGGGATCGGCTATCGGCGACCTGCCCGAATTACCATTGGTAAATAGGCGTCGGGGCGTCCATAGCGGAGCTGAGCAGCTCATTTATGCCTGCGTGCGACCGGAATCGACGGTAAATGCAGCGTATCGAGAGGCTTGACTTTTCCCAAAGGTTAGGCCACGGTGTTCCCCATTGAGAGAGCGCCCATGCCCGATGGTCATTGCCATCGACGGCCTGGCATCACATAACGGGAGAACGCCATGAAGCACTCTCCGCTCCGACGCCCACTCGCCCTCCTCCTCGCCGTGTCGAGCATCGGCCTCGCCGCGGCCTGCGGCTCCTCCAAGGAGGGCGGCAGCGGCGGCGACGGCGCCACGACCCTCACCGTGTGGCTCATGAAGGACTCGGCCCCCGACGCGGTGATCAGCCAGATCAACGCCGAGTTCCACACCGCGCACCCCGACGTCACGGTCAAGCCGGAAATCCTCGACTGGGACGGGCGTGACGTGAAGTGGAAGACCGCCCTGGCCGGCAACAACCCGCCGGATGTGCTCGAGATGGGCAACACCGACGTGCTGTCCTACGCCACGTCCGGCGCCCTGGCCGACCTCACCGGGAAGACCTTCGAGAACTCGTCGACCTGGCTGCAGGGGCTCAAGGAGGCCGGCACCTACAACGGGAAGCTCTACGGCGTCCCCTACTACGGCGGCGACCGGGTCGTCATCTACCGCAAGGACATGTGGAAGGCGGCCGGCCTGACGGCGACGCCGACCACCCTCGCGCAGCTGCAGACCGACGGCCAGAAACTGGCCGCCGGCAAGGGCAACGACTTCTCAGCCATGTACTTCCCCGGCCGCTACCAGTACGCCGCGCTCCCGTTCGTCTACGACACCGGCGGCTCGATCGCGGTGCAGAACGGTGACAAGTGGACCGGCAACCTGTCGTCACCCGCCTCGCAGGCCGGGCTCACCAACTGGGCGAGCTTCGTCAAGGCGGTCTCGCACGCGCCGGCCGACGTCGACGAGACCAACATCCCCGACGTCTTCGGCCAGGGTCACACCGCGATGATCATCGGTCAGGGCTGGATGGTCGGCTCGATCAGCAAGACCTACCCGAAGATCGCCGACCAGATCGGCGCGTTCCCGATGCCCGGTACGAACGGCCCGATGCCGGTTTTCCTCGGCGGTTCCAACCTGGTCGCCTCGGCGGGCAGCAAGCACGCCGACCTGGCCTACGAGTGGATCAAGATGATGGCCGGTGACAAGTACCAGGGCATCCTGGCCGGCAACGGACTGCTGCCCAACACGACCAGCCTCTCGGCCAAGGTCACCGGCATCACGGCGACCGAGCTCGCGGCGGCGTCCAAGAGCTGGTTCACCCCGACCTCCCCGAAGTGGTCCGATGTGGACAACTCCAAGACGCTGATGGACATGTTCCAGGCGATCGCCTCCGGGCACGCCACGGTCGCCCAGGCGGCCAAACAGGCGGACGACACCATCAATCAGAAGCTCGCCGGCGCCTGATCCGCCATGACGAGCACCGGCTTCGAAACCCAGGCCGGGCCGACCGCTGCCGGGAAGGCGGCGGGGCCGCCCCGCCGCCGGCCCCGGCGGCGGGGACGGGCCCTGCCCTACCTGCTGCTGACACCGGCCGGCATCGCGGTCTTCGCCACGCTGCTGTACCCGGTCGGCACGATGATCCTGATGTCCTTCCAGCGGGAGAACCTCGGTGACCTGATCTCGCGCACGACGACGTGGGTGGGGCTGGACAACTACCGCGAGGTGCTGACCGACCCGGGATTCTGGACGGTCCTGCCGCGTACCCTCGGCTTCGCCGCGACCTGCGTGGCGCTCACCCTGCTCGTCGCCACCGGATGCGCGCTGCTGCTGCAACGGGCGTCGGTGTGGGCGCGGACGGTGCTCTCGATCGGCATGGTGGTCGCCTGGGCGACGCCGGTCATCATCGGCGCGGTGGTCTTCACCTGGCTCTTCGACCCCGAATTCGGCGTGGTCAACTATCTGCTGTCGAAGACCGGGATCTGCGCCTGTCAGCACCACTCCTGGTTCGCCGACCAGTGGAGCGCGCTCGCCGTCCTGGTCGTGCTGGTGGTCTGGGGTGCGGTGCCGTTCGCCGCGTTGTCGCTCTACGCCGGTCTGCTGACCGTGCCGCCGGAGCTGCCCGAGGCGGCCCGGGTCGACGGGGCCGACGGCGTACTGATCTTCCGGCGGATCACCCTGCCGCTGCTCCGCCCGATCTACGCGATCCTCATCGTGCTGTCGGTCATCTGGGACACCAAGGTGTTCCCACAGGTCTGGCTCACCACCAAGGGCGGCCCGTACCAGGGCACCGTCATGCTCGGCGTCTACATCTACAACAAGGGCATCAACGACTCGCAGTTCGGTGTCGCGTCGACCATCGCGGTGCTGATGACGGTCATGCTTCTGGGGCTCTCCTGGGTCTACATGCGTACGATGCGCGAGGAAGCCCGATGAGCGCGCGGCGCGCCCGGCGCGCGACCGTCAACGCCGCCTGCGTGGTTCTGGCGATCCTCTTCGTCTCCCCGGTCTACTGGATGATCGCGACCGCGTTCAAGCCGGACAGCCAGATCAAGCAGTACACCCCCTCGTTCCTGCCCTGGCCGCTGGACTTCTCGCACTTCCACCGGATCTTCGCCGACAGCGCCTTCTACACCGGCCTGCGCAGCTCGCTGATCGTCACCGTCTCGGTGGTCGTCGCCGGCACCCTGGTCGCGCTGCTCGCCGCGACCGCGCTGGCCCGCTTCCAGTTCCGCGGGCGGGCCGGCTTCATCCTCGCCCTGATCATCGTCCAGATGATCCCCGGGGAGGCGCTGTTCATCCCCTTCTACCTGATGCTGCGCAACATCGACCTGCTCGGTCACCTGCTCGGCCTGATGCTCGTCTATCTGTCCTTCACGGTGCCGTTCACGACGTGGATGCTGCGGGGCTTCGTCGCGTCGATCCCGGTCGAGCTCGAAGAGGCGGCGTCGGTCGACGGCGCGACCCGCTGGCAGTCGTTCTGGCGCATCCTCTTCCCCCTGGTCGCGCCCGGGCTGCTGGCCACCTCGATCTTCTCGTTCATCACCGCCTGGACCGAATTCACCTACGCCTACGTGCTGGTGAACGACTCGGCCCACTACACCCTGCCGGTCTACATCCAATCCTTCATCGGCCGTAACGGCACCGACTACGGAGCTCAGATGGCGGTCGCGACCGTCTTCACCCTCCCCGTGGTCGTGTTCTTCCTCCTTGTTCAACGCCGGGCAGTCGCCGGCATGAGTGCGGGCGCCGTCAAGGGCTGACCCGCATCCCCCCTCAAAGATGGAGTTCCCCATGCCACTCCCCAGAAAGGCCGCGATGGCTGTCCTCGCGGCCGGAACCCTGACCGCGGCCGGTGTTCTGTTCGCCACCCAAAGCGATGCCGCCACCGCGGCCGCCTCTTGCGGCACCTTCTACGATGACTTCAGCTACAACTCCCGAACCGACGCGGCGTTCACCGGCAACGGCTGGGTGGCCCGCAGCGAGTCCGGCGGCCCCGGTGTCTCGGGCGCCAGCTGGTCGGCCGACAACATCACGTTCCCGACGGTGGACGGACAGAAGGTCGCCCAGCTGACCTCGTCCACCGACGGGTCCTCCTCCGGGACCGTCCAGTCCGAACTGCGCACGGCCCAGCTACGGTTCCAGGACGGCACCTACGCCAGTCGCATCAAGTTCCAGGACACCCCGGCGAGCGGCAGCGACGGCGACCACATCAACGAGACGTACTTCGTCATCGGTCCGCCGCAGCGCTACAACTACGACCCGCAGTACAGCGAGCTCGACTTCTCCGAGTACCTGCCGAACGGCGGCTGGGGCGCGGCCGGCCCGATCGACTACGAGACGAGCTGGAACGGCTATCAGGAGGACCCCTGGGACCCCCGCAACGCGCACTCGTCGCAGAACCAGAGCCTCGACGGCTGGCACAACCTGGTGAGCCAGGTCGGCGGCGGCCACGTCAAGTACTACATCGACGGCACGCTGGTCGGTGACCACACGGTCGACGACCAGACCCACAGCCTGCCGGTCTATCCGCGGGTTCCGATGACGCTGAGCTACAACCTGTGGTTCATCGACACGGCCGGGCACACCAGCGGGACCAGCACGTACAAGGAGTCGGTGGACTGGACCTACTACGCCAAGAACGCCACCCTGTCGCCCGACCAGGCCGTCGCCCAGGCGACCGCCGTCCGCGGCTCCGGCGCGAGCCACCAGGACACGCTGGACTCGACGACGTGTTCCACCACGCCGCCTACTACACCGCCGACGACCCGGCCGACCAGCCCGCCCACGACCGCGCCGACCACGGCGCCGACCACTGCTCCGCCGACCGGGCCCGCAAATTGCGCCAACGCCCCGGCCTGGAACTGGTCGACGGTCTACCTGGCTGGTCAGACGGCCACCCACAACGGGCACCTATGGCAGGCCAACTGGTGGACCCAGGGTTCCGAGCCGGGCCTGACCGCCCAATGGAAGGACCTCGGCCGCTGCTGACGGCCGTTCAGAACCACCGCCGGGCATCGATGCCCGGCGGTGGTTCGGGCAGATGCGGGTGTACGGGCAGGTAGGTGCCTTGACTCTCTTGAAGCATCGTAGAAACACTTATGAAACTTTATTGAGAGCGCTCTCTCCCCGAGGGAAGCAGGCCCGCATGACAACTCATCCCCGATGGCGCCGCCGTGGGTTACTGGCGACGCTCGTGCTGGTCGTGGTCGCCGGACTCGGCATCGCCGGTGCCGACCAGTTCGCCTCGGCCGCCACGATCACCGGCAACACCATCGCCGGCCCGGCCGGCAAGTGCGTCGACGTCAGCGGCGACGACACCGGCGTCAACGGCACGGCGGTCCAGCTCTGGGACTGCCAGACCACCAGCGCCGACCAGCACTGGACCTGGACCGGCACCGCGCTGACCACCATCGGCCGCTGCCTGGACGTGGCGAGCGGGGGCACCGCCAACGGTACCCAGCTTCAGCTCTGGGACTGCAACGGCAGCGGCGCGCAACAGTGGGCCCAGCAGGCCAACGGCTCGCTGAAGAACCCGCAGTCCGGCCGCTGCATGGACGCGCCGAGTGGCGCCACCGCCAACGGAACCCGCCTGCAGATCTGGGACTGCAACGGCACCGGCGCCCAGACGTTCACCGTGGGTACCTCGACGACGCCCCCGCCCACCGGCCCCTGCCCGACCTACTCCGACACGCCGGACTTCGGGCCGAACGTGCACGTCTACGACCACTCGATGTCGGACGCGGCCATCCAGTCCTCCCTGGACAGCGTGTTCAACGCGCAGAAGGACACCAACTCGGCCCAGTTCGGGACCCGTCGCGACGCGGAGATCTTCAAGCCCAGCACCACGCCGTACAACGTCGGCGCGAACATCGGCTTCAACACCTCGATCCTCGGTGCCGGCCAGAACCCCGACGACGTACGCATCAACGGTGCCGTGACGGTCGACGCGTTCAACGCCAGCGACGCCGGCAACGCGACCCAGAACTTCTGGCGCTCGGCCGAGAACCTGTCGATCAACACGCTCGGCGGCACCGACCGCTGGGCCGTCGCCCAGGCCGCGCCGTTCCGCCGCATCCACGTGATCGGCGGCCTCAACCTCTACCCGGCCAGCTACGGCTGGGCCAGCGGCGGCTACATCTCCGACTCGAAGGTCGACGGGAACACGGAGTCCGCCTCCCAGCAGCAGTGGTACACCAAGGACAGCACGCTGGGCTCCTGGAGCGGCTCCAACTGGAACATGGTGTTCTCGGGCACCAACGGCGCTCCCGCCACCAACTTCAACACCGCGGCGGCCGGACCGCGCTACACGACGCTGGCCACCACGCCGGTGTCGCGTGACGTGCCGTATCTCTACATCGACTCGGCCGGCAAGTACCGGGTGTTCCTGCCCTCGCTGCGCACCAACGCCAGCGGCCCGAGCTGGGCCGGCGGCAGCACCCCGGGCACGTCGCTACCGATGAGCAACTTCTACGTCGCGCACGCCGGTGACTCGGCGGCCACGATCAACACGGCGCTGGCCAACGGGTGCAACATCTTCTTCACCCCCGGCATCTACCACGTCAACCAGACGCTGCACGTGACCAAGGCCAACACGGTCGTCCTGGGCATCGGCTACCCGACGATCATCCCGGACAGCGGCGTCAACGCGATGGACGTCGCCGACGTGGACGGCGTACGCCTGAAGGGTCTGCTCTTCGACGCCGGCACCACCAACAGCGACACGCTGCTCAAGGTCGGCCTGGCCAAGTCGGGCGTTTCTCACGCGGCCAACCCGGCCACGGTCCAGGACGTGTTCTTCCGGATCGGCGGCGCGGTCGCCGGCAAGGCCAACAACAGCCTGGTCGTCAATACCAACAACACGATCGTGGACCACACCTGGGCGTGGCGGGCCGACCACGGCAGCGGCATCGGCTGGACGTCGAACACGGCCGACAACGGCCTGACCGTGAACGGCGACAACGTGCTCGCGACCGGCCTGTTCGTCGAGCACTACCAGAAGAACGAGGTGGTCTGGAACGGGGCCAACGGCAAGATCATCTTCTTCCAGAACGAGATGCCGTACGACCCGCCCAACCAGGCCGCGTGGATGAACGGCTCCCAGAACGGCTACGCGGCGATCAAGGTGGCGGACAACGTCACCACGTTCGAGGCGTGGGGGCTGGGCAGCTACTGCTTCTTCAACGTCAACAACGCGGTGTCGTCGGCTCACTCGTTCGAGGTGCCGGCGGTCGCCGGAGTGAAGTTCCACGACATGGCGGTCGTCTCGCTCGGCGGGGTCGGCACCATCTCGCACATCATCAACAACACGGGTGCCGCGGCCAACTCGAGCAACAACAACTCGTACCTGGTCAACTTCCCGTAACCCCACCTCAACATATATCGGACATAGTGGCTTGCCGCAAGACCCCCCTCCGGGCGCACAATCGTCGGCCGGAGGGGGTTTTCCATGGTTGAGCAGTACGTGATGGACCTGGCCGATGCGACGGAGATCGCGCTGGTCGGAGGGAAGGGCGCGGGCCTGGGCTCGCTCATGCGGGTCGAGGGGGTGCGGGTGCCCGCCGGCTTCGTCGTGACGACGGCCGCGTTCGAGCGGGTGGTGACGCCGGCAATCGAGGGTGTCGACGCGGGGGCGATCCGCGGCACGATCGAGGACCTGGAAATGCCCGCGGATCTCGCCGCGGAGATCGCCGAGGCGGTCGACGCCACCGCTGCCTACGCGGTGCGGTCCAGCGCCACCGCCGAGGATCTGCCGACGGCGTCCTTCGCGGGCCAGCAGGACACCTATCTGAACGTGCGCGGCGCCACCGCGGTCGTCGAGCACGTCGTCCGCTGCTGGGCGTCGCTGTTCACGGACCGGGCGGTGGCCTACCGGTCGCGGAACGGTATCGACGACCGGTCGGTGCGCATGTCCGTGGTCGTGCAGCGGATGGTTTCTGCGGAGGCCTCCGGCGTGCTGTTCACGGCCGACCCGGTAACCGGCAACCGCACGGTGGCCACGGTCGACGCCGTGCCGGGGCTGGGCGAGGACCTTGTGTCGGGGCTGGTCAATCCGGAGGCGTACCGGGTGCGTGACGGCATCATTGCCGCCGGCGAAAGATCCGTGCTGACCGACGGTCAGATCTTGGAGCTGGTACGCCTCGGCCGCCGGATCGAGGCGCATTTCGGCCGCCCGCAGGACATCGAGTGGTGCCGCGACGCGGACGGCTTCGCGATCGTGCAGAGCCGCCCGATCACCACGCTGTTCCTGATTCCGGCCTCTATCGACGGTAAGAACCGCGTCTACCTCTCGGTCGGCCACCAGCAGATGATGACCGACGCCATGAAGCCGCTCGGCATCTCGATGTGGCAACTCACCGCGATGGCGCCGATGCTCGAGGCGGGCGGCCGGCTGTGGGTCGACGCGACCCGCCAGCTGGCGTCGGCGTCCGGCCGTGGCGCCTTCCTCGACATGGTCGGCCGCGGTGATCCGCTGTTCCGGGACGCGCTGGAGACGGTGGTCGAGCGCGGCTTCGTCCCGCTCGAGGAGGCGCCGGACGCGGCCCGCCCGCGGATGCCCGGGGGAGCGGTCCCGGCCGAGGCCGACCCCGCCATCGTGCCCGAGCTGATCGGCCGCAGCGAGGCGTCCCTCGAGGCGCTGCGGCGCGACATCAAGGGCAGGACCGGGCCGGAGCTGTTCGCCTTCCTGGACGAGGCGTTCGCGGAGCACAAGCGGCTCCTCGCCGACCCGCTCAGCATGCAGGCGATCATGGCCGGGATGGGCGCCACCTGGTGGCTCAACGACCATCTGGAGGAGTGGCTGGGCGAGAGGAACGCGGCCGACACGCTCACTCTCTCCGCCCCCGGCAACATCACCTCCGAGATGGGGCTGGCGCTGCTCGACGTCGCCGACGCGTTCCGGCCCTTTCCGTCGGCGCTCGACGATGTCGAAGGCGACCTGCCGGACGGTCCCCGCGAGGCCTTCCACGCCTATCTCGACCGGTACGGCATGCGCTGCGCCGGCGAGATCGACATCACCCGGCCACGCTGGAGTGAGCGCCCGTCCACGCTGGCCCCGCTGATCCTCGACAACATCAAGCTCTTCGAGCCGGGAGCCGCCCGCCGGCGCTTCGAGGACGGCCTCCGCAAGGCCGAGAACAAAAAACAGGAGATTCTCCGGCGCCTTCCGGCTCCTCGGGCCGCCGAGGCCGTACGCGTGATCGACCGGCTGCGCGCGTTCATCGGCTACCGGGAGTACCCCAAGTACGCCATCATCGCCCGCTACTTCGTCTACAAGCAGGCCCTGATGGCCGAGGCCGACCGGCTCGTGGCCGCGGGCCGGCTGGCCGACCGGGAGGACGCCTTCTACCTCACCTTCCAGGAATTGCGCGATGGCTGGGACGCCGGGCTGATCGAGCGGCGCAAGGACGAGTTCCGCGCGTACCAGCAGCTCACCCCGCCCCGGCTGATCACCTCCGAGGGAGAGGTCATCTCGGGCGAGTACCGGCGCGACGACGTACCGGAGGGCGCGCTGGCCGGCCTGGCGGTGTCGCCCGGAACCGTCGAGGGCCGGGCCCGGGTCATCCTCGACATGGCCGACGCAGACCTGGAAGCGGGCGACATCCTGGTCACCGCGTTCACCGACCCCAGCTGGTCACCGCTGTTCGTCGCGGTCGCGGGCCTGGTGACCGAGGTCGGCGGCCTGATGACCCACGGCGCCGTGATCGCCCGCGAGTACGGCCTGCCGGCCGTGGTCGGCGTGGCCGGCGCGACCCGGCTGATCGCCGACGGGCAGCGGATCCGGGTGCACGGGGCCGAGGGCTACGTCGAGATCTTTCCTCCGGTGTAGTGAGTCGCCGGCGCCGCCGATAGTTATGGCACCTGGTGCCAAATCGCGTATGCTCTCCTCAGGAGCGGGGAGGCGACTGCGGCATGGCGAGCACACGAGACTGGTTCGAGACGGTGGCCGAGGCTCAGCGGCGGGCGAAGAGGCGTCTGCCGAAGGGTGTCTATCTGGCCCTGGTGGCGGGGGCCGAGGCCGGCGTGACCATGGAGGACAACGTCGCCGCATTCGGCGAGTTGCGCTTCCGGCCTCACGTCGCCGACCTTCCGGCAACGCGGAGCCTGGGCACCACCGTGATGGGTCTGGACGTCAGCATGCCGGTTCTCATCTCGCCCACCGGTGCCCAGGCCGTCCACCCGGACGGCGAGCTCGCGGTCGCGCGGGCGGCGGGCGACGCCGGCACCGCCATGTGCCTGTCCTCGTTCGCGTCCACGCCGGTGGAGGACATCGGTCGGGCCACCGGCAAGCTGCTGTTCCAGTCCTATTGGGTGGGTGGCCGCGACGAGATCCTCGCCCGGGCCGAACGAGCGCGTGCGGCCGGGGCCACCGGGCTGATCGTCACGGTGGACTGGGTCTTCGGGCATCGCCGCGACTGGGGCAGCCCCTGGATCCCGGACCAGCTCGATCTCCGGGCCATGTGGCGGTACGCGCCGCAGGTTCTGCCCCGGCCCGGCTACCTGTGGTCGTGGCTGCGCAGCGGCCACCGGCCCGAGCTGGGCGTGCCCAACCTGGGTGCCCGCGATGCGCACGTACCCACCTTCTTCGGTGCGTACGGCCAATGGATGGGTTCGCCGCCGCCGACCTGGAAGGATCTGGCCTGGCTGCGGGAACAGTGGAACGGCCCGTTCATGATCAAGGGCATCACCCGGCCGGACGACGCTCTTCGGGCGATCGACGCCGGTGCCACGGCGATCTCCGTGTCCAATCACGGCGGCAACAACCTCGACTCCACCCCGGCCAGCATCCGCAACCTGCCCGATGTGGTGGACGCCGCCGGCGATCAGGTCGAGGTGCTGATGGACGGTGGCATCCGCCGCGGCGGCGACGTGGTCAAGGCCATGGCTCTGGGCGCCCGGGCCGTCATGATCGGCCGTCCGTACCTCTGGGGTCTGGCCGCCGGCGGCCGGCGCGGCGTGACCAACGTGCTGGAGATCCTGCGCAAGGGCGTCGACGAGACTCTGCTCGGCCTCGGCCGGTCATCGGTTCAGGACATCGAACGCGGCGACGTCGTGGTTCCCGACGGATTCCGGGACGGCGTCCGCAGCCGCGGGAGCAGCGCCGCCGCGGAGCGTCCGCGCATCGCCGACCACCACACGCCGGTGCCGTAGGCGAGGTCGTCGAGGCGGTGCGCCAGCCAGAAGCGAGGAAGGTCCAGGTCGATACGGCCGTTCGCCCGCTCCAGCACGACGTCCGCGACGGCGGCCACCGCGGCCGCCCGCCGCACCCGCCGGGAGAACAAGCAGCCCACGGCGGCGGCCGGCCACCAGTGGCGGGTGATCAGGGCGCCGGTCTGTAACAATGTGCCGGCCGCGCCGCCGGCGGTCAGCCGCAGGGCCAGACCGGCCGATCCCTCGACGTCCAGCCGGCGGGCGATCCGGACCGCGGTCATCCCGCCGATCACCGCCGCCACGGGCAACGACCACCGGCGCTGGGCGAGCAGCGCCACGGTCAGAGCGGCGCTCCACGGCGCGACGATCGCCGGGGCCACGGATCGCGGATGCCGTACGGCCAGGGGGTGCGCACCGGTGCCGTACTGGAGTTTGCGGACGAACCAGTCGCCGAACCCGGCCCGGTGCTCGTGTGCCGCGGCGACCGACGGCTCGAATCGGACGCGCCCGCCCCGGGCGACCGCCCGCCAGCCGAAGTCGACGTCCTCGGCGATCCGCATGCTCTCGTCGAAGCCGTCACCGATCGCCGCGACGCGGGCGACCGAGCAGGCGGTGGAGGCCCAGGAGACGTACGATCCCGGGCGCACCGACGCGGGCCGCGCGCCCAGGTCGAGGGAGCCGCGCGAGTTCTCGTACCGTTCGATCCAGGTCCGGGGCCCGGTCGTGCGCAGCCCAGTGATCCGGGGGACCGCCACCGCCACGCGCGGGTCGTGGAAGTGCTTGAGCAGCGTCGGCACCGTGTCGGCGGCCAGCACGACATCGGAGTCGACGAACGCCACGAACGGCGTTCGGACCTGCCGCAGGCCCGCATTACGAGCCCCGGCCGGCCCGGCGTTGCGGGGCAGAGCGATCAGGCGGGCACCGTGCCGTGCGGCGACCGCGGCGATGCCGGCCCGGTCGGCCGAGGCGTCGTCCACCACGATCACCTCCTCACCCCTGCCGATGCCGGCCAGCAGGCGATCGAGCGGCCCGGGGCGGTCGCGCACCGGGATGACGTACGTACATCGGGGATCGGGGTACGGCGGCACCTCATCGACGTGCGGATGCGCGATTCCCAGTTCGAGGAGGCGATCGGCGAGCCGGGCGGTCGCCCGGTCGCGGACCCGCAGAGTCCGGCCGGTGAACAGGTCCCGGGCCCGCGGCGTCAGCCGGATCAGGTGGGTGGTGGGCGCGCCGCCGAGCAGGGCACGACCCCGGTCGACGACTCGGGTCCGCTGGTCGAGAACGACGACGAAGCCGTCCGGCAGCATCATCCCAGCCGGCCCCGGGAGTCCGGATCGAAGGCCGCCACGCGGTCGGCCGTCATGCCGACCAGCGCCTCCAGCAATGCCCGGCCCTCCGCCGCACCGGCGCCGCTGGGGTCACCGAGCACGCCGTTCGCCGCGACCGCGCGAACGCCCTCGGCCACCAGCCGCGGCATCAGATCGTCGAGCGGGCGGGTGTTGCCGGCGGCCGCGTCGGCCCGACGGACCTCCTCCGGAGCGAGGTGCAGCATGACCGAGGTCTCGGACCGGCCGGCATGCGCGTCGCCACCGGGGAACACGCAGGGCGTCCAGGCGACGGCGTGACCTTCGGCGCGCATGGCCGGTACGGCGTCGTCGAGCGTACGGACGTTGCCGCCGTGGCCGTTGACGAAGACCATCCGGCTCGCCCAGAGCGCCAGTGAGCGTACGGTCTCGACCAGGACGAGCCGCAACGCGTCGTGACCGATGGAGATCGTGCCCGGGAAGTCCGCGTGCTCGCCGCTGTTGCCGAAACTGATCGCGGGGGTGACCAGCACCGGGCCCGGCAGGCAGGACGCGACCCGGTCGGCGACGGCGCGGGCGATGACGGTGTCCGTGGTGAGTGGCAGGTGCGGGCCGTGCTGTTCGGTCGAGCCCACCGGCACCAGCACGAGAGCGCCCGGCGTGGGCACCCGCGGCCAGACCGTACGGGCGAGCGCGGTCATCGGCCGGCCCCCGCGGTCCGGGTGAAGCCCGGCGGGACGAAAAGGTCGTCCGGGCCCAGGTCGGCGACGGATGAGTGGCCCAGTCCGAGCACGGCCGAGTCGAGGCCGCCCCGGATGATGTCCAGGACGTTCTCGACGCCGGCCTGGCCGTTGGCGGCCAGGCCCCAGAGGTACGCCCGGCCGATCAGCACCGCCCGGGCGCCGAGGGCCAGAGCCTTCGCCACGTCGCCGCCGCGCCGGATGCCGCCGTCCAGAAGCACCTCGACGTGGCCGCCGACCGCCTCGGCGATCGAGGGCAGCAGCCGGATCGTGGCCGGGGTGGTGTCGAGGTTGTTGCCACCATGGTTGGACACCGACAACGCGGTGACGCCCGCGTCGACCGCGCGCCGCGCGTCGTCGACCCGGCTGACGCCCTTGAGCAGGAACGGCCCGTCCCACTCCCGGACCAGCCAGGCGATGTCGTCCCAGGTCGGCGGCGGGGTCCGCATCCACTCCCGGTAGGCGCCGAAGAAGGCCGGAGCGGCACCCCCGGCGACGGCGAGGTTGGGCACGGTGAGATCGGGCCGGCGGCCGGCCCGGGCGAAACTCCACAGCCAGCCGGGATGCGGCAGCACACCGGGGGCCGATCGGAGCATGGTCCGGAGGTCGACCTTCTCCGGGATGGCCGGGCTGCCATGGTCCCGGCCGTGGGAGAACGACCAGTCGAGAGTGGCGATGAGTGCCCGGCATCCGGAGGCCCGCGCCCGCCGCACGAGGTCCCGCATCCGGTCGCGGCCGCCGATCCAGTGGACCTGGAAGGCGGTTCGCGGGTTGACCGCCACGACCTCCTCCATCGGCCGGGAGGCGAACAGGCTCAAGCTCATGATCACGTCTCGGGCGGCGGCGGCGCGAGCCACCGCGACCTCGCCGTCGGGGTGGACGGCCTGGACCCCGGTCGGTGAGATCAGCACCGGCATCGACGCCGGCAGGCCGAGCACGGTCGTGGTCAGGCGACGCTTCGCGTGTTGGCCGGCGACGCGGGGCGCGAAACCGAGTTCGGCGAACGCGCCGACGTTGTCGGTGACGGTGCGGCCGCGTTCCGACCCGGCGAGCAGGGAGTCGTAGACCACGGACGGGAGACGCCTCCGGGCCCGGCGCTGGGCCTCGGCCACGGTCTCGAACCAGGGGTTACGCCACGGCATCAGCGGAGGTCCGCGCCGGCCAGTGGCGACTCCTCGCACGCGCTGACCGGGGGATGCGCGAGATCGTCGCGGCGGGACAGCGTCAGGCGTACGGCCGGGCGCGAGTGGTCGCCGGACGGCTTGGGGACGCGGCCCCGGTTGACCAGAAGCGACTCGCCGTGGCCCTGAACGCATTCCGGATCCGGCCCGTCCAGAGGCAGCCCGGTGAAGAACTTGGCCGCCATGCACCCGCCCTTGCAACTGTCGTAGAAGGAGCACGAAGAGCACGCCCCGCCCTGCTGCGGCTCGCGCAGCCGCCGGAACAGGGCCGAGTCACGCCACACCCCGGCGAAGCCGTCCACGTCGCGGACGTTGCCGGCCCGGAACTCGTCGTGGATCGCGAACGGGCAGGCGTAGACGTCGCCGACCGGATCGATCAGGCAGACCACCCGGCCCGCGCCGCACAGGTTGAGCCCCGGAAGCGGGTCACCGAACGCGGACAGATGGAAGAACGAGTCGCCGGTCAGGACGCCGTCGCCGTGCGCGACCAGCCAGTCGTAGAGCTCGCGCTGCTGGCCGGGCCGCGGGTGCAGGTCGTCCCAGACGTCGGCGCCGCGACCCGAGGGGCGCAGCCGGGTCAGCCGCAGCTGAGCGTGGTATCGGTCGGCGATCTCCTTGAACGCGTCCAGCTGCGGGATGTTGTGCCGGGTGGAGACCACGGAGAGCTTGAAGTCGCGCATACCGGCGTCGGCCAGGTGGCCCATCGCGCGCAGTGCCGTGGCGTACGAGCCGCGCCCGCGGACGGCGTCGTTGACCTCGGCGGTCGCCCCGTCGAGCGAGATTTGCACGTCGACGTAGTCGTTCGTGGCCAGCCGCCGGGCGACCGGCGGCGTGATCCGGACGCCGTTGGTCGAGAACTTCACCCCCACGTGGTGGTCCGTGGCGTAGTCGAGCAGCTCCCAGAAGTCGGCGCGGGCGGTCGGCTCCCCGCCGCCGATGTTGACGTAGAACACCTGCATGGCCTCGAGCTCGTCGATGACGGCCTTGGCCTCCGCGGTGGTGAGCTCACGCGGGTCCCGGCGTCCGGAGCTGGACAGGCAGTGGGTGCAGGACAGGTTGCAGGCGTAGGTGAGCTCCCAGGTCAGGCAGATCGGAGCGTCGAGGCCGTACGTGAACAGGTCCACCAGGCGCTCGGGGCGTACCGTCATGCGGCCGGCCTCCGTTCGGTGATCATGGATGAGCGCGCGAGCGTGGTCAGCGCCCGTGCGTAACGGGTGATGTCGTCGTCGCCGACCCCGGCTGCCCGGCAGGCCGCTCGCGCGGTCGGCGCGGCCGCGAGGCCGCGGACGACGGCGAGCAGCGCCGGATCCTTGAGAAAGGACAGTTTGCGGGTGCCGAAGTGGTAGAGCAGCGCGCCGAAGGGCTCGGGCCGCACCGAGACCTGCGGATGCAGGTCCCAGGCGCGGTCCAGATCGAAGTCCGGTGGCGTAGGCATCCGGATCGTCAGTAGACGCCGCACATGCCGTCGATGGAGACCTCTTCGACCAGGTCGTCGTCCTCGATGAGAGGCTCGACCGGAGGATGCTCGGGGCCGGTGTCGCCGGCGTCGGGCGGGTCGGCAAGATCAGTTTGCTCGTTCATGATTCCTCCTCAGCCCGGGAGACCTGGCTTCGAGGCTAATGGCATGCGGTGCCAAAATGGAAGGCGCGGACGGAGATTTTCCGGACGATCGGCGACGGAGTGGAGACAGCGTGGCGAAACCGGCGACCGGCGCGGACGATCCGCCGGCGGTTCGAAGCGGACGCCCGCGGGTCGCGTCCCGGGCCGAGCTGGAGCGGATCGGGTTCGCCCTGTTCGAACGGCACGGTTTCGAAGAGACCACGATCGACGACATCGCCGCCTCCGCAGGCATCGGCCGCCGCACCTTCTTCCGGTATTTCGCCTCGAAGAACGACCTGGTGTGGGGCGACTTCGAGGACCATCTGACCGGCCTGCGCTCGCTGCTCGCCGCGGTGCCGGCCGAAGTCCCGATGATGGACGCGCTGCGCGAGGCGGTGATCGAGTTCAACCGGTTCGACCCCGAGGTCGTGCCGTGGCACCGGCGACGGATGGAACTGATTCTGCGGGTGCCCGCCCTGCGCGCCGACTCGACGCTGCGTTACCACTCCTGGCAGGCGCTGATCACCGAATTCGTGGCCGCTCGGCTCGGGCAGAAGGTGACCGGCGCGGTGCCGCGGCTGATCGGCAACGTGGCGCTGGCGACCAGTGTGACCGCGTACGAACTGTGGCTCGACGACGAGACCGCCGACCTCGCCGCGCTGCTGGACTTCTCGTTCCGGCAGCTGGCGACCGGTTTCCGCGAGTTCCGCGATGAGGCATGACATCGTCGTGGTCGGTGCCGGGGCGGCCGGTGCCGCGCTGGCGGCCCGCCTGAGCGAGGACCCCGCCGCACGGGTCGTCGTCCTCGAGGCGGGGCCGCTCGACATCGCACCCGGGCTGCTCGACGCCCGCCGGATCCCGGGAGCGCAGCCCGGGCACCCGGCCACGGTCAGCTACCCGGTCAACCTCGCGCCGGGACGGCCCTGGGCGGTTCCCCGGGGCCGGATTCTCGGCGGCTCGACGACGGTCAGCGGCGGTTACTTCGTCCGCGCCCGGCGCGAGGACTTCGCTCGCTGGTCGGCGGCGGGCAACCCGCAGTGGGCGTACGAGCGGGTGCTGCCGTTTCTGCGGCGGATGGAGTCCGACCTCGACCATCCGGACGGAGACCTGCACGGGCACGACGGTCCGATGCTGATCCGCCGGTCCGGTCTGGACCATCCGGCGGCCGCGGCGTTCCGGCAGAGCGCCGCGGCCTCGGGATTTCCGGCCGAGACGGACAAGAACGATCAGGGGCTGCCCGGTTTCGGACCGGTGCCCTGCAATATCGAGGCCGGGATCCGGCGCAACACCGGCCTCTCGTATCTGAGCGCCGACGTGCGGGCGCGGCCCAACCTCACCGTCATCGGCGAGTGCCGGGTGAACCGGATCCTCACCGAGCGCCGCCGCGTCACCGGTGTCGCCACCTCACGTGGCACCGTCGAGGCCCGTACGGTCGTGGTCTGCGCCGGCGCGTTCGCCACGGCCCAGTTGCTTCTGCTGTCGGGCATCGGACCGCGGGCCGAGCTCGAGCGCCTGGGGATCCCGGTGATTCGCGACGCCCCGGCCGTCGGCACCCGCTTCAGCGACCATCCTCAGCTGGTGCTGGAGTGGCAGCCGCGGTATGACCACGCCCCACCGGACGGCACCTGGCTCGGTGGCTGTCTGCACCTCGATTCGAGCGACGCCGCCGGCCACCAGGGCAACCTGGAGATCCTGCAGTCGCTGGTGCCCATGGCGTCGCTTTCGAGCGGTCCGGCCGACGGCCCGCCGGCGTTCCTGGTCTCCGATCAGACGCCCGTCCGGAGCGGTACGCTGCGGCTTCGCTCGGCCGATCCGGACCGGCCGCCGTTCATCGACTACGGCTATCTCGGTAGCCGGGGAAGCCTCGGTCGTCTGCGGGAAGCGGCGCGGGTCACCGCCGGCATCGTGGGCGCCATGCCGTCGCCCGGGCGGTTGCTCGAGCCCGGGCCTGCGGTTCTCCGCGATGACCACGCGCTGGACGACTGGATCCGGAGCCATCTCGGAACCTCGCAGCACACCTGCGGCACCGCGCCCATGGGACCCCCGGACGACGGCGTCGCGGATCAGCACGGCCGGGTGCACGGCGTGGCAGGCCTCCGGATCGCCGACACCTCCCTGCTGCCCGACGCGCCGCAGCGTGGCCCGGCCGCCACCGCCGTGCTCATCGGCGAGCTAATCGCCGACGCCGTCCGGCGGAACGGGGAGTGAGCTCCGGCGTCCGGGGGAGAACGCCGGAGCTCACGGTCAGGCGACGGCCGCGGCGGCCGCCGGGCGGCGCAGGTTGTGAAGCGTCACCACGACCGTCGAAGCGATGGAGATGAGGGCGGCCGTGCCGAGGATGCCCAGGTAGATCCCGATGCCGCCGGCGGGGTGTATCTCCTTGGCGTACGCGTAGGGCAGGAACGTGAACGCGGCCGCGATCAGCCCGTAGAAGGCGCCCGCGAGGGTCAGGGCCAGTGATTCGCCCGCCACCATGCCGATCAGCTGAGCAGGCGTCGTGCCGAGGAGGCGGAGCTGGCCGAACTCGCGGCGCCGATCGACTGTGGCGGCGGCCAGCGTGTTTACCACCATCAGGGCCGCGAACAGCAGGAGCATGCCGATCACGATGAGGTTGGTGGCCTCCACGTTGCGGTCGTACGCCGTCTTGGCCAGACCGATCCGGTCGCGCGCCGCGTTGTCGGTGGCGACCATGTAGAGAGTGCCGCCCGCGATGCCGGTGAACATGATGATCGGCATCGCGGCGCTGGACAGGTTGCCGACGTTGCGCCGCAGGTTGATGCCGGCCAGCGAGCCGATCGGGCCGGAAGCCGCGCTCAACAGGCCGGAGAGCAGACGGGTCATCCCGCGCAGCAGGGGCGGCGCGATCAACGCGAATCCGATCGCCGCGAAGATCGACGCCTGGCCGGCCGTGGCCATCGGGTCGGAGCCGGGGGCGCCGTGCATGACGGTCGCGGTCACCACGGCCAGATTCACGCCGAGCAGCAGAAACAGGATCGCGGCGATGACACGGATCTTGCCGAGTTTCGTCCGGCGGCCGGCGGTCTCGGCCCCGGCCCCGCCCCGGCCGATCCGGCGGGCCGTGAACACGACCGCGAGCAGGGCGCCGACGACGCTCACCGCGGCACCCGAACCGATGGCGAGACCGCCGAACTGGTGCTTCACGTCGTCGGCGACCTGGTCGGCCGAGATCATCCAGGCCAGCAGGGCGCGGCCGATGAGAGCACCGGGGACGAGCGCCGCCGCGAGCGCCAGCACGGTCAGCGCCGCGGTCTCGCCGAACACCAGCCGGGTGACCTGGCCCGGCGTGGCGCCGAGCCGCTTGAGCAGGCCGAGTTCCTCGGCCCGCTGCCGGACATGCAGCGAGAGCATGGCGGCCACCGCGTACGTGACCAGCGGCAGGCTCCAGCCCACCACGATGAACCCGGGGGTCCGCAGTGCTTCCTGGCTGCCGCTGTCACCGGTGGCATTGGCCGTATCGAGCAGCGAGCCGAACGACATGAGCAGAATCGCGCCGAGGAACATCGCGAGGAAGCTCGCCGCGTACCCGCCGGGGCGGAACCGCAGGGTGCGCAGGGAGAGGCCGAAGGTGCTCAACTCGCCACCCCCGCCGCGGTCTCGCCGAGCTGAGTGATGCGGGCGGCGACCTGCTCGGCGACCGGGTTGTGCATCTCGTCGACGAGCCGGCCGTCGGCCAGGAAGAGGACGGTGTCGGCATAGGACGCCGCGATCGGGTCGTGGGTGACCATCACGACCGTACGCCCGTCGGTGTCCACCGATTCGCGGAGCAGTTGCAGCACTCCACGGGCACTGGCCTGGTCGAGCGCACCGGTCGGCTCGTCGGCGAAGGTCACCGCGGGCGAGGCGAGCAGCGTGCGTGCGATGGCGGCTCGCTGCTGCTGACCGCCGGAGATCTCGCCGGGCCGGCGGTCACGGTACTCGGCGAGGCCGACCCGGGTGAGCAGGGCCCGGCGCAGATCGCGGTCGACGCGGCGGCGGGCGAGCTTGAGCGGGAGGCTCACGTTCTCCTCGACGGTGAGGGCGGGGAGCAGGTTGTACTGCTGGAAGACGAAGCCGATCCGCCGGCGGCGGAGTTTGGTGAGGGCCGCTTCACCCAGACCGGTGAGGTCGACGCCGTCGAGCACGACCTGGCCCGAGGTGGGGCGGTCGAGGCCGGCGGCCACCTGGAGAAGCGTGGTCTTGCCGGATCCGGAGGGGCCCATGATGGAGGTGAAGGTGCCGCTGCGCAGCGAAAATGAGACGTCACGGAGGGCGGTCACGGGCTGACCCGTTCCGGTGAAGATCCGGCCGACTCCCTGCAGCCGAAGGGCTGCGTTGTCGCCGCTGACGGTGGCGTTGACCATCTCAAGCCCCAATCTGATCGTACGTATGTATAGATTGACCCTACCTGATAGATGCCCGTCCGCGGAACCGGGACCGCGACGACCGGCACACCATGCCGGTCGTCGCGGAGTTCACACCGTGATCAGGAGGTGGGCGGTACGTAGACCGCGGCGGTGCCGGTCTGAGGCGGATCGCCGGTGTCGGTGTAGGACGCGACGAAGACCGCCGTCAGGTCATGCGCACCGACGTGACCGGCGTCCAGGAACGTCGTGATCGAGCCGGTGCAGCCGAAGTACGTGGACATCGGGTGCCCGTGCTGCTCGTGGCCGAGAACGTAGGTCACGGACACCTTCGAGCAGTCCACCGGCTGGTCGTCGACCACGTGAACCTCGTAGTCGACGGTGTCTCCGAATTGGAACGGCTGGCCGCTCACCGGCGTGACGAAGGTCAGCTGCGGCGCCAGGGTGCCGACCGGCAGGATCACCTCGGCAGACGCCGATCGGCCCTTGCTGTCGGTCACCTTCAGCGTCGGGCGGTAGTTGCCGTTGCGGGTGAAGGTCCAGCTCGGGTCGGGTGCCGTCGAGTCGACCGTACCGTCGGCGTCGAAGTCCCACGCGTAGGTCAGGGCATCGCCGTCCGGGTCGGTCGTCCCGGCACTGGAGAACGCCACGGTCAGCGGCGCCTGACCGTACGTCGGATTGGCCGTCGCCTTCGGTACGGGCGAGTGGTCGCCCCGGACGTAGTCGATCCGGGACAGCTGGGCCTCGGGGTTCTCGGCGAAGTAACCGTCGCCGTACTCCAGGACGTAGAGCGACCCGTCCGGGCCGAACTGCATGTCCATCGGGTTGTCGAAGACGAACGACGGCAGCAGCGCGTCCATGCCGGTGATCTGGTGGTGCCGGTCCAGGTGGAACGCCTCGACGTAGTCCCGGGTCCACTCACCGAACAGCGGGAGCCCGTCGAACGCGGCCGGCCACTTCGTGGTGGACGGGTTCCGCGGGTCGTAGTGGTACGCTGGTCCGCCCATCGGGCCGATGCCGCCGCTGCCCAGCTCGGGGAATCGCGCGCTCGGGCCGTTCTCGTACGTCAGCTCGGGCTTCTCGACCGGCGGCAGATTACGCAGGCCGGTGTTGTGCGGCGAGTCGTTCACCAGGTGGGCGCAGTCGAACGGCTTTCCGGAGACGCCGGTGGCGAAGTCGTAGTCCACATAGGGCAGATCGGGTGCCGCGCAGTACGGCCAGCCGTAGTTCGCCGGCTTGTCGATCGCCATCCAGCGGCCGTGCCCGTTCGGTCCGCGCAGCGGGTCGGCCGTCTCGGCGTCGGGCGAGTAGTCACCGAGGTAGACCACGTCGGTGGTGCGGTCGACCGCGAACCGGAACGGGTTGCGTAGGCCCATCGCGTAGATCTCGGGACGGGTCTTCGGTGTGCCGGGCGGGAAGAGATTGCCCTTCGGGATGGTGTAGTCGCCGTCCGGACGGACCTTGATACGCAGCAGCTTGCCCCGCAGATCGTTGGTGTTGCCGGCCGAGCGCTGCGCGTCGAATACCGGGTTGCGGCCCGGGCGTTCGTCGATCGGTGCGAATCCGTCCGAGAAGTACGGGTTGCTGTCGTCACCGGTGGACAGGTAGAGATTGCCCTTGCTGTCAAAGTCGATCTTGCCGCCGACGTGGCAGCACATGCCCCGGTCGGTGCCCACCTCGAGAATCTTCTGCTCGGTGCCGAGCTGCAGCGTGTTCCCGTCCAGCTTGAACCGGGACAGCCGCATCACGCCTTTGAACGGCGCGAAGTCGGCGTCGGTCCCGTCGGCCGGTGCGTCGCCCTCGTTGATCGCGCCGGTCGTCGGATCGTCGGCGGGCGTGTTGAGCGGTGGCGAGTAGTAGATGTAGACCCAGTGGTTACGGCTGAAGCCGGGGTCGATCGCGATGCCCTGCACGCCCTCCTCGTCGTGCTGGTAGATCGGGATTTTCGCGGCCAGCACGTTGCGTCCGGTGGACGGCTCGTGGATCCGGACCTCGCCGCTGCGGGCGGTGTGCAGCACCCGCAGATCGGGCAGGACGGCGAGGGCGATCGGCTCGCCCGGGAAGTCGTCGAGCGTCACCTTCTGGAAGGCGGAGTCGGGTGGCAGCGTGCGATGGCCCGGGTGCGCGACGGCCACCGCCGGGTTGATGAGTACGGCCGTGGCGGCGGCCGCCAGCAGGCTGAGTCGGCGCAGCATCAGTGACCGGCCTCTCCGCTGGAGACCAGCTTCTCGATCCGCTCGACGGCGGCGTGCATCGGCGGCAGCGATCGCATCTCGTCCCGGATGCCCCGGGCGGCCGCGCGGACCGCGGGCTCCTCCAGCGCGCGCACGATCGCCGTACGGATGGCGTCGATGTCGTCCTGTTCGGCCCGGCTCCGGAAGGAGAAGCCGGCGCCCGCCTCGGCCAGGCGCCGCGCGAAGTCGAAGCTGGTGCCCCACTGCGGCAGGACCACCTGGGGCAGCCCGAACGCCGTGGCGGTCAGGCCGGTACCCGCTCCGCCGTGGTGGATGACCAGGTCGCACGTCTCCAGGAACAGGTTCAGGGGCATGCGCTCGACCGGCATCGCCCACTCCGGCAGGGGGCCGACGACCGCGTGGCTCTCCGCGCTGAGCGTGACGACGACCTCGATCCCCGGCACGTCGCCCAGCGCCTTCAGCACGTTGTGCACGGGACGCGGCCCGGTCATCGGCGTCGAGCTGCCGAAGATCACGCAGACCCGGCGTTTCTCCGGGCGGTGCCGGGCCCAGCCGGGCAGGTTGCCGGCGCCGTTGTACGGCGCGTAGCGCACCCGGATGTCGGCGGCCGGTGCGTCCTCCGACTGCAGGCTGGCCGGCACCGGGTCGATGGTGAGATCGGGCTCGGCGAGCCCCGGCCGGCCGAGGCGCTCGACGGTCGGCGCCAGCATCTGCCGGGCCGTGTCGTAGAACGGGCCGGTGAGCGGGGCCAGCCCGGTGAGCTGCCGGACAAAGGGAACGTCGACCGCCGAGCCGACCAGCCAGCCCAGCAGCGACATGCCGTCACCGATCACCACGTCCGGCTTCCAGTCGGCGGCCAGCGCGAGGAAGTCGTCGATCTGGGCGGCCGCGTTCGGCACCAGCGCCGCCGCGCCCTGGCCCCACCAGACCTTGCCGTCCTCGGTCGTGCGGCTGGCCAGCACCTCCAGCGGGAACATCTCCGGCGGCAGGCCCTGCCGGGTCTGCTCGTCGAGCGCGACCATCTCACCGATCTCGGCCAGGTTGAGTCCGGCGCCGCGGGCGGTCGGTGCGATGTCCGGGTCGCCGCCGATCAGCACCTGGTGGCCGGCGGCCCGCAGGGCCCAGGACAGCGGCACCAGCTCGGTCATGTGGGTACTCATCAGCATCGGCACTATCAGTGCTTTCATCGGCCCTCCCCGGGCGTCGGCTCGAGCACGACGACCGGGATCTGCCGCTCGGTGCGGGCCTGCAGATCGTCGTAACCCGGATAGATCTTCACCATCAGCTGCCAGAACTCGCTTCGCTCCGGCTCCTCGGTCACGACCCGCGCACGGGCCTGCGTCCGGAGGGCCATCACCTGGACCGTGACCTCCGGGTTCGCGGTCAGGTTGTGGTACCAGTCGGGGTGGTTGACCTGGCCGTCCCGGCTGGCGATGACGACGTGGCCGGCCGGGCTCGGCTGATAGACCAGGACGCACTTGTGCTCGCGCCCGCTGTGCCGCCCGGTGGTGGTCAGCAGCAGGGTGGGCGGGGCCAGCGGGTCCTCCCAGCCGCCCCCGGTCTCGCCGTTGCACTCCTCGTACCGGCGTGCGTGTTCGGCACCCCAGAGCGTGATCATCTTCTCTCCCTTCGCCGAGTGCGGCGGGTGCGTTCATCCCACCGGCCGGCGATGTACCGGGCGACCCGTGGCGGCCCAATTAGGGGGCGGGTAGTGGGCGCGGCCGCCGGGCCGGGTGCCCGGGGCGGGGCCGGTAGGGGTTGTCGGCCACTTCGGACCGTCCATACGCTTTCGCCGCGACCAAGTCCCCCATCCCTGACATCGACGTTCCACGGTCTGGAGGCGAGCATGGTGGTGGCGGTCCTCGATCGGACGCCGGCCATCGGTGACGACGCGACGGCCTGGCGGTTCCTGCGCTCCGCGCTGACACCCGCCACCCCGACCGCGCCGGACGGGCACTTCGACGAATGGTTCGCGCGTCGCTGCGGCGCCAACGCCTTCGAGGTGGACCGTGTGCCGCTGACCGCTCTGCCCGGGTGGCACTTCGACGACGGCACGGGCGACCTGCGGCACGAGAGCGGGCGGTTCTTCACCGTCGCCGGACTGCTGGCGCGCACCGACCCGGGCTGGCGGGCCGAGTGGCGGCAACCGATCATCCTGCAGCCCGAGATCGGCACCCTCGGCATCCTCGCCAAGGAGTTCGACGGCGTCCTGCACTTCCTGATGCAGGCCAAGATGGAGCCGGGCAATGCCACGATCGTGCAGCTGTCGCCGACCGTACAGGCCACCCGCAGCAACTACACCGGCGTCCACCGCGGCGCCGCCATCAAGTACCTCGAGTTCTTCGCCCCGGGCCGGCATCGCGTTCTCGTCGACTCGCTCCAGTCCGAGCAGGGGTCCTGGTTCCTGCACAAGCGCAACCGCAACATCGTCGTGGAGACCAGCGACGACGTCGCCGTCGACGACGACTTCTGCTGGCTCACCCTCGGTCAGATCCTCGGGCTGCTGCGCCGGGAGAACGTCGTGAACATGGACTCCCGTACGGTCGTGTCCTGCATCCCGCTGCCGCCGGAGGCCCCGGCCGGCGAGGGGTTCGCGGCCTCGCTACGACGGTCGATGTCGCGCGAGGCGGAGCCGCTGCACCCCGACGGCCAGGTGCTGAGCTGGCTCACCGGGATGCGGGCGCAGCACGAGTTGATCCAGCAGCGCATTCCGCTCGATGCCGTCCTGGGCGGCGAATGGTTCCGCGACGACGAGCGGATCGCCCGCCGGGACGGCCGCTTCTTCTCGGTGATCGGAGTCGACGTACGCGCCAGCAACCGCGAGGTCCGCAGCTGGGGGCAACCGCTGCTGGCCCCGGCGCGGCCCGGGCTGGTCGGCCTGCTGGTGAAGCGGCACCGCGGGGTCGCGCACGTGCTGGTGCAGGCCCGGGTCGAGGCGGGCGCCGCGGTGGTGGCCGAGCTGGGCCCGTCCGTGCACTGCCAGCCGGACAACTACCGCGACGCCGAGCCCGGCACCCGCCCCGCGTTCCTCGACTGGCTGCTCGCCGTGCCCGCCGGCCGGCTGCACTACGACGCGGTGCAGTCCGAGGAGGGCGGCCGCTTCTATCACGCGGTCAATCGGTACGTGGTGGCCGAGGCCGACGAAGCGGTGCCCGACGAGGCACCGGACGGCTACCTGTGGGTGACCCTCCGGCAGCTGACCATGCTGATGCCGCACGGCAACTATCTCAACGTCGAGTTGCGCAGCGCGCTGGTGTGCGTGCACAGCCTGTGGTGCGCCGGAAGCGACGATGACGAGTCCTGACCGCGTCCGGATCGGCGTGCTGGGCTGCGCCGACATCGCCTGGCGGCGGACGTTGCCGGCGCTGGCCGAGGCGGGGCGCTTCGACCTGGTCGCGATGGCCAGCCGCGACGGTCGGAAGGCCGCCGGCTTCACCGGCCGCTTCGGTGGTGAGCCGCTGACCGGCTACGACGCGCTGCTGGCCCGGGACGACGTCGACGCGGTCTACATCCCTCTCCCGCCCGGCCTGCACGCCGAGTGGATCGAACGGTCGCTCGCGGCGGGCAAGCACGTCCTGGCCGAGAAGCCGCTCTCGACGTCGGTCGCCGACACGTCGCGGCTGGCCGGGCTGGCCCGAGCCGCCGGCCGGGTGCTGTGGGAGGATTTCGCGTTCCTGCACCATCCGCAGCACGAGGAGGTGCGGCGGCTGGTGGCCGGTGGCGCGATCGGCGAGTTGCGGGCGGCCACGTTCGCCTTCACCGTGCCGGCCCGGCCCGAGGGCGATATTCGCCTACGCGCCGACCTGGGCGGGGGAGCGCTGCTCGACGCGGGCGTCTATCCGATCCGGGCGGCACTGCACCTGCTCGGCCCCGAACTGCGGGTGGCCGGTGCGGTTCTGCGCCACGATCGGGCGTACGGCGTCGACCTCGGCGGGACCGCTCTGGTGGAGGCGCCGGGCGGGGTGTCCGCGGCGCTCTTCTTCGGACTCGACGACACCTATCGCAACGCGTACGAGCTGCACGGCACCCGGGGGACGCTCCGTCTCGACCGGGTCTTCACGCCCCTCGAAAAACACGAACCGGTGATCGTGATCGACGGCGCCGGCGGGCACCGGGAGATCGGGCTGGCCCCGGCCGACCAGTTCGCCGAGGCGTTCCGGGCCTTCGCCGACGCCGTCATCGGCCGCACCACCCGGGACGCGACCCGCGACGACCTTCTGGTGCGGCAGGCCGCGCTGGTGGAGGCGGTCCGGGGGACGCCTCACGCGATGCGCTGAGGCAGTACGCCCGCATAGGCCTGGAGGCACTGTTCGTACGTGGGGAGCAGCCCCGCCGCGGCCGCCTCGCGCAGGGTCGGTGCCGCCGCGTCCTTCTCCGACTGGATCGGAGGCTCGGTCAGGCCCCACGGCAGACCGAGTTCCGGGTCGAGCGCGTTGATGTCGATCATGGTGCCCGGGATGTATTCGGTCGAGCAGATGTAGCTCATGCACGCCATCTCGGTCAGGGCCAGGAAGGCGTGTCCCAGCCCGTCGGCGAGATAGACCGCGACGCCGGAGTCCTCGTCCTGCTGGGTCACCTCGAACTCGCCGAACGTCGGCGAGCCGACGCGCAGGTCGACGACGACGTCGAGAACCGCGCCGCGGACGCACGTGACCAGCTTGGCTTGGCCGGGCGGAAGCGCGGTCCCGTGAATGCCGCGCAGTGTGTTCTTGTGCGACACCGAATAATTCGCCTGGGCCACGGTGAACGGATATCCGATTCTCTCCGAAATGGCGTCGGCGCGTACTGCCTCATAAAATACGCCGCGCTGATCGGCAATCTTCTGCGGCCGGATCCGAAACGCGTTGCTCAGCGACATCGGGGTGATTTCCATGCCCTGCCTCCCTGGTTCGCCGTCCGATCCGGCTGCTGTCATCCTGGCAAAAGGCCCGAGCGGGGGGCACCGGTAACGACCCCCTAAATGCGGACCGGCGTGGCCTTGATAGGGGATTTCTAGGGGCTCGGAAAAGTTCTTCGCTCGATATCGTCGAAGCCCACGGATCTATTCGCCGGCACACCAGAAGCGAGGGCCGAATTGTGATCAAACTGCCTGATCAGGACGGCAAGCTCACCGCGTACACGCCGCGGAACGCGCCGCGCGAGCGCGTGCCGGCCGACGGGCCGTTCCGCAGCCGGGTGGCGGTCGCCGCCGCTCACGTGGTCGTCGACCCGCTCGCCGCCAACGAGCCGTTCGGCACCCCCCTCGTCGACTGGGACGCCACCCTGGCCTTCCGCCGGCATCTGTGGTCCGAGGGGTTCGTGGTCGGTGAGGCCCTCGACACCGCCCAGCGGGGCATGGGCCTCGACTGGGGACTCGCGTCCGAGCTGATCCGGCGCAGCGGTGCCGAGGCGGCCGCGGCCGGAGGCCGGCTGACCGCCGGGGTCTGGACCGACCAGATCGACCCCGCGACCACCGACCTGGCGGCCGTCACCGCGGCGTACGAGCAGCAGCTGGAGCTCGTCGACGAGGCCGGGGCGCAGGCCGTCATCCTCTCCAGCCGTCAGCTGGCGGCGGGCGCCACGTCGGCCGAGGACTACGCGGCCGTCTACGGCAAGCTCCTGGGCAACGCCTCGCGGCCGGCGATCCTGCACTGGGTCGGCCCCGAGTGGGACCCGGCGCTGGCCGGCTACTGGGGCAGCGCCGATCCGGAGACCGCGATGGCGAACTTCCTGGACATCGTGCGGGCCAACGCGGCGAAGATCGACGGCGTCAAGGTCGCGCCGCTGCCGATCGAGCGCGAGATCGAACTACGCGGCAAGCTGCCCGAGGGCGTCCGCTGTTACACCGGCGACGACTTCAGCTACCCCCAGCTGATCGCCGGCGACGGCACGACGCACAGCGACGCGCTGCTCGGTGTGCTCGACCCGCTGGCCGGTCTGGCCGCCGACGCGATCCACCTGCTGGACGACGGCGACGTCGAGGGCTTCCGTCGCCTGCTGGACCCGTCCGTCGAGCTCTCCGGCCACCTCTTCAAAGGCCCCGGCATGAACATCCGGTTCTACAAGACCGGCTTCGTGTTCCTCGCCTGGCTGGCCGGGCACCAGAGCCACTTCCGGATGATCTGGGGTGAGCAGGCGGCCCGCTCGGTGCCACACCTCGCCCGCGCCTACCAGCTCGGCGACCAGCTCGGCCTCTTCCCCGAACCCGCCCTGGCCGAGCACCGCATGCGGGTGATCCTGACCACCGCCGGGCTCGACTGAGCAACCGGACGGACGGTGTCGGCCCGGCCCCTGAACGAGTGGAGTGGCACTGGTGAGCAACGAGGCGAAGCTGCTCGACTACTTGAAGCGGGCAACCGCCGACCTGCGGGCCGAGCGGGAGCGCAACGCCGATCGGGAGCGCCGTGCTCACGAGCCGCTCGCCATCGTCGGCCTGGCCTGCCGTTACCCGGGTGGGGTCACCTCGCCCGAGGAACTGTGGGAGCTGGTCGCCCAGGGGCGCGACGCGATCGGGCCGTTCCCCGTCGACCGCGGCTGGGACCTCGACGGGATCTACGATCCGGAGCCGGGTGCGCCGGGACGCACGTACGTCCGCGGGGGCGGCTTCCTCGACCGGCCGGGTGACTTCGACGCGCCGTTCTTCCAGATCAGCCCGCGCGAGGCCCGGCTGATGGACCCGCAGCAACGGATCCTTCTCGAGCTGGCGTGGGAGGCGCTCGAACGGGCCCGGATCGCCCCGGGCTCGTTGCAGGGCAGCGACACCGGAGTGTTCGTCGGCGGCATGTACCACGACTACGGCACGGGCAGCAACGGGGGGAGCCTGCTGTCCGGGCGGATCGCGTACACCCTCGGCCTGGAGGGGCCGGCCGTCACCGTGGACACGGCCTGTTCGTCGTCGCTGGTCGGACTGCACTGGGCGGCTCAGGCGCTGCGGCGCGGGGACTGCGCGCTGGCCCTGGTCGGCGGCGTCGCGGTGATGGCCACCCCCGAGGCGTTCGTCGACTTCAGCGAGCAGCGGGGGCTGTCGGCGGACGGCCGGTGCCGGTCGTTCGCCGACGACGCCGACGGGACCGGCTGGAGCGAAGGAGCCGGGCTGCTCGTCCTGGAGCGGCTCACGGACGCCGAGCGGCTTGGGCATCCGGTTCTGGCCCTGGTCCGGGGCAGCGCGGTCAACCAGGACGGCGCCAGCAGCGGGCTCACCGCACCCAGCGGCCCGGCCCAGCAGCGGGTCATCCGGGCGGCGCTGGCCGACGCGGGGATCACCAACCACGACGTGGACGCCGTGGAGGCACACGGCACCGGGACCACGCTCGGCGATCCGATCGAGGCGCAGGCGCTGATCGGCGCGTACGGCATCGGGCGCACCGGGGCGCCGCTGTGGCTGGGGTCGCTCAAGTCGAATCTCGGGCACACGCAATCGGCGGCCGGCATCGGCGGGATCATCAAGATGGTCATGGCGATGCGGACCGGGCGCCTTCCGCGGACGCTGCACGCGTCCTCGCCTTCCTCCAAAGTGGACTGGTCGGCCGGCAACGTCGCGCTGCTGCGGGAACCGGTGCCCTGGCCGGCGGCCGAACGGCCGCGGCGCGCGGGAGTGTCCTCGTTCGGGATCTCCGGCACCAACGCCCACGTGATCATCGAGGAATCCGCACCTACCGACGTGGCCCCCGCGGCGACGCCGGTGCCGGTGCCGGTGCCGGTCTTCCTCTCCGCGACCGACCCGGACGCCCTGGAGCGGCAGGCGCGGCGGTTGCGCGCCTGGCCGGACGCCGACCTGGCCGAGCTGGCCTGGTCGAGTGTCGCCACCCGGACGCTGCTCGACTGCCGCGCCGCCGTGGTGGCGTCGGACGTGGGTGAGTTGGGGGCGGGTCTGGGGTCGGTAGTAGGGGTCTCCGGTCGTGGTGGCGGCGGCCTGGCCGTGTTGTTCTCGGGCCAGGGTTCGCAGCGTGCCGGGATGGGCCGGGAGCTGTGCGAGGCGTTTCCGGTGTTCGCGTCGGTGTGGGAGGAGGTCTGGCAGTTCTTCGGGGTTGATTCGGCGGTTGT
>NZ_JBITEL010000015.1:0-257799 GCF_044455125.1 Actinoplanes sp. NPDC051343
CCCGCCCCCTCCCCCCCCCGGGCAACGGGGGTGGGGCCCCCCATTTTTCCACCCCACCCCCCCCCGCGCGCCCCCGGCCCCCCCGGGGGGGGGGGGGGGGCCCCCCCCCGGGGCCCCCCCCCACGCCGGGGCGACACGAAAGATGGCCGGTTACGCGGCCTTACGGACCCGCTGGGCCACCAGAGCGGCGGCACCGAAAACCGCCACCACCGAGCCATAGACCAGGGCGGTCGGGTGCAGCCCGGCCGAGGTGGCGGCGAAACCGGCGATCACCGCCGGAACGCTGAACGCGGTGTACGCGATCACCAGCGCGACCGCGAACAGCTCACCGCGCTCGTGCGGCGCGGCCAGGGTCGCCAGGGTGCCGAACTGGGCCAGCGCCGAGGCGCCGAACCCGATCCCGCTGAGCACCGTGCCCGCCACGGCCAGCCAGATGTTCTCGAACTCGACGCCGAACACGCTGACCACCGAGCCGACGGTCAGCAGGATGCCGGCCAGCGTCAGGACCCGGGCGGCGGGCACCTTACGCAGGGCAAACGAGGCGACCGAGCCGACACCGCAGAGCAGCGTCACCACCAGGCCGCCGATCAGGTGGTTGGTGAGCCCGAAGACGCCGGCCGCGACCGACGGGCCGAGCGACATGTAGAGGCCGGCGATCGCCCAGCTGGCCACGATGATCGGGGCGAGGGCGAGCACGTCGGCGCGGATCCGGGCCGGGACGCCGAGCCGGGGACGCAGCGAGGCGGCCACGCCCGGCTTGAGAGCCGAGGTCTCCGGGATGCGGGCCACCACGATCGCGGCCAGGGCCATGCCGACCAGCAGGAGGGCCCAGATCAGGTGGGTGGGCGACGGGGCGTACTGCACCAGGGCACCGCAGCCGAGGGCGCCGATCGCCAGGCCGGAGGTCGGGGCGATGCCGTTGAGCAGGCCGGCCCGGCCGGGCGCGTGCGGCGGGTTGAGGTCGACCAGCGCGGCGCCGAGCGTGGTCATCGCGGCGCCGGTGGCCACGCCCTGCAGCAACCGGGCCAGCAGCAGCACCGGCACGCTGCCGGCGGTCAGGAAGAGAATCAGCGACACCGCCTCGAGGGCGATCGCGGCGGCGAGCACCGGGCGGCGGCCGATGTGGTCGGACAGCGCGCCCAGCATGAGCAGCGAGCCGATCAGCCCGGCGACGTAAACCGCGAAAACAACGGTGAGCGTTGTCGCGGAAAAGCCCCACAGGTGCTGGTAAACGACGTACAACGGGGAGGGGGCAGCAGACGCGGCGGCGAACGTCACGAAGATCGCGGCGATCGCGGCGAACGCGACCGGGCGGGAAAGCCGCCGACCGGCGCTGCGCGCGACGTCCGGCCGAACCCTCTCGGCAACGGTGGTCATCTCGGGTTCCTCCCGATCGATTTCCAGACAGATCTGTCTGATGCCAGGACACTAGACAGACCCGTCTGTTATCGTCAACCTTATGTCCGCTGCGTCACCTGCAACTACCCGACCGACCTCCCCGCGTAGGGCGTCCGCCCGCGACCGCCTGCTGGCCGCCGCCGACGAGCTCTTCTACGCCGAAGGCGTGCACACCGTCGGCATCGACCGCATCATCGAGCGCGCCGGCGTCGCCAAGGCCTCGCTCTACAGCTGTTTCGGCAGCAAGGACGAGCTGATCCGGGCCTACCTCGAGGGCCGGCACGAGGTCCGGCGCAGCCGGCTGCTGGCCGGCCTGGAACGCCACGAGGACCCCCGCGACCGTCTGCTCGGCATCTTCGATGTGCTCGCCGAGATGGCCGCCGACAACGGCTTCCGCGGCTGCGCGTTCTACAACGCGTCGGCCGAGTCGGCGCAGGGCAGCGTGGTCGACGAGGTCGCGACCGCCAACCGGGCCTGGACGCGGGGCCTGTTCACCGAGTTGTCCCGCGAGGCCGGGGCCCGCGACCCGATCGCGCTGGCCGAGCAGCTGATGGTCCTCTACGACGGCTCGAACGCCGGAGCGCGGATGGACCGCCGGGCGGCCGCCGCCGTGACCGCCCGCGGTGTGGCCGCCGCCCTGATCGACGCCGCCACCGCGCCCGCCTAGCAGCCGCTTCAGCGCCGCATCAGTGCCGCTTCAGGCCTGGATGTCACCGTTCTCACGGTTCGACAACATCCCGACCTGAGGGGGAAGTAAATGAACGTTCCAAAGCTGCTCGGTGGCGCGACGGCCGGAATCGCCGCGGGCCTCTTGGCCATCGCGGTCTCGGCCGCACCGGCGCTCGCCGACAGCAACTCCGGAGCTGCGAAGCAGGCCAGGGTGGCACCCGCCCTGTCGCAGGTGTGGACCTGGGGTACGTTGCGCTCGGGGGACTGCCAGGAGACGAACGGACGGCTCACCCTGAACTCCGACGGAACGGGCGACTTCAGCGCCGACACACTCACGTTCCAGACTCACACGCACGACGTGTGGCACGCCACCTTCAACCTCTCCACGGCGGGCGGCACCCACCTGGCCTCCATCGGCTCGCTCGACAGCCCGGGCATGAGCGACGGCAACCCGCCGCCGGTCTATCACTGGGACCGCACGTTCAAGTTCGACCCGGGTCTGTTCGGCGCCATCGGCGCCGTGTCACAGAGCCACAGCTGCTGATATGGCGATGGGGCCCGCCGAACCGGCGGGCCCCGTTCCGTCCGGGGTTACTTGGTGAGCGAGGCCGGGTCGTCCGGCACCACCTTGTCCTCCAGCGGCTCCGGGATCGCCGTCATCGGGGCGACCGGCACCGCGTCGGCCAGCTCGGCCTGGAGCTCGGCCTCGTGGGCGATGAACTCGCCGGTCTGCTCGACCGCCGCCGACTCGGTTTCCGTCCCGGCGACCGGCTTGCGGTCCTTGATCAGCGAGGCGGCGGCGCCGACCAGGGCCATCGCGATCGCCAGCCAGAAGACGATCACCAGACCGTCGTGGAACGGCTTCGAGATCAGCTGCGGGAAGAATTCCAGGCCGGTCAGCTTGGCCGCGTTGGCCTGCGGCAGCGCGCCGAGCACCGCCGGGCCGAGCAGCTGGCTGATCGGGTTGAAGCCGAGGAACGCGGCGAACAGCGTGCCGACCGGCGGCAGCTGGGCGATCGTGTTCGCGGTCGCGGCCGGCACACCCTGCGCGGTGAGGCCGCTGCTCAGACTGCCCGGCAGCGAGTTGGCCAGACCGGCCACCATCAGCGAGAAGAAGACGCCGATCGAGAGCACCATGCCCGAGTTCTGGAAGGTGGCCCGCATGCCGGACGCGGCGCCGCGCATGTTGGCCGGGACGCTCGACATGACCAGCGAGGTGTTCGGCGCCGCGAACAGGCCGCCGCCGAGCCCGTTGACGAAGATCAGGACGGCGAAGACCGGGTAGTTGAAGTTGCCCGGCAGCAGCAGAAGGCCGAAGAACGACGCCGCCATCACGACCAGGCCGCCGCTAGCGAACAGACGCGGCCCGAACTTGTCGGACAGGAAGCCGGCCAGCGGACCCGCGACCAGGAAGCCGATGGTCATCGGCACCAGGTAGATGCCGGCCCACAGCGGGGTCGACTCGTACGTGTAGCCGTGCTGCGGCAGCCAGATGCCCTGCAGCCAGATGATCAGCATGAACTGGAGGCCACCGCGGGCGATGCTGGCCAGCAGGTTGGCCGCGTTGCCGCTGGTGAAGGCCAGGTTGCGGAAGAGCTTGAGCGGGAACATCGGCTCGGCGACCTTCGTCTCGATGAAGCCGAAGGCCACCAGCACGGCCGTGCCGCCGATCAGACCGGTGAGCACCCACGGGTTGGTCCAGCCCATCGTGTGGCCGCCGTACGGCTGAATGCCGTACGTGATCGCCGCGAGAAGCGCGGTGAGCCCGATCGCGAAGGTCGCGTTGCCCCACCAGTCGATCTTGGCCTTGCGGCGTACGCCGGTGTCGTGCAGGGAGCGGTACGCCCAGATCGTGCCGATCACACCGACCGGGACGTTGACCCAGAAGATCGACCGCCAGTCCCACTCCGCGAGCACGCCGCCCAGCACCAGGCCGATGAACGAGCCGGCCAGCGCCGAGACGATGTTGACGCCGAGCGCCATCCCGCGCTGGCGGGTCGGGAACGCGTCGGTGATGATCGCGGCCGAGTTGGCCATCAGCATCGCGCCGCCGACGGCCTGCAGCACCCGCCAGCCGATCAGCCACAGGGCACCGCTCCCGCCGTTGAACGGGTCGAGCGACAGGATGACCGAGCAGACGGTGAAGATCGCGAAGCCGGCGTTGTAGATCTTGACGCGGCCGTACATGTCGCCCATCCGGCCCAGCGTCACCACCAGCACCGCCGTCACCAGCATGTAACCCATCAGCATCCACAGCAGATAGCTGACGTTGCCGGCGCCCAGCGGGTCGACCTTGATGCCCTTGAAGATGGCGGGCAGCGAGATCAGCACGATCGAGGAGTTGATCGTCGCCAGCAGTGTGCCGAGTGTGGTGTTCGACAGAGCGATCCACTTGTAGCGCGGATGGTCCACGGATAACACGCAAATACCCCCTTCTTGGGCAGCTCGGGTCGGGCCCGCGTCGGCGCGGGCAGACGATCCGACGGTCAGGTCGGGTCAGCTCGTAGGTTGCTCGGCGACCAGGTCCCCGAGCCGCTCCAGCGCCGGCAGCGCCGCGACGAGGGCGGCGTGCTCGGCCGGAGTGAGGCCCTGCAGCAAACCGGAGAGCGCCTGGGCACGGCCCTCCCGGCGGCGGGCCACGGCGGCCCGCCCGGCATCGGTGATGCTGACGACCACGGCCCGCCCATCGGCCGGATCGCTGCCCCGCTCGGCGAGGCCCTCCTTCTCGAGGCGGGTCACCAGCTGCGTCATCGCGGGCTGACTGACTCCCTCGGGGGCGTACAGCTCGCACAGCCGGTGCGGGCCGGACCGCTCGAGCCGGCGCAGCGTCGACGCGGCGGTGAGGCTGAGCTCCTCACGCGGGGTGATCCGGCGAAGCGTTTCGAAGAAGCGCTCGAAGCCGGTCGCGACGGCCGCATCCTCGACCGGAATCACTGTGTGCTGCACGCAAAGATTTATATCACCTGCTTATAGAAGCAGGTTATCTACCGTGATGAAGCACTCAACGTCTCAGAACGGCGATTCGCCCTTACGTGCCGCGCCGCATTCCAGCCGGAGAGTGATCGCGATGTCACCATGCGGGGTATGGACGAGCAGACGTTCTGGGGCCTGGTCGACTCGATCGGCCACGATTACGACCGTCTCGCCGACGCACTCTCCGACCACGGCGCGGACGACATCCGCGACTTCGCCGACCACCTGGCGCGCGCGTTGCACGCCCTCGATACCCCCGCACATTTTCGCGCGGTGCAGCGGTCCGGCGCATCGTTTCTGGCCGTACGCTGCGCAGCCGTGGCCGCCGGAGCCTCGGCGTACCGTCAGGTCCTGTCCGCACCGGACCGCCTGGCCGGCTTCACCGACCGGCCCGCCGCCCAGCTGCTCCCGGTCGCCGAGCGCGCCTACCGCATCTCCACCCGCACCGACTGGCAACACCAGCCGGCCGTCGACACCGGCACCGGCGCCAACACGGCAGCGTGGGGCAGCTCCTGGCTGCACCCGCACATGGGCACCACGACCGGCGAGGGCGGCGCCCCGCAGAACTACATGATCGCGCTGCAGCACGTAGCCCTGACCCTGGACGCCGACCCGTCCTGGCGCTCCTGGTGGCGCCGCTCCGGCCTGGCCGCCTGCGAGCTGGGCATAGTCGCCGAGGGCAACCTCGACCACCTGCGCCCGAGCGCCGACATCCGCCGCCTCGAAGACCGCCTGCGGGCCAACTTCACGTGCGCCCTCCCCCGCCGCGAGGAGACCGACCTGCCGGCCCGCGCGACCTCCGAGGTCCGGTCCATGTTCGAGGTCATCCGCCAGGCCATGTCAATGCCCGCCCTGCCACCGACCCCACCGCTCCCCCGCCTGCCGGCCGACGTACCCGACGTCACGGTCACGACCAAGCCGCTACCCGAGATCTCGGCGGACCTGGAGCCCCAGGGCTACCTCACGCTGGCCCAGATCCAGGAATTCTTCGGCTGAACAGCCGCTCCGATGGCCTGTTCGGTTTTCGGTGCTGTTCAGTTTCGCTGAACAACATGTCAGACCGAACAGCTCTGGTTGGGCGCCGGCGGGAGCTGATCCAGGCCATGGAACGAGGCCTGGGGTTCTGAGCCGGCCTAGCGCAAGGCGTTCAGGGCCTTGGTGATCTCGGCCGGGTCGAAGTGGGCCGGGTCGAAATCGGCCGCCGACTCCAGGCCCAGCCACTCCAGGCGGTCCGCGTGCTCCGGGTGGGACGGGTCGGCGAGGATTGTCACCAGCTCGTCGTGGCCCCAGACGCCGCCCGAGTCGTCGGCCGGGGCGGCGCGGCGGCCGGCCGTGCAGCGGGGGTAGGACGCCGACGGGTCGCGGTCGAGCACGGCCTCGACCTCGATGTCGTGGAGCCAGTTGTCGCCGAAGTCGTAGACGTAGCGGAACCGTTCCTTGGCCGCCGGCGCCACCTGTTCCAGGGTCACCGGCTTCTCGGACCGGTGTCCCAGTTCGGCGTCGGCGACCCCGTACTCGCCGTAC
Organism: Actinoplanes sp. NPDC051343; assembly: GCF_044455125.1. Taxonomy (NCBI): domain Bacteria; kingdom Bacillati; phylum Actinomycetota; class Actinomycetes; order Micromonosporales; family Micromonosporaceae; genus Actinoplanes; species Actinoplanes sp. NPDC051343. The sequence goes on from NZ_JBITEL010000015.1 coordinate 6,565, forward strand.
GGGGTTTCGAAGACGTGGATGTGGCTGTCGGTCCAGCCGAAGGCGACCTGGATGACCCGGTGCAGCCGGGCCAGCGTGATGTCGGCCGGGACCTCGAGGCGGCGCCAGATCGGCGGCTTCGTGTCGCGCAGGCCGACCTTGATGCGGTAGATGGGCGCCGGCCCGTCGGCCTTCTTGCGCTTCGGCTTGGGTGGCAGGCTCAGCTCTCCCGCTCGCTTACGCCGACGGAGTTCGTATGCACGGCCGAACTCGGCTATCCCCGCCAGCGGGCCGACATCGCCGTGCGCCCACGGCGGGCGGGTGGGCTGGGGCAGCGCCCGCATGCGGGCCCGGAGCAGCGCCGCCGCGGGGTAGTAGTCGGCGCTGTCGTCGTCGGGGTCGTCCGGCTCCGGGTCGCCGTCCTCCTCGTCGTGCACCGCCCGTGCGTCCAGTGCACGCTCGATCTCCCAGCGGAAGTCCTCCGGCGCCAGCCGTTCCTCGACGATTGTCAGACCGTCACGAACTGGCCGTTCGGCCAGGTCGGCTATGACCTCGTCGACGGTTTCGCCGGGAACGAGCATGAGGTTGCCGGCCGCGAAGCAGTCGGTGTGGTCGATCTGGACGACGAAGCCGTGCCGGCGACCGGCCCGGTCGAACGAGCAGATCAGGACCGAGGCGACGTCGCCGGCCCGGTAGGCGCGCAGTTCCACCGTGGCCACCGGTTCGCGGGCCTCGGCCGCCCACCGCGGCTCCGCCACGCCGGCCGCGACCAGCTCGCGGGCCGCCGTTTCCGCCTCGGCCGAGTCGCTGACCAACTCGAACGCGGTCAGCATGGCGAGCGCTGACCGGTCGCCGAGCGCGACGAGCATCGGGATCACTCCGGGCAGGAAGGTGTCGTCGAGGGCGCCCGCGTTGACGAACATCGCCGCCAGCAGTTCCGCGTCGATCGGATCGTCCACCGTGAGCAGGTCGGTGGCGGCGCCGCGCAGGTCGGCGTGCATCGCTTCGACGTCGACTCCCTCGCCGGTGCAGGCCGGGCAGTCGCACGGCTCGGGCTCGGCCGGGAGGGCCGGAACCGCCCGTAGCACCCGTGCGTCGCCGCCGCGCTTGCGTGACTCGGCACCTTTACGACCTCGGCTCACCGGACTCATGCCACCATCCTGCCCGGCTCGGCGAGCCGACGCGACCGGTGTCACCCCTGGACGCGCTCGGGGCGGTGTGCGCCCGGTTCCTTCGGCTTCCGGGGTCGAGGGAGCTTGGGGGTGACGACGACCGGGGCGCCGCCGTGGCCGATGCCGGCATAAATGGTGGGGCGGGTGGCCCGCAGCATGGCGGCGTGCAGCAGGCCGATCAGGGCGACCGCGCCGAGCGTGCCCGGCACGATCCAGATCAGGTTGTCGGCCGGGCGGATGCTCAGCAGGGCCGGGAGGTTGCGGAAGGCCAGGTAGCAGAGCACACCGAGGGACACAGTGGACAAAATGGGCGCGACGAAGCGGGTCAGGACGCCCTCCGGCTTGACGTTCGGGACGCGGTTGAGGTGCAGCAGGCCGGCCAGCGAGGTGGCCAGCAGCAACACCAGGATGCCGAGGCCGCCCAGGGCGGTCAGGCGGCGGGCGAGGACGCCGGGTGCGTCGACGCCGGCCAGCACCGCGGCGCCGAGCGCCGCCCCGGTGAGAACGGTCTGGGTGAGGGAGGCGGCGCGAGGTGCTGACGTACGCCGGGAAGCGCGGCCGAGCACACGAGGAAAGATCTGTTCGCGGCCGAGGGCATAGAGATAGCGCGAGATCGTCGACTGGAACGCGATCATGGCCCCCAGCAGTGCGGTGACCAGCACGACCCGGCCCAGCGTGACCGCCCACGGCGCGAGCCGTTCCGCCGCGAGGTCGAACACCATCTCGGAGCCGCGGGTGTCGGCGAGCATGCCCACCCGCCCCGGGCCCGTTCCCGCCGCGAGCGCCCAGGCCGGCACGGCCACGAGCAGCGCGGAGCAGATGACCACGGCGTACGTGGCCCGGCCGGCGTCCCGGCGCGGCCGGGTCGTCTCCTCGGCGTACGCACCGCTGGTCTCGAAGCCGACGAAGGCGAGCGCACCGAAGGCGAGGAGCAGGCCGAGCACGGGCCGGTTGATCACCGTGGGCACGATCGCGGCCCGGGTGAGGGGGTCGCCGGCCGGGTGGATGACGTCGGCCGCGGCGAAGCCGGAGAGGACCGCGGCCTCGGCGACCACGACGACGGCGAGCAGGGCGCCGAGGGCGACCACGCGTACGGTGCCGGCGATCGCGACCAGGAACCAGCAGGCGGCGGCCACGACCCACCACGGCTCGTGGACGCCGAACCAGTTCCCGAGCAGGGGCGCGGCGGCCGCCCCGGCCACGCCGTAGAGACCGGCCTGGAGTGCGGTGTAGGAGAGCAGCGCGACCCAGGCCGCGCCGAGGCCGGCCGGGCGGCCGAGTCCGCGGGCGACGTAGGCGTACATGGCGCCGGCGAACGGGGCCCGGTTGGCCATCGCGGCGTAGCCGGCCGAGAAGAGCAGCAGCACGACCGCGAGCGCGGCGAAGGTGAGCGGGACGAGCGGGCCCCCGCCGCGGGCGTACGCGGCGGGGATCACCGTGGTCAGGACGGCCAGCGGCGCGGTGGCGCCCAGCGCCGAGACGAGGACGGAGGCCGGACCGATCCGGTCGGCGGCGAGAGTGGGCGGCTTATTGGTGTCGGACCCTGCCTCGTTCTCCACCGATCCATTGAGCTTGACCGGATACCGATCGACAACCGTCCGTGACCATTCATTCACTGATCGTGGATGAAGATGGCACAAACCCTTGCCGACCAGCTAGGGCTCAATGAGGATCTTTCTACCTAGACCGGCTCGGAACTGACTCAGGGCCTCGGCGTACGAGGTCAGGGGGTACCGGTGACTGACGAAGATCGATGGATCGAGCACGCCCGCGGCGAGCAGTTCGCCGGCCCGGTCGAAGGTGTGCAGCACCGCCATCGAGCCGGTGATCGTGATTTCCCGGCGATAGATCTCGTACGGCTCGATCGCCACCCGCGCGTCGTAGGCGGCCACCCCGAACTGCAGGAATGTGCCGCCCCGTCCGACCCGCTGCAGTCCGTCGCGAATCGCCGCTTCCACGCCCGTACAGTCGATGACCACGTCGAAACCGCGCGGCGCCTCGATCTCCTCGGCCGAGGTCACGGCTGCGGAGCAGCCGATCCGGCGTGCCGTTTCCAGGCGCGCCGGATTGAGATCCACGACCGACACCGACTCCGCGCCCGCCCGTTTGGCCAGCGAGAGCATCATCAGGCCCATCGTGCCCGAGCCGTAGATGAGATAGCTCGAGGCCATCGTCCGGGGCAGCACGTCGAAGCCGCGGAGCGCGCAGGACAGCGGCTCGATGAGAGCCGCGTCCCGCGCCGCCAGGTGAGCGGGCAGCTTGAAGAGGTTGGCCATCGGGGCGGCGACGTATTCCGCGGCCGCCCCGGCGTCGGTCACCCCGATCGCGGCCCAGTTCTCGCACTGGTTGCCCCGCGCCCGTTTGCAGTAATAGCAGTGTCCGCAGTAGAGAGACGGGTCGACCGCCACCTGGTCGCCGATCGCATAGCCGGTGACCCGGGAACCGACCGCGACGATCTCGCCGGCGAACTCGTGGCCCGGCACGATCGGATAGGCCGGGGCGAACTCGCCGTCCATGATGTGCAGGTCGGTGCCGCAGATCCCGGTCGCGGCCGGCTTGACCACCACCTCGGTGGCGCCGGGGCTCGGGTCCGGCACCTCCTCGATGGCGATCGTCCCGGGGGTGGTGACGACTGCTGCTTTCACTTGACGGCTCCCATCGAGAGGCCGCGGACCAGCTTGTTCTGAGCGAGCCAGCCCGCTATCAGCACCGGCAGCGACACCAGCGTCGCGGCCGCGCAGAGCTTGGCCAGGAACAGCCCCTCGGAGGTGATGAAGCCGACCAGGAAGATCGGCGCGGTGCCGGCGTTCGTCGCGGTCAGGTTAACCGCGAGGAAGAACTCGTTCCAGGCGAAAATGAAGCAGATCAGTGCGGTAGCCGCCAATCCCGGCGAAACGATCGGAAGGATGATCTTCCGGATCGAGGTCGTCAGCCCGGCGCCGTCCACCTCGCCCGCCTCGAGCACCTCACGCGGCACCTCGAGCAGGAACGAGCGCATCATCCAGACCGCGAGCGGCAGGTTCATCGACGTGTAGAGGATGACCATGGTCCAGACGTTGTCGAGCATGTGCAGCTGCTTGGCCAGCAGATAGACCGGCAACAGGGCGGCCACGGCCGGCATCATCTTGGTGCTGATGAAGAAGAACAGCGTGTCCGTCCACTTGCGTACCGGGCGGATCGAGAGCGCGTACGCGGCCGGGGTGGCCAGCACGATCACCAGCACGGTCGAGAAGATCGCCGCCATCAGCGAGTTGAGCAGGAACGGCAGGATGTTGCGGTCGAAGACCTCGTGATAATGCGCGAACGTGGGCTTGAAGATCCAGGTCGGCGGGTTGCTGGCGGCGTCCTGCTCCTGTTTGAAGCTGGTCAGCACCATCCAGATCACCGGGAAGACGAAGACGATCCCGGCGATCCAGGCGACGATGCCCCAGACGGTGTTGTTGAGGCGCTTGCTCACCGGCCCTCCTCCATCCGGAACAGGCTGGAGATGACCCGCAGGGCGAAGGTCGCCACGATGATCGTCAGGACCACCACGACGACGCCGGCCGCGGACGCCTCGCCGTACTCGAACTTGCGGAACGTGGTCAGGTAGATCTCGTACGGCAGGTTCGTGGTCGCCGTGCCGGGACCGCCCTGGGTGATGCTGAAGACCGCGTCGAACGTGTTGACCAGGTAGATCGAGCCGAGCAGGCCGCCCAGCTCCAGATATTGCCGCAGGTGTGGCAGCGTCATCCGGCGGAAGATCTGGAACGCGTTGGCCCCGTCGACCCGCGCCGCCTCCAGCACCTCGTTCGACTGCGACTGCAGACCGGCCAGCAGGATCAGCATCATGAACGGCGTCCACTGCCAGACCAGCGTCGTGATGACCGCGGCCTTCGGATACGACGAGATCCAGTCGGTCTGACCGCCGAGCAGCCCGTTGACCAGGCCGTAGGCGGGGTTGAAGATCGCGTGCTTCCAGAGCAGCGCGGCGGCGATCGGCATCACCAGGAACGGCGTGATCAGCAGGGTGCGGACCACCGACCGCCCGATGAACTTGCGGTCGAGCAGCAGGGCCAGCGCCAGCCCGATGATCATCGAGAAGATCACCGCACCGGCGGTCAGCACCACCGTGTTGAGCAGCGCCGCCCGCAGCCGCGAGTCGGAGAGCACGGTGCCGTAGTTCGACAACCCGACGAAGCCGTGTTTGCCCGGCCGCAACGCGTTCCAGCTCAGCGTCGAGAGATAGAGCGTGTAGAGGAACGGAATCTGGGTCACGACGACGGCGAAGATCAGAGCGGGCAGGAGCGGGGCCCGGCGTACCCAGCGTTCTTTGGCTGCGCCCTTGGTGGGCCGGACGGGCGGCTGGATCCGCTCGTCCGGCCGGGCGACCATGGTGGTCATCTGGTCGACTACTTGCGGTGGATCTTGGCGACGGCCTCGGCCTGCTGCTGGCCGTCGTTCAACGCCTTGTCGACCGTCGTGCTGCCGGCGATCGACGCGCTCACCTCCTGCGACACCTTGGTGCCCAGGTCGGCGAATTCGGGGATGCCGACGTACTGCACGCCCAGCGCCGGCCGAGGCTGGAGGCCGGGGTTCTGCGGGTCGGCGTGCTCGATCGAGCCGAGCGTGACGTCGGCGAACGCCTTGGCCGACTCCTTGTACTGCGGGATCGAGTAGGTCGAGGTGCGCTTGCCGGACGGGACCCGCGACCAGCCGAGCTTGGTGCCGACCAGGTTCTCGTAGTCCTTGCTGGTCGCCCACGAGACGAACTTCCAGGCGGCCTCGGCCTTCTTGGTGGTCTTCGGCATCACCCAGGACCACGTCCAGAGCCAGCCCGAGTAGTCGGTCTTGTTCACCGGCGCGTAGACGTAGCCGACGTGACCGGAGACCTTGCTGGCCTTCGGGTCCTCGAGCGTGCCGGCGGCCGAGGTGGCGTCGTACCACATCGCGGCCTTGCCCTGGCCGAACGTGTTCAGGCACTCGGTGAAGCCGGACTGCGGGGCACCCGACTCGCCGTACTTCTTGATCAGGTCGACGTAGAACTGGGTGGCCTGCTTGAACTCGGGCGCGTTGACCTTGGGCGTCCAGTCCTTGTCGAACCAGGTGCCGCCGTACGTGTTGACGATCGTGGTCAGCGGGGCGAACAACTCACCCCAGCCGGGCAGCCCGCGCAGGCAGATGCCGGCCACGCCCTTGTTCTTGTCGTTGAGCTTGGCCGCGAACCCGGCGACCTGGTCCCACGTGGGGTGCTCGGGCATGGTGAGGCCCTTGGCCGCGAAGAGGTCCTTGTTGTACATGAGGAAGGACGACTCGCCGTAGAACGGTGCGCCGTACATCTTGCCGTCGGCGCCGGTCAGCGCGGCCACCATCGGTTTGAGCAGGTCGCCGGTGTCGTAGCTCGGGTCGGCGTTGGCCTTGTCGGACAGTTGCTGCAGCCAGCCGTTCTTGGCCCAGATCGGCACCTCATACGCGCCGACGGTCGCCACGTCGTACTGGCCGCCCTGGTTGGCCACGTCCTGGGTGACCTTGTCGCGCAGTTCGTTCTCCGGGAGGATCGTGAACTTGACCTTGATCCCGGTCTGCTTGGTGAAGTTGTCGGCGGTCAGCTTCTGGATGTCCTCCATCTGCGGGTTGCCGACCATGAGCGCGGTGATGGTCTGGTCATCGGAGCCGCTCGAGCCACCGGTCGACCCGGCGCCCGAGCAGGCCGCCGTGAACGCCAGCAAACCGACGGCGAGGAACGCAAGTTTTTTGGGCATGGTGAAACCTCCGTTTATGGAAAACGGCGAGTGGAACGGGGGTGGATTTTTAAACCCGGATTACCTGTGGGCCCATCCGGGAATAGCGTTGCGCCTCGGACGCCGGCAAAGCGGTGTCCGTGACCAGTGACTCGAAATCGGAAACCTCGGCGAATTTGCAGAACGTGCGCACGCCGAATTTGGTGTGAATGCCGGCGAAGACCCGTCGCCGGGCCGCGTGGACCGCGTGCGCCTTCACGTCGGCGACCGCCGGGTCGGGCGTGGTGAGACCGGCCTCCCGGGAGATGCCGTTCGCGCCGACGAAGGCCAGGTCGATGACGAAGCCGGACAGCATGTTGCTCGCCCAGTGGTCGACGGTGGCCAGCGTGCGGCCGCGCACCCGGCCGCCGAGCAGTAAGACCGTGGCCGGGCTGGAGGCGGCCAGCCACGCCGCGGTGTGCAGGGACGCGGTGACGACGGTGAGGGGGCGGTCGGTGGGGAGCGCCTCGGCGATGAGCTGGGGGGTGAAGCCCTCGTCGATGAAGATGGTCTCGGCGTCACCGATCAGGGCGACCGCGGCGGCCGCTATCCGGCGCTTCTCGGGAACGCCCCGGGTGGTGCGGATGGCGAGGTCGGTCTCGAATTTCGCGGTCTCCACCGGATAGGCGCCGCCGTGCGTACGCCGGAGCAGACCGTGCTTTTCGAGCAGCCGCAGATCGCGGCGAATCGTCTCGGCCGAGACGTTCAGTTCCGCGGCGAGTTTGGCAACCTCGACCTCACCGTGCTGACGCGCGAGGGCGACGATCTGATGCTGCCTCTCGTCCGCATTCATCCACCCCTCCAACCGCCCCGCCCACCAACCCTCATAAAGCCTGAAGACTGGGCTCCTGATCAACCGACGACTATTTTTAACACCGGGGAAACCTGTGGCGCCCATCACAAACTAGGCCAGTTGGTTGTTTACTTGCCCGCTTCGATGCCTGTCAAGGTCGCCACGATTCATGATCAAAGCGGCTAGAACTCGCAAATTGCCTGACCGTTTGGCCAGAAAACATGCCCGGTTCTTGCCCGTCGTGTGGCCTCCGGGCGCCCCTTTTGCTCAAGTGACCGCGCGGGCGGCCGATCTGCCCGGCGTGCTAGCGACCCAGCAACTCACCGAGTTCCTGTCCGTGGTGGCCGACCGGCCCGGCGGACCGGCCGCTCAGCATGCCGCCGTGGAGTGCGCGGCCCGGGCCCTCGACGCCGACATCGCGATGCTGATGATGGATGACGGCGTGGTGGCCGCGTACGGCGTCACCGTCGAGGACGTACCCGCGTACGCCATCAGCGAGGTTGTCGCCGGCCGGCGCAGCGCACTGGAGGTCGGCGGCCGGCGGTACGCCGCCGCCGTGGCGACGATCGACGGTGACCCGGCCGGGCTGCTGGTGCTGGGCCGGGAGTCCGCGCCGTTCACCGCCGAGGAGATCTGCCTGCTCCGCGGCCTCGCCCGGGTGCTCGAGCTGAGCCTGCGCGCGCTGCAGACCACCGAGTCGGAACGCCGGTACGCCCGCGAGAACGACCGCCTCCTCGACTTCCTGAACCAGCGTCAGCGCCTGTTCGAACACCTCACCGAGGTGCAGCGGGCCATCGCCCGGCGCGCCCCGCTGGACCAGATCTTCGACACCGTCACGGTCAGCCTGCGCGGGCTGCTCGACGTCGACATGTGCTGCCTCAACCTGCTCGACCGCGACGACCCGAGCCGGGCCAGCATGACCGCGTTCGCCGGGGTCAGGGCGGAGACCGCGATGCGGCTGCAGCACCTGCCGCTGCCCACGGCCGGGGTCTCCGGCCTCGCGATACTGGGCGACGAGCTGATGATGGTGACCGACTATGCGGCCTCCCCGATCGCCATGCCGTCGATGAGCGCGCACCGGCTGGCCTCGGTGATGGCCACCCCGGTGCACGAGAACGGCGTAGTCGTCGGCAGCCTGACCGTCGGCACGTACGGCCGCACCCGGGAGTGGGACAAGCCGGCCCAGGAGGTGCTCAAGGCGTACGCCGAGCACGTCAGCCTGGCGCTGACCGACGCACGCACGCTCGAGGCGATGAACCAGGCCTTCCACGACTCGCTGACCGGGCTGGCCAGCCGCGCCCTCTTCCTGACCCGGATGGAGGAGCAGCTGGCCGCGGGCAGCCTGGCCGTGCTCTTCGTCGACCTGGACCGCTTCAAGGTCATCAACGACTCGCTCGGGCACGCGGCGGGCGACCGGCTGCTGGTCGAGGTGGCCGACCGGATCCGGGCCTGCCTGCGCGACCAGGACACCGCGGCCCGGCTGGGCGGCGACGAGTTCGCGGTGCTGCTGCCGGGCATCGGCGGGGCGGAGGAGGCCAAGCCGATCGCCGACCGGATCCTTCAGGCGCTGCGCGAGCCGTTCCAGCTCCAGCCGGCGGCCGGCGAGTCGTACATCAGCTCAAGCATCGGGGTGGCGTTCAGCGGGGCGGCCGAGCACGGCGCCCAGGAGCTGATGGTGCACGCCGACCTGGCCATGTATCAGGCCAAGAAGCAGGGCAAGGACCGGGTCGAGCTGTTCGCGCCGGAGATGGAGGAGGTCTTCCAGGCGACCATCGCGATGGAGACCGACCTGCGCCGGGCGGTCGTACGCCACGAGTTCGAGCTGCGCTACCAGCCGATCGTGCACCTGCGCACGCGCGAGATAACCGGGGTGGAGGCGCTGATCCGCTGGCGGCACCCGGAGGTGGGCGTGATCCCGCCGCTCGACTTCATCCCGCTGGCCGAGGAGACCGGCATGATCGTGCCGATCGGCGAGTGGGTGCTGCGCGAGGCGTGTGCCCGGGTCGCCGAGTGGAACGAGCGCCGGTCCGACCCTTCCGCCACACCCAGAACTGCGACAAGAGGGCCGCTCTCGGTGAGCGTGAACATCTCGGCGGTCCAGCTCGAGCAGGCGGACCTGCCGGACATGGTGCGGGCGATTCTCGACGAGACCGGTCTGCCGCCGTACAGCCTGGTGCTCGAGCTGACCGAGTCGCTGATGGTCGACCACCGGCCGGAGACGCTGCACCGGCTCGAGGCGCTCAAGGCGCTCGGCTGCCGCCTGGCGATCGACGACTTCGGGACCGGCTACTCCTCGCTGGCCTACCTGCGGCAGTTCCCGGTCGACATCATCAAGATCGACAAGTCGTTCGTCGACGACGTGGTCGACGAGCCGACCGCGGCCGCGCTCACCCTCGGCATCATCCAGCTCGGGCAGGCGCTCCAGCTCTCGACGATCGCCGAGGGGATCGAGCACGCGGGCCAGCTCAGCTCGCTCGCGGGCGGCAACTGCGAGCTCGGGCAGGGCTACTTCTTTGCGGAGCCGCTGACCGGCGCCGCGCTGAACGAGCTGTTGTTCCCGGCCTGAGAGTTCGTCCTTCAGTCCGAATTTGCCTTCCCTTCATCGAAGGGGCGCAGGTTGAGCCGATGGTCACCTTGAGCGTCGTGGTGCCCGTCCATGCGGTCGAGCGCTATCTGATCCAGTGCCTCGACTCCATCCGGGCCGGCCTCACCGCCGCGGAGAACGCGTCGGTCGAGGTCATCGCCATCGACGACGCCTCACCTGACCGCTCGGGCACGATGCTCGACTCCTACGCCGCCACCCACGGCGACCTCACGGTCGTCCACCTGCCGCAGAACGTCGGCCTGGGCCTGGCCCGTAACGCCGGGCTGGCCGAAGCGACAGGCGACTACGTCTGGTTCGTCGACAGCGACGACTGGCTGCCCGCCGGGTCGGTGAGCGCGGTTCTCTCCGCGCTGACCGAAAGGCCGGACGTGCTGCTCGTCGACCACCTCCGCGCGCACGAGGACGGCCGCATGGAGGTCGACGCCAGCTCATATCTGCTGGCCGGCCCGGCGACCACCGAGCGCATGCTCGGCGTGCAGCACACGGCCTGGAACCGGATCGTCTCGCGCGATTTCCTGCGCCGCAACGACCTGCGGTTCGGCCCCGGGTGGTACGAGGACGTCCCGTTCAGCCACCCGGTCGTGCTGGCGGCCGACCGCCTGGCCGCGCTCGACCGGGTCTGCTACCACTACCGCATCGGCCGGGCCGGCGCGATCACCTCGACCCGCAGCGACCGCCACTTCGAGGCCTTCGAGCAGTACGACAACCTTCACCAGTGGATGGGCACGCGCGAGGTCGACCCGGCCCTCAAGATCAAACTCTTCAGTCTCATGATCAGCCACCTGCTGGTCGTGGTCGGCAACGAGGGTCGGATGCATCCGAGCCGGCGCCGGCCCTTCTTCCGCCGCCTGGCCGAGCTGTACCGGCGGCACCGTCCGGCCGGTTACGCACCGCCGAGCGGCTCGAAGGGCCTCAAGCACCGACTCGTCGCGATCGACAGCTACGCCCTGTACGCCCTGCTCAGGTTCGGCTACCGGGTAAGCAGTGGCACCGAACGGCCACCCCTCGTTCCGGCGGAAGTTCCGCATTCGACACCGCGGCCTCAGCCGGCGTCCATACTTTGACGCGGTGCTGAGAGCTGCCCTCGAATCCGAACGCGACCTCGTCCTTTCCTGGCGCAATCACCCTGCCGTACGCGCGGTCAGCATGACCACGCACGAAATTCGACCGGTGGAGCATGCCGCCTGGTGGGCGAAGAACTGGCCGACCGTCCTCATCTTCGAAGACGAGGGGACGCCGGCCGGTGTGGTGATTTTCAACGGCGAGACGTGGGCGTTCTACCTCGACGTCGAGGGGCTGGGCCGGCGCATGCTGCCCGCCTGGATGCGGCTGGAGAAAGAGGCGATCGAGTACGCGTTCACCACCTTGGGCCTGGACCGCCTCGGCGGCGAGACCCTGGAGGAGAACAAGCAGGTCCTGGCCCTGCATCGACGCTTCGGTTTCCGGGAGATCCGACGTTACGAGCGCTCCGTCGACGGCATCATGAAAACCGTCGTGGTGACGGAGAAAGGCAGAAATGACTAAATTCGGACCCGATAAGCGGCCGTACATCGTCGCGGAGATGTCGGGCAACCACAACGGATCGCTCGACCGCGCGCTGGCCCTGGTGGATGCCGCGGCCGACGCCGGAGCGGACGCTATCAAGATCCAGACCTACACCGCCGACACCATGACGGTGGACGTGAAGCACCCCCGCTTCCAGATCTCCAAGGGCCACGAGCTCTGGGGCGATCAGTACCTCTACCAGCTCTTCGAGAAGGCCCACACGCCGTGGGACTGGCACCAGCCGATCTTCGAACGGGCCCGCGAGCGGGGCATCACCCCATTCTCCAGCCCGTTCGACCGCACCGCGATCGAGCTGCTGGAGAAGCTGGACGCTCCGATGTACAAGATCGCGTCCTCGGAGATCACCGACCTGCCGCTGATCCGGCTCGCCGCGAGCACCGGCAAGCCCATGATCATCTCGACCGGTATGGCGAGCGTGAAGGAGATCGCGGCCGCGGTCGAGGCCGCTCAGGGGTCCGGTTCGCCCGACGTGACCGTGCTCAGCTGCACCGCCTCCTACCCGGCGCCGCCGGCGGAGACCAACCTGCGGCGCATCCCGGTGCTGGCCCGGATGCTCGAGCTGCCGATCGGGCTCAGCGACCACACGCTCGGCATCGGCGTGCCGATCGCCGCGGTCGCGTACGGCGCCTGCCTGATCGAGAAGCACGTGACCCTCGACCGGGGCGACGGCGGCGTCGACTCGGCGTTCTCGCTCGAACCGCACGAGGTCAAGCTGCTGCGCGAGGAGTCGGAGCGGGCCTGGCAAGCGCTCGGCACTACACACATCGGCCCGACCGAGGCCGAGAAGGAGAGCCTGCGGTTCCGCCGCTCGCTCTACGTCGTGGCCGACGTGACGGCCGGCGACCCGGTCACCGAACAGAACGTCCGCTCGATCCGCCCGACCGGCGGCCTCGAGCCGGACATGATCGGCACGGTCCTCGGGCGGACCTTCACCGCCGACGCGGCCAAAGGCACCCCGCTGACCTGGGACTTGATCTAAACCCCCCGTTCGACGTCAAGAAAGGCACCAAGTCACCGTGTGGCTCATTGCGAACCCCAAGGAACTGCAGGTGTTCCTGGAGTCGGCGACTGTCTACTGGGAAAAGAACCTCCCCCGGCCGACCGACGACGCGGTCATCCTGGTCGAGGCCTTCCATCAGGACATTCGCGTGACCCTGCGGAACCTGGCGTTCGCGAACGCCATCCGCAGGATCCGGCCGGCCCGGATGGTCGTTTTCACAGGTGTCGAGGCCGCCTGGAAGAAGACGCTGTGGACGGCGTTCGACATCGGGCTGGTCCGGCAGATCGCCGAGGCGTTCGGCGCGTCCGAGACGATCGACGTCTGGGACATCGTGCGCGGCAGCGCGCCCGCCCCGGTCGACGAGGTGGTCACCGCGTACGCCGACGCTACCTACTGCCGCCTGGCCAAAGTGCCGCGGCTTCCGGCCGACTATCAGAGCCGGGCCGATTATCGGCAGCGCCTGGCGTACGCGGCGACGCTCAAGCACTTCTACGAGCAGCAGATGGAACAGAACGTGGTAGCGCTGGTCACCAGCCACGTCGACTACGACCAGTGGGGCCTGGCGGCCGAGGCGGCCCGCGACCACCGCGTGCCGATCATCCACACCCAGCAGACCGGCTGTTTCAAGGCGTACGGGCTGTTCCCCGAGAACGACACCCACACCGGCACCTTCCGCGAGGAACTGACGCGCCAGATCGGCGACACCTTCGAGCGTCAGGTGTGGTCCCGGCGCGACAAGTTGCGCGACGCGGCCGAGCTGATCGCGTGGCGGTCCAAGGTCAACCTGGGCCGGCCGAGCTGGTGGCGGGGCGGGGCGGCGGCGTCGGTCGACCTCAACAACCCGGACGAGCGCAAGCAACTGCGCCGCAGCGCGGTGACCCGACTGGGCTTCGACGCCGACCGCCCGATCATCACCGTTTACAACCACGCCGTCAGTGACGCGCTGGGCACCAACCGCGAGCTGTTCCCCAGCCTGGCCGACTGGTTCGCCGACACCGCCGCCTGGGCGGCCAAGCACCGCGAGGCGCAGTGGCTGTTCCTGGAACACCCGAGCCAGGCGCTCTACGACTCGACCGGCTTCTTCACGTCGCTGGCCAGGGAGTACAAGAAGGAAGATCACATGGTCTTCCGGCCGAGCACCGCGTTCAGCAAGAACGCGCTGTGGAGCCTCACCGACCTCGGCGTCACGGTTCGCGGCAGCGTCAGCAACGAGCTCCCGGCGTACGGCATCCCGGTGATCCAGGCCGGCTGGTCGGAGTGGAGCTCGTGCGGCCTGTCCACCGTGGTCGACGACCAGGAGCAGTACTTCAAGACCCTCGAGCAGAGCATCAACCAGATCCGGGAGGGCATCGAGCTGGTCACGCCCGAGCAGGTCGAGCGGGCCCGGCTCTGGCTGTGGCTCTACCGCAGCGGCACCGACGTCGTCACGCCGGTGGTGCCGCAGTGGGAGGTCTGGCCGGCCGACGTGTTGCTCAAGTCGATCCGGGCGACATTCCGGCACATCGAGAGCGACGCCGACCCGCTGTTCGAGACCGTCGAGCGCATGTGGAACCGGCACGAGCCGATGCTGACCCGGACGGACTGGTCGGCATGATCGGCTCCTGGTTCGCCACCAAGTACGACGAGCCCCGCCACACCCTTGAGCTGCCGGTCGAGGTGACCAGCGGGCGCGACGAGGGCCTGTGCATCGTCGACCAGGTGATCCGTGGCACCGCGATCGTCGGCCGGGCGACGGGCGACTTCGGCGCGGTGGCGCTCAAGGTGCGGGGCACCGGCCGGCCGGTACACGTGGCGGTCACGATCCAGCTCGACGACATGAGCACCCGCTGGTGGTCCGACCGGGTGCGGCCGCCGCGGCTGACCCCGGAGCGCCCGCGGCTCGTGCTCGTGCGGGCCCAGGGCGACCTGAAGGGCGCCGCGCTTCTGGCCCGCCGGCAGGCGTGGCGCCGGGCGACCAACTCGATTGTGGAGATCGGTTTCGACCTGACCGCCGGCGAACTCGACCGCGACGGGCTGCTCGTCGTCGAACTGGCCGAGGCGCCGCGCCCGCCGTGGGCCGAGGGCCGGTTGTCCCGGCAGTCGGCGCTGGGCCTGCGGATCGACCGGATCACGGTGCGCGAGCAGGGTGACGGCGAGCCGGTGCGGTTCGCCTACCGGCCCACCAACTGTGACCTGGCCCTGCTGCCGCCGGACGGGCCGAGCTCGTTCCGCCTCGACGTCGACACGGTCGAGTACGCTCCGCCCCTGCCGCGCACGCCCACCGGCAGGATCACGAGGCGTACGCCCGCCCGGGCCGTTTTCAAGGCGGGCCGGATGGCCCGCCGGGTGGCCGTGAGCGCCGGCTCCCGGGTCAAACCGGACCGGCCCGGCAGCAGCCTGGGTGTGCGGGCGGTCGATCTGAGCAACGGCGAACCGGTCGACGTCTCGATCGTCGGACGCCGCTCCGGCAGCCTCGACGTGAAGCTCGACCCGCCGCCCGGTGCGCCGGTCCTGGTCGGCCTCGACCGCGCCCATCCGGGCGTGTCCTGCCGGGTGGTGACCACGCGATGACCCACCGCCCGGCGCTCACCTCGGACGCCGACGACAACCGGCGGGTGCTCCAACAGACCCTGGACGCCCATCGCGGTGGCGAGCTGGAAGTGCCGCGCGGCGAATGGACGATCACCGACGGCCTGCGGGTGCCCTCCGGGTGGACGATCCGGGGCGCCGAGACGGTCGACCCGGCCGCCGAGGCACCGGCCGGCACGCTGGTGTCGGCCGGCCGCACCGGCCACCCGATCCTGCACGTGCTCGGCTCCGACGTCACGATCAGCGACCTCGGACTGAAGCCGCCGCCCGCCGACCCGGGCGAGCACGGCGGCGACCGCGGCACCGCGATCACCATCGGCGACTACCTGTACGAGTCGATGCCGGAGTGGATCCAGCGCGTGGACGTGCGCCGGGTGCTCGTCACGCGGCCCGGCGAACGGCACGCCAACTGCATCGCGATCATGGGCGCGGTCCGCGAGATCACCGTGCACGACGTGCTGGTCCGTGGCGGCTACACGGCGGTGGCGGTGCACTGGGGCGCGGTCGGGGCGGACGTGTCGTCGATCGTCGGGCCGACCTTCCACCCGCATCAGCTGACGCTCACCGACCTGCGGGTGCGCGACGCGATCGAGGGCTTCTATCTGAGCTCGGTCCACGACGTACGGGTCAGCGGCGCCTGCCTGCGCGACGTCGAGATGGGCTTCCGGCTGCTGCCCGGCGACAACACCAACCGGTTCGTGCCGTCGGCCTACGCCGAGGACACCCACTCGGCCAGCCTGGCCGTCGACATCGGGTCGCGCATCGAGATCGCGGACTGCTGCGTCGACTGGAACGGGCCGCGCTACGGCGTACGCGTCGCCGGATGGGGCCGCAGCGAGGTCGACGGCGTGGTCAGCGTGCTGACCTATCGGGACGCGCTGATCCGGGACTGCTCGATCAACGGCACCGGCAGTGGCGACTCGTGGTCACCGATCGTGGTCGAACAGGCCGCCGGGGTCGAGTTGCGCTCGATCATGACCGGCTCCCGGCCGGACGGAAAGTGCTGCTCACTGGGCTGAAACGGGGACCCGCGGCGCGGCGGGCAAGATCAACGCCTACAGTGGACGTGAGCATTGCCCCACTGTCCTGGCGAAACTTGCCCCCGGCGCCGCACCCCAGCGCGGTCGCCCTGGCCAGGACGCATGACGCGGCCGGGACGAGCGCCGCCACGCCCGTCCCGGCCGCCCACGCAGCCGCCACGCCCGTCCCGGCCGCCCACGCACCTGTTACGGGCGGAGATACGCCAGCACGGCCAGCACCCGCCGGTGCTGCTCCTCGTCCTGATGCAGGTCGAGCTTGGTGAAGATGTTGCGCACGTGCTTCTCGACCGCGCCCTCGGTGACCACCAGCTTGCGGGCGATCGCGGTGTTGGAGAGACCCTCGGCCATCCGCTCCAGCACCTCGCGCTCGCGCGGTGTGAGGTTACGCAGCGGGTCGTCGCGGCGCCGCCGCACCAGCAACTGGCCGACCACCTCGGGGTCGAGCACCGTGCCGCCGTCGGCCACCCGGGCCAGCCCGTCGAGGAAGTCGGCGACCTGGGCGACCCGGTCCTTGAGCAGGTAGCCGACGGCGCCGCGGCGGTCGGCCAGCAGATCGTCGGCGTACGACACCTCGACGTACTGCGAGAGCACCAGGATCGGGCTGCCGGGCACCTGGGAGCGGGCCTCGACCGCCGCCCGGAGGCCCTCGTCGGTGTGCGAGGGCGGCATCCGAACATCCACGATGGACACGTCGGGCCGGTGCGCGACCACCGCGCGTACGAGGGAAGGCCCGTCGCCGACGGCCTCCACCACCGTGTGGCCGTTCTCCTCGACGAGCCTGATCAGACCCTCACGCAGCAGCACCGCATCGTCGGCAATCACCACACGCATGCCGCCATGCTGTCAGATGAGAGCCCTCTCAGAGGGGCAGGGCCGCCGTGATGCGCGTGCCTTCGCCCTCGGGGCTGTCGAGCGAGAGCACCCCGCCGGCCGCCCGCACCCGGTCGTCGAGCCCGGCGAGCCCGTGCCCCTTGGCCAGGCTGGCCCCGCCGATGCCGTCGTCGCTGACCGAGACGAGCAGGCCGGTGGCGAGCCGCTGCACGCTCACCTGCACCTCGCCGGCCCGGCTGTGCTTGGCGACGTTGGTCAGCGACTCGGCGACCACGAAGTAGGCGGTCGACTCGACGGCCGGGTCGAGGCGCTCCACGATCGGCGCGTCGAGGTCGACCGGGACGGTGCAGCGGCCGGCCAGGGCGGTCAGCGCGGCCTGGAGCCCCCGGTCGACCAGGATCGGCGGGGCGATGCCGCGGGACAACGCCCGCAGCTCGTCGAGGGTTTCGCGGGTCTGGGTGAGCGCCTCGGCGAGGGTCGCCCGGGCCGCCTCGGGGTTGGTGGCGAACTGCTGCTCGGCCCGGCCGAGGTCCATCGCCAGGCGGACCAGCCGCTGCTGGGGGCCGTCGTGGATGTCCCGCTCGAGCTTGCGCAGCGCGGTCGCCTCGGCCGATACCGCGGCCGCCTTCTGCGCCTGGGCCACCTCGCGGGCCGCGTTGGCCTCGGCGACCTGGGTGCGCAGTTCGTTGACCCCGCTGAGCAGGCCCCGGGCGAACAACGCCTCGAGCAGCGCCACCCCGCGCACCACCGGGTAGAGCGTGACCGCGAAGAACGCGCCGATGATCAGGTAGAAGACGACGTCGGTGGTGTAGTCGGAGTTGAAGCCGAGCAGTTCGGGCAGGCCGTCGTTGCCCTCTCCCAGCGTCGCCCACCCCCAGAGCGACCAGCTGAGGCCGCCCAGCGCGCCCGCCCACCAGGTCACGGTGAAGATGAAAGCGATCGTGCTCGGGATGAAGCGGAACGCGCCGTGCACCAGGTCGAGCCACGCCTGCCCGTCGGTGAGCGGGGTGATCATGCGCCGCACCCAGCCGGCGTCCTTGCGCTTCTTGTAGTAGGGGTGCGGCATGTCGCGGTGCAGCACCGGGCGGATGCGGGCCCGCTCGACGGCGGCGAAGCCACGCGCCATGATCAGCGTGGCGGGCATGATCACGATGCCGATCCAGATCACCGTCGTGCCCAGGCCGAGGAAGAAGAACGGGAGCAGGAGCGCGACGGTGAGGATGCCCAGGGGGAATCCGAGCAGCGCGTACTGCGTGTCGATGCCGAGCTGGCGAAGCATCCGCAGCGGCCGGCTCGGAGCGAAGTCGGCGTAGGTCGTGGTCATGTCATTGACCGTAGGCATCGGAGCCCCTCCTTCCGATCCCGCTTACCGCCCGACCGACAGTAGGGTTAACCCGACCACCGGCTCAACCCGGTTGTGATTTTGTGGAAGCATGAGCTGGTTGCGTCCTCTGACCGATCGCCGAGTCGGCACCAAAATCATGATCGCGGTGCTGATCGTCGCATTTTTCAGCGTCTTCGACGGGCTGTGGGCGCTCGACAGCCTCAGCGCGACCAACCGGCAGGTGAAGACCGTCTACCGGCACAGTCAAGAACTCGATGCGATAGGAGCACTGCACAGCGCGGTCAATCAGGCCTGGCTCGCGGCCGACGACTACCTGCTGGCTTCCGACCAGGCGGCCCGCGACTCGGCCGGCACCGCGCTCACCGCGGCCCGGGCCCAGGTCGACCAGGACGCGGCGACCTATCGGAGCTACCCGCTCAGCACCGCCGCCGCGGCCGACGTCGCCTCCTTCGACGCCGACTGGGCGCGCTATCTCACGGTGCTGCAGAACCAGGTCCTGCCGTTGGCCGGCCGGGCCGGCCGGGCCCGCCTCGATGCCGTACGCGCGAGCCAGGTGGCCCCGCTGATGGCGACCGTACGCACGGCCCTGACCAGCCTCTCCACCCGAACCGTGGCCGACGCCGCGGCCCAGGAGAACACCGCCGAGAGCCGCTACCAGTCGACCAAGATCTGGGTGATCGTGCTGCTGGTGGCCAGCGCAGTGGTCGGGATCGGGCTGGCCGCCGGCATCGCCCGGCTCATCGTGGGACCGCTCGGCCGGTGCGTGGCCGCGCTCGACCGGATCGGCCGGGGCGACCTCACCACCCGCATCCCGGTGGAGAGCAAGGACGAGATCGGCCGGCTCTCGGACACCCTCAACCGCACCGCGGCCGCGGTCGGCACCATGGTCGGCAAGGTGCACGGCAGTTCCGACCTGCTGGCCTCGGCGTCCGACCGCCTCTCCGCCGTCTCGGCCCAGCTGTCCGCCTCGGCCGAGGAGGCGTCGGCCCAGGTGAGCACGGTGTCCGACTCGGCCGACCGGGTCAGCGACGGCGTACGCGCCATCTCCGCCGGGGCCGAGGAGATGGGCGCCTCGATCCGGGAGATCGCCGGCAACGCCGGCGAGGCGGCCGGGGTGGCCGCCGACGCCGCGCGGACCGCGGCCGAGACCAACGCCGGCGTGGCCAAGCTGGGCGAGGCGTCGAACCAGATCAGCACCGTGGTCGCCCTGATCACCTCGATCGCCGAGCAGACCAACCTGCTGGCGCTCAACGCGACAATCGAAGCCGCGCGGGCCGGTGAGGCGGGCAAGGGTTTCGCGGTGGTCGCCTCCGAGGTCAAGGACCTGGCCCAGGAGACGGCCAAGGCGACCGAGCAGATCACCGCCCAGGTGGCCGCCATCCAGGTCGAAAGCGACGGCGCGGTGGGCGCGATCGGCCGGATCGCCACGGTGATCTCGACGATCAGCGACTACACCACCACGATCGCCTCGGCGGTCGAGGAGCAGACCGCCACCACCAACGAGATCGCCCGCAGCGTGAGCGAGGCGGCCGAGGGCTCGTCGAGCATCGCCGAGAACATCCACGGGGTCACCGAGGCCGCCCAGCAGGTGACCGCCGGCGCCACCCGGACCTCGACGACCGCCGCCGAGCTGGCCACCACCGCGGCCGAGCTGCGGACGACGGTCGCCGCCTTCCGGATCTAAAGCTCGTAGACGCTGACCGGGCCGGACCGGTACCGCAGGTGGCAGACGCGGTCCAGGGCGGCCGAGACCGGGCTCGTGCGGGCGTCGGCGAAGAGCCAGCGCACGTGATAGTCGCGCCCTAACCGTTCCACGTCGGCCGCGTCGCCCTGGGCGAAGACCCGCTCGTTGAGCCCGAACCGGTCCGGGTAGGGGGCCGGCTGCAACATGTAGCGCAGGCCGTTCAGGTTGTTCGCGGCCACCGCCTGATCGGTGTAGCCCCAGCTCTCCACCAGCGCCCGGCGGCCGGAGATGCCGACGACCCAGAACGCCCGGGCGTCGCACACCTTGGCCCGGGGCACCCGCTGGCAGTGCACGTTGGTGGCGATCACGTCGTCGCGCCCGGAGTGGTCGCCCAGCCAGAGCGCGGCCCGCATCTCGTCGGCGCCGATCGCCTTCTCCGGGTTGGGCCGGTTCGGCCGGCCGTGCAGATCGGTTCTCACCTGCGGAGCCACGGCGGCGGCCAGGCCCGCGCCGAGGATCGCCGCGGTCAGCCCGGCCGGGACCGCCCGCCAGGCGAAGCGGCCGGTTGCGAGCCGCCAGACGAGCAGCACCACGAGCGCGACCGCCACCGCCACGCCCGCGGTCAGCAGCAGCGGCTCGGCGAGTGCCCAGGCCCACTCGTGGGGCCAGTTGTGCCGGGGCCGCGGGCCGGCCGGCGCGAAGATCGACCACAGCGCCCCGGCGACCAGGCCGGCCACCACCGGCCGCCAGCCGCGAGCCTGATCGGCCAGCAACCAGACGGTCAGCAGCGTCACGAACGGCACCGCGCAGAGGTAGAAGTAGATCTGGCTGGCCGACGGGTGCCAGAGCAGCCACATCCCGCCGGTCCCGGCCACCCCGATGCCGGCGAGCAGCCACGCCGCCGGATCGGTACGGATGCGCCGCCGGGGCAGTCCGACGAGCCCGAACAGGCGCGGCGACTGGAGCAGCGCCCACCACGCGAACAGCCCCAGCCCGAAGGCCAGCCCGGTCGCGCCGTGGTCGGCGATGCCGGGTGGCAGGAAGGTGTCGCCGGTGGCCCGGTCGTGTATGCCGTAGGTCTTGGAATAGGGCGCCACCCAGTAGAGGATCGCGAACGGCTGCAGGGTCAGAACGCTCGCGCCGCCCCCGGCGAAGATTTTGAGCCCGATCAGCATCGCCAGCAGGGTCAGCCCGAGCAGCAGCAGGCCGGCCCGCAGCCGATCGCGGTGCCGCAGCAGCAATACGAGCAGGGCAAGCACCAGACCGGCCACGAACGGCGGCAGCGTGCTCTCCTTCGCGCCCGAGCAGGCCAGCGCCAGCGGGAGCACCACCGCCCAGGCCCAGCCCAGCCGGCGCCCCCGCAACACGTCCAGGGCGATCGCGATGAGCAGGCCGAACAGCGGCAGCGCGTACGACTGGGACGGGCTGAGGTAGGACAGCGCGAACCCACCGGACGCGTCGGTCGCCGAGCCCAGCAGCAGCGGGAACGCCAGCAGCGAGGCGGCGCCGCCGAGCGCGCCCGCCCACCACTTGCCGGTCAGCTCGCGGGTGATCGCCGCGCAGACCAGAGTCGCGCTCACCCCGATCGGGACGATCCAGAGCCGGAACATCACGGTGGCCGGTGGGATATGGGTGATCATGCTGGCCGCGGCCATGTCGGCGTCGGACAGGTAGTGGTAGCGCAGGGTGTCCCCGGCCAGCTGGGGCACCTGGAACGGCATCGACCGGGTCATCTCGTGCACCAGGGCCAGGTGGTACATGAGGTCCTGGTAATAGGTGACGGTCGCCGGCGGCAGCGGGGTGGTCCGCCAGAACGTCCAGGTCGCCGCCACCAGGGCAAGCGCGGCGGCCGCCATGATCCAGGACCAGGCGACCGGCAGCGGGCGGCGCTCGTCGGGCCGGATCCGCCAGTGCCGCCGCAGCTTCGGCACCGCCACGAACAGCGCGATGACCAGCAGCGGCCAGGCCGGGAGCAGCACCTGCAGCCCGGTGGCCGCGCAGAGCACCCACCCGATGATCAGCACGAACAGGCCGGTGGCCGACCCCAGCCCGAGGTCCTCGGGCAGGTTGCCCCGGCTTCCCCGCAGGGCCCGGTGCACCAGCGTGCCGGGCAGCACGAGCGCGACGGCCAGATAAATCGCGTAGACGGCGACGTCGCAGGCCGGGGTGCCGAAATGCAGCACGCCGTACGCCCACGCCGCGGCCGGGAGCAGCCACGGCAGCAGTGCCCAGGGCCATCGCCGGCGTACGCCCGAAGTCGTCTCGCCGGTGGGGAGCCCCACCGCGCGCTCAGCAAGCAGGCTCACGCAACACGTCCCAGGTCGTAGATCGTCACGGGTCCGGCGGTGTAGCTGAGATGGGCCAGGCCGGCGAGACCGGGCGCCACCATCCCGGCCCGGGTGTCGGCGAAGAGCCACCGCACACCGGCCGCGTGCAGGCGGGCCACCGCGGCCGGATCGCCGGTGGTGAAGGCCTGCTGGTTGACCGCGTACCGGTCCGGGTACGGCGCGGGCTGGAAGAAGTACTTCAAGTTGTTCGTCCCGTTCGCCGCGACCGTCTGGTCGGAATAGGCCCAGCTCTCCACGTAGCTGCGCCGGCCGCCCAGCCCGGCGACCCAGAACGCACGCGCGTCGCACGTCCGGAAGTTCATCGGCATGCAGTGCACGTTGGTGGCGACCACGTCGTCGGGCCCGGCGTGGTCGTTCAGCCACAGCGCGGCCCGCATCTCGGTCGCGGTGACCTCGACCCGCAGCGGCGTCGGGCCTCGCCGGGCGTGCACCTCGCGGGCGATGTTCTCGGCGCCGCTCGCCATGCTGCCCGCCAGCACGGCGGCCAGCAGCGCCACCGGCAGCGCTCGCAGCGCCCGGCGCCGCCAGATCACCACCGCGACGGCCGAGAGAACCACCGCGATCCCGGCGGCGACCAGCGCCGGAACGACGAGAGCCACGGTCCAACTATGGAGGGTCGCGACGTCGGGCGGATTGAATTTGAGGCCGAACACCGTCCACAGGCCCCCGGCCGCCACCCCGGCGACCAGCACCCGCCAACCGCGGCTGCGCCGGGCCACCGCCCGTACGGCCAGCACCACCCCGAACGGCACCGCGCCGGAGAGGAAGTAGACCTGGCTCGCGGAGGGGTGCCAGAAGAACAGCGCGGCGGCCATGCCGGCCACGATCATGCCGCCGAGCAGCCACGGCGCCGGGTCGCCGTCGCGGTCCGGCACGAACAGCCCGATCAGCCGCGGCGCCTGCATGAGCAGGAACCACACCACCACCAGCGCGACGAACCACCGCCCGGCCGCGCCGGCATGCTGCATCCCGGGCGGGAACAGGCCGCCCGGCGACACGCCGTCGTGGCGGCCCAGGGTCTCGGAGTACGGCTCCATCCAGCGGAGCAGGCTGAGCGGCTGCACGCCCAGGGTGCCCGCGCCGCCACCGGCGAAGAGCCGGTAACCGACGGCCATCCCGAATCCGACCGAGGCCACCAGGCCCACGGCGGCCCACGGCGCCGACCGGCGCCGCCACCACAGGTAGGCGCCGGCCAGCACCAGCCCGGCGAGCAGCGGCGGCAGGGCGCTCGACTTGGCACCCGCGCAGGCCACCGCCAGCACCGGTGGCGCCACCCATCCGACCCGGCCGGCGGCCCACCGGCGGCCGCCGAGCCTCTGGACCGCGACCAGCACGAACAGCGCCAGCAGCGGCATCGCGTAGGCCTGGGACGGGCTGGCCAGGGCGATCGTGGAGTCGCCGATCACCTGGATCGGAGAGGTGCCGAACAGGGGTTCCCCGCCGAAGGCCACCGCGGCGGCCACCGGGCCGGCCCACCAGCGCGGGGCGACCGTACGGGTGAGCGCCGCAATCGACATCGCGGCCGCCGACAGCACCGGCAGGATCCAGAGCCGCAGGAACACGGTCGACGGCGCGATGTGCGTGACCAGGCTCGCCGCGGCCATGTCGGCGTCCGACAGGTAGTGGTAGCGCAGGGTGTCGCCGGCCAGTTGAGGCACCTGGAACGGCGTCGAGCGCATCATCTCGTGCACCAGCGCGAGGTGGTAATAGAGGTCCGGGTAGAGCTGGGCGGTGACCGGCGGCAGCGGCGTGATCGCGAACTGCGCCGCGGTCCAGAACGCCAGCAGGATCAGCACCGCCGCCATCGCCCACGACCAGACGAGTGGCAGTGGCGCCGGCTCGGCGATCCTCCAGTGCCGACGCAGCCGTGGCAGGGCGGCGAAGAGGGCCAGGATCAGCAGCGGCCAGATCGTCGGGATCAGGTGCAGGCCGGTGGCCGCGCCGAGCGCCCAGCCGGCCAGTTGCACCACCAAGCCGGTGGCCGCGCCGAGACCGAGGTCCTCGGGCAGGTTGCCCCGGCTCCCCCAGAGCGCGCGGAAGACCAGCGTGCCCGGCGCGACCACGGCCAGCGTGAGATAGACGGCGTAGCCGGCGGTGTCCCGTTCCGGGGTGCCGTAGTGGTGCAGGACGCCGCCGGCCACTGCGGCGGCGACCAGCCACGGAAGCAGCGCCCAGAAAGTCCTCAGTGGACGAGACAGGTCGGCCGGCGGCGAGACCTCCGCCGGCACATCCGCGACCTTCTTGTCGATTTGCCCCGTGGAGGTCATTGCCCGTCAGTTCTGCAGAACGGTCAAGCGCGTGAATTCACGCGGCAGGTCGTAGCCGTCCCAGATCGCGCCGAAGGTCAGCGCCTGACCGAACGGCACGATCCGATCCACCCCGCGTCCGCCGAGCGCGATCGCGAACGCCTGCAACTCCTCCGGCGCGAAGCCGAAGTGGCTGAAGGTCTGGTCCTGCCGGTTCATCGCCGGCACCAGGTCGAGCAGGGAGCCCACCTCGGCGAACGGGAAGGCGCCGGCACCGATCCAGTGCCGCGGCGCGTCCGGCACGGCGGCCAGCGACATCGAGGTCACCGTGTTGGCCGGGAAATCCATCCGGGTGACCGCACCGGTGGCGGCCATCCCGTACGCGTTGACCCGCTTCTCGACCGCCATCGCCGCGTCGACCTCCCAGCCCCGCTGCCCGACGACATCCAGCAGCAGGGTCAGGAACTCCTCGCGTACGTCCTCGCTGTTCGCACCGACCAGGAACACCGTGCGGGGCGAGGAGCAGGCGGCCTGGTCGAACCAGTACGCGTCGTTGGAGAACCCGACCACGGCCTGGCGCCGCGCGGCCGGATCGGCGGCCCGCCAGCCGGCGACCGACAGCGCGGCCCAGGAAGTGCGGTCGGGGAAGGTCAGGTCGCGCCCGGACGGCCGCAGCGGCTGCCTGCGGATCGTCGTGACCGCGGCGTCGCCACCCCAGATCACCCGCAGGTCGCACCACTGGCTCAGGGCGGCGGTGACCGCGTCGTCCCGGCCGTACGTGATCATGCGCTGGGTGCGGCCGATCACCGGGTCGGCGTCGGCCAGCGTGGCGTTGAGCGCCTCCAGGATCGTGTCGGCCGCGGTCGCCGAACGCTCGGAGATGCGCACGACGTTGTGGTTGCCGGCCAGCGCGGACAGCGCCCACGAATACACGAAGATCGTGTCGACGTTGGCGGGCGGCACGTGGAAGACGTTGCCGCGCGGGAAGACGAAGGCGTCCTCGCGCCGCATCCGGGTGACGGCCCGGGTGAGCTCGGCCGGACGCATGAAGTAGCCGAGCGAGCCCAGTTCCGGGTGCCGCCGGGCGACGGCCGGGGCGAGCAGTTTGCGGGCCAGCTTGCTGAGGAAGTCGACGACCCGCGGGTCACCGACGGTGAGACGATCCTCCGGCCGAGCGGGTGCGGTGAGGTCAATCTCGGCCCCGAACCGGAAACGTACGCCGTTCACGCTGTGCTTCATCGGGCGTGCCCTCCCGGCCCTACGTACGCTGCGCCTTCTCCGGTGCAGTCGGTCATGCCGCCTCCTTGTACGTGTCGGAGCACCCGCGCGCCTCGGCCCGCGGCAGCCGCCCGAGCACCGAGAAGTGCTTGCCCGGCCAGTCCCCGTCGTCGATCCCGTGCACCACGCCGAGGTCCTCGGTGAGCAGCACGTGCCCCGGATAGGACGTGGGGAGCGTGCTCACCACCTCGAGGAGGCCCGGTTGGCCGGGCGGGAGCTCCGCCCAGGTCTGCGGGTCGCGAACCACCACGTCCGCGAAGTCCGGGCAGTACAGCGAGCCACCGGGCGGCCCCTCCAGGAAGATGGTGCCGATCTGCTCGACCATGCCGTAGAAGTTGTGGGTGCGGGTCAGGCCCACACCGGCCAGCCGGCGCCGGAACTCCTCCGGCGACACCGCCTGGTCGATCAGCTTCTTCCAGCCGCCCGAGTGGATCAGGATGCCGTTGCTGAGGTCGAGCCCGTTGTCGATCGCGACCTCGTAGAGGTGCAGCCACACCATGAAGGTGAAGCCGAAGATCAGGAACGGCTCGTCGCCGTGCTTCTCCAGGAAGGCGCGAATCTTATCAAGATCAACATGGCCGTCGTCATCGAGCGCCCAGACGTGGTCACGCCCGAACGTCGACATGCCGAGCACCCCCGCGCCCCGGGCGCTGAACGACCTACGGTCCTTCAGCATCGCCTTGGTGTCGACCAGCAGCATCGGCAGCCGCTTGGGGCCGAGCACGGTCTGCACGGTGGCGGCCAGCTGCCTGGTCTGCGTGGCGGCGGCCGCCTTGTCGAGGTAGATCTTGCTGACCTCGCCGGTGGTGCCGCTCGACGTGAGGACCTTGAAGACCTCGTCGTCGTCGATGCTTTTCAGGTCGAGGTTCTTGAACAGGCGTACGGGCAGCCAAGGGAGATCGGCGACCGAGTCGGCGCCGGTGTAACCGTTGGCGGCGAGGATCCGGGCGTACGGCTCGCACCGCTCCCGATGGTGCTCGACGAGCCCGGAAAGCTGCTCGAGCAGCACTTTTTCCTTCTCCGCCTGACTCAGGGTGAAGACACTCACAGCGACGCCTCCAGGGCCCGGTAGTCGGTCTTGCCGTTGGGCAGCAGGGGCAGCGCCTCGATGGGGTGCACGACCACGCCGGTGTGGTGGGTGCCGAGCCACTCGGCGATCTTGCTGCGGAGAGCGGAGGCGTCGGCGTCGTCGGTGAAGACGACCAGCTTGTCGTCCCCCGCGACGGCCGCGACCGGGAAGTTCTTCTCGACGTCGTCGAGGTTGATGCGGACACCGAAGACCTTGGCCATCCGCTTGAGCCGGCCGGTGATGAACAGGAAGCCCTCGTCGTCGAGCCGGCCCAGGTCGCCGGTGCGCAGCACGCCGCCCTGTTCGTCGCCTTTGGCCAGGTCGGCGCCGGTCTCGGCGTACCCCATCATCACGTTGGCACCGCGGTAGACGACCTCTTCGTCGGAGATGGTGAACTCCCCGCCGGGCAGCGCTCGGCCAACCGAGCCGAGCTTGTCGGCGAGCCGGTCCGCGGGCAGCGTCGCCATGCGGGGGCCGGCCTCGGTCTGGCCGTACATCACGAAGAGCTTGCCGCCGACGGTCGCCATCTTGTCGGCGAACTCGGTGACCCGCTCGGTGCGCAGCCGGCCGCCGGCCTGGGTGAGTGTGCGCAGCGCCGGATATTTCGCCGGGTCGAAGCGCAGGCGCCGCAGCATCTCGTACTGCGAGGGCACGAAGGCCATCGAGGTCACCTGGTGGTCGACCGCCGCGTTCCAGAAGGTGCGCTGCATGATGCCGGTGCGCTCGAGCACGACCGTCGCGCCGCGGACCAGGTGCGAATTCAGGACCGAGAGACCGTACGAGTAGAAGAGCGGCAGCGTCGTGATCGCGACCTCGTTGCCGTCGATGCCCAGCGCCTCGGCGATCTGCTCGGCGTTGGTCAGCACCGCCGTACGCGAGAGCCGCACCAGCTTGGGGTTGCCGGTCGAGCCGCTGGTGGTCAGCAGCAGCGCCAGGTCGGGGTGCACCTCATCGGTCCGGAACCGCTCGGCGAACTGGTTGTGGCCGCCGTCCGGATCGAGCAGCAGCACCGGCTTGCCGAGGCGGAGCGCGGCCAGGTAACGCGCGATCGACGCGACCGTCGTCTCGATCGGCAGGATGACGATCGTCTCGCCGGCCAGCGCGGCCGCCTCGGCCTCGATCAGCGCTTCGGTCAGGGTCTCGCCGGTCACCGCGTCGATGACGCGGGCCGCGGGATGGAGCAGATTCACAGCGACAAGCCTCCGTCCACCCCGACCACCTGACCGGTGACGAAGCGGGCCTGGTCGGAGAGGAGGAACACGATGACGTCGGCCACCTCGCCGGGATCACCGAGCCGCCCGAGGGCGGTGTCGGCGATGCGCTCGGCGCGGCCCTTCTCGTCGAGCGAGTCGAGCATGTCGGTGGCGATGAACCCCGGTTCGACGGCGTTCACCCGGATGCCCTGCGGCCCCCACTCCTTGGCCGCCGAGCGGGCCAGGCCCGCCACGGCGGCCTTCGACGCGGCGTAGACGGTCTGGCCGGCGATGCCGCGGGTCCCGGTGATCGAGGACACCAGGACCACCGCGGGGTTGCTCCCGCGGGTCAGCAGCCGGGCCGCACCGCGCAAGGTGTACGCCGCACCGGCCGCGTTGACCGCGAAGAGTCGCTGGATCGTCGCGTCGTCGGTCATGCCGAGCAGGCCGGCCGCGTGCGTGCCGGCGTTGACGACGAGGGCGTCGAGGCGCTTGAAGTTCGCAAAGGCGACCTGCATGAGCGCCTTGCTCGTGGCCGGGTCGGCAATGTCGCCGTGCGCGGTGAGAACTGTCACGCCGTACTTCTCGGTAATCGTCTCGGCCGCTTCCGTGACCGCCTCGGCCCGATGGCCGTGCAGCATGAGGTCATAACCGTTGCCGGCAAGCCGGACTGCGGTAGCGAAACCAATACCGCGGGAAGCCCCGGTGACAAGGGCAACCCGATCACTCATCGAACGACACCCCGTATTTACCGAGAATTCGTACGGCCTCGGCAAAGCTGGACAAGTTGATCACGTCGTCCGTGTCGATCATAACCCCGAATTCATCTTCGAGGGTCGCAATCAAGGACATGTGCGCCAGCGAATCCCACTTCTCGTTGTCTTGATAGTGCAGGTCGTCCACGGGCGCGTCCGCCTCGAGGTCGAGGGCGGTGCGGAACGCGTCACGCAGTCTCTGCAGCTCAATCACGGGGTGACTCCAAGAAGGGGTGGGTTCGACGGGGACAGAGGACTACTACTTTCTTACAGCCTCATGGTCTACCCGACCACGGTAAGTTGAACGAGATATGAACGCGTGCTGGCGTTTTTCATCCGCCCTGGAAATGGCTCCGGAGCTGGTTATGCTTCCGCCTCGTACCCATGCGACCGCCCCAACCGCCGCCCTAAAGCGGACTGAAGGCTAGCTTTCTTGCCCACCCCCGGGAGCCCTATCGTGTCTGAAATCAGTGGATCCTCGATCCTCGTCACCGGAGCCACCGGTTCGTTCGGGAAGGCGTTCCTGGATTACGCGCTGACCCACCTCGACCCGCAGCGGATCGTCGTCTTCTCCCGGGACGAGTTGAAGCAGTACGAGGTCCGCCAGATGTTCGGCGACGACAAGCGGATCCGATTCTTCCTGGGCGACATCCGCGACCGGGAACGGCTGGCGCGGGCCATGCACGGCGTCGACTACCTGGTGCACGCGGCCGCCCTCAAGCAGGTCGACACCGCGGAGTACAACCCCTCCGAGTTCGTCGCCACCAACATCAACGGCTCACAGAACGTGATCGACGCCGCGATCGACGCCGGCGTCAAGAAGGTCGTCGCGCTCTCCACCGACAAGGCGTCCAGCCCGATCAACCTGTACGGCGCCACCAAGCTGGTCGCCGACAAGTCGTTCATCGCCGGCAACCACTACGCCGCCACCCACCCGACCCGGTTCTCGGTCGTCCGGTACGGCAACGTGATGGGCAGCCGCGGCTCGGTCGTCCCGCTGTTCCGCAAGCTCGCCGCCGACGGCAAGAGCCTGCCGATCACCGACAAGCGCATGACCCGCTTCTGGATCACCCTTCCCCAGGCCGTGAAGTTCGTCGTCGACTCGTTCGGCACCATGCGGGGCGGCGAACTGTTCGTGCCGCGCATCCCGAGCATGCGGATCATGGACCTGGTCGAGGCCGTCGCGCCCGACTCGGCGACCCACGAGACCGGCATCCGCCCGGGCGAGAAGCTGCACGAGGAGATGATCGCCTCCGACGACAGCCGCCGGACGCTACGCTTCCCCGACCGCTACGTGGTGCAGCCGGTGGTCGCGAGCTGGGGCTACGAGACCCCGACCGGCGGCGAAGAGGTGCCGGACGGCTTCAACTACCGGTCGGACAACAACGACCTGTGGCTCTCCATCGACGACATGCGCAAGCTGCTCGAGGAGAAGAAGTAGTGAACCTTTTTCAACCTGACTTCGGGCGAACAGACTCCGGGCCGTCGTCCGCCGCCGGGCACGGGATCTCTCGCCACGTTGAAAAAAGTTCAAACCTGCCGTACGGGCGGCAGTCCATCGACCCGTCCGACGTCGAGGCCGTGGTCGCGGCCCTGACCAGCGACTGGCTCACGACCGGCCCGCGGGTCGCCGACTTCGAGGCCGACATCGCGGCGGTCGCCGGTGCGCCCGCGGTCACCGTCACCAACGGCACGACCGCGCTGCACACCGCGTACGCGGCGGCCGGGGTCGGTCCGGGCGACGAGGTCGTCACCACCCCGATGACGTTCGTGGCCACCGCGTCGACCGCGATGCTGCACGGCGCCACGGTGCTGTTCGCCGACGTCGAGGACGAGACCGCCAACATCGACCCGGCCGCCGTCGAGGCGCTGGTCAGTGAGAAGACCCGGGCGATCGGCGCGGTCGACTACGCCGGCCACCCGGCCGAGTACGACGTCCTCCGCAAGATCGCCGAGCGGGTCGACGCGGTCGTGATCGGCGACGCCGCGCACGCGATCGGCTCGACGTACCACGGGCGGCCGGTCGGCACGCTTGCCGACCTCACCACGTTCAGCTTCTTCCCGACCAAGAACCTGACCACGGCCGAGGGCGGCGCGGTCGCCTCGACCCGCCCCGACCTGCTCGACCGGGCGCGCACCTTCCGCAACATCGGCATGGTCCGCGACCGCGACCGGCTCCGGCATCCCGACGAGGGCGGCTGGTACTACGAGGTGCAGGGATTCGGGCTCAACTACCGGCTGCCCGACGTGCTCTGCGCGCTCGGCAGCTCCCAGCTGCGCCGGATCGCCGCCTTCAAAGGCCGCCGCCAGCAGCTGACGGCCCGCTACGACAAGCTGCTCGCCGGCGTGCCCGGCCTGCGCCTGCCGGTGCAGCGCGACGGCGTCGACCCGATGCGCCACCTCTACCCGGTGCGGGTGCTCGGCGGCCGCCGCCGCGAGGTCTACGACCGGCTCCGCGCGCAGGGCATCCTCGTGCAGGTCAATTACATCCCGGTCTACTGGCACCCGATGTTCGAAGACCTCGGATACCGGCGTGGCATGTGCCCGGTCGCCGAGGCCTTCTACGCCGAGGAGCTGTCGCTGCCGCTCTTCTACGACCTCACCGACGCCGACCAGGACCGCGTCGTCGAGGCGCTGCGCATCGTTCTGGGGAGTTAGCCGGGTGCACCACGGCAACCACTTCTACGGCCACGCCCACGTGCTGGCGGAGTACTGCGGCCTGGACCGGGAAAATCCGCCCCGGATCAACGGCTATCTGCAGCACGGGTGGAACGTGGAGGACGGGCTCGGCGAGGGTACGCCGTACCTGCCGGGCCGGCCGATCTTCGTGTGGTCGGAGCAGACCCGCCGCCGGGCCTGGTCGATGGGCCGGCGGCACGCGACGGTGGTCGGCGCGCCCTTCCTCTATCTGCTGCACATGACCCCGCCGGCGAAGAACGAACGGAAGGGCACCATCTGGTACCCGTTCCACGGCTGGGAAGGCCAGTACGTCAAGGGCGACCACCAGCGGATGATCGCCGAGATCGCCGACACCGAGCCGGGGCCGATCACGTTCTGCCTCTACTGGCACGAGTTCCGCAACGACCGCATCCGGTCCGCGTACGAGAAAGCCGGCCGGGTAATCTGCCACGGCTACCGCGGCTTCCGCTTCCGCGACACCGAGACCCGGTTCCTGCACCACCAGCTCGACGAGTTGCGCCGGCACGAGCGCGTCGCCTCCAACCGGTTGAGCAGCGCGGTCTTCTACGGCGTGGCGGCCGGCTGCGCCCCCGCGGTCTACGGCGACCCGATGCGCCTGCAGCACGAGCACCGCCCGACCGCCGACCGCATCCGCCGGCAGTGGCCGGAGCTGCACGGCACCCACCCCGACCCGGAGGCGGCTCGCGCGGTCGCCCTGGCCGAGCTCGGCGAAGGTTACCTCGCCTCGCCGGAGGAGCTGCGCATCATGATCGGGTGGGGCGACGAGCGGGCGGCGACGGCATGATCCGGATGATCGGCGGGGAGATGCCCGCCTTCACCGAGGTGCGGCCGCCGGCCGGCGGCGTGCTCTACGGCTACCTGCTCGACCGGCTGCCGCCCGGGGCGGACGTGCTGGTCGCCGGTCCGCACGCCGGCGATCTGGTCGAAGCTCTCGCGGCCCGGGCCACGGTGACCTGCCTGCTGCGCGCGCAGCCGGACGCGATCGAGCTGGACGGCCGGGGCGTCAGCGTGCAGTGCGGCACGATCTCCAAGCTCACCGACGTCGAACGGTACGACGTGGTCGTCGCGCTGGACGGCCTCGACCGGCTCTGCTCGCCCGAGGGCCCGCAGTACGACTGGTCGGAGACCCTCCAGGCGCTCAAGCGGACTTTGCGCCCGGGCGGCCTGCTGCTGCTCGCGGTCGAGAACGAGCTCGGCGTGCACCGGCTGGTCGACCCGGGCCCCGCGACCGCGGCCAGGGACGACGCGGCCTGGCAGCCGCTCGGCGAGTTCGACACCAAGCCGGGCCACCCGAGCCGCCTGGCCGCCCGGCTCGCCGCCGCCGGCCTGACCGTCGACTGGCTGGGCGCGGCCTGGCCTCTTCCGGACGCGCCGGCCCTCATCGCCACCCCGAACGCGCTCGAGGACGGGCCGGTCGACGCCTTGGCCGCGATGGCGGCGAGCGCGGTCGCCCGCGCGTACGAAAAAAGGAGCGTGCTCTCCGATCCCCGGCGGCTGGCCGCCGCGGCCGTGCGCGGCGGCCTCGGTGCCGAGCTGGCCGCCGCCTGGCTGGTCGTCGCCTACCGTGCGCCCCGCCCGACCATGGTCCTCGACCTGCCACCGGCCCTGATCGCCCCGGTGCTGCTCGGCGGGGAATCGGTCGTCGAGGCAGGCCCGGACGGTGAAGGCCGCTGGACTCCGCTGCCGGCCGGCCGTCTGCTCGAGGAACTGCTGCTCGGAGCGGCTCTGCGGCACGACCTGCCGGGGCTGCGCCGGCTGCTGACCGGCTGGATGGCCGCGCTCCCCCACGCGACCGCCGACAACGTGCTCGTCGACCACGATCGTTTCGCCCCGCTCAACCCGGCGGCCCCCGAATCGGCCGACCCCCTGCGCCGGTTCGGGCAGACCCTGCTCGGCGGGGCCTACCCCCACCCGTGGCCGGCCGTCACCGACCTCGACACCCTCACCGCGATCCTGCGCGGCGCGGCCGGGCCGGACGGCACCCCGAGGCCGGCTGCGGCGGACGTTTCACCGGCGCCCGACTCCCGCCGGGAGCACGAGGAGCAGATCCGGGCGCTGCATCGGCAGCTCGCCGATGCCGCCTCGCAGGTGCAGTGGTACGAGGACGAGCTCGCCAAGCGCGACGACCAGCTCGCCGACGCCCTTATCAAGATCGAAGCCTTCAGCGGCCACCTCTCCTACCGCGTCGCGCGGCTCGGCTTCCGGGCCGCGCGCACGGCACGCAACCACCTCCGCAAAGGAAAATGATGACCCCAGCCGCCGCCCCACCCGCCACCCAGAAAAGCCTGAAGGCTGCCAATCTGGGCATAATCCAGGCCCGGATGGGCTCCACGCGGCTGCCCGGCAAAGTGCTGCGCAAGCTGGCCGGGCGCACGGTGCTCGACCGCGTGGTGCGCGCGGCCCGGGCCAGCGGCGCCCTCGACGACCTGGTGGTGGCCACCACCACCGAGGCGATCGACGACGCGGTCGAGGTGGAGTGCGCGGCAATCGGCGTCGAGTGCTACCGCGGCCCGGTCGACGACGTGCTGAGCCGGTTCCTCGGCGTGCTCGGGACCCGCGACTGCGACAACGTCATGCGGTTCACGGCCGACTGCCCGCTGCTCGATTCGCGCCTGGTCGCGATGGCCGCGCGGGTCTTCGACGCGGCGGGCGTCGACTACCTGACGACCTCGATCGCGCGCACGCTGCCCCGCGGGCTCGATGTCGAGATCGTGCGTGCGCCCGTCCTCAGGGGCATCGACACGCTCGCCACCGAGCACCACCGCACCCACGTGACCTCGTACATCTACACCCACGCGGACGAGTTCGACGTGATCGGGCTGACCATGCAGCCCGACCTCTCGCACCTGCGGCTGACCCTCGACACCGAGGACGACTGGAAGCTGATCGAGGCGATCATCGGCCACTTCGGCGACGAGCCGGTCGAGGTACGCGAACTCGCCGATTGGCTCGCCGGCCAGCCGGATCTGGTGCTCCTCAATGCGCACGTCGAGCAGAAGGTCCTCACCCAGGCATGACCGTTACGGTCGGGATCCGGGCCGACGCCGGGGCCCAGCGCGGCGTCGGGCATCTGGTGCGCTGTGTCGCGCTCGCCGAGGAACTGGTCGAGCGCGGCGTGGCGGTGAAGTTTCTCAGCGACCTTGGCGGCCTCGCCTGGGCCGAGCACCAGCTCACCCGCCGCGGCCTGCCCGGGCATCCGGCGCCGCGCGACCCGGCGGCACTGGTCGCGGCGTGCGATCGGCTCCGGCTGGACGCGCTGGTGGTCGACTCGTACACCCTGCCGCCGGAGCACAGCGCCGCGGTGCGCCGAACGGGACGACCGGTTCTGGCCATCGTGGACGGTGGCTTCCGGGGCCAGAGCGCCGACATCTACGTCGACCAGAATTTGGACGCGGCGATCGACGTCCCGGACGCGATCGGCCTGGCCGGGCTGGACTATGCGCTGCTGCGCACGTCGGTGCGGCGACTGCGGCCGATCGACGCCTCCACGCACCTCTCGTCGCGTACTCCCAAGGTGATCGCCTTCTTCGGCGGCACCGACGCCTACCGCGCCGCTCCGCAGATCGCCCGCCTGCTCGTCGCGACCGGGGCCGCCTTCGACGCGACCGTGGTGGCGGCCGACGACAGCCTGCGCGCCGACCTGCTCGCGGTCGAAGCCGGGCCGGGCCAGCACTTCGAGATCATCGCGCCGACCGACGACCTGCCCGAGCTTCTGGCCGGCGCCGACCTCGCGGTCAGCGCCAGCGGCACGTCGACCTGGGAACTGCTCTGCCTCGGCCTCGCGTCGGCACTGGTCTGGGTGGTCGACAACCAGATTCAGGGGTACGAGCGGACGATCGCGCACGGCTACGCGGCCGGGCTGGGCCGGCTCGGGCAGTTCACCGACCGGTCGGTCGACGTGCTGCGGGAACTGCTGACCCGGCCCGGTTCGCGGAGCGCGCTGGCGGCGCGGGCGTGGGGAGCGGTGGACGGTCGGGGCGTCGAGCGGGTCGCCGACGCCCTGCTCCTCAGCCTTCGCTGATCTCGATCACCACTTTGCCGGTGACGTGCTGCTCGACCGCGGCGTGCGCGTCACCGGCCTGCTCGAAACCGAACCGCACGATCGGCAGCCCGGCCTGCTCGCCGACCCGGAACGCGCCCGCGTTGACCGCCTCGGCGACCGCCGCGACCGCCGCGTCCTTCTCGGCGTCGGTGGTCGTGTAGGTCAGCACGAAATCGAGGCTGACGTTCTTCAGCATCGCCTTGAACGACGGCACCGAGAACTTGCCGCCCACGTAGATCGCGATGTTGCCGCCCGGCGCGATCGCGTCGATGTCGGCCTCGAGGTTGTCGGTGTTCACCTCGACGATCACGTTGGCCCCGCCTGGTGCCAGCTCGCGCACCCGGGCCGCCAGGTCTTCCTCGCGGTAGTTGATCACCGCGTCGGCGCCGGCCGCGGACGCCAGATCGGCCTTCTCCTTGGAGCTGACCGTGGTCAGCACGGTGGCGCCGGCCCACTTGGCGAGCTGGATCGCGGCGTTGCCGACCGCGCCCGCCCCGCCCGCGACCAGCACGGTGCGGCCGGCCAGCGCGCCCGGGGCGAGCCGGTCCGGCCCGTCCGAGGCGACGGTCAGGCAACGGTGCGCGGTCAGGGCCGGGATGCCCAGGTCGGCACCGACCTCGAACGGCACGTCGTCGTTCATCCGCACGACCTGGCGGCGCGGCATCGTCACGTACTCCTGGAGCGTGCCGTCCGCCCGGCCGTAACCGGCGTCCCAGACCCAGACCCGGTCGCCCGGCTGCAGGCCGGTGACGCCCTCGCCGATCTCGTCGACGACGCCGGAGCCGTCCTGGTCGGGCACCCGCGGCGGCTGCACGCCGTCGGGCACGCCGCGGCCGGCCCGGGTGCCGGTGTCGGTCGGGTTGACCGCGGAAAGCACGATCCGCACCCGGACCTCGCCGGGTCCGACCGGCGGCATCTCGCGTTCGACGATCTTCAGGACATCGACGGGACCGGGCTCGGTGAAGACGGCTGCGCGCATGCTCCAACCCTAAGCCGATTGGCGGTCGCGCGGGTGGACCGGCGGACTGCACGGATCGCAGTACGTCTTCACCGGGTCGACGTCGTGCTTGGCGAGCCGGTTGGGGATCGTGAGGAAGGCCAGCACGCCCCCGGCGACCATCATCGCGGCGCAGATCAGCATCGAGTGGCGATAGACCGGGTGCAGATCGGCCGCGACGGTCAGATTGCCCGAACCGAGCCCGGCGGCCAGCGGCAGGATCGCCACCGACAGCAGGCCGGCCGCCCGGGCGACCGCGTTGTTGACCCCCGAGGCGATGCCGGCGTGCATGTCGTCGAGCGAGCCGAGAGCGGTCGACGTGAGCGGCGCGACCAGCGCGCACAACCCGAGACCGAAGATGATGACGGCCGGCAGCACCGCGGTCACGTAGTTGGCGCCCGGCCCGATCCGGCTCATCAGCAGCAGGGCGACCGCGCAGACGATCGGTCCGACGGTCATCGGGATGCGCGGACCGATCTTCTGGCCGAGCGCGCCCGAGCGGGCCGACAGCAGCAGCATCAGCACGGTCACCGGCAGCAGCGCGATGCCGCTGGTCAGCGGGCTGAACCCGGCGACCACCTGCAAGTTGACCACGACCAGGAAGAAGACGCCGCCGTTGGCCGCATAGACCAGCAGCGTGACCAGGTTGGCGCCGCTGAACGCCTTGCTCCGGAAGATCTCCAGCGGCAGCATCGGGTGTTTCGAGTACCGCTCGCCGAGCACGAACGCGACGAGGCCGGCCACGCCGACCAGCAGCGAGATCAAAACCGCGGGATCGCCCGGCCCGCGAGCGGTCCAGGCGGTGAAGCCGTACGTGAGTCCGCCCAGCCCGACCGCACCGGTGAGCACGCCCGCCACGTCGAACTTCTGCGCCGCCATCGGACTGCGCGACTCCGGTACGTGCCGGGCCGCCACCGCCAGCACGAAAAGCGCCAGCGGCACGTTGATCAGGAAGATGTAACGCCAGTTGCCCAGTTCGACCAGCCAGCCGCCGAGGAACGGGCCGAGCGCGCCGCCGATGCCGCCGAGCCCCGACCAGGCGCCGATCGCCCGCGAGCGGTCGCCGGCCACGAACGACGCCTCGAGGATGGCCAGCGCGCCCGGCGTGAGCAGCGCACCGCCGATGCCCTGCAGCACCCGGGCGCCGACCAGCAGGCCGATGTTCGGGGCGAGGCCGCAGAGCAGGGACGACGCGGCGAACCAGGCCACGCCGATCATGAAGATCCGCTTGCGGCCGAACCGGTCGCCCAGCGAGCCGCCGAGCAGGACCAGGGCGGCCAGGCTGAGCGCGTAGCCGTTGACCGTCCACTGCAGACCGGCGGCCGACGAGTGCAGGTCGCGGCCGATCATCGGTAGCGCGATGTTGACGACGGTCGCGTCGATGAACGCGAGGCTCGAACCGAGCACGGTCGCGAGCAGAACCCAGCGACCGGGGGCGGTGCCGTAACGGACCAGGCGATCATCCATGGCGCCGACGCTACGCCCGTTTCCCGCTTTCTTTCCCTCGGGCCGGTTAGTCAGACTGGCCGGATGATCAGAACGGCACGACCCGAAGACATCCCGGCCCTGCGACGCCTGGAGGTGGCCGCCGGGAAGGCATTCGCGCAGGTCGGCATGGCGAAGGTCGCGGGCGACGAGGCGCTGCCGGCCGACGAGATGCTGACCTTCCAGCGCGACGGCCGGGCCTGGGTCACGGCCGACGAGGACGACCAGCCGATCGCCTATCTGCTCGCCCTCTGGGTCGACGGGGTGGCCCACGTCGAGCAGGTCTCGGTCGACCCGGCCCACGCCGGGCACGGCATCGGGGCGGCACTGATCGAACACGTCGCCGGTTGGGCCCGTTCGCAGGGTTCGCCCGCGCTGACCCTGACCACGTTCGCCGAGGTGGCCTGGAACGCG
Organism: Actinoplanes sp. NPDC051343; assembly: GCF_044455125.1. Taxonomy (NCBI): domain Bacteria; kingdom Bacillati; phylum Actinomycetota; class Actinomycetes; order Micromonosporales; family Micromonosporaceae; genus Actinoplanes; species Actinoplanes sp. NPDC051343. The sequence continues at coordinate 45,434 of NZ_JBITEL010000015.1, forward strand.
CCCTACTACGAGCGGCTCGGCTTCCGGCGGCTGGCCGACGACGAACTGACGCCTGGCCTGCGGGCGCTCCGGGCCGAGGAGGCGGCGCACGGCCTCGACGAGTGGCCCCGCCTGGCCATGCGCCGCGATCTCTGAATCAAGCGATCTGCGGATCAGAAGTGCGCGGTGATCGTGCGGGCCGGGCCGTCGACGGTCATCCGGCCCCCGTAGGGCAGCACCCACTGCGGTGACGTGTGCCCGAAGTCCACCCCGAAGACGGCCATCGCCGCCGGGTTGTACATCTCGAGCGCGCGCACCACCGCCGCCTGCTGTTCGTCGCGGAACTTCTGCCGCTCGTCCGGCGGCGGCCGGTGGCCGATATTGCTCGCCTTGGCGGTCGCCACGACCACCGCCGGGAACTGCTCGAGCAGGCCGCGCTCGCCCGCGTTGCGCAGCATCCGGAAGACCTCCTCGGCCGGCGGCATCTCTTCCGACGTCTCCAGCAGCAGCACGCAGCCGGAGTAGTCGGCGGACGGCCGGATCCACCGGTCGGCGGCCAGGTTCCACGACATGATCTCGAGGTTGCCGCCCCAGGTCGGCGCGCTCACCACCCGGTCCGGCCGGTGCCACTGCCAGCCCGGGCTGGGCCAGTCGGGCGGCGCCGAGGTCAGCGCCTCCGGCGACGCCCAGTCCAGCTCCTCGTCGCTGAACCGCTCGACCGGCGTGATCTGAAGATCGGTGGTCTCGAAGAGCGCCGCGCGCAGCGATGCCAGGTGCTGGGTCTGCACGCCGGCACCCCGGCCGAGGTGCACCTGGGTGGAGCCGCCGTGGTAGGCCGCGAGACCCTGCCTCCAGAGCCAGTTGAGCAGGTTGGTGTTGTCGGAGTAGCCGAAGAACGGCTTCGGATCGGCGCGGAACGGCGCCGGATCGAGATGCGGCAGCACGGTGATCTGATCGTCGCCGCCGATCGTCGCGAAGACCGCCCGGATCGACGGGTCCGACCAGGCCGCCATCAGGTCGGCGGCCCGCTCGGCCGGGGTCGAGCCGAGCTTGCGGGTGGCCGGGAACTCGACCGGCTCCAGCTGGAGTTCGTCGCGGACCCGGCGCATGGCGAGCTCATGCACGTCGGGGAAGGGGCCGGGCGCGGCGAACGAGGGCGAGACGATGGCGACCCGGTCACCGGGCTGCAGCTTGGGCGGAACGGTCGGATTCGGACTCATGTCCTCATTGAACCGGTCCGGCCAGACGCGCGATAACGAGTTTCAGCTGGGCCGCGTACGCCTCGCGGAATTCGCCGGAATCCGGGTCGAGACCGGTGAACTGCCGGGCGATGTGCGGAACCACGGTCGGCGCCAGCACCGCACCGAACAGCAGCAGCATCAGATGGCCCGGATCGAGGTCGGCCGCGATCTCGCCCGCCTCCTGGCGCCGGCGCAGGTCGTCGACCATGCCGAGGAAGAACGGCTCGTCGTCGGGGGCGGCACCACCGCCGTCCGGGGCGGCACCGCCGTCGGCCAGGGCGCCCCAGACGAGCATGCGGGCCCACGGCCGGTTCTCCGCGTTGAGCCGCAGGAACTCGGCCGCCACCTCGGCCAGCGGCCGGTCGGGGGGACCGGCCTGCGCGGCGGTGTCCCGCCAGCGGCCCTGCAGGGCCTTGAACAGGCCTTCCTTGCCGTCGAAGTAGTACGAGATCAGCTGCTGGTTGACCCCGGCCCGCTTGGCGATCGCGCTGATCCGGGCGCCCGCGTATCCATGCTCGGCGAACTCGAGCAGCGCGGCTTCGAGCAGGCGCTCGCGGGTGCGCTCGGGGTCGCGTTTGCGGTCCGGCCCGCGCGGCGAGCGGCGAGGCTGGGTCACGGCGATCACGTTAGCAGGTGAACTAATCAAACGTACGTTTGACAAAGTCATACATACGTCTGAGACTCGATGCATGAGAAGCATCCACGTACTGGTGATCGGCGGTGGCATCGGCGGCCTCTGCCTCGCTCACGGCCTGCTCCGAGCCGGCGTCCGGGTCACCGTCTTCGAACGCACGAACGCCCGCACCGACTGGCTGCAGGGCTACCGCATCCACATCAACCCGCACGGCAGCCGGGCGCTGCACGACTGCCTCCCGCTCGAGGCCTGGCAGCGGTTCCTGGACACGGTGTCGGTGCGCGGCGGCGGCTTCGGCTTCGTCACCGAACACCTGCGTGACCTGCTGCGATTCACCGCGTCCGAGATCCTGCCGGAGACCGATCCGGCCGAGGGACACCACGGCGCGAGCCGGCTCGGGCTCCGGGAGGCGCTGCTCACCGGCCTCGACGACGAGGTGCTGCGGCTCGGCGCCGAATTCGAGCGCTACACGGTCGCGCCGGACGGGCGCGTCACCGCGCACTTCACGGACGGCGGCACGGCGACCGGCGACCTGCTGGTCGGTGCGGACGGCGCCAATTCCCGCGTACGCCGTCAGCTCCTCCCCCACGCAGAGAGGATCGACACCGGCGTTCTGGCGATCGCCGGGAAGCACCCTCTTCCCGACGCGACCCTGCCGAGGGTCCTCACCGACGACACCAACCTCGTGCTGCCGGCCCGGCGAGGCTCGCTCTTCACGTCGGTCTGGCACCCCGACCCGGCGACCGGCTCCACGGCGTACGCGCTCTGGGGCTTCTCCGATGTGACCGCAACCTTCCCGCCCGGCGTGGAAGCGCTGGCCGGCGCCGACCTGCGCCGGCTCGTCCTCGACCGCACGACCGGCTGGGCGCGGGGTCTGCGCGACCTGGTCGGCGACTCCGACCCCGACACGATCAACGCCATCCGGGTGCGCAGCGCCACCCCGGTCGGCCCGTGGGAGCCCGGCCCGGTCACGCTCCTCGGCGACGCCATCCACAACATGACCCCGATGGCCGGCATCGGCGCCAACACCGCCCTGCGCGACGCCGACCTGCTGCGCCGCACGCTGACGGCCGGCGACCTGCGCACCGCGGTGCACACCTATGAGGAGCAGATGCGCGGCTACGGCTTCGCCGCGGTCGCCAAGTCCCTGCGCAACGCCCGCATGGGCGCTTCGGCCAACCGCCCGGCGCGCCTCGCCTTGCGCACCACCCTCCGCACGGTCAGTGCCGTGCCACCGATGAAACGCCGTTTCGCCGCCGGCCTCGGCAACTGACCTTGCGCACGACCGTGCGCAGTCGAGCCCCTGTGCACGTACGAGCACAGTGATGCGCGCGAACGCGCCCCTGAAGCTGGCCATGCGGATCGGCTCGGAATACCGGGTCACCGCGATCACCGGGCGGCACTGGGCGTCGTTCGCCGACCGCAATCGGCTCGACCCGGAACGCGTCATCGCCCGCATCGACGAACTCGCCGGTCGCCTTCCGGCCGCGTTCCGGAGCGCCGCCGACGACGCAGATGTCGTCGTGCTGGGTTCGGAACTGCCCGGCCGGCTCGCCGACCGGGTCTCGAAGCACGCCGAACGTTGCCGGGCCGCCCTGGCCCGGCGCTAGATTATGGCCGCTCTAAATCATGCCGGCGCGGAGGGCGTAGGCGACGGCGTGCGAGCGGTTGCGGAGCTTGAGGCGGTGGGTCACGCCGTAGATGACGTTCTTGACCGTGCGCTCGGAGTAACAGAGCTTGCCCGCGATCTCGTTGGTGTCGAAGCCGTCGGCCATCAGGCGGAGGACGTCGATCTCGCGCGGGGTCAGGCCGGACGGGTTGAGGCCGTTCGGCGTGAGCACGTCGCGCTGCATGCGCTCGACGTGTTTGAGCAGCTCACCGACCAGGTTGGGCGGCATGACCCCGCCGCCCGCGGCCGCCGCCTTCACGCTGTGGGCGAGCCGTTCGGCGGTGACCGCCGCCCGGGGCAAGATCGCCACCACGCGGCACTCGACCGCGGTGAGCAGTTCCGCCTCGGCGATCTCCTGGACCACCAGCACGACCGGAATGCCCGATTCGCTGCCGGCTCGCCGCAGCGAGGCGACCACATCGGAGGAGAGCCGTTCGGCCGCCATCACCAGCACGTCGGCCTCGGCTCGCTGCGCCGGGCGCAGCACCGTGACGTCGGTGCGGTACTGCATCAGCGCGGCCAGACCGGCGTGGCTGAGCGGATCGGTCGCCTGCAACGAGACCCGGACCTGTTCCATGACTCCACCTCCCAGTAGCGAAGTGGAGTCAGTCTCGGAGAAGCTCCTTCAGAGAATCTTCATGGATCCTTCACACGACCGTAACGAGCGACAGCCCAGTTCACCAGAGGTCCGAAGGACGGCGGAAGCGGGGCGAAGCAGGAGTGCCCGTACGTCCGGTTTCCGTTATCCATTGACACCCGGGCCGTCTCCGGTGAAGTTGGCAATCACCGATCGGGGAGGACACGTGCCGAACACGTTGCGCATCTGCGTGCTCGGTCCGGTGCGTGCCTGGGTCGACGAGCTCGAGATCGAGCTGGGTCCCGGGCGGCAGCGGGCCGTCTTCGCCGTGCTCGCCGCCCACGCCGGGCGGCTGGTCGGCCGCGACGAGCTGATCACCGCGATCTGGGGTGACTCGCCGCCGGCCACCGCCGCCGGCAGCGTCTACACGTACGTGTCCGGTCTGCGCCGCGGGCTCGAGCCGGGCATGCTCAGCTCGGCCTCGGGCGGATACCTGCTGCGGGTGGCCCCCGACGACCTGGACGCGAGCCGGTTCCAGCGGCTGCGGGCGATCGCGGCCGAGCTTCTCGCGGCGGGCCGGGGCCGGGAGGCGGCGGAACGGCTCGACGAGGCGCTCGCGCTCTGGCGCGGCGACGCGTACGCGACCCTGGCCGGACCCTTCCTCGAGCTGGACCGTCAGCGCCTGGCCGAGTTGCGCCTGGCCGCGGCGGAGCAGCGGGCCCGCATCCTGCTCGACGAGGGTGGCGACGACGGCCTGGTCGCCGAGCTGACCGGCCTGGTCCGCGACAACCCGCTGCACGAGCCGCTGCATGAGCTGCTGATGCGCGCGTTGCACCGGGCCGGCCGGCACGCCGAGGCACTCGAGGTCTTCCGGTCGGCCCGCCGCACCCTGGTCGCTGAGCTGGGCATCGAGCCCGGTCCGGCGCTGCGCGACCTGCAACGCCAGGTGCTGGCCGGTTCGGCCGAGCGGCCGGCCGCGATCCCGGTGCCCGAACCGTCGCGCACGGTCGTGCCGACCGCGGTCGCCAAGGCGTTGCGCGACGGTCTGGCCGGGCGCGACTCGTTCGGGCGGGCGGCCGAGATCGATCAGCTGCGCGGGCTGGTGCGTACGGCGGCCGCGGGCAGCGGGTCGGCGGTCTGGATCGAGGGCGAGCCCGGCATCGGCAAGACCGAGCTGCTGACCCTCGCCTTCGCCGACGCGGCCGACGCCGGGTGCCGGGTGGCCTGGGGTGCCGCCGACCAGCTGGGCTCCCGCGTGCCCCTGCAGGTGCTGTCGCGGGCGCTCGGCCTGGAGACCGCGTCGCGGCGGCCGCGCAGCCCGGTCGCCGAGCCGGCGGTGGCCGAGGACCAGGTTGTGGCCGCGGTGCGCGGGGCCTGCGCGGCCACCCCGTTGGTGCTGATCGTCGACGACATGCAGTGGGCCGACTCGGCGACCGTACGAGTCTGGGAGCGCCTCCTGGCGCTCACCCCCCGCCTGCCGTTGTTGCTGGTGGCGAGCGCCCGGAGCGAACCGCGGCTGGCGATGCTGCGCCGGGCCGTGCAGTCCCGCCAGCCTCGGCCGGTCCGGCTCCGCCCGCTCGCCGCGCCCGAGATCGACCGGCTCGTCGAATCGCTGGTCGGCGCTCCGCCCGGCCCGCACCTGCGCGCCCTGACCGCCCGGGCCGGCGGCAATCCGCTGTTCGCCCGCGAGCTGATCGGCGCGCTCCGCCAGCGGGACGCGATCCAGATCGCCGGCGGCTGCGCCGACACCGCCCCCGACGTGACCGTCGATCCGCCGCAGACCCTGCTCGACGCCGTGCACGCCGGCCTCGACCTGTTGTCGCCGGAGACCCGGGAGGTGCTGCGGCTGGCCGCGCTGCTCGGCTTCGAGTTCTCGGTCAGCGAGGTCGTCGCGGTGACCGGGCGGTCGGCGCTGGAGCTGGTCGGCGCGCTGGAGGAGGCGTTGACCGCCGATCTGCTGGTGAACAGCGGAACCGACCTGGCGTTCCGGCATCCCTACCTGCGCGAGGTGCTGGTCGAGAGCGTGCCGCCGGCGCTGCGGGCCGGGTTGCACCGGCACGCGGCCGAGGTGCTGGCGGCCGGCGGGAGCCCGGTGACCCGGGTGGCCGAGCAGTTGACCGCGCAGACCCCGGTGGTCGACAGCTGGGTGCTGGGCTGGCTGCTCGACCATCACGCCGAGGTCGTCCGCCGGGCGCCGCAGATCGCCGGGGAGCTGATCCGCCGTACGCTCGCGACCGCCCTGCCGTCGGCCGGGCAGCGCGGCGTGCTGCTGGTCGCCCTCGTGCGGCTGGAGTTCCGGCGCGAGCACTACCCGATGACCGAGGCCGAACAGGCGTTGACTCTCGCCACCGATCCGGCCGACAAGGCCGAGATGCGGCAGTTGCTGGCCACTATGCGTTACCGGCGGGGCGAGATCGCCGAGGCGGTGGCCATGCTGCGCGACGCGGTCGACGACTCCCGAGTGCCGACGATCTGGCGCACCCGGCACCGCCAGCTGCTGGCCAATTTCCGCCGCGGCGACCTCGACGATCTCGACCTGGCCGAGCGGCGGGCCGAGATCGTGCTGTCCGAGGCGATGGCGGCGGGGGAGCCGTACGAGAGCGCGTACGCCCTGCAGACGATCTGGATGACGAGCTCGATCCGGCGCGACCACGAGCGGGCGCTGGCCCATGTGGACCGTGCTCTCGCCGTGGTCAGCGGCCATGAAGAGCTGGCCGGCACCGCTGTCGACCTGCTCGACAACCGGCTGTTCTCGCTGCAAAATCTCGACCGCCTCGACGAGGCGCAGACCACTTTGGAGACTGCCGTCGCGTTCTCCGCCGCGCATCGGCTGCCGGCCAGCCTGCACGTGGCGACCGCGGTGCAGGACTACTGGCTCGGCCGGTGGGACGAGGCGCTGGCCGAGGTGAGTGCGGTGACCGAGGACGCTCCGGGCATCGGCTTCCACGGGCTGCGCGAGCCGGGCGCGGTGACGATGCTGCTGCACGGCGTGGCCGCCCTGATCGCCCTGCATCGCGACGCCCCCGACCTGGCCGCGGCGCATCTCGGCGCGGCCGACGCGGTGCCGGCGAGCGAGGCTGAGCGGGAAAATTGCGACTTCCTGCTGGTGGCCCGGTCGCTCGCGGCCCAGCAGCGGGGCCGGGGCGAGGAGGCGCTCGAGGTCCTGGCGCCGCTGCTGCAGCCGGCGTACGCCCCGATGATGCTGCGGCACCAGTGGCTACCCGATGTCGTGCGCCTCGCCCGCACCCTGTCGCGTTCGGACATTGCCGAACAGGCGGCGGCGATCTGCGCGGCGGAGGCGGCCCGGGAGGTCCGGCCCGCCCGGGCGTACGCGGCGAACCTGCGCTGCCAGGCACTGCTGCTCGGCGATCCGGCTCCGGCGCTGGCCGCGGCCGAGCACTACCGCCAGGTGGGGCGGGTGTTCGAGCGGGCGGTCGCACTGGAGGACGCGGCGCTGCTGAGCGGTGAACGACCGGAGGAGGCCCGGAGTCTCTACTCGGCGTTGTCGGCGCGCTGGGACCTGGCGCGCACATCGACCATCGCTATTTGATCTTTCCCCATTTCGCATCGACGTCCGTGCGCGGCGTTCGCTTGTGATTGGTTTGGTGCTCATGCTTGACAGGAAAAGTTTGATAGTGCGTGAATGTGTTTCCAGGTGGTTACTCCCCGATGTTCGACCCACCAAGGAGCTCAAACATGCGCACATATCCCGGCCGCTTACGCCCCGCGGCCGTCACTCTAGGTGCTGCCCTGCTCATGGTCAGTGCATGCGCCAAGTCGGAAGACAGCGGCTCGAGCAACTCCGGTTCCGCCCCGGCCTCGGCCGGAGCCCAGGTCGTCGCCTCCGCCTCGGCGAGCGGGCCGACCTGCTCTATCGACCAGTACGGCGGCACCAAGATCGACCTCAAGACGGCCAAGGTCGGCTTCTCCCAGTCGGAGAAGGAGGCCAACCCGTTCCGTATCACGGAAACCAAGTCCATCAAGGACGAGGCGGCCAAGCTGGGCATCACCAAGCTGACCGCCACCAACGCGAACTCCGAGTTCAACAAGCAGATCAGCGACGTCGAGCAGATGATCGACTCGGGCGTCCAGGTGCTGGTCATCGCGCCGCTGAACTCGGACGGCTGGGACTCGGTGTTCGCCAAGGCCTCGGCCAAGCACATCCCGATCATCACGATCGACCGCAAGATCAACGCGACTGCCTGCAAGGACTACCTGACCTTCATCGGGTCGGACTTCGCGGAGCAGGGCAAGCGGGCGGCCGACGAGATGGCCAAGGCGCTGGGCAACAAGGGCAAGGTCGCGATCCTGCTCGGCTCGCCCGGCAACAACGTCACCACGCTGCGTACCAGCGGTTTCAAGGACGAGATCGCCAAGGTCGCGCCCGACGTAAAGATCGTCTTTGAACAGACGGGCAACTTCGCCCGCGAGGACGGGCAAAAGGTCGCCGAGCAGCTGCTGCAGTCCAACCCCGATATCAACGGCATCTACGGCGAGAACGACGAGATGGCCCTCGGCGCGATCACCGCGCTCAAGAGCGCCGGCAAGAAGGCCGGCGACGTCAAGGTGGTCTCGGTCGACGGCACCAAGAACGCCGTTCAGGCGATCGTCGACGGCTGGGCCAGCGCGGTCATCGAGTCCAACCCGCGGTTCGGCCCGCTCGCGTTCGACACCGCGAGCAAGTTCCTGAGCGGTACCCCGGTCGGCGAGGACATCGTCATCCAGGACCGGCAGTACGACGAGGGCAACGCCAAGACCGACGTCAACAGCGCGTACTGAGTCCGTCAGCGGGAGCGCCGCAAGGCGCTCCCGCAAGCTTTTGGGGAAGAGATGCTCGAGGTCACCCGAGTCAGCAAGACCTTCCCCGGCGTACGCGCGCTCGACCAGGTCTCCTTCGCCCTGCAACCGGGTGAGGTCCATGCTCTGGTCGGCGAGAACGGCGCCGGGAAATCCACTCTGATCAAAGTGCTCACCGGGGTGTACCGACCCGACTCCGGTGAGCTTCGCTATGCCGGTGAGGCCGTGACGTTCGGCTCGCCGATGGACGCCCAGCGGGCCGGGATCTCCACGATCTACCAGGAGGTCAACCTCGTCCCGCTGATGAGCGTCGCCCACAACCTGTTCCTGGGCCGGGAGCCGCGCACGGCGTTCGGGCTCCTCGACGAGCGCCGGATGCGACGCGAGGCGGCTGAGACCCTGGCCGGCTACGGCGTCACGACAAACGTCGCCCGCCCACTCGGGACGCTGCCGCTCGGCGCGCAGCAGATGGTCGCGCTGGCCCGGGCGGTGATGGTCGACGCCAAGGTCGTGATCATGGACGAGCCGACGTCGTCGCTCGAGCCGCGCGAGGTGGAGACGCTGTTCGGCGTCATCCGCACGCTGCACGAGCGGGGCATCGGCATCGTCTACGTCAGCCACCGGCTGGACGAGCTCTACCGCATCTGCGACGCGGTCACGATCCTGCGGGACGGGAAGGTCGTGCACACCGGCAAGCTCGCCGAACTGGAGCGGATCCGGCTCGTGTCGCTGATGCTCGGCCGCGACATGACCGAAGTAAGACGAAAAGGACTGACCGCCTTTTCCGCCAACCGAGGCAGCGGCGAGACGACGGGCGACGACGCCGCCGCCCCGGTTCTCAAGGCGACCGGCCTGACCGACCGGCACAAGCTGCACGAGATCAGCTTCGAGGTGCGCCCGGGCGAGGTCGTCGGCCTCGGCGGACTGCTCGGCGCCGGCCGCAGCGAGACGATCAAGGCGATCGGCGGTGCCTACCCGCTGGACTCCGGCGACGTCGAGGTCGACGGCGCCGACCTGGGAAAACCGACCCCGGTCAAGGCCGTCAAGGCGGGCATCGCGGTGCAACCGGAAGATCGCAAGGCCGAGGGCATCGTCGCGGGTCTTTCCGTACGCGAGAACATCGCGCTCGCCGTCCTCCCCCGCATGTCGCGCCTCGGACTGGTGTCCGACAAGCGGATCGACGAGATCGTCGAGAAGTACATGACCCGCCTGCGCATCAAGGCGTCCAGCCCCGACCAGCTGGTCGGCGACCTCTCCGGCGGCAACCAGCAGAAAGTGCTGCTGGCCCGGCTGCTCGCCACCGGCCCCAAGGTGCTGCTGCTCGACGAGCCGACCCGTGGCATCGACGTCGGTGCCAAGGCCGAGGTGCAGTCGCTGATCGACGAACTGGCCGCCGAGGGCCTGGGCGTCGTGCTGGTCTCCTCGGACGCCGAAGAGCTGATCGAGGGCGCCGACCGGGTGGTGGTGCTCCGCGACGGCGTGGTCGTCGGCATCCTGACCGGCGACGCCGTCACGACCGAGGAACTGCTGGCTCAGATCGCGGGAGGCACCCGATGACCGGCGAAGCCGTAGCCGGCCGGTCCACCGTGGACCTGGCCCGCGTCCGGACCTGGCTGCCGAAGTACGGCGTCTACCTGGCGATCGTGCTGCTCGTGCTTTACAACATCTTCTTCACACCGTACTTCCTGACCTGGAGCAACCTGCGCATCCAGCTGATCCAGGTGGCCCCGATCGTCATCGTGGCGCTCGGCATGGCGCTGGTCATCGGCACCGAGGGCATCGACCTCTCGGTCGGCTCAGTGATGGCCCTCGCGGCCGCGGTCATCCCGCTCTACCTGGGGTACGGCGTGGTCGCCGCGATCGTCGTGTCGCTGATCGCCGGCGTGGTCGTCGGGTTGATCAACGGGGTGCTGGTGGCGAAGGTCGGGTTACAACCGATCGTCGCCACACTCGCGCTGTTCGTGGGCGGACGAGGCCTGGCCGTGGTGATCTCCAAGGGCAAACTGGTGGACATCCACGACGCCAACTTCCTCTACCTCGGCTCCGGTGACGTGCTCCGCATCCCGGTGCTGGTCTGGATCGCCGCGCTGCTGGTGGCGGTGGTCGCGTTCGTGGTGCGGCGCACCGTTTTCGGCCGCCGGCTGCTCGCGATCGGCGGCAACCGGCCCGCCACCGAACTCGCCGGCGTCCCGGTCAAACGGGTCCTGATCACCGTGTACGTGGTGTGCTCGGTGCTCGCCTCGATCGCCGGGCTGCTGTCGGTCTCCCGCATCCAGTCGAGCGACGCGTCGTCGGTCGGCCTGCTGATCGAACTGTCCGCGATCACCGCGGTCGTGGTCGGCGGCACCCCGCTCACCGGCGGCAGGGTGCGCGTCGTCGGCACGGTCGCCGGCGCCCTGCTGATGCAACTGGTCATCGCCACGATGATCAAGCACAACCTGCAGCCGTCGACGACCGAGATGGTGCAGGCCGTGATCATCCTGATCGCCGTCTACGTCGCCCGGGAAAGGAAAACCCGATGATCGTGTCCGAGGCCCCGGCAGCGATCGTCGCCGAGGATATCCGCCGGGCCGAGCGCACCGACCGGATCGTCGGGACCGTGCAACGCCAGGGCGCGCTCGCCGTGCTCCTGGTCGTGGTCGTGGTGTCGCTGGCCGCCTTCCCCAACTTCCGCAGCTTCGACAACGCCGCGACGATCCTGGTCGCGGCCGCGCCGCCGATGCTGATCGCGCTCGGCATGACCTTCGTGATCATCACCGGCGGCATCGACCTGTCGGTCGGATCGCTCTACGTGCTCGGCGGTGTGGTCGCGGCGTGGGCCTCCCAGTACGGCTGGGTCGCCGCGTTCGCCGCCCCGCTGCTGGTCTGCGGCGCGATCGGGCTCATCGACGGGTTGCTCATCGCGTACACCCGGATGGCGCCGTTCATCGTCACCCTGGCCGCCCTGCTGGGCGCCCGCGGCCTGATGCGGGCGATCAGCAGGGAAGGCTCGGAGACCTACCTGGTCGACAGCAAGCCGTTCGCGCACTTCGGCAGCGGCTCGTTCCTCGGCCTGGGCTACCCGGTCTGGCTCGTCGCGGTGCTGGTGGTGTGCGGGATCGTGGTGCTGGCCCGCACCCGGTTCGGGCGAGCGGTCTACGCGCTCGGCGGCAGCGAGGACGCCGCGGCCCTGATGGGCATCGCCGTACGCCGCACCAAGGTCTGGGTCTACGTGATGTCCGGCCTGCTCGCCGGGCTGGCCGGGGCGATCAACGCGGCCAAGCTCGGCTCCGGCGTGACCGTCCTCGGCAGCGGCATGGAACTCAACGCGATCGCCGCCGTGGTCATCGGCGGCACCCTGCTGACCGGCGGGGCCGGCACGATCGCCGGCACCATCGCCGGCGTGCTGCTGCTCGGCGTCATCCAGAACCTGATCAACCAGGTCGGCAACCTCAACAGCAACTGGCAACAGGTGATCAGCGGGGCGTTCCTGGCCCTGGTCGTGGTCGCCCAGACCTACCTGGTGAAACTCCGCCGGGTGACCTAGTCGCCCGGCACCTAGTTCACGTCGGCGGTTCCGAGCACGTGGCCCGCATGGTCGGCCACCGTGATCTTGCTGACGTTGCGCAGCTGGATGGAGCTGGCGCCGATCACCTTGGCATTACCGGTCGGCGTCGGCCCCCAGGTCGCGGCCTGCTCCACCTCGCCCTCGTGGTCACGCACCTGGCAGAGGAACGGCCCCTCGCCCTGCAGCCGGCTCACGTCCAGCGAGACCGAGACACCCCACGTCTTGGGCGTCAACGTTGCCTGACCGGCCATGCCGCTGCCCGCGGCCGCCTCGAACTGGGCCGTGACCAGCTGCGGGCTCGGGAGTGCCTCGGGCGTCGACTGACCGTGGTTGCCGCGCACCACGCCGAAGCCGATGGCGGCCGCGACCACGACTACGGCGGCCGCGGCGAGCCAGCGTACGCGTGCCGTGCGGCTCTCCCGGGACCGCTCGTCCCGCATCTTGCGCAGCAGGCCCTCGATGTTCTCGGCACTCGGGCGGGCCGCCAGGCTGATCGGCGCCTGCCCGCCGTCGCCCCCCGCACGCTGGGCTTCCGGCAGACGCTTCAAAAGTTCCGGTACGGCGGCGAGCTCGTCCAGCTCCGCGCGACAGTCGTCGCAGTCGCGCAGGTGGGCGTCGAGCCGATCGGTGTCGGCCTCGTCGAGGCCGCCGAGCAGGTAACCGCCGAGGAGCCGGCGCAGCTCGTCGTGGTCGGCGCTCACCGCAGGACCCCCATCTCCTCGAACGCGGTTCGCAAGGCGCGCACGGCGTAGTAGGTCCGCGACTTCACGGTGCCCTCGGGCACCGACAGCTTCTGGGCCGCGTCGGCGACGCTCTGACCCTCGTAGTACATGGCCCGCACCACCGCCTGGTGCTCGGCCGAGAGCCGCTCCAGTGCCTCGGCGACGAGCCAGCCCTCGACCAGTTGATCGACGTTGTCGGCCGACGGCACGGCGGCGACCGCGGCCTCGTCGGCGACCAGATGGGGCCGGCGCTGCTCGGCCCGCCAGGCGTTGGTCACCACGTTGCGGGCGATCGTCAGCAGGTAGGACCGGGTGCGGCCGGGGTCACGGTCCAGGTGGCCGATGTGCTTCCAGGCCCGCAACAGCGTCTCCTGCACCAGGTCTTCCGCCCGGTGCCGGTCGTGCACGTAACGCAGGATGAAGCTGAGCAGGACCGCATAGTGCTCGGTGTAGAGCGCGGTCATCAGCTCCTCGTCGGGGCTACCCCGTCGCCTCATCCGGCCTGCCTCTCGAATCGCGGCCCGTCCAGTGGGTATTACACCTCCCACCGGTTTCCGGTTCGACTGTGAGGCTCAGATTTCCGCCCCCGGAACGGACGATGCCCGATCCCCCTCGCCGGGACCGGGCATCGTGTCGTGGGTGAACTGATCAGCAGGCTTTGGGCGAAATCTTGGCGATGTCGGGCGCGGTGTTGTCGGGATCGCTCGCACCGGGCCCGCCGTACCGGAACGACTTGACCGACTTCAGGATCGGACTGATGCCGTAGACGGCATTGTCCGAGTACATGCTCAGGTTGACCGCCGGGCCGTTGATGAAGGTGACGCTGCCGATGCGCGCCCCCGTGCCCTTCTCGTCGTTGACCTTCTGGCCGCTGCCCATCTGCGAGCACGGCTGGGTGGTCGGTGCCGCGACCTCGCCGAAGGCCTGGAAGTACTGGCCCTGGGTGAAGTCGACACCCTGGCCGGTCCAGAGCTTGTCCGGGAAGGAGCCGACATAGGTCGTGTCGTAGGCGATCCACCAGGCGTTGTTGAAGTGCTCGATGCCGAACTTCTTCAGAGTGTCGACCGGCAGCGTGTCGCCGGCCTTGACCCCGCCGTCGTAGGGCAGGAATCCGCAGCCGTTGTAGCAGGCCGGCACGTTGTTGACCCAGTGGAAGACGAAGATGTGCGGATCGTCGTCCCCGTTGACCGCGCGGTCGACGTTCCAGCCCACCTCGACGGTCTGGTAGCCGTCGGCCGTCTGCACCGCCAGTTCGGCGAGCGTGTGGTATTCGCCCTTGGCCAGCACCGGCTTCTTGATGTCGATCGCCGCGTACATCCCGTCGGCGACCGCGTCCTGCGAACCGATGGTGTAGGAGAACTTCGCCGACTTGCTCGTGGAACCGTTGCCGGTCTCCGGCGGCGTGGTGGACGCGGCGACGCTCGGGGCGGTGTTCGTCGTGCCGGCCGCCGCGCTGGTGGCCGCCAGCGGCGCCACCGGTGCAGTCGTGGTCGGTGCGGTCGTGGTCGGTGCGGTCGTCGCGGGCGCCGTGGTGGGCGACGTCGTGGCGGGGGTAGTCGTCTTGTCAGCCGGCGCGGTCGTCGTGGCCGAGGGCGACGCGGGCGGAGCGGGCGGCTGCAGGTCGGTCGGCTCGGAGCGCAGCAGGCCGGTCTTGCTCGATCGGCCCTTGGGCGCGAAATCCACTGTGTGCCCCTGCCGGGGGGCGGCGACCTGGAGACCCTGGTTCTTCAGCGAGCGGCTGGAGGTGCCGTCCCGGCCGCGGCGGGCCCGCTGCGGCTTGCCGCCCCAGGGCAGGGTGGGCGGCGGGGTCGACGCGGCGGAAGCATCGGCCTGGTCGGCGACGGGCGCCGTGGCGGCACCCTGGTCACCGGAGACCTGTTCCGCGCCCGCGTTCATTGTCGAGGCAACGCCCAGGGCGCCGACCACGGCGACGGCTAGGCCGGCGGCAAGGAGACCGCGGCGTGACTTCAACACGTGTCCGTCCTCGTTCATCGGGGGGATCGGCGGAGGCGGGCGAGGCTTCTCCGGCACCGTTTCGGCGGCGGACGTCACCATATAGCTTTCTCGATTGCAGTTGAGCATGCCGAGCGGATTTCCGCCTTAACGGCTGAGTCGCCACGGCAAGATGGCCGATCCGCAGGTCAATTTGTTCGACGGAGCGTGTTGAGACGGTTGCGGAGGGGCTCTTTTCACGTGTTGTTCGGAAAGAGGCAAACGGCTATGAGCTTCTTTCAGGTCCAGGTTGATCGTATTGCCGGGATCCGGGTGCTGTCGTTGACCGGCGGGATGATCGGGAGCCACTCGGTGGACGAGGTCGCAACCCTTCTGGCGCGGGACGCCACCCTGGTGTGGGTGGACGTTCCGGAGTGCAGCGACCAGGCCGTCACCCTGCTGACCGACGTACTGAAGTGCCACCCCTTGGCTGTCCGTGACTGTATGCAACGCAATCGCGTGCCAAGAGTCCGGATTTATCCGCATCAACAGCTTTTGATCTTGCACGGACCGGAACGGGGACCGTCCAGTCATGTCCACTATCTCGCACTCGATCAGATAATCGGGGAAAAGTACGTCGTCACCGTGCCCGGTCCGATCAATCCCACCGTTCCGATCGACGTCGCATTACGCGAAACGGACGGGGTGCGCAAAAGGATCGAGGCGGGCCGGCTACGACCGGATTCCCCCTACGAGTTGTCGTACGCGATCACTTCGGCCCTGACCCACCGGCTCAAGGCGTTCATCGAGGATCTGACCCGCGACGTCTGGGATCTGGAGCGGCGGGTGACCGGCGGGCACATGGGCAACCCGGAAGAGTTCCTGGAGGAGCTCTTCGGGGCCTGGCACGGCCTGCTCGCCGTACGCATGATGGGCGCGCTCGGCGCCGAGGTGCTGGGCCGGGTGGCCGCGCTGGAGGCACGCATCCCGGTCGACGAACGCCCGCTGATCGCCGACGCGACCGACCAGATGAACCGCATCCGCAACCTGGCCGACGGCGAGCGCGAATACGGCGCCCTCCTCGATCTACGGCATGAACATCATCGTCAACGGCACCACCCACGTCACCCCGTTGGCCGTGGTGCTCTCGATCATGGCTGGCGTGGGCCAAGCGCCGCGGCTGGTGGTAAGGGTCCACATGGCGGAACCGGTTTGACGGTAGTTCTCGCGCCGGGCCACCATGGGCCCCATGCAGCGGAAGGCCATCCCTCTCATCGCCGATCTGGCGGTCGATCTGGCGCGCTGCGCCAGCGCCTGCTGTCCTAGCTGACCTGCTTTTTCGCGTCGCTCCGGCGACCGAAGCACGTTTCAGCCAACCGTATCCGCGCGTTCCGGACCCTAAGGCCGCCCTGCGCCGGTTAACCTATAGGACTGATAGGCAATGTATGCAAAGTGAGGAGCTCCCGTGACCGCCGTCGACGTCCGCCTCGACTATCTCGCCATCGCCGCCCGCTACGCCGCCTCACCCGAGCAGTGGCCGGTCGCGCCCCGGTTCAACCCGGTCGATCGCTGGTACCACCGGCTCGCGGTCGCCGACGACCACGAGGTCTGGCTGCTCACCTGGCTGCCCGGGCAGGGCACCGACCTGCACGACCACGGCGGCTCGGCGGGCGCGTTCCTGGTGTCCGGCGGCACGCTGACCGAGGAGACGGTCACCGGCGGCACGCTGACCGAGGAGACGCGCCCGACCGGTGGCCGGCCGGCCGGTGGGCGGCCGCAGGTCACCACCCGCGAACTGGGCGACGGCGCCGGCCGCCGCTTCGGCCCCCGGCACATCCACCGCGTCACCAACCGGTCGGCCCGGCCGGCGACCAGCATCCACGTCTACGGCCCGGCGCTGGCCACCATGACTCGCTATCGCCTGACCTCGGCCGGGCTGGAGATCCGTACGGTCGAGGCGGCGGGAGTCCAGTGGTGACCGCGAGCGTGCTGGCCCCGCCGCCGGGCTCGCTCGGCATCGACGATCTGCTGGCCGCGGCCCGGGCCCGCCTGCACCGCCTCGGCCCGGCCGCGGTGGCCGCCGCCGTTCGCGACGGCGCCGTGCTGATCGACATCCGACCGGCCGCCCAGCGCGCCGAGCACGGCGAGATCCCGGACGCGATCGTGATCGAGCGCAACGTCCTCGAGTGGCGCCTCGACCCGCGCAGCGAGGCCCGGCTGCCGTTCGCCGACCGCTACGACCTGGAGGTGATCATCACCTGTCAGGAGGGCTACACCAGCAGCCTGGCCGCGGCCGCCCTGCAGGACCTCGGCCTGCACCGGGCGACCGACCTGGCCGGCGGCTACGCCGCTTGGCGCGCAGCCGGCCTCCCGACCACCGGATAGCCGGCTAGTGACCGTCCTCCTCCGGCCGCGCCTGTCGCGGCAGGAGGAACGACAGTCCAAAGGCGAGCAGGAGCAGCAGCACGGTCACCGAAGTCGTACGGATCGTCGTGTCGCGGAAGCCGCTCTGCACCTGCTCGGTCACGTACGCCCCGATCTTCGGATCCTGGTTTTGCGCCGAGCCGGCGCCGCGGCAGCTGGCCGGCACCACATCGGGGTCGTTCTCCGAGACGCGGTCGGCTAGGCAGGCCCGCAGGCCGGCCGTGACCCCCGGCTGCGCCTCCGCCGGCACCCCGGTCGCGGTCAGCACCGTGCGCAGCTCGATCGCCGAGTGGTCGACGTGGTGAGTGACCGCGCCGGGCAGCAGGGCGAAGAAGATCGTGCCGAGCACCGCGATGCCGAACGCGCCGCCCAGCTGCTGCACCGAGGTGAGCGCGCCGGACGCCGAGCCGGTCTCGTGGTCGTCTACACCGGCCAGCACGATGTTGAAGAACGGCGCCATCGCCATGCCCATGCCGATGCCGAGGAACAGCAGCGACGGAATCATCTGGTAGGGGTTGATGCCCGCCCCGGCCAGCCACACCGTGTAGGCGAAGGCGGCCGTCGCGACCAGCATGATCAGGGTGCCGAGCTGCAGCAGCCGGCGGCCCAGTTTCACGGTCAGGCCCGCCGCCGCGATCCCGAAGCCGACGATCGTGCCCAGCGCCTGCGGCAGCGTCGACAGGCCGGCCTTGAGCGGCGAGTAGCCGAGACCGATCTGCAGATAGAAGGTGAAGATCAGCCCGGTGCCGATCAGCGCACCGAAGAAGACCATGCCCACCGCCAGGCCGCCGGTGAACGCGCGCTTGCGGAACAGGCTCGGCGTGACCAGCGAGTCGAGACCGTTGCGTTCACGCCGGCTCTCGAAGTACGAGAAGACGGCGAACACCACGACGCCGGCCGCCAGCATCACGAAGCACCAGACCGGCCAGTCGAGCTCGCGGCCCTGCACCAGCGGGAAGAGCAGCAGGAACGCACCGCCGGCGGCGAACAGCACCCCGACCAGGTCGAGGCGGGGCGGCTTGGGCAGCCGCGAGTCGGGCAGGAATCGGAGCGCGCCGACGACCGCGAAGATGCCGAGCGGCACGTTGATGAAGAAGATCATGCGCCAGCCGGAGCCGAAGTAGTCGGCGTCGACCAGCCAGCCGGCCAGGATGGGACCCGCGACGGCGCCGAGACCCATCACCGGGCCGAAGGCGCCGAACGCCTTGGCCATCTCCTTGGGGTCGGTGAACATCTGGCGGATCATGCCGAGGCCCTGGGGCAGCATGACCGCGCCGAACAGGCCCTGCACGGTCCGGGCCGCGATCAGCTCGCCCGGTGCCTGGGAGAGCGCGCAGCCGAGCGAGGCGATCGTGAAGCCGGCCGCCCCGACCAGGAACATGCGCTGCCGGCCGAAGATGTCGCCGAGACGGCCGCCGGTCAGCAGGCCGATCGCCATGGCCAGCGTGTATGCCGCGCCCAGCCACTGGATCAACGCGTACGAGCCGCCCAGCTCGGCGCGGATCGAGGGACCGGCGATGGTGGTGACCAGCGAGTCGAGGAGATCCATCACCTCGGCCGCGAGGATCACGAAGAGCGCGACCCAGCGATATCGGTAAGGCGCGGAGGCCTTGGTCTCTTCGAGCAGGGCTTGCATGGAGGTCCCCCCGGAGGATGCTGAACACTGTTCGTGGCTACGAACACCGTTCTACTGGCGAACAGCGTTCGCGTCAAGGTAAATTTGGCGACGATGAACGAGTTCCCGTGGAGACACCAGAGGTCGGCGGCCGGTCGCCCCGTCCGGACCCCCCTCACCCGCGACGAGATCGTGCAGGCCGCCCTGCGCATCGTGCGCGTGGAAGGCATTGATGCGGCCAGCATGCGGCGCGTCGCGGCCGAGTTCGAGACCGGCCCGTCCAGCCTCTACGCCCACGTGGCCAACAAGGACGAGCTGCTCCAGCTGATGTTCGACGAGATGTGCGGCACGATCACGGTTCCCGTGCCCGACCCGGCCCGCTGGCAGGAGCAGGTCAAGGAGCTCGCCCGCGCCTGCTATCAGGCGATGCTCGACCACAACGACCTGGCCCGGGCCGCACTGGCCACGGTTCCGACCGGGCCCAACGCGATGCGGGTCTCCGAGTCCATGCTCGGGCTGATGCTGGCCGGCGGCGTCCCGGCCCGGATAGCCGGGTGGGCGCTCGACCGCATCTTTCTCTACATCACCGCGGACGCCTACGAATTGTCGATCTGGCGCGGACACGTCTCGTCGGCCGGCACCGACAAGGAGACCTTCCTCGAGCAGCTCTCGTCCGATTTGCAGGCCTATTACGCCGAGTTGCCCGAGGAGACATATCCCCACCTGCGCAAGCACGCGGCCGAGATCGTCGGCGACATCAACGGCACCGACCGGTTCGAGTTCGGCCTCGACATGATCGTCGGCGGCCTCAGCCGGCACGTACCGGCCGGCCACTCGCCCGACATGTCGGGAAACCGTCAGCTCTGATATCAAGATTGCCGGTAATGCCCGGCCGTCACCCATAGTTGATCTGGTCGCTTTTGTTGATACTGGGACCATGGATGGTGAGGTCCAGTCGGATGGACGGCTCCCGGTGCCGATCACGGTGTTCGGGCCGCTCCATCTGCTGGCGCTCCGAGTACACCAGATGGCCAACACCGGCCGCTGCCACGAGGCGATCGCCGCCGCCGACGCCTACCTCGGCATCGCCCGCGCAACCGGGGACACCAGGACCGTCCCGTTCCTCATCCAGGGCAAGATGTACGCCAACCTCAAGATGGGCCGCCTGGTAGAGGCGACCGATCTCGGCGAGCAACTGCTGCGCATGCACCGGGTCGCCGGCTCGGCCCTCGGCGAGGCCAAGACGCTGTGCGACCTGGCCCAGTTCGACGTGCTGCGCACCCGCTACGTCGACGGCATGCGCAACCTGGCCCGGGCCGCGGTGCTGCTCGACCTCCCGCACCGCAACCCCGATCGGCGCATCTCGGCGCTCTGCTCGTTCGCCGAGGCGGCCAACGCGGCCGAGATGTACGAGACCGCCGCCACCACCTACGAGAAGCTCAGCGTCGCCAACGCCAGCTTCGAGCTGGTGCACGCCGTGACGTTGCTCTACTGGGGACTCCGGCTGGCCCACGTCGGCCGGCACGACGAGGGTGCCAACCGGCTACGCCGCAGCGCCGCCCTCACCCGGCGGCACGTCGACCAGCGCCCGGACGATTTCGGCAGCGCCGCGATGCTGGCGCTGGCCCTGGCCAAGCTGGGCGACGTGGTGCCGGCCGAAAAACTGGGCCGCGAGGCGGTGCTGCCGCTGCGGCAGGCGGAAAACTTCCAGTACGCCCGGATGGCCCACCTCGCGATCGGCATCAGCCTCCGCGCGCAGGGCGCCCCACACGAGGCCCGCACCGAGTTCGTCGCCGCCCGCGAGCTGTGCAACTTCGGCGCCCGCCCCGACGAAAAGACGATCATCCGGTTCGAGATGGCGCTCAACGCCCTCGAACTCGACGGCGGCCGGGCCGGACGCGACCTGTTCGAGGCGGTCGAGGGCCAGACCCGCGAGCTGTGGCGGGTGCGGTTGCAGCGGCTGGCGATGCTGCGCCAGGCCCGTCAGCGCGAAGAGGTCGAGGCGGCCCGCGCCCGGGCCGAGCGCGAGGTGATGCGCGACCCGCTCACCGGCCTCGGCAACCGGCGCCGCTTCGACCTGCTGCTCGACCGCATCGACTCGCACCGGCTGAGCGCCCCGCTGATCCTGCTGCTGGTCGACGTCGACCACTTCAAGGCGATCAACGACGCGTACTCGCACTCGGTGGGCGACCGGGCGCTGCGCGAGGTGGCCCGCATCCTGCGGGCACACTGCCGCACCGAGGACGTGCCGGTCCGCTATGCGGGCGATGAGTTCACGGTCTTCCTGCGCGGCGACCTGACCGTCGGCCGCGAGGTCGCCGAGCGCATCCGGTCGGCGGTGGCGCGCTCCGACATCCTTCCCGGCGTCCGCCTCACGGTCAGCGTCGGCATGGCCGAACTCACCGACGGCATGAGCGGCGAGGCCCTCTTCCGCCACGCCGACGACCGCCTTTACGCCGCCAAATACAGCGGCCGCAACACGATCGCCGCCTGACACCGAGCCGGCACCCGGCCGGCTCAGAGCGGGCGGACCACGGCGGAGCGACCGCTGTAGAGGCTGCGGGAGTTGTCGAGGCGGCGCGGCGTGTCGGGGGCGTCCAGCCAGACCACGTACGGGTTGCCGGAGATCAGGCCGGTCAGGGTAGCGGTGACCGTGCAGCCGGTGCCGGCGGTGACGTTGACCCAGGTGGGTGCCGGCTGGGTGCCGGTGACCAGCTTCTGGTCGACCGCGGCCACCCGGTAGTCCGGGCCGTACCAGGAGGGCCACTGCACCTTCAGGGAGCCCGCCCCCGGTGTCACGATCAGCGGGATCAGCACCCGCTCGTCGGTCGGCCACGGTATGCCGCAGGTGGTGGCGCTCGGCAGCGGTGACCAGGGCAGGCCGCTCGACGGGCGGAGGCTGACCGGGTTGCCGAGGCTCGGTGCCGGGTTGGCGCTCACGTCGATCAGCCACGGGGCGGCCGGCGAGGGTGTGACGCCGGCCGAGGCGGACGCGCCCGCGACGCCACCCGGCGCTCCGCACCCACTCAGGACCAGCAGCGACGCCGACAAAGCCACCACCCTGAGCCGCATCCGTCCCCCTCTACTCCCCCTTCGGCTCAGACGACCCAGGGCTTAGCGGGGGCGCGAAGGACCAACCCCGCGCGAGCAGGGCGTCGGTCGCCGCCACTGCGGCGCGGAGACGATAGGTGGGGCTTCCGGTCAGCACCTCATGACGTACAGCCGGAACAGCCGGGCCAGCGCCCGCGCCGTCGTGGTGGTGCCGGTCGACTCGGCGCCGACCACCACGACCCGCCGGGTCAGCCAGGCTCGGACGCCCGGCCCGAGGTGGTCCCAGTTGCCGACCGGGTCGGCGCGCACCGCCGTGCCGGAAACCGGCACCTGCGCCCGATCGAGGCCGACGATCACCGGCTCGGCGTGGAAGCGGGAGGCCAGCTCGATCCCGTACGCCTCGGACGAGAACACCGCGTCGACCCGGTCGGTGCTGGCATGCCGAGCGGCCAGTTCAGGAGGTGCTGCCGCACCAGCAGCCACACGTGATCAGGCCGGTCGCGAACCCGAGCACCTCGGCCCAGGTGGTCGGCGCCCCGAACACGGTGAGGGCCGCACTGTTCAACCAATCGATCATCGTCACAGTGTGTCAGCAGGAGCTTGCGGAGCGCGCACCTCGAAGTGCCGCAGCACCGGCCGGAACCCCATCCGGTCGTACAACCTCCGCGCCGGGTTGCCGTCGGTCACGGTCAACCCCACGACGGTCAGGCCCGCTTGGCGGGTCCCGCTCATCGCGTACGCCAGGAGAGCCGCACCGAACCCCCGGCCCTGCCCATCGGGGCTGACCGAAAGGTCGAGCACCCAGGCCGTCGGCGCGCTGCCCCACGGCACCGGACCGACCGTGAACACCTGCCCCGTGCTGCGCCCGCCGGGGTCTTTGAGGCGGCCCGTGGCCCCTGGCAGGACGATCAGCCCGTTTTCCCCTTCGGTGAGCGACCGCAGCCGGCCGACCCGGTCGATCCCGTCGGCCCGGTCCGGATGGTCGCGCTGCGCGTAGGCGGCCGCGAGGGCCGTCGTCAGGTCGTCGTCCCAGTCGTGCGGCACGATCGTCCACCCGTCGGCCGGCGACACCGCGGGAATCGGCTCGTCGAACCCGCGATGCATGTCGGTGGCGGCCCGCACGAGCGTGCAGCCGGCGCCGATCAGCGCCCGGGCCGCCTCCTCGTCGTTACTTTTGATCCGCAGCCCGGCCAGCTCCCGCACCGCGAGCCCCGCCGCCCGGTCGGCCGTCACCGAAGGCCCGGGCCGAAACTTCAGGGCCACCCGTTCGCCGCCCTCGTCCCGCCACGTGAACCGCGCCACCGGCACCCCGTGGCCGTCGCTCAGCACCGCCCCGTCAGAGTCCTCAGTGATCGGCATGCGCCGCACATTAACCCTCGCCGGCGCCCACCGAAGCCCCGAATATTTGTCAGGGGTGCCGGTCGGTTGCCGAGGCGCGCAGCGCGCCGATCACCGCGGCCTGGAGCCTCTCGAGGTAACCGTCGGGCAGCGGGGTGCGGGCGACCGCCAGGCGCCAGTAGAGCGGGCCCAGCATCAGGTCGACGGCGACCTCCGGATCGGTGCCTTCGGGCAGCTCGCCGCGCCGCACCGCCTGGCCGACCAGCTTTTCGCCGACCGCCTGCTGGTGGGTGCGCAGCGCCTTCTGGAGGGTGTCGGCGATCTGCGGGTTTCGGGCCGCCTCGGCCATCAGGTCGGGGATGATCTGGGACGCGATCCGGTGCTGGAGCGCACGGCTTACGATCATCGTCAGCAGTTCGAGGTCGTCGGCGAAACTGCCCGTGTCGGGCAGCGGGACGGCTCGCCCGGCCACGTCGGAGACGATCTCGAGGACCATCTCGAGTTTGTTGCTCCACCGGCGGTAGATCGCAGTCTTGCCGACCCCGGCCCGGCGCGCGACCGCCTCGATGGACAGCCGGCCGTAACCCACCTCGGCCAGTTCGTTCATCACGGCGTTGCGGATTGCTGCGGTGATGTCTCCTCGGAGCACCGCCGCGCCGGCGGGTGCACGCTTGCCTGTCGCCACACGATCACTATACGCCAGGACGTAACGGTTGCGTTCCGCCGTTCGGCCGGTTAGTCTCGCCACGTCGATACGACTGCGTTTCATCGGCAGGGAACGGCGGTCGGCTGTCATGCTGCTCTAGTGTTCCCGCGAAGAAAGCCTGGGTCCGACACCCCCATCGGTCCGACGAGATCGGAGCACCACCCCATGTCTCAGACGGCGGTTGCCGATTCCGAAACCGGGTTGCCGCTCAAGGAGCTGGCCCAGCGGAATGGTCTGGGCTCGGCCGGCCGGATGCCCAGCGTCATCGAGTACGCGAAGCAGATCTGGTCCTACCGGCATTTCATCGGCGCGTTCGCCCGTGCGAGGACGATCGCCACCCTCGGCGAGACCCGCCTCGGAATGATCTGGCAGGTCCTGACCCCCGTGTTCAACGCGGGCGTCTACTACGTGATCTTCGGCGTCATCATCAACACCCGGCGCAGCCAGTCGAACTTCATCACCTACCTGTGCATCGGTGTGTTCCTGTTCGGCTTCAGCCAGACGGTCGTGCAGAACGGTGTGACGGCCATCACCGGCAACCTCGGTCTGATCCGGGCGCTGCATTTCCCCCGGGCGAGTCTGCCGATCGCGGTCACGTTGATCGAGATCCGCAACATGATCGCCTCGCTCAGCGTCCTGCTCGCCATCGTGCTGATCAGCGGCGAGCCGATCCGATGGCAGTGGCTGCTGATGCTGCCACTTTTCCTATTGCAGTCGCTGTTCAACGGCGGTCTGGCGATGTTCGTCGCCCGGCTGGGCACCAAGGTGCACGACATCCGGCAGCTGATCCCGTTCATCATGCGGTTCTGGCTGTACGGCTCGGCCGTGATCTACCCGGTCACCAACTTCACCCACCGGTTCCACGGCTGGAAGATCGACATCATCAAGGCCAACCCGCTGCTGGTCTTCATCGAGCTGGGCCGGCACGCCCTGATGAAGGACGTCGAGCTGGTCGGCCCGCCGCTGCACCTGTGGATCGAAGCCATCATCTGGACCGTGTTCGTCGTCATCGGCGGCTATCTGTACTTCCGGCGCGGAGAGAAGGGTTACGGCCGTGGCTGAGGAACGCGTCCCCACCGTCATCGCGGACGAGGCACACATCGTCTACCGCATCCATGGCGCCTCGGCGGCCGGCGCCAACAGCCCGGCGGCGAGTTTCAAACGGATCATGACGAAGAAGAACGCGGCGAGCATCCGAGAGGTGCACGCGGTCAAGGGCGTCACCTTCGTGGCCTACCGCGGCGAGGCGATCGGCCTGATCGGCAGCAACGGCTCCGGCAAGTCGACGCTGCTGCGGGCCATCGCCGGCCTGCTGCCGGTCGAGCGCGGCGGGGCGATCTACGCGGCCGGCCAGCCGTCTCTCCTGGGCGTGAACGCGGCCCTGATGAACGACCTGTCCGGCGAGAAAAACGTCGAGCTGGGCTGCCTCGCCATGGGCATGTCCCCGGCCGAGGTCAAGGCGCGCACCGCCGACATCGTCGAGTTCTCGGGCATCAACGAGCGGGGCGAGTTCAGCACGCTGCCGATGAAGACCTACTCGTCCGGCATGGCGGCGCGGCTCCGCTTCTCGATCGCCGCGGCCAAGAAGCACGACGTGCTGCTGATCGACGAGGCGCTGGCCACCGGCGACGCGAAGTTCCGCAAGCGGAGCGAGGCGCGGGTGCGTGAGCTACGCGCGGAGGCCGGCACGGTCTTCCTGGTCAGCCACAGCGAACAAACGATCCGCGACACCTGCGAACGCACCATCTGGCTCGAGTCGGGCGTGATCCGGGCCGACGGCCCGACCGAGGAGATCATGCGGATGTACGAGGAATTCAGCAATAAATGAGAGAAGGCCGGCCCCGATGGGCCGGCCTTCTGCGTTTCATCGCACCGAGAGATGTACGTGGTTCTCATGCTCGCTCGACGGGTCGCCGTTGCCCTTCGTGTACGCCTTCCAGCCGCTGCTGGGCAGCCAGATGCGCCGGAACCAGATCACGTAGAGGACGCCCAACTCGTCGGAGTTGTTGATGAAGTAGTTGGCCAGCCGGTTGCCGTAGTCCTTGCTGGCGCCCGACGCGACCCCGCCGAAGCCGCCCTTGTCGGCCGCGAAGTCGCAGGCCCGGCCCTTCGGATGCTCGCCACTGTTCTGATGCCGGAAGCAGGCCACGTAGTGGGTGAATCCGGCCGACTTGGCCTGCTGCATGGCGTGCAGCATGCGCGGGGTGATGCAGCCGTCGGTGGTCGGGTCGTTGACCGTGCATCCCTCGGGTGACAGCGACCCGTCCGAGTTCCGGTTGACCGACGTCGCCTTGGAACTGCCACCGCCGTCGCCCGGTTGCGGGTCGTCCTGTCCGGCGTTCGCCGTCTTGAGCGCCGCCTCGGCCTGCGCCTTGCGGGCCGCCATCACGGCGACCTGTTTCTGCTGGTCGCGCACGGTCGCGTCGATCGCCGCCTTGGCCCGGCCCTGAGTCTCGCGGGCGGTTTGCAGGTCGTGCATCGCCTTCTGCTGGCGGGCCGCCACGGTCTGCAGGACCTGGGCCCGGTCGAGGAAGCCGGCCGAGGAGTTGGCGGTCAGCAGCGCGCTCATCGGCCCGAGCCGACCGGCCCGGTAGGACTCCTGCACGACCTGGTCGAACGCGGCCTGCCGGGGCGCCATCTCGGTGTCGATCCGCTGGAGTCGGGTGGCCAGGTCGGTCTGCTTCTTCTTGGAGCCGGCCAGTTTGTCCCGGGCCTCGAGGTAGCCGCGGGAGGCCGTGTCGAGTTGCTGGGTGAGCGACTTGGAGCCGCCCTCGCCGTCGTCGCCCGACGATCCGGGTGCGGCCCGGGCGGGCGAGGCGAGTCCGGTCGCCGCGACGAGGGCGACCAGTATCGCGGCCATGGTTTTCGGCAGCACAGGCATTCCTTCCGGTGGTGCCGCCGGCCGGGTTAGCTGACGGGTTCGGGACGGAAGAAATCCCTACCGCTCTTCGTCGAGCGGATTCACCCCGGTGTAAAAGGTGGTTCCCCGGCTCACCCCGAAGGGTGATTAGGCGGCGGTCTCCATTCGAAGACCGCGGCCGACGATACCGGACGCCATCGATTGATCGATAGTTTTGATACGCAGAGCAATTGTCCAGTCACTATGCGTCCCACCATTACTAGATGTCGCCGTACGGTAACTGCTTTTGTCCTTTTCGAACCCTGAAGCATTCTCGCTGCTCGGGTAAACTCGGCGCCGGAATCTGCACGGCAGAACACCGCCTAATCGCCGCGAGGCGAGCCGGGGACCCAGGTTTTCCGTTGGGGTGCATCCGCTTGATGACGAGCGGTAGGGATCGCTTCCGTCCCGAACCCGTCAGCTAACCCGGTCGGCGGTCCACCCGGAAGGACATGCATGACCGTCAGACACCGTCGGTGGCTGAATCTCGCCCTGGTGCCGCTGATAGTGGCCGCCACCCTGACCGCCGTCACCGCCCCGGCGCAGGCCGAGCCCGGCTCCGGATCTTCCTCCACGTCGACGTCCCCCGACGAGAAGGGCGGTGACGAGCTCTCCGACAACTCCACCCTCAACGACGTGCTGGAGAGCACCAACCGGAAGTACGTGCAGGCCAAGGCCGCGGTCGCCACGTCGACCACCCAGCAGAAGGCGCTGGCCGGTCAGATCAAGGACGCCGAGGCCAAGCGCGACGCCCTCACCCCCGAGGTCGCGGCGATCGCGACCCAGCAGTACGAGACCGGCCGCCTCAGCGCGTCCCGTTTCCTGCTCGGCGCCGACGACTCGGACGACTTCCTCGCCAAGGCGGTCTCGCTCGAGGAGATCAACGCGCTGCACGATCGCAAGCTGCACGACCTCGACCTGGCGATCGACGAGGTCAACGCCAAGAAGGCGGCGCTCGACGCCGAGGTCAAGGCGCAGCAGACCAACCTGCTGGCGATGCAGAAGCAGAAGGAGTCGGCCGACAAGGCGCTTCAGCTGGTCGGTGGCGATAGCCTGACCCAGGGCTTCGTGGTCGCCAAGTCGCCGGTCGCCGCGCCCGCGCCGCGAAACGCCCAGGGCGGCTTCTCCCCCGAGGCCTGCACGGTGAACGACCCGACCACCAACGGATGCATCACGCCGCGCATGCTCCATCTCTACCAAGAGGTGAAGAAGGCGGGCTTCAATAGATTCGTCGGCTGCCATCGCGACGGCGGGCCTTACGAGCACCCCAAGGGCCGGGCCTGCGACTGGTCGTTGCAGAAGAGCGGGTTCTCGGTCGCGCACAACGCCGACATGAAGAACTACGGCAACGACCTGATGGCGTTCCTCGTGCGTAACGCGGACCGCCTCGGCATCTACTACGTGATCTGGTACGCGCAGATCTGGTTTCCGGCGACCGGCAACTGGCATGCCTATCACGGTGTGAGTAATCACAAGGATCACGTGCACGTATCAGTGCTTTAAAAAAAGGGCCCCGCGTTTTCGCGGGGCCCTTCCTGCTTCAGTTGGCGCTGCTGGTCGCCCGGCGCACCGGCGCCCGGCCGTGCGGCTGGCTCGGCGCCGGACCGACCGGCGGGGCCGGCGGGATCGGCACCGAGACCGGCTTGACCTGGGTCACCTCGATCTCCTTGCCGTGGTGGACCAGCGTCAGCCGGGCCGCCCCGCCGCCGTTGCGCAGCGAGTAGGTGACCTCCTCGGCGGAGACGTCGACCCGCAGCCGCAGCCCGTGCCACAGCATCGAGAACTCGAGATTGGTGATGCGGCTGGGCAGCCGCGGCGCGAAGGACAGCTGGCCGTTGAAGTCACGCATGCCGCCGAGACCGGCGATCAGCGAGATCCAGGTGCCGGCCAGCGACGCGACGTGCACGCCGTCCCGGGCATTCTGGTGCAGGTCGTGCAGGTCCATCAGGGCGGCCTCGCCCAGATAGTCGTGTGCCAGCTCGAGGTGACCCACCTCGGCCGCCAGCACCGCCTGGACGCAGGCCGAGAGCGAGGAGTCCCGCACCGTACGCGCGTCGTAGTAGGCGAAGTTGCGTGCCTTCTCCTCCGGCGTGAACGCGTCGCCCCGGATATACATCGCCATGACCAGGTCGGCCTGCTTGACGACCTGCTTGCGGTACAGATCGAAGTACGGGTAGTTCAGCAGCAGCGGGTACGCCTCGGGGGGCGTGTTCTCGAAGTCCCACTCCTGCAGCCGCGTGAAGCCCTGCGACTGCTGGTGCACCCCGAGCTCCCGGTCGTACGGGATGTGCACGGCGGCCGCCGCGTCCCGCCACGAGGCCATCTCCTCGTCGTCGACCCCGAACTTGTGGGCCAGGTCGGGGTGACGCTTGGCCGCCTCGACCGCGGCGAACATGTTCTGCTGCGCCATCAGGTTGGTGTAGATGTTGTCGTCGACCACGGCCGTGTATTCGTCCGGGCCGGTGACGCCGTCGATGTGGAAGCGGCCGTGCCGGTCGTGGTGGCCGAGCGAGCGCCACAGCCGGGCCGTCTCGACCAGCAGTTCGAGGCCGGCCTCACGCTCGAAGTCGTAGTCGCCGGTGGCCTGGATGTAACGGCGCACCGCGTCGGCGATGTCGGCGCCGATGTGGAAGCCCGCGGTGCCGGCCGGCCAGTAGGCCGAGCACTCCTCGCCCCGGATGGTGCGCCACGGGAAGGCGGCACCCTGCAGGCCGAGCGTCTGGGCCCGCTCCCGGGCCAGGTCGAGTGTCGAGTGCCGCCACCGCAGCACGTCGGCGGCCGCCGACGGCTGGGTGTACGTCAGAGCCGGCAGCACGAACGTCTCGGCGTCCCAGAACGTGTGGCCGTCGTAGCCCGGGCCGGTGAGGCCCTTCGAGCCGACCGGCCGCTGCTCGGCCCGGGCGCCCGCCTGGAGCGTGTGGAAGAGGCCGAAGCGGACGGCCTGCTGCACCTCGGGGTCGCCCTCGACCTTGACGTCGGAGTGGTCCCAGAACGCGTCGAGATATTCGCGCTGGGCCTCGAGCAGACCCTCCCAGCCGTCGAGCCGGGCGCTGGCCAGCGCCGCGCCGACCTGGTCACGCACGGCGGGAAGCGAGCGGTTGCTCGACCAGCCGTACGCCGCGAGCTTGACCACCCGCAGCTTCTGTCCCGGCTCGAGCTTGCAGGCGACCGTGGTGCGCAGCCAGTCCGGATGGCCCTCGGTGGTGACCTGGTGCTTGCCCGTCGTCTCGATCAGGTGCTCGACCGCGGCGGCCATCCGCAGATCACTCGCCTTGGTGCGGTGCACCAGCAGGCCGCCGGCCTTCTGCTCGAGCATCTCCTCGGCCTGCAGCGGGTGGTCGAGCACCGCCGCGACCCGCGGGTCCTTGCTCATCGGCGGCAGCTGCTCGTTGGCCACCAGCTCCGACTGCAGGATCAGCCGGGCCGAGGCGTCGAGCGGCTCGACCTCGTAGAGGAACGCGACGACGGCGCGCTGGGTGAAGGACACCAGCCGGATGGTGCGGACCCGGATCGCCTGGCCGGACGGGGAGACCCACTCGGCGGTGCGCTCCAGGGTGCCGGCCCGCAGGTCGAGCACGCGCTCGTGGGAGCGCAGGTCGCCGTAGCGCACGTCGAACGGCTCGTCGTCGACCAGCAGCCGCATCAGCTTGGCGTTGGTGACGTTGACCATCGTCTGGCCGGACTCGGGGAAACCGTAGCCGGCCTCGGCATAGGGCAGCGGACGAAGCTCGTAGAACGAGTTCAGATAGGTGCCGGGCAGGCCGTGCGGCTCGCCCTCGTCCAGGTTTCCGCGTATCCCGATGTGACCGTTGGCCAGCGCGAAGACCGACTCGGACTGGGCCAGGAGGTCCAGGTCGAGTCGGGTCTCCCGGATGTGCCAGGGGTCGACGGGATATGCCCGTTCACGGATCACGGTGGTGCCTCTCGAAGGAAAGAAGACAGAAAAGACGTCAGGAGTACGCGCTCAGCGCGTGAGAAGTTCGGAGAGATCCTGCACGACGATGTCGGCACCGTTGTCGGCCAGCCCCTGGGCGTTACCCCCACGGTCTACCCCGACCACGAACCCGAAACCTCCGGCCTTGCCGGCGGCCACGCCGGCTTGGGCGTCCTCGAACACGACGCACTGCTCCGGTGGCGTGCCGAGCAGCTTCGCGCCGTAGAGGAAGGTGTCGGGAGCCGGCTTGCCCGGCAGATGCTGCTCGCGGGCGACGACGCCGTCGACCCGCGCCTCGAGGTAGCCGTCGATGCCGGCCGCCTCGAGCACGTCCTTGCAGTTGGCGCTGGCCGAGACCACGGCCCGGCGCAGCCCGGCGGCCTTGACCGCCTTCAGGTAGTCGACCGAGCCCGGGTAGACCTCGACCGCACCTTCCTTGATCTTCTGCAGGACGAGCAGGTTCTTACGGTTGCCGATGCCGTTGACGGTCTCCTGGTCGGTGCCGTCGTCGGGGGTGCCTTCGGGCAGGGTGATGCCTCGAGAGGACAGGAAGGTGCGGACGCCGTCGGCGCGCGGCCGGCCGTCGACATATTTGTGATAGTCGGCGCCGGAATCGAACGGCACGAAAGCTTGCTCGTGCTGCTCCGACCACGTCTTGAGGAACGTGTCGAACGTTTGTTTCCACGCGGCATTGTGCACCGCGGCGGTCTGGGTGAGCACGCCGTCAAGATCGAAAAGGCATGCCGTCACTGGGGCGGGAAGTCCGAGCACTGGCCCAATGTAGTCGCACGGCGCAGTCCGCGAGCCCGGAAGGGCGGGTTCACACTTGCTCGGTGCTTCACATGCCGTTCAAGATGCTGTTTCAGCGCACCGCGGGTCCGTCGGGCCGTCCGCTGAAGGGCAGGTCGAGCGCGATGCGCAGGCCGATCGTCGTGCCGATCGGGCCGGTCGCCATGGTGACTTCGTCGCAAAGCTGATAGGCCAGCCAGATGCCGCGGCCGCCGACCTCGAACGCCCCCGGCGCCTCCGGGCTGGACAGATAGGGCGACGGGATGCCGGGCCCCGAATCGGTGACCGTGCACCAGGCCGAGTCGCCGGCGACCCGGAGCGTGATGCGCCCCTGACCGCCGGCGTGCAGGACGACGTTGGTGACCACCTCGTTGACCGCGAGCACGAAGCCGTGCAGCCGGTCGCCGGTCAGCCCGACGGCGGTCAGCGAGCTCGTGACCTCGTGCCGGACCATTGTGATCTCTTCCCGGCCGAACCGCCGGTCGATCAAGTCACCATCGAGAGGGGCGCCGAGCGTGGGTGCGACGGACCCTCCCGGCTGCCTGCCGGGGACCGAGCGCACGCTCTGACTCAAGCTGTCCTCCACCGTGGTGCAGCCTACGCGGTGAACGGCCGCGTGGGCAGCAGGCGCCCGCGATCGCCCTCAGAAGAGATGCGACAGTGTGCGGAAGACCTCGGCGTAGAAGTTTCCGTCGATCTCCCGGTAGAGGCTGAACGGCTTGCCGGGGCTGCCGAAGAACGGGCGCAGGGTCCAGGCGAGCTGGGTGCCGACGAACCCGAACAGCAGGATCCAGATGTAGAGCAGGGTCATGCTCGGCGGCGTGGGTTCGCTCTGCCGGACCGGACGCGGGTGCGGGAACGGCTGCGGGTGCTGGTGCGGCGCCAGGGCGACCGCCACCGGGGCCGCTTGGGCGCCGTTGGCCGCCGGGTTCTCCGCGGCCGGCCCGGTAACGGCCGGGGCGGCAAAGGCCGGCCCGGTAACGGCCGGCGACACCGGAGCCTCGACCGGCCGGTCCGGAGTGGCCGACAGCAGCCCGTGCTGGTTGAGCACCTTCATGCCGCCGGTCAGGAAGCGCAGCCCGACCAGCGCCGACAACGCCAGGATCGCCACGTTGAGCAGCTTGAAGAACGCGTAGTTGGGCGCCGTGATCAGAAAGAAGAGACTGATCGGCGCGAACGCGAGGGCGAGCATTGCGGTGACCGTGAGCGCCACCATGACCAGCGCCAGCGATTGCCGGATCGACAGCCGGGCCCCGAAAACCAGGTTGAACAGGTAGAGCGTCGGCAGGCAGATGGCCAGCGTGACAAGGAAGAGCAGTGGCAGCTTGACCGCCGAGGTGAGCGCCATCAGCGCGCTGTGGAAGGAGCCGAGCACCGCACCGTAGACGGCGAGCGCGATACCCGAGCTGATCAGCATCTGGACGGTGAGCCGAGGCAGACCACGGTCCTCGACCACCTGCTGCCAGATTCCCTGTCGGTCGCGCAGGATGCGTTCGATCACCAGCAGACCGGACGAGTTAGCCACGGTGCCCTCCTCGAGTCACGCCACGTCGATACGGTATCGATCCGTCGTGTGGGCGGAACACTAGGCCATCGATGCAAGTCTGTGAAGAACCCGGTCGAATCAGTGCCTGATCAGCGCCAGCCGACGTCGATCCGATATCCGCGATCGTCGAAGAAGTGCAGCGAGTCCATGCGTACGGCGACCGAGAGCGAGTTGCCGGGCGAGATCGCCGGGTAGGGCGCCAACCGCACCCCGAGCTCGGCCGGGCGGCGGGCGTGCCGGCCGGAGTCGCTGAGCACGCTGGCCCGCTCCTGCTCGCCCTGCTCCAGAGTGGCCGCGCCGCCCCGGCCGGTCAGGCGCTGCAGCGCACCGCCGAACCGCCGCAGCGCACCGGTGCTCTCGATCGGGTCGCGGCTCGCCTTGCCGGCCAGTTCGTCGACCACGATCGCGGTCGCGCCGATGTCGAGGAAGGCGAGCGACTCGTGGCCGTGGTGCTCGAGGTAGCGGATGCGGCCGTGCAGCACGTCGCCCTGGAAATCGGGGGCGACCGGGGTGAGCGCCTCGGCCCGCATGCCGACCACGATCCGTTCGCCGTGGAAGTGCGCCACCGTTCGCGCCCGGAGGTCACTCCAGGGCAGGTAGAGCGCCTGCTCGCCGAAGTTGAGCGCGACGTAGCGGTCGAGATGCACGTAGACCTGGGCCTCGAGCAGGTTCATCCGGGGCGCGCCGAGGAAGGCGGCGACGTAGAGGGTGGCCGGACGGCCGTACACCTCGGTCGGCGTGCCCACGTCCTGCAGCACGCCCTTACGCATGATCGCCACGCGGTCGGCCATGGTCAGCGCCTCGGCCTGGTCGTGGGTCACGTACATGGTGGTGACGCCCAGCTCGGTGGTCAGGCTGGTGATCTCGGCCCGCAGTTCGGCCCGCAGGCCGCTGTCGAGGTTGGAGAGCGGCTCGTCCATCAGGAAGAGGCCGGGGCGGCGGACGATCGCCCGGCCCATCGCCACCCGCTGGCGCTGGCCGCCGGAGAGCTGGCTGGGCTTACGGGCGAGCACGTCGCCGATGCCGAGCGCGCTGGCGATGTCGCCGACCCGCTCGAGCCGAGGGCTGTGCTCGACGCCCGAGAGTTTCAGCGGAAAGCCGATGTTGTCGCCCACCGTCATATGTGGATAAAGGGCGAAGTCCTGAAAAACCATCGCGATACTGCGGTCGCGCGGGGGAACCTCCAAAACCGGTTCTCCGTTGAGAAGAATGTCCCCTTCGGACGGATCCTCCAGGCCGGCGATCATCCGCAGAATTGTCGATTTCCCGCATCCGGAGGGACCCAGGAGCACCATGAACTCGCCGTCATTCACATCGAGGCTGACGTTGTTGACGGCGACCGTGCCGTCCGGCCAGATCTTGGTGACGTCCTTGAGCGAGACGGTGGACACCGTCGACCTCCTGCAGGGGATTGCGTGTGTGAGCCCGGTCCCATTACGGACCGCGACCCGACGCCTACCTTGACGAGGAGTATCGATATGCCGCCATCGGGTGAACGTGCCATTTGCGCAGAGTGATCAAGCGCTCACAGTAGCTCAGGCCGTTAACCCGGACTTAAAGAAGATCTTGCGCACCACCCGCTCGGCCGCACCCCCGTCGTCGAGGTAGCAGAACTTCTTGCGAAATGCCGCTCGCGCGCTGGTGGCTTGCGGTCCGGCGTACGTGCCCAGATCGAAAATTTCCCGCAACGACCGGAAATCGACGGCCACCGAACCCGGCGGTTCGGCGAGGAGATCGAAGTACGTGCCTCTCAGTTCCTGATAGACCTGCCAATCCGGAACGAAAACCACAATCGGCTTATCGAGTACCGCAAAATCGAACATCGCCGATGAATAGTCGGTCACCATGACGTCGGCCGCAAGGTACAGATCCTCGATCACCGGATAGGCCGAGACATCGACGATGCCGGCGCTGCTCGGCGGAACGGAGTCGGCTGCCTTGGACCCGGCCGCCGCGGTGCCGGCCGCCGCAGAGCCGGCCGCCACAGAGCCGGCCGCCACAGAGCCGGCCGAAGGTGGCGGAACGTTGAAATAGTGTGCCCGCACCAGCAGCACCGTGTCCGGCCCGAGCATCTCGGCCAGTTGCTCGACGTCGAGGACCGGCTGCCCGGCCGGAAGCCACTCGCGGTGGGTCGGGGCGTAGAGGACCACCCGCCGGCCGGGCCCTAGACCAAGCCTCTCGCGTACGCCCCGGACCTCGGCGGCCGTGGCCGTCGCCAACCGATCGTTGCGGGGATAACCGACCTCGAGCGTCTCGTAGCGGCACGGATAGGCCCGCTCCCAGGCAATCGTGGTGTGTGCATTAGCGGACACGCTGTAGTCCCAGCGGTCGGCCCGCCGCATCTGGGCCGCGAAGTCGGTGTCGCGGATGCTCGCCGGATGGTCGAGCTGGTCCATCCCCATCATCTTCAGCGGCGTGCCGTGATGGGTCATCACGTGGGTGGTGCCGCGCCGCTTGATCAGATGGTTGGGCCAGTTGACATTGTTGATCAGGTAGCGGGCCCGGGCGATCGCCCGGTAATAGGCGAAGCTGCCGGAGACCACGTATCCGGTGCCCGGTGGCACGCTCGCGGCGCGGCCCCGGCCGACCACCCAGAGCGCCCGCACCTGCGGTGCGAGCTCGGCCGCCTTCGCCGCGACGGCGGCCGGATTGCAGGTCACCCCGCGGTACCAGTACGCCGCGTAGAGCGCGAGTGACTGGTCGATCGGCAGCAACCGGCGCATCGCATGGTAGGCAAGCTGGTAGACGCCCTGGCGGGCCTGCATGATCGGCCGCTTCGCCCGGCGCTTCCATCGGCGCAGGCCACGCCGGGCCTGGCGGGCGCGGCGCAACGTCACGTCGGTCACCCGGAACGCCGGGTAGGAACCGCGGCCGACCAGGTCGAAACGCAGCCGCTCGAGCCGGGAGGACGGCTCCGGGAAGCCCGTCGGCGGCCGGAAACGCTGATAGTTTTCGGCCATCCGGGCGAAGAATCGGCGGCGGGAGGCGGCCGGCACCCGGGTCTCGTGGCGCAGCACCTGCAGGTAGTGCCAGATCATCCGGCGGAACAGCCGGCCCTTCAGGTCGTTACCCGGGTCGCCGGCCAGTTCGAGCGCCCGCTCCCAGTGGTCGAAGACCTCGAAATGCCGGTCGCCCACCGTACGCGTGATCGCCCCGGTGCGCCGCTGCCGATAGTGCACGCACGTGCGGGGCAGGGTCGTGATCCGGTCGGCGGCGACCAGCAGCGGATAGGTGAACGAGACGTCCTCGTACCAGCCGGTCTCGAACTCCAGCCCGAGCCGCGTCAGCAGGTCACGGCGCACCACCTTGTTCCACGCCACGTGCAGCACGTCGAGCACGGCCGGCCACTGCTCGGCGGTGAACGTCTCCGGCGCCTTGGACAGCAGCTTCTTGGCCGTGCCGGCGTCGACCTTGCCGTTCCAGTGCACCCGGTCCCAACCCGCGATCAGCAGGTCGGCGCCGGTCTCCTGCAGGCGCCGGACGACCGCGGCGAGCGCACCCATGGCAAGCCAGTCGTCGCTGTCGAGGAACCAGACGTACTCGCCTTTAGCGTGCTCGAGGCCCAGGTTGCGGGCCCGGCCGAGCCCGAGGTTCTCCGGCGCTGTGATCACGCGGACGCGGGGGTCGCGGGCCGCGTATTCGGCCAGGATCTCGCCGCTGCGGTCGGGCGAGCAGTCGTCGACGGCAACGATCTCGAAGTCCGGATAGGACTGTTCGAGCAGCGAGTCGAGGCATTGGCGCAGGTAACCCTGAACCTTGTAGACCGGCAGAACGATGCTGAGCAGTTTCACGCCCGGACTCCCGCCGCTTCGCCGACGGCGCGGCGGTTCGCGTCCAGGCCCCGATCTCGGCGCATCTTGTCGAGGAAGGAGACGGCCACCGCGGCGCAGAGCAGCGCTTCACCGAGCGTGGCCCAACTGGTCAGGCCGGCCACCGCGAGCACCACCACGCGCCCGTCCCAGCCCAGCCCAGCCGAGCCACCGGTTCCCGCCGGGGCGCCCTTCTCCATCCGCGCGGTCAAGTCATAGTGCCGGAGCGCAAGCAGGAACAGGAGCAGGAACACCACCGGCGGCGGCGTTTTTCCGATCACGCCGACCGCAACGACCAGCAGGTATTCGCCGGCCCTCAACGCCGCCGGCACCAGCCAGTCGAGTGGGCCGCCGTGCCGCGCCCGAGCGGCCGCACCGGCGGCGAGCATCAACAGGGCCGCAACCGCGAGCAGCGGCCGCGCCGGCCCCCCGGCGAAGGCCACGACGACCAGACCCAGTGCGCCGACCACACCGAGCGCCGCACCCGCCAGCGGGGCCGGCAGTCCGGCCCGCGACAGCACCCGGCGCGTCAGCAGGCCGTCGTCGCGGTGCCGCATCGTGTCGACGGTGTCGAGAACACCGACCTTCATCGAGAGCGAGCGCAGAGAGCGCAACGCCAGGGTGTACGCGAAGGCCAGCGCACCCCAACCCACGACCGCGGTCAGCGCGACCCGCCCGTCGGTGAAGATCGCCAGCAGCGCGATCAGGGCCCAGCGCTCGCCGATCGGGAAGACCACGATTCGCTTCAGCCAGTACGCCGCCGAGCCGGTGTCGCCCTGCACCCGGTTGGAGGCGGCGCTCAGTTTCGCGCCCACCCCACCCATGGCCTGCGGGCGGGGCCGGGACGCCGCCTCGTCGTGCAGGGCGCCGTACCACGTATCGGTCATGTGCCGGACGGTCTGCATGAGGATCGCGGTGATCGCGAGCGGCCACGCGTAGTGCAGCCCGATGCGGTCGGCGCCGGCCGCGAGACCGGCATAGGCCGCGTACTCCTTCGCGCGGTCGGCCATCGTGTCGAGCCAGCCGCCGAACGTGCTGAACGTGCGGGTGTAGCGGGCCAGCTGACCGTCCACACAGTCCAGCACGAAGCCCAGGTAGAGCAGGATGCCGCCGAGGATCATCGCCGGGCGCGAGGCCTGCCAGAAACAGAGCGCGGCGGCGACCGCGAACAGCACCGACCACCCGGTCACCGCGGTCGGGGTCAGACCCAACCGGGCGGCGATCTTGGTCACCCGGGGCGACCAGGAGCTCACCGCGTACGTCGTGAAGAAGTCGTCCTTCTCCTTCACCGCGAGCCGCAGGCGCGCCCGGTCCTCGTCGATCCCCGCGACCGCGGCCTGCGCCTTTCTCAACGATTCGGTGGTGCGCACCTGCTCGGCGTGCAGCAGACGGACCGGAGTGGCGATCGGCACCAGGCCGTTGGCCAGCAGAGCCGGCAGCAGATCGTCGGCCGACCGCATCTGCCCGGCCGACCTGGCCAGCACCGGCAGATCGGCCGGGGCGATCATGATGGCTCCGGCGAACCGGGCCGTGCCCGTCCCGTCGGCCGCCGGCACCACCCGGCCCCGGTCGTCGCGCAGGTCACCGGACGGGTCGGGGACGACCAGCGCCGTCGTGCGCCCGGCCGGCTCGGTAGCGAGTGTCCACAACAGACTCGGGTGGGCGACCAGGTTGTCGGCGCACAACAGCACCGGTTCGTCTCGTGCCAGCGTCGCCATCTCGCTCCCCACGGTCACCCGGTCGACCTCGGACGCGCCGGCCGCGCGCAGAGCGGCGGTCAGATCGTCGGCCAGCCGGACGGCGTCGGCGGGATCGAGGGAGTTGCCTGGACCGGCGTAAAGGACGGCCAGCGTCACCCCAGCATCACCGCTTGCCTCCTCGGCCCGCCCGACATGTCTGATGAAAATCGGCGCGGGAAATCTAAGGGTTGGGAGCTGAAAGAGAGCTTAACAGCGGGTGCTCAGGGGGTACGGGTCACCCGTACGGGGATCCGGTCGCCGATCTCCACCTCCAGATCGAGGGAAGGGCGGCCGGACGCCCATACCGTCGAATCAGGTCGCGGCGCCCGCCGCGGCCGAGCCTGAAGGAGTGGTGACCGTGACCCGCCTCGCCCGACCCCGCAACGACCGCTGGATCGCCGGGGTCTGCTCCGGCCTGGCCCGCCGCTTCGGAGTGTCCTCCGGCGTGATGCGCCTCATCTTCGTTGTCTCGTGCCTGCTCCCCGGGCCCCAGTTCATCATCTATCTGATCCTCTGGGCGTTGATGCCCAACGAGTAGAGTCGGTGCCGGGCCGCGACTGGCGAGGGTGGAGCACCACCGGGGAGCGGCCCGGCCGATTTGTCGGGTGCCGACCGCCTGGGTGCCTCCGTAACTTGGAGGCACAGTGCTGGAAAACGTCGGGGTGCTCCGCTACGGCATCAACCCTCACCAGACCCCCGCGACCTGGGCACCCGTCGAGCCGGGAGCGGCGCCCCTGCGGGTGGTCAGCGGGCTTCCCTCGTACGTCAATCTGCTCGACGCCCTCGGGAGCTGGCAGCTGGTCCGCGAGGCCGCCCTGGCCCTCGGTCTTCCTTCGGCGGCGTCCTTCAAGCACGTCTCCCCGGCCGGCGCGGCCGTGGCCGGCCGGATCGACCCGGCGATGGCCGCCGCCTACCGCCTCGACCCCGGCCACGTCGGCTCCCTGACCAGCGCCTATGTGCGCGCCCGGGACGCCGATCCGAAGAGCTCCTACGGCGATTTCGTGGCCGTCTCGCACCCGGTCGACCTCGAACTGGCCGCCTTCCTGCGCGAAGTCGTGTCGGACGGCATCATCGCCCCCGGCTTCGAACCGGGCGTCGTGGCCGCGCTCGCCGCCAAGAAGAACGGCCGTTTCCTGATCCTCGAGGCCGACCCCTCGTTCACACCGCCGCCCATCGAGGTCCGCGAGGTGTACGGCCTCCGCATCACGCAGCCGGTCGACCTCCCCCTTCCACCGCTGTCCGGGGACCTGCTCCTCGGCGCGGTGATCGCCCGCTACACCCAGTCCAACTCGGTGGTCTACGTAACCGACGGGATGGCCCTCGGCGTAGCGGCCGGACAACAGTCCCGCATCGACTGCACGGCGCTGGCCGGATCAAAGGTAGACACCTGGTGGCTGCGGCGACATCCGTCAGTGCCTGCTTCGCCGGCCACCCGCATCCACGATCGGGTAAACGCGCAGCTCACCGCCGCCCAGGCGGTCCCCGATCCGTCCGCCTGGCTGGCCCGGCTCAACGGCATAGCCTTCGTCTCGGACGGCGCACTACCGTTCACCGACAACATCGCCGAAGCTCACCGCCACGGCGTCTCCGCCATCGCCGAGCCCGGCGGGTCGGCCCGCTCCCCCGAAATCGCCGCCGAATGCCGCCGCCGGGGCATCTCGTTGATCCAGACCGGGCAGCGACTCTTCCGGCATTGACAACGCTCCGTTTGGCCGTCCATGCCGCGGTAATCGCCGTCGGCTGAGGGCGTCACCTCACCGGCCACCGAAGCATTGCCGCTCAAGGTGCGGCGTTGGTTGCGCTCAGTTGTTGGAGCGGGGCAGGCGGCCGCCTTCGGGTTGCGCGGAGTTACTCGCCGCGAAGGCGTCGCCGACATCGACAGCCGAGCCCGGCGTCAGATCGCCGCCGTCTTCCCTTCACCTAGCCGGCTGAGGTCCGCCCGAACTCTCGGCAGCAGTCTCGGCCCTGGTCACGGCCGGCCCCGTTCCAACGGCGTCAGTCCCGATTCAGCCTCGCCCGCTCCACGGCCTCAGGGAAAACCGGCGTCAGCGCGCCTCCCCCCACCCTCAAGCCCAGCCGAAATCCGCTTCAAAGTCTCCAGGGGATTCGGCGACGGCCGGGGGGCTCACGGGTCTGAGCCGCGGTTCTCGCACTGCGGGACGGCTTCGTCGGGCGGCCGTGGCCTCGGTCTCGGTCTCTGCCGCGACCCGGCCTCGCCGGTCCGCGTGCGTCCCGGTCCGACCGCGGCTCGTTCCCCGGACCGCGGCTCGTTCCCCGGACCCCGGTGGACCGGGCTCCACCCCCGCCACCTCGAGCACGTCCAGGGAAGACCGAGGAGCCGCGCCGCTGGCTCAAACCATGCCGCGACCTCGGCGCCTGTGTCGGAGC
The DNA here is from genome assembly GCF_044455125.1 of Actinoplanes sp. NPDC051343. Lineage (NCBI taxonomy): Bacteria > Bacillati > Actinomycetota > Actinomycetes > Micromonosporales > Micromonosporaceae > Actinoplanes > Actinoplanes sp. NPDC051343. The sequence continues at coordinate 86,770 of NZ_JBITEL010000015.1, forward strand.
CGGCAGGCAACCTCGGCGCCGACCACCGGTCTGTGTCCGGCGTGGCGTCTCGACGCCGGCGCTCCGCGGATGCAGCCACGGGATCGGTCGCAACCCGTCGTCGGTGGACTCAGGGACCGGGCTCTGGTCGGTGACCGGTCCGGGCCGGTGGGCGCCGACACTGTGCTTGGTTTACGGGCCTTCGGAAGGGGTGGTGCCTGGCTGCGGGGATTCCGGTGTGGTGGGGAAGGGCGCCAGGTCGGGCGTGATCCAGGAAGCGCGGGCCTCGGCGGAGGCCAGGCGGGAGCTGGAGTAGTGGGCGGTCAGCAGGCGCTTGTCGAGGAGCCGGGGGAAGCGCTGCAGGAAGGCGCCGAAGTCGTCGGGGCCCTCCGGCACGTGGTGGGCGACCAGGTGGGTCCAGGCCTGGGTCATGGTGGCGTGATATTTCTGCGGGGCGCCGGCGTAGCGCGCTGTGCGGCGGATGCCGGCCGCGAGCAGGTCGGGTGCGGCCGAGGGGCCGTGGCGGCGGACCGCAAGCCAGGCCAGGTGCAGGTGTTCGCGGTGTCCGAAGCGGTCGGCGCAAGTCATCACCTCGGCCATGAGCGACTCGAAGGCGTCCATGACCGGCAACGTACGACGCCGCAGCTCACAGTGCGACCGAATTGACCTGAGCCCGCGTCGGCCGGAAGCCGCCTGAGTAATTTGCGCAAGGCACTCACGGCGAGAGCCCGCGGGTCACGTTCCCGAGAGCCGCGTTCATCCGAGGCCGCGTTCGCTCGAACGACTGTCGTCGCTTTGCCTGAAAGGTCACCTTCGTCCGGAGCCGGCGGCCAGGATCAAGAGCCCGTGTCCGGCCAAGGCCACCTCGCCCGCGGACCCCCCGCCCACAACCGGCCGCCCACAACCGGCGCCCGAGTCACGAGGCCGCGCTCGGCCAAGGCCACTTCGCCCGCGCACCACACCACCCGGAAAGGGCCGCCTGGATCAAGAGACCGCGTCCGACCAAAGCCGTCCTCGCCCGCGCACCACGCCCGCCCTGCACCGGCCGCCAGCATCGAGGGCCCGCGCGCTCGGCCAAGACCGCGCTGGCCAGGAGGCTGGACGGAACGGCACGGTGTGCGACGGGCCGGGCGGTGAGGTGGGCCGGAGCCCAAGGTGAGCGAGCTCCGGTGGGCGGGTGAGGGCTATGGGTTGGTGAAGGTTACCGAGACCGAGGTGAAGCCGAGGCGGGTGAAGAGGCTTTCCAGCATCTTCTCGGTGTTGGCCTGGGCCCGCTGGTCGAGGCCGCTGCCCTTGGCCGCGTCGGTGATCCGCTGCTGGGCCAGCTGGTAGACCTTCTGCTGCTGGTTGGGATTGTTTTTGAAGGCGTCGCCGATGCGGTTGAGCAGGCCCCGCTGTTCGGCCACGACGTAACTCTTGTTCATGTCGAGGGCGGCCGTGGACTGCTGCGGCGGGGGCAGCGTGATCGTCACCGACTTCTTGGTGTCGTCGACCTTGAGGGCGTTGGTGCTCAGCGCGCCGAAGTCGACGTACTCCTCGACGGTGCCCGACCCGACGAACAGGGTGCGGTCGTTGATCAGGAAGTCGGGGATGTTGTTTTTGTCCTGCTGGAGGTCGACGATCACCTGGAACGTGCCGTCGGCGGCGACGTAACGGCTCAGGTCGCGCATGGACTGCAGGAGGACCGGCTGGCTGCGGTCGGTGGTCTTGCCGGCGAACGGGTTGCTGAAGCTGGGCAGGACGTGCACCGCGCGGAGCCCCAGGCAGGCGGCGACGATCAGCGCGAAGACGAACGCCGTGAAGATCAGCAGCCGGGCGAAGCCGCTGGGGCGGCTCGGCGAGTCGGCGGTCGGGTCGTCAGCGGTCGGGGTGGCGGGGGGAGGAACGGCGGGACCGGCGGCCTCGTCGGGGACCGGGTACTCCCTGGTCGGTTCCTCGACATCCGGTGAGTTTGCCATGACTCAAAGGTAGAAGACGCGTACGACAATTTCGACTTGTCAGCCGGCGAAGGCGTTCAAACCAGTCAATTTCTGGCCGATGACCAGCTGGTGGATCTCCGAGGTGCCCTCGTAGGTGAGGACGCTTTCGAGGTTGTTGGCGTGCCGCATGACCGGGTATTCGCCGCTGATGCCGTTGCCGCCGAGGATCGTGCGGCACGTGCGTGCCACCAGAAGAGCCTCGCGCACGTTGTTGAGCTTGCCCACGCTCACCTGCTCGGGCCTCAGCTTGCCGGCGCTGTCGCGCAACCGGCCGAGGTGGAGCGCCAGCAGCATGCCCTTTTGCAGCTCGACGGCCATGTCGGCGAGCTTGGCCTGGGTCAGCTGGAAGCCGCCGATCGGACGGCCGAACTGCTCGCGGGTCGTCGCGTAGGAGAGGGCCGTGTCGAGGCAGTCGCGCGCCGCACCCATCGCTCCCCAGATGATGCCGAACCGCGCCTCGGTGAGGCAGGACAGCGGCGCCTTGAGCCCGGCCGCATCAGGCAGCCGGGCGCCGTCCGGCAGGCGTACGTCGTCGAGCGTGATCTCGCCGGTGCTGGACGCCCGCAACGACATCTTGTGCTTGATCTCGCGGGCCTGGAAGCCGGGAGTGTCGGTCGGCACTGCGAAGCCGAGGACGGAGTCGGAGGTCCGCGCCCAGATCACCGCGACGTCGGCGACCGGGGCATTGGTGATCCACATCTTGCCGCCGTTGAGCACCCAGTCGGTGCCGTCGCGGCGGGCCCGGGTGGACATGTTGGCCGGGTCGGAGCCGTGGTCGGGCTCGGTCAGGCCGAAGCAGCCGATCAGCTCGCCGGCTGCCATGCCGGGCAGCCAGCGCTGCTTCTGCTCCTCGGAGCCGTACTTCCAGATCGCGTACATCGCGAGGGAACCCTGCACGCTGACCAGCGAGCGGACGCCGGAGTCGGCCGCCTCGAGCTCGTGGCAGGCCAGGCCGTAGGCGACCGCCGAGGCGCCGGCACAGCCGTAACCGGTCAGGTGCATGCCGAGCAGGCCGAGCTTGCCGAACTCGACGGCCAGCTCACGGACGGGGACGCGACCCTCCTCGTACCACTGGGCGACGAACGGGCGGACCCGGTCGTCGGCCACCCGGCGGGTGAGCGCGCGGATCTCGCGTTCCTCGTCGGAGAGCAGGTCGTCGAAGTCGATCAGGTCGAGCGGGGGAATCATTGGACCACCAGCACCCGGGCGTGGATTTGGTTGCGTTGCTGGAGCGCGGCCCGCAGCGCGCGGTGCAGGCCGTCCTCGAGGTAGAGCGCGCCCTTGTATTCCACGACGTGCGGGAAGAGGTCGCCGTAGAAGGTCGAGTCCTCGGCCAGCAGCTTGTCGAGCGCCAGCTCACGCTTCGTGGTGATCAGATCGGCCAGCCGGATCGGCCGGGGCGGGATCTCGGCCCACGCCTTCAGCGTGGTGTGGTGATCGGGGTACGGGGCTCCGTCTCGGACCGCTTTAAAGATCACGGCGGCTGCCCCCTCCCACATCGACCCGCGCTGCCTGCGGGTGCCAGCCTAGTCCGGCTCCGGTCACCCCTCATCGCTCCGCGACGGTGATCGGCGATTCGACCCATCGGCCATGATGCACCACATCGTCTACCGGGCGATGCCCGCGCTTAAGTGACGGTGACCTCTTGTCGTCCGCCCGATATCCGACGGTCAGGGTGCCGATGGGGGCAAATTCGTCCGGTACGCCGAAGGCCTTCTTGAAGTCGGGGATGGTCACCGGCGGCAGCCCGAAGAAGCACGACCCGAGCCCCTCGTTGACCGCGGTGAGGTGCATCAGCAGCGCGGCGAACCCGGTGTCGATGTCCCAGTAGGGCACCGGCCAGCGCGCTTCGTCCCGGTCCGTCCACCCCTTGTCGGGTTCGGCGTACCGGTCGAGGTAGGCCGATTTGTTGGAGAGGCAGACCACGAGCAGCGGCGCGGTGCGGATGCGCTCGAGCCATTCCCCGCGCCAGCCCTCCTCGGCCTTGCCGCCGGTGGTGACCGCCCAGTAGAGGTCGCGGTCGGCGGGCTCGGTGAGGACCAGGAAGCTCCAGCCCTGGGAGAACCCGGCCGACGGCGCCCGCAGCCCGTGGTTGACGATCTTGTCGATGAGTTCGGGCGCGAGCGGGCGGTCCGGGTCGTAGCGCCGGATCATCCGGCGACGGCGTACTACCTCGTCGAACTCCATCAGGGCCGGATTCCCCAGGAGGCGGTCCAGGTCTCGCCCGGTTCGAGGACGATCAGGTCGCGGCCGGTGCGGAACGCGTCGGGCGGGCAGGTCATCGGCTCGATCGCGACCGACCGGCGGAACCGCTCGCCGTGCAGGGTGTCGCCGGAGAAGACCTGCCAGTACTTGAACTTGTCGTCCGCCCAGACGGTGACCTTGGCGTCCGAGTGCGGGTCGGCGATGGTCACCTCGGTGATGCCGTTCGCGTCGTGATCGATGTCGCCGAACGTGGTGTCGAGGACCTGGATGCCGATGCGGCGGGGCTCGGAGTAGTCGTAGTCGGTGCCGGCGACCTTGACCGCGCCGATCGGCAGCAGCCGGGCGTCGGCCACAATGCGGGTCTTCCCGGGCACCTGCAGCAGCGTTTCGTCGACCGACACGCCGGGGAGCTGAAGGTACGGGTGGATCGAGTAGCCCCAGGGCGCGGTGGTGCCGCTGTTGTTGACGACCTCCTGGTCGCAGCGCAGGCCGGCGGACGAGACCGACCAGCGGGTGCGCAGCCGCAGCCACCACGGGTAACCGATCTGGGCCGGCACGTCGACCTCGAGGATCACCGCGTCGGCCGACTGCTCGACCGCGCTCCACCGGGACCAGTTGACCAGGCCGTGGATCGCGTTGTGCCGGGCCGGCTCGGTCAGCGGCAGCTGGTACGTCTGGCCGCCGAACTCGTAGTGCCCGTCGCGGATGCGGTTGGGCCAGGGGGCGAGGATCTGACCGGCCGACGCCGGCGACACCTCTTCGGTCGAGAACCCGTCGAGGACCTCGGTGTCACCGACCGAATAGTGGCGCAGCACGCCACCGACCTCCACGACGACGGCGCGATGGCCGTCCGCCTCGATCGACCACTGCGTTCCGGATGTCGCGGCTACCACGCTCGTCATGGGTTGGACATTATCGGTTCGGTCCGGTCGGCGAGGAAGGTGGCCGATAGCGGACGAGGGCCGGGAAGACCAGGGCGAGCACCACGGCCAGGCCGGCCGCGACGAAGCCGCCTCCGGCCCAGGACGCGGTCGAGCCGGTGAGTGACGCCGTGGCGCCGGCCCGCAGGTCGCCGAGCCGGGGGCCGCCGGCGACCACGACCGTGAACACGCCCTGAAGGCGGCCGCGGAGCTGGTCGGGCGCGAAGACCTGCAGGATCGATTGTCGATAGACCGCGCTGACCAGGTCGGCCGCGCCTCCCACGGCGAGCAGCAGCAGTGCCAGCCAGAGCTGGTGGGCGAACCCGCTGAAGCCGATCGCGACACCCCAGGCGACCACCGCGCCGACCAGGGCCACGCCCTGCCGCTTCACCCGGCCGATCCAGCCCGAGAAGATGCCGCCGACCACCGAGCCGACCGCGATGGCGCTGAACAGGTAACCCACCGCGGCGCTGCTGTGGAACCGGTCGGCCGCCACCTCCGGGAACAGCGCGCGGGGCATGGCGAAGACCATCGCGATGATGTCGACCCCGAACGAGAGCAGCAGCACCGGCTGGGTGACCAGGAACTTGAGGCCGCCGATGACGCCGCTCAGCCCGGCGGTCGGCCGTTGCATGCCCTCCTCGTGCTCGACCGGCGGGATCGCCGGGAGCCTCCAGGTCGCCCAGAACGAGATCGTGAACAGCGCGGCGTCGACCAGATAGGCCGCGACGACGCCGGTGTGTGTCGAGTACGCCCCGAAGATCAGACCGGCCGCGAGCGGACCGAGCACGCCACCCGCGGTCGTAGTCGTATAGCTCAGCGTGTTGGCCGACGGCACCAGCGGACCGGGCACGATCCGCGGGATGATCGCCTGCCGGGCGGGCGAGCTGACCGCGAAACCGGCCGACTGCACCGCGGTCAGCCCCAGCAGCAGGTAGCCGCTGTGTGCCCCGGCCAGGGCCTGCACCAGCAGTCCGACGGTCGACAGCCAGGCCAGGGTCGAGCTGGCGAGCAGCAGCTTGCGCCGGTCGACGACGTCGGCCGCGGCGCCGCCCCACAGCCCGAAGATCAGCAGCGGGACCAGGCCCGCGATGCCGATCAGGCCGACCCAGGCCGACGAGTGCGTGATGGCGAACATCTGCACCGGCACGGCCACCGAGGTGAACTGGAAGCCGAAGTACGCGACGCCGTTGCCGACCCAGAGGCGGCGGTAGGCCGTCACGCGCAACGGCCGGATGTCCATCAACGCCGATTTGTGCTGCTCGTGCTCCTCGACGACCTGCTCGGTCGACTCGACGGACTCCTGGCTCACGGGGCCAGCCTCTCCACGATCCAGCCCCGTTCCCCGGTGCGCCGGTAGCGCAACCGGTCGTGCAGCCGACTGCTGCGGCCCTGCCAGAACTCCACGGTCGCCGGATCCACCCGGAAGCCGCCCCAGTGCGGCGGCGCCGGCACCGGTCCGTCGCCGAACCGCTCGACCGCCGCGCTCAGCCCGGCCTCGACCGCCGCCCGGTCGGGCAGCACCCGCGACTGCGGGCTGGCCCAGGCGCCGAGCTGCGAGCCGCGCGGCCGGGAGGCGAAATAGGCCTCGGTCTCGGCCCGGCTCACCCGCTCGACCGGCCCTTCCACCAGCACCTGGCGCTGCATGGGGAACCAGGGAAAGACCAGGCTTGCGTACGCGTTGGCGGCAAGCTCGCGGCCCTTGCGGGACTCGTAGTTGGTGAAGAAGACGAAACCACGCGTGTCGTACTCCTTGAGCAGCACCGTACGCGCGGAAGGGCGACCGTCCCGGTCGGCCGTCGCCACCACCATGGCATTGGGTTCCGGCAGGCCGAAGGCCGCCGCGTCGGCGAACCAGACCGCGAACTGGGCTGTCCAGTCGGCGGCCAGCCCGGTCTCGAGCAGGGCCTCGTGCTGCGCGTAATCGCGGCGCATCCCTGCGGGTGAGGGGGGTTGCAGACTCACCACGCTCCTAGCTGACTCTCGGTCATCACCGTAAGTCGCCGCGAGCCGTCCGTCAGGTCGGTCAGGATGGGATGTCGCGGAGAGCACACTGCGCGACCTCGACCACCCGGTACCCGACGGGGAAGATGAAACACTTACCGGATTTAGTCGCAGCCGGATTGAGCCGCAGGGAGTGCCGTGACCGATTTCAAACCCGGACTCGAGGGCGTGATCGCGTTCGAAACCGAGATCGCGGAACCCGACAAGGCCGGTGGCTCGCTGCGCTACCGGGGCGTCGACATCGAGGACCTGATCGGCCAGGTCTCGTTCGGCGACGTCTGGGGTCTGCTGGTCGACGGCCGGTTCGGCACCGGCCTGCCGCCCGCCGAGCCGTTCCCGGTGCCGGTGCACTCCGGTGACATCCGGGTCGACGTGCAGTCCGCGGTCGCCATGCTGGCGCCCTACTGGGGGCTGTCCCAGCTCCTCGACATCGACGACGCGCAGACCCGCCGCGACCTGGCCCGGGTGTCGGTGACCGCACTGTCGTTCATCGCCCAGGCGGCCCGCGGGCTCGGGCTGCCGGCGGTGCCCCAGAAGGACATCGACAAGGCGGGGACGATCGTCGAGCGGTTCATGCGGCGGTGGCGGGGTGACCCGGACCCGCGGCACGTCAAGGCCGTCGACGCGTACTTCATCTCGGCCGCCGAGCACGGCATGAACGCGTCCACCTTCACCACCCGGGTCGTGGCCTCGACCGGCGCCGACGTGGCGGCCTGCATCTCGTCCGGCATCGGTGCGCTCTCCGGCCCGCTGCACGGCGGGGCGCCGTCCCGGGTGCTGCACATGATCGAGGCGGTCGAGCGCGGCGGCGACGCCGAGGGGTACGTCCGCGGCGTCCTCGACCGCGGCGAGCGGCTGATGGGCTTCGGTCACCGGGTCTACCGGGCCGAGGACCCGCGCGCCCGGGTGCTCCGCCGGACCGCCCGCGAGCTGGGCGCGCCCCGGTTCGAGGTCGCCGAGGCGCTGGAGCGGGCCGCGCTGGCCGAGCTGCGGGCCCGCAAGCCCGACCGGGTGCTCGCCACCAACGTGGAGTTCTGGTCGGCCGTGGTGCTCGACTTCGCCGAGGTGCCGTCGCACATGTTCACCTCGATGTTCACCTGCGCCCGGGTCGCCGGGTGGAGCGCGCACATCCTCGAGCAGAAGCGCCTGGGCCGCATCGTGCGCCCGAGCGCCCGCTATGTGGGACCGAATTCGCGCAAGCCGCAGGACGTGGAGGGCTGGAACGCTCTCGCCCATAATGAGTCGCTGTGACTGACATCCGGATTCCCGACGAAATCAAACCGGTCGACGGACGGTTCGGCTCCGGGCCGAGCAAGGTCCGCCCTGAGGGCGTCGAGGCGCTGTCCGCGGTGTCACGGACATTCATGGGCACCTCGCACCGCCAGCGCACGGTCAAGGACCAGGTCGCCCGCCTGCGCCGCGGCCTGGCCACGTTCTTCGGCCTGCCTGACGGCTACGAGGTGATCCTCTCCAACGGCGGCACCAGCGCGTTCTGGGACGCCGCGGTCTTCGGCCTGATCCGCGACCGGGCCCAGTTCGCCGAGTTCGGCGAGTTCGGCGCGAAGTTCGCGAAGGCCGCCAAGGACGCGCCGTTCCTGGCCGACCCGACCGTGCACAGGGCACCGGGCGGCGAGGCGGCCTTCCTGACCGCCGAGGCCGGCGTCGACGTGTACGCGTCGGTCCACAACGAGACGTCGACCGGCGTCGCCGTCGGAGTGCGCCGGGTAGCCGGGGCCGACGAGGGCGCGCTGCTGCTCACCGACGCGACCTCGGGCGGTGGCAGTCTCGACGTCGACCTGCGCGAGACCGACGTCTACTACCTGGCCCCGCAGAAGGCGCTGGGTTCGGACGGCGGCATCTGGCTGGCGCTCATGTCGCCGGCCGCGATCGAGCGGGCCTTCGAGATCAAGGCGACCGGGCGTTACATCCCGCAGTTCCTCGACCTGGTCACGGCCATCGAGCAGTCCCGGCTCGAGCAGACCTACAACACACCGGCGCTGGCCACGGTGTTCCTCGCCGCCGAGCAGGTCGACTGGATGAACGCGCAGGGCGGCCTGGCCTGGGCGGCCAAGCGGTCGTCGGAGAGCGCGGCCGCGATCTACGGCTGGGCCGACCGCAGTTCGTACGCGACGCCGTTCGTCGGCGACCCGGCGCTGCGGTCGCACGCGGTCGCGACGATCGACTTCGCCGAGGGCGTGGACGCGGCCGCGGTGGCCAAGGTGCTGCGGGCCAACGGCATCGTCGACACCGAGCCCTACCGCAAGCTGGGACGCAATCAGCTGCGGGTGGCGCTCTACCCGACCGTCGACCCGGCCGACGTGACGGCCCTGACCGAGTGCATCGACTACGTGGCCGAGCGGATCTGAGCCCGGCCGGCCGCCATCGCGAGAGGCGCGTTGCGGCCCGCACCCGGCAGATCGTCGCGTCGACGAACCGGGTTCGGGCCGCCTGCTTGCGGGTAGGGCTTCGGGCGTACGCCTGAAGGCTTTTAAGATCATCTTGGCTGCTCAATGAATTAATAGACGGCGCGCCTACCTCCATTGGGTGATCGGGGCGCGTAGCGTGTTCCCAAGCGCGCCCGGGTGGCTGACTCTCGGGAGCACAGCCCAACGGCGCCAACGCGACGAGACGGAGGCAACGCATGCGGCCGGTACGCTTCGTCGCCCTCTCCGAGGACGGTCAGGCTCTCGTGCTCGCCGACGAGGTGGGTCGTCTCCTGGCACTTCCTCTCGACGACCGGATCAACGGCGCCCTCAATCAGGAGACGCATCCGCCGCACTCCGGCGGTTCGCTCGCCACGATGGCGCCCGAGATCACCGCATCGCTGTCGCCGCGCGACATCCAGGCCCGCATCCGCTCCGGCGAGTCGGCCGAGGACGTCGCCCGCATCGCCGGTGTCCCGGTCGACCGCGTGCTGCGTTACGCGGGCCCGGTGCTGCAGGAGCGGGCCATGCTCGCCCAGCACGCCCGGCGCACCCGCCTCAAGACGTCCGACTCCGGCGCGCCGCTGGCCGACGTGGTCGACAGCCGCCTGGCCCAGCACGGCATCGACGCCGAAAAGATCTCCTGGGACGCGTTCCGCCGCGAGGACGGCACCTGGCGCATCGTCGCGACCTGGCCGTCCGGCAAGGCGACCGCCCAGGCGATCTGGGACCTCGACAAGGGTCGCCAGGTGGTCTCGCCCCACGACGACATGGCGCAATACCTTTGCGCCGAGCGGCCGACCCAGATTCTCGGTCAGGACCCGGTGCCCGAGCGCGGCTTCGGCGGCGACCGGGGCTTCGGCGCCGACCGTGGCTTCGGTGCCGACCGTGGCCACGGCCTGCCCGGTCCGGCCCGCGGCAACGAGCCCGCTCGCGGTGGCCACGGGCTGCCCGCGGCCGAGCCGGTGTCGGCGCCGCGTCCGGTCCGCGATCCGATCCGGTCCGGTCGCGACGCCCTGCTCGCCTCCCTCGATCGTCCGCTCGGGGGTCAGACTCCCGGTCGCGGTCTCGACGCGGGGCCGTCCGAGTCCCGGCGCCCGGTCGCCGGTGGCGCCGCGGCGCTGCTCGGCGGTTCCGGTTCGGCCTTCGACGACGACGCCGACCTGCCCAAGGAGGTGCCGGCCGTGCCGTCGCTGGCGGTCCTGCGGCCGCGGCGCACCGTCGGGCAGAACCAGCCGGCCGAGAGCGACGAGGCGAAGCCGCGCAAGCGGCTGCCGAGCTGGGACGACGTGCTGTTCGGCGGCGGGCCGGCGGCTCGCGAGTCGTCCTGAGATCGGTTCAGCGCAGGGTCACACCGGCCGCTTCGAGCGCGCCCTCGACCCGCACGCGTTCGATCTCGCGGTCCATGCCCTCGAGCGGCTCCAGGTGCTCCGGCACGCCCACGCAGCGGCAGGCCCGGCAGAGCCCGTCGTCGTAGGCCTGCAGTACGGCCTCCAGCCACCGCTCCGACTCGAGCGTCGGACCACCGCGGCGCTGCCGGTCGAGTCGCCGCAAATCGCGGGCGATGTCATCGATCGCCTGGGCCGGGGCGTCGTCGAGCAGCGGCGGCCCTTCGCGGTGCTGCATGGCCCGGTCAAGCTCGTGCAGGGCCTGCGTTTCCTCCAGCGGGCGGCGGGCCCACTCGCGGCGGCGCAGGGCGACCTCGTCGGCGGCCCGCAGAGCGATCAGCGCGCACGGGAGAGCGAACAGCGCCACGACCGCTGCCCCCCACATCGCCGCTTCCGTCAGGCCCACGGAACCGACGTTATGCCTCGGGCTCAAGCGGCCGGAATAACCGTTCGGCCGACTCGAGATGCCAATCTACCTCGGTATACCTCTCCTGGGTGATCGACAGCGACCCGTCAATCGGCTACGTGTCAGTCTTCAGACTTTAGAAGGCGTGCGGTCCTCCAACACGTCGGCGACGACCGGAGTGGAATCAAGGGCGTCGATGGCGCCGGCGGACCGCACCTCGAGGCGCGGCCGCGGCGACAATCGCACGCGCAAGCGGTCCCCGCTGGTGCGCAACTGCCACGCCAGCGCCGCCAGCGACGCGATCAGACAGACCAGTCCGGCTCCCCAGATGCTCGACGGCACCCCGAACCGCTCCCCCCACCAGCCGGCCAGGGACGCCCCGATCGGTGTCGAGCCGAGGAAGACCAGCACGTAGAGGGCCATCACGCGGCCCCGGAACTCGGGGTCCACGCCCATCTGCACCCGGTGGTTGGCGGCCTGGGCCAGGAAGATCGAGAAGAACCCGGTCGGCACCAGCAGCAGAGCCGCGGTGACGAAGTTCGGCGAGAACCCGACGATGAACTCGAGGACGCTGAACGCGATCGCGGCGAGCAGGACGACGTACGCGCCCGGCCGCGCCCGCCGCAGGCTCCCGACCAGCGCCCCACCGAGCGAGCCGAGGGCGAGGCAGGTGGTGAGGAGTCCGAAGGACGACGGTCCGGCGTGGAAGTTGATCTTTGCCAGCGAGGCCAGCGTGACCGGGAAGTTGAAGCCGATCATGCCGATGGCCGCCATCACGCCGATCGGCAGCAGCAGGTCGTTGCGCTTCCAGACGTACTGCAGGCCGTCCAGAATGCGGGTGTCCTTCTTGCCCGGGCGCTCACCGCGGTAGAGATCGGCCGGGCGCATCACGGCGTAGCTGAACACCGGGGCGATGGAGAGTGCGGTCGCGATCAGGAAGACCGGGCCGGTGTGAAAGAGCGCGAGCGCGACGCCGGCCAGGGCCGGGCCGCCGATCCGGGCGGTGTTGAAGGTGGCCGCGGAGAGCGCCAGGGCGTTCGGCAGCAGCGGCTGTTCGACCAGTTCGGAGACGAAGGACTGGCGTACCGGGGTCTCGATGGCATTGGCCACCCCGAGCAGGGCGGCGAAGAGGAAAACGTGCCAGAGCTCGACCGCCCCGCTGGCGACCAGCAGCGCGAACACGATCGCGGTGGCCGCGAAGACGGCGTTGGCGGCGATCAGCAGGAACCGCTTGTCGTACCGGTCGGCCAGCTTCCCGGCCCAGAGGGTGAGCAGCAGCACGGGGGCGAACTGGAGGGCCGAGACGCCACCCAGGGCGCCCGGCGAGTTGTGCGAGAGGTCGAGCACCAGCCAGTCCTGCGCGGTGAACATCATCCACACGCCGATCAGCTTCACGAGCTGGCCGGTGGCGAACAATCGATAGTTGCGAACCCTCAGGGACCGGAATGTGGTGCTCAGTACTGCCCGCACGCGGGCCTCCGTTCGGTCGTACGCGTCATCGTCGCGTGACGAAGCGCGCCGACCGTGAGCCGTCAGGACCGGGCGACCTGCTGCATGATCTCGGCCGCCCGGAACAACACGTCCCGATCCTCGGGCCCCAGTTGTTCCAAGTGCTCGGACAGCCAAGCATTGCGGGCCAGCTCGAACTGGGCATAGATCGCCCGCCCCTGTTCCGTGGGCGCCAGGATCACCTGCCGCCCGTCGGTCGGGTGCGGGGACCGGATCACCAGCCCCCGCTCCTCCAGCTTTCCGACGATCTTGGTCATCGTCGGAGGCTGGACCCGCTCGATGTCGGCGAGTTCCCGCGGGGTCAACGCACCGGCCAGCAGGATGCTGGTCAGCGCGGAGAGTTGACCGAAGGTGAGATCACCGACCGGGCGTGCCTGCCGTACCCGCCGGTTGAGGCGCTGTATGGCCTCGCGCAGCGTCTTGGCCAGATCGTCTGCCGTTCGGGGCTCCGACACCAGCCGCTCCATCACGATACTTAGCCTAGCTAATGAGCTAGGCTAACGACATTGAAAACGCCTATGACCGCAGTCACCGGCAGGCATTTTAGAGCGTCCGACCGGTGATCGTTTAGTCTGACCGCGTGACTGAGCAGCGCAAGCCGCGCGTGGAGCCGCTCGACCCGCCGATGGTCCCGTTCGCCGTCGGCGGCATGATCGGTTTCGCGGTGGCCGCTCTGGTGGTGTGGCTGGCGCACGGACCCGACCGATGGCTCGACATCTGCATCGCCGGGTTCTTCGTCGGCATCCCCGGTTTGATCACGATGATCGTGCACGACCGGCACCGTCGCCGGCGCCGCGCACTGACACACCCGGAGTTCCGCGTCACGTCCTAGCTGTGACCGTAGTCCTCGGCCGGCTCGTCCGACTCGACCGAGCCGTGGCCGCGGCTGACCGCGACCGACTCGACCTCGCTGTCGTCGTAGACCGTCGGAAGCTCGTCGACCGGCGGCTCGGAAGTGCCCATCAACGCCTCGGAGTGCGCGCCGCAGCCGTGATCGGCGCTGACCGCCCGGCTGTCGTCGGGGGCGTAGAGGTTGCCGCAGACGCCGAACATCGACCGCATCGAGCCGGCCAGCGGGAGGTAGAACCCGCAGGTGCCACAGCGGGCGTTGCGCGGGGCAGCGGTGGAGATCGGCGCCTCGGGGCCGGAGTCACCGTCGTACCACCTCTGGGCGGTCTCGATGCGACCCTCGAGGGACATCACCCGCGACCGGCCGAGGCCGAGTTCCCAGCTGACCTCTTCGACCGCCGGATCGTCGCTGAGCACATAGCCCTGTGCGAGCCGCTCGTCGTCCGGCGCGGTCGACATGAGGTCGCCGACGCCCAGGTCGCCGGGTTGCAGGCGCTCGTTCCACGGCACCCAGCCGGGGGCGAGCAGCGCGTCGGGGCCGGGCAGTAGCACGGTCTCGCAGATCGTCACATGGCGACTGCGCGGCGCCCGGGTGACGGTGACCGCCCAGCGCCATCCGCGGTAGCCCGCGAGATGACTTTCGAAGAAGTGGGTCACGACACGGTCGCCTTCGGCGATCGCGTCGAGATGTTCACCGATGTCGGCCGGATCGACGTCGGTGATCGCGCCGCGCGCGATCCCCACCGCATCGGCACAAACCTGGTCGAGACGGGCAGCGCGAGAGGTGGTCCTGGTCGTCACGTATCCATTGTCCCCTACTCGCACGGCTTGTCCGCAGCGACTCCCCCAGATAACCGGCCCCCGGGAGGCGACGCGGGTCGCCTCGATCAGTCAGGATGGTTCCCATGCCGCTGCTTCCTTCGATCGGACGCACCGTCGGCACCGCGGTCAAGGCCACCCGCATGCTGGTGCGCGGTTCGGTGCGCTCCGGCGCGTGGGCGACCCGCCGGGTCGGGTCGGCTCGCGCCCGCGGCGCCGCCGGCGAGATCGGCATGATCCGGCTCTTCGACCTGCACGCGGTCTCCTGTGCCGGCGACGCGCTGATCGCCATCGGACTCGCGGGCACAATCTTCTTCAACGTGCCGCTGGGCGAGGCGCGCGGCAAGGTCGCGCTCTACCTGCTCATCACCATGGTGCCGTTCGCCCTGCTGGCGCCGGTGGTCGGCCCGCTGCTCGACCATTTCCGGCACGGCCGGCGCTATGCGCTCGCGGTCACCATGCTCGGCCGGGCCTTCCTGGCCTATGTGATCTCCGATCACCTTTTCGGCTGGGGACTCTATCCGGCGGCTTTCGGGGTGCTTGCGCTTTCCCGGGCGTACGGCGTAGCCCGCTCGGCCGCCGTCCCCCGACTGCTGCCGGAGGGCGTCGGCCTGTCCCAGGTCGGCGCCCGGGCCAGTGTCTACGGCACGTTCGCGGGCGCGGTGGTCGCCCCGATCGGCCTGCTCGCGTTCAAGTTCGGTCCGCAGTGGCCACTGCGGGTGTCCTCGATCATCTTCATCGTCGGCATGGTCATCGCGCTCCGCCTGCCCCCACGCGCCGACTCCGATCCGCCCGAGGCGGTCCCCCAGCCATGGCGGGCCATGCTGCGCCTGGGCCGCGGCGCCGACCGCCCGTTGTCCGGCAAACTCGTCGTGGCCAGCCTGATCGGCAGCGCCAGCCTGCGGCTGCTCTACGGCTTCCTGCTGCTGTTCCTCACCTTCGTGGTGGTGGGAAACCAACTCGACACCCACATCTTCGGCACCGACGTCGGCCACAAGGCGGCGGTCGGCGTGGTCGGCGGCGCACTCGCGGTCGGCACGTTCCTCTCCACCGCGGTCGGCACCCGCCTGCGCATCCGCCGCCCGCTCGCCCTGCAGGCGGCCGGCCTGACCGTCACGGCCGCCGTCGCCGTGCTGGCCGCCGTCTTCTACAGCCTGCTCATGGTCGCGCTGTTCGCCCTGATCACCTCCATCTTCAGCGGCATCGCCAAGCTGGCCATCGACGCGAGCATCCAGGAGCGAATCCCCGAGCGGCTGCGGGCGAGCGCCTTCGCCCACTCCGAAACGGTCCTGATGATCGCCTGGGTGACCGGCGGGGGAATCGGCCTCATCCCGCTGCCGGGCCGCCTGGGGGTCGCGCTGGGCGCGCTTCTCGCGGTCGCAGGAGCCGTACGCGCCGGGATAGTCGCCACCCGCCTCCACAACGAGCGCCTGAGCGGCCGTTCCCACGACACCGAGCCCTCCGCCGCCGCCGGAGAAACCGCCCCGTCAGAGCCCGCCCGCGCCACCGCTGGCCCGTCGGCCGGAGCCACCGCTGGCCCGTCGGCCGGAGCCACCGCTGGCCCGTCGGCCGGAGCCACCGCTGGCCCGTCGGCCGGAGCCACCGCTGGGCCGTCAGGCGGAGCCACCGCTGGGTCGTCGGGCCGAGCCGCCGGCGGGTCGTCGGGCGGAGCGACCACTGGGCCATCGGGCCGAGCCGCCGGTGGGCCGTCAGGGGGAGCCGCCGGTGGGTCGTCGGGCGGCATCGGGGGTTCGTGGGCCGAGCCGTCGACCGCCGAACGTCGCCGAAGCGCCCCGGCCGACCCGTGGCCCGAGGCGCCGACGGTGCCCGAGCGAACCCGACCCAACCCGCCCCATCCCCGCAACGCTTCGACCTCCGACCTCCCACCGGCACCGCCCCGGCGATCCCGTGGGAGCGAACGGGTGCCACCTCCACCGGCCCGCGGTGGCGCGCGAGGGCCCGCACGACCCGCCGGGTCCGGCCTGGCACCGCCGGCTCCGGGCGCTCGGGCCACCGACCGGCCGATCGACCCGACGCTGGTCGACCCGAAGCCGGCCCGCAAGGGCTGGTTCGGCCGCCGCAAGGACAAGGACGTGCCGCCGCAATCGCCGGGAGATTCGACCCCGGCCGCTCCGGTCCCGGCCGCTCCGGTCCCGGACGACCTGCCGGCCGACCCCGCTCCCACCCAGCCCGATCCGGCACTGGCCCCGCCCGGCTTCCACGTCTACCGGCCGACCTCGACCGGGCGATCCACTCCGGGCACCCCTCCTCTGCCGGACGACGAAGACGACCTCTGACGGCAGTTATCCACAGGCACGCTTCCAACCGGCACGCTTTCCACAGGCACCGCTTTCCACAGGCACCGCAAGGACGGCTTTCCTCATGGTCTTTCCCCTGCTCGTGGTGACCGCGGTCGCCGCCGAGGCCGACGCCGTGCGCGCGGGTGCCGACGCCGGCCACGTGGTCGTCGAGCCTGTCGGGGTCGGACCGGCGGCGGCCGCCGCCGGGACCGCCCGGCTGCTCGCCACCGGCCGCTATCGAGCCGTCATCAGCGCCGGCATCGCCGGCGGCTTCCCCGGCCGCGCCCCGGTCGGCGCGACCGTGATCGGCGCCCGCAGCATCGCCGCCGACCTGGGCGCCGAATCGCCCGACGGCTTCCTGCCGATCGAAGAGCTAGGCTTCGGCCTCAGCCGCGTCGACGCCGACCCGGCACTGCTCAAGAACCTGACCTCGGCCCTGCCCGGCGCCATCGTCGGCGACGTGCTCACCCTGGCCACGGTCACCGGCACCGCGACAACCGCCGAGCAGCTCCGAAGCCGCTACCCGGCCGCGGTCGCCGAGGCCATGGAAGGCTTCGGCGTGGCCGTCGCCGCCGGTGACCTGCCCTTCGCCGAGCTGCGCGCGATCTCCAATCCGATCGGTCCCCGCGACCGCGCCGCCTGGCGGCTCAAAGAGGCGTTCGCCGCATTGTCCACAGCTTCCGAGGCTCTGTGGACAGCCTGTGGATAACCGGTTGTGGGATTACAGACAGGCGCCGCTACGGACGAACGGGGCCGGACGCGTTTAGCGTGAACAACGTGGCGCTTTCACTCGCGGTCTCCCCGTGCCCCAATGACACGTTCGTCTTCCACGCCCTCGTGCACGGGCTGATCCCCGCGGCCCCCGAGGTCAACCTGACGTTCGCCGACGTCGACGTCACCAACACGGCGGCCGAACGAGGCGAGTTCGACCTGGTCAAGGTGAGCTACGCGGCGCTGCCCTGGCTGATGGACGACTACGAGCTGTTGCCGACCGGCGGCGCGCTCGGCCGCGGCTGCGGGCCGCTCGTGCTGGCCCGCGACGGCAAACTCGACCTCACCGGCAAAACCGTCGCCGTGCCGGGTGACCGCACCACGGCCTACCTGCTCTTCCGCCTCTGGGCGGCGAAAACTCCGCCGGCCCGCATCGAGGTCGTTCCGTTCCACCAGATCATGCCGGGCGTGGCCGACGGCACCTACGACGCCGGCCTGGTCATTCACGAGGCCCGCTTCACCTACCAGCGCTACGACCTGGTCTCGCTGGCCGACCTCGGCGAGTGGTGGGAGGGCGACACCGGCCTGCCGATCCCGCTCGGCGCGATCCTGGCCCGGAAAGGCGTCGTCGACCCGACCGAGGCGACCGAGTGGATCCGCACCTCGGTGAGCATGGCCTGGGCCAACCCGGCCGCGAGCCGTGACTTCATCCTCGCGAACGCGCAGGAGATGGAGCCCGACGTCGTCGACCAGCACATCCAGCTGTACGTCAACGAGTTCACGCTCGAACTGGGCCGAGACGGACTCGCCGCCGCCGACGCCCTGCTCGGACGGGCGGCGGCGGCGGGCCTGACGCCGCCCATCAAGCCGTTTGTCTGAGCTTGCTGGCTGTATTTGCTGGCTGTATTTGCTGGCTGCGCTTCGCTCCGCGTACAAGCGCCTTTTTAGGTCGATGAGATGGGAGACGATTTCCTGTCACCCGCAAAACCGGCGGGCGTCAGGAAATCGGCTGCCATCTCATCGACAGGCGCTTGCTAAAACCTGTCACCTGACGACACGCGCTGGCTTTAACGTGCCACCTGTCGACACGCGCTGGCTTTAACGTGCCACCTGTCGACACGCGCTGGCTTTAACGTGCCACCTGTCGACACGCGCTGGCTTTAACGTGCCACCTGTCGAGGTCAAGCCCCTGGGAGTGGTGTAACGGCTGATCTTTCGAGTTGTTCTGGTTAGAAGGGGTGGTCGCCGGCTTGGCCGGTGACGGGTTCGCCGGTTTCGGGTCGCCATTGGTCGATGTCGTCGGGCCAGGGCGCGGGACGGCCGTCCTCGTCGAAGAAGCCGGTCTCGATGTTGTCGGTGTGCAGGGCGGCGTTGCGCCGTGCGCGTTCGGCGGGGTCGGGGATGGCGGGGTCGCCGGTCGGGTGGGTCATGCGGCGGTCTCCAGTTCGGGCTGGTCCGTGGTGGCGGCTGCGGCGGGTGTTTTGCGGGCGCGTTCGAGGACGTCGAGGGCGAAGTAGCGGCGGCCTTCGGTCCATTCGTCGTGCTGTTCGGCCAGGACCGCGCCGACGAGGCGGATGACGGCGTCGCGGTCGGGGAAGATACCGACGACGTCGGTGCGACGGCGGATCTCCTTGTTCAGACGTTCGTTCGGGTTGTTGGACCAGATCTGGCGCCAGATCTGCTGCGGGAAGCCGGTAAAAGCGAGCAGGTCGGCGCGGGCGTCATCGAGGTAGGCGGCCACCGTCGGCAGCGATCTGCCGGTCGAGTCGAGCAGCTTGCCGAACTGGGCGTGCACCGAGTCCGGGTCGGGCTGGTCGTAGACCGAATGAAGCATCGTCTTGACCGCCGGCCACGCCGACTTCGGACAGATCCCCATGAGGTTGGCCGCGAAGTGGGTGCGACATCTCTGCCAGCAGGCGCCGGGCAGGTTCGCAGCGATCGCGTCGACCAGACCGGCGTGAGCGTCACTGGTCACGAGCAGGACACCGGTCAGACCGCGGGCGACCAGGTCGGCGAAGAACGCGTTCCACGCCTGTTTCGTCTCGCTGGTGGCGACCTTGACGCCCAAGACCTCGCGGTGCCCGTCGGCGTTCACGCCGGTCGCCACGAGCACGACGGCGTTGACGACCCGGCCCTGCTCGCGGACCTTCATCGTCAGCGCGTCGGCGGCGACGAAGGTGAACGGCCCGGACTCGTGCAGTGGCCGGGTCCGGAACGCGTGGACCTGTTCGTCGAGGTCGGCGGCCATCCGGGAGACCTGCGCGTGGACCTGTTCGTCGAGGTCGGCGGCCATCCGGGAGACCTGCGACTTCGACAACGATGTGATCCCCAGACTCTGCACGAGCTTGTCCATCCGCCGAGTGGAGACGCCGAGCAAGCAGCAGGTCGCGACCACGCTGACCAGCGCTGCCTCGGCCCGCTTCCGGCGCTCCAGCAGCCATTCCGGGAAGTACGAGCCCGACCGCAGTTTCGGGATCGCCACGTCGATGGTGCCGATCCGGGTGTCGAGCTCGCGATGGCGGTAGCCGTTACGGGAGTTGACCCGCTCCGGGCTGGTCATGCCGTATTCGGCGCCGCACACCGCGTCGGCCTCGGCCGACAACAGCGAGTTGATGACGGTGGACAGCAGGTGCCGCATCAGATCCGGTGACGCGTCGCTCAGCGCTTGGCCGAGCAGACCGGCAGGGTCGATGATGTGTGGTGCGGTCATCGCGATAAAACCTTTCGAGAGTTCCGTGAGACGTTCGCTCGAAAGATCACGCGATGGCCGCGCTCTATGCCGGACGGGCTGTCCGACGATCACGCCAACCGCGTTACACCACTATCAGGGACTCCACTCCTGTCGACACGCGCTGCTTGAACTTGCCACCTGTCGACACGTGTTGGCTGTGGGCTGGGGGTTGGGGCTAGACCTCGAATTCGCCGGCTACCGCGTGGACCAGCTGCGCGATTTTTTGCGCTGTTTTCTTGTCGGGGTAGCGGCCTCGGGCGAGGCCCGGCTGCACCTGGGCCTCGAGCAGCTTGATCATGTCTTCGATCATGCCGTGCAGCTCATCGGCCGGACGGCGGCGCAACTCGGACAGCGACGGCGGCGCGTCGATCAGCTTGACGCCCATCGCCTGGGCGCCCTTGCGGCTGTCGACAACCCCGAACTCCATCCGCTGGCCCGTTTTCAGCTCGGCGACCCCCGCCGGCAACGCACCTTTGGGCAGGAACACGTCGCCGCCCTCATCGCTGGTGACGAACCCGAATCCCTTCGTCGCGTCGTACCACTTCACTCGTCCCGTGGGCACCGGTGACCTCAACTTCACTCAATGGAAACAACTGCTCACGGCAAGGCTACTTAAGCCGCGGTCTAAGACCCAACTGCAATCTCGCGCAGCAGCGCGGGCAGGCCGGTCAGGTCGGGCAGGACGTAGGCCGCCCCGGCCGTGCGCAGTTCGTCGGCCGTGCAGGGTCCGGTGGCGACGCCCACGCCGGGTACGTCCGCGGTGCGTGCGGCCACCATGTCGCCTACGTGATCACCCACGTACCAGCGCACGCCGTGCTCGACGAGCGCGGCGCCCTTGCCCTCGGCGAAGAGGTCACCGACCACCTCGTCGGCCACCAGGCCGAGGTGGTCGAGGTGCAGGTGGGCGAGCCGGCCCAGCTTCGACGTGACGATCACCACGCGGAGCCCGAGGGCGCGCACCGCCTCGAGCGCCTCGCGCGCGCCCGGCATGGGCACGGTCGGCTCGATCGCGTACTGCGCGGAGAGCTTCCGGTAGGTGGTCACCGCCTCTTCGACCCGGTCGGGCGGGAACCACTCGCCGATCTCGCGCCGCAGCGGCGGCCCCAGGCGGGAGACCGCGAGATCGGCGTCGACGTACACACCGGTCTGTGCGGTCAGCGCCTGGTAGGCCGCGCGAATACCCGGTCGGGAGTCGATCAGGGTCATGTCCAGATCGAAACCGACCGCAGGTGTCACGCCGGGGTGGACGAGATGTAGGTCAGGCTCTCGACCGGCAGCGGGAACGTCTGCTCGTCGCCGAAGGGTGATGGCGCCGCGGCCCGGTTGGACAGCAGCTCGGAGACGTCAAGGTGGCCCTTGACGTCCACCGGCTGGGTCTTCCGGTCTCCCGCGCCACCGCGAACGGCAGTGCCCGGGAGCTTGTTCTGTGCGGCCACAGCGATCCCCTTCACGAGTTCAAGTCGGGTCCGGCGGCGACCGGACACCTCATCATCGTCCCATGGCCAGTAGCGTTGAGAACGATGGCCACCACATTCGCCGATCAACTGCGGGCGCTCACCGACGAGGCCCTGGGCGCGCTCGTGCAGCTGCGCCCCGACCTCGTCGTGCCCTTGCCCGCGGACATCTCCGCGCTGGCGGTGCGCGCCCAGTCCCGCGGCTCGGTTGCCCGCTGCCTGGACACGCTGGACGAGTTCACCCTGCAGATCCTCGACGCGGCGCGGCTGAGCCGCGGCGTCGAGACCGCGTTGACCTCGGTCTCCGAGATTCTGGCGCTGGCGTCGGGGGCCGCACCGGATGACGTACGCGTCGCGATCGACCGCCTCCGCGTCCGGTTCCTGCTGCACGGCTCCGACGATGCGCTCCAGGTCACGGGTGCGGTCGACGAGGTCATGTCGCCATACCCGGCCCAGCTGGGACGTCCGGCCGACTTTCTCGACCCGCAGGCGGCCGCGCTGTGCGCCGACCGGGCGAAGCTCCGCCGTACGGTGATGGCCGCGCCGCCCGGCGCCCGGGCCGTCCTCGATCGGCTGGCCGCCGGGCCGCCGATCGGCGCGCTGAGCCTCCAGACGGCCGCCGAGCCGGTGCGCTGGCTGGTCGATCACCACGTGCTGGTGCCGATCTCGGACGCCGGTCGAGCGCCCCGAGCCGACGGCGAGTTGGTCGAGCTGCCCCGCGAGGTGGGCATGCTGCTGCGCCGCGACACCGGCCCGCTCGGTGTACTGCGGCCGTTCCCGCCGCTGCCCGACGGCCCGGTCCGCGACCCGAAGTCGGTCGACTCGGCCGGTGCCGGGCAGGTCATGGAGGCGGTCCGCAGCACCGAGGCGCTGCTCGAGGCTCTCGGGGCCGAGCCGGCCCCGATTCTGCGGGCCGGCGGTCTCGGCGTCCGCGATCTGAAGCGGCTGGCGCGGGCGGCCGGGCTGGACGAGCCGGTGGCGGCGCTGCTGCTCGAGGTGGCGTACGCGGCGGGCCTGGTCGGCGAGAGCGACGCGTCCGGCATCTCCCGCGCGGTCACGATCAGCCGGGCGGCCGGCGGGGTCGAGGAGATTTTCCTGCCGACCGGGGCTTACGACCTGTGGCGGGCGTTGAGCATCGCGCACCGCTGGGAGACGCTGGTGCGTTCGTGGCTGGTGATGACCCGGCAGCCGGGCCTGATCGGCCAGCGGGACGAGCGTGACCGCCCGATCAGCGCGCTGGCCCCCGAGGTCGAGCGTTCGGTCGCCGCGGAGGCGCGCCGCGACACCCTGCTCGTGCTGGCCGACCTGGCCCCGGGCACCGCTCCCCCGGCCGACGAGGTGCTGGGCCTGCTGACCTGGCAGGCACCGCGCCGGGCGCGTGGTCGGGAGGCGGCTCACCGGGACGCGCTGAGTGGGGCCGCCCTGCTCGGTGTCGTCGCGTTGGGAGCGATCACGTCGTACGCCAGGCTGCTGCTCGAGGATCCCGATCAGGGCGAGAGTGACCCGCTCGGGATCCGCCGCGGCCGGGCCCACCCGGTCAGCGAGGCGATCCGGGTGCTCGACGCCCAGTTGCCCGCCCCGGTCGATCACATCCTGGTGCAGGCCGACCTCTCGGTGGTGGTGCCGGGGCCGCCCGAGCCCGACCTGGCGACCGAGCTCGATGTCGTGGCGGAGCCCGAGTCGGCCGGCGGGGCGAGCGTGTTCCGGGTGACCGCGGCCAGCGTGCGCCGGGCGCTGGACGCCGGATATTCGGCCGCCGACCTGCACACCCTGTTCAAGCGGCGGTCGCGCACCCCGGTGCCGCAGACGCTCAGCTACATGATCGACGACGCCGCGCGCAAGCATGGCGGCCTGCGGTCGGGTTCGGCCGGTTCCTATCTGCGCGGCGACGACGAGGCGCTGATCGCCGAGGTGCTCACCGACAAGCGGCTGACCGGCCTGAGTCTGCGGCAGATCGCACCGACTGTTCTGGTCAGTCCGACACCGACCGCCCGGTTGCTGGGCGCGCTCCGGGATGCCGGTTTCGCCCCGGTCGCCGAGGACGCGGGCGGGGCGACCGTGCTCTCGCGCCCTAAGGTCCGGCGGGCTCCCACGCGTACGTCCGTCGCGGCGCGAGTGGCCGACCAGGCCGGACCGCCGGTCCTGGCCGGACCCCGTCTGGCGGGGGTGGTCGAGCAGATCCGTCGCGGAGACATCGCGACCCGCGCCGCCCGGCGCGCCCCGGTGGCCGTGCGGGCGGCGAACGGCCAGGGCGTGCCCGGTCTCTCCGCGGTGCAGCAGCACGGGCAGGCGATGGCCGTGCTCCAGCAGGCCGTGCGGGAAAAGGTCCGGGTCTGGGTCGGCTATGTCGACTCGCACGGCGCGACGCTGTCCCGGCTGGTCCGCCCGGTGTCGCTGAGCGCGGGCTACCTGCGGGCCGAGGACGAGCGCACCGAGACGCTGCACACGTTCGCCCTGCACCGGATCACGGCCGCTGTTCCGGAGGACTAGCAGCCCCCGGAAAGGGAGTAGGCTCGAATGTCGGTTTCGCAGCGAAAGGCGCGCAGGTGAGCGACGGACCACTGATCGTGCAGTCGGACAAAACCCTTCTCCTCGAGGTCGATCACCCGGACGCCCAGGCGTGCCGGATGGCGATCGCGCCGTTCGCCGAGCTGGAGCGCTCCCCCGAGCACGTGCACACCTATCGGCTGACCCCGCTCGGGCTGTGGAACGCGCGGGCCGCCGGGCACGACGCCGAGGGCGTGGTCGACTCGTTGATCAAGTTCTCGCGCTACCCGGTGCCGCACGCGCTGCTGGTCGACGTGGCCGACACGATGGACCGCTACGGCCGGCTCCAACTGGTCAACGACCCGACGCATGGCCTGGTCCTGCGCGGCCTCGACAAGATCGTACTGGTCGAGGTGGCGAAGTCGAAGAAGCTGGCCGGCATGCTCGGCGACCGCATCGACGACGAGACCATCGCGGTGCACCCGTCTGAGCGCGGCCGGCTCAAGCAGGCGCTGCTCAAGCTGGGCTGGCCGGCCGAAGACCTCGCCGGTTACGTCGACGGCGAGGCCCACGAGATCGAGCTGGCCGAGAACGGCTGGACGCTGCGGTCCTACCAGCAGGAGGCCGTCGACGGCTTCTGGGCCGGCGGCTCGGGCGTCGTCGTGCTGCCCTGTGGCGCCGGCAAGACGCTGGTCGGGGCGGCCGCGATGGCCACCGCGAAGGCCACGACGCTGATCCTGGTCACCAACACGGTGGCCGGGCGGCAGTGGAAGCGCGAGTTGGTCGCCCGCACGTCGCTGACCGAGGACGAGATCGGCGAATACTCGGGCGAGCGCAAGGAGATCCGTCCGGTCACCATCGCGACCTACCAGGTGCTGACCTCGCGCAAGGGCGGCGCGTTCACCCACCTCGACCTGTTCGGCGCCCGCGACTGGGGACTGGTCATCTACGACGAGGTCCACCTGCTGCCCGCGCCGATCTTCCGCTTCACCGCCGACCTGCAGGCCCGCCGCCGGCTCGGCCTGACGGCCACGCTCGTCCGGGAGGACGGCCGGGAGGGCGACGTCTTCTCGCTGATCGGCCCCAAGCGGTACGACGCACCGTGGAAGGACATCGAGGCCCAGGGCTGGATCGCGCCGGCCGAGTGCGTCGAGGTGCGGGTCACGCTGACCGACGCGGAACGCATGTCGTACGCCGTGACCGAGGCCGAGGAGCGCTACCGGGCCGCCGCGACCGCCCGCACCAAGCTGCCGGTCGTACGGGCGCTGATCGCCCGCCATGCCGGCGAGCAGACGCTGGTGATCGGCGCGTACATCGACCAGCTGCACGAGCTCGGCGAATACCTCGACGCCCCGATCATCCAGGGCGCCACGACCAACAAGGAGCGCGAGCGACTTTTCGATGCGTTCCGGGAAGGCTCGCTGAAGACGCTGGTGATCTCGAAGGTGGGCAACTTCTCGATCGACCTGCCCGAGGCAGCGGTGGCGATCCAGGTCTCCGGCACGTTCGGCTCGCGGCAGGAGGAGGCCCAGCGGCTCGGCCGGGTGCTGCGACCCAAGGCCGACGGCCGCCAGGCCCACTTCTACACGGTCGTGTCGCGCGACACGATCGACACCGAGTACGCCGCGCATCGGCAGCGCTTCCTGGCCGAGCAGGGCTACGCGTACACGATCGTCGACGCCGACGACGTGCTCGGCCCGCCGATCCCGCAGATCGACTAGCAGCGCCCGATCGACTAGCGGGGTCCCGGCACGGCGTGCATCGGCCGGGGCGGTCCGTCGTGGCTGGCCGTCGCGAAGAACGCGAGGAACCCGCAGACGAGCAGCACGACCACGAGGACACCGGCCGCGACGGCGTACGGGATCCAGTTCCGCTTCTGCGGTGGAGCCGGCCTCGGCGGCCGGGTGCCGGCTTCCTCGTACGCCGCGTTGGCCACCACTTCGGGGCTGCCCAGCTTCTCGAGCACCTCGATCAGCTCGCCCTCGGACTGGATGTTGCGTTCGGTGCGCTCGGTCGCGATGTGCGCGGCGAGGTCGGCCAGCAGTTCGCGGCGCTGCAGCACCGGCAGCCCGGTCAACCGCAGGTCGACCTCGTGCAGATACTCCGCGACGACGTCGGTGTTCTTGATCTTCATGCGACCTCACCGGTTCCCACGAGACGATCGACGGTCTGGCGAAACGAGACCCACTCGGCCCGGAAGTGCTCGAGCGCGGCCCGTCCGGCCGGGGTCAGGCCGTAGTAGCGGCGCGGCGGCCCGTTGGGCGACTCGACCCATTTGCTGTCGAGCCAGCCGCCGCGGCGTAGCCGGGACAACAGCGGATAGATCGTGCCCTCGGAGGCGGCCAGGGTGGGCTCGTCGCCGAGCCGGCGTACGAGCTCGTTGCCGTAGCGGTCCTCGCGTTCGACCAGCGCGAGCACGCAGAACTCGAGAGTGCCTCGGCGCAGGCTGGTCGACAGTGGCGCTGCATCTGCCATGCCGCACACAGTACCTTGCGACGCAAGGTACGGTCTACAGGCGGAAACGAGGCCAGCGGGCGGCGAAGATCAGGGACTGATTCGCGCCGTAGGCGGAGATCCCGACGGGGTCGGCAACGCGGCGCTCGGACTGACCGGCGCAGATGTAGCGGACCCAGGCGTAGGGGACTCGGACCTCAGGTGCTGCGCGGTGACGCCGCCGGCCCGGGCCCCGAGGGCCCGGCGAAGCCGTCGTTCCAGATCGGCGTCGGTCATCCTTCCCCCAGATAGTCCCGGAGCAGCGCCAGGGCCCGGTGCGCGGTCGACTTGACGGTGCCGGTCGACACTCGCAGCACGTCGGCGATCTCCCGCTCGGACAGCTCCGACCAGTAACGCAGCACCATCACCTGGCGCTGGCGGATGGTCAGCCGGCCCAGCGCGCCGATCACCTCGCGGTCACCCACGCCGAGCAGCGCCTCGTCCTCGGCCGCCGGAGCCGGGTCGCGGGACGGCGGCAGGTAGGCCCGGGCGATCCGGCGACGCCGCAGCACCGAGCGGGCCGCGTTCATCACCGCGGCCGTCAGGTACGCGTCCGGGTCGGTCAGGCCGTGCAGGACAGTCCCGTGCCGCCGGTGCAGCCGGGCGAACACGTCCTGCACGACGTCCTCGGCCGTGGGCAGGTCGTCGACCATGAGCACGGCGAGCCGGACCAGCCCGAGCCGGCGTGCCCGGAACAGCTCGTCGAGCGCCGGCGTCGCCGCCCGCGCGGGCACGGACGGGCTGGAGGAAGCCTGCCGTGCCCAACGCAGCTGCCACGGCGGCGCCGGCCAAACGAAGATCACAAACAGCCTCGTTACCTGGTGACGGGCAGCGCGCTCGCGGTCGGGCCCCCCGGAGAGGCGGCGGAGGACGCCGGGGCGGCGGTCGCACTGGCACCAGGGCCGGCGGGAGAAGCCGGGGCAGCGGTCGCACTGGCACTAGGGCCGGCGGGAGAAGCCGGAACCGGGACGGCGGTCGAGACGCTGGGGACCGGCCGCGGCTTCCCGGTTCCGGCGAAGGCGGCCGCCGACAGGCCGCCGGCCACGACTACCGCGACGGCTCCGAAGGTGACGACCAGGGCACGGGTGGATCTGCGCATGGGTTCTCCTGCGTGGAAGAGGAAACACTGTCGCAGGGATAGACGCCCGGGCCGCGATCCGGTTGGCTCTTCAGGTGTGATCCATCACACAGGCTGATCCATCACACAGGCAATGCCGGGCCGGGCGAGAGCAGGTCGGCGAGCAGGTCACCGTGCCGCTCCACCCGCTCGAGCACCTCGGCCGCGGTGAACTGCCGAGCCTCTTCCACGCCCGTCCCGATCGCCTCGACCTCGTCCCACGTCAGCGGCGTCGACGCCGTCGGCTGCTCCTGCGCCCGCAGCGAGTAGGGCGTCACCGTCGTCTTCGCCGCCGCGTTCTGACTCCAGTCGATGAAGATTTTGCCCGGCCGGACGGCCTTGGCCATCTTCGCGGTGATTCCGCTGGGGACTTTCGCCGCCAGCTCCTCGGCCACCTTTTTCGCGTACGCGCTGACGAGCTCCGAATCCTGCGACCCCGAGATCGGGCAGCACAGCTGCATGCCCTTCTTCCCGGACGTCTTCGGATAGGCCGCGATGCCGTCGGCCTCCAGCCGGTCCCGCATCAGCACCGCGACCGCGCAGCACTCCCGCAGCCCGGCCGGTGCGCCCGGGTCGAGGTCGACGACGAGCAGATCCGGGTCGGCGTCGATCTTCCACTGCGGGGTGTGCAGTTCCAGTGCGGCCAGGTTGGCCAGCCAGACCAGGGTGGCCAGGTCGTCGACGACCACGAAGTCGATCGTCTCGCGGCTCTTGGTCGAGCCGGGCACGGGCAGGGTCGCCAGGCGCACCCAGGACGGCGTGCCGCCGGGTTTGTTCTTCTCGAAGAAGTGGATGCCGTCGACGCCGTTGGGGAAGCGGATGCGGGTGACCGCGCGGCCGGCCAGGTGGGGAAGCATCACCGGGGCGATCCGGGTGTAGTAGTCGATCACCTCGCCCTTGGTGAAGCCGGCCGCCGGGTAGAGGACCTTGTCGAGGTTGGAGAGCTCCAGGTCGCGGCCGTCGATCGCGACCACGAAGCGTTCAGGAGCCATGGTCTTCCTCCTCGTAGGCGCATTCTTCCGGCGTCTTGTCATCACGCAACCGCAGGAACCGGGGGAAGCGCAACCGTCCGTCCGGCGTCCGGTTGCCGTAGCGCACCTCGACCACCAGCGAAGGGCTCACCCAGTGCGCGCCGCGGGAATCCTCGCGCGGCACTGCCCCGTCGGCAAACGGCGAGGCCCGGGTGGCCAGCGGCTGGAGCCGCGCCAGCAGTTCCTTCTCGGCCACCGCGCCGATGCCGCCGCCGACCCGCCCGCGGAACGCCAGCCCGTCCGGGGTCGGCACGCCGATCAGCAGGCCGCCCAGCTTGCGGGCGCCCGAGCGCCACCCGCCGATCACGTAGTCGCCGGTCCGATCGAACTTGACCTTGATCCATTCGGCTGAGCGGGCACCGGGCAGGTAGACCGAGTCGTTGCGCTTGGCGACCACGCCCTCGAGGCTGTTTTCCCGGGCCGCGTCGGCGGTGGCCGGCCCGTCGCCGAACGACGGCGGCACCATCCACCGCGGCCCGCCCAGGCCGAGTTCCTCCAGCCGCTCCCGCCGGGCCAGGTAGGGCAGGCCGGTGTAGTCGTCCCCGTCGTGATAGAGCAGGTCGAAGATCATG
Organism: Actinoplanes sp. NPDC051343; assembly: GCF_044455125.1. Taxonomy (NCBI): domain Bacteria; kingdom Bacillati; phylum Actinomycetota; class Actinomycetes; order Micromonosporales; family Micromonosporaceae; genus Actinoplanes; species Actinoplanes sp. NPDC051343. The sequence goes on from NZ_JBITEL010000015.1 coordinate 116,147, forward strand.
TACGTGACCGGCGCGGTCACCGCCAGCCGGGCCGCCCGGTTGTGATCCCGCACGTGCATGCGCTCGGCGAGGGCGGTGAAGGACGGCCGCCCGGCCGCGTCGAGCACCACCATCTCGCCGTCGAGCAGCGTGCCCTCGGGGAGGTGGAGATCGGCGATTTCCGGGTATGCGGCAGTAACCACCGCACCGGAGCGCGCGAACAGCTCGGGTGGACCTCCGGCGAACAGTGCGAGGACGCGTACTCCGTCCCACTTGAACTCGAAGCTCCATTCCGGGCCGACCGGCAGCGCACCGGCGGTGGCAAGCATCGGAGACAACGGCGCACCGGGCACCCGATCACCATAGGCAGGACGGAACACCTTACGCAGGCGTCTCAGTAATGCCATCCTGATCAGGGAAAACTAACGGCGGGTTAGGAGAGTCTTCTGATGCGGGCGATCTGGAAGGGTGCCGTCTCGTTCGGCCTGGTGTCGATCGCCGTCAAGCTCTACTCCGCGACCGAGGAGAAGGACATCCGCTTTCACCAGGTGCATCGCACCGACGGCGGGCGGATCAAGTACCAGCGCACGTGCTCGATCGACGGCGAGGTCGTGAGCTTCGACGACATCGCCAAGGGGTACGACATCGGCGGCGGCGAGATGGTGATCCTGACCGATGAGGACTTCGCCGACCTGCCGCTGAGCACGTCCCGTGCGATCGACGTGCTGGAGTTCGTGCCGGCCGAGCAGATCGACCCGATCCTGTTCGCCAAGGCGTACTACCTGGAGCCGGAGGGGCAGGCGGCCAAGCCGTACGTCCTGCTGCGCGACGCCCTGCAGGACGCCGATCGGGTAGCGATCGTCAAGATCGCCATTCGCCAGCGGGAGCAGCTGGCCACCCTGCGGGTCCGCGACGACGTGCTGGTGCTCAACACCATGATGTGGCCCGACGAGATCCGCACCCCCGACTTCGGCTTCCTCGACGACGACATCGAGACCCGCCCGGCCGAGCTCGCGATGGCGAGCTCGCTGATCGACTCGATGGCGGGCAGCTTCAAGGCCGACGAGTTCACCGACAACTACCGGACGGCGCTGCAGGAGGTCATCGACGCCAAGGTCGAGGGCCGCGAGGTGGTGCAGCCGGAGGAGTCCGAGGAGGCGCCGGCCGCCGCGGTCGACCTGATGGCGGCGCTGAAGGCGTCGGTCGAGCGGGCCAAGAAGGCGCGCGGCGAGGCGCCCGAGAAGCGCGCGGCCGAGGTCGAAGCCGCCACTCCGATCAAGAAAGCCGCGGCGAAGAAGGCTCCGGCGAAGAAGGCAGCCCCCGCCAAGAAGGCCGCGCCCGCGAAGAAAGCGGCCAAGAAGTCCGCCTGAGGAGACCTGACTAGAGTTGCCCCGTGGCATTGACGTGGGCAGAGTCTTACCTCGGCAAGGTGCGGGCCAGTGTTGGCGACACCGACACCATTCTCTTCGTCGGAGCGCGTGGCGTGCTGCTCGACGACCAAAATCGGCTGCTGATGATCCAGCGCTCCGACAACCGGCACTGGGCGATCCCGGCCGGGGCGATGGAGCTGGGCGAGAGCATGGAAGACTGCGCGATCCGCGAGGTGTTGGAAGAGACCGGGCTGCGCGCGACCTCGCTGACCCCGTTCGCGTTCTACAGCGCCTACCAATACACCAACGACTACGGGCACTCGTACCAGCAGATCCTGATGTCGTTCCGGATCCACACCTGGGAGGGTGAGCTGCAGCGCCAGACCGACGAGTCGGTCGACGCCGGCTGGTTCCCGCTCGACGCGCTGCCCAACAACTCGTTCGTGGTTCAGGAGACGCTGGCCGACCTGGCAACCTTCGAGTCCACGGGCCGCCTGGTCCTCAAGTAGTGGGCCTGATCGAACGGCTCGGGGTCGACCTGGCCCCGCTGCGTACGTCCCGGGACTTCCGCCTGGTCTTCCTCGGTGGCACCGTGTCGGGTTTCGGGTCGTTCATCACTTACGTCACGATCCCGTTCCAGGTCGCCAAGCAGACCGGCGACCCGCTCGCGGTCGGCCTGCTCGGCCTGTGCGAGCTGATCCCGCTGCTGGTCATGGCGTTCGTCGGGGGCGCCCTGGCCGACTACCTCGATCGTCGCCTGCTCGTGCGGGGCGGCGAGTTCGCGCTCACCGCCCTGACCGGCGTGCTGCTGGTCAACGCGGTCGCCGGCTCGTCGCACCTGTGGCTGCTCTACGTCATCGCCGCCCTGACCGCCTGCATCGACGGAATCCAGCGGCCGGCCCTCGAGGCGATGATCCCCCGCATTGTCACCCCCGAGGAACTGTCGGGCACGATGGCCCTGCGGTCCCTCGGCTTCAGCGTGGCCCAGCTTCTCGGCCCGGCCTCGGCGGGCCTCCTGCTGTCGGCGTTCGGGCTGGCCTGGGCGTACGCGTTCGACCTGGCCACCTTCGCGTTCTCGCTGATCTGCCTCACCCTGGTCCGGGCCGTGCCGCCGCCACCGGACGCCGACCGCCCCTCGGTCCGGTCGGTGATCACCGGCGTGCGGTACGCCGGCTCCCGCCCCGAACTCCTCGGCACCTACCTGGTCGACATCAACGCGATGTTCTTCGGCATGCCGCAGGCGCTCTACCCGTTCCTCGCCCTGCAGCTGGGCGGCCCCAAGGTGCTCGGTCTGCTCTACGCCGCCCCGGCCGCCGGCGACATGCTCGCGACGTTGCTTTCGGGGTGGACTGCGCGCGTACAGAGGCATGGCCTGATGGTGCTGCTCGCAGCAGCCTTCTGGGGTTTGGGCATTCTCGGCGTCGGCCTGTCCCACCTGCTCTGGCTGACCCTGCTCTGCCTGGCCTTCGCGGGCGCGGCCGACTTCGTCTCCGGCATCTTCCGCGACATCATCTGGAACCAGACCATCCCCGATCACCTGCGCGGACGCCTGGCCGGCATCGAGCTGCTGTCGTACACCACCGGCCCGCTGCTCGGCCAGCTCCGCTCGGGCACGATGGCCCGCACCCGCCTCGGCGTCGGCGGCTCGATCTGGGTCGGCGGTGCCCTCTGCATCGCCGGCACGATCGCGCTCGGGGCAGCGCTCCCCCGCTTCTTCCGCTACAACGGTGAGGACGGTCAGGCCATCAAGCGAGCGGCCGACGAGGCGTGGCTCGCACAACAGGGGGTCCGATGAACTGGGTGAGCGCGTTGATCGACGACCAGCTCGGCTTCTACTGGGACTACAGCCTGTGGCCCCGCGTGCAGGGCCTGACCGACCAGGAATACCTCTGGCAGCCGGTCGACGACTGCTGGTCGGTCCGGCCGGACCAGCACGGCGCCATGCAGATCGACGGCCACGGCGTCTGGCCGCACCCGGAACCGCCGCCGTTCACCACGCTGGCCTGGCGCATCGTGCACATCGCGGTCGGCGTCTTCTACGCCCGGGCGAGCACCTTCTTCGGCGACGGCAGCGTGCCCGCCGATGCCGACATGGCCGACCCGCGACACTATCCGAAACAGCTTCCGGCGAATGCCGTCGAGGCGGTCGGCCTGCTCGAGAAGAGCTATCGCTGGTGGACCGACGGCGTCCGCGAGATGACCGAGGAGCAGCTGCTCGAGCCGCTGGGCCCGCGCGGCGGTTTCTACGCCGACCAGTCGATGGCCCAGCTGGTGCTCCACCTCAACCGTGAGACGATGCACCACGGCGGCGAGATCGGCACGTTGCGTGACCTCTACCGCGCGCGCTTTTCATAGACTCCCGAGCATTCGCGCGGCGGCGTGGATGCCGCGGCTCCGCAGGACCCGGGCCATCGACAGCTCGCCCCGGCAGAAAGCCTGGAAGGCGCGCCACCCGAGCGGCGTCCCCATCGAGGCATGCACCAGATTGGGGTGCCGCACATAGACATCGAGGAGATGACGGCCGGCGGTCATCTCCGGCTCGAGTTCCTGGTCGATCTTTTTCCCGTACGCGGTGAGCTCGCCCCCACCTGCAGCGACCTCGCCCGCCCACGTCCCCGAACGCAGCGCATAGCTGATGCCTTCGCGGGTCCACGGCTCGAGCAGCCCGGCCGCGTCACCGACGACCATGACCCGGCCCTTGACCAGGGGCGAGCCCGGGCGTCGGCAGCGCGTGAGGTGGCCGGAGTCGCGCACCACCTTGCGGTCGGCCAGCCCGAGCCGGGCCACGAGGTCCTGCAGATATTGCTTGGTCTCGGCGCCATGGCCCTTCGCCATGATCACGCCGACCGTGAGCTCGTCGTCCTTGGGGAACACCCAGCCGTACGACCCGGGGTAGGGGCCCCAGTCGAGCAGCACCCGGCCCCGCCACTCCGCGCGGTCCCGCTCGCCGGCCGCCAGCTCGACCTCGAGACCGAGGTCCTGCTGCTGGAACGTGACGCCGACGTGGCGCGACGTGATGCCGGCCGAGCCGTCGGCGCCGATGACGGCGCGGGCGGTGATCGCCGTGCCGTCGCTCAACGTGACGGTCGCCGTGCTGTCGTCTTGAGTGATCGCGCGTACAAGTGCGTTCTGCCGGACCGTCGCACCCAGCGCAACCACCGCCTGATACCAGGCGTGGTCGAAGTCGTCGCGGCGCACCATGGTCAGGATCGGACGCGAGCCGCCGTGCCGGGTCATCGCGAGGCGGCCGTTGCGGGTGAACGTGATGCGGTCGATGCGGTCGCGGGCCGGCACCTCGATGCGCGGGCCGGCGATGCCGAGCGAGGTGCCGATCAGGCCACCACCGCAGGTCTTGTAGCGCGGGTGCTCGGCCCGTTCGAGCACGATCGTGCGGGCTCCGGCCGAGGCGGCGGCGTGCGCCGCGGCCAATCCGGCGGGGCCGGCACCGACCACCGCGACATCCCAGGGCTGCTCGATCACGCGGGGGATTCTAATCAGTCCAGTTGTGTACGCTCGTACACATGAACATGCGCGACCGCATGCTCGCCGGCGAGCTGTACATTGCCGACGACCCCGAACTGGCTCGGGACGCCCGCCGGGCGGCGTCGCTCGCTCACCGGCTCAACACGGCCGACCCGACCGACGACGCACTGCGCCACGCCTTGCTGACCGAGTTGCTGGGAGCGTTCGGCGAGGGCAGCGAGATCCGGCCGCCGTTCCGCTGCGACTACGGCTACCAAACCTTCGTCGGCGCCCGCACGTTCGCCAACTTCGGCCTGATCAGCCTCGACGTCGCGACCGTGACGATCGGCGACGACGTGCAGATCGGACCGAACGTGCAGCTGCTCACCGCGCTGCATCCGGTCGACCCGACGCCGCGGCGCGCGAAGTGGGAGGCCGCCAAGCCGATCACGATCGGCCACAACGTCTGGCTCGGCGGCGGCGTAATCGTGCTCCCCGGCATCACGGTCGGCGACGACACCGTGGTCGGCGCCGGCGCCGTCGTAACCCGCGACCTGCCCCCGGGCGTGGTCGCGGCCGGCAGCCCGGCCCGCGTGCTCCGCGCGGTCGACACATCCCGAGAGGCCGGCCCGGCCGGCATGTCCGATGGCGGCGAGCCGGGCCGCGTTGCCGGGTGGGCCGAGCGGTGACCGCCGTGCCGGCCGCCCGCTCGCCGCGGCGCTACGACCCCGAGCGCAAGAGCCGGATCATCGACGCGGCGATCGACGTGATCGCCGAGCACGGCGTCGCGGGCACCACCAGCCGACGCATCGCGGCCGCCGCCGACGTGCCCCTCGGCTCCCTCACCTATCACTTCGCCACCCTGGAAGACCTGCTCACGCAGGCCTTCCAACGTTTCGCCGAGGGCATCTCGCCGCGCTACGCGGCGCGGTTCGACGACGTACGGGATCTGGCCGGCTTCGTCGACGCGGTGACCTCCCTGATCAGCGGCGACGCCGACCAGGACCCGCGGGAGTGGACCGTCTCGTACGAGCTCTACCTCGCCGCCCTGCGCAACCCGGCGCTGCGCAACGTGACCGAGTCCTGGATGCGCCGCTCACGCGCCGTGCTGGAACGCTTCGTCGACCCGGTGACCGCCCGCGGCGTCGACGCGCTGATCGAAGGCCTGGTCATGCACATGACGCTGTCCACGACGACCTTCAGCCGCGCCGAGACCCGTACGATAATCGCCCGTTTCGTGGGCGTCCCCGGGTGACCACCGCCGTGGGCGTCGAGCCGAGCGTCCGCTCGGCCAACCGTGCCGTCTACGCGGCCTTCATCATGCTCGGCTTCGCCGGTTCGAGTTGGGCGGCCCGCATCCCGCAGGTCCGCGACGGTCTCGACCTCAGCCCCGCCCACCTCGGCCTGGTCCTGCTCGCGATCGCGGCCGGCTCGGTGGTCTCGCTGCCGCTGGCCGGCCAGATCGCCGCGCATTTCGGCTCGCGCCGCACCGTCACCGCGATGTCGGTGCTGTTCATGGCCGGCCTGGGCGGCGCGGCGATCGGCTACCAGTACGGCGTGGCGCCGGTCTGGGCCGGCCTGTTCCTGCTCGGTTTCGCCAACGGCGCCTGGGACGTCTCGATGAACGTGCAGGGCGCGCTGGTCGAACGGCGACTGGGCAAGCCGGTGATGCCCCGCTTCCACGCCGGCTTCAGCGTCGGAACCGTGGCCGGCGCGCTGACCGGCGCCGCCGCGGTCGCGCTGCACGTACCGGTCACCGGCCACCTGCTGCTTTGCGCCGTCCTGACCGCCGTCGTGGTCGTCTTCGGCGTCCGCAACTTCCTGCCGGACGAGGGCGCCCCCGACCCGGTCGTGGTCGCCGGCGCCGCCCAGCCGTCCCGCTGGTCGCGCGTTTCGGCACCCTGGCGCGAGTCGCGCACCTTGCTGATCGGGCTGTTCGTGCTGGCACTTACGTTCACCGAGGGCACCGGCATCGACTGGGTGAGCGTGGCCGTGATCGACGACTACGGCGCCCCGGCGGTGGCGGGCACTCTCGCCTTAGCCGTCTTCCTGTCCGCGATAACCGTCGGCCGCTGGTACGGCCCGCACCTGCTCGACCGGTTCGGCCGGGTCCCGGTGCTGCGGGCGCTGGCCGTGGTCGCCCTGCTCGGTCTGCTGCTGTTCGTGTTCGGGCCGGCCACCCCGTTCGCCTTCGCCGGGGTGCTGCTGTGGGGAATCGGCAGCTCGCTCGGCTTCCCGGTCGGCATGAGCGCCGCCGCCGACGACCCGGCCCACGCCGCGCCGCGGGTGAGCACGGTCACCTCGATCGGCTACCTGGCCTTCCTCGGCGGCCCACCGCTGATCGGCTTCCTCGGCAACCACGTCACGATCCAGCACAGCCTCATCGCCGTAGCCGCCCTGCTGGCCCTGGCGGTGTGCTTGGCAGGCGCGCTGCGCCCGCTCCCCGAAGCCCGCTGATCAGGAGCGGCGGGGCCAGGGCGCCCACTGCACGGCGACGGCGAAGCCGCCACGGCGGGCGTTGCGTGCTGCCCGGGACGACAGCGGCCCTTCGCGGCCGACCTTGATGCCCTCACCGATCAGCCGGGTCTCGAACCACGAGCCGCTCACGCCGCGCCGGACCCGTTCCCACAGGCCGCCCTCGATCAACGCCTTGGCCTGAACCCGCAGCTCCTCGACCAGGTGCCCGGGGTCCTCGGCGCAGTCGGCGCACCCGCACCGGGGCAGGGTCTCTACCCACCACCTCCCGAGCCGCACCCGCAGGCCCGGGAGGCCGGTGAAGGAAATCGCCAGCGGTGCCGCCGCGGGCGTACGGGGAATGAGCCGAACTGTCCGCACGAGCGCCTCGTCGGGCCCGAGCAGCTCCTTGGTCTCGCGGCGTTCGACCATGTATCGCTCGGCCAGCTCGTCCAACAGGGCGTCGGCCGTCTCATGCAGCACGGCGAAGCGCTCCGTGTCGGTGGTGTGCGGGTAGTCCCTCACCAGCGCAGTATGCCGCGCTCGGCCCGCGGCATCCCAGCTGATCTGCCGAAACCGCCCCCATCAGAAATCGAAGTCGCCCTCGCGAGCGCCGGCGAGGAAGTGATCCCATTCCTCTTGAGTGAACTTCAGTGGCGCGGACTGCGGGGCCTTCGAGTCCCGTACGAGGATCCGATCGCCGTCCCGTGCCACTTCGACGCATGCTCCGTTGTTGCAACGTCTAGCTTTGTGCCAGCGCAGCTTTCCCGTCGACTCGATCATGTAGCACCTCCTTAACGTTCCTCGGATCCACGTTAAGGGACGAGCCGGACAGTCGGCAGAAGTCGGCATGAATGAAGAGTGGGGGACGAGCTATTCATCCCTCATTGACGGTAAAATACGGACCGTTTGTCACCTAACGACACTTTTGTCGCATCTTCTTGGCGCAGGGTCGTCTATGGCACCCATCCGGCGCCGGGTGATCCGCCCTGCATCCGGAACTGTCACCGGATTCGGTTGCACTTCGAGATGCAGGGCGGTACCACACTTTAAAGCGTGGTCCACACATTAGGAAGAACGGTGTGGACTACTTTCAGAAAAGGAATTCGCCGGCGGCGACGCCCTCGGTGAACGCCACCCATTCCGCCTCGGTGAACGCGAGCGCGGACACCTGCGGGTTCTTCGAGTCGCGGACCAGGTACTGTCCGTCGACCTTGGCCACCTCGACGCACGCGTTGCTGCCGCAGCGGGTGCTCTTGCGCCATGCGATGTTGTTGTTGTCGATCATTGTTATCGAACCTCTCCACACAAGTCAGGTCCGCAGTCCTCGACGAGCAAGGCTGCGGACCTGTTACGAAAGTTACTCAGGGTTCTTCCGGCGCTCGATCAACGCCTCGAGATCTGATATGCGGCTACGCATGAAGTCGATTGTGTCTTCTTCGTTGTAGGCGTCGTTCCAGATTTTGTCGAATCGAGCGTGGTGCCGCCGCGTGGTCGTGCGGTCCTCGATGATCTCGTCACTGAGGCCGACCTCCCGGTACAGCACTTCGGCGCCCTCGTCGTCCATATCCAGGGACAGGAGGTCGAAGGTGGCGTTGTTGGTCACGGAGGCCTCGAAGTCGAAGGGCACCATCCGGACCTTGATCAAACCATCGGCAGCCAGCCGATGCATTTCTCGCAGTTGGCCGAGGAAGACGTCGGGGCCGCCGAGCGGGCGGCGGAAGACGGATTCGTCGAGCAATGCGAAGATCTTGAGTTCGCCGAGGCGGGAAAGGACGACCTCACGCCGTAGCCGGCGCGAGTCGGCGCGAAAGCGTCGCCGCTCCTCGGAGAGGTCCTCGTCGTCGAAGGACTCGAGGTTGGCATGCGCGTACTCAGGCGTCTGCAGCGGCCCGGGCATGTAGAAGACCGACCAATACCAAATGGCTTCGGCTTCCGCCTCGTATTCGATCTGCTGCCGCATCGCGTACGTGAGGTGCTCGCGGTATTCCGGCTTCTGGAACCATGCCTGCCGCTGCCGTTTGCGGGCGATTTTGGCGATCGCCATCAAATCGTTGACGACCGTCCGGTCCTTGATGCCGACGAAGGCGAGCAGGGGACGAAGATCATTGGGGGCGATGGTGTTATCGCCGGCCTCAATGCGAATGACCTTGCTGAGGGACCACTCCATCTGCTCAGCAACTTCTTGCTGAGTTTTTCCGGCACGCTCTCTCGCGTCGCGCAGAGCCAGGCGCAGGCGCCGGCGCGCGACGGCGGGCGAGACTTCCTCGGCCATAGGAACTTCGTCGGTCCTTCGTCGGTGAAGAAGACTTCAGTAACGTGCTACCTCGCTGGCTGCCATGCGGCAATCAGCGAGGTCGCGCGTCATGCTATCCACTGTCCTATCAAAACGACGAACCGGGCACGTGGGTATTCACCAAAACGAGACTTGTCACGTTTGGCTGCCCGTCGGTGATCACTCACGCTGCCGCCATCCGCTGGTGGCCACGAGTCCTCCGGTCGCCTTCGACGGCACGGCGCAGAGCCCTGGTGACCTGGTTGAACGTTCTGATCTCGAGTGTCGTGTAGAGAACCACCTCACGCGACTGATAGGCCGCACGAAGCTCCCACTGATGAACGCTACGCCTGCCCAGAGTAGCCAGGCTCACCGCGGCCGCCGCCGCGCCGACGAGCACGAGCCGGCCGCCCAAGGTGTGGATGAGGAGCCATCCGGGCGCCACGATCAGGGCCGCCGCGGCCATCGCCGCCAGCGCGATGATCATGCGAGGGCTGCCCACGTCACGCTGCACGAGGCGTACGTCCCGCAGGTCGCCGATGATGAAGGCGCGCAGCGGGTCGGTCCTCCAGATGAAGTGATGGTCGGTAACGAGAGCGTCGGGACCGTCGTAGTAGGTGCGCAAGACAAACTCCCCTCCCCGTCGCCTGTGTCGCGTGAGGAAGGACGAACCAGAGAGAATTCCCGCCCCACACTTCGGATCGACGTGCCGATCTGGCGGGCGGTAGAGGCGACAAGGCACCCGGTTGCCGCCGGGTGCCTGCGCTCCTTTATGTGGTGAAGTTCCGCCCTTGTGCGACCAGTGAAGCATGGCCATCAGCCAGATCGCCATACCTCAAGGTGCCATGTTGCAGATTGCGAGGAACCTGGTTGAGGCGGTTGTCGGTGCGGATGACGAACGTCGCGGCTGCGCACCTTGCGGCTCGTGCATGCGCGCGACAAGATGGGCCGCAGAGAGAATTCCCTGCCTCGCTCGGTCCGGGTGTTGCCGCCCTCGGTCACAGTGTCCAGAGGCACGAGCGACACCCGGTTGCCGCCGGGTGCCGCTGCGTTTCTCGTTACTTGCGTCTTCTCGCCTAGAGCACAGCCCTGAAGTGCTCTACTGATAAGTACAGCACGCGATGAGGCACTCCGCCACGCGACAACCTGACACCTTGCAGATTGCGTACATGCCGAGTGGCGGGTGCGTGGCACGTCACTTGGGGCGGCTCCCGGCGTTTTATCGACGTAGGTCCCGGGTAGGCCAGATGTCGCAAAGAGCCACGACAAACCTGTGAGTACGCAGGTGGGAAGGCAGGACCCGCATGGAGAGCAGACTCCGCATCGCGGGCCAAGCGGTGCAACCCATCCTGGTGGCATTCCCTCTGGGGCTGTTCGTGATGGCCGGAATCTTCGACGTCGCCGACCTGTCCGGCGGCCCCAGCATCCTGGGCTCCCTGGCCTACTGGAATGTCATCGCCGGCCTGGTCGCCGGCGGGCTGGCCGTGGTGGCCGGCGCCATCGACCTCGTCTTCGTCCGGCGTCCGGTGACCAAGCGGATCGGCGTGCTGCGGCTCCTTCTCAACATGGCCACGCTGATCCTGTTCGCGGTCATCCTGATGGTCCGGGTCGGCGAACCCGAGCACCAGGTGGGCGTGGGCCTCTTCCTGGTCGAACTGCTGGCCCTCGGGGTCGGCGGCTTCGGCGCGTGGTTCGCCGGCTCGCTGGCCAACGGGCGTACGCCGGGCTTCGCCCGGGCCGCGGTCGAGCACCGGGGCTTCTGACGAATTGACGCCTGAAAAGACGAAAGCCCAGGTCTTTGACCTGGGCTTTCGCTATGAGCCGCCTGACGGAATCGAACCGTCGACCTACGCATTACGAGTGCGTCGCTCTAGCCGACTGAGCTAAGGCGGCAACGATGAGAAAGTGTACGGCATGGCCGGACGGGTTCTCTCCGGGGTTGGACCCGTGTCGCCGGAAAACCAGCTTGTCGTAACCCCCGGCTAAGGTGCCTGGCGTGAGTGACGATCAGCGATCTCCTCGGCGCGCCGGACCGCCCCGGCCGCGCAGCATGGATCCGCAGGAGCTGGGTTTCATCCCGCGGCGCCCGGTGCCCTGGCTGGCGCCGCTCCAGCTGATCCGCACCGGCCTGCAGACGCTCGGGGCCCTGCTGTTCGGGGCCTACCTCGACAAACGCGAGCTGCAGAACTCGCTCGAGGCCAACTGGTTCGATCACTCGCGTACGGCCGACGGCGAGATCTGGATCGACTTCGTGGCCGACCTGGGCGACGGCTTCCACCCGACCTACTCGGTGGCCTATGCTCTGGCGCTGCCCGAGCTCGAGATCGAGGGCGGCGAGCGGCTCCCGCGCGGCCGGCTGCTGCTGATGGGTGGCGACGAGACGTACCCGGTGGCCAGCGGAGACAACTACGAAAACCGCACCAAGGGCCCCTACCGCGCGGCGCTGCCCGAGGCGCCGGCCGACTCACCGCAGCCGGTGCTGTTCGCGCTCCCCGGCAACCACGACTGGTACGACGGCCTGACGGCCTTCCTGCGACTGTTCGCGCGCCGCAAGGACGGGCACATCGGCGGGTGGCGCACCGAGCAGCGGCGGTCCTACTTCGCGGTCAAGCTGCCCGCGGACTGGTGGCTGTTCGGCATCGACGAGCAGTTCGAGGCGTACATCGACGATCCGCAGCTGCTCTATTTCGAGAAGGCGGCGCGCGAGATCAAGCCCGGCGACCGGGTGGTGCTGATGACGCCGTCGCCGAAGTGGGTCAAGGCGGCCGACCAGCCCGAGGTCTACGACGCGATCGACTACTTCATCCGCATGATCCTCGAGCCGCGCGGCGCCGACGTCCGGGTGCTGGTCTCCGGCGACCTCCACCACTACGCGCGCTACCACGGCGCCGACCGCGAGCTGCTGACCTGCGGCGGCGGCGGCGCCTACCTGTTGGGCACCCACCAACTGCCCGAGCAGCTCACGGTGCCGGCCGAGGGCACGCTGACCCGCAGCCGCAGCGAAAGCAAGAAATACGACCTCGTCTCCCGCTTCCCCGACGAGGCGACCTCGCGGCGCATGGGCTGGGGCGTCTTCCGGCGGGTGCCGGCGCGCAACCCGGGCTTCGCCACGATGCTCGGCATCATCCAGACCCTGACCATGCTGGCGATGGCCGGCGCGGCCAGCCAGGGCGGCAGCGTCCAGCGGCTGTTCAGCATCCCGCTGGTCATCATGCTGGTGATCATCATGGGCGGCACGATCCTGTTCGCCCAGCCGCCGAGGGCAGGCGCACCCAAGCACGTACGCCATTGGATCCTCGGGGTCCTCAACGGTGCGGCCCAGATCGGGCTGGCGGTGCTCGGCGCCTGGGCCTGGATCAACCTGCCGCCGCACAACTGGGCCTGGCCGGGTCCGCTGGTGGTGGCCGCGGTGGCCTACGGGCCGATCATCGGTTTCCTGTCGACCCAGCTGATGGCGCTCTACCTGTTGATCGCCGGGCTGTGGTTCGACGTCAACGTCAACGAGTTGTTCGCGGGTCAAGGCATCGAGGATGCCAAGAGCTTCCTGCGGATGCACGTCGCGACCGACGGCACGCTGACGATCCACCCGCTCGGCATCGACAAGATCTGCCAGGACTGGGCGGCCGACCCCGATGCCGAGGCGCACATGCCGTGGCTGAAGCCGACAAAACCGTACACGGTCCGGCGGATCGAGCCGCCCATCGTCGTACGCCCGGCGCCGGCGGCTTCGGCCGCCGGCGCAACCCCCGGTGGCCTTTCGCCGATTGACGGTTCCGCTTCCGGGGGTACGCCGGGAGGCCGTCAGCTGTAGCGTTCCTCGTGGCTCTGACGTGGGCCACACACCGATGCGCGGCTGCACGAGCAGCGGGAACCGTCGGCGTCGAGGCGAACGACGACCGCGTCCTTGGGCACGCTGTGCGCGACCACCCGGCCGTCGCCCTCGGGCGTGGTGACCCGGGAGCCGACCGCGGGCGCCGATGCCTGAAATTTCGTATAGAGCGGGTGCTCGTATTTGAGGCAACACATGAGCCGGCCGCAGGCGCCCGAGATGCGGAGCGGGTTGAGCGGCAGGTCCTGGTCTTTGGCCATGCGGATCGTGACCGGTTCGAAGTCGGTCAGGAACGTGGCGCAGCACAGGTCGCGGCCGCAGGAACCGATGCCGCCCTGCACCCGGGCCGAGTCGCGGGCCGACAGCTGCCGGAGCTCGACCCGGCAGTGGAGGGTGGCGCCCAGATCGCGGACGAGCGAGCGGAAGTCGACCCGGTGGGGCGCGGTGAAGTAGATCGTCGTGCGAGCGCCACCCGAACCGCCCTGCTCGAGGACGTGGTCGACGGCGACGACCTTCATCGGCAGCTCGTGCGCCTTGATCAGCTTTTTGGCGGCCACCTTGGCTTCGGCCTTGCGCTTGCGCAGCAGCTCGTCGCGGCGCAGATCGCTGTCATCGGCGAGGCCGGCGACCCGGGGGAAACCGCTCGTGTCCTCGTCGACCCACTGCGCGGCCCAGACGCACTCGGCCACCTCGGGACCGTCGTCGGTCGGCACGAGGACGCGATCGCCGACCTGCGGGGCAAAATCACCCGGGTCGAGGTAATAAAGGCGGCCGTACCGGTTGAAGCTGACCGCGCACAGCATTCCCATGCACCTACCCTACGACGCCGTTCCGGGCGCACCAAATGCCTGTTTTGGGGTACCCGCCGGGGTTGTCGGATAGATGGGACGCAACCGCCCGGATTGACCGTCGTTGGGCAGACCCGTAGACGCCGCTCAGCTCGGCACACCTCGGGAGGGAACTGCCATGACGCCCGCCAGATCGCTGGCCGCCAGTGTCATCGCGCTCGGATTCGCGAGCTCGCTCACCGCGCCAACACCCGCCTACGCGGCACCCGCCGCCTGCGAACAGGCCGGGAACTATGCCGCCCAGTCGGGCGCGGAGATGCTTCGGATCGACCGGCTCGCGTGGCACACGAGCCCGGATCTGGAGCACCCAAAGATCAAATCGTCCCATTCGTCCTCTTCGGGTGGCCCGTTGTCCGGTTCCCAGGATTCGTCTTCTGGGGATTCGTCTTCTGGGGACTCGTCTTCTGGGGACTCGTCTTCTGGCGACTCGCGCGGCGAGAGCCAGTCGGTGACCGACACCGCCAACGGGTTGCTGGGATCGGCGCCGGACCTCACCGGCGGCGACTTCGGCGACAGCGGGCAGGGAGTGACCGGGTTCCTCAGCGGGACCAGCGACCTCCTGAAGTCCGTCGCCAACGGCGGCGTCACCGCCGCCGGCGGCCCACTCGGCAAAGCCACCGGCGGACAGGGCGGTGGTGGCCCGGTCGAGGAGACGTCGGGCGGTTCCTCGTCGTCCTCGGTCGCCGGCGTCGGTCTCGGCGAGACCAAGACGGCGATGATCGCCGACGCCCGCACCAACGCGATCGCGGTCGGCCGCATGGTCGACGGGGACGGACCCCTCAGCAAGCCGCTCATCCAGTCGGCGCCGCCCAACTCCGCCGACGCTTCCCGCCACACGGCGTCCGGCTCGGCCGGGCCGCTCGGCTACGGCGCCGGTGACCTGGGCACGCACGCTCAGTGGGAGACGGCGATGGCCTGCGGGAACGCCGTCGGGGAAGCGGCGCACTCGTCGGCCGCGCTGAAGCGCGTCGACCTGCTCGACCTGCTGCACACCTCGAACAAGATTTCCAGCCTGAGCTCGACCGCCATGGCACGCGACGGCAACGAACCTCGTTCGGCAGCCGCGGCCACCATCGAAGCCGGCAAGCTGACCCTGGCCGACGGCCAGGTCACGGTCAAGGTGCTCAAGCAGCCGACCCTGACCGTCAGCATGGGCACCACCACCGGCGGCCAGGTCGAATACCACCCGGCGAAGGTCGAGGTCACCGGGCCGGACGGCAAGAAGAAGCTCCTGACGGCCGCCGGCGACTGGGCCGACGTCTCCATCGGCGGCGACCAGCACTCCTCGGAATCCGCCACACTCGGCGGCCTGCCGAAGGTCGACGGCCTGCTGCCGGTCTCCGCGCTCCCGCTGCCGAGCATCCCCGGCCTGCCGTCGCTGGGCACGCCGGACAGCGAGTCGGCCCCGGCCGTTGCGGACGGCGTCACCGTCCGAATCTCGCTGGGCGATGTGCGCCGGGTGACCAAGGCCCACGCCGTCGCGGCCAAGGCCTCCGCAATCAAGATTGCCATCAGCGAGGGCCGCACATCGGACTCCGACAAGCGCGGCAAGTCCGACGGTCGCGGCAAGGACGGGTACGGCGACGTGAACTCCACGGTCGTCGCCCAGATGAGCGTCGGCCTGCTCGAGGCCGCCGCGCTCGCGCCCGAGGCCGTCCACCATGATTCCGGCTCCGGCGGTGCGGCCGCCCTGCCGATCACCGGCTCGCAGGCCGGCCTGATCGCCGCCGGCGGCCTTGCCCTTCTGATCGCCGGCGCGGCCGCCGTACTGGTCGGCCGCCGTCGCCGCCGCACCCTCCCCTAGCCACTACCGATTCCCCCGCGCGGTGGGGCCGAGCCTGCGCTCGGCCCCACCGGCATGTCAGGCGGAGAACTTGTCGAGCAGAGCCTCGGAGAAGGCCTTGAGGTCGTCCGGCTTGCGGCTGGTGATCAGGTTGCCGTCGACGTGAACCTGCTCGTCGACCCAGGTGGCACCCGCGTTGGCCAGATCGGTGCGCAGGCTCGGCCAGCTCGTCAGCGTCCGGCCGGAAACGACGCCGGCCTCGACCAGCGTCCACGGCCCGTGGCAGATCGCGGCGACCGGCTTCCCGGACTCCATGAAGCCCCGCACGAACTGGACCGCATCGGCATCGGTACGCAGAAAATCGGGATTGGCGACGCCGCCCGGCAGCACCAGCGCGTCGTAGTCGCCGGGGTCGGCGTCGCGAACCAGGCGATCGACCGGGTAGGTCCCGCCCTTGTCCATGTGGTTGACGGCCTGGATCTTGCCAGTGTCGAGCGAGAGCAGTTCGGCCGTTCCGCCCGCGCCCTCCACCGCCTTGCGCGGCTCGGTGTACTCGACTTCCTCCACGCCGTCGGTCGCCAGGAAAGCGACCCGCTTGCCCTTGAGCGAGGCGGTCATGATTCGGCTCCTTCCGTCGTTGCCGATAACCCGGGTGCCCGACGGCGGCTCGCGCAAACGCTGCGTTCAGGAGCTCAGATCAAGTGGGTTGCCGGCGTATTCGGAGTCCAGAGCCAGGGGCCCGTCCGAGTGCGTCATCGTCGCGGTCACATGAATGGTCGCCGACGCCTTGACGGACGCCGGACGCTCGACCACGAGCAGGAACTGCTTCTCCTCGTCCAGATGCGCCGCCCGGGTAAGCGTCCACGTGGCGAGCTGCTGAAGTTCGCCTCGCGCCAGCATCGCCGTCGGTCCGCGGGATTCGTTGGTCTCCTCCTCGCGCGACGCTTCGATCAGCTTGAGGTTGGCGCCGAACTTGACGGTCCTCTTCACCCGTAAGTCGGATCTGGACGTTTTCGGCAACATCGAGACGACCTGGGGCTGTGGTCCGGCCACCGTGTCCGACGTCAGCCGCACCGTCACGATGAGGCCGTCCACCCGGCCGTCGACCGAGCACACGACGCGGACCAGGCAGTACTTGTAGTCGGGTCGCCGCATCTTCAGCCACTTGGCGAGTTCCGGATCGTCGGGCACCTCGCCGGGCCCGATGGGCAACGCGACGGCGCCCACCCTGACATCGGCCGCCGGGCGCACACCGACCAATCCGTGCGGCTTCCTCGGGCCCTTGGTGGTACGCCCCGAGGCGAAGACGGAGCCGACCAACGCGACCACGGTCCGCACCACCAGCCGAACGACAGCGCCGATCGCGATGAGTGCGACGAGGCCGACGAAGACGGCGCCTCCGTACCGGGCCGCCGCGGACGCGCCGCGCTGGAGGCCAGGGGCGTGGGTGAGATATCCGATAGCCCATGCCGCTGCGATGCCGGCCGCCGCGATCAGCCACACGAACACGACGAGCAGGGCGACTCGCACGGGCACGACCACTCGCAGTCCTCGTGCGGGCCCAGGGTCAGGGCTGTCGCGGAGGCGATAGGCGACCGGTGGGGGCGGCATGGCCGGAGTGTGCCGAGTCGGGCCGACCGTGGCATTCAGCCTCGCTCTGGTCACACGAACCGGCTGGAGATCCATTTCAGGAAGTTGCAGCTCTTGCATACGGTCGCTCCGGTCGCGTGGCTGGCGGCTGCTCTTTTATCGGTCTAACCGCAAGTCACGGGGCTGGATACGGTGGTATTCACACGCCGCCGTCGATAACTGATCAGTCCTCAGTGGGCAGACGCAAGCCGAGGTTATCCACAGGGGGTGAACGGGGTGTAGCGCGGGTGTCCGAGAATTGGATACGGTCTGATCCCGGAACGCGACGGCGCCCTGACGCGCGGTAAGGAGCCAGCTAGTGGGCCGCGAGATCGACGAGGCGTGGATCGATGAGGCAGTTGACCGTTATGCGCGGCTGGAGCACCTGCGAGCGGAGTTCGACAAGGCGGTGGCGGGGCATTTGGTCTCCGTGCATTCGCCCGACAACTCGATCGAAGTGATCGTGTCGGCGGCGGGCGACATTCGCGACGTGTGCATTAACGTGAGCCTCCGCGACCGCGATCCGGCGGAGTTCGCGCGCGAAATCAAAACGGTGGTGACCAAAGCGTCCGAGGCGGCTCGGTGGGCCCGCGAAAAATTGCACGGCGAAATCTTCGGCAAGTTTCGATCATTGGGAGAGTCCTGATATGGACCAGTTAGCCGACCGGCTCGAACAAGCCGCCGACACGCTGACCATGATGGACAAACGCCTGCCCGGCCACGCGGTGGCCGCCGGCGCGTTCGGGGCGGCCGGCTCGGGCGGCGGGTTGCCGGGCCGGCTCGGGCGCGAGTTGCACGAGCATTGGTCGGCGGTTCTCGACGCGCGGTCACGCGAGGCGGGTGGCGCCGCGTCGCGCCTGGCCGGCCTGGCGCAATCGGTGCGGACAACGGTGCGGCACTACGACGAAACCGACGATCTGGTGCGTCGGCGCCTCACCCGGGAGGTGTGATGGACCGGCTCGACGACCTGCTCGACACCGCGCGACCGATGCTCGACCGTGTCGATCAGATGCTCTCGGTGGTGGGCGCGCCGGGCGATCATCGCGTCTGGGGCGAGCTTCGACGCGTACGCCTGCTGCCGGGAGAAGCGGCACGTGCTGTCGCCACGCTGAGGCCGGCCGCGCTCGGCGAAGCCGGGCCGGAGATCCGGGCCGAGGCCCGGACGTGTGTGGAGGTCGCGGCGGCCTTGCCGCCGCCCGACGCGTGGACCGGCGAGGCGGCCGACGCCTACGACGAGACTCGGCAGCGAACGGCAGCCCAGCTCAGCGGGGGTGACGAGAGCCTCGACGAGCGGATGGAGGCCACCGCAGACCTGGCTGAGGCGCTGCGGGAGTGGATGCAGCAGACTCGCGACGACATGGCGCGGGCGCTGGCCGAGGCGCTGAGCTCGACCGAGGCGGCGGCGCTCACCGTCGCCGGCGGCATGCCGCCGGGCGAAGCCGACATCCTGGGTGCGGCAGACATCGCCGCGTCGGTCTTGCGGGTGGTTGCCGACAATTATGAGTACGCGGGTGAGCTGATCCGCAGCTCCGCCGACCTGACCGTGGCACTGCCGATGTAGTCCGGCGCCGAGCGGTCCATCGTGGACTCCGGTACGGACGCGGCGCCGCATGCAGAAACTGTGTCCGAATGCGGCGCCGCGACCTCCTGCACCCCCCGCAGGTCTAAAACCACTCAACGCCATTCATCGACCGTTGTCGCGGGGTCACGCGCCGTTCGGAACTTTGGTCGGGCAGGACGGAACGACCGGGCGCCCATGGGTCGGCCGACCGTTGATCGACATCCGTCCATCCGGATGAGCCTGTTCCGGTTCGTCACGGTGAGTTCTGGGTCATCACGGTGGGTGAGGAAGCTTTTTGTCGGTGGGTCGCAATACCATTCCGGGCGTGGTTGACCTCTTCGCAGATCTGGTGGGGCAGCACGAGGCGGTCGAGACGCTTCGGCGGGCCGCCGCGTCGGCGGCTCGGGTGGTGGCCGGCGAGTCGGTCCCCGCGGGCGCCATGACTCACGCCTGGATCTTCACCGGCCCGCCGGGGTCGGGTCGGTCGGTGGCCGCCCGGGCGTTCGCGGCAGCGCTCGAGTGCGAGCGCGACGGCATCGGCTGCGGCGAGTGCCACGGCTGCCACACCGCCCTCGGCCGGACGCACGCCGACGTGCGGTTCGTCGTGCCGGAGGGCCTCTCGATCGGGGTCGGCGAGATGCGGGCCCTGGTGCTGCGGGCGGCCAGCGCGCCGTCGGGCGGCCGGTGGCAGGTCGTCGTGATCGAAGACGCCGACCGGCTCACCGAGCAGGCGGGCAACGCGCTGCTCAAGGCCATCGAGGAGCCCCCGCCGCGCACGGTGTTCCTGCTCTGCACCCCGTCGACCCACCCCGACGACATCTCGGTGACCATCCGGTCGCGCTGCCGCGTCGTGCCGCTGCGCCAGCCCCCCGCCGACGCAGTGGCCGAGGTGCTGGTGCGGCGAGACGGCATAAAGCCCGACGTGGCGGCGTGGGCGGCCGCGGCGGCCCAGGGGCACGTCGGGCGGGCCAAGCGCCTGGCCAACGACGACGAGGCCCGCGCGCGGCGCGAGGCGGTGCTGGCGGTCCCGCGGCGGCTGAGCAGCGTCGGCGCCTGCTTCGACGCCGCGTCGGCGTTGATCGCGGCGGCCGAGGCCGAGGCGGCGGCCGCCGTCGTCGAGAGCGACTCGTCCGAGCGCGCAGCCCTGGAGCAGGCCCTGGGCGCCGGCGGCACCGGCCGCGGCGCGGCGAGCGCGATGCGCGGCGCCGCCGGCCAGCTCAAAGACCTGGAACGCCGGCAAAAGTCGCGGGCAACCCGCTCCCAGCGCGACGCGCTCGACCGCGCCCTGGTCGACCTGGCCGGCTTCTACCGCGACGTGCTGATCACCAAGCTGCAAGCACCGGTCCCGGTGGTACACACCGACACCGCACAGCAGTCCGAAGCCGCAGCCGACAAGTGGACCGCCGAAAGCACCCTCCGCCGCCTGGAGGCGATCCTCGCCTGCCGCGACGCCATCGAGCAGAACGTCAAACCGAAGATCGCGGTCGAGGCGATGATGCTCAGCCTCTGGAGGGGCTGAGGTAAGACAGTCGCAGAGCCGGTGAACGCGCGGCGAGACGTGCCGGCCAGGGGCCGCCTCGCGCATCCGGCTGAGAAGGTTGCCCCACCGATCGAAACGACGCCCGGTGGCGCGGGCCGGACCTCCCCGGCGGTGAGCCGCCAGCGTGTGCGCCGACGGCTTCCAGCTGACCCACGGGAACGCAGCGCAGGTCCCCGGGGCGCCAGGGAGGGCTCTCCGGACGGCACGCACGCCCATGGAACCGCGGGCCGGCATCAGGAGCCCGCAGTAGGCGCGGGCGGCTTCGTCAGCAATCGGCTGCGTCCGGTGCCGTCCATTGCGGGCGAGGACCGGCGCGGTGGGACGTGGGCCGAGTGGAACGGCTACGGACGGGCGCTGTGAGGCGGGTCGGCGGGAGCCTCGTCGTCGATGCCGAGCACCTCGGCGATCTCCTCGAGCGGTGGCGGCGTTTGATCCTTCGGCTGCCGCGCCTGGCCCGCGGTTGCGGGGGGAGCCGCGGCCATCTCCGCGGATGCGCCGGACGCGGGCGTCGCGACCGTCGGTGCGCCACCGGCTGGGACGCCGATCGGTTCCCCCGACGGGGTGGCCTTCGAGGCAGGAGCTGTCTCCTGCGCCCCCGCGACGGGCGCGGTTTCGGCCGCGTCGGGGGCCGAGGGGTCGGCGGCGGGGTCCGGGGCCGGGTGCGGGGCGCTCGCCGTCACGAGGAGGGGAGTCAGGCGGCCCGCAACCGCTTCGGCGATTTCGGGGGCGGGGCGGGCGGCGTCGAGTACCAGGTAGCGCTTCGGGTCGGCTGCGGCCAGGTCGAGGAAGGCGTAGCGGACGCGTTCGTGGAAGGCTCGGGACTCGCTTTCCAAACGGTCGGCTCCCTCGCCCCGGGAGTCGACCCGGCCCAGGCCGACGCCGGGGTCGACGTCGAGGAGGACGACCAGGTCGGGTTTGAGGCCGCCGGTCGCCCAGGCCGACAGCCAGGAGATTTCCTGGACCGGCAGAGTGCGGCCGGCGCCCTGGTAGGCCAGTGAGGAGTCGACGTAGCGGTCGGAGATGACCACGGCGCCGCGGGCCAGGGCCGGGCGGACCACCGTGGCGACGTGGTGGGCGCGGTCGGCCGCGTAGAGCAGAGCCTCGGCCCGGGGGGCGGGGGCCGACTCCTTGTCGAGGAGGAGGCCGCGGATGCGTGAGCCGACGTCGGTTGCGCCCGGCTCGCGGGTGACGACCACGTCGCGGCCCTCGGCCTGCAGGGCCGACGCGAGGCGGGTGACCTGGGTGGACTTGCCGGCGCCCTCGCCGCCCTCGAAGACCACGAACACACCGCTGCGGACGAACTCCTCGGCCGGGGAGAGCGGCCGGCCGCGCATCGAGCCCCACAGGTCGGCCAGGATGGGGACGCCGCGCTTGTCGTCCATCTGGCGGAACGCGGCGATGCCTGCCCAGAGCCCGATGACGCCGGCGATCAGCAGGAGGACGCGGGTCGAGGACACGTCGACGCCGACGTTGCCGACCTTGACGCGGCGGGAGCTGCCGAGGCCGACCAGGGTGCTGGAGACCGCGACGGCGAGCAGCAGGACGATGCGGGTGCCGATGTTGACCACGGCGAAGACGCGGCCGCGGACTTCGTCGCCGACTTCGCTGTAGAGCAGGGTGGTGCCGGCCAGGAATGCCATGCCCGCGCCGGTGCCGACCAGCAGCGCGCCGATCAGGGCCACGACCAGGTGGAACGCGACCGCCATGACGAGCACGGCGGCGCTCGCCAGGACGATGCTCATGCCGAACCAGCGTTTGCGGGACAGCTCCTTCACGATTACCGGGCCGGCGGCGATGCCGATCGCGAGACCGATGAAGAGGGTGCCGAAGAGCAGGTAGAACGCGGCCGGGCCGGCGCCCAGCGAAACCGCGAACACGTTGGCCGTGCCGACGACCACGCCGGCCCCGGCGAACGCGCCGAAGATGCCGAGCACCAGGCCGCGTACCTGGGGCGTGCCGCCGATGTAGGTCCAGCCGTCGAGGAACTGCCGGAACATGCTGCGCTGGGCTTGCCGGGCGCGTTCGGCGGTCTTGCCGCCGATTTCCTTGATGCCGAAGAAGACGACAAGCGCGGTGGCGAGCCGGGAGAAGCCGTTGAACCAGAGCGCCAGTTGGGTGGGTTCGGCCCAATGGGCGAGGACGATGCCGGAGTGCTGGGCGATTCCGGTCAGCGACGACAGCCCGAGCGCCGCGACGATCGGGGTGATGCCGTACGTCGTGATCAGCGTGAGCTGGTTGGACACCTCGATCAGCGACTTCGGGATGAGGTTGGGTACGGCCGCTTCCTTGGCCGGCACCCAGATGAGGGTGACCGCTTCTCCCACGAACGTGGCGATCGCGGCCCAGGCCACGGACTGCGAGCCGGTGAAGCCGAGCAGTGGCACGAGCGGGATCGAGCCGTAGAAGACGAAGCGGATGAGGTCGGTGACGACCATCGTGTAGCGCCTGTCGAACCGGTCGGCCATCACGCCGGCGATCGGGCCGAGCACGAGCGACGGCAACAGGCGTACGGCGATCGTGCCACCGAACGCGGCACCCTTGGCCGCGCTGCTGCTGACCTGGGACGACGCGAACAGCGCGGTGGCCAGCAGGCCGATCCAGTCGCCGAGCGAGGCGACGCTGAGCACCATCCAGAGCCGGCGGAAGCCGCGTACCCGCAGCACGTAGCGCAGGGCGGCAACGCCGGAGAGGTCTACCTCGACCGGTCCGGTGTCGCGGGTTTCGGTGTCGATGGTCGTACCTCCCGTGATCCCTGCCCGGAGCACTCTATCCGGCGACCTCGACTTCCCCGGTGCTGCACGTTCGGGTGGCGCATAAATGAAGGTATTTCGCATTGTCATTCGACGGGTTACCGTGCACCGGTGATCGTCGACCTCACTGGATCCTCTAAAGCTCGCCTGCAGAAGCGCCTTGACCGGGCCACCGCCCACCTCGAGACGCCGATCGCCGCGGTCGACCTCGCCGCCTTCGACGACAACGCTGCCGAGCTGGTCGAACGGGCCTCCGGCAAGCCGCTGCGGGTGGCCAGCAAGTCGGTACGCTGCCGGACCCTGCTGGAGCGCGTGCTGGCCCGCCCCGGATGGCACGGAGTGATGGCCTACACCCTGCGCGAGGCGGTCTGGCTAGTCCGCGAAGGGGTGACTGACGACGTCCTCGTCGCGTACCCGACAGTCGATCGCACCGCGATCCGGGAGCTGACCTCGGACCCGAAGCTGGCCGGCGCCATTTCGATCATGGTGGATCATCCGGCCCACCTCGACCTGATCGACCAGGTCACGTCGCCGGGCAAGCGGCCGGATGTACGCCTCTGCCTCGACCTCGATTCCTCCTGGAAACCAGGGCCGCTGCACGTGGGCGTACGCCGATCGCCGGTGCACTCGGCCGCGCAAGCGGCCGTCCTGGCTCGCCGTCTCGTGGCCCGGCCCGGTTTTCGCCTGGTCGGCATGATGTCCTACGAGGCGCAGATCGCCGGGGTGGGCGACCTGTTGCCGAACGCCGTGCGCAGCCGGGTCATCCAGGTGATGCAGCAGAACTCGCTCACTGAGTTGATCCGGCGGCGGGCCGACGCGGTGGCCGCGGTGCGGCAGTACGCCGACCTGGAGTTCGTGAACGGCGGCGGCACCGGCAGCGTGGCCGCCACCAGCGCGGATCCGGCGGTCACCGAGGTCACCGCCGGTTCCGGGCTCTACGGTCCGACGCTCTTCGACGCCTACCGGGCCTGGCGGCCGACGCCGGCGGCGTTCTTCGCGCTCTCCGTCGTGCGCCGCCCGGCGCCACGGATCGCCACCGTGCTCGGCGGCGGCTGGATCGCTTCCGGGCCGGCCGAGAAGTCCCGTCAGCCCAGCCCCTACCTGCCGGCCGGGCTGCGGTTCAAGCCCGACGAGGGCGCCGGCGAGGTGCAGACACCCCTGCTCGGACCGGTCGCCGACACCCTGCGGCCCGGCGACCGGGTCTGGTTCCGTCATGCCAAGGCCGGCGAACTGTGCGAACACGTCAACGAGTTGCAGCTGGTCGACGGCGAGTCAGCGGCGCCGGCCCCGACCTACCGGGGCGAAGGCCATGCCTTCCTCGGCTAGCGCGTTACGCGTCGACGTGGCGGTGCAGGTATTCCCGGATGAGCGCCTTCGCCTCCAGTATCACCGCCTCGTCACCGGTCGTGATGCGCCGGAACGCCAGCTTGATCAGCGCGTCCGCCGCCTCGACCGAGATCTCCAGCGCGAACCGCAGACGCGCGCGGTCGATCAGCTGGAACTGCTCGACCAGCAGCTCGGCCAGCCGGTCGGCGATGACCGTGTTGTTGTCCTTCTCGAGGTCGAGCAGGTGCACGTCGACGACGTCGCCGAAGTGCAGCGTGCGGAAGCCGGCCACCGAACGGTGCATCTGGATGTAGACGTCGATGGCCGCGTCGACCCCGTCCCACCAGTGGGTGAAGGTCTCGCTCTCGAAGCGCGCGGACAGGCCTTGCAGGTATGCGTCCATGTTGCGCATGGCCAGCGCCTGGACGATCGCGCGCTTGTCCGGGAAGAACTGGTACACCGAGCCGATCGCGACCTCCGCCCGCTCGGCGAGCAGCGTGGTCGTCAGGCCCTCGTAGCCCACTTCATCGACGAGCTCGGCGCAGGCATCGAGCATGCGCTGGACCCGGGCAACGCTTCTGCCCTGCACCGGGACCCGCCGCAGCGGCCCGGTGGTGACGGTTGGTGTCGACACGCGTCGCCACTCCCTCTCAGCAGTGATAATCGGAACGTTACTCGGATCAACGAGCGAGTCGCATCGACGGGGACGCCAGGAAAACCGCTCGTACGGAGGACAAAGCCGAAATGACAAGCCCCGTAAACGCCCGACGCTGGATCAATTGGGGCGGCAACCAGCAGGCAGTTGCCGTCGACGTGCTGACTCCGGGCACTGTTGACGAAGTCGCGGCCCAGGTCAAGGAGGCGTCGGGTACCGGACGCCGGATCAAGGCGGTCGGCAGCGGCCACTCGTTCACCGATATCGCTCTGGCCAATGACCAGCGGTTACTCCTGCACCGGCTGAACGGTCTGGTCTCGATCGACGGTCCGCTCGTCACCGTGCAGGCCGGCATGCCGCTGAGCAGGCTGAACGCGCTTCTGGCGGAGCACGGGCTGGCGATGCCCAACCTGGGTGACATCGACGAGCAGACGGTCGCGGGCGCGATCTCGACCGGCACACACGGAACCGGGGCCAAGCACTCGACCATCGCATCCTGCGTGGAAGCGGTCAAACTGGTCAACGGTGCCGGCGAGGTCGTCACGATCGACCCCGGCGACCCGCTGCTGCCGGCGGCCCGGGTCTCACTGGGTGCGCTCGGAGTCCTGGTCGAGGTCACGCTGCGGTGCACCGAGGCGTTCACCCTGTTGGCCGACGAGCGGCCGATGGCGCTGGCCGACGTGATGGCCGGCCTCGACGAGTGGATCGCCGGCAACGACCACGCCGAGTTCTACTGGTACCCGTACACCGACCGCGCCCAGCTCAAGATCAATAACAAGGTCGAGGACAACGACCGGCCGCTCTCCCGCTTCCGCGGCTGGCTCGACGACGACTTCCTCTCCAACTCGGTGTTCGGCGCCGTCTGCCGGATCGGCCGCGCGGTGCCGGCGACGGTTCCGCCGATCAGCGCGCTCGCTGCGCGAGCGCTCACCGCGAGGACCTACACCGAGAGGTCAGACCGCGTTTTCTGTACGCCACGACGAGTGCATTTCACCGAGATGGAGTACGAGATCCCACGGAGTGCCCTCCCGGAAGTCCTCGACGCCCTCCCCAGGATCATCGACGGCCTCCCGTTCCGGGTGCAGTTCCCGGTCGAGGTGCGCTTCACCGGGCCCGACGACGTCTGGATGTCGCACGGCTACGGCCGGGACTCGGCCTACGTAGCCGTACACCAATTCGTCGGCAACGACTACGAACCCTATTTCCGCGCGGTGGAAGCGGTCTGCCGACCCCTCGGCGGACGGCCCCATTGGGGCAAGCTCCACTACCGTACGGCCGAGGACCTGCGCCCGGCCTACGAGAAGTTCGACGACTTCGTGGCCGTGCGGGACCAGTTCGACCCGGCCCGGGTCTTCGCGAACGACTACCTGGACCGGGTGCTCGGCTCGTAATTACTCGGCGGTGGCCGTCGCCTTTGCCGGGGCGGCCTTCTTGGCCGGGGCCTTCTTGGCGGCCGCCGCCTTCTTGGCCGGAGTCGCCTTCTTGGCCGCCGCCTTCTTGGCCGGGGCCTTCTTCGCCGCCGCCTTCTTGGCCGGCTCGTCGCCCGAAGCGGCCTTCTTGGCCACCTTCTTCGCCGGCGCCGCCTTCTTCGTGCTCGGGTTGGCCCGCTTGTTGGCCAGCATCTCCGACGCGATCTCCGGCGTGATCTCTTCCGGCGTCTGACCGCGGCGCAGCGTCGCGTTGGTCTCGCCGTCGGTCACGTAGGCACCGAACCGGCCGTCCTTGATCACCATCGGCTTCTGGCTGACCGGGTCGGGACCCAGCTCCTTCAGCGGCGGCTTGGCCGTACGGGACTGCCGCGTCTTCGGCTGGGCCAGCAGCTCGAGCGCCTTCTCGAGCGTGACCGTGAACAGCTCGTCCTCGCTGACCAGCGAACGGGAGTCGGTGCCGCGCTTGACGTACGGCCCGTACCGGCCGTTCTGCGCGGTGATCTCGACGCCGTCCTGGTCCTTGCCCACGATGCGGGGCAGGGTCAGCAGCTGCAGCGCCTGCTCCAGCGTGAGGGTCTGCGGCGACTGGCTCTTGAACAGCGACGCCGTGCGCTCGCCGCTCTGCACGTACGGCCCGAAGCGGCCGGACTTGACCAGCACCGGCTCGCCGGTGACCGGGTCGTCGCCGACCGACTTGTCGCCGCCGCCGGACGCGAAGAGCTCCTCGACCTTCTCGTTTGTGAGCTCGTCGGGCGCGATGCCCTCGGGAATCGACACCCGGTTGCCCGGGTCGTCCTCGGGCGCGTCCTTGAGCTTGCGCTGAAGGTAGGGACCGAAGCGGCCGACCCGGACCACGACCGGCCCGTTCTTCTCGTCCTCGAACAGGAAGATCGAGTTGACCAGGCGCGCGTCGATCGCGCTCAGGTTTTCCGTCACCATCTTCTTCAGGCCGCCGGCCTGGGCGATCGAGTCCTCGGCGCCCGCCGTCTGGCTGCCGAAGTAGAAAGAGGTGAGGAAGTCGAGCGCCGCGTGGTCGCCGCCCGCGATGTCGTCGAGCTGGCTTTCCATCGACGCGGTGAAGTTGTAGTCCACCAGGCGCGGGTAGTGGCCCTCGAGCAGGCCGACCACGGCGAACGCCAGGAACGACGGGATCAGGGCCTGGCCGCGCTTCTCGACGTATCCCCGGTCCTGGATCGTCCGCATGATCGACTCGTAGGTCGACGGGCGGCCGATGCCCAGCTCCTCCAGTGCCTTGACCAGCGACGCCTCGGTGTAGCGGGCGGGCGGCGAGGTGTGGTGACCGACCGCGGCCAGCTCCTCGGCGGTCAGTGGCTGGTCCTTGACCAGGGTCGGCAGACGGCGCTCGGCGTCCTCCGCCTCGGCGTTCTCGTCGTCGCTCGACTCGACGTACGCCCGGAGGAATCCCGGGTCGGTGATCGTCTTACCGGTCGCGGCGAAGTCGACCTCCTCGTTGGAGGTGGAGACCGCCCGGATGCGCACGCTCACCGAGTTACCGACCGCGTCGGTCATCTGCGAGGCGATCGTGCGCCGCCAGATCAGCTCGTAGAGGCGGAACTCGTCCGGCTTGAGCTCCTTGGCCACCTCGCCCGGCGTACGGAAGTTGTCGCCGGCCGGCCGGATCGCCTCGTGGGCCTCCTGCGCGTTCTTGACCTTGCCCGTGTAGCGGCGCGGCTGCGGCGGCACGTTGGCCTGGCCGTACAGCTCGGCGATCTGCCGGCGGGCGGCGGTCAGCGCCGTCTCGGACAGGTTGACCGAGTCGGTACGCATGTAGGTGATGTAGCCGCTCTCGTAGAGAGTCTGCGCGGTGCGCATCGTCTGCGACGCGGAGAAGCGCAGCTTGCGGGCCGCCTCCTGCTGCAACGTCGACGTGATGAACGGCGCGTACGGCCGGCGCCGGTACGGCTTCTCCTCGACCCGGGTGACCGTGAACGGGCGGTCCTCCAGGCGGGCGGCGAGACCACGAGCGCCGTCGCCGTCGAGGTGCACGACCCCGGCGCCCGGGCGGACCTGGCCGGTGGTCGGCTCGAAGTCCCGACCGGTGGCGACACGATCACCATCGAGAGCGATCAGCGTGGCCTGGAAGTTGCGCGGCCCTTCGACCTGCCCCTGAACGGACAGGGTGGCCAGGATGTCCCAGTATTCGGCGGTGCGGAACGCCATGCGCTGGCGCTCCCGCTCGACCACGATGCGGGTCGCGACCGACTGCACGCGCCCGGCCGACAGCTTGGGGCCGACCTTCTTCCACAGGACCGGGCTGACCTCGTAGCCGTAGAGCCGGTCGAGGATGCGGCGGGCCTCCTGGGCGTCGACCAGGTCGCGGTCGATCTCGCGCGGGTTGGCCACCGCGGCCTGGATCGCCGGCTTGGTGATCTCGTGGAAGACCATCCGGTGGACCGGCACCTTGGGCTTGATCGTCTCGACCAGGTGCCAGGCGATGGCCTCGCCCTCGCGGTCCTCATCCGTTGCGAGGAAGATCTCGTCGACCTCTTTGGCCAGGCTCTTCAGCTTGTCGATCTGGCCCTTGCGGTTGGACGAGACCACGTAGAGCGGCTGGAAGCCGTTGTCGACGTCGACCCCGAGGCGCGCCCACGACTCGCCGGCGTACTTGGCGGGCACCTCGTCGGCATTTTTCGGCAGGTCACGGACATGGCCGAAAGAGGCCTCGACAAAATAGTCGGGCCCCAGATAACCGGCGATCGTCTTGGCCTTCGACGGAGACTCGACGATGACCAGACGGGTCGTCCTGGCGTCACTCGGCACGGCACTCCCACACTTCGCACTCGCGTTCCGCCTCATCGACGGGCTTTCCTTCTGTTTTCCGCCGCGGGCTGGCACAGCACCGGTGGAGCACAGACTTTCAACGTAACGCGCCGGACGAGCACACATTCCCGCAGCTGCTGCAAGCCCGGCCCTCTTTCGGCTTTGCAGGTTGTGGCGGACAGGAGCGGTCCGGCCACCGCACGCGTCCGACGGCGACACCGTACACCGGGAACATGCTGTTGTGTCGCACACAATCCAGGAAGATCACGCACCGGCGCCGTCGGGCCACAACTCCGGCGGTGCCGCGGCGGGGCGATCACCGACCAGTTCGGCGAGGCGTTTCAAGCGGCGCTGACCTGCGATGACGTAGTGGCGGCCGTCCTCGGAGAGGCGGCCGGCCAGACCGGCGCGGACCAGCGCGGCATCGATTGCCCGAAGTTCCTTCAGATTGTGGCTCGCCGCTCCGAGGCCGAGGGCATAGCCGCCGGGGACCGGTTCGCCGGCCGCGGCGACCCAGAGACGCAGGCGGGGGCCGCTGAGGAAGAGCTGGGCGGCCGCGTCGGGCCAGGCCCGGGCGAGGGTGTTCAGCCGACTGGAGTACGCCGTGACGACCTCGAAACGGGGTTTTGGGGCGGGTTCGGGCGGGTTCGGGTCATCCGCCGCTTCTTCGGCGGACGTGTCGGCATCGTCACCCACGGTGGCGGTTGACTCGTCGAGGGCCGCAGTTGACCCGTCGGGGGCCGCGGCGGGGCCTCCCGGGGCAGAGGACGGGTCGGGGGCGGCCGGCTCGTGGGGCACTTCGGGCTGGTCGGGCAGTTCGGGCTCGTCCGGCGGTTCGGGCTCGTCCGGCGGTTCGGGCTCGTCCGGCGGTTCGGGCTCGTCGGGCTCGTCGGGCTCGTCGAGGAGTGCGGTGGGCTCGGGCAGGCTGTCGGTCAGGAAGTCGACGTCCGACGGGAGGTCGGGCAGCGGGTCGGCGTCGGGGTCGAAGGTCGCGGCCACCGGCGGCCTGCGGACGGATGTCTCTTTCTTTACCTGCGGTTCCGACGGTCCGGATCGCTCTGACACGATCGGGTGCGCGTCGTCGCGTACTTCTTCATGCCAATTGACCACCAAGCCGCGGCTGACCAGTTCGGTGACCAACGCATGCACCCGCCAGGCGGCATCCACCGTGACCGATACGCGGGCCGTGCCGCCCATCCGGCCGATCCGGCCGGGGCCGGCGAGAAGGCCGGCGAGATCGGCCGGCGAGGGTTCCGTGGTGTCCGCGCCGAAAATCGAGAGTTGGCGCCCGGCCTCGCCCGGAGGCGCCGGGAGACGGGGGCCGATCCGGGTCTTGGCAGGCTTGATCGGCGCGGGAAGCACCTCGCGCGGAATGAGGGGCCAACCGGTCTCATTCATCTCATCGGCACTCGGGGACTTCGTCGAAGGCCTGCTGCAACTCGGTCGACTTGAGATTGCTGGTGTCGAGGCTGCTGGCCTGATAGTCCTGGTTGAGCTGGGTGACGACCTTGGCGACCTGGTCGTAGAAGCCCTCGGCCGGGGTGATCGCGAGCGCGCCGATGCCGGTCCGGGCCCGCCCGTATGCATCGCGCACCTTGGCCAGCGAGGTGACGAACCCGTCGGCGATCTGCTTGCCGTCGCTGACGTCGGGATCGCCCGCCTCGGCCACGCCGGCCCGCGCCTTCTCACTGGCGTCGCGGGCGCCGCCGAAGAGCGTCATCAGGTTTTCTTTCGCCTGGCCGGGGGTGGTGCGGGTGGTCATCTGCTGCTGGGTGCGGATGGTCAGCGAGCCGATCTCGGTGCGCCAGGGTGCGAGCGTCCGGCAGACCTGTGA
This sequence comes from Actinoplanes sp. NPDC051343, assembly GCF_044455125.1. NCBI lineage: Bacteria > Bacillati > Actinomycetota > Actinomycetes > Micromonosporales > Micromonosporaceae > Actinoplanes > Actinoplanes sp. NPDC051343. The sequence goes on from NZ_JBITEL010000015.1 coordinate 147,653, forward strand.
GGCCCAGGCGCGGGCGCCGTGCGAGCCGGCACAGGCGCCGAGCGGTGCAGCGAGCGCAAGGAGTATCAGCAGAACGAGGGGGCGTGCCGGGCGCATGGAAGCAGGGTACGGGTGCCCACCGACAATCCGTTCTACCGCAGAGGGCGCCCGGTGAAACACCCGGGCGCCCTCCACTTCGATCGGTCAGGCGCTGACGCGCTCGCTGGGCGTGTTGTCGCCGGTCGGAGCGGCCGGGGCGTCGTCACCCATCGAGATCGGCTTGCGCTTGCTCCACACCACGGCGGCCGCGATGATGGCCGCCGCCACGACGGCGATGATGACGCGGAGCGGGGTGTTCTGGTCCTTGCCGATGCTCCAGGTCACGACGGCCGGGGCGATCAGCAGCGAGACCAGGTTCATCACCTTGAGCAGCGGGTTGATCGCCGGGCCGGCGGTGTCCTTGAACGGGTCACCGACCGTGTCACCGATGATCGTGGCTTCGTGCGCGTCGGATCCCTTGCCGCCGTAGGAGCCGTCCTCGACCAGCTTCTTGGCGTTGTCCCACGCGCCGCCGGAGTTGGCCAGGAAGACCGCCATCAGCGTGCCCGTGCCGATCGCGCCGGCCAGGTAGGCCGCCAGCGCGCCGGCGCCGAGACCGAAGCCGACCGCGATCGGGGCGAGGATCGCCAGCAGACCCGGGGTGAGCAGCTCGCGCTGCGCGTCGCGGGTGCAGATGTCGACGACCCGGCCGTACTCGGGCCGCTCGGTGCGGTCCATGATGCCCGGGTGCTCGCGGAACTGGCGGCGAACCTCCATCACGACCGCGCCCGCTGAGCGGGAAACGGCGTTGATCGCGAGGCCGGAGAAGAGGAACACGACGGCCGCGCCGATCAGCAGGCCGACCAGGCTGCGCGGGTTGGCGATGTTGAGCAGGCCGAGGATCTCGTTGCCGACGTTCTTGACGCCCGCGTCGGTGAGCGAGGAGCTCAGGCTGTTGGTGTACGACCCGAACAGCGCCGTGGCGGCCAGGACGGCGGTCGCGATCGCGATGCCCTTGGTGATCGCCTTGGTGGTGTTGCCGACCGCGTCGAGCTCGGTCAGGATCTGCGCGCCGTGCTCGTCGATGTCGCCGGACATCTCGGCGATGCCCTGCGCGTTGTCGGAGATCGGGCCGAAGGTGTCCATCGCGACGATGACGCCGACCGTGGTCAGCAGGCCGGTGCCGGCCAGCGCGACCGCGAACAGCGACAGGGTGAGCGACGAGCCGCCGAGCAGGAACGCGCCGTAGACGCCGGCGCCGATCAGCAGTGCCGAGTAGACCGCCGACTCGAGGCCGACGCTGATGCCGGCCAGCACCACGGTCGCCGCGCCGGTCTGGGACGACTTGCCGATGTCCTGCACCGGGCGCCGGTTGGTCTCGGTGAAGTAACCGGTCAGGGCCTGGATCGCGGCCGCCAGCACGATGCCGATCACGACGGCGCCGATCGCGATCCAGCGCGGGTCACGGCCGCTCGCGATGATGTCCTGCGAGATGCCGCTGTCCTTGAAGCCGGCGAAGCTCGACGGCAGGTAGATAAAGGTGACGATCGCGACCAGGATCGCCGAGACCACCGCGGAGATGTAGAACGCCCGGTTGATCGCCGTCAGGCCGTTGCGGTCGGACGGGCGGAGCCGGGTGATGAACACACCGAGGATGGCGATGACCACACCGATCGTCGAGATGATCAGCGGGAAGATCAGGCCGTCCTGGCCGAAGGCGGCCTGGCCGAGGATCAGCGCGGCGACCAGGGTCACGGCGTACGACTCGAACAGGTCGGCCGCCATGCCGGCGCAGTCACCGACGTTGTCGCCCACGTTGTCGGCGATGGTCGCGGCGTTACGCGGGTCGTCCTCGGGGATGCCCTGCTCCACCTTGCCGACCAGGTCGGCGCCGACGTCCGCGGCCTTGGTGAAGATGCCGCCGCCGACCCGCATGAACATCGCGAGCAGGGCAGCACCGAAGCCGAAGCCCTCGAGCACGGTCGGGGCGTCGCTGCGGAAGATCAGCACAACCAGCGAGCCGCCGAAGAGCCCCAGGCCGACGGTGAGGAAGCCGACCACACCGCCGGTGCGGAAGGCGATGCCCATGGCGGTCTCGCGGCCGCCCTGCTCACCGGCCGCCGCGGCCACCCGGAGGTTGGCGCGGGTCGCGAGCGCCATGCCCGCGCCGCCGATGAACGAGCTGAAAACCGCGCCCACGATGAAGAACAGCGACCGGCCGATCTTGACCCAGACCTCGTTGTCGGTGTCGTGCACCGGCAGGAGGAAGAGCAGGACGACGGCGATCACCACGAAGATCGCAAGGGTTTTGAACTGGCGGAACAGGTAGGCCGACGCGCCTTCTTGGACGGCGCCGGCGATCTCCTGCATATTTTTGGTGCCCCGGCCGGTCTTGATGACCGACTGGACGAACATCGCCGCGAAGCCGAGCGCGATCAGCGCGAAGACGATAGCGACGATGACGAATGTGAGATTGGAACCACTCAGGGACACTCCGCCCGCGGCAAGAGTTCTTGGAGTCCCGGACATCGATGTCCTCCTGTACAACGATCGCGCCGGGGCGGCGGACGTGACCGTCCCCGGCGCATCCCCGTCACCGGGGAGACGACAACTGGGTCCCGCGGCCGCGGGACCAGGAGCAGTAGCGAATAACTCGCGTACTGTATCGGCCGGTCGTGGTGGTGGTCACATCCGGATCCGGCCGTGTCGTGGTGATGTTCGCCGCTGTGTTAGCGACGCGCCAGGAGGGTAACGAGGTTTTTTGATCTTTCGGCGGCCGAGGGATCGGTCAGCGCCGTTGCACCGGCCACACCATCCGGACCTCGGTGCCGGGTCCGTCATCGACCGGGCGAACCTGCAGGTCATCGACAAATCCGGCGAGTAGCGCGAAGCCGACGCCGGTGGTCAGGGCCTCGTCGGTCAGCGACTCGTCGGCCAACTCGTCGGGCGGCAGCTTGGCCAGGCCGACGCTCGCCTCGATCGGGGCGTGGTCGATCACCCGAACCGCATATGAGTCCGAATCAGACATTTCGACTGTGACGAGATCGGGGATGTTGTATTGGTTGTGCAGCGCGACCGCGCGCGTGCACGCCTCACCGATCGCCAGCCGGACCTCGTCGAGCAGTTCCTCGGCGACCCCCGCCCGCCGAGCCACTGCCACGCCGACCAGCCGGGCCGTGCGGACATGCACGGGCGCGGGCGAGAAGGACAGCCGGACCGTCGCCATCACGAAGTCGGGCCGTCGCCGTCTGCGGTCGCCGCCTCGATCGTCGGATAGATCGGGAACACCTGGTCCAGCGCCGTGATCCGGAAGATCTTGAGCAGCGGCTCCTTCGAGCAGACGAGGCCGAACGTGCCGTTCGCCACCCGCAGCCGCTTCATCGCGCCGACCAGCACCCCGAGCCCGGTCGAATCGAGGAAATCAACACCGCCCAGATCGACCACGACATTGCGTGCACCGGCGTCGACCAACTCGACCAACCTCTCCCGCAACCTCGGGGCGGTGTAGACGTCGACCTCACCGCCCACCTCGAGCACCGTGTGCTCGGCGACGGTCCGGGCCGCCAGCGACAGCTCCATCGGTCCTCCTCCCTGCGAGGCGTGGTTGCGGCGGCCCACCCTACGCGTCCGCCTGCGCGCGCTGCGGTGACCGCCGATCTCCCCAGCGAATCTAACCACCGCCGAACAATCCGCGACGCGTGGCACCCACCGTCGTACCCGTTTGGGGTTCGGCCCACTCCGATGTCAGAGTGCAAGCCGTGACTTCCACCGCCCTTGACCCGGCCGAACTGCTTCACCGGCTCCGGGCCCGCACCGCGCGGGGCGAACAGTCGCCGATCACCCACGTCGAGCAGGTCCCGGCCCGCGACGGTCACCCGGTCGACTGGCCGTCGTGGGTCTCACCCGCCCTGATCGAGGCACTCGCCGGGCACGGCATCGAACAGCCGTGGTCGCATCAGGCCGCGGCGGCAACGCTCGCGAACTCGGGCACCCACGTGGTGCTGGCCACCGGCACCGCCTCGGGCAAGTCGCTCGGCTATCAACTCCCGGTGCTCAGCCGCCTCCTCACCGACGAGCGGGCCACCGCCCTCTACATCTCGCCGGCCAAGGCACTCGCCGCCGACCAGTTGCGCTCGGTCACGCGACTCGGGCTCGACGGCATCCGCCCGGCCACATACGACGGTGACACCCCCCGCGAGGAACGCGACTGGGTCCGGCAGAACTCCCGCCTGATCCTCACCAACCCCGACATGGTTCACCATTCGCTGCTTCCCAGCCACCAACGCTGGGCGCAATTCTTGCGCCGCCTTTCGTACGTGGTGATCGACGAGTGCCATGCCTACCGGGGCGTGTTCGGGTCGCACGTGGCCCACGTCGTGCGGCGGCTGCGCCGTGCCGCCGCCCGTTACGGCGGCTCCCCCACGTTCGTGCTGGCCTCGGCGACGTCGGGCGACCCCGGCCTGACCGCCTCCCGGCTGGTCGGCCTGCCGGTCGAGGCGGTGACCGCCGACGGCTCGCCGCGTGGAGGGGTCACCTTCGCCCTCTGGGAACCACCCCTCCTGCCCGACATCTCCGACGACGGCGCCGACATGATCCAGGTCCGGCGGTCGGCCCTCAGCGAAACGGCCGACCTGCTCACCGACTCGGTCATCGCCGGCACCCGGACACTGGCCTTCATCCGCTCCCGCCGCGGCGCCGAGGTGGTGGCGTCGATCGCCCGGCGCTCGCTCAACGAAGCGGTGCCCGGGCTCGGCTCGCGGGTCGCCGCCTACCGCGCCGGCTACCTGCGCGACGACCGGCGGGCCATCGAACGCTCCCTGCTCTCCGGCGAACTGCTCGCGCTCGCCTCGACCAACGCGCTCGAACTCGGCGTCGACCTGGTCGGCCTCGACGCGGTCCTGATCTGCGGCTACCCGGGCACCCGGGCGTCCCTATGGCAGCAGGCGGGACGGGCCGGGCGCGCGGGCGGAGAAGCACTCGCGGTGCTGATCGCCCGGGACGACCCGCTCGACACCTACCTCGTGCACCACCCGTCGGCCCTGTTCGGCCGCCCGGTCGAGACGACGGTGCTCGACCCGTCCAACCCGTACGTCCTCGGACCACAACTGTGCTGCGCGGCCTCGGAGGCACCGATCACCCTCGCCGACCTTCCGCTGTTCGGTGGCGATGCGGCGCAGGCGGCCCTCGACGGGCTGACCGCCTCGGGTGCGCTGCGGAAACGGCCGTCCGGTTGGTACTGGACCCACCGCGGGCGCCCCGAGGTCGACCTGCGCGGCACGGGCGGCGGCCCGATCCAGGTCGTCGAGGAGCCGACCGGCCGGCTGCTCGGCACGGTCGACCCGGAGTCGTCCCACTCGATGCTGCACGCCGGCGCGGTCTACCTGCATCAGGGCGTGACGTACGTGGTCGACGACCTCAACCTTGAGGATGCGATCGCCCTCGTCCACCCCGAAGAACCGGAGTGGACGACCCAGGCCCGCGACGTGATCGACCTGTCGGTGGTGTCGGTGCGGTCCTACGTCGATGCCGGGCCGGTCGGCCTGTTCCTCGGCGAGGTCGACGTGACCAGCCAGGTCGTGTCCTACCAGCGCCGCCGCATCGCGACCGGCGAGCTGATCGACACCCGGCCGCTCGACCTGCCGGCCCGCGAACTGCGAACGGTCGCGGTCTGGTTCACGGTGTCGCCGCGAGCCCTGGAGGCAGCGGGCGTCTCACCGGCCGACTTCCCGGGTGCCCTGCACGCGGCCGAGCACGCGGGCATCGGCCTGCTGCCGCTGATCGCGACATGCGACCGCTGGGACATCGGCGGACTGTCGACGGCCAACCACATCGACACCGAGGCCCCAACGGTCTTCGTATACGACGGCCATCCAGGCGGGGCGGGCTTCGCCGAACGCGCCTACGAGGCGGCCTCCGAGTGGCTCCGCGCGACCCGCGAGGCGATCGCGTCGTGCGTCTGCGAAAGCGGCTGCCCGTCCTGCGTCCAGTCCCCGAAGTGCGGCAATGGCAACAACCCGCTCAACAAACCGGGCGCCATCCGGGTCCTGGACGTGGTCCTCCAGTCGCTCGCCGACAACTCGTAGGGCCACCCCCGCCCTCGCCCCCGTCGGCTCCACCGCCCTCCCCCGGCTCGCCCCTTCTCCGGCTCCGCCCGCCTCCTCCGGCTCGGGCTCAGGCTCGGGCTCCGGCTCCGGCTCGGGCTCGGGCTCGGGCTCGGGCTCCGGCTCCGGCTCCGGCTCCGGCTCCGGCTCGGGCTCGATCAAACCCGGTCCTCACCCCGGCAGCGCGTAAACCGGGCCTGCTCTCGCCACGGCTTCGGCCTGCCGGACCAGGCCGGGCAGCGGGCGCACCTCCACCTCGGCGCGCACCACGATCTCCAGGTCGGTGACCCTGCATTCGGTCATCCGGCCGCCGTTGGCGACGACGAACCGGGCGGCTTGCGCACACGCGTCCGACTCGCCGTGCACGGCTCGGGTCGCGCCGGCCAGTGCGCCGAGGTCGGCCGCATTGTGGGCGCGGTGGCGGGCCACGCGGGTGTTGCCGACGGCGCAACCAGCAACGCCGGCGGCAACCATCAGCAGACCCACCGCAAGAACAAGGATCGAGGCCGCACCCCGATCGTCAGCCGCCGCCCGCCCCATCCGCCGAAGGCAGACCAACCAGCAGCCGCGCGCCAGCCCCCAACGGCGAACGAGCCAGGCGCGAGCCAAGCGAGCTGAAGGCAAGCAGGCGCGAGCCAACCACGCGCGGGCCAGCCGAGCGCGGGCCAGCCGAGCGCGGGCCAGCCGAGCGCGGGCCAGCCGAGCGCGGGCCAGCCGAGCGCGGGACGGCGTCATGGGGTGACCGTCGTCGGCTCGCGAGCGGCCACGGCTGCGCCCTCCACGGTGATCACCGGGAGGTGGGCGCCCAGCAGGCGGACCGGGGCCCTCACCCGGGCGGTCACAACGTCGCCATCGACCTCGATCTGCACCGTGGCACCCGGCGGCACGAACTGGTCCGGCGCGGGCGCGCCCCGGGCCGTGGCCAGCGCCGCCTCGCGGGCCGCGTCGACGCACTGGCCCTTGGCGGTTACCGCGGAGACCGCGGTCAGGCCCGCGAACAGCAGGAGCATGAGCGCCGGCAGCCCGGCCGCGAGTTCGGCGGTAAAGGAGCCCCGGTCGCGGCCGGGCGGCCGGCGCCGTGTCACTTCAGGGCCTTGTCGATCACCGCGGTGAGCGCCGTGAGCACGTTGGTGCCGGTGACGACCTTGAGTAGTACGCCGGCGAACGCCACGGCGGCCAGGGTCCCGACGGCGTACTCGGCGGTGCTCATTCCGGCGTCGGCGGCCTCGGTCCGCAGACGCGCGAAGTTCGCGATGAATTTGCGCACGTGGTTCTCCTTCGGTTGGTGGGTGGATCCGGCTCCCGCATGGGGCGGGAGCCGTGCGGCGGGGTGGGACCGCCGGGTCAGAGGACGTCGCCGAGGACGGCGACGAGCACCGGTACGAGCCCGGCGAGCAGGAACGCGGGCAGGAAGCACAGCCCGAGCGGAAGAACGATCAGCACGCCGGCGCGTTGGGCGGCCGCTTCGACGGCCACGGCCCGGTCGGCGCGCAGATCGTCGGCGAGCCGGCCGAGCGCGCCCGCCAGCGCACCGCCGCTGGTGCTGGAGCGGACGGCCGCCGCGACCAGGCGGTCGGCGCCGCGTACCTCCGCGAGGTGCGCCCACGCCTCGGCCGGACCGGCACCCAGGCGCAGGGACCGGGCGGCGCGCCGCATCCGTTCGCCCAGCGGGCCGGCCAGGGCATCCGCGACCGCCTCGGCCGCGCGTTCGACCGGTGCGCCGGCCCGGAGCGCGGCCGCGAGCAGGTCGCAGCCGAGCGGCAGGTCGGCCGCGGAGGCGCGGCGCTCCTCGCGTAGCCGGGCGGGTTCCCGGCGGCGCAGGTACCGCTCGGCCGCGACGCCCGCGACCGTCCCGAGCGGCAGACCCCACCAGGTGCCGATCAGCCCGGCGACACCCAGCCCGACGACCGCCGAGATGAGCAGGCGGGTCCGGCGGCCGTCCGAGCCCGGCGAGGGGCGCCGGAACACGGCCGCGAGACGTCTGCGGACCCCACCGCCGCCGACGACCAGGGGGACGATTGCGCCGACGGCCACGAGGAGGGCGATCACGGCGCACCGACCTGCGGTCGCTCTTCCTCGTCCTCGCGCGGGCAGAGCCAGACCGCAGTGGGTCGGTCGCGGTCTTGCAGGGCGACCACTGCGGCCGTGCAGCACGGATGAAGCGGCACCGGAGACGGCCCTTTCGCGGCCAACGTCTTGACCAACAGACACTGGTCGTTCATCGGGCCAGCCGTTCCGCCCAGAGCAGGCCGGCCGTCTGCAGCACCACGGCGACGATCGCGCAGGCCGCGCCGATCGGGGTGTGGAGCAGGACGCGTACGGGATCGGCGCCGATCGTCATGCCCAGGCCGATGCCACCGATCGGAAGTGCGGCCAGGAGCAGGGCCGTGGCCTGCGCCCCGGCCGCCTGGGCGGCGGCCGAGGCCGCGGCCCGATCGGACGCGCGGGCGTCCGCCTCGATCCGCTCGACCAGGTCGGCGGCGGGAGCGCCGGTCCGCTCGGCGAGCCGCCAGACCGACGCGGTGAGCGCACCGATGCGGCCACTCGCCGCGGTGGCGCCGGCCAGCGGGCTTGTCACGGCCGCTGCGGTCGCCAGACCGGCGCGAAGGTCGGCAGCGAGAGCCGCCAGGCCGTCGAGGGCGGCCGAACGTTCGACGGCCGCCCGCTGCCGCGCCGAGCGCCGTAAGAAGGCCCGGCCACCGAGCGCGGAATAGGCGGCACTCACCACAGCGGCGACCGGGCCGCCGGCCAGCAGCGCCAGCGCAGTGATCAGGGCACTTCCGGCCACCGCGGCCCGGCGTGGGTCCTGTGTCGCGAACGCGCGCAGCAGGGCGGCGCGGTCGCGGGGCCGACGCACGGTCAGAACGGTCAGCCGGGTCGGCCAGAGCACCACGACGACGCCGGCCAGGAGGAGCGCCGCGATCATGACGGCCTCCGCAGAACGGCCGGGACCACGACGCCGCGCTCGACCAGCCACTGGCTCAGGGCGCCCGCACCCGGTCCGGCCCCACGCCCGCGCCGCCAGGCCGGAACCACGGTCGCCAGGCGCTGCTCGCCGGAGGGCAGCAGCACGCTCACCGACTCGAGGGCACGGCCCCGATCCGTACGCCTCACCTGCAGCACCACTTGCAGCGCCGCAACCACCTGGGCGTGCAACGCCGCCCGCGGAAGCCCGCCGAGCAGCCCGAGCGCCTCGAGCCGGGCCGGCACATCGGAAGGCGCATTGGCGTGCAGGGTGCCCGCCCCGCCGTCGTGCCCGGTGTTGAGAGCGCCGAGAAGGTCGACGATCTCGGCACCACGGCACTCCCCGACGACCAGCCGGTCCGGCCGCATCCGCAGCGCCTGCCGCACCAAGTCGGTCAGGCCGACCGCGCCCGCACCCTCCACATTGGCGGTGCGCGCCTGCAACCCCACCACGTGCGGGTGCACCGGCCGCAGCTCGGACGCGTCCTCGACCAGCACGATCCGCTCGGTCGGCGGCACCAGGCCGAGCAGTGTCGACAGCAGCGTCGTCTTGCCGCTGCCGGTGCCGCCGGTCACCAGGTAGGCCAGGCGGGCGGCCACGATCGCCGACAGCAGCGGCGCCACGGTCGGCGCGACCGTGCCCCGCTCGACCAGGTCGGTGAGGGTGAACGGCCGCTGCCGGAACGTGCGCAACGACAGGTAGGGCCCGTCGGTCGCCACCGGCGGCAGCACCGCGTGCAGCCGTGTGCCGTCGGGAAGGCGGGCATCCGCATAAGGCTGACCGTCGTCGAGCCGGCGCCCGCACGCCGCGGCCAGGCGCTGGGCCAGCCGCCGCACCTCGTCCGGCCGGTGGAACACGATCGCCGTCCGCTGCAGGCCGGCCCCTCGGTCGACCCACACCTGCACGCCGTTCACCAGGATGTCGGTGACGGCCGGATCGCCGAGCAGCGGCGCCAACGGCCCCGCCCCGACCAACTGGTCGTGCACCCGGTCGGCCAGGCGCAGCACCGCCGTGTCGCCGAGCAGCCCGGCCCCGGTCTCGCGCCGCACCGCGCTCACCACCGCCGCCGGTGTCGCCTCCACCCCATCGACCGCGAACTGCCGCCGCACCCGGTCGGTCACGTCGGCGTGCCTCATGCTGCCACCAGTTCCCGCACGAGGTCGCGGCACAGTTCGGCCAGTGGTCCCTTGCCGTCGGCGGCCGGCGCCTCGCCCCGCTCGAGTGCCTGGCACATCCCGGGATCGGGTCGCAGCGACCCGGCCAGCGGCAGTCCGAGCGCCTGCGCCACATCGCGCGGACGCAGCTTCCCGGGCGCCGGGCCTCGGACGACCAGCGCGACGTTGTCGCAGTGCAGCCGGACCGCCCGGGCGACCCGGACCGCCGCCGCGGTGGCCCGCAGCTCGGCCGGGACGACCAGCAGGGCGCGGTCGGCCGCCTGGAGGGCGAGCGCCGCCGCGTCGTCGAGGTGCCGGGGCAGGTCGGCGACGATCACGTCGCGGCCTCGCCGGGCCGCGTCGAGCGTGGCCGCCATCGCCTCGGTGGGCACGGCCGGCAGCTGTTCCCGATCGAAGGAGAGCAGCACCAGATCGCCGCGATGCGGCAGCGCCTCGAGCAGCGCCGGCGGGTCGACCCGGCCCTCCGCGTCGGCCAACCCCGGCCAGCGCACCCCTTCCACGTTTTCCCAGCCGAAGAGCAGGTCGAGCCCGCCGCCCAGCGGATCGCCGTCGACCAGCAGGGTGCGGTGACCGGACCTGGACGCGGTCATCGCCAGGCCACCGGCCAGGATGCTCGCGCCGGCCCCGCCGCGGCCGCCGATCACGGCCAGGACGCGGCCGCGGGTGTCCGGCTCCGGGCGCTCGGCGAACCGGTCGACCAGCCACGCCTCGGCCTCGGGAAGCGCGGCGACGTGCACCGTTCCGAGATGGTCGGCCAGTGCCCAGGTCTCGTCGGGAAGGTCGCCCCGACCGGCAACGATCAGCCGGGATCTTCGTGGGAGGCGGGCGCGCAGACAGGGCCGCAGCTGGTCGAGGCCGACCACGACCAGCGGGGCGGCGGCATAGCGCGGGCGGGCACCAGCCGGGTCGGCGACGACTTCCACCTCCGACCCACCGGCCGCGGCAAGGCGCAGGAGGTCGTCGAGCAGGTCGGTGTCGGCGGTAACGACGAGAGGCAGGCGGGGTTGCGGCATCGCGGATCTCCCGGGCGGTCGGCGGATCGAGCGCCCACCATCGCCTTGCCCGGAGGTGCGTCGCCATGGCCGATGCCGGCGCTTGTGGATAACCCGCAGAATTGTGGATAACGCCCACTCGACCGGCTGACCTGCTACGCAGGACTGCCGATGCTCGGCGACCTGTCCGCACACACAGGGAGAATGGAGCCGACCGGTGTTGGGTATGTTGGTGCCGACACGGACCGATGGAGCTGGCATGGAGAGTTCGATCCTGGGCACACTCGCCGACGACGGCACGGCCACCGTGACCGTGCACGGCGAGATCGACTTCTCCAACGCCGACGAGCTCGCGCAGCGCCTGCGCGCCGCGGTCGCCGACTGGTCGCCCACCACGGTCCGCGTCGATCTTGCGCAAGCGTCCTTTATCGACTCGACCGGCCTGGGCGCGCTCATCGAGGGTTACCAGGCGGCCGACGGAGCCGGCGTTCGATACATCGTCGTCAATCCGACAGACGGCTTTCGCCGCGTGCTCACCGTGACCGGCCTGACCGAGTTCTTCGGCCTCACGGAGAGCAACGCCAACGCGGAAACGCAAGAAGAAGCTGCTCAGGCCACCGGCACATAGGGAACGACCCCCGCCGGGGGAGGCGGGGGCCGTCCTTGGATTCGGCTCCGGGGGGGTCGAGCCGAATCAACTCGGTGATCGCGGGGGGCGCAACCACCGAGGGTCTGCGAGCAACGAATAGCGACAACTACAACATGAAACTCCGTCGCAACAGAGACAAGCATGCCTCACCGAGGCCGCGCACGTCGAGTACCGATTGCGGTGGGCCTGCGATAGTGCTGCCCGTCTGACCGAATTCACGGTCCGTTACCTCAGCGATTCCGCGGCGCGCCGAGGACGGCGGCGGCCGACGACTTACCGCTACACTTTCGGCCCGTGGGCGTCAGCGCCGCGTTTTTCGACCTCGACAAGACCGTCATCGCCAAGTCCAGCGCGCTGGCCTTCGGACGGCCCTTCTATCGTGACGGCCTGATCAGTCGCCGTGATGTTGTCAAATCCGCCTATGCACAACTGATGTTCCGGCTGGGTGGCGGCTCCGACGAGCAGGCAATGGCGCGCACCCGCGACTATCTGGCCGCCCTGTGCAAAGGCTGGAAAGTCGAACAGGTTCAACAGATCGTCGCCGAAACGCTCGAGGAACTCATCAACCCTTATGTCTATGCCGAGGCCGCAAGCCTGATCGCCGAACATCAGGCGGCCGGCCGCGACGTCGTGCTGGTCTCCGCTTCGGGCGACGAAATGGTTCGCCCGATCGGCGCGCTGCTCGGCATCACCGACATCATCGCCACCCGCATGAGCATCGTCGACGGCAAATACAGCGGCGACGTCGATTTCTACGCCGCCGGCCCGAGCAAAGCGGCCGGCGTGCGCGCACTGGCCGCCGATCGCGGCTACGACCTGGCCGACTGCTACGCCTATTCCGACTCGAGCAGCGACCTGCCCCTGCTCGAGGTGGTCGGCCACCCGAGCGTGGTCAATCCCGACCGCGCCCTGCGCCGAACGGCAGTCGAGAACGGCTGGCCCATCCTCGACTTCCGCCACCCGATCCCCCTGGGCCGCCGCCTACGCGACCGCCCGGCCGTACCGGTAGCGGCCGCCTTGGGAGTCGGCGTCGGCGTAGCCATCGGCCTCGCTCTCTACGGCCGCCACCGCCGAACCAAAGCCCTCGCCTGACCGTCCGGCAACACCGGCCCGGCTCCGCGAAACTCACGGACGCCGCGCCCCTCAAGCTACGCAGCAGTCAGAAGTACGGCGTGCCAAGGTCCCGTGGCGCACGGCCCAGCTGACTGCAACGCAAGCTCCGCGGGCCCGCCCGGGCGGGCCCGCATCCCGGCCTCACCCCGGCCCGCCCACACGCGCCCCGCACCCTCGATGGCCTTCCCGGTGCGTAACTCCGGGGATCCGTGCCGGACCTGGTCGGTACGGTCAGGCAGTGAGCACCGCCAGCTCGCGCCATTGCGGCAGGGGCATGCCTGGGCCGGCGCCTACGACGTGGAGGCAGACGTGGTCGGCTCCGGCCTGGTGGTGGGCGCGCAAGCGGGCGCCGATGGCCTCGACGTCGCCCCAGGCTACGACGCTGTCGATGAGCCGGTCGCTGCCGCCGGCGGCGAGGTCCTGCTCGGTGAAGCCCTGGCGGAGCAGGCTTTGCGCGTAATGGTGCATGCCCAGGAAGATGCCCAGGAAGTCGCGGGCGGAGGCGCGGGCCGTTGCCGGGTCGCGTTCCAGGACCACAGCCTGGTAGGGCGCGATCAACGGGCCGTCGCCCAGCTGCTTGCGTGCGGCGGCGGTGTAGTCCGGGGTGACCATGAACGGGTGTACGCCCGCGGTACGGCGGCCGGCGAGTTCGGTCATCCGGGGGCCGAGCGCCGCCATGAGCCGGTCCGCCGCCGCTACCGGAGCCGGGGCCCGATCGAGGTCGTCGAGGTAGCGGGCCATGTCGGCCAAGGGTCGGTACGGGTGTCCGGCGGCCCGCGCGGCAGCCGGGTCGCTGACGCCCAGACCCAGCATGTGCCGCCCGCCGTACGTCTCCTGCAAGCGTGCGTGTCCGGCGGCCATCTCGCCGGCCGGGTGTCGCCACATGCTCGCGACACCGATGGCGACGGTGGCCCGCCGGGTGGCGCGCAGCAGCCGTTCGGAATCGGCGAGGACGTCGCCACCGCCGAGGCCGGGGAACCACAGGGTGCCCCAGCCGAGTTCGTCGAGTTCGGCCGCGGTGTCGGCGATCTCGTGCGGGTCGGCCATGCGTAACTCGATGCTCCAGATGCCGGTCGATCCCAGCTGCATGACGGATCTCCTCTCGATGCGGGCCGGTCAGATCTGGTTGCGGCCGCCGTCGACGAAAAGTTCGATGCCGGTGATGAAGCTGCTCTGGTCGGAGGCGAGAAACAGGGCGGCGCTCGCGACCTCGTCGGGGCGGCCGACGCGGCCCATCGGGATGGTGCTCGCCATGTACGACTTGAGCTCGACGGCCTGCTCCTGACTCGGCACCAGACCGTCGATGCCGGGGGTGTCGATGGTGCCGGGGCTGATCGCGTTGACCCGGATCGAGCGGCCCTTCAGCTCCGCGGCCCAGGTGCGGGCGAACGATCGCACCGCGGCCTTGGACGCGGCGTACACGCCGAAGGCTTCGTTGCCGAGGGTCGCCGCGTTGGACGACTGCAAGATGATCGACGCGCCGTCGTTGAGCAGCGGCAGCGCCTTCTGCACGGTGAACAGCATGCCCTTGGTGTTGCCGCCGAACGTCTCGTCGAAGTGCTTCTCGGTGACCTGCTCGAGGGTGGAGAACTCCCCGCCGCCGGCATTGGCGAACAGCACGTCGATGCGCCGGTTGTCGCCGGCCACGGTCGCGTACAGGCGATCCAGGTCGGCGAGGTCGGCGACATCGCCGCGCACGCCGGTCGCGCCGTGGCCGATCGTGGCGACGGCGTCGTCGAGGACCTCCTGGCGGCGACCGGTGATGTAGACGTGTGCTCCCTCGGCCGCGAACCGCTGCGCAGCGGCAAGGCCGATGCCGGTGCTGCCGCCGGTGACGATCGCGGTCTTGCCCTCAAGCTGTCCCATGATGTGTGCCCTTCGTCCGACTCGTTTTTTATTGGTCGCTAAAAAACTAGCCCCGACGAAAGCACCCGGTCAAGAAACGAATGTGTGACCTACGTCGTCAGGACGGCCAGACCGTCATGGCGATGTCGACGATCCCGTGCAGCTGGTCCCGGGTCGCTCCGCCCCCCGCCTGCACCGCGATCCCCTGATAGACCGTGGTGAAGTAACGCGCCAGGCCGTCGGCATCGGCATCCGCCGGGATCTCGCCGTCGGCCCGGGCCGCCTGCAACCGCTGCCGCAGAGCCGCCTCACCGGCCGCCCGCCGCGCCGTCAACTCGTCACGCGCCGGCTCCGCCGGCGGCGAACACGCCAACCCGCCCTGCACCGTGATGCACCCCCGCGGATGATCCGGCTCAGTCGTCGCGTCGGCAGCACCATGCAGCAACGCCGACACCGCCGCCCGCGCGGTCGGCTGATCGAACGCCTCCCGGATGTAACGGGCCGGACCGTCCGCGTAGCGGTCCAGCACCTTCACGAACAGCTGCTCCTTGTTGCCGAAGGCGTTGTACAGGCTGGGCGCGTTGTTGATCCCCATCGCCTTGAGCAGATCGGAGATCGCCGTGCCCTCGTAACCCTGGCGCCAGAACACCTCCAACGCCCGATCGAGCGCCACGTCATCGTCGAACGAGCGCGGCCGTCCGCCTGCCATGATCGCCTCCGCTATCGCTCTGTATTTTAGTTGTTACTAAAATACAACGTCCGCCGCCGAACCGGCCGGAAGCGGCGACCGGAGGGTGAGTTGCAACCAGCCGGGCGTGCGCCACGGGACCAAGGCACGCCGTACGGGAAAAGGTCTTGACCTTGGGTTTTGTTCGGAATGCCCTGGCGATCAAGCAAGCCCGGGCGTAGAAAGAGGTGGCGGAACCAGCACCGCCACAGCAAGCTTCGGGAGACCGGTTCGGGCGACCCGGAGTTGCGGTTAGGGCTGGATCTGTGCGCCACCACCGGGAACCCACGCGCGATCAGCCACGGCAGGCACGTTGCGGCGGGACCTCGGCCCCCAGGGGTTCGAGGACTGTCGACAACGACCCAGGTGCACGCTTGATAACCCGGTCGGGGGGCGAAGAGGCGGGGGCCCGTGTCCGCGGAAAATGCGGACCGGGCCTCATCGCGTTTCCCCTGGGGGCCGAGCCCCCAGACCCCGCGTTCCAATCGGCGCCGGCTCGGCGGGGGGTTGCTGGGGCGAGCCCCAGACCCCGCGTTCCAATCGGCGCCGGCTCGGCGGGGGGTTGCTGGGGCGAGCCCCAGACCCCGCGTTCCAATCGGCGCCGGCTCGGCGGGGGGTTGCTGGGGCGAGCCCCTAGACCCCGATTCTGCGGTGGCGGGCGGCGGACCTTTCGCTGGGGGACTACCGCCAAACCACCGCTAGGCCTCTCACTCGGGGGGCGAAAGCCTCAACGGTGCGCCGCGTCACAACGCTTTGCTGTGGGGACCAGGCCCCCAACCCGCGCCAGTCCCGCGGAGCCCTGCGCCGGCTTACCGGAACTTTGGCTTGGGGAAACCGCGCCGGGCCGGCAGACCTTTGCTCGGGGGCGAGCCTTCAGGGTGGCGCTGCTTCCTGCGCCCGGGGGCGAAGGAGTGGCGGTGTGGTCGTCAGCTGGCTGCGGCGTCTAGGTGGAGGGTGCGTAGTTCCTGGTAGACGGCTCGGAAGACTCGGGGGCGGCGGTGGAAGTCGACGCCCTGGGCCCAGAGTTCGGTGTTGACCATGGAGCCGTCGCGGCGCTCGATGAGTACGGTCAGGCCGCTCTCGATCTCCCACGGGCCGAGGCGGTGGGTTGCCTTGTGCAGGAGCACGTGGGCGACCTCGTGCCAGCGCAGCGTGCGCGAGCGCAGCAACCCCCGGATGAGCACTCCGTCGGCGCCCGCATAGACGCCCATGCGGAGAATGCGCCAGGCGCCGATCGACCAGATCGCGGCCAGCACGGCCACCATGGCCCAGAGGCCGTTGCCGCTGAGGCCTAACTTGTGCGCGGTGGACCATCCGAGCAGAGCCAGCGCGGGCGCCTCCCAGGCGATCACCAGCCAGCGGCCCGCTCCCGGCACATAGGGTCGCGTCCACGTTTCAGGCACGCGGGCCAGTATTCCAGGCGAATGCCGCCGAACAGGGCGATCAAGACTTCTGGCCCATCGAAAATGGATGATCAGACAGCGGCTAGCACCGCGTCGCCTATGCGGTCCAGCTCAGCCGCGGCGGCGGTGACCGCGGCGGCGTAGTGGCGCAGCCAGGAGCGGACGCCGTCCGGGGTTCCGGTGGCATATGCGCCGGATGCGCCGACATATTCGGGTTCGCGCTCGGCGTGGCCCACCTCGACCGCGATCAGGCCGCGGGGGTCGAGTCCGCGACCGATCAGGGTGAGCCGGGCTGCCGCGCAGGCGACCAGGCCGGCCGGGCCGGGGAACGGGCGCAGCGTGAGCAGTTCGGCGTGCACGATCGCGGCCAGCAGCAGGGGCGGGGTCTGCCCGTTGCCCGCGACCAGGCCGGCCAGCGCGTCGATGCGGTGGGCGCCGGCGACCAGGCGGCCCAGGTCGTCGGCCGGGACCGAACCGCGGGCGGCGAGCACGTGCAGCTTGGCCAGTACCTGCCGCGGCGCCCGGGGCCAGAGGTCGACCAGCCCGCCGAGACCCTCAGCGACCCGCAGAGCGCCCTGGACGACCGGGTCGGTGACCGTTCCTGCCCGTACGTCGTCGAGGTCGTGGACGTGCCCCTCAAGAGCCGCGCCGGCGACCGCCGCCCGCAGGCTCGCCTCGGCGGCGACCCGGCCGCCCTGGCGGCGCAGGGCGCGGTGCCGCAGCGCGGCGTCGACCTGTTCGCGGGCCTGGGTCAGGGCGGGTGCGACGTCGGCAAGGTCGAGGAGCGGGGCGAGTGGATCCACCCGGACACGGTATCCGGTAAAAGTAGGGAAGCATGGGGTGCGCGAAGTAGCGCGGAACTGGCAAGATTCGCGCAGGACCGCGCAAGTGTCGCCGGTCACCGCGCACGGACTAGTGTGCAACGCAAAGACCCCGGTCAGGCAGAGGAGCCGCCCTCATGAGTGAGACATTGGAGAACTTGTCCTCGGAGACGCGGCAGTTCCCGCCGCCGGCTGAGCTGGCCGCGAACGCCAACGTCAAGGCCGAGGACTACGAGCTGGCCACGAGTGACCGGCTCGCCTACTGGGCCACCCAGGCCGAGCGTCTGTCCTGGGCCAAGAGGTGGGAACAGGTCCTCGACTGGTCCAACCCGCCGTTCGCGAAGTGGTTCATCGGCGGCGAGCTGAACGTCGCGTACAACTGCGTCGACCGCCACGTCGAGGCGGGCCTCGGTGACAAGGTCGCCATCCATTGGGAGGGCGAGCCCGGCGACACCCGCACCATCACGTACGCCGACCTGCTCACGCTGGTGAGCCAGGCGGCCAACACGCTCACCGAACTTGGCGTCACCGCCGGCGACCGGGTCGCGATCTATCTGCCGATGATCCCGGAGGCCGCGGTCGCGATGCTGGCCTGCGCGCGGGTCGGCGCGACCCACAGCGTGGTCTTCGGCGGCTTCTCGGTCGACGCGCTGTCGACCCGCATCCAGGACGCCGACGCCAAGCTCGTGATCACCGCCGACGGTGGCTACCGGCGCGGCAAGCCGTCGGCGCTCAAGCCGACGGTCGACGAGGCGGTCGCCAAGTGCCCGAGCATCGAGCACGTGCTGGTGGTCCGCCGCACGGGCCAGGACGTCGCCTGGACCGACAAGGACCTGTGGTGGCACGAGACGGTCGAGCAGGCGAGCAGCACGCACGAGGCCCAGGCCTTCGACAGCGAGCACCCGCTGTTCATCCTCTACACGTCGGGGACGACCGGTAAGCCGAAGGGCATCCTGCACACCACCGGCGGCTACCTGACCCAGACTTCGTACACGCACAACGCGGTCTTCGACCTCAAGCCAGCGACCGACGTCTACTGGTGCACGGCCGACATCGGCTGGGTGACCGGCCACTCCTACATCGTCTACGGCCCGCTCTCCAACGGCGCCACCCAGGTGATGTACGAGGGCACCCCGGACACACCCGGCCGCGACCGGTTCTGGCAGCTCGTGGACAAGTACAAGGTGTCCATTCTGTACACCGCGCCCACCCTCATCCGCACGATGATGAAGTGGGGCGACGACATCCCGGCCGGCTACGACCTCTCCTCGCTGCGCGTCCTGGGCAGCGTCGGCGAGCCCATCAACCCCGAGGCCTGGATGTGGTACCGCGAGCACATCGGCCACAACAACACCCCGGTCGTCGACACCTGGTGGCAGACCGAGACCGGCGCGGTGATGATCTCGCCGCTGCCCGGCGTGACCGCGGCCAAGCCCGGCTCGGCGATGACCGCGCTGCCCGGCATCTCGGCCGACGTGGTCGACGACCAGGCGCAGTCGGTGCCGAACGGCGGCGGCGGCTTCCTGGTGCTGCGCGAGCCGTGGCCGTCGATGCTCCGCACGATCTGGGGCGACGACAAGCGGTTCATCGACACCTACTGGTCGCGCTTCGGCGCCGGGACCGGCCAGGGCGACGAGTGGATCTACTTCGCCGGTGACGGCGCCAAGAAGGACGAGGACGGCTCGCTCTGGCTGCTCGGCCGGGTCGACGACGTCATGCTGATCTCGGGCCACAACATCTCGACCACCGAGGTGGAATCGGCCCTGGTGTCGCATCCGTCGGTGGCCGAGGCGGCGGTGGTCGGCGCGACCGACGCAACGACCGGCCAGGCGATCGTGGCGTTCGTGATCCCGCGGGGCAGCACCGACATCGAGGGCGACGCGGGCGAGAAGCTCAACGTCGACCTGCGTAACCACGTGGCCAAGACGCTCGGCCCGATCGCCAAGCCGCGGCAGATCATGCTGGTGGCCGAGCTGCCGAAGACGCGGTCCGGCAAGATCATGCGCCGTCTCCTCAAGGACGTGGCGGAAAATCGTTCGCTCGGCGACGTGACGACCCTGCAGGATTCGGCCGTCATGGAGCTCATCTCGGCCGGCATGCAGTCGGCGAAGTCCGAGGACTGACACTCCCCCACCCGTACGAGAAAGGCCGGCGCCGAAAGCGCCGGCCTTTCGCCGTGTTATGGCCGTGACATAACACGTAACCATCGGCTATCGATTCGCATCGCTGTGCCCACGCATCGCTGCCTTTACATACG
Organism: Actinoplanes sp. NPDC051343; assembly: GCF_044455125.1. Classification (NCBI taxonomy): domain Bacteria; kingdom Bacillati; phylum Actinomycetota; class Actinomycetes; order Micromonosporales; family Micromonosporaceae; genus Actinoplanes; species Actinoplanes sp. NPDC051343. The sequence continues at coordinate 167,719 of NZ_JBITEL010000015.1, forward strand.
TTGAAACATGTCCTCGAACCTCGAGGCCGTTTTTACGCCGGATTCCGCCCCACCCAGGCGATCCGGCCGCATATGCGGAGGTAAACGAGTGCGCAAGGTGGTCGTAGGACTGCTCGGCGCCGCGATGGTGACCAGTGTCGGGATCATGCTCCCGGCCGCGGCCACCGCGGCTCCCCCGGCCGATCCGGCACCGGCAGCCATCGCCGGCAAGAAAGCCGCACCGATCGACGATCTGCCCAACCCTCTTGAAGACAAGCGCCGCGCCCTGCGGACCGCGGCGGTGTCCGATGTGGTCAGCGGCAAGGCCAAGCCGGTGACGAAGAACGGCAGCACGGTGGTCAAGCTCGGGCGGGACCGCTCGCACGGGAAAGGCAAGGACCAGTACGTCGAGCTGAGCCGCGAACGCACCGACCGGATCTTCGTGATCCTGGCCGAGTTCGGCGACCAGCGCGACCCGGCCTACCCGGATGTCGACTCCGACCCGGACACGGCCGGCCCGACGACGTTCGACGGCCCGCTGCACAACAAGATCCCGCAGCCCGACCGCACGAAGGACAACTCGACGGTCTGGCAGGCTGACTACAACGCCGACCACTACCGCCAGCTGTACTTCGGCGCCGGGAAGAACACCGAGTCGCTCAAGACGTACATGCAGACCGAGTCGTCTGGGCGCTACAGCGTGGACGGCGAGGTCACCGACTGGGTCAAGGTGCCGTACAACGAGGCCCGCTACGGCCGGAACCTCTGCGGCAGCAACGTCTGCAACAACACCTGGGCGCTGATCCGCGACGCCGCCAACACGTGGGTGGCCGACCAGAAGGCGGCCGGACGCACCGACGCCCAGATCTCGGCGGACCTGAAGTCGTTCGACCAGTACGACCGGTACGACTACGACGGCGACGGCAACTTCAACGAGCCGGACGGCTACATCGACCACTTCCAGATCGTCCACGCCGGCGGTGACGAGGCGGACGGCGACCCGCAGCAGGGCGAGGACGCGATCTGGAGCCACCGGTGGTACGCGTACCCCACGGACCAGGGCGTGACCGGCCCGTCCGACAACCTGCTCGGCGGCACCCAGGTCGGCGGCAGCGGCATCTGGATCGGCGACTACACGATCCAGCCCGAAAACGGCGGCCTGAGCGTTTTCACCCACGAGTACACCCACGACCTGGGTCTGCCCGACGACTACGACACGAGCGGCCTCGGCGACAACAACAGCGAGTACTGGACGCTGATGGCGCAGAGCCGCCTGAACGCGGCCGGCGAGCCTCTGGGCACCCGCCCCGGCGACATGGGCGCATGGAACAAGCTGCAGCTCGGCTGGCTCAACTACAAGGCGGTCAAGGCCGGGCAGTCGAAGCTCGTCAACCTCGGGCCGGAGGAGTACAACACCTCCAAGCCGCAGGCGGTGGTGGTGACGCTCCCGGACAAGAAGGTGACGACCGATCTCGGGGCACCCTTCGCGGGCACCAAGCAGTTCTTCTCCGGTAACGCCGACGGTCTGGACAACTCGCTGTCCCACGACATCGACCTCACTGGGAAGACCAGCGCGAGCGTCACGCTCAAGGGCCGGTACAACATCGAGCAGGACTTCGACTACCTCTACTTCGAGGCGTCGACCAACGGCGGCACCACCTGGGACCGGCTCGGCGGCACGCTCAACGGCGCGACCATTCCGAACGATCCGAGCGGCAAGCCGGCGCTGACCGGCGACTCGGGCGGCAAGTGGGCCGACATCGCGGTGCCGCTCAACGCGTACGCCGGTAAGGCGATCAAGTTCCGGCTGCACTATGTCACCGACGGTGGCGTCTCGGCCGGCGGCTTCTTCGGCGACGAGCTGACCATCACCGCCAACGGCGCGACCGTGCTGGCCGACGGCGCCGAGGGCACGACGACCTGGGCGATGGACGGCTTCTCGATCGTCGGGGCGAGCACGACCGCCGACTTCGCCAACTACTACATTGCGGGCAACCGCAGCTACACGGGTTACGACCGCTACCTCGAGACGGGGCCGTACAACTTCGGCTTCACCTCGACCAAGCCGGACTTCGTGGAGCACTACAACTACCAGACCGGCCTGCTGATCTCGTACTGGGACACCTCGCAGGCCGACAACAACACCAACGTGCACCCGGGCGTCGGGCGCAACCTCTACATCGACGCGCACCCGAAGCCGTTCAATAACGTCAACGGCGTGCCGTGGCGTTCGCGGGTGCAGGTCTACGACGCGCCGTTCAGCCTCCGGCCGACCGACGGCATGCTGCTGCACGTCGACGGCAAGGCCTCGCCGGTCTACCCGCAGCTGCCCTCTCCGCTCTTCAACGACAAGGGCAAGTACTTCTACAGCGAGCTGCCGAACCACGGCGTCAAGCTGCCTGCGGTCGGCGTCCGGATCGGGGTGCTCAGCCAGAGCGGCACCTCGATGACGGTCGGGGTCTTCTGACCCGTCACCTCGACGGCGCCCGGGAAGTTCGCTTCCCGGGCGCTGTTGTTTGGGAACCGGTGCCCGCCGGCCCACGTCGGAGGCGATATGCGGACTTTCATCATCGCGGCTTTGTCGCTGCTCCTGGCCGGTTGCGCCGCGCCGGCCGCGGCCCCCGCACCAACGCATTCCAGCGGGCCCCCCGATATGCCGACAGATCGGCTCAAACCTCCGGGCTATGTGGTGGGCACGGTGACTGCCGGGGGTTCCGGTCCGTGCTACGAACTCTCGACCGACGACGGTACGCGGTACGCCCTGCACGCCGCCGATGGCACCACGTTGGTGAAAGGTGCCCGCATGCGCATCACGATCAAGCCGGCGGTCGCCCGGATCTGGTGCGGGCCCGGCAAGCTGGTCGAGATGACCGCCGCCGAGCCGCTGCGCTGAGAAAAGTCACAACGGCCTACGCTGGGTGCATGGACGACTCGAGCGTGCTGGTGGAAGGCCCCTGGACGCATCGTTTCGTCGGGGCCAACGGCAGCCGCTTCCACGTCGTCGAGGCCGGCACCGGGCCGCTCGTGCTGTTCCTGCACGGCTTTCCCGAGTTCTGGTGGGCCTGGCACGACGTGATGACCCGGGTCGCCGACGCCGGCTTCCGGGCAGTCGCGATCGACCTCCGTGGTTACGGCGCCAGCGACAAGCCACCCCGCGGCTACGACGGCTACACGATGGCGGCCGACGTGACCGGCCTGATCCGGGCCCTCGGCGAGCGCTCGGCGATGATCGTCGGCGCGGGGGCCGGCGGCATGGTCGGCTGGGCCGCGGCCGCGTTCCACCCCAAGATGGTCAGCCGGCTGGTCGTGCTCGGCGCGGCCCACCCGCTGCGGTTGCGGGCGGCCCTGTTCGCCGACCCGCGCGGCCAGTTCGCCGCATCGGCCACCATCCTGAAATTCCAGGTACCGCGCTACGAGCACGTGCTGACCCGCGACGACGCCGCCCCGATCGGCGAGCTGATGTCCAAATGGAGCAGCCCGCGGTGGCGGGCCACCGAGGAATTCGCCGACTATTCGGCGCGCTGCCGGAAGGCCATGCAGATCCCGCAGGCGGCGTTCTGCGCGCTCGAGGCCTACCGCTGGGTGTTCCGCAGCGCGATGCGGCTGCAGGGCTACCGGTTCGTCAAGCTGATGCAGGTGCCGTTGGTGACGCCCACGCTGCAACTGCACGGCGAGCTCGACACGGCCACGCTGCCGCGGACGGCGCAGGGATCCGGGCGTTACGTCGTCGCGCCGTACGAGTGGCGCCTCATCCCGGGAGCCGGCCACTTCCTCCACCAGGAGGCGACCGACGTCGTCACCGGCGAGATCCTGCGCTGGCTGAAGACGCCGTAGGGTTCATTCATGGGACTGTTTACGCTCGACGAGGCCCGCGGGGAACTGGCTCGATTGCGCCCGGTGCTCGACGAGATCGTGACGTTGCGAGCCGACATGGTCGAGTTGTCGGCGGCGCTGGCCGTGCCGGGCGAGCGGAGCCCGCTCGGCGGGCTGCCCGAGCGCAAAGCGGTCGAGGCCCGGCTCAACGAGCTGATGACCGAAATCCAGGAGACCGGGGCCGAGCTGAAAAGTGTCGCGCCGCTGCTGGTCGACTTCCCGGCCGACCTCGACGGTGTGCCGGTGCACCTGTGCTGGCTGGAGAACGAGAACGACATCACCTGGTACCACCGTCAAGATCTCGGCTTCGCCGCCCGGCGCCGTCTTTCCTAGGCAAATCTTTCGGTCGTCACCGGAATCAGGCCTCGCCCTCGAAGAGCGCCGGTCAACTCGTCGACGACCGGTCCGACCGTGTCGTCGGCATCGGTCGCCAGCAGCACGGTCACGTCGAGACCCCAGCCGAGGCCGCCGCCGACCCGCCGCAGGGTCCAGCTGAAATGGTCGTGGCCGACCGTACGGCTGCCACCCTCGAAGTCAGCGCCCGACAGGTCTTTGGCGAAGAGGACCCGATAGAGCCTGCGGCTCTCTTCCTCGGGCCGGAGCCGCAGCGGAGGAGCCGTGTTGAACGGCTCGTAGTCGACGAAGTGGGCCCGGAGCTCCCCCTCGGCCGCCAGATCCGCGATCACTGCCTGAGCCCCGGCGCGGTCCGTCGGCACGACCCGCGCCGACAGCCCCGGATCGGTACGCACCGCCCGGCTGAACGACGAAGCGCCCCGCCAGCGAGGTTCCCCAGCCGTCCAGATCGCCCCGCACAGCCCGCGCGCCGAATAGTCCCGCTCGCGCACGAACTCCTCGATCAGGACGCCGTCCGGCACAAGGTAGTAGTCGATGGTCAAATGCGCTGCTCGCCCAGGTCGGAGACCTCATGCACCGGGGCCCAGCCCTGATAGACGCCGAAGTCGAACTCCTCCAGGCCGAGCTGGCGGGCGATCGGGGCGCGGCCACCGGTGTATTCGACCCGCAGCCAGGAATCGGTCTCGCCGAGCACGATGAACGGGGCACCACGCCACGTGCAGGTGGTACGCACGTAAACCAGCTCGTCGTAGTCGTCCGGCCCGAGCACCCGCGCGTACCGGCCCGGCTTGACCTCGTCGAAGCCGGGAGCCGGCTCGGGCGAATAGATCCGCACGTCGTCGCCGTCCGGGGCCGCGTCGTACTCCCGGCCCTGCCAGCTCACCACGTAGCCGTCGCGCATCACTGCTCACCCACCCGGCGCCAGGACGGACCGTCGTTGTCGAAGATGGCGACCATGCGCTCGTTGCCGTCGGCGTCGAGACGCCAAAGCTGCGCGCCGTGCGGCAGCCGCACACTGTCCACCTTGAACTCGGCGACGACATCACGCCCCTCACCAGGGGCGAAACCGTTGCCCCGGAACGGCGGACGCTCGATCACCCAGCCGTCCATCGCCTTCAACGCCTGCTCGTTCTGCCCGCCGTACGGAATGCGGTAGAGGCTCGGCCGATAGGCCGGCCAGCGCAGAACGTACGCCTCCTTGGCGTCCGGCTGATGCGGCGAGGAGTCATAGGTGAGCCCCAGCGCGCCGAACAGCTCCCCCGGGGTGCGCAGGTGCTCGACCTCGGTCGCCCGGTGCACGAAACCGGCCACCCGGTCGTACCCGCGCTCCAGGTAGTAGTCGACCTGCTCCGGCGGAATCGTCTTCTGCATGACGGTGGCGTGCTGCGCCTCGTCGTTGACCGGCGCCGGCGCGGGCACCGGATCGACCTCGGCCGCCGCCTCGGGCTCGGCGCCCAGACCGGCCTCGGTCGCCCAACTCGCCAGGGCGATGACCTGCGGCCCCGGATATTTCGCGCCGACCGGACTGCCCGGATTGACGGCGAACGACCATGCCGGGTCGGGCCAATTACGGATCAGCTCGAAGAACCGGACGCCGACCGTACGCGTCGGCTCGGCGAAGTGCTCGGAAAGCCGGTCACGACTGGTGAAGACGACCAGAAATTGCTCACCGTCCATCTGCTCGGTGCGGAACGCGAACCCGGACTCGCCGGGCGCACTGCCCGGACGGGAGTGGTGCGCGACCGGGACCAGAACGGTCGCCAGCAGCAGGGTGGAGAGGAACCGGTCGGTGTTGGCGGCCTCGGCGGCGTCGTGCAACTCGCGCTCGACGTCGTTGGCCGGGACGAACGGCTCGGCCGGAGGAGGAGGCGGCGGCGGCGGGGCCGGAACCGGCTGCCGGGTGGGCAACGCCGGGGCGGCGGCACCGCGGGTCTCGAGCGGCTTGGCCTCCGGGAACCGGGCCGGGCGGTCGCTGCCGGCAGCACCGGGAATCACCGGCGGCACCACGCCGGGACGCCCCGGCGGGGCAATCGCGGCGGCCGAGTTCATCGGGGCGCTGGCCGGACGGGCGGCCCGCTCGGCGGCAGTCTGGAAGGCCGGGAAACTCGTCATGTCGGGAGCAGTGGCCGACGGCGAGCCGGCCTGGCGCCGCGGCAGCGGGCTGCCGAAGCCGGGCGTGGGAGCGGGCGGGCTCGCAGGCTGAGCCGCTCCCGGCCGGTCGGTTTCCGGCTGGGCGGCGCGGGCCGCAGCCGGTTCCGGCGTGGCAGCGCGCGAGGCGAGCGGTTCAGGCTGGGCGGTGCGTGCCGCCGCCGGGGTCGCCGGGCCCTGCGGGAAGCCGGCCGGGGCGGTCGGCTCGGGCGCAGCGACGTTGCGGCGCGGCAGGCCACCGAGGCCCGAGGCCCCCGCGGCTGCGCCCCGGCCGGGCCACCGAGGCTCGAACGGGGTCTCCTCCGGGTTGTGCGGAGCGAAATTCTCCGGCACCGGGGGTGTCTGGGCCATCGGCGTACGCACGGGGAGCGGCCCGGCCGGGTCCGGGAGCGGGCCGCGGCGGTCACTTTCGCCGTCCCAGCCGCCACCCGAGGGAGCGGAGGCCGGGCCCGAAGGGGTTCGGGTGGGCAGGCCGCTGGTCGGGTTTACGGCGCCCGGGGTGCGGATGGGCAGGCCACCGGGGCCGACCTCCGGCTTGCCCGCGACCGACGGAGGAAGGGGAGGCGCATAGGCGGCCGGCGGCTGGGCGCCGCTGGTCGGGCGGGCGGCGGGCTGACCGTACGCCGGAGGCTGCGCACCGGGCGGCGCGAAGGCACCGCCGAGGCGGGCGCCCGGGGTCTGACCGTAGGGCGGCGGGGCCGCACCGGTGGGGGCGGCAGGAGGCGGCCCATATCCGCTGGGGCGTCCGGGAGCCTGACCGTAGGGCGACTGGCTTGCGGCGGCGGGAGGCTGGCCGTAGGGCGACGCACCCGAGGCACCGGATTGGCCCGGAGCACCGGATTGGCCCGGAGCACCGGGACGGCCCGGGGCACTGGCATGGCCTGGCGCGCCGGGATGGCTTGTGGGGGCTGCGCCGAGCTGTCCCGCCGCCTGGCCGTAGGCCGCAGGACCGCTTGTCGCTGCTCCGGGCGGCCGGCCATAGCCGGCTGGGCCGTCGGCCGCTCCTCCGGGCGGGCCGTAGCTCGCAGGGCTGCCGGCCGCTTCTCCGGGGCGGCTCATGCCGGCCGGGCTGTCGGCTGCTCCACCAGGGCGGCCCATGCTGTCGGCCGCTCCAGGGCGACCCATGCCGGCCGGGCTGTCGGCCGTTTCATCGGGGCGACCCATGCCGGCCGGGCTGTTTCCTGCGCCTCCTGGCTGGCCGTAGCTACCTGCGCCTCCCGGCTGGCCATAGGCGGCCGGAACGCCGGGCCGGCCGGGGCTGCTCGCGGCGGCTGCCGGCTGGCCGTAGGGCGCCGGCGTGGCAGGGTTTCCCGCCGCCTGCCCGTACGCGGACTGGCCGTACCCCGAAACACCGGGACTGCCGGACTGACCAAGAGCGGAAGGTGCGGCCGGGCTGCCCGGCTGCCCGTAGGCGGCCGGCGGGTTCGGTGCACCGCCCTGGCCACCGAACGCGGCGGCGGCCTGGCCGAACGCGGCCGCGGCACCCTGCCCGGGCGTACGCCCGAAAGCAGCGGCCACCTCGCCGACGCCCGGTTGCTGACCCCGCTGGACATAGCCTGCCGGAGCCGCGCCCGAGACAGGCTGGCTCGGCAGCCCCGCCGCGGGCTCGACCGGCGTGGCACCGGCGGCCGGACTGCTGGTGACCTGCCCGTAGACAGCGCCCTGCGCATCGCCGGACGCGGAGGCAGCGTTGTGCGCAACGGCGGCGGCGTGCAGATCTTGGATCTTGGAAGGCTCGCGGCCCGGGCCCCGGGTCGGCAGCCTCAGGTCGCCGCGGGACAGCTGGGCGACGAACCAGGCCGGAAGATAGCCCTCGATCGGCAACCCGGGGTTGACGGCAAGCCACCACTCCAGGTTTGGCCACGTGTTGGCCAGCTCTGCGTACGGCACCCGACGTGCCGAGCCCGAGTAGTCGGACAGGCAGGACTGAAGCGCCTGACTCGACGTGAAGGCGAGCACGTGCGTGCGCCCACCAGTGCTCCACGTGCCCCAGCCCAGGGGCTCCTGACCCGCCAAGGCGTCGGCTGACACCGGTAGCAGCAGGTCAACGCTGGAGAGAATGCGAAAGTACGACTCTTGGTCGTCGGTGCGCAGCGCATCGCGCATCGACACCTCGGCGTCCGTAGCCGGTTCCCAGTCGGACACGTCCACCTCTCCCCAACGCGCGACGAGGCCATCTCAACGCGTACAACCTACAAGGTCAGGCGGCGATCACAATGGGCGGCAGTGCGCTGACTCAGAAGTCGGGTAAAAGGCACCCTCGGCGCTGCTCCGGAAGCAAACTGGTACGCCTGTTTCGGTCGCTGCAAGCGATCATCCAGGCACCGATAGTAGTCTTGTCGGCCATTCAGGCCATTACAGCGTTCGGGGGACAACAACCTCGCAAGAACGGACTAAACGGAACGGCCGGGACAGTCGTACGACTGGTCCGGCCGTCTCGTCCTTCACTGGAAGCGCTGGGTTGCCGCCTTCTCGGTGTTGACGTAGTCCTCCGTCGACTGGTCGACGGCCCGCTTGATGTTCTGCAGGATGTGGTTGAGGTCGGCCGAGGCGTGCCGCCACTTGGCCTGACGCTGCGCGTACGCCTCCTGGGCGGCACCGTTCCACGTCGCGATCAGCGGCTTGGCGTCGCTCTCGAGCTGGTCGAGCTGCGACTGCATCCTGGTGATCGCCTTGTGGATGTCGGAGCTCGCCTGCTGCATCGCGCCGAAGTTGACGAGAAGCATTCCGTCGTTCGCCATATGCTTTTTCCTCCCCGTGGTCGGCTCAGAGCGGCAGCGAGACGCCGCCGCCACCGGAGCCCGAAAGCCGGCTGGCTGCATCGCTGTCGGTCGAGTGGTAGCCGACCCCGGACGCCCGGATCGACTCGGCGGTGTCGGACAGCGCCTTGTTGAGGCTCTTGAGATCGGCCTCGTACTGCTGCTTGACCTGCTCGAACGCGGCCGCGCCGAGGCCCTTCCACTGACTGTTGAGCGTCGAGAGCTCGTTCATCAGTGTGCTGAGCATCTGCTGCAGCGAGTGGTTGACGTGATCGAATTTGGCGGCGGTCTGCGCCATCACTTCGTGATCAGACTGCGTCTGGGACACCCCGGACGTCACCCCGCTTTCTCGTTCGGTCTTCGCCGTACGCCATGATCCAAATTGGACGGGTCACGAACCCTTAACGTATCGACGTGGGCCACCCACGGTAACCCCTGCCCTCAACAGCTGGGGGCCAACCGACGGCGGTCCTTTTCGTCGCCGACGGTAGCCGGTGCCCAGCCGGCGGCGATACCCCGCATCGGGATCTGTGGATAACTGCGTTGTCCACAGGCGCCCCCTCCCCCGGGCTCCGTGGCCATACGATAGGCCGCGCACAAGGTTGAATGCGCTCTGCGCAGCAGGAAAAGGCGGTGGGTGGTGACGGCAGGCGTGGCGGGCGGACGGGATTACCGCGAGCTGACCGGTCCGGCAAAGCCGCTACCGAAGGTCAACACGCGAGTGGTCCGACATGGACGGTTGTTCGGCGTGCGAGCGGGCCAGCTCGTCGGCACTCAGGTCGCGGCGGCGGCCCTGTTGATCGGCGCGGTCAGCGGCACCATCGGTCTCGTCGCGGGCGCGGCCGTGGCCCTGCTGGTGCTCGCCTTCACCTGGCTGCGCTGGCGCGGCCGCTGGGTCTTCGAGTGGCTCGGCGTGATGCTGCGGTTCGGCCGCCGTCCGCGCACCTCGGCAACCGGCGCCGGTTCACTGCTCAGTTTCGTCGCCCCGACCGCCCACTTCGAGCAGACCGAGCTGGCCGGCGATCCGGCCGCGGTGATCGTCGACGGCCTCGGCCTGGTCTCCATCCTCGAGCTGGGCGACCCGGCAGGGTTGCTCGCCGAGGACACCCCGATGCTGCCCTCCCCCGCGAGCCTGCTGCCCGCGGCCGGGCCCGATCAGCCGCCGGTGCTGATCCAGCTGCTCCTGACCGGCGCGCCCTCGCCCGCCGTGCGTGCCGGCGCCGGCACCCCGGCCAACTCCTATCGGCAGCTGACCGAGGGGCGCCTGCTCGGGCACAGCCGGGCACTGCTCGCGATCCGGGTGCTGCGCACCGAGGGCTGGTCCGAGGAAGAACTGCTCCGCGCCCTCACCGGACTGGCCCGCAAGCTGGTCCGCCGCCTCTCCTCGGTGCCCGCCCGCCCGCTCGGCGAGGCCGCCGCGGTCCGGGTGCTCAGCGAGATCGCGCACGACGACGGGGCCACACCGGCCCACGAGTTCTGGCCCGGCATCAAGGTCGGCGGCCTCGCACAGGCCACCTATCGCCTGCACCGCTGGCCCGACATGCAGGTCGAAACCGCGCGCCGCGTCGTGACACGCATGCTCCTGCTACCCGCCGCGGCCACCACGGTCTCGCTCACCGCGGGGCCACGGCCGGCCCACGGCCCGACGCCTGTCGATCTCACGGTGCGCCTCGCGGCACCCGAGGCGGCCGCGCTCGGCACCGCGGCGCAGGCGTTGCGCAAGGTTCTTGCGCCCGAGCACGCTTCCGTACGCCGTCTGGACGGCGAGCACGTTCTCGGTCTGGCCGCTACGTTGCCGCTCGGCGGCGCGCCGGCTGACGTGCCCGGGGTTCCGCTCGACGGCGTGCATCCGGCCGAGCTGGCCGAGGGCATGCACCTGCCGGTGAGCTCCGGCGGTCTGATGCTGGGCAGCAACCGGCACGGCAAACCGGTCGTGATCCGGCTGTTCCGTCCCGAGCAGACACGGGCTTTGCTGGTCGGCGGCGTTCGGGCGGCGCAACTGATCGCCCTGCGTGCGATGGCCCTCGGCGCCCGGGTCGTCGTGCAGACCGCTCGCCCGCAGGTGTGGGAGCCGTTCGTCCGCGGCGCGGCCGTTCCCGGCGAGTCGATCGCCGTGGTGCCGCCGGGCCGGGCCTTCGAGATCGCCCCCGGCTCAGCCCTGCACCCCCTCCTGGTCGTCGTCGACGTCGGCCCGGTCGGCGCCGACAACCGCCCGGGCGCCGGCTGGCAGGCCACCCTGGTCGTCCGCGACGAGTTCGGCCCGGCCGACGTAGACGTCGCCTCCCGGGCCGACCTGCTCGTGCTCCAGCCCTTGCGCCCGGCCGAGGCCACCCTCGTCGGCACCGCCCTGGGCCTGGGCGAGGTAGCCCAGTGGATGACCAAGATCCGCCCCGACATGGTCGGCGTGGTCAACCGCCGCGCCGTCCGCTGGGCCGCCTTCGCCCAAACCCCCATCGAGTCCCAGCTGATCGGCCCACCCACCCGCTAACAACACCCCGCCGACGAAGCAGGCGCCTTCGACCTTGGCACCGGCCTCTAGCGCAGACCTCCGCCGGGCAAGCCACGCCCGGCAACGCCGCATGCCCGCTCGGCCACCATCCGCTGATACCTCCAATGACGCCAGGGGCAACCGTCGCCAGTTGGTGGGGCCGTCGGTGCCTTCAATACCGGCTGGCGCATGCCCTCAGGGCGAGGCGGTCCTTGCGGCGGGCGACGACAGCGACGGACGCGCCGCTCGTTGCTCCACGTCCGCTCGAAGGCGCTAACCGTCCCGACCGCCCTCAACCCACGAACGTGTCCTACGGCCTGAGGGCAGCCCGACCGTCGGTCGATGCTCCTACCCAACGCAATCACGGAGCGGAAGCAGCCCTTTCGTCATGTGCTCACGGCACATGGGGCGCGCCGAGCCCGGGCGCCCTCATCCCAGATGCTCCCGACAACCCCGTGCACGGCCCAAGCCGCCGAGTCCCGAGCGGCAACACTTCATCCCGCGCTTCGCGCAGTCCGACTGGGCCGCAGGGGGCCTGAGGGTGCCGCTGCGCGGCTAGCAAGCGCCGCCGGGAGTTGCCGGGCCGGCCGCGGCGATTTCAAGAGCGAGCGGGCTCGGTTTGCTGGTTCTGCGGCGGTTCCAGGCAACGACATCGACAAGATCGGCGAGTGTTGCGGACTGGGATGGCGTCGGCATGGCACCATTCCGGGCCATGGGCATTCTCATCCGACTGGTGATCACGGCGGTTTCGCTGTGGATATCGACGCTGGTCATCGACGGGATCCACCTCAGCGCGGCGACCACGCTTGGCAAGGTCGGCACGCTGCTTGCGGTGGCGGTCATCTTCGGCATCATTAACGCCGTGCTGCGGCCGATCGTCAAGACGATCGGCTGCGGGCTGTACGTGCTGACTCTCGGCCTCATCGCGCTGATCGTCAACGGCCTGCTGTTCCTGCTCGTGAGCTGGATCGCCGGGCAGGCGAGCCTGCCGTTCCACGTGGACAACTTCTGGCCGAGCGCCGTCCTCGGCGCGCTGCTCGTCGGCATCGTCAGCTGGCTGCTCAACATGCTCGTCCCCGACGGCGGCGACGACTGATCCCAGCGGGGCGGCGCCGGCGCGGGATATCCGCTGGCGCCCGCCCAAGATCGTGGGTTGACTCGCGGGCGTGCTGGAACTGCGCCGTGCCGACGGCTATGAGCTGAGCTCCGACCGCGCCCGGATCGACCTGCCGCGAGTGCACCACTGGCTGTCGACCGACGCCTACTGGGCGATGGACCGGCCGATCGACCGCATGCGGGCGGCCGTCGAGGGCTCCGAGCCGTACGGCATTTACCTAGGCGACGCCCAGGTGGCCGTGGCCCGCGTCGTCACCGACGCCACGATTTTCGCGTACCTCTGCGACGTCTATGTCGACCGTGGGCACCGCGGGAAGGGGCTCGGCGGCTGGCTGGTCGAGTCTCTCCGCGATCACCTCGCCGCGCGCGGGCTGAGCCGGTTTCTTTTGGTGACCCTCGACGCCCAGCCGCTCTATGCCCGGCAGGGTTTCCGGCAGGTCGACCCGGGCCGCTGGATGGAGTGCGACCTGAGTCACACGCAACGAGCAGACGGCAATCAGGGCCTTACCGTGCAGCCATGAGCGAAGAGCGGCGCGGATATGCGTACGGGCTGGTGGCGTACGTGCTCTGGGGCTTTTTCCCGATCTATTTCAAGCTGCTCCGACCGGCCGGCGCGCTTGAGATTCTCGCTCACCGGGTGATCTGGTCGGTGGTCTTCGTCGCTCTGCTGCTGACGGCGATGCGCAGCTGGCGCTCCATCAGGATCAAGCCGGGGATCGTGCTGGCCGCCGTGCTGATCGCCGTCAACTGGGGCACCTACATTTACGGGGTCAATTCGGGCCGGGTCGTCGAGACCGCGCTCGGCTACTTCATCACGCCGCTGGTCGTCGTGCTGCTCGGCGTGACCGTTCAGCGGGAGCGGCTGCGGATCTGGCAGTGGGTGGCGATCGGGGTCGGCGCCGTCGCGGTGGTCGTGCTGACCGTCGATTACGGCCGCCTGCCTTACATCGCGCTGCTCCTGGCCGGCAGCTTCGGGTCGTACAGCCTGGTGAAGAAGCGTCTTGCGCTGCCGCCGGCCGAGGGTTTGTTCGTCGAGTCGTCGGTGATCGCGATCCCGGCGCTCGTCTATCTGATGGTCGATCACCGCAATGCGCAGTTCGGGCATGTCTCCACGACGCACACCGTGCTCATGATCTTCTCCGGTGTCGCGACCGCGATCCCGCTGCTGCTCTTCGCCGGGGCCGCGAACCGGGTGCCGATGGTCGGCATCGGCATTCTGCAGTACGTGGCCCCGATCATTCAGCTGGCCTGCGGCGTGTTCCTCTACCACGAACCGATGCCGGCGGCGCGGCTCGCCGGGTTCGGGCTGGTCTGGATCGCGCTGATCATCTTCACTGCGGACGCGATCAGGAGCGCACGACGGCAAAAGGTGGCCGATCCGACGGCCGCCACCGTCGAACCGGCCACCGCGGCCCCATGAATCCGGAATCAGAGGATCAGGGGACGTCGTAGGCGAGCAGCGCCTTGCCGTCGTACTGCACCAGTTCCAGCCGGGAGAGGCTGCCCGCGGCGAAGTGGGTGACCGCTTCCATCGGGAAGTCGGTGCCCGGAGCGGCCTGCCAGGAGCCGATCTGTTCCTTCTCGTCGTCCGGGCCGTAGGCGATCAGGCGGAACGTGTACGGCTTGGTCGCGCTCTTGCTGTACTCGCACGTCAGGTCGACGATCGTACCGCCGGCCTTGCTGGTCATCCGCAGGGTGGCGGTGAGCGGCGAGGCACCGGCGACCGGCATCATCGCGACCGCGGGCCCGGGCGGCGTCGCGGCGGGCGCCGAAGATCCGCGAGTCAGGACGAACACCCCGACGCCGACGAGCGCGATCAGGAGCAGGGCGGCGGCGCTGCTGACGATGCGTACGGTCAAGGCCTTGGCGGATTTCCGCCGGGTGACCCGACGCCGGATCGGGTGGTGTTCCGCGCCCGCGGACAGGCTCGGGTCGACGAGCTTGGCGAATTCCGTGGCGTCGAGCCGGGACAGCAGATCGGGCAGGGTCGAGATGTCACGCACCGCTTCGCGGCAGAACGAGCAGGTGGCCAGGTGCCGCTCGTAGGCCGTTCGTTCGGCCGGGGACAGGGCACCGAGGACGTAGGCGCCGTCGTCGTGTTCGTGTTCGCACCGCATCCCCATCACCACCCTCCGCCCAACACGCGCGTGCAAACTGTCTTACGCAGGGATGCGGCGGGTGGTTCAACGGAGTCTTAGGGCCCCTTGTCACGCGGTGGCGGACTCTCCCGCGGAGAGGGCCTCGGCCACGTTGCGGGCGGCGGCGGTCAGTTTGGCCCGGACAACCCGGGCGGAGGTGAGCATCTCGGCGGCCGGCATGGAGCAGGCGAGCACGAGGCGGCGCTCGATGTCCCGGTCGGCGATCACCACCACCGCGGCGCAGGCGACGCCCTGCTTGAACTGGCCCATCTCCAGTTGCATGCCCCGCCGCTCTCCCGCGGCCAGGTCGGCCTCGATGGCCTCGGCGGTGGTCAGCGTCGCCGGGGTGAACCCGCGCATGCCGTAGTCACGCAGGTAGCGCGCCCGCTGATCGGGTGTGAGGGTGGCGAGCAGCGCCTTGCCGAGCGCGGTCGCGTGGCTGCCCTCGTCGAAGCCGGGCGCGACGTCGTCGGCGAACGGCGAGCGGGCACCCTCGGCCGACGCGGTCACCGCGATGCGGCCTCCGACGAAGCGGCCGAGGTAGTGGCTGTAGCCGGTGTCGACCGCGGCCCGCCGCAGCGCCTCGCCGACCGGCGGCGGCCCGCGGAAGGCGGAGACCAGCTCCCGATATCGGTCGGCGATCTCCAGACCGACGATGTACGTGCCGTCCTCGCGGCGGATCACGTAGCCCTCGTAGGCCAGGGTGCGCACGAGGTGGTACGTCGTCGCCACGGTCAGCTCGCACCGCCGAGCTATCTGCTTCACGGTGAGTCCGCGCGGAGCCCGTCCGACTGACTCGAGCACGCGCAGGGCGCGTGACACGCTCCGGATCAGATCCGACGGTTCCGCCAGGGGGTCGCGCACAGCTACCTCCGACGCCAGGGACTTACACCATATGAATAATCTTCCTCCGACGGAATGCCAAAAAGGATGTGGATCACGATCGATTTACACCGGCCGTGTGGCTGTCGGTACTCCGCGCGTCCAGATGCATCCTGCATGACAGAGGCTTCGAGCGATGTCCTCGGCCGCAGAAAGTACGCTCACCAGGAGAGACGCGGCCCAGGCGGCGGGCGGGGCAAGGGCGCCCACCGGCGCCGGCCGGGTCGGTGTGGGCGGACTCCGCGTACGTCGGGGCAAGCGCACTTGCCTCGGTGCCCGCCGGCGCTCGGGTCGAGCGATTCGGCGTCGCTGGTGATGATCGCGGTCGCCGCCCGTGCACTGTGGAGTCTCAGCGCAATCCGGGTGAGCGAGAAGTGCCGGAAAGGCCGAGCGGGCAAGGGCGCGGCGCTCGCAGCCGGCTCAGCCAACGCCGCCTCCCGGGCCGAGACCGACGAACTCGGCGCCGCGCTCGGCACATACCTCGTCGACTCCGCGGTTGCGCGCCGTATCGAGCCCGGTGCGGCCCCGCTGTCACTCACCCTGGGTAGCGCAATCTGCGTCGCCGCCTGTGTTCTGCCCAGGCACGCCCACGACGGCCGCCGGCCATCCGCCAATGTGGATAGTCGCCCCCGCCGCGATCTGCTTCCCGGAAGCCGGCTGCTCAGCTCGTGCGGTCGGCGATGAAGTCGCAGAGCGCCTGCATCGCACGCTTCGGCTCGCCGTCGGGCAGCGGCGCCAGCTGAGCCCGCGCCTCCTCGGCGTAGGTGCGGACCGTCTCGCGCGCCCGCTTCATCGCCGCCGACTCGCGCAGCAGCGTCAGCGCCTCGGCGTGCAGGCCGTCGTCGGTGATCGGGCCGGCCGCCAGCAGCTCGCGCAGCCGCACCGCCGAAGCGTCGGTGTCGTCGCCGGCCAGCGCATAGAGCACGGGCAGCGTCGGCACGCCCTCGCGCAGATCGGTGCCCGGAGTCTTGCCCGACTGGACACTCTCCGACGCGATATCGAGCAGGTCGTCGGAGAGCTGGAACGCGATGCCCATCGTCTCGCCATAACCCGCGAGTGCCTCGACCACGTCGCGTGGCGCCCCCGAGAACAGGCCGCCGAACCGGGCCGAGGTCGCGATCAGCGACCCCGTCTTTTCGGTGATGACGTGCAGATAGTGCTGGATCGGGTCGCTGTCGCGGGGCCCGACCGTCTCGGCGATCTGCCCGTGCACGAGCCGCGCGAAGGTGCGCGCCTGCAGGCGGACGGCCTCCGGACCGAGCGATGCCGCGATGTCGGCCGCCCGCGCGAACAGGTAGTCGCCGACCAGGATCGCCACCGAGTTGCCCCAGCGCGAATTAGCACTCGGCGCACCCCGCCGGACCGTCGCCTCGTCCATGACGTCGTCGTGGTAGAGCGTCGCCAGGTGGGTCAGCTCGACCACGTTGGCGGCCGCGACGATCTCGGGCGCGCCGGGGTCACCGAACTGCGCCCCGAGCGCCACCAGCAGCGGCCGGAACCGCTTTCCACCCGCATCGACGAGATGCAGCGCGGCCTCGGCCACCAGCGGATCGGCGCTGGCGACATTTGCCCGCAGCGCGTCCTCCACGGCAGCCAGCGTCGCCGACACCGACGCGTCGACCGCGGGGTCGATGTCGAGGCCGAGCGACGAGAGCGTCAGGTCACCGGTGCTCACCACGCTCTTCACGATGCCACATGGGTGGGACGGTTTTGGTACCAGGGGGCTCGGTAGCAAGATCAACCTCAAGAGCCGAGAGACGTACGGGAGGGGCTTCGTCCCGTTTCGTCAGTCCCGGCCGGGTGCAACGAGAGTCCTCTGCGCCCGTTCCGGGCGGACCCGGTGGTACATGCCGGACATGTCCAGTGGGTTTGGTCTCTTCTGTCCCGACACCACTACGTACCGCCATCGACATGGAGCTTGATCACTGCTTGTCACGAAGTTCGTCTAACCGTCTGATCACATCCGGACAGCCGGTTTCCGAACAAAGAAGCCCCGGCCGCGTACGGCCGGGGCTTCTCGTTCAAGAAGAACTAGCGGACGAACGTAGCCGCGTCCCGCGTCAGATCGATCAGCGGCGCCGGAGCGACGCCCAGGGCCAGGGTGGCCAGCACGCCGATCGTCAGCGCCGTCGTCGTCAGGAAGCCCGGAATCGACACCGTCGGCGTCGACTCGCCCGGCTCCGACAGCCAGAGCATCACGACGACCCGCAGGTACGGGAAGGCGATCAGCATGCTGGAGATCACGCCGAAGATCACGAGCCACGTCTGCCCACCCTCGACGGCCGCCCCGAAGACCGCGAACTTGCTGGTGAAGCCGCTGGTCAGCGGGATACCGGCGAAGGCCAGCAGGATGAACGTGAAGACCCCGGCGAACAGTGGGCTCTTCTTGCCCAGGCCGGCCCACCGCGAGAGGTGGGTGGCCTCACCCTCGGCGTCGCGCACCAGCGTGACGATGCCGAACGCCGCGAGGACGGAGAAGCCGTACGCGACCAGGTAGAACATCGTGCTGCTCAGGCCCTCCTTGTTGAGCGCCAGGACACCGACCAGCAGGTAGCCGGCGTTGGCGATCGACGAGTAGGCGAGCAGGCGCTTCATGTCGGTCTGCGTGACCGCCAGGACGGCACCGACCAGCATGGTGAGGACCGCGATCACGCCGAGCACGGGCTGGAAGTCCCATTGCACGCCGTCGAACGCGACGTACAGGATCCGCAGCAGGGCACCGAAGGCCGCCGTCTTGGTGCAGGCCGCCATCAGCGCGGTGATCGGCGTCGGGGCGCCCTGATAGACGTCCGGCGTCCAGACGTGGAACGGGGCCAGCGCGCTCTTGAAGAGCAGGCCGATCGCGACCAGGGCGAGACCGCCGTAGAGCAGCACCTGGCTGTGCGCCGGGTTGGCGACCGCCGCGTGCACCTCGGAGAGCCGGATCCCGCCCGCGAAGCCGTAGATCAGGGCGACGCCGAACAGGAAGAACGCCGAGGCGTACGAGCCGAGCAGGAAGTATTTGAGCGCGGCCTCCTGGCTGAGCAGGCGACGCCGGCGGGCGAGCGCGCACAGCAGGTAGAGCGGCAGCGAGAAGACCTCGAGCGCGACGAACATGGTCAGCAGGTCGTTGGCCGCCACGAACAGCAGCATGCCGCCGAGTGCGAACATCGTCAGCGGGTAGACCTCGGTGGAGCCCGACTGTTCGCCGGCCTGCTGGAGGTCCTTCTTCGAGCCGACGGTCAGCGCGGCCTGGGAGACGAACGGGCCGCCCCGCTCGAGCTTGCGCTCACCGATCAGCATGATCGAGACCGCGCCGAGCGCCAGCAGGGCGCCCTGCAGGAACAGCGTCGGGCCGTCGACGGCGACCGCGCCACCGATGGTGACCTTGTGGGTCTTGTGCTGGACGATCACCATCACGAACGCGGCGACGATCGCGAGCAGCGACAGGCTCAACTGGATGGTGTTCCGCGACCGGCGAGGCGTCAGGGCCTCCACCAGTACGCCGACGCACGCCACCCCGAAGAGGATCAACATGGGCGCGAGGGCGCCGTAGTCGATCGCGGGAAGGTGGAGGTTTTCCATGGCTAGCGCGCTACCTTCCCTTGAGATGCCGAGCCGTTCGCGACTGCCGTCGGGCCCGGATCGGTCGTGCCGACGTCGTGCATGGTCGCCTGGACCGCCGGGTTGATCACGTCAGTGACCGGCTTGGGATAGAAGCCGAGGAGCAGCAACAGCAGGATCAGCGGTGCCACCACGACCTTCTCCCGCAGCGTGATGTCCTTGCTCATCGCCGGCACCTCGGCCAGGGCCGGGTTGGGCGTGCCCTGCGTGGTCCGCTGGATCATCCACAGCACGTACGCGGCGGCCAGGATGATGCCCGCGGTGGCGATGACCGCGTAGACCGAGTGCACCGTGAACGTGCCGATCAGCACCAGGAACTCGCTGATGAACGGTGCCGTGCCGGGCAGGGCGAGCGACGCCAGACCGGCGAAGAACAGCACACCGGCCAGGACCGGCATCGCCTTGCCGGCGCCGCCGAAGTCGCTCACCAGGTTGGAGCCGCGGCGGCTCACCAGCATGCCGACCACGATGAACAGCAGGCCGGTCGCCAGGCCGTGGTTGACCATGTAGAGGACCGAGCCGGTGCCGCCCTGCGTGGTGAACGCGAAGATGCCGATGCCGATGAAGCCGAAGTGTGCGATCGACGTGTACGACACCAGGCGCTTCAGGTCGTTCTGGCCGATCGCCAGCAGAGCCGCGTAGAGGATGCCGATCACCGCGAGCACCAGGGCGGCCGGCGCGAACCAGCGCGACGCCTCGGGGAACAGTGGCAGGCAGTACCGCAGGATGCCGAAGGTGCCGACCTTGTCCATCACGCCGACCAGCAGGGCCGCGGCCCCGGCCGGTGCGGCACCACCGGCGTCCGGCAGCCACGTGTGGAACGGGAAGAACGGTGCCTTGATCGCGAACGCCACGAAGAAGCCGAGGAACAGCCAGCGAGCGGTGTTCTGGTTGACCTGCGAGGCCGAGGCCAGCAGGTGGTTGAAGTCGAACGTGTGCCCGCCGACCACCCACAGCCCGATCACGGCGGCCAGCATGAACAGACCGCCGACCAGGCTGTAGAGGAAGAACTTCACCGCGGCGTACTGGCGGCGCTGCCCACCGAACGAACCGATGATGAAGTACATCGGGATGAGCATGACCTCGAAGAACACGTAGAACAGGAAGATGTCGGCGGCGGCGAAGACGCCGATCATCGTGAACTCGAAGGCCAGCAGCAGCGCGAAGTAGGTCGGCGCCGAGCGGTTCGACTGCTCCACGTCGTGCCAGGACGCCAGGATGACGACCGGCATCAGGATCGCGATCAGCATCAGCATGACGAGCGCGATGCCGTCGGCCGCGAACGTGAACCGGGCGTCCCACGACGGGATCCAGGCGTACGACTCGCGGAACTGGAACCGGTCACCGCCGATCTTGAAGGCGATCCACATGATGATGCTCAGCACCAGCACGGCCAGCGACCAACCGAGCGCGACCCGTTTGGCGAGCTCACCCTTGCTGCGTGGGATCGCCGCCACCACGATCGCGCCCACCAGTGGCAGGAGCGTCAGGATGGAAAGGAACGGGAAATTATTCACGCCAACCACCCAAGCTGGATCGCGAGGAAGGCGCCGACCACGAGCACGGCGCCGGTGAGCATGGAGAGGGCGTACGAGCGGACGAAGCCGGTCTGCAGTCGGCGGATCCGGCCCGAGCTGCCGCCGACACCGGCGGCGATGCCGTTGACCAGTCCGTCGATGCCCTTGTTGTCGAGGTAGACCAGCGCCCGGGTCAGGTAGATGCCGGGCCGCTCGAACACCGCCTCGTTGAACGCGTCGGTGTAGAGGTTGCGCCGGGCGGCGGTGACCACCGGGCCGGCCGGCTGCTCCTGCAGCGCGGTGCCCCGGCGGAAGAGCGCCCAGGCGAGGCCCGCGCCACCGACCGAGAAGACCAGGCCGAGCGTGGTGATCAGCCAGGCGGCCATGACCGGCTCGCCCTCGCCCTCGCCGGTGACCGGCGCGAGCCAGTGCGGCACACCGGTCTTGAGCAGGAAGCCGGCGACGATCGAGCCGAGCGCCAGGAGCATCAGCGGCACGGTCATGATGAACGGCGACTCGTGCGGGTGCTTGTTGTCCTCGGTGTAGCGCTCCGGTCCGTGGAAGGTCAGTACGAACAACCGGGTCATGTAGAAGGCGGTCAGTCCGGCACCGAGCAGGGCAGCCCAGCCGAAGAGCCAGGACGTCCAGTCGCCGCGCTCGAAGGCCGCCTCGATGATCGGGTCCTTGGAGAAGAAGCCGGACAGCGGTGGGATGCCGATGATCGCGAGCCAGCCCATCATGAAGGTGAGCCAGGTCCACCTCATGTATTTGTGCAGGCCACCGAACCGCCGGATGTCGACCTGGTCGTGCATGCCGTGCATGACCGAACCGGCGCCGAGGAACATGTTGGCCTTGAAGAAGCCGTGCGCCAGCAGGTGGATGATCGCCAGCGCGTACGCCCCGCCGCCGAGCCCGACGCCGAGGAACATGTAGCCGATCTGGCTGACCGTCGACCAGGCCAGGACCCGCTTGATGTCGTCCTTGGCCGCGCCGATGATGCAGCCCATCAGCAGCGTGAGCGCGCCGACGCTGACCACGATCGTCTGCAGGTTGTGGTTGGCCGAGAAGATGTGGTTGGAGCGGGCGATCAGGTAGACGCCCGCGGTCACCATCGTCGCGGCGTGGATCAGGGCCGAGACCGGGGTCGGGCCCTCCATCGCGTCCGGCAACCAGGCCTGCAGCGGGAACTGGCCGGACTTACCGGCCGCGCCGAGCAGCAGCAGGATGCCGAGGATCAGCACTGTGCTCTGCGACAGCTTGCTCACGCCGTTGAAGACGGTCGAGTACTGGGTGCTGCCGAGCTTGTCGAACATCAGGAAGATGCCGATCGCCAGGCCGGCGTCGCCGACCCGGTTCATCAGGAACGCCTTCTTGCCGGCGGTGGCCGCGGACGGCCGGTTGTACCAGAACGAGATCAGCAGGTACGACGCGAGACCCACGCCTTCCCAGCCGAAGTAGAGCATCACGTAGTTGTTGCCGAGAACCAGCAGCAACATCGCCGCGACGAAGAGGTTGAAGTAGGCAAAGAACTTGCGGCGCCCCGCGTCGTGCTCCATGTAGCCGACGGCGTACAGGTGGATCAGCGAGCCGACGCCCGTGATCAGCAGGACGAAGACGCCGGACAGCGGGTCGAAGAGCATGCCGAAGTCGACATGCAGCCCACCGACCGCGATGAATTTCCACATGCTCAGCTCGGCCGAGCGGTTGCCG
This sequence comes from Actinoplanes sp. NPDC051343, assembly GCF_044455125.1. NCBI lineage: Bacteria > Bacillati > Actinomycetota > Actinomycetes > Micromonosporales > Micromonosporaceae > Actinoplanes > Actinoplanes sp. NPDC051343. The sequence continues at coordinate 190,286 of NZ_JBITEL010000015.1, forward strand.
TCCAGCCCGCGCAGGCTGAAGAAGAAGATCAGCCCGAGCACGAACGAGGCGGCCACGGCGAAGACGCCGAGCCAGTGTCCCCACTTGTCGGCCCGCTTGCCGAGGAGCAGCAGAATCGCGGCGCTGGCCAGCGGAATGGCCACCAACAGCCACATTCCGCTCAGCGCCCCCGTCGCGTGGGCGAACTCCACTGTCTGTTCCACGTGAAGGCCCCTTTAGTACTTGAGGAGGTTCGCGTCGTCGACGCTCGCCGAGCGTCGCGTACGGAAGATCGACATGATGATGGCGAGGCCCACCACGACCTCAGCTGCCGCCACGACCATCACGAAGAACGAGATGATCTGGCCGTCCAGGCTGCCGTTGATCCGGCTGAAGGTGACCAGCGCGAGGTTGGCCGCGTTCAGCATCAGCTCGATGCACATGAACAGCACGATGGCGTTACGGCGGACCAGCACCCCGGCCGCGCCGATGGTGAAAAGGATGGCCGCCAGGACCAGGTAGTAGTCGGGTGTCATTTCTTCTCGGTTCCCTTCGGAGCCGCCTCAGAGGCGCTGAGCTCACGCACCGGCAGGATGGCCGAGATGCTGCGGTCGGAGCCGTTGCCGTCCGGCAGTTTGGCCGGCGCGGCGACGGACATCGTGTTGGCGTAGACGCCGGGGCCGGGCCGGGCACCCGGGTAGTTGCCCGGGCGGAAGCGCTCGGTCATCCGGGTGACCTGGTTGGCGATCTCGCCCTTGGTCCGCTCGACGTGGGCCAGGATCATCGCGCCGACCGCCGCCGTGATCAGCAGGGCCGAGGTGACCTCGAAGGCGAAGACGTACTTGGTGAACAGCAGCGCGGCCAGACCCTGCACGTTGCCGCTGTGGGCGGCGTTGGCCTGGTCGAGCCCGGTCCACGCCTCGTGGCCCAGCGAGCGGGCCAGCCCGGTGGCGACCAGGATCGCGAAGCCGACGCCGAGCACGATCGCCGCGATCCGCTGACCGCGCAGTGTCTCGATCAGCGAGTCGGACGCGTCCCGGCCGACCAGCATCAGCACGAACAGGAACAGCATCATGATCGCGCCGGTGTAGACGATGATCTGCACCGCGCCGAGGAACGGCGCCGCGTTGACCACGTAGAGGAAGCCCAGGCAGAGCATCGTCAGCACGAGCCAGAGCGCCGAGTGCACGGCGTTGCGGGCGAAGACCATGCCGAGCGCGCCGATCACCGCGAAGGACCCGAGGATCCAGAAGGCGAACTGCTCGCCGGTGCCGATGTGTGTCATCGGACGACCTCCTTGGGCTGATCGCCCGCGTCGGCCCGGCGCCTCGTGCCGGCCGTCTCGGCCCGGTCGGCGTGCTGCTGGGGGTCGGCGGCGTCGTGAGTGCCGGCCTCGGACCACGGCGCGCGCTCGGCCCCGACCGAGGTGCCCGGGTTGGTGAGTGCACCGAGGTAGTAGTCCTTGTCGGTGTCGCCCAGCCGCATCGGGTGCGGCGGCTGCTCCATGCCGGGCAGCAGCGGCGCCAGAAGCTCCTTCTTGGTGAAGATGAGGTCCTGGCGGCTGTCCCGGGCCAGCTCGTACTCGTTGCTCATGGTCAGCGAACGGGTCGGGCAGGCCTCGATGCAGAGTCCGCAGAAGATGCACCGCGCGTAGTTGATCTGGTAGATGCTGGCGTACCGCTCACCGGGCGAGAAGCGCTCCTCGTCGGTGTTGTCGCCACCCTCGACGTAGATCGCGTCCGCCGGGCAGGCCCAGGCGCACAGCTCGCAGCCGATGCACTTCTCCAGCCCGTCCGGGTGCCGGTTGAGGATGTGCCGGCCGTGATAGCGCGGCGCCGGGGTCGGCGGGGTGAACGGGTAGTCGGTCGTGACGACCTTGCGGAACATGTGCGCGAAGGTGACCCCGAAACCCTTGAAAGATCCGGTGAACGTGCCCACGTCACACCTCCTTGGTTTCGCTGTCGCCGCCGACCGTCGCGGGGGCCCGTTCGGCCACCGCGCGGCGGGCCCGCGGGCTCGGGGGTACCTGGAGATCTATCGGAGGCACCGGGAAGCTGCCCGGTGGACGGCTGGCGATCTGTTCCTCGACCGACAGCTGGCGTGGCTTGCGCGCGGCCGGCCAGAGCATGGCGATCAGCAGCACCACGACCACGATGCCGCCGATGGAGAGCCACTTGGTGCGGTCCGAGAACTCGTTGTTGGCGAGCTTCACGTACGACAGGAAGAGGATCCACACCAGGTTGACCGGGATGAGGACCTTCCAGCCGAAGCGCATGAACTGGTCGTAACGCATCCGGGGGAGCGTGGCCCGCAGCCAGATGAAGCCGAACAGCAGGATCAGCACCTTGGCGAAGAACCAGATCAGCCCGAACCAGCCGGTGTTGGCGCCGTGCCAGAACCACGTGATCGGCCAGGGCGCCCGCCAGCCGCCGAGGAACAGCGTGGTGGCGAAGGCCGAGACGGTGATCATGTTGATGTACTCGGCGAGGAAGAACATCGCGAACTTGAACGACGAGTATTCGGTGTGGAAGCCACCGACCAGCTCGGACTCGGCCTCGGGGAGGTCGAACGGAGCGCGGTTGGTCTCACCGACCGCCGAGATGCAGTAGATGATGAAGCTCGGGAGCAGCAGGACCGCGTACCAGCTCGGGGTCGTCGGGTGGAACCCGAGGATCGAGATGTCGGACGCGTTGCCCTGCGCCTGCGCCTCGACGATCTGCGAGGTGCTCATCGTGCCCGCGGTCATGAAGACCGCCACGATGGACAGGCCCATCGCGACCTCGTACGAGATCATCTGTGCGCTCGACCGCAGACCACCCAACAGCGGGTAGGTCGAACCGGACGCCCAGCCGGCCAGCACCACGCCGTAGACGCTCAGCGAGGAGCAGGCCAGCAGCACCAGCACCGAGACCGGCACGTCGGTGAGCTGCAGCGCCGTGTGGTAGTGCCCGAAGCTGACCACCCCACCGAACGGGATCACCGAGAACGCGGTGAACGCCGTCGTCGCCGAGATCACCGGCGCGATGAAGTAGATCACCTTGTCGGCGGTCTTCGGGATGATCTCCTCTTTGAACGGCAGCTTCAGGCCGTCGGTGAGGCTCTGCAACCAGCCCTTCGGACCGACCTGGTTGGGGCCGGGCCGGACTGCCATCCGGGCCACGACCTTGCGCTCATAGTTGATCGTGAAAAGGGTCAGCAGCAGCAGGACCACGAAGACCGCGACCAGCTTGATGAGCGTGACCCACCAGTAGTCGTTCTCGAACGTCTTCAGGGTGGGATCCGTGGCTGCCGCCAGGATCATCGAATGTGGTGTCATGCAACAGCCCCCTGGGCGAGGATCGGGCCGGACTTGCCGGCCGTCAGCCGGACGACCGCACCCGAGGTGACGCCGAGACTGCGGCGCAGCGTCGACCCCGGCGAGTTGGTGGGAAGCCACACCACCTGCGGGGGCAGGTCGGTGATCGCGGCGGGCAGCGTGATGCCGCCCCGGTCGGTGCTGACCGTGACCGCCTCGCCGTCGGCGACACCCAGCGACTCGGCGAGGTCCTTGCCGATGCGCACCAGCGGCGGGCGGGCCGTGCCGGCCAGCACCGCGTCGCCGTCGAGCAGCGAACCCTCGTCGATCAGGTGGTGCCAGGTGGCGAGAACGGCCTCGCCGGCGCCCGGCTCCGGCAGCGCGCCGGCGGTGTCACTCGGCGTCGAGACGCGGCCCGAGTTGCTGGCCGGCATCGCGCCCAGTTCCCGGCGGATCGCCATCACATCGCCGGTGCCGAGGGTGACGCCCAGGAGGGCGGCAACCGCCTCGAGGGCGCGGCCGTCGGTCATCGCCGAGGTCGGCAGCACGGTGTCGAAGGACCGCAGGCGGCCCTCCCAGTCCATGTAGGTGCCGGGCTTCTCGGCCGCCGGGGCGATCGGCAGCACGACGTCGGCCCGCCGGGTCACCGCGCTCGCGCGCAGCTCCAGGCTGACCACGAAGCCCACGTTGTCCAGCGCCTGCTCGGCCAGCCGTGGGTCGGCCAGGTCGGCCGGATCGACGCCGGCGACCACGAGGCCGCCGAGCGTACGGTCGGCAGCCGCCCTGACGATCCCGTCGGTGCTGCGGCCGGCCGCGCTGGGCAGCCCGCCCGCCTCGACACCCCAGGCCAGCGAGATCTCAGCCCGGGCGGCCGGGTCGGAGACCGGCCGGCCACCGGGGAGCAGGTTGGGCAGGCAGCCCGCGTCGACCGCACCGCGGTCGCCGGCCCGCCGGGGCACCCACGCGAGGCGGGCGCCGGTGCGGGCGGCCAGGGCGGCAGCGGCCGAGAGGCCACCGGGCACCTCGGCCAGACGCTCACCGACGATCAGGAGCGAGCCGGGAGTGCTGAGTGCGGCGGCCACCGCCGGGTCGCCGGCCAGCAGCCGGGCCTCGTCGCCGGGCACGGCCTGGACCAATGTCGCGTTGAGCTTGCCGAAGCCCCGGGAGAGGAACGGCGCCACCGCCGTGACCCGCAGCTTGCCCAGTCGGTTTCCCTTGCGCATGCGCAGGAAAAGGATCGGGCACTCCTCCTCGGGTTCGAGCCCGACCACGAGCGCGCTGGGCGCGTTTTCCACGTCGTCGTAGGTGACGTCGGAGACGCCGGCCACGTTGGACGCGAGGAAGTCGGTCTCCTCCGCGCTCATCGGACGGGCCCGGAAGTCGATGTCGTTGGTGCCGAGTGCGACCCGGGCGAACTTCGCGTACGCGTACGCGTCCTCAACCGTGAGTCGTCCGCCGGTGAGCACCCCGACGCCGCCGGCGGCCTTGGCCGCCTTGAGGCCCTCGGCCGCCGCCAGCAGTGCCTCGCTCCACGAGGCCTCGCGAAGCTTGCCGGTGACCTCGTCGCGGACCTGCGGGTTGAGGATGCGGTCGTCGGCGGTGGTGTAGCGGAAGCCCCACCGGCCCTTGTCGCAGTTCCACTCCTCGTTGACCGCCGCGTCGTCGCCGGCCAGGCGGCGCAGGACCTTGCCGCGGCGGTGGTCGGCCCGCATCGAGCAGCCGGCCGCGCAGTGCTCGCACGCGGTCGGCGACGACACGAGGTCGAACGGCCGGGCGCGGAAGCGGTACTGCTCACCGGTGAGCGCGCCGACCGGGCAGATCTGGATCGTGTTGCCGGAGAAGTACGAGTTGAACGCGACGTCGCCGGCGCCGTCGCCGACCTGCCCGTCACCGGTGCCGGCACCGCCGAAGAAGTCGTCCCGGTAGACGTTGATCTGCTCGCCGGACGAGCGGTCCATCAGGTCGATGAACTTGTCGCCGGCGATCTCCTCGGAGAACCGGGTGCAGCGCTGGCACAGGATGCAACGCTCGCGGTCGAGCAGCACCTGGCTGGAGATGTGGATCGGCTTCTCGTATTCGCGCTTGTGCTCGTGGAAGCGCGACTCGACCCGGCCGTTCGACATCGCCTGGTTCTGCAGCGGGCACTCGCCGCCCTTGTCGCAGGTCGGGCAGTCGAGCGGGTGGTTGGCCAGCAGCATCTCCATGATGCCGTGCTGGGCCTTGTCGGCCACCTCCGAGGTGAGCTGCGTGTGGACGACCATGCCCTCGGCGACCGCCTGCGTGCACGAGGCGACCGGCTTGCGCTGACCCTCGATCTCGACCAGGCACTGGCGGCAGGCGCCGGCCGGGGCGAGCAGCGGGTGGTCGCAGAACCGCGGGATCGCGATACCCATCCGCTCGGCGACCCGGATGACCAGATCGCCCTTCTCGGCGGTGACCTCGATCCCGTCGATCGTCAGCGTGACGCCAGTCTCTGCGAGCTCAGCCGTCTTCTTCGCTACGTCGGTCATCAGTGCGCTCCAACCAGGGCTTTTGCGGACAGCCGTGGAGCGGTCCGGCCCTCGATGTAGTCCAGGTAGTCCTGGCGGAAGAACTTCAGCGTCGAGATGACCGGGGTGGCCGCGCCGTCACCCAGGCCGCAGAACGACCGGCCGAAGATGTTGTCCGCGGTGTCCTGCAAGGTGTCCAGGTCGGCGTAGGTGCCCTCGCCGGAGAGGATCCGTCGGTAGGTGCGGACCATCCAGTAGTTGCCCTCGCGGCACGGGGTGCACTTGCCGCACGACTCGTGGTGGTAGAACTCGAGCCACCGCCAGGTCGCGTAGACCGGGCAGTCCTGGTCGCTGAAGATCTGCATGGCCGTGGTGCCGAGGATCGAGCCGGCCGCCGCGACACCCTCGAAGTCCATCGGGGTGTCCATGTGCTCGGCGGTCAGCAGCGGGGTCGACGAGCCACCCGGCGTCCAGAACTTCAGGTTGTGGCCGGGCTTCATGCCGCCCGCCAGCTCGATCAGCTCGCGCAGCGTGATGCCGAGGCCGCACTCGTACTGCCCCGGGTTGGCGATCCGGCCGGAGAGCGAGTAGATCATCGGGCCGGACGACTTCTCCGTGCCCATGCTCTTCCACCAGTCGGCGCCGCCGAGAACGATGTAAGGCACGCTGGCGATGGTGCCGACGTTGTTGACGACCGTCGGGCTCGCGTACAGGCCGGCGATGGCCGGGAAGGGCGGCCGCAGCCGGGGCTGGCCGCGGAAGCCCTCCAGCGAGTCGAGCAGCGCCGTTTCCTCACCGCAGATGTACGCCCCGGCGCCGCTGTGCACGACCAGGTCGAGGTCGAACCCGGAGCCGAGGATGTTCTCGCCCAGGTAGCCCTTCGCGTACGCCTCGTCGACCGCGTTACGCAGTCGCCGAGCCGCGTGCACGGCCTCGCCGCGGATGTAGATGAAGGCCCGGTTGGAGCGGATCGCGTACGCCGCGATGATCGCGCCCTCGATCAGCGAGTGCGGGTCGTACGTCATCAGGGGCAGGTCCTTGCAGGTGCCCGGCTCGCCCTCGTCCGCGTTGATCACGAGGTAGTGCGGCTTGCCGTCGCCCTGCGGGATGAAGCCCCACTTGAGACCGGTCGGGAACCCCGCGCCGCCGCGGCCGCGCAGACCCGAGTCCTTGATCAGCTGGATCAGGTCGTCCGGGTGCACGTCGAGCGCCTTGCGCAGCGCCGCATAGCCGTCGAGCCGCTCGTAGACCCCGATCTGCCAGGCGTCCGGCGACAGCCAGCGCTTGGTGAGGACCGGCGTCAGCTTCTCGAGCACCTCACGCCGTGGCTGAGTCACTTCTTCTCCTCATTGCCGCGTGCGACGTTGGTCCAGCCCGGGCTGCTGTCCGTGGCCGGCTGGTCCGCATCGTCCTTGTCGTCGGCCCGGCCGGTGCCGCGGTCGGTGTCCCCGGCCGGCTTGCCGTCGCCCGCCGGCTGGTTCGCCGCGACCCCGGCCGCCTCGGCTGCGTTGGTCGGTGCCGGGGACGTCGCCTGCGAGTCACCGGTCTTGTCCGGGGTGCTCATCGTCGGGTTGCGCCGCTCGGCCGTACGCGTCTCCGGGTCTTTCACGTCCCCGTTCGTCGTCGTCTTGCCGGCGTTGCTCGTAGCCTGCTCGGTCGCCGGGCTCTTGACCGACCGCCGCTCCTCGACCTTGTCGGCGACCGCACCGGCCGCCGCCTTGACCGCACCGGCCACACTCTTGGCCGCGGTCGCGACCCGGCCGGGCTGCTGGCCCTGCTCCTCGCGCGGCGAGGGCTTGGTCTTGTTGATCGGGGTGTCCAGGTTGAAGTTGGCCACCGCGACACCGGCCTGCTGGGCGAGCGTCACGCCGCGCAGCGTCGGCAATCCGGCCGGTCCGTCGCCCACCGCGCCGTCCCGCTCGTCGGCGAAGCCGGCCAGCTGGTGCTGCATGTCGCGCAGCGAGCAGAGCCGGGCGCCCCGGCTCAGGGCCGGGCGCTCACCCTTGCGGAGCTGCTCGACCAGGTCGATCGCGGATTCCGGGGTGGCCTCGTCGACCGCGAAGTCGTAGTTGACCGTGACCACCGGGGCGTAGTCGCAGGCCGCGAGGCACTCGGCGTGCTCCAGCGTGATCTTGCCGTCGCCGGTGGTCTCGTCGTGGCCGACCCCGAGGTGCTCGGAGACCTGGTCGTAGACGTCCTGGCCGCCCATCATGTTGCACAGCGTGTTGGTGCAGACGCTGACCAGGTATTCGCCGGTGGGGCGGCGCTTGTACATCGTGTAGAAGGTCGCGACGGCGCCGACCTGGGCCTTGTTGATGCCCAGGACGTCGGCGCAGAAGGCCACGCCGGCCGGGCTGACGTGCCCCTCCTCGGTCTGCACCAGGTGCAGCAGCGGGAGCAGCGCCGAGCGGCCGCGGCCCTCCGGGTAACGCCCGATGATCTCGAGCGCGGCCGGAAGCAGCTTTTCGGCCAGCGCAGCGGCTGCCGGGGAGAAGTCGATCTCCATGCCTTTTTCCGTTGCAGTGCGGCGAAGCCGCCCAGAAAGCTCAGTGTCGGACATTTAGCGGTCACACCCACCCATCACCGGGTCCAGCGAAGCGCCGCCGGCGATCACGTCGGCCAGTAGCGCACCTTCCGCCATCGCGGGGATGGCTTGCAGGTTGACGAAGCTCGGGTCGCGGTAGTGCACCCGGTAGGGGTGGGTGCCACCGTCGGACACCGCGTGCACGCCGAGTTCGCCGCGCGGGTGCTCGATACCGACGTACACCTGGCCGGGCGGAACCCGGAAGCCCTCGGTCACCAGCTTGAAGTGGTGGATCAGGGACTCCATCGACTGACCCATGATGTTGGCGACGTGTTCGAGCGAGTTGCCCAGACCGTCGAGGCCGAGTGCGAGCTGGGCCGGCCAGGCGATCTTCTTGTCGGAGATCCAGACAGGTCCGGGACGCAGTCGGTCGAGCGCCTGCTCGACGATCTTGAGCGATTCCCGGATCTCGGCGATCCGCACCAGGTAGCGGCCCCACACGTCGGCCGTGTTGGTGGTGGGAACGTCGAACTCGTAGTTCTCGTAACCGCAGTACGGCATCGTCTTGCGGAGATCCCACGGCAGTCCGGCCGCGCGCAGGACCGGGCCGGTGATGCCCAGCGCCAGGCAGCCGGTCACGTCGAGGACAGCCACCCCCTGCGTACGCTCGTGCCAGATGACCTGGCCGGAGAGCATCGCCTCGTATTCCTTGAGCTTCTTCGGCATGTACTTCAGGAAGTCGCGGATCTTGCGAACCGCGGACTCCGGAAGGTCCTGCGAGAGGCCGCCGGGACGGATGTATCCGTTGTTCATCCGCAGGCCCGAGGTCTCCTCGAAGATGTCGAGGATGTACTCACGCTCCCGGAACCCGTAGAGCATCATCGAGATCGCGCCGAGCTCCAGGCCCGTGGTTCCCAGCCACACCAGGTGGGAGGCGATCCGCTGGAGCTCCATGAACATGACCCGGATGGTGGTCGCCCGCTCGGTGATCTCGTCGGTGATGCCGAGCAGCTTCTCCACCGCGAGGCAGTAACCCGCCTCGTTGAACATGTTGGCCAGGTAGTCCATCCGGGTCACGAAGGTGACGCCCTGGGTCCAGTTGCGGTACTCCAGGTTCTTCTCGATGCCGGTGTGCAGGTACCCGATGACCGGACGGACCGCCGTGACGGTCTCGCCCTCAAGTTCCAGGACCAGACGCAGCACCCCGTGCGTCGACGGGTGCTGCGGGCCCATGTTGACAACGATCTTCTCGTTGCTGAGCGGATCGATGTTTTCGGTGATCGTGTCCCAGTCGCCGCCGGTGACGGTGAAGACACGACCCTCGGTGGTCTCTCGTTCGCCTGCGTAAGTCACTGGTAAACCCTCCGCTGGTCAGGAGGCGGAATTTCGGCACCCTTGTATTCGACGGGCACGCCGCCGAGGGGGTAGTCCTTGCGCTGCGGGTGGCCCTCCCAGTCGTCCGGCATGAGGATCCGGGTCAGGTTGGGGTGACCGTCGAAGACGACACCGAACATGTCGTAGATCTCCCGTTCCTGCCAGTCGGCAGTGGGGTAGATGCTGGTCACGCTCGGCAGGCTGGTTTCCTCGGCGACGGCCGCCTCGAGGCGGATGCGCCGGCGGTACGTCATGGAGGTCAGCTGGTACGAGATGTGGAACCGGCGCGGATCGCTGTTGAGGTAGTCGACCGCGTCGACCGAGGAGCACAGCTCGAATCGCAGGGCCTCGTCGTCCCGCATGATCTGGCAGACCTCGGCGATCCTGGCCGGGTTGATGTGCAGCGTCAGCTCGCCCCGGTCGACGACGACCCTCTCGATCGCGTCGGCGAAGCCCGGGTAGGCCTCCTCCAGCGCATCGGTGACCTCGTCGAAGTAGCTCCCGTACGGCTTCTCGGTGCCGACCAGTTCGGGCCGCCGGCGGACCAGGCCGCCGAAGCCGGAGACGTCGCCGGTGCCGCGGATGCCGAACATGCCCTTGTCCGGGCTGGGCGGCACCTGGGCCGGAGCGTCGAAGTCGGCACCAACCGGGTCGGCCTCGACGGGTACGCCGCCGTTCGGGTTCGGTTCGATGCTCACTTACCACTCTCCCGCAGGTGGGGCTGCAACTTCATCCAGTTCTCGATGCGCAGCTGCTCCTCCCGGCCTTCCCGCACCGCCTGCTCCCACTCGGCGCGGCGGACCTTGTCGACCCGGTACGACGAGGGCATGGCGCCCGGCGCGACGATCGGCAATTTGCCTTCGGCCCGGCGGGCCTCCAGCATCTTGCGGCCGTTGGGGCCCAGCGGCTGGGCCATGACCTTCTCGCGCATCTTGAGGATGGCGTCGATCAGCATCTCGGGCCGCGGCGGGCAGCCGGGCAGGTAGACGTCGACCGGCACGATGTGGTCCACGCCCTGAACGATGGCGTAGTTGTTGAACATGCCGCCGGACGATGCGCAAACACCCATCGAAATGACGGAGCGCGGCTCGGGCATCTGGTCGTAGATCTGCCGGACGACCGGGGCCATCTTCTGGCTCACCCGGCCCGCGACGATCATGAGGTCGGCCTGCCGGGGCGAGGCCCGGAAGACCTCCATGCCCCATCGCCCGAGGTCGTAGTGCGGGCCGCCGGCCGCCATCATCTCGATGGCGCAGCAGGCGAGGCCGAACGTGGCGCCCCAGAACGACGACTTCCGAGCCCAGTTGGACAGCTTTTCCACACTGGTCAGCAGGATTCCGGCCGGGAGTTTCTCTTCAATACCCATGGCGTATCAGTCCCAGTTGAGTCCGCCGCGTCGCCACACGTACGTGTAGGCGATGAAGACGGTGACGATGAACAGGACCATTTCGACGAACCCGAACTTGCCGAGCGCCCCGAAGGACACGGCCCACGGGTACAGGAAGATGGTCTCGATGTCGAAGACGATGAAGAGCATCGCGGTCAGGTAGAACTTCACCGGGAACCGGCCGCCACCGATCGGCTGCGGGGCGGGCTCGATGCCGCACTCGTACGCGTCGAGTTTGGCGCGGTTGTATCGCTTCGGTCCGACGATCGGCGCGATACCCACGGAGAACAACGCGAAGAGTGCACCGAGGACCAGCAACCCGACGATCGGGACGTAGGGATTGATCGTCATGTTCTCTCCTGAGGGACTGTTAGCCCGTTCACACTATTAATCCGATTCGGGGGTCCGACCACCGGGGTCCCTGAGCTGCTCATACCGCTGGCGCCACCTTGGTCAGGCCATTGATGATGCGGTCCATGGCATCTCCACCCCGTGGATCCGTCAGGTTGGCCAGCAGCTTGAGAACGAACCGCATGAGAGTCGGATGCGGCATACCGTGCTTGGTGGCGATCCGCATGATCTGCGGGTTGCCGATCAACTTCACGAATACCCCGCCGAGGCGGTAATAGCCGCCGAACCGCAGGCTAAGCTCGGACGGGTAGGCACGCAGGGCCCGCTCGCGGTCGGCACCGGCCGGCCGGGCGAGCGCTTGTACGGCCACCTCGGCCGCCAGCTCGCCGGACTCCATCGCGTACGCGATGCCCTCGCCGTTCATCGGGTTGACCATGCCGCCGGAGTCGCCGACCAGCATCAGGCCCCGGGTGTAGTGCGGCACCCGGTTGAATCCCATCGGGAGCGCGGCGCCGAGGATCGGGCCGTCCGCGTTGGCCTCGTCGCGCATGCCCCAGTCGGCCGGCGTGCCGGCCAGCCAGTCGTTGAGCATGGCGCGATAGTTGGTCTTGCCGAACGCGCTCGACGAGTTGAGGATGCCGAGGCCCACGTTCACCCGGCCGTCGCCCATCCCGAAGATCCAGCCGTACCCCGGTAGCAGCCGCTCGCGGTCCTGCGCGCTGCGCAGCTCGAGCCAGGACTCCAGGTAGTCGTCGTCGGCCCGGACCGGGGAGTGGAAGTAGCGCCGGACGGCCACGCCGATCGGGCGGTCGTCGCGCTTGGCCAGACCCATGGCGATCGGAACCTTGCCCGAGACGCCGTCCGCGGCGATCACCAGCGGGGCGCGGAACTCGACCGGTTCCTTGCCCGGCCCGACCTTGGCCTGGACCCCGATGGCGCGGCCGTCGGCATCGAGCACCGGACCGGTCACGTTGACCGAGGTGCGGAGCAGCGCGCCGGCCTCGACCGCGCGCTTGGCCAGCATGTCGTCGAAGTCGAGGCGGGTGCGCACCAGGCCGTAGTTGGGGAAGCTGGCCAGGTCGGGCCAGTCGAGCTCGAGGCGGACGCCGCCGCCGATCACCCGCAGGCCCTTGTTCTGCAGCCAGCCGGCCTTTTCCGAGGTATCGACGCCCATCCGCACCAGCTGGCGGACCGCGCGCGGGGTCAGACCGTCACCGCACACCTTCTCGCGCGGGAACTCGGTCTTTTCCAGCAGCAGCACGCGCAGGCCGTGCCGCGCCAGGTGATAGGCGGCGGCCGATCCGCCGGGTCCCGCGCCGACGACGATCACATCCGCCTCGTCGGCGATCAGCCCTGATCGTTGCTCGTCCTGCACGGCACACCTCCGTCTCGCGCACGCTCGTGAAACGGTTCACAAGCATGCCCAGATCGGAGTCTAGGACGGCCATCGAAACTCGTTCGGGTTAGGCGACCCTAACTGTCCCGCGCCGGTGAATTGTCCGATCCGCTATCTGTCAAGGCCCGGTCCGCTACATCCCGGGCATCTCCGTCCAGATATTCCCGAAACGTACCGCCCATCGCCCGGTCAAGGGCGACGATCAGCTCATCTACCAGATCCTGAGCAAGCTCAGGGTCCTCGGCGGCTACCATGCGGATCCGGGTGGCCAGCTCCATGCTGCGGCGCTCCCCCGCCTCCTGCTCGTCGATCGCGACGTCGATATCGGTGTCCTCAAGATTGCCGAATGTCGTCATCAACCGAGCAAAACAGGCACAAGAGCGCCGTGTGACTAAAATGACCGTTTTACACCCGGGTTGCCCGGTGCAGGGCCACCACGCCGCCGGTCAGGTTGCGCCAGCCCACCCGGCCCCACGGGCCGCAGTTCGCGATGCGCTCGGCCAACCCCGCCTGGTCCGGCCAGGCGCGGATCGATTCCGCAAGATAGACGTACGCGTCGGGATTGCTCGACACCGAGCGGGCCACCGCGGGCAGCGACCGCATCAGGTATTCGAGATAGACCGTGCGGAACGGCCCGTTGACCGGGCGACTGAACTCACACACGACCAGCCGGCCGCCCGGCCGGGTCACCCGGCCCAGCTCCCGCAGCGCGCCCTCGGTGTCCTGCACGTTGCGCAGCGCGAACGAGATCGTCACCGCGTCGAAGGTGGCATCGGCGAACGGCAGCTTCAGCGCGTCGGCGGCCAGCAGCGGAACCGTACGCCCGGCCCGGCGGCCGGCCACCAGCATGCCGACCGACAGGTCGGCGCCGACCGCGAACGCGCCCGACCGCTGGAGCTCCTCGGTCGAGACCCCGGTGCCCGCGCCGACGTCGAGCACCCGTTCGCCCGGCCGCAGGATCAGCGCGGCCCGGGTCGCCCGCCGCCAGAGGCGGTCCTGGCCGAACGAGAGAACGGTGTTGGTCAGGTCGTACCGCTGGGCCACGCCGTCGAACATCTCGGCGATCTCGTGCGGCTGCTTGTCCAGGTCTGCGCGCGTCACGAGACAACTTTGCCACCCGCCATCCGACCACCCCGACCGCCACCCCACACGGACTAAAAGGCTGGCCAGACTCAGACACAGAACGGGCGGGATGGTTGACCCATCCCGCCCGCACCCTTGTGCGTTATATATACGACCGCTGCCGGTCGGATCCGCGGCCGTCACCGCGGGCCCAAGCCGTGCCCGCCTGACGTGCCAAGAAGTTCTCCAGGTGTTACGCAGGCAACGTAACCAGCGGGAACAGGGCGGTACAGAGGTTGACGAGCCTCGTTACGAAGGAGCAATCGTCCCCTCACTGATTCGGTGATCCCCACCTGTCCGAACGGCTAGGTGCACCCCCTCCGAAGAAGGGGTCAGGAGACCTCGACGAGCGGCAATTCCCGGCCCGCGCCGCCGCCCGGCATCGCGATCGACGAGAAGTGCGAGACCACGCGCTCGTCGGTCGGGTCGTCGGCCGGCGTGCGGTGCACGGCGAGATGACGGTAGAGGGTGTCGCGCTGGGCCGGGATGCGGCCGGCGGTGCGGATCATCGAGATCAGCTCGTGCAGGTTGGACCGGTGCCGAGCGCCGGCCGAGGAGATCACATTCTCCTCGAGCATGATCGAGCCGAGGTCGTCGACGCCGATGTGCAGCGACAGCTGGCCGACGTCCTTGCCCGTGGTCAGCCACGAGGCCTGCAGGTGGGCGACGTTGTCGAAGAACAGCCGGGACACCGCGACGAACCGCAGGTATTCCAGCGTCGTCGCCTGGGTGCGGCCCTTGAGGTGGTTGTTTTCCGGCTGGTAGGTCCACGGGATGAACGCGCGGAACCCGCCGCGGTCACCGGAGGTCTCGACGGCGTCGTCGCGGTAGCCGTTCGCCACCGCGAGGTCCTGGCAGTCGCGGATCATCCGGATGTGCTCGATGCGCTCCGCGTTCGTCTCACCGGTGCCCATCATCATGGTCGCGGTCGAGGACAGGCCGTTGCGGTGCGCGGTCGTCATCACCTCGATCCAGCGGGCGCCGCTCTCCTTGAGCGGGGCGATTGCCTTGCGCGGCCGATCGGGCAGCATCTCGGCGCCCGCCCCGGCGATCGAGTCGAGGCCGGCCTTCTTGATGCGGACGACCGACTCCTCGATCGAGACGCCGGAGACCTTCGACATGTGCAGGATCTCGCTCGGGCCGATCGAGTGGATCGCCAGGTCGGGGTAGGCCCCCTTGACCGTGGAGAACAGCTCCTCGTAGTAGTCCACTCCGTAGTCGGGGTGGTGGCCGCCCTGCAGCATGACCTGGGTCGCGCCGAGGTCGACCGCCTCGCCGCACCGGCGCAGGATCTCCTCCATCGGGTGCGTCCAGCCCTCGGCGTGCTTGGGCGCGCGGTAGAACGCGCAGAACTTGCACGCGGTGACGCACACGTTGGTGTAGTTGATGTTGCGGTCGATCAGGTAGGTGACGATGCCGTCCGGGTAACGCCGCCGGCGCACGGCGTCGGCCGCCTCGCCGAGCTCGTGGAACGGCGCATCCGTATAGAGCAGCAACGCCTCCTCGGGCGTGATGCGACCGCCGTCGGCGGCGCGCTGCAGGATGGTCGAGATCTCCGGGTTCGCCGTCACGCCACGAAGACTACGTCCCCCGTACGACCCGCGTCAGCGGTGCGGGTCACGGCCCCGCGGGCCCGCTAATCTCGACGGGTTACGCAGGGGGTGCACGTGTTGGTCGTACAGGGCTTGGTCGTACAGGGCGGCTGGGTGCCGGGCACCGATCGGCCGGGGCGGCTCGCGCTCTGGGCCGAGAGGTCGACGGCCCTATATGAGGCGAAACGACGGGAACATCCGTTCGCCGAGCCGGCCGAATCGCTCGCCGAGCTTCTGGGTGAGGCCGTCGACCAGGCTGCCTTCGAGACGCTGACACTTCATCTGCCGGGCACCTCCAAGGGGCCGGTGCCCTCCCCCGAAACGGGCAGTGAAGCGCCGGCCCGCGGCGTACGGCTGCGGGAGTGGGCCGTTCCGGCCCTGCTGATCCCCGGTGATGCGGCCCTGGCCGCGCTGGCCCAGCTCGCGGAGCCCGACCCCGACGCGGCCTGGCAGCCCGCCGCGTCGCTGCGTTATCTCGGCATCCTCGCGACGCACGCCTACGATCTGGCCCTTCGCGGGCGCATGCTCCCCCAGCTGGTCGTCGAGGGCGGCGTGCCCGCCGCGCGCTGGCGTCCGGTGATCACCGGGGCGGACGCCGCGGGCTACCGCGACTTCGCCGCCGCGATGCCGCCGGTGGTGCGGGCGACCGGCGCCGAGATCGGCCGCACGCTGCGCGACGCCCTCCACTCGCTGGTCGACGGCGCCGCCCGCGCGTTGCTGCCGGAACGCATCCTGCACGGGCACCGCACCGGCCCGCGCGGCCCGCTGCCCGACCGGTGGATCGCCGCCCTGACCGACCCCGATCCGGCTCTGCCCGGCGCCCGCCCGGACGACGTCCGCGAGCTGGGCACCGCGCTCGGCGACTGGCTGCGGGCGGCTCTCGACGCGAACGGTCCGATCCGGGTCAGCTTCCGGCTGAGCGAGCCCGGGCCGGAGACCGACGAGTGGGGTCTCGAGTTCGCGTTGCAGTCGGCCGAGGATCCGAGTCTCTATCTGCCGGCGGCTGAGGTGTGGGAGGGCGGCCGTTTCCCCGGTCTGCCGCAGCGGCCCGACGAGACCCTGCTGGCCGGCCTGGGCCGGGCGGTCCGGCTGTTTCCGCTGCTGCACCTCTCGCTGCGCGAGCAGCAGCCCGACCGCATGACGCTCGACACTTCAGAGGCCCACGAGTTTCTCCGGCAGGCGGCGCCCCTGTTGCAGGCGGCCGGCTTCGGCGTGCAGCTGCCGACCTGGGCCGGGCGCAAGGCGGTCGGCCTGAAGCTGACCACCCGCTCCAAGAAAGCGTCGCCGTCGCGGGCGGCCGCGAGCTCCGGCTTCGGGCTCGAGCAACTGGTCGACTTCCGGATCGACCTGGTGATCGGCGACGGCGTGGTGACCGCCGAGGAACTGGCCGAGCTGGCCCGGCTCAAGGTGCCGCTGGTGCGGGTGCGCGGGCAGTGGGTCGAGCTCGACGACCGCCAGCTGAAGGCCGCGCTGAAGGCGGTCGACCGACGGCGCGAGGGCTCGGTGACCGCGGGCGAAGTGCTGCAGCAGGTGATCGACGGCGGCGAGGATGATCTGCCGCTCGTCGAGGTGGATGCCGACGGCGAGCTGGGCGATCTGCTGAGCGGGCAGGCGGCCGAGCGGCTCACCCCGCTGGCGACGCCGGCCGGGTTCCTCGGCACGCTGCGGCCCTACCAGGAGCGCGGGCTCTCCTGGCTGCATTTTCTGGCCCGGCTGGGGCTGGGTGGCATCCTCGCCGACGACATGGGCCTCGGGAAGACGGCGCAGACTTTGTCGCTGCTCCTGGCCGAGCGTTCGGCGGGCGAGGAGGTTAAGCCGACCCTGCTTGTCTGTCCGATGTCGCTGGTCAGCAACTGGCAGAAGGAAGCGGCCCGGTTTGCGCCCGGTTTGCGAGTTTACGTTCATCACGGCGCGGAACGGCGTCGCGTTGACATTTCCGACGATGCCGACCTCGTCGTGACGACCTATGGGACGGCGACCCGCGATCTGGCGGTTCTGCGGGAGGTCGACTGGGGTCGGGTCGTCTGCGACGAGGCCCAGGCGATCAAGAACAGCGGTACCCGGCAGGCGCAAGCCGTGCGCGCGATCCCGGCTCGCACCCGACTGGCTCTTACCGGCACGCCGGTCGAGAACCACCTGGCCGAGCTCTGGTCGATCATGGACTTCTGCAACCCGGGACTGCTCGGACCGGCCAAGCGTTTCCGCCGCCGCTTCCAGGAGCCGATCGAGGTCCGCCAGGATGCCGACGCCGCCGCGGCGCTGAAACGCGCGACCGGTCCGTTCGTGCTCCGCCGGCTCAAGACCGACAAGACGATCATCTCGGACCTGCCGGAGAAGAACGAGATGAAGGTGTGGTGCACGCTCACCGGCGAGCAGGCCACCCTCTATCAGGCCGTGGTCGAGGACATGATGGCCGCGATCGACGGCAGCGAGGGCATCCAGCGCAGGGGCAACGTGCTGGCCGCGATGACCAAGCTCAAGCAGGTCTGTAACCACCCGGTGCACCTGCTCAAGGACGGTTCGCGGCTGCCCGGCCGATCCGGCAAGCTGGCCCGGCTCGAGGAGCTGGCGGCCGAGATCATCGAGGACGGCGACAAGGCCCTGATCTTCACGCAGTACGCCGAGTGGGGCACGCTGCTGCAGCCCTACCTCACCGCGCACGTCGACCGCCCGGTGCTGTGGCTGCACGGCGGACTGTCCAAGGCCCGGCGCGACGAGATGGTCACCCGCTTCCAGGAAGACGACGAGCCGATGCTCTTCCTGCTGTCGTTGAAGGCCGCGGGCACCGGCCTCAACCTGACCGCGGCCAACCACGTCGTGCACTTCGACCGGTGGTGGAACCCGGCGGTCGAAGACCAGGCGACCGACCGGGCGTTCCGCATCGGACAGTCGCGCAACGTGCAGGTCCGCAAGTTCATCTGCACCGGCACGCTCGAGGAGAAGATCGACGCGATGATCGAGCGGAAGAAGGCGCTGGCCTCCTCGGTCGTCGGCACCGGCGAGGACTGGATCACCGACCTCAACACCGATCAGCTGCGCGAACTGTTCGCGCTCGACCCGGCGGCGGTGCGGTGATGGCCCACTTCTCGGAGTACGGCAAGCCAATCGAGGTCGACGGCGGCATCGCGGTCCGCGCCAAGCGCGGCCAGATCGGGTCGCAGTGGTGGTCCCGCAAGTTCGTCGACGTGCTCGAGCAGATCTGTGACGGTGGCCGCCTGGCGCGGGGGCGGGCTTACGCCCGCAAGGGCCAGGTCATCGACTTCAGCCTCCGGCCCGGGCGGGTGACCGGCCGGGTGCAGGGGTCACGGCCGCAGCCGTACGAGGTGAGCATCGAGATCTCGGCCTTTGACGAGGCACAGTGGACCTCGGTCACGTCGGCGCTGGGCGGGCAGGCTCTCTATCGGGCCGCGCTGCTGGCCGGCGACATGCCGCACGAGATCGTCGACCTGTTCGCGGCCCATGAGCTGCCGCTCTTCCCCGATCAGCTCGACATCCGGTGCAACTGCCCGGACTGGGGCGTGCCGTGCAAGCACGGCTCGGCCGTGCTCTACGTGCTGGCCGAGGCGTTCGACGACGATCCGTTCCTGGTGCTGGCCTGGCGCGGGCGCGACCGCGAGCAGCTGCTGGACGCGTTGCGCGGCACGCCCGAACCGCTGCCCGAGATCGACCCGCTGGCGGTCGACGAGGAGCCGCTGGACGCCCGGCTGGCCGACTTCTACGCCCCGGCGATGAGCCTGAGCCGGTTGCGCGAGCGCCCGTCACGCATCACGACGCCGCCCGAGCTGCTGTTGCGGGCGCTCGACCCGCCCCCGGTCAAGGTCCGGCACATCCCCTTGATCGACCTGCTGCGGCCGGCCTACCGATCGCTCGGCGCAGACTCCCAATAACCTCCGAGCAAGTACTTGCCTAATTGGAAACTGTTGATGTACTTTCTTTTCAGGCAAGTACTTGAGCAACGGGAGAAATGATGACCACTTCCATCGATCCGGCGGACGCGGCCCGTGACCTGCAGATTGCGGCGGCTCGCCGGCAGGCTCTGGCCGACGAGGCAAGGCGGCCGTTCTGGATCTATCCCGCGCTGTCCGTCTACACCCTGGCGCTGTACACACTCGAGGACTTCGTGCCGCAGGCCGGGTTCTGGGTGGTCATCGCGATGACCGTCGTCCTGGTCCTGTTCCGTTCGGCCCCGGCTTTCCGCCTGCGGATCCGCTCCCGGTTCGGGATGCGGGCCGGGCCCGCGAGCAATGTCGTCCCGGCGCACACCCGGATCGCCATCCGAGTGGTTCTGCTGATCGTCGCGCTCGGCAGTCTCCTGCTTCTCAACTACGACCATCTGCTGGCCGACATCGGCGCGCCGGCCTGGGCCGTCCGCCACACCGTTACCGTCTTCGGCGTGGCAATGGCGATCATCATCATGCCGGTGACCTGGGTGCTCGACCGGATCACCCGGCACTACCTGATGCGAAGCGGCCGGTGAGCCCACGTCGCCGTGCGCTGCCGGGCAACTCGGATCTCGACCCGCTGCTGCTCGACCCGACCCGGCTCGGCATCGTATCCCTGCTGGCCGGCGCGGACTGGTGCGAGTTCGGCTTCGTCCGCGACACCGTCGAGCTGACCGATCCGGCACTGTCCAAACAGGTCACGACGCTGTCCGGGTCCGGCTACGTCGAGGTGCGCAAGGGCTACGTGGGCAAGACCCCGCGCACGTGGCTCCGGGCCACCGCCGAGGGCCGGGCGCGGCTGGATCGTCACCTGGCCGCCCTGCAGGGCATCGTGGACGCCGCCCGTGCGGCCGGCGCCGCTCACCAGCCGGAGGGCGCGCCGGCCGACAACTGACGGCGTACGAAAGAAAGCGGCGCCCGTCCGAGACGGGCGCCGCTTCTGCTGATCGACGTCAGCCCTGACGCCACTTCTGGTTGGCCGTGCCGGCGCAGTCCCAGAGCTGGAGCTTCCCGCCCGCGTTCGCGTTCGCGTCCTTGATGTCGAGGCACCGGTTGGCCTGCGGGTTGACCAGGTCACCGGCCGCGCTCAGCACCCACTGCTGGGCGCCCGTCCCGTTGCAGGTGTAAAGCTGCACGACCGCCCCGTTGGCCGTCGATCCGGCCGAGACGTCCATGCACTTGCCGTTCTGGCTCTGCAGCGCGCCACCGCTGAAGGTCCACTTCTGGGCGCCGGTGTTGTTGCAGTCCCACATCTGCAGCTGGGCGCCGTCGACGAAGCTCGAGTTCGGCACGTCGATGCACCGGTTGTTGAGACTACTGATCAGCGAGGACCCGGATGCGGGCGGCGGCGTGGTGCCGCCACCGCCGGTGAACGGCGAGAGCGTGATGCCGGCCGACCGCGGGTCACCGTCGTTGACGATCGACGCGAAGTCCGACACGTCGTCGAAGGGGAACGCGTACGCCCGGCCGTCCGCCATGTTGGCGTGGATGGTCTTGGCGTAGACGTTTGTGGGGTTGCTCTTGTAGAAGTCGGCCGCGTTGCCGTCCGGCTGGGTGTCGACGGTGCCGAGCGTGCCCCGGTTGAGCGCGGCGCAGAGCGTACGGGAAATCGGTCCGACCACCTGGTCGTTGGGCGCCGGAAGGTCGCCCGCGCAGCCGAAGACGCTGGCCGAGGACGGCTTGTTGAAGGACGCCACCTGGGCACCCGAGGTGTTGGTGAAGACCATCGTGTTGCCCGAGGTGTGCCCGAAGTACTTGGTGTTGGGCTGGTCGCCGAACGGCACCACGGTCAGGGTCTTGGAGGCGTACGCGTTCCACGCCGAGTTGATGTACGAGTCGAGGTAGGTGTTGCTGGTCTTGCTGGGCGACAGCACCCGCAGCACCGTTCCGTCGGACGAGCGGGTGTAGACGAGGCTCGACCAGCCCGCCGTCCCCTTGATCGTGTTGATCACGTTGGTGCGGCCGTCGGCGACCGGGTCGCCGGTGCGCTTGGTGACGCCGGCCGAGTTGGTGACGGTGACCGCGTGCGGGATCGCGAACATGTCGACCTGCGAACTGTTCAACCACAGTCCGGAGTCGTTGTAGGTGAACTCGCTCCAGTCGAACAGGATGTTCTGGTTGGCGTCGCCGGCGGCCCAGGGCGCGGGCTGCACGAGGCCGTCCGGGGTGAGGAAAAAGTGGAGCTTCTCACCGAGGGAGAAGTAGACGCGGCCGGAGAAGTTGCGCGGGAAGCGGATGGTCGTGTTGCCACCGTTGCCCGGCCCGGCGATCGAGACGTCCGGCGCGGGCGAGGGGGGAATCTGGCCGCCGCTCCACGCGGTGAAGGCGCCGGCCTGGTTGACGTAGCCGAGTCGGCCGCTGGAGAGCTGGGTGCCGATGACGTAGAGGTAGACCGCGTCGGCGCGGCCGGTGTTGTTGGTGAAGGTCACCGGGAGGATGTCGGGTCCGACGGCCTGGGCCGCCGGCGGGGCGACGGCCGCGGCGGCCGGGACGGCCAGGGCCAGTGCCGCGAGTGCGCGGAGGACGGTACGCACGGAACACCTCGTTTCGGGGTTGAGAGCGCTCTCACGCAGACTCGAATCTGTTAACTAGGTGTGTCAATAGATGCAGACCAATGTCGGGCGTCCACGGGGAAAGCTGGGGACATTCGGGCATAGGGTCGGATCATGAGTGACATGAGCTACCGCCGGCTGGGCGCCTCGGGCCTGGTCGTCTCCGTCGTCGGCCTGGGCTGCAACAACTTCGGCCGCAAGCTGGACGCCGACGGCACCCGCGAGGTCGTCGACGCCGCGTTCGACGCCGGCATCACGCTGTTCGACACCGCCGACATCTACGGCACCCCGCACGGCGCCTCCGAGGAAGTCCTGGGCGCCGCACTCAAGGGCCGCCGCGACGAGATCGTCCTCGCCACCAAGTTCGGCATGGACATGGAAGGCGTCAACGGTAAGGACTTCGACGCGCGGGGTTCACGGCGCTACATCGTCCGGGCGGTCGAGGCGTCGCTGCGCCGCCTCGAGACCGATTACCTCGACCTTTACCAGATGCACCGGCCGGACGAGGGCACCCCGATCGACGAGACCCTGGCCGCCCTCGACGACCTGGTGCGTTCGGGCAAAGTGCGTTACCTCGGAAACTCCAACTTCTCCGGCTGGCAGATCGCGGACGCGCACTGGACCGCGAGCGCCGGCAACCTCACCCCGTTCATCAGCGCGCAAAACCAGTACAGCCTCCTGCACCGCGAGGCCGAGGATGAGATCGTGCCCGCCTGCGAGCACTTCGGGCTCGGCTTCCTGCCGTTCTTTCCGCTCGACAGCGGCCTGCTCAGCGGCAAATATCGGCGCGGCGAGCGGGCGGCCGCGGGCACCCGGCTGTCCCAGGAGCGCTACCAGAGGTGGCTCGAGGACGCCGACTGGGACACCATCGACGCGCTCACCGCGTTCGGCGCCGAGCGCGGGCACAGCCTGCTCGAGGTCGCCATCGCCGGCCTGGCCGCGCGCCCGGCCGTCGCCAGCGTCATCGCCGGCGCGACGACCGCCGAGCAGATCCAGGCCAACGCGGCGGCCGGCGCCTGGCAGTTGAGCGCCGAGGACGTGACGGAGCTGGAAACCCTGTTGAACTGACCACAGCGGACGGTGGGCGCCCCGAGGCTTTTGCCCCGGGGCGCCCATTTTTTGTATCCACCGACGCCGATACCCGTGACAAATGGCCCTTGCGCATTTGCATACAACGATCAATGCTCCGCATTGATCTACGGGGGGATACGGGGGTTCCTCCCGGTCGTCGTATGCGAGGAGCACTGCATGCCATTTCCGGCAAGAGGGGTGCTTACGGCATCTCTCGTCTCCCTAGGGGTACTGGCCGCCGCCGCCTATCCGGCGTCGGCGTTCGCAGCACCTCCCGTAGTCAAGCTGCCGGCCACCGCCGGCCAGCCGGCTCGCGGCGTCATCGTGATGCTGCGCAACCAGCACAAGGACCTTTCGTTCACGCGTAGTGCGAACTCGCCCCGGGCGCGGGCCGCCAAGAAGGACCAGGCCCCGGTGATCAGCCGGGCCAAGTCCGCCGGCATGCGCGACGTCCGCGGCTTCACCAGCGTCAACGCGATCGCCGCGACTGCGACGACCGCCCAGATCTCGGCCCTGACCGCCGACCCGACGGTCGCCGCGGTCTACCCGGATCTTCCGATCACCAAGGCACCCACCGGGTCCGACGCGGCCCCGCCGGTCAAGGGCGCAGCGCAATCGGGTGTGGCCTCCCCGATCTGCCCGTCGGATCCGTCCAAGCCGCTGCTCGAGCCCGAGGCCCTGCAGACGACGAACACCGCGTTCAGCAACCCGGCGACGCCCCAGGCGCAGTCGCTCGCCACCGGCAAGGGTGTGAAGGTCGCCTTCCTCGCCGACGGCCTCGACATCAACAACCCGGACTTCATCCGGGCCGACGGCAGCCACGTCTTCGTCGACTACAAGGACTTCTCGGGCGAGGGCCCGGACGCGCCGAGCTCGGCCGCCGAGGCGTTCGGCGACGCCAGCTCGATCGCGGCGCAGGGTCTGCACAGCTACGACCTGGCCGACTTCGTCAACCCGGCGCACGCGCTGCCCCCGGGCTGCACCATCACCGTACGGGGCATCGCCCCCGGCGCGAGCCTGGTCGGCCTGAAGGTCTTCGGCAACTCGAACACCGCTCCGACCTCCCGGTTCATCCAGGCGCTCGACTACGCGGTGAACGACGCCACCGTCGACGTCATCAACGAGTCGTTCGGCGGCAACCCGTTCCCCGACCTCGGCAACGACCCGATCTCGCTGGCCGACGACGCGGCCGTGGACGCGGGCGTGACGGTCGTGGCGAGCACCGGTGACGCCGGCACGACCGGCACCATCGGCTCGCCGTCCAGCGACGCCAAGGTGATCGGTGTCGCGGCGACCACGACCTTCCGGTCGTACGCCCAGACCGGTTCCTCCGGCTTCCAGTTCTCCAACGGGACCTGGGCCGACGGCAACATCTCCGGCCTGAGCTCGGGCGGCGTCACCTCGCACGGGCGGGTGCCCGACCTGGCCGCACCCGGTGACCTCGGCTGGGCGCTCTGCACGCCGAACACCGAGATCTACGAGGACTGCGTCGACTACAAGGGCGCGCCGGCCTCGATCCAGAACTTCGGCGGCACCAGCCAGTCGTCGCCGTTCACTGCAGGTGCCGCGGCCCTGGTCATCCAGGCTTACGAGAGCACCCACCACGGCGTGCGTCCGGCCCCGGCGCTGGTCAAGCGGCTGCTCACCAGCACCGCGACCGACCTCGGCCACCCCGCGTACGAGCAGGGCGCCGGTCAGCTCAACTCGCTGGCCGCGGTCAAGGCGGCGCTGAGCTTCAAGGACAGCAACGGCTCGCCGAAGCCGCTGGGCACCTCGCTGGTCGTCGACAAGACCCAGCTGGTCACCGACGGACAGCCGGGCGGCACCACGACCTCCAAGCTGTCGATCACCAACGTCAGCGGCAACACCCAGAAGGTCAACCTGTCGACCCGTACGCTCGGCAAGACCGTGAGCAACCAGTCGGGCTCGGTCACGCTGAACGCGGCGACCGCTCCGACGTTCGTCGACGCGACCGGTGTGGTCCGCAGCTACACGACCCAGAAGTTCAAGGTCGGCCTGGGCGCCGACCGGCTCGACTTCTCGTTCGCGGCGGCCACCGAGCCGTACGCGATGCGGATCATCCTGATCGACCCGCAGGGCGTCTACTCGGCGTACTCGATCCCGCAGGGTTACGGCAACTTCGGGCACATCGACGTCCACTACCCGTCCTTCGGCACGTGGACGGCCTACCTCGCCCTCTCCAAGTCGTCGGCCTTCAACGGCTCGATCAAGTGGCAGGCGACCACGTCGGACTTCACCAGCTTCGGCTCGGTGTCGCCGTCGACGCTGTCGCTGGCGCCGGGCGCGACCGGCACCGTGAAGGTCACCACCAGGCTGCCGAAGAACCCGGGCGACGTGAGCGCCTCGGTGCAGCTGTCGACGCCGCTCGGCCTCACCACGTCGGTGCCGCTGACCGCGCGCACGCTGATCCCGACGAACAGCAGCAGCAACACCTTCACCGGTGTGCTGACCGGCGGCAACGGCCGCTCCGGTGACGGCGGGTACGCGCAGACCAACGCGTACTACCTCGATGTCCCGGCGGGCAAGAAGGACCTGGGCATCAGCGTCGGCGTGCAGGACCCGGGCGTCACGTACTACGGCGTGCTGACCTCGCCCGACGGCCAGGTGTACTCGTACCAGAGCAACCTCTACGCCGACGCCACCGGCACCGGCGTGCAGGACAAGGCGCTGCAGATCTACCGGCGTAACCCGCAGGCGGGCCGCTGGCTGCTGACGCTCGACTTCACCAACCCGCAGAGCGGCCTCGAAGTCGCCCAGCCGTTCACCGGCAAGGTGACCTTCAACACCGTCAAGGTCAGCGCTTCGCTGCCCAACGGTTCGACGCTGAAGGCCGGCCGGGCGGTCACGGTTCCGGTCAAGGTGACCAACACCGGCGCCGCCCCGCTGACCTACTTCGCCGACGCGCGGCTCAACACCATCGGCGACCTGCCGCTGGTCGAGCTGAGCGGCGCCGAGACCACGCCGCTGCCGGTGCCCGCCGGGGTCTACCCGCAGTGGCTGGTCCCGACCGAGAGCAAGCAGCTGACGGTGCAGGCCGCGGCCACCCAGCCGGTCAACCTGGACCTCTTCTACTCGTCGGGCGAGCCGGAGCTCTACTCCTCGGCGCAGGGCAACGGCGCGGTCGTCCGCGTCCAGGCGCCGCAGGTCTCGCCGGGTCTCTGGGCCGCCGACATCGGGCAGACCGGCCCGTTCGACGGTCCGGCGCCGGCCGGCACGGTCACGACCGCCGCGGTGGCCCAGGGTCAGCTCTTCGACCCCGCGGTGACCTCGTCGACCGGTGACTTCTGGCAGCTCGGCGTCGGCTCGGGCGACGACGCGGCGATGGCCGCGCTCAAGGCCGACGCCAAGGCCGGCAAGTACGTCGCCCACGCCACGGGCACCCACGCCGCGGGCAGCCAGGCCGCGACGAAGGCCGCGGCGGCCGACGCGACCGGCCCGGTGATCCTGCAGCCGGGTCAGAGCACGACGATCACGGTGACCATCACGCCGAGCGCCGCCAAGGGCTCGACCGTGAAGGGCCACCTCTACATCGACACGGTCAGCCAGGTGACCCTGGGTGGCGACGAGCTGATCGACCTGCCGTACAGCTACAAGGTCGGTTAATACCGGTTGATGGCAAACAAGTGGGGGACGGCGTATCGCCGTCCCCCACTTGTCATTTCCCCCACAGCAAGGTCCGCAGGAGCGTATGGCCTGCGGAAATGAAGATCAAACTTCGGCGAAAACCGGGCCTTCGGGCGGAAGGGGCGGAACCTCACCACGGGCGGCGGCATGGCGCGCAAACTCCCGAAGCCCGGCAATCTGCCGCTCGCCGAGCGAGAAGTCGAGCGCCCGGAAATAGTTGGCGAGCGTCGCCGCGTCGAACGGCTCCCACCGCGCGGCCGCGGTGGCTACCTCGTCCAGCTCGCCCAGGCAGAGCTGGACCGACCGCTGGAACGCCTCGTGCACATCCTTGACCGCGCCCGGGTTCGCCGTCGCGAAGTCCTTGCGGACCGCCCAGACCGCGAACACCATCGGCAGGCCGGTCCAGTCGCGCCAGGCCTGGCCCAGGTCGACCACGTCGAGGCCGTTCTTGGGTGCCTCGTAGAGCGCACGCAGCGCCGGGTCGCCGATCAGCACGCCGGCGTCGGCCTCGAGCAGCATCTGCGTCAACTCGGGCGGGCAGCGGAAGTAATTGGGCTCGGCGCCGTACTTCTCGGCCAGCAGCATCTGGGCCAGCAGCACGCCCGTACGCGAGGTCGAGCCGAGCGCCACCGGCCGCTGATCGAGCTCGGCCAGCGGCCGGGTCGAGATCAGGTTGACCGAGAGCACCGGCCCGTCGCTGCCGACCGCGAGGTCGGGCAGCAGGAGCAGTTCGTCGGCGTGCCGCAGGTATTCGACAAGCGAGATCGGGCCGATGTCGAGGTCGCCGGCGACCAGCGCGTTGTTGAGCCGGTCGGGGGTGTCCTTCTGCAGATCGAAGTCGAGAAGAGCGCCGGAGCGCATCAGGCCCCAGTAGATCGGGATGCAGTTGAGAAATTGGATGTGCCCGACCCGGGGCCGACGGACGCTGTCGCTCATCCCACGACGCTAGCCCGCATCGGCGCGGCTTCGCCGGGTGCGGGGTCAGCGGGTGGCTCACATCGCACCGCCGACCGCACCATCGGAAGGCAGGCCACCGCGGCCAGCAGCCCGGCCGCACCGCACGCGGCGACCAGCAAGCGAGGCTCGAAATGGTCGACCAGCGGCCCGGCGACCACGAAACCGACCATGTTGGCGGTCTGCGCGACCGCGTTCATCATCCCGTACGCCCGTCCGCGCGCACCCGGCACGACCCGGTCGGCCAGGATCACCGCGCACATCACGTTGAGCGCGCCGTTGAAGAGCCCGCCGCAGATCCAGAGCGGGAACAGCCAGACGGCACTGCCGACCGCCCCCGCGATCAGGATGGGCAGACACACGGCGGCCATCAGGGCGACCGCGATCGAGCCGGTGAAGTAGCGTTTCGGCAACCGCGTCACCAGCCCCGTACCGATGAGCGCGCCGGCGGTCCACGACGCGACGACAAGGCCCCAGACGGTGGCCGGGGCGCCGAGCGTGTCCCGGACGAAGAAGATCTCGAAGACGTTGATCGCGCTCACGCCGACGATCACCACGAACATGGCTGCGAACAGCGTGGTCAGCGTGCGGTCGGTCGTCAGGCGCCACGGCACGACGGGCGATGCTTCGGAAGGTCGCGCTCCACGACGCGTACGGATCAAAAGCCCCGCCGCGACCAGCGCGAGATAACTGACCGCATCGAGCAGCAGTGCCGGGCGTGGCCCGGCGGTGCCGATGAGAAGGCCCGCCAGGGCCGGACCGGCGAGCGCTCCGATGCTGCTCGCAGCCTGTCCGAGACCGCTGGCCCGCGGCAGGTCCTCGGGCCGCACCATCGCCGGCGTGAGGGCGGCGAGCGTCGGCTGGGTGACCGCGACACCGCAGGCGAGCAGCGCGACGAGGCCGATCATCGCCACCGGCTGCGACGTGAAGGCGAGCACCGTGGCCACGACGGCCTGCAGAGCACCGGCCAGCACGAGAAGGGTCCGGCTGTCGGCTCGATCGGCCAGCCGTCCGGTGAACGGGGCCAGCACGGCAACCGGCAGCGCGGCGGCGATGAGCAGGCCCGAGACCGCGATCCCGGCGTGCCCGCGCTGCTGGAGGACGAGGGCCAGCGAGGTGGCCGCGAGGAAATCGCCGCAAGCCGAGATGCCACGGGAGCCGGCGGCCAGATACACATCGCGCCAAGATGTGAAGGACATACTTCGAAGTTATTCCTTCACATTGCCGGAACTCAAGGGGCCGGGAATGCCAGATAGTTGACCCTCACCTCGCGGGCACCCTCCGGCGGGGAGGCCCGACGTGTACGCATCTGATAAGGCTCGACCAGATCGCGCACCTTCTCGGTGAGCGCTTTCAGTTCCTCAGCGGTCATCAGCAGCGTGTTGCCCATGATCGTGCTGGCCTCCTGCCACTCGACCGGCTCGTCCTTGCCCCGGTCGAGCCACTCCCCCAGCCGGTGCGCGTCGCGGTCGAGATAAAGGTTGACCAGCGCCCGTTGGGCCGCGAGCGTCTCCGGCTCCTCGTCCACGCTCGCGATCTGCACGTGGGCGCTGGTGCTGCGCCAGACCCGCTCCCGCCCGTCGCCCCGGCTCGGCGCCTGTTCGACGAGGCCGTATTTGGCCAGTTCCCGCAGGTGATAGCTGGTCGCGCTGGGCGACAGACCGACCATCGCCGCGCATTCCGTCGCGGTCACCGCCTCGCCTGTCGAATTCAGGTAGTCCACGATCTCGATGCGTGCGGGGTGCGCGAGCGCCCGCATGACGCGCGGGTCGCTGATCCGGTTGCTCTCGGCCACGCCCCCATTGTCGGCGCTGGGAAAATGAGTGGACAGCGGGTGTCCACGGCGTAACGTGGAGGGCCGCTTGACGGCCGTGGTGAGCATGCACCGCAGCGGACGTCCCCCCGCGCCGGCCGTTCTCCCGCCGGACACGCGAGCGCAGCCTGCACAAACCAGCCTGCCCGAGGATGACCCGTGCCCGCAAATGACCTGGACACCGAGCTAGCCGCCGAACGACACCACCTCACCGAGTCCCGGGCCGCGCTCGGGCGCATGCGTGGCCGCGCCGAGGCCCTCTTCAGCACCGGCGACAAGGTGGCCGGCGACGCCTACACCGCCGAACAACTGGGCCGGCACATGGCCCGCCGCGTGGCCGAACTGGCCGACGACCCGACCACTCCCCTCTTCTTCGGCCGCCTCGACATCGACGACGCGGCCTACCACGTCGGGCGGCGGCACGTCACCGACGACCTGGGCGAGCCGATGGTGCTCGACTGGCGGGCGCCGCTCTCCCGCTCGTTCTACCGGGCCAGCGTGCGCGATCCGCAGGGCGTCTCGACCCGGCGCCGGTTCGGCTTCGTGCGGGGCGATCTGACCAGCTTCGAGGACGAGCACCTCGACCGGGGTGAGGAACTGGGCACCAAGAGCCGCATCCTGACCGCCGAGATCGAGCGGCCCCGCGTCGGGCCGATGCGCGACATCGTGGCGACCATCCAGCCCGAACAGGACGAGCTCGTCCGGGCCGAACTGGAAGACTCGATCTGCGTGCAGGGCGCGCCGGGCACCGGGAAGACCGCGGTCGGGCTGCACCGCGCGGCCTTCCTGCTCTATCTGCATCGGGAACGGCTCCGGCGGTCGGGCGTGCTGATCGTCGGGCCCAACACGGCCTTCCTGGCCTACATCTCGGCGGTGCTGCCGGCCCTCGGCGAGGTCGAGGTGCAGCAGTCGACAGTGGACGGTCTCATCGGCCGGGTGCCGGTCCGGGCGGTCGACTCGCCGGCGGCGACGTCGGTCAAACATGACGTACGCATGGCGGAGGTGCTCCGCAAGGCCCTGTGGTCCCGCCTCCGCAAGCCGATCAATCCGATCATGGTGTCCGACGGTTCCTACCGCTGGCGCATCGACATCGAACCGCTGCGCCGCATCGTCGACGAGGCCCGCCGCGAAGGCCTGCCCTACGGCGTCGGGCGCGACCGGGTGCGGGCCCGCGTGGTCGGCCTGCTCCAGCGCCAGTCCGAATACCGCACCGGCAACTCCCCGGCCGAAGGCTGGCTCCGCAAGATGGCGAAGGTCGCGTCGGTCACCGAGTTCCTCGAGCACTCGTGGCCCGCGGTCACCCCGGAGTCCCTCGTCGTCGAACTGCTCGTCGACCCGTCCGCGGCGGCCGGCGTGCTGACCGACGACGAGATCGAGACGATCCGCTGGCCCAAGGCACCCAAGACGGTGAAGTCGGCCAAGTTCTCGGTCGCCGACCTGGTGTTGCTCGACGAGGCGGCCGGCCTGATCGAACGCGAGGCGAGCTTCGGCCACGTGGTGGTCGACGAGGCGCAGGACCTCTCGCCGATGCAGGCCCGCGCGATCGCCCGGCGCAGCGAGCACGGCTCGATCACGCTGCTCGGCGACCTGGCACAGGGCACCGCGCCGTGGGCCGCCGCCGACTGGCGCGAGACGCTCGGCCACCTCGGCAAGCCCGACGCCCCGGTGGTGCCGCTGACGATCGGGTTCCGGGTGCCGGCCGCCGTCGTCGAACTGGCCAACCGGCTGCTCCCGGCGCTCGGCGTCGACGTACCCGAGGCGGTGTCGCTGCGCCACGACGGCGACCTCGCTCTGATCCCGGTCGCTCCCTCGCAATTGGACGGAGAGACGCTGGCCGAGGTCACGCGGGCATTGGAGCACGAGGGCTCGGTCGCGGTGATCGCCGCCGACCCCGCGGTCGACCGGCTGCGTGGCCACCTGGCGGCGGCCGGCATCGACAACGCGACCCCGGACGACGTCGACTCGGAGGCCCGGGTCATGGTCGTCCCGGCCACGGTGGTCAAGGGCCTGGAGTACGACCACGTGATCGTGCACGAGCCGGCCGACATCGTGGCCGCCGAGGCGCGCGGGCTCAACCGGCTCTACGTCGTGCTCACCCGTGCCGTGTCACGACTGTCGGTCATCCACGCCAAGCCGTTGCCGGGGCCGCTGGCCTGAAGTGGGTCCAGGCCCACCCGTCCCGGTTTTCGGACCGCACGTTGACCACGACCGTGGTCGACGACGGCGTGGGCGGAGCCGCGGCGGGTGCCGGGTCCGGCCTGGCCGGTCTGCAACGGCGGGCCCGCGCGTTCGGCGGCACCCTGACCATCGACAGCCCGGCCGGCGGGCCGACCCGGATCACCGTGGCGGTGCCATGCGAATTGTCATAGCCGAAGACCTATTCCTGCTGCGCGACGGCCTGGTGCGGCTGATGCAGGCGTACAGGCACGAGGTGGTGGCCGCGGTCGACAACGGCCCGGCCACGCCGGCAGCCTTGGTCAAGGAGCGACCCGACGTCGCGGTCGTCGACGTACGCCTGCCCCCGACCCAGTCCGACGAGGGCCTGCAGGCCGCGCTGGCCGCCCGCCGCGAAGTCCCCGGGCTGCCGGTGCTCATCCTCTCGCAGCACGTGGAGCAGCTCTACGCCCGCGAACTGCTGGCCGACGGCAACGGCGGCCTCGGCTACCAGCTCAAGGACCGCGTGCTCGACGCCGACCAGTTCATGGACACCGTCCGCCGGGTCGCCGACGGCGGCATGGCCCTCGACCCGGCGGTGGTCGCAAAGTTGTTGAGCCGCCCCGAACGAGCCGACCCACTGTCCACTTTGACCGAACGCGAACGCTCGGTGCTGGCCCTGATGGCCGAAGGCCTGTCCAACACGGCGATCGCGGCCCAGCTGTCCTGAGCGAGGGCGCGATCAGCAAATACACCACGACCATCTTCGCCAAGCTCGATCTGATCGCCGACGACGACACCAACCGCCGCGTACGCGCAGTCCTCACCTACCTGGACGCCGCCACCCCGTCCGACTAGCCGGCGAATTCACCTTTACTAATAGTCGCCCCGGCGGTCAGCCGAACGGTCCATCCGTCAACGGTCATTCCGGCGAATACCGCCGTAGCGGCAATCGCGTTTCCCCTTTCGAAATGCACCGCGAGAAACCGCATGAAGGGAACGCGATGAAGAACCTCACCCACATCCTGACCATGGGCGGCTTCGGTCTACTTGCTGCGCTGGCGAGCGGTGCCGGGCCGGCTCAGGCGGCGTCCTCGCGCATCATGCCGGAGGGCGGGGCGACGGCCGTCCACCACGTCCAGTGGCGGGCCGGCGACGACGTGGTCGGCTACTACCGGACGCTGCGGGACTGCGAACGGGCGGGCCAGTTCGGCGAGCGGACCGGCAACTGGGACGACCACAACTGCAGCGTGATCCGCATCGGCATCCGTCGCGGGGCGTGGGCCCTGCAGGTCGCCAGCCGCGACGATTGGCATCGGCACGGGTTCGGGGTGCCGTTCCGCGCCACCCACGGCTTCCCGAACCAGTTCCGGCCGGTCTGGGCAGGCACGTTCAACCCCGGCCACCCTGGCCACCCCGGCCCGGGCAACGGCCACCCCGGTCTCCCGGGTCCTGGCAACGGCCACTCCGGCCCGGGTAACGGCCACTCCGGCCCGAGTAACGGCCACTCCGGCCCGGGTAACGGCCACCCCGGTTTCCCGGGCCCCGGCAGCACCCACACCGGCCCCGGTAACACCCACACCGGCCCGGGCGGCACTTTCCCCGGCCCCGGCAGCACCCACACCGGCCCTGGCAACACCCACACCGGCCCCGGCAACACTTTCCCCGGCCCCGGCAGCACCCACACCGGCCCCGGCAGCACCCTCCCTGGCCCCGGCAACACTTTCCCCGCCCCGGGTAACACTCACACCGGCCCGGGCAACACTTTGCCCGGTCCCGGTAACACCCACACCGGCCCGGGCACGATGCCACAGCCAGGCACCACTGTGCCCAATGGCACGCCGACGCACGGGATGGGTCACTGATTCCTGCGGCTCACCGCCGAAGGCACGCATTGCGCGCTTTCCTTTAACGAGGCGCCGGCATGATTGGCACCGTCGGGCAGACACCGTGCCCGGCGGTTCCGCATTTTATTGAGAGCCGGAACAATGCGCGGAAAAGCCCGGCGTGGGTCAGTGTGAGAGTGGCTTCACCCACCGCGACCACTCGTCCTGGCGGGCATATCCGGCCGCCGCCCAGATAAGGTGCGCTTGTTCGTTGCCGTCGAGGACCATCGCGTCGGCGCGGGTGCCTCCGAGCGCCCGGAAGCGTTCCTCGGCCGCCGCGATCAGCCGGCGGCCGATGCCGGCTCGGCGCCGGCCGGGGGCGACGGCCAGCCGATAGAGGTGGCAGCGCCACCCGTCCCACCCGGCGATGATCGTCCCGACGATGTCCATGCCGTCCACCGCGACCAGCAGCGCATCGGAATCGCGAAGGCGCAGCGCTGCCAGCGCACCCGGGGTGTCGGCCGGGCGGTTCTCGTTCTCGGCCGCGAACTGCCAGAACTCCAAGATCGCCGGCAGTTCGTGCGCCTGCGCGGCGCGGATCGACAGGTCCACCATGCCGAAGATCTTTTCAGACCGCGAGCTTTATGGCACAAACCTCTTTGACTTTGTGCGGTAA
This sequence comes from Actinoplanes sp. NPDC051343, assembly GCF_044455125.1. Classification (NCBI taxonomy): domain Bacteria; kingdom Bacillati; phylum Actinomycetota; class Actinomycetes; order Micromonosporales; family Micromonosporaceae; genus Actinoplanes; species Actinoplanes sp. NPDC051343. The sequence continues at coordinate 224,427 of NZ_JBITEL010000015.1, forward strand.
AGTTCTTTGCATGACACCGATCGACGACGACACCCCGCTCGGCGACCCCGCCGAGTCGTTGCGGCTGATCCGTGCGGAGCAGGCCAACCTGGCCCGCACCCTCACGCCCGATCCCCGCTTGATGTATTGGCCGTGGGGCATCGCCTGGCTGGTCGGCTTCGGCGCCCTCTTCCTGCGCTTCGCGCCGGGCGGCCGGGTGCTGGTCAACATGCCGGCCTGGCTGCCGTCGACGATCCTGCTCGTCCTGCTGCTCGGGGCCGGCATCACCACCGGCATCGCCGGTGGGCGGGCCGGGCGCCAGGTCGCCGGGCCGTCCAGCCGCCAGGGCCTGATGTACGGGTTGACCTGGTCGGTGGCCTTCGCCGGCCTGTCGACCGTGTTCGCGCAGTTCACCGCCGAACTGCCGGACGCCCGCCAGAGCCTGCTCTGGGGCGGCGGCATGGTCGCCCTCACCGGCGCTCTGCACATGGCCGGCGGCGCGATGTGGAACGACCGCAATCTCTTCGTTCTCGGCGCCTGGACCAGCGTCGTCAACATCGTCGGCATCCTGTTCGGCGTCGGCTGGCATCCGTTGATCGTGGCGGTCCTGGCCGGCGGCGGGATGCTCGTGCTCGGCCAGATCGGGTGGAAGCGCCTGCGATGACCGGCACCGACATTCCTGAACTTGACCCGGTCATCCACGCACAGGCCCGCTTGCGGGTGGTCTCGGCGCTGTCGGTGATGCGCGAGGCGGACCGCATCGCGTTTCCCCGATTGCAGGAGACGCTGCGGATGACCGCCGGCAATCTCTCGGTCCACCTGCGCAAACTCGAGGATGCCGGTTACGTCGAGGTCACCAAGACCCACCACGGCCGCACCCCGATGACGCTCGTGAGGCTCACCCGCCGCGGCCGCCTCGCCTTCGACGACTACACCGCGGCGTTGAGAGCCCTGCTTAACCCCTCGGAGGAGTCGTGATCCTGGCCCGCGCCCTCGAGGCGACACGCCGCTACGGCGACACGCTCGCCCTCGACCACATCAACATCGACGTCCGCGCCGGCGAGCTGGTCGGCCTTCTCGGCCCCAACGGCGCCGGCAAGAGCACCCTGGTCAACCTGCTGACCGGCATCCGTCGTCCGACCTCGGGCACGGTCGAGCTCTTCGGCGGCGACCCGCGCGACCCGTCCAGCCGGCGCCGGCTGGGCGTCACTCCACAGGAGACGGGTCTGCCCGCCTCGCTTCGCGTCGGCGAGGTCGTCGACTTCGTCCGCGCGCATTTCGATCACCCACTCGGGCGGGGCGAGTTGCTCAACCGGTTCGGTCTCGCCGATCTCGTACGCCGTCAGACCGGTGGACTCTCGGGTGGCCAGAAGCGTCGGCTGGCCGTGGCGCTGGCGTTCGTCGGCCGTCCCGAGATCGTCTTTCTCGACGAGCCGACGACCGGGCTCGACGTGCAGGCCCGCCGGTCGTTGTGGGACGGCATCCGCGCGTTCCACGACGACGGCGGCACGGTGGTGCTGACCAGTCACTACCTGGAAGAGGTCGAGGCGTTGGCCCGGCGGGTCGTGGTGATCGGGGGTGGCCGGGTTCTCGCCGACGACACCGTCGCGGCGGTGCGCGGCCTCGTCGCCATCCGCCGGGTCAGCCTGACCTCTCCCGACCCGCTGCCGTCGCTCGACGGCCTGCTCGGCGTCGAGCGCGAGGGCGGCCGGCTGCACCTGCTCACCCCGGACGCCGACCGGCTGGTCCGCGACCTGGTCGCCGAAAACGTGAAGTTCGCCGACCTCGAGGTCCGACCGACCTCGCTGGAAGAGGCATTCCTGACTCTCACGAGCGTTTGAGGAGGCGGCCGTGTCGTCCCTGGTTCTCACCCATACCCGCTATCAACTGCTGGAGACGATCCGCATCCCGATCGCGGTGATCGGCAGCGCGTTCTGGCCGGCCGCGTCGATGCTCGCGTTCGTGGTTCCGTTCGCGGGCGACGACCCGGTCGTCGCGACCTATGCGACAGTGTCGATGATCACCTTCGCGGTGATGAGCACCAACCTCTTCCAGTACGGCATCGGTGTCGCCGCCGACCGCGCCGAGCCCTGGGATCCCTATCTCCGTACGCTCCCGGCCGGCGCGTTCCCGCGGTTCACCGGGCGCCTGCTCGCGGGCCTCGCCATGACGGCGTTCTCGCTGCTTCCGGTGCTGGTGATCGCCGCCGTGTTCACCCGGGCGACGGTCACACCGCTCGCCTTCCTGGCCGCGGCCGGCGTGACCGCGGTGGTGGCGGTCCCGTTCATCCTGATGGGCCTGACCATTGGTTATGCGCTGCCGCAGAAGGCCGCGATCGTCGTCGCCCAGGTGCTGTTCTTCCCGCTCGCGTTCGCCGGCGGCCTGATGACCGCGCCCGGCCAGGCACCCGGGTTCGTCGAGCATCTGGCGCCCTACGTTCCGACCGGTGGGGCGGTGCGACTGATGTGGGCGACCGTCGGTGACTACCCGTTCAATGCCGGTTCGCTGGTCTCCCTGATCGCGTGGACTATCGCCCTCGCCGGATTGGCGCTATGGGCCTATCGACGGGACGAGGGTCGGCGGTTCAGCTAGAACTACGACACTTAAGTCGCTTTTAAGGCCACCGATGTAACGATGCGGGTATGACCTCACCGGCGCCCGGCGCACCGAACTGGGTGGATCTGGCCACGGCCGATCCGGACGGCGCAAAAGAGTTCTACACCCGCTTGTTCGGCTGGACCACCGATGTCTCGGACCGTTATACGACCTTTCTGCTGAACGGGCTTCCGGTGGCCGGCGCCGGCCCTCTCGCCGCGGAAAGCCAGCCGACCGCCTGGAGCACTTACCTGGCCACCGACGACGCCGATGCGGTGGCCCGGCGGGTGGCCGACGCGGGCGGCAAGGTGCTGGTGGCGCCCTTCGACGTGATGGAGCAGGGCCGGTTGGCGGCCTTTCTCGATCCGAGCGGGGCGCCGTTCAGCGTGTGGCAGGCGGGAACGGTCGGCGGGGCCGCCATTTTCGACGTTCCGGGCGCTCTGACATGGAATGAGCTGAACACCCGGGACATCGAAGGATCGGCCATTTTCTACGCATCGGTGTTCGGTTGGACATTTCGGAGAAGTTCGATGGACGGACGGCCCTATGTGGTTGCCGAATTGAACGGAACCGCGATCGCCGGGATACAGCCGATGGTGGGTGACCAATGGGGCGATCTGCCGCCACATTGGATGGTTTATTTCGCGGTGCACGATTGCGACCGCGCGGTCGCCACCGTTTCGGGTCTCGGCGGCACGGTCCTTCAGCCGCCCCACAGCATCGCGATCGGGCGGTACGCGATGGTGGCCGACCCGTCCGGCGGCGTCTTCTCGCTTCTGGCCGGCAACCCCGGCTGAGCCTCTGGCCGGCAACGTCGGCTGAGCTTCTAGCCGGCAACGTCGGCTGAGCTTCTAAGCGCGTAGTCAAAAGTGCGGTACGTAACTGGTGACGGGCTAACCACGAACACGCTCAGCGAGAGGGACATACCAACGTAAAGGCCCCGCCGTGGGTTCGGATCAAGTTTCCACACAAGAACCCGAACCACGACGAGGTCACCGTCAGTATGCGCCCCGCGCACGTCTACGCCAGCATGTCCGCGCAGCAACACACCGAACTGATTACCGCCCTGCACGGCCCCTGGCGCAATGCCACCCGGATCATGATGGTCGTGCTGTCCGCCGCCGGTATGTCCGCCAGCGAGATCGCCGAACTGCTGCACTACGACCCGAAAACGGTTCGGGCCTGGATCGCCCGCCACCACGCCGAAGGCCTATCCGGCCTGCCCGACCGGCCCCGCTCCGGACGACCCCGCAAAGGCAGCCAGCGGCTCGGGCAACGCATCCACACTCTGCTGCAGACACCCCGATCCTGGACCACCACCCGCATCTGGAAGACCCTCGGCCGACCCCAACTGAGCATGTCCACGATGCGCCGCCGCATCCGTGACCAAGCCCGCTGGACCAGACCCCGCCTGATCGCCAAAAGCGACCCGGACCGCGACAGCATCTGCGCCGACATCCGCAGCCGGATCGCCGCCCTGCCCCACGGCTCGGTCGTGCTCGCCGAAGACGAAACCCACCTCGACCTCCTCGCCCGCGTCCGCGCCTGCTGGATGCCCACCGGCCTACGCCACCGCATCCTGACCCCCGGCACGAACGTGCGCCGGACGGTGCACGGCGCGGTCAACCTGGTCACCGGCGCCGTGCACCACCACGTCAGCGTCAAGAACGTCTCCGTCGTGTTCTGCTACTTCCTGCAGCAACTACTCGACGCCTACCCGAGCGCCCCGACCATCGCCGTGATCTGCGACAACGGCAGCACCCACCACTCCAAAATCACGCAACGCTGGCTCGCCGAAAACCCCCGCATCCAGGTCATCGAAGGCGCGAAATACAGCCCACAAGACAACCCGTCGAACGGATCTGGGCCGCGATGAAACGACACCTCGCGAACACCGCAACAGCCACCATCGTCGACCGGGTCCATCAAGCCCACACGTTCTTCCAACACCGCACCGACACCCACAACCTGACCACCACAGCGCCCTGGACCTCACCCTGGCTACCCCACAGTTACGGGAAGGAGTTCTGGCCAGGGGCTTAGCCGGCCACGCCGGCTAAGACCGCGCGGCCGCAGCCAGGGTCCGTACGAGGTCGACCGTGCGCGGACCCCAGGTCGAGGCGATGTCCTCGTCGAGCGAATAGACCCGGCCGGTACGGACCGCAGTGATCGTCTTCCAGCCGCGGCGGGCGGCGACCGTACCGGCGCTCTGCCGGCAGCAGGTGCCGTCGGCCAGGAAAATCGTGTCCGGGTTCGACCTGATCACTGCCTGTGGAGAGAGCTGGGGATAACTTCCGGCGCGGGGCCCGGCGTGATCGGCGACGCTGGTCAGGCCGAGCATCTTGAAGATCGACCCGATGAAGGTTCGCGAGGTGACCGTGTAAAGCGTCGGGTCGAGTTCGTAGAAGTAGGTGAGCGGCCTCGCCCGGGGCAGTACGCCCTCGGCGACCTGGGCGATCTGCCCGGCCATCCGCCGGTGCAGGGCCTCGGCCTCGGGTTCGTGGCCGGTCAGTGTGCCGAGCTGACCGATCTGCCGGTAGGTGTCGGCCAGCGTCGCCGCCGGGGGCGTCAGCAGCACCGGAATCTTGAGCCGGCCGAGAAGGACGGAGGCCGGTCCGAAGTCATCGGCGATCACGACGAGGTCGGGGTGCATGGCGGCGATCGCCGTGACGTCGGGCGCGAGCCCGGACAGGCCGGTCTTCGGCGCGTCGGTCGGGTAATTCGAGTTGTCGTCGACCGCGACGACCTGGCGACCGGCGTCGATCGCGAAGAGCATCTCGGTTGCCGACGGCACCAGCGAGACGACGCGTTCGGGACGCCGGTCCAGCGTCAGTTTGCCGACCGTGACCGGGTAGCCGAACGTGCTGAGGTCGGGTGCGGTGGCGGCCGGAACGCCGCCGTTCTCCGCGCATCCGGCTCCGGTCAGAAGGGTCGCGACCATCGCCGAGGCAAGCAAAGCACGTCTCATGGGCTAGAGACGCTAGCCCAAAACCCGACAAAAGCCTCTTATTGCGCGCCCTACTTCTCGTCGCCCGCGGCGGCCGGGCGATGGTCGTCCGGCGGACCGGCCTTGACCGCGTCGACGGCCGCGGAGGCCGAGGCAGCCGAGGCCTTCGCCGCGTTGGCGGCGCCCTTCGCCCGGTCCTTGCTGTCGGCGATCGTGTCCGCCTCGTCCTCGTCCTCGTCGTTCCAGCGAGCGGCGCTCGCCGCGGCGACCCGGTCACCGGCCGCGACGGCCTCTTCGTCACCGGCCAGGGCGGCGCGCAGCCGCTCCTTCTCGGCGTTGCGCTTGGACGCCGCCGAACTGAGCTGCTCGCCCATCTGGTCACGCCACCTGCGCAGCAGGAACAGCGCCAGCACGGCCGAGACGAGCAGCGCGACCATCGCCTTGACCAGAATGTTGAGCGGGGTCGGCAGGAGCAGAAGGAAGCACAGCAGGAACAGGCCCAGCCGCCCGTAGCTGTATTTGAAGGCGGGACTCATCTCTATCTTCTCTCTAGCCCGCGCGGTGACTCAGCCACCGCAGACCGTAGAACCAGATCAGGGAGTAGACCACCGCGAGGACGGCCGCCCCGACGAACCCGCTGACCAGCCGCGGAAAGTCGATCGCGGCGAGGCCGGCGAAGCTCAGCCCGGCGGCCACCCCGAAGCCGGCCGCCAGCACGGCGACCACGACACGATTGGCGCCGAACTTCTCGGCCCGGAACTCCTCGACGAAGAGCCATACCGGCAGGATCGCCGCCAGCCAGCCGCTGGTGTCGCCGAAATGCGAAATCCGGGTCACCGAGAGGATCGCTTCGAGAACCAGCACCAGCACCACGCCGGTCACCAGGCCGGCCAGGCAGGTGCCCACCAGGTCACCGAAGGTGGCCAAGCGTCCGTTCGGGTCGCGGCGCGGACGCCGCTCGCTCTTAGCGTCGGTCATGGCAACCCGAGGGTACGCCGTCCCTTTCGCCCGTCTGGTTCATGCCCACACCTGCTGAGGCTCGCTGCGGCGATCGGTGAAACTGGGTGCCGCGTCGTACGCACGGACGACCTCGTATTGCGTGTTGCGCTCGACCGGACGGAAGCCCGCATCCCAGATCAGGTCGAGCAGGTCGTCGCGCTGCAGGGTGTCGTTCGAGCCGTCGAACTCGTCGGCACCGAAGTTGAGCGCGAGTTGAGCGACCGACCGGTCGTGCGTCCCCGTGGAGCTCTGGATGTGAGGCACGTTGTCGAACATCAGTCGCGCCACGGCGAAGGTCTTGAGCGTCTCGGCCGGTGCCGCCGCGCGACCTTCGGCCGACTCGCGGAGCGGGATGAAGACCGCAAAACCGCCCGTCTCGTCCTGCAGTTCGCGAAGCCGCACAATCGGGTCGACCCGCGCCTCGCCGGGCCGGTAGAGCACCGACGCCGGCGTCTTCATGCCCTTCCCGTGAGCCAGCCGGTGGATGCGCGACCAGTCCTCCCAGCCCGCGCCGGCGATCTCGGCGCCGTCGCCGGCCAGCGACTCGAGCCCGGCGCTCATCAGCTCGTCGAGGACCTCGCCGGCCGGCAATCCGCTGATCTTCTCGAGCTCGCGGATGTCGCTCGCGCTGAAGCCCCGAAAACCTACGCCGGGCAGCGCCGCCCCGAGCGCGCGGAGCGTCTCGGGATAGGAGTGCCAGGAGCGGCCCGAGTGCACGGCGTTGACGATGTGCACCTCGGTTACCTGATCGTCCTTTGTCTCCTCGGCCCCGGCTGTCGCTTCGGCCCGGCCCGCGACGTCGTCCGCGTTCGCCAGGTCCAGCCGCCGGTTTACGGCGAACAGCGTCCGGTCGCCGCCGATCTCCGTACGCTTGTGGTGGGCGAGGCGCCCGAGCCAGGCCAGATCGTCGCTCTCCTGAAGGGTGATGCCGTCGGAGCGGGTGAGCCGCTCACCGGCATAGACCTTGGCCTCGAGCTCACGCTTCAACCCGGCATCCATACGACGACCCCTTCCTGATGCTCGCCGTCGAGGGTACGGCCCGCCCCTGACACAACCTCGGCGACCGGCTCCGAGGCGAGATGTCTCACCCGGCGGTTCCCTCGATTCCCAGCCTTCTTTCACCTCGGATCAATCGACAGCGATGTCAGGCTTGGGGTAAGTCTGTAGGGGGACAAGAAGGGACGGGCCTCACCCGTCCCGGACGGGGAGCTCATGCCGACTGCACAGCACGCACACCGTCGGGCACGCTCAGGGCACGCCTGGTGGCGACCCGCGGCGTATTCCGCGGCGGCTGCCGCTGCCGTTGCCGCCCTGTTCAACCCGCTGCCCGCGCTTGCCGATCCGGCCGCCGGCCAGGGCGGCATTCCCGGCTCGGTGCCCGACTCCGGCTCGCGACCGATCCCGGCCGGCGCCCTCGTGCTGCCTGGCCAGTCGTCAGTCACGACGACGACGCCGATCACCACCCCGGCGCTCTCCGGCTCGACCAACCCGATCCTGCAAAAAATCCAGAAGGGCCGCGACCACATCTCGACCCTCGGCGATCAGCTGATCGAGATCGGGCAGAACCGCGACGGAGCCAAGACTCAGCTGGCCGCGGCCCGAGAGCAGGCCGACCAGGCCGTGAACGACCTGCGCAACGCACAGTCGGCCTACAACAGCGCGGCCGCACAGGATGTGCTCGAGGCCGCCGCGATGCCGCCGGGTGCCGTCGACTCCGGCCTGCTCGGGCTCGACGATCTCGCTCACCTCCAGCGGGGACAGCAGACCTCGACCACGACGGCCTACAGCCAGCTCGAGCAGGCGCAGATCACCGCACAGATCGCTCTCGACCTGCAGTCCGAGGCCGAAGCGAGTTACTCCAAGTTCGACACCAGCTACACCAAGCTCAACGCCCAGATCATCAAGCTGCAGGCGGCACAGCAAAAACTCGAGAACGCCAACCAGCCCCTGCTCAGCGCCGCCGAGGCCAGCCAGGCGGCGGCCGACAGCCAGCTGGGCTCGCAGATCCTGGCCGGCTCCGAGGCCGGTCGCGGCGCCGACCCCCGCGCGGTCCAGGCCCTCGAGTTCGCCCTGTCCCAGCGCGGCAAGCCGTACGTCTGGTCGACCGAGGGTCCGAGCACGTACGACTGCTCCGGCCTGATGTACCGCGCCTACCACAACGTCGGCTTCCCCCTGGTGCGCGTCTCCCGCGATCAGTACTGGCAGACCCGCAACAAGGTCGTCGACCGTTACTCGCTGCTCCCCGGCGACCTGCTGTTCTTCAGCTACACCAACAGCTGGACGGGCATTCACCACGTCGCGATGTACGCCGGCGACGGCATGATGGTCGAGGCGCCGCGCACCGGTCTCAACGTGCGGCTGGTCCCGGTCCGCTGGAGCGAACTGTTCCAGGCGACCCGCGTCTTCGGCTCGGTCGAGGGCGGCGGGCAGGGCCCCGACCTGGGCAGCCCCGACCCGCAGCCGACCGAGACCACGCCCGCCCACACCGGCAAGCCGTCGACCAAGCCGCCGACCAGCCCGTCGAGCAAGCCCCCGACGAGCCCGTCGAGCAAGCCGCCCACCAGCCCGTCGAGCAAGCCCCCGACGAGCCCGTCGAGCAAGCCGCCCACCAGCCCGTCAAGCAAGCCCCCGACCAGCCCGTCACCGACCGGCGACCCGTCGCCGACCACCAACCCGCCGACCGGGGGCAACTCCACCAGCCCGTCCTCATCGGGCAGTGGCACGACCTCGCCCTCGGGCGGCGACGCGACCAAGACGACCGAGGCGACCAAGACGACCGCGACCTCGAAGTCCGCCTCCACCTCGAAGTCCGCCTCGACCTCGTCGTCGTCCTCCGCCGGGACGAAGTAATCGGCATATAGCGGGCAGCACCGGCCGCCCGAGCGGTCCGGTTGATGCCAGGTGCGCTGACGAGCACGGATGTGGCACGGTTAAGGGCAGCGCCCGACGTCCGAACCCGTCGGCACGCGACGGCTGGAGGATGCATGGACGAGCGGCAGGCGACACCGGACGGCGACCGCGGCTCTGAGCCGCGCGCTGCGCGGCCGCCCGCGAGCACGGAGCAGGAGGGCTACGCTCCCCCGCCGCCGCCCGCTCCCGGTGCTCTCTGGGCTACGCCCGCCTCGTCACCCGACGACGAGGGCAAGCCCGCCAACGCACCGACCAGCGGAGTGAGCGGCCGCGCGACCGTGCCCGGAGCCTCGACCCCGGCAAGCGGCCCAGCCAGCGGCTCAGCGTCCGCGAGCGGCTCAGCGTCAGCGAGCGGCTCAGCGTCAGCGAGCGGCTCAGCCTCGGTCAAGCCGACCCCGCCCGGCTCGGCGAGCGGCTCAGCCCGCGTACGCCCGGCCGGTTCCGCAGGCTCATCCGCGTCGGTGCCGCCCGCCAACACTCCAGCGTCCGGCCCGGTGCCGCCCGCCAACGGTTCGGCCTCGGCGCCGCCGACCGGCTCCAACAGCGGTTCGGCCTCGGTCTCGTCCGGACGCGCCAGCGGATCGGCCCGACCGGTCAGCCCGGGCGGTTCCGGCCTGGTGCCCGAGCGCGTCGACGGCTCCTCCCGCCCGATCTCAGCCATGCCCGGCGCCCACGCCGCCCGCGCCACCGTGCCGGTCTCCGGCCCCGGTCCCGCGCCGGCCGCAAACTCCGCCGCCGCAAGCCGGGCATCCGCAAACTCAGCCGCCGCAAACTCGGCATCCGGGGGTTCGGCAACCGGAAGCCCGACGGCAAGCGGCTCAGCCAAGGTGAGCGGGTCGGCCCGCGTCCAGCCGGCCAGTGATCAAGCACAGTCCGACAGATCGGGCACCAAGAGCGACGCCTACCAGTCCGGCGCGCCCAGAAGCGACAGCAAGGGCGACGGCTTCGACGCGTTCAAGCCCAAGAGCAGCGACGACGGCTTCAACCCCTTCGGGCCGAGTTCGAAGTCGGCCGACGAGAGCTCCGACGCGACTCAGGTGGGCAGCGGCAAGTTCGATCCGTTCGCCCCCAATCCGGCCCGGGCGTCGAGCGACAACCTGAGCTACTCCGATGCGGGCGACGCCATGCGGCCGACCGCTACCGGACCGGAGCAGGCCGACCCCACGCCGTCCGATCCCGAGCCGTCCGACCCCACGCCGAACGACCCGCGGCCCGGCGACCCGCGGCCCGGCGACCCGCGGCCCCGCGACCCGCAGCCCCGCGACCCGCAGCCGGGCGGCCCACGGCCAGGTGAGCCGGAGCCGTCCGAGCCGGAGCCGGGCCGTCCCGATCCCAGCCGCCCGGAGCCGGGTCACCCGGACCCCGAGCGACCCGACCCGAGTCGGCCCGAACCCGGCGGCCCCGAACCGGTCCAGCCCCCCAACCCGTTCCCGGCCCCCGAGCCGCCAGGTCCCTTTCCCGCCCCGCAGCCGGGCCCGTTCCCGACTCCGCAGCCGGGCCGCCCCCCGGTCACGCCGCCCCCCGGCCCGACCCCGACCCCGAGCCCGGTTCCCCCAGGCCCCGGTCCCAGCCCCGTGCCACCGGGTCCCGGCCCCGACCCGGTTCCGCCCGGCCCGGGCCCCAGCCCCGTACCCCCGGGCCCCGGCCCGGCTCCGGTTCCACCAGGCCCCGGCCCGAGCCCGGTTCCTTCGCCCCCGGGCCCCGGCCCCGTGCCCGGCCCGCCGCCGGTCTTCCCGCCGCCGATGATGTCGTCCGGCCTCCCGTCCTACACGGTGCCGCCGTCGACCGGAAAGTCCTCGGCGACCCGTCCGCAGCCGCCGGCCACTCCGCCGTTCAGCTCGGGCTCGCCCGCGTCGGCGACCCAACCGTTCGGCGCGGCTTCCCGGCCGCCGGCCGGCCCGTCGTTCAGCTCCGACTCGTCGGCGCCTGAGACCCAGCCGTTCGACGCCCAGGCACCCGCGACCCAACCGTTCGACGCCCAGGCACCCGCGACCCAACCGTTCGACGCCCAGCCCTTCGACGCCCAGCCGTTTGCAACCCAGCCGATTGCTAGCCAACCGTTCGCGACCCAGTCGTACGGCTCCGGCTCGCAGGGGTCCTCCCCCGAGGAAGCCCCGCACCCCTACCGCGATGCCACCGGGCACCCGTACGGGGTCGGTGGCGCGGCCGCGACCCGCGATCCGTTCGGTGGTTTTTCCTCGCCGAGCGCCCAGCGCGGGGCCCCGTCCGACACGTACGGTTCGTCCGTTCCGCAGCAGCGGGGCGACGCTCCCGGGCTCGGCAGTGACGGATATCCGTCGCCCGACGCCACCATGCCGGTGCCGACCGGCTTCCCGTCGGCCGACATGACCATGCCGGTCTACAACTACGGCTCGATCGACTCGACCATGCCCGTGTCCACCAATCCGGTGGAGACCTCGGGCTCGTTGACCGGTCACATCCTGGCTCAGGGCTGGCACGACGAGGCCACCGACCGGCGCCGCAGCAACGTCAAGGTCGCCATCGCGATGCTGGTCGTGCTGGGTCTGCTGGTGACCGTGAGCCTGGTGTTCCTGTTTACCGCCGGCGACGCTTTCAGCAACATGGTGAAGGGCGTGTTCAAATAGGCGACTTTGCGCTACGGCCCGGCCGCCCTACACTTGTCGGGTCCCGGGGCGTGGGGTGAGCCTGCCCACTACGCACGTGGAATGCGGTCGGCGCTCTCAGCGTTGCGCCGTACACTTATGACAGTTATTGACGCGGCGCGCTCCCTGAGGTGCGCCACGGGCGTTCTTGCGGGCATTTCAGCGGCCGATTCTCGACGAGCCGCGGCGGGCCATTCGCGAGCATGCGCCCCCGTAGAGAGGTTCTCTTGACCACTTTCGCTGATCCCAGCACGTTCCCGTCCGTCTTCGAAACCCCCGGCACCGACCAGGACGTCCCCGAGACGACCGACACTGCCGTGGCGCCCGCCGCCGAGGCGGCTCCGGTGAAGAGCTTCGCCGAGCTGGGCGTCCCCGCCGAGCTGGTGCGCGTGCTCAACCGGGAGGGCATCACCACTCCGTTCGAGATCCAGGCCGCGACCATGCCCGACGCGCTGGCCGGCCGTGACGTTCTCGGCCGTGGTCAGACCGGCTCCGGCAAGACGCTGGCTTTCGGTCTGCCTCTGCTGGCCCGCATCGCGGCCAGTGGCCGGGCTCGCCCGCACCACCCCAAGGCGCTCATCATGGTGCCGACCCGTGAGTTGGCCATGCAGGTCAACGACGCGCTCATCCCGCTCGGCCGGTCGGTCGGCGTGTTCCTGAAGACCGCGGTCGGCGGCGTGCCGTACGACCGGCAGATGGACGCGCTGCGCCGCGGCGTCGAGGTGATCGTCGCCACTCCGGGCCGTCTCGGCGACCTGATCGAGCGTGGCGCCTGCAACCTCGACGATGTCGAGATCACGGTGCTCGACGAGGCCGACCAGATGGCTGACATGGGCTTCCTGCCCGAGGTCACCGAGCTGCTGGCCAAGACGCCCGAGCACGCTCAGCGGCTGCTCTTCTCGGCCACTCTCGACGGTGACGTCGACATGCTGGTCAAGCGGTTCATGCACGACCCGGTCACGCATTCGACCGCGCCGGCCGAGGCGAGCGTGTCCACGATGGACCACCACCTGCTGCTGATCCCGCCGCACGACAAGTTCCCGATCACCGCCTCGATCGCCAACCGGGAGGGCAAGACGATCGTCTTCGCCCGCACCCAGATGGGCGTCGACCGGCTGGTCGAGCAGCTGCGTCAGGTCGGCGTCCGGGCCGGTGCCCTGCACGGCGGCAAGACGCAGCGGGTCCGCACCCGCACGCTGGCCGAGTTCAAGGAGGGGCGCACGCCCGTCCTGGTCGCCACCGACGTCGCCGCCCGCGGCATCCACGTCGACGGCATCTCGCTGGTCGTGCACGTCGACCCGCCGAAGGACCCGAAGGACTACCTGCACCGCGCGGGCCGCACGGCCCGGGCCGGTGAGTCCGGTGCCGTCGTCACGCTGGTTCTGCCGAAGCAGCGGCGCACCACGCAGGTGATGATGGGCAAGGCCGGCGTCGCGCCGGCCGAGGTCCGCGTACGCCTCGGGGACGCCACGCTGGCCGAGGTCACCGGCGCCCGTGAGCCGTCGGGTGTCCCGGTGGTGGAGGAGCCGGAGCCCCGTCGCGAGCGTGGCGGTCCGCGTGGCCGTTTCGGCGACCGTCCGCGGGGCGACCGCCCGCAGCGTTCGTTCGGTGACCGTCCGCGACGCAGCTACGACGACCGTCCGCAGCGTTCGTTCGGCGACCGTCCGTCCGGTGCCGGTGCCGGTGCCGGTGCTGGTGCCGGCTCGGCCGACAAGGCGAGCTACTCGGACCGGCCGCGTTCCGACAAGACCGGTTACGCGGCTCGCGGTGAGCGCAATTTCAGCGACCGTGGCGGCCGCAACACCGACCGCACCGGTGGTTTCCGCCGCGAGGGTCAGCGTAACGACCGTCACGACGGTCCGGCGGCTCGTTTCGGTGCACGCCCGGCTCGCACTTACTGATCGCGTACCACCGAAAGCCCGGCCTCTTCGGGGCCGGGCTTTCGTCTGTACGGGGTGACAACGGCGGCCCGGCCCGGTAGAGGTGAATCATGTCGACTCTGCCCGTCTCGCTGTTCTGGCTGCGCAAGGACACCACCGGCACCGAGCATGCCCTGGTGGATGCCCGTCACGGCCTCTACGCCCGCGGCCATCAGCTGGCCGTCGATCCGATTGCCTACACCTGCCGTTACGAGCTGCAGACCGATCCGGCCTGGGCGACCGCCCGGCTGGACGTGTCGGCTGAGGGTGCCGGCTGGGTGCGCAGTGTCCGGCTGGAGCTGGCCGCCGGTCGGTGGCGGGTGACGGCGACCGAGCAGGGTGACCTCGACGCGGCCCTCACAGCCGCCGGACACGCCCGAGCGGGCCTGCCCGGCATGGAGGATCCGGATCTGCTCTACGGAGCCTTCGACGTCGATCTGAGCGGGTCCCCACTGACCAACACGCTGCCGATCCGCCGGCTCGACCTGGCCAAGGCGGAGAACGGCGTGGCGCACCGACTGAGCGTGGCCTGGGTGCTGCTGCCGAGTCTCGAGGTGGTTCAGGCCGACCAGATCTACACGGCCTTGGGCGAGGGCCGGGTGCGTTGCGCCGGCGAGACGTTCAGCGCCGACCTGACCGTCGACGACGACGGTTTCGTGCGCGACTATCCGGGCCTGGCCGGCCTCGTCTGAGCCTAGGGTCAGCCCAGCCCGGGCTGCGGGCGGTTTTCCCATTTGGTGCTCAGCGCGATCGCGGTGCGGGTCGAGGCCACGCCGGGCGTCCGGTTGACCCGCACGATCAGCTGTTCCAGTTCGGCGATCGTGCCGACCCGCACGATCAGCTCGTACGACTCCACGCCGGCCATGAAATAGCAGCTCTCGACCTCGGGCATGGCCCGCAGGGCGGCGAGTACGTCGTCGGTGTCGGCACCGGAGTCCTCGATGATGCCGATCAGTGCGGTGACACCGAGCCCGAGTGCCTCGTGGTCGACCTCGGCCCGGTACCCGCGGATGGTGCCGGCCGCTTCGAGCTTGCCTACCCGTTCGTGCACGGCGGGGGCGGAGAGCCCGACCTGGCGGGCGAGTTCGGCGTACGAGGAGCGGGCGTTCTCCCGTAGCAGATCGATCAGCCGGAGGTCGATGGAGTCCATGGTTGAGACCCTAATCGGGTGGCAGATGGTCACTCACGCCCGGTAGCGACGAATGGGCGGCAGGATAACGATCACTGTCGCAATTAGGGCTTTTTCCGCATTCCAGGGACTCGGTTCCGGGGCAATGCTCTAATGGCTTTACGTCCCGATCGAGCATGCCGACACTCACCGTGATCACGGCCGCTCCAGAAGACCGACGCGAGGAGGGGGTTGTGGACACTGGAGATCGTCTGCTGACACCGGGCGAGGTGGCCGCGTTGTTTCGCGTCGACCCCAAGACGGTCACGCGCTGGGCAGCCGCCGGGCGCATCGGCAGCATCCGCACTCCGGGTGGCCACCGCCGGTTTCGCGAGTCCGAGGTGCGCGCATTGCTTGAGGGCGACGGCGTGGTCGAGGAAATGCGCGAGGACGACGCGGCTAATCGGCCCCGCAATACGGGTCCGGCAAATCCCGGTGGTGGTTACGGTCCGCCGAATGGCTTGCGCTTCACCGCGGGTCCCGAGCACCGTACGCATTATCCGCGCTGAGCATTCAGCTCACCCTTCCAACGCGTGAACAGGGTGTGGGGTACGCCCAGAGCGTCGAGCACTTTTCCGGCTACGAAGTCGATGAGTTGCTGGGCGGTCGCCTGGGCCCCGGCACCGTAGAAGCCGGGGCTGGCCGGCAGCACCACGGCACCCGCGTCATGCAACGCGATGAGGTGCTCGAGGTGGCTGCGGGTGACCGGGGTCTCCCGGGGAACGATCACTGTGCGTCGTCGTTCCTTGAGGTTGACCTCGGCCGCCCGCTGGAGCAGGTCCTTGGACAGGCCGATCGCTATTCCGGCGCAGGCGGCCGTGCTGGCCGGCACGACCACCATTCCCCGGGCCGGGTAGGACCCGCTGCTCGGTCCGGCCGCCAGGTCGCCGGCCGGCCAGTAGGTCAGGTCGGCGTCGGCCGGGTCGCGGCCCAGCCAGGCGCCGACATCGTCCTTCCAGCGGGCGTCCCGCAGCGTTGACCCGGTCTCGTCGAGCAGGGTCAGCCGGGCGGCCTTGGAGACGACCAGGTCGACGGCCTCGCCGGCGTCCAGGAGTCCGATGAGCACGGCCTTGGCGTACGGCGTGCCCGACGCCCCGGAGACGCCGACGATCCACGGTTCACGCATGTCTCCCAGTGTCCGTCACCCGGGCACCCGGGCCGACGCCGGAAACGCCCGACCTGCCTCCCACCACGTGGTCAGGTCGTAGAGCGCGGCCAGGCGGGTGCTGGTCAGCGCGGCGCTCAGCGGCCCGGTCGAGTAGTCGGTCCAGGTGGCGCTGAGCACGTACTCACCGTCCCGGCCCAGGTCGACGAGCCGGTAGCAGGTCAGCGCGGCGCTGCCGCCGGCCGGCGGACAGGTGACGCCGCGCTGGTTGAGGTGCGGGTAGGACGGCGTCCAGCGGGCGAGGTCGAGCCGGAATCCGAGGATCGAGTTGTCGCCGACCCGGTCGGGCTGGGCGGCCATCGCCTTGGCGGCCGAGGCGAGCAGGAAGGTGGCGCCCGAGGTCGCGTCGTGGCCGGGCCCACTGGGGGTGCCGTACGCCTCGACCAGCATGTAGTTGGCCGGTAGACGTTCGGTGGCGAAGCCGATGAGGACCGGGCGGGTCGCGCCGAGGCGGAACGCGGCGGCGACCTGGTACATCTGCTCGCGGTTCATCGCCGAGTTGCGGGCGGTCAGAACCGCGTACCGGCCGGTCGCGTACTGCCACCACAGGTCGGTGCCGCTGTAGAAGGCCGGCCGGCCGTCGATCGGGTCGGCCGCGGTGGTCGACCGGTCACGGAAGTGCGCACTCGGGTCGGTGCCGGGGTGGAAGACGCGCAGGGTCGCGGCGTCCGTCGATGCGTTCAGCGCGCGTACGACCGCGGTGTCGCTGCCCAGGTCGGCTTCCGCCGGGTCGTCGACCCGGAAGCCGGCCGCCACGTAGCCGCGGAAGGTGAAGTTGAGCGTCCCCGGGCCGGTCGCCGGGGGTGTCTCCCCGACGACCGGCCGCGGGTCCGGGGCGGCCGGGTGGGTCACGATCGCCGGCACCCCGATCGCGGCGGCCACCGCCGCCGCGGCCGCGATCGCCCACCCGGCGCGGTGTTGCCGGCGCAGACGGCGGCCGGCGGCTACCGCTTCCTCCACCCCGTAGCGGGGCGGGGGAGCCTCTTCTTTCGCGTCCTTCAACAGCTCAAGCAGTTCGGGCTCCATCGCGCCCCTCCGTCCGCTCCTTCAAGATCCGTCTGAGCGCGTCGAGGCCACGCGAGGTGTACGCCTTGACCGTGCCCTCGGGGCAGCGCAGAGCGGCCGCGGTCTCGTGCACGCTGAGCCCTTCGAGGAAACGCAGCACGAGAACCGCCCGCAGCCGTACCGGCAGCCGCCCGAGCGCCGCCCGCAGTTGAAGCCGGTCGTCGACCGCCTCGGTGCCGTCGAAGACCACCACGTCGGGCAACGCGTCACCGTGCGACTGCTCGCGGCGCCACCACGGGCGCCGGGTCTCGTCGATCGCGGCCCGCACCGCCGAGGTACGCGCGTACGCCTCCGGGTTGTCGACCCGGCGCCAGTTGACGTAGAGCTTCGCCAGCGTGGCGAGGACGGCGTCCTCGGCGACCTGCCAGTCCCCGCACGTGAGGTAGGCCAGTCCGCGCAGAGAGTCCATCTGCGCGGCCACGAAATCGCGGAATTCGGCCTCGGCGTCGCTCACGGGGATTAGACGGAAGTCGCCGTCGCCGCGGTTACAACTAATTCACCAGCAGGTCGAGCAGTGCGAAGAGGAACAGGGCGATGCCGACGAAGCCGTTGGCGGTGAAGAAGGCCCGGTTGACCTTGGAGAGATCGTTCGGGGTGACGACCAGGTGCTGGTAGGCGAACGCGGCCGCGGTCAGGGCGAGCCCGACCCACCAGAGCCAGCCGAGGCCCACGAGCTGGCCGAACCAGACGAACAGGGCGAACGTCAGCACGTGGGTCACGGTCGAGATGTGCAACGCGGTGCGTACGCCGAAGCGGGCCGGCGTCGAGTGCACGCCGATCCGGCGGTCGATCTCGACATCCTGGCAGGCGTAGATGATGTCGAAGCCGCCGATCCACAGGCCGACCGCGACGCCGAGCACCCAGGCCGGTCCGGAGCCGTGGAAGCTGCCGGTCATCGCCAGCCAGGCACCGACCGGCGCCACCGCCTGGGCCAGCGCGAGCACGTAGTGCGGGAAGTCGGTGAACCGCTTGGCGTACGGATAGACGACCAGCGGGATCACGGCGAGCGGGAACAGCGCGAGGCAGAGCCAGTTGAGCAGGCCGGCCGCGATCGCCATGACAACCAGCGAGGCCACGGCGCCGGTCCACGCCGTACGCAAACTGACCGCTCCCGTGACCAGCTCGCGGTTCTGGGTCCGGGGGTTGAGCGCATCGATCTTGCGGTCGAGGATGCGGTTGGCCGCCATCGCGAACGTGCGGCCGGACACCATCGCGATCGTGACCAGCAGCAGGTCGATCCAGTGCACGCCGGTGCCGAGCCGGTCGAGCGCGACCAGCGCCGACAGATAGGCGAACGGCAGCGCGAAGATCGAGTGCTCGATCTTGACCAGCTGGAGGAACGACTTGACCCGGCCGGACTTCTCTCCGACTGCGGCGACTGCCGTCATATGCCGTATTCCTTCCAGCGCTTGTCGACCAGACTCGTGATCTCGCTCGACATGACCATCTCTTCGGGCCAGCCTCGGGTGTAGCCCTCGCCCGGCAGCTTACGGGTGGCGTCGATGCCCGCCTTGCCACCCCAGAACTGCTGGTAGGACGAGTGGTCGAGGTGGTCGACCGGGCCCTGGGTGAGCAGCAGGTCGCGGTCGTAGTCGACGTTGCCGAAGGCGCGGAACGCCACCTCGGCGTAGTCGTGGACATCACAGTCCTCGTCGACCACCACGATGAGCTTGGTCAGCGACATCAGGTGGGCGCCCCAGATCGCGTTCATGATCTTTTGCGCGTGCTTGGGGTAGCGCTTGCGGATCGAGACGATCGCGCAGTTGTGGAAGACGCCGGCCGCGGGCAGGTCGTAGTCGACGATGTCGGGGATCAGCATGCGCAGCAGCGGCAGGAAGATGCGCTCGGTCGCCTTGCCGAGGCCGTGGTCCTCCTGCGGCGGCTTCGACGTGATGATCGAGTGGTAGACCGGCCGCTTGCGCATGGTCATGCACTCGATGTGCAGCACCGGGAACGGCTCCACCGGGGTGTAGAAGCCGGTGTGGTCGCCGAACGGCCCCTCCGGCATCCGCTCGCCGGGCTCCAGGTAGCCCTCGAGCACGATCTGGGCGTGGGCCGGCACCTGCAGGGGCACGGTCACGCAGTCGACCATCTCGACCCGCTCGCCGCGTAGGAACCCCGCGAACAGGTATTCGTCGATGTCGGACGGCAGCGGCGCACTCGCGGCATAGCTGACGACCGGGTCGCACCCGATCGCGATCGCCACCGGCAGCCGCTGGCCGAGCCGCTCGGCGACCGCGTGGTGGGCGGTGGAGTCCTTGTGGATCTGCCAGTGCATGCCCAGCGTGTTGCGCGAGTGCTGCTGCAGGCGGTAGAGCCCCAGGTTGCGCTTGCCGGTCTCCGGGTGCTTGGTGTGGGTCAGCCCGAAGTTGTGGAAGATGCCGCCGTCGCCCGGCCAGACCTGCAGCCCCGGCAGCCGGTCGAGGTCGACCTGGTCGCCCTTGAGCACCACCTCCTGGCAGGGTGCGGTCTTCACCTTCCTGGGCGGCACCGACTTGAGCTGCAGCACCTTGCCGATGCCCTCGCGGATGCCCGACCAGCCGACCGGCAGCTCCGGCTTGAGCAGGGCGCCGATGCGGTCGCCGACCTCGTCGAGCGAGTCGACGCCGAGGGCCATCGCCATGCGCTTCTCGGTGCTGAACAGGTTGATCGCGACCGGCATGTCACCCCGGGTCGGGCGCTCGAAAAGCAGGGCCGGCCCGCCGGACCGGACGGTCCGCGTGACGACCTCGCTGATCTCCAGCGTCGGGTCCACCGGGACGGTGACCCGGCGCAGCTCACCCGCCTTTTCCAGGGCGTCGAGGAAGCTTTGCAGATCGTCGTGGGGAAACCCGCGTGGCGCCATACATCCAGTGTTCCCCACCGGTACGGCCGACCCCACGAGGGGTCGATCACCATAACCCCCCATGTCCGATTTGCGTTGACTGGGGGACTGTCCCGCCCGGCCCAGCGAGGTGACTGTGAAGCTCCGGAACGTGGCGCACTGGACCGCGCCGGGCGTGCTGATCGCCGCGCTGCTGATCGCCGGCCCTCGATCGGCGGCGGTCGTCGGAGGGGAGGCGGCGGTCCGGGGCAGGACACTCCCGGCATGCGCACCCGGACGCGCCTCGACCCACTCGCCGACGGTTCCGGCCGGCCCGGACAGCCCCGGAGCCTGCCGCGCCAACGGCCCGATCCTCGAGTCGGCGGTGCGGCTCACCCAGCCGTTCCAGGCCGGCTTCACCCCGGCCGGCTATCACCACCTGGGCGCCAACACCGGCGGCGAGTGGAGCGGCGTCTCCGGGCGCATCTCGGTGGTCAACGGGTCGGTGCGGTCCCGGTCGTACGACTTCGTGGCCAGCCGGTTCATGGCCAAGCGGGACCTGGGCGGCGGCAACATCGCCTGGCTGGAAGCCGGATGGGCGGAGACCGGCTGGGCCGGGATCGGTGCCCCGCACGTCTACACGTTCAACACCAACACCAAGACCTGGCAGTTCTACAACCAGTACGACATCAAGCCGGGCGACCGGCTCTGGATCGACGTCCACAGCGACACCGACGGGGTGTGGGGCGCCTGGCTGTGGTGGAGCAACCGATGGAACCTGCTGACCGCCCAGAAGCTGCCGATCGGCTCCAGCGCGTACGTCGAGCAGTACGTCGAGGTGCACGTCGACGACAGCCGCCCGACCCGGGTCGACGTGCCCACGGTGACGGTCGACAACGTCCAGCTCAAGCCGGTCGGCGGCGGTCCGCAGCGCTACTGGCGCAACGACGTGCCGACGCTGACCGGCACCGGGCCGGGCCAGCAGCAGCGCTCGGGCGGATTCTGCCTCAACTGGATCAACCCGTACGACACGTGGACGGCCGGCGACTGCAACGACGACGACGGTGGCGGCCTGCTGTTCACCAAGCCGGCGCCTCTGCCGGCGGGCGAGGCCGAGGTGGTGCCGCCGTCGGCCCCCGCGAGCAGCCCCGCCCCGAACAACCCCGCCCCGATCAACCCGGCCCCGATCAACCCGGCCCGGACCAACCCCGCCCCGATCAACGCGGCCCCTGCTGCGTCGGCGAGCCCGGCATCCGCGGCGCCGAGCCGGGCGCCGACAACCGCCCCGGCACCGGTGCGGCCGCGGCGGCCGGGCTTGCTCGGCAGCCTGCTGGGCCGCTGACGTCGCGAGATCGCCGAAGGGACTGCCGAGCTTCAGAAGACCGGCACCGGCGCCGGGAAGGGCTGCCGGAACGTGAAGGCGTCCGGGGTCGGCCCGTCGGCCCACAGACGGCCGAGCCGGGAGATGCCCGCACGCAGGCTCGGCCGCTGACCGGCCGGAATCCACCACATCACCAGGGCGTCCCGATGTCCGTGCGGGATGAACCACTCGCGGCGGCGGCGCAGGTAGTCGAGATGGGCGCTCTGGTAGGCGAACGCCCGGAGGTGCTCGACCGACTCCCAGACCGAGAGCGTGAAGATCGTGCGGGGGTCGGCGGGCAGCGCGATCGTGCCGTCACGGGACTCGCCGGCGAGCCGCCAGACGAAGCCGGGCGACCGGTCGGCCAGATCGTTCATCAGCGCGACACCGTCCAGAAAATCGGACATCGCCGGGTCGTCGAGCGGCGCCGACAGGCGGGCGTTGTTCATCTGGGCCAGGTGAAAAGCGCTCATACAGGCCAGCACATCAGGCGCTCGCTCTAATGTCAATCAGAATCATTTTTAGAAAGGGTGACGCAGCAGCGCCCCGGAACGGCATCCATCCGGGCGGTCCACTCGCTGTCCGCCAACAGCCCGGTGACCAACGCCAGGTTCATCCCGCAGATCACCGGCGGGAACTGCTCGGCCAGCCGATGGAACGGACAGTTGCGCAGCTTGATCCGCTCCGGGCCGTCCGGCGCCGGAGCATAACCATGCTCGGCCAGCAATTCGGTGACCTCGGACGGCGCCTCGGATCGCCGGCCATGCCGTTGCGCGACCTCGTACAGCACATTTTCGGCGCCCGCCTGCTCCAGCGCCTCGGCGAGCAGTTCGGCCGCGGTGCGATAGGCCCGCGGCGGCACGCTGACCGCGTGCTCCGCCGCGGCCACCCGATAGAGCTTGGCCGGACGTCCGGCGCCGGGTCCGGTCTTCCCCGACCTGCGGGCGTACGACGTTTCGAGCAGCCCAGCGGCGACAAGTTTGTCGAGGTGGAACGCGGCCAGCGTGCGGCCGACACCCAGCGCCTCGGCCACCTCGTCCCGCCCGATCGGCGCGGTCGCGTCCGCAACCAGCCGGTACGCCTGCCGCCGCACCCGGTCAGCGAGGCTGGCCAGGGCGTCGAGATCGTCAAGATCTTCGGAGGTCGTCACCGGCCAATCGTATTGTCAATACGAGTTGGTCTTACATACCGCCCGGGTTGGCGTACGAGTGCAGGCCCGAGAAGAACAGGTTGATGCCGAACAGGTTCATCAGCATGGTCGCGAAGCCGAACAGCGCGATCCACGTCGCCACCGTCCGCTTGACGCTCGGAGTGGACCGGGCATGCAGGTAGGCCGCGTAGACCACCCACGAGATGAACGCCCAGACCTCCTTGGGGTCCCAGCCCCAGTAGCGGCCCCAGGACGCCTCGGCCCACAGCGGTCCGGCGATCAGCGCACCGAAGGTGAACAGCGGAAACGCGAACGCGTGCAGCCGGAAGGTCAGCCGCTCGAGCATCACCGCGGCCGGGATGTTGCGGCCCAGGGAGTACGGGAACCTGCGCTTGCCCTCGTCGTACCCGTTGCGGATGAGGAACATCGACGCCGGCACCGCACCGACCAGGAAGATGCCGGAGGCGAGGATGACCGTCGAGACGTGGATGACGAACCAGTAGGAATGCAGGGCCGGCACCAGCGGGCCGACCGGGGTGTAGGCCACCATGCCGGCCGCGCCCAGCAGCACGACCAGGCCGAGCGTGGCGAAGAGGCCGAGGTGGCGGACGGCCGGCCGGCGCAGCACGATGCCCGCCCAGACCACCGATCCGACGAAGGTGGCCGAGAGGATGTACTCGTACATGTTGCCCCAGGGCATGCGGTCGGCCGCGATGCCTCGGGTGGCGAGCGCGCCCAGATGGAGCGCGACCGCCAGCAGGTTGATGCCGACCGCGGTCCGGCCGACCAGCTCACCGAGGTTGCGGCCCGGCGGCGGCAGGTCGTCGGCCGGCGGCAACACATCGGCCTGGGGGTGGTCGGCCACCGGGGCACCGGCTCCCACGAGCGCACGCGCCGGGCGGACCGCGGCGCGACCGATGCGGCTGCGCTTGCCGAACGCGTACTCCCCCGCGTAACACACCATCGCGACCAGGTAGGCCAGGACGGCGAGCGCCATCAGGTGGTTGGACAGCTCCGCCATCAGGGTGTCCCTTCCTCGGCGGCCTTCACGAGAGCCTTGAACTCGTCGGAGAAACCGGGATAGTCGGTGCGGGGCAGGCCACCCGACGTCAACAAGGTACCGCCGCCGGACTCCGCGGGACCTGGCAGGGCGCGGAACCAGACCCGGCGCCGGTGCATGGACAGCGAGAGCATCAGCCCGATCAGTCCGAGAACCGCCCCGACCAGCACCATCTGCTGGGTCGGGTCGTAGCGGATGGTCAGCGTCGCGAACGGCTGGATGCCGACGAACTCCAGCTTGGTGCCGTCGTCCAGCGTCCAGCTCTGGCCGACCTTCAGCTCGTGCGGGCGCTGGCCGCTGATGTTCTTGAGGTCGCCGGAGGTGATCTGAGCCTGGTTGAGCGAGTAGATCGAGCCCGGGGTGCCGACGTCGAGCCCGAGATCGCCGCGGTAGGCGGTGAGGAACAGCGCGGGGTCGTCGGCCGCCGGGAACGCCGAGGTGGCGCTGCCGTCCTTGGCAACCGTGGGCAGGAACCGCCCCTCGAAGCCGAGCTGCAGGCCGGAGTCGCGTTTGTCGGTCTTGGGATCGATGTTGATGTCCGGGAACTGGATCGCGCCCTCGGCGGTCTGGTTCTGATCGATCGGCAGGAACGCGGCGACCTTGGTCTGCGAGACGCCGAAACGGTCGGTGTAGCGCACCACCGGCGCGTACCCGTGGCCGAGCAGGTGCACGTTGGCGTGGTGCAGCCGCAGGGTGTGGTTGACCGTGAACTTGTGCTGGACCCAGGGACCGTCGCCCTCCTGGGCGAGCACGGTCGCCTCGAACGTCTTCGGCTCGCCGGTGCTCTGGTAGGTGGCGGTGAAGTCGGTCAGCTTGAGGCAGAAGCGCGGCAGGTCGGAGGGGTCGATGCGGGGCCCGAGCGTGGAGTCGTCGTACTGCGCGACCGTGTTGCAGAAGCCCTGGTCGCCGCCGACGAGGATGCGGTCGCCGTGCCAGCCGTACCAGTGCCCGAAGCCCACCCCGATCAGCACCGCGAGCAGCGCGAAGTGGAACATCAGGTTGCCGGCCTCCTTGAGGAAGCCCTTCTCGGCCGCCACCGTGAAGCCGCCGCCGGCCTGCTCGCGGACCTTGGTGCGGAACCGGCGCCGGCGCATCAGCCGGGCCACGGCCTCGGCCACCTCGGCCGGATCCTCCGGCCGCACGGCCTCGGGGGCACGTTGCGGCAGGCGGTCGAAACGCTTGGGTGCCTCCGGCGGGACGGTACGCAAGGCGCGTACGAGATCGAGCAGACGTGGGATCACGCAGCCGATCAGCGACGTGAAGAGCAGCAGATAAATGGCCGCGAACCACGGCGAACCGTAGACCTCGAACCCGCCCAGCCGCTGCAGCCAGGGCGCCAGCTGAGGGTGGGCGGTGTAGTACTGATCGACCCGTTCCGGGCTGACCGCCCGCTGCGGGAAGACCGAGCCGGGGATGGCCGCGACGGCGAGCAGGAAGAGCAGCACCAGCGCCGTACGCATGCTGGTCAGCTGACGCCACGAGTTACGCAGCAGCGCCCACAGCCGGTTGATGCGGCGCGGCGGCGGCGCGGCCGACGGCGCCTCGCGCTCCTCGACGATCGTCACAGCAGCGATCCTCCGGTGAAGTCGAGACTCGTCTTCAGCCAGATCAGGAAGTGACCCCATCCACCGGTGACCAGCGCGACGCCGACCAGGATGAGCAGCACCCCGCCGATCCGGGTCACCCAGCGGCTGTTGCGCCGGACCGCCCGGAAGACCCCGAGCAGCTTGCGGAAGAAGAGTCCGAACAGGACGAACGGTACGCCCAGGCCCAGGCAGTAGGCGAGCACCAGGACGACCGCGCGGCCGGTCTCGCCGCTGGTCGCGGCCAGGCTGAGCACCGCGCTGAGGGTCGGGCCGGTGCACGGCACCCAGGAGAGCGCGAAGATGCCGCCGAAGATCGGGGCGCCGATCAGACCGGCGGCCGGCAGCTTGCTGATGCGGGCCTCGCGCTGCAGACCCGGGATCCAGCCCAGGTAGCCGAGACCGAGCACGATGACGAGCACACCGAGCGTCACGTCGAGTGCCCGCTCGTGCGTGCGCAGGGTGACGCCGATGCCGACGACGGTGACCGCCAGCAGGGTATAGACGATCGCGATGCCGAGCACGAACAGCGACGTGCCGGCCAGGATGCGACCGCGCACGCGGGCGGCCGACCGGGTCTGCACGGCCACCGCGCCGTCCTCGACCGGCTGGCCGTCGACGGGCCTGGTGTTGTCGAGGTCGGAGCCGGCCAGGCCGGTCACGTACGACAGGTAGCCGGGCACCAGCGGGAGCACGCACGGCGACAGGATGCTGACCAGCCCGGCCAGGGCGGCGAAGACCATCGCCAGCAGCAGCGGGCCGCTGCTGGCCGTGGAGTGGAAGTAGCCGCCCATCAGCCGTTGGCCTCCGCTGCCACCCTCTGCACCATCGGCAGGAGCTGGGTGTAGACGGTCGCGTCCCGGATCGCGTACGCGATGCGGCCCTGCCGGTCGAGGACCAGCGTCTGCGGCGTGGCCACCTGGGTGACGTCGAACTGCAGCGCCACCTTGCCGTCGGA
The DNA here is from genome assembly GCF_044455125.1 of Actinoplanes sp. NPDC051343. Taxonomy (NCBI): domain Bacteria; kingdom Bacillati; phylum Actinomycetota; class Actinomycetes; order Micromonosporales; family Micromonosporaceae; genus Actinoplanes; species Actinoplanes sp. NPDC051343. The sequence goes on from NZ_JBITEL010000015.1 coordinate 250,712, forward strand.
GTCGTAGATGCTCGGATAGGTCGCCCGGCCGCGGACGAACGCCTTGGCCGCGTCCTTGTCGTCACGCGAGTCGATGCCGAGGAAGGCGACACCCTTCGACTTCGTCTCCTGGTAGGTCTTCTCGAGGTCGTCGGCCTCGGCCCGGCACGGCGCGCACCAGGAACCCCAGAAGTTGACCACCACGACCTTGCCCTTGTCGCCGGCCAGGTCATAGGAGGTGCCGTCGAGCAGCTGGCCCTTGACGTCCTTCTTGATCGGCGTCCGCCGGCCGGGCGCGCACTCGACGACCGTGTCCTTGGTCGTGCACTTCTTGGCCCAGTTCTCGCTGCCGCAGCCGGCCAGCACGCCGGTCGCGAGCGCGGCGGTGGTCAGCACGGCGGCGAGGCGGCGCATCGTCAGGCTCCCTTGGCGGTCTTGGCCGAGGCGGAGAGCGCGACCAGGTGGGCCGCGGGCTCGGAGTAGTCGATGCCGACGACCTTCGCGCCCTCGAACCGGAACGAGGTCAGGCTGGCCAGGCCGCACTGCCGGCGGCGCGGGTCGTGCCAGAGGCGCTTCTTTTCCACGTAGCGGCGCAGCGTCCAGATCGGCAGCTGGTGCGACACGCAGACCGCCTCGTGCCCCTCGGCCGCCACCCGGGCCGCCTGGAGCGCGGCGAACATGCGCCCGGCGATCGCCAGGTAGGCCTCGCCCCAGGACGGGGTGACCGGGTCGCGCAGCACCCACCAGTGCCGGGGGTTGGTCAGCGCGCCGTCGCCGACCGACACGCGCTTGCCCTCGAAGTAGTTCGAGCTCTCGATCAGCCGGGTGTCGGTGGCGATGTCGAGCTTGAACTCGGCCGCCAGCGGCTCGGCGGTCTCCTGGGCGCGGTCCAGCGGGCTCGCGACCACGTGGGTCACGTCGCGCCCGGCCAGCGCCTCGGCGGCCGCCTTGGCCATCTGCCGGCCCAGCTCGGAGAGGTGGAAGTCGGGCAAGCGGCCATAAAGGACCTTGCTGGGGTTGTAGACCTCGCCGTGCCGCATCACGTGCACGGTCGTTGTGGTCAGTTCACTCACTGCGCTTGTGCTCCCCCGCTGCTGCCGCCGCCCTGGCCGCGTGCGGCAGAGCGTCGGCGATGTGTTCCAGAGCCTCGTCGTCGAGTGCCGTCGAGACGAACCACGACTCGAACGCGCTCGGCGGCAGATAGACACCGCGCGAGAGCATCTCGTGGAAGAACGCCTTGAACGCCGCCGGGTCCTGGGTTTTGGCCGAGTCGTAGTCGACCACGTCCACGGCGGTGAAGAAGATCGAGAACATGTTGCCCGCGTACGACAGGCGGTGGGTCACGCCGGCCGTGTTCAGCGCGTCGGAGGCGAGCGCGCCGACGGTCGCCGACAGCGCGTCGAGGCGTTTGTAGACGTTCTCGTCGGCCAGCCGCAGCGAGGCGAGACCGGCCGCGCAGGCCAGCGGGTTTCCCGACAGGGTGCCGGCCTGATAGACCGGGCCGGCCGGGGCGAGCCTCGACATGATCTCGCGACGCCCGCCGAACGCGGCCGCGGGCAGCCCGCCGCCCATCACCTTGCCGAAGGTGAACAGGTCGGCGTCGACCGGGTCGAGCCCGGCCCAGCCGCCGGCCGAGACGCGGAAGCCGGTCATCACCTCGTCGACGATCAGCAGCGCGCCGTGTGCGTGGGCGATCTCGGCCAGCCGCTGGTTGAAGCCCTCACGGGGGGCGACCACGCCCATGTTGCCGGCCGCCGCCTCGGTGATGACCGCCGCGATCTCCCCGCCGCCGGCCGCGAACACCGCCTCGACCGCCGAGATGTCGTTGTAGGGCACCACCAGGGTCTCGGAGGCTGCCGCGCCGGTCACGCCGGGCGAGTCGGGCAGGCCCAGCGTGGCGACGCCCGAGCCGGCCGCGGCCAGCAGCGCGTCGACGTGGCCGTGGTAGCAGCCGGCGAACTTCACGATCTTGGGGCGGCCGGTGTAGCCGCGGGCCAGCCGGATCGCGGTCATCGTCGCCTCGGTGCCGGAGTTGACCAGGCGAACCTCGTCGACCGGGGTGCGCCGCACGATCTCCTCGGCCAGGTCGACCTCGCCGAGGGTCGGGGTGCCGAAGCTGGTGCCCCGGGCGGCCGCGGCCTGCACCGCGGCGATGATCTCGGGGTGCGCGTGGCCGTGGATCAGCGGGCCCCACGAGCAGACCAGGTCGACGTAGCGCCGGCCGTCGGCGTCGGTCATCCAGGCGCCGGAGCCGTGGGCCATGAATCGGGGCGTGCCCCCGACCGCTCGGAACGCACGCACGGGTGAATTGACCCCGCCGGGCACGACGGCCAAGGCGCGGTCGAACAGGGCCTGAGAGGCCGGGGCGTCCTGCGGGTAGGGCAGGCCCTCGGCGCGGTATGAGGTGGTCACAGCAGATCCCATTCTGTCAGCGCGGTCTGGCCGGATTCTCAAGAGGGTTGTTCACGTCACCAGCGGATGTCCGGATGCGCCCGATCTCATGGTCGCCTCCTCGTTGCCCAGCGGGCCGATCCGGACCGGAGGCGATAGGCTCAAGCACGTGGAGCGACCGGAGCTGTCCATAGCGGTTCAGCGCGCCCCCGACGAGGTCGTCCTCCACCTCGCCGGGGAGATCGACGTGCTCACGGTCACCAACCTCTCGGCAATCGTCAACGAAGCCGTGGCCGCGGAGCCGCCCGCGCGCATCGTTCTCGACATGGCCGGCGTCACCTTCTGCGACTCGCAGGGCCTGGGCACGCTGGTCGTGCTCAGCCGCAAAGCCCAGCATGCCGGATCCCTCCTGGCGCTGACCAACGTCGGCGACTTCCTGATGCGGGTGCTCGACATCACCGGCCTCCGCAGCGCCCTGATGATCACCTCCACCACCTCGTGACGCGCATCCCCTGATGGTTGCGTTCACACCGATGTGAAGGCCTAGCGTCGGCCCGGACAAGTAAAGGGGCGACGCATGCTGATCGGTGAGCTGGCCGAACGGGCCGGAACGAGCGCCCGCACGCTGCGCTACTACGAGGAGCAGGGCCTGGTGCGGCCCCGGCGGGACGCCCACGGTTACCGGCAGTACGACGAAGCCGAACTCCGGGTGGTCGCCGAGATCCGGGCCCGTCTCGCGGCCGGCTTCGGGCTCTCCGACATCCGGCCGTTCGTCGAATGTCTGCGGGCCGGCAACGAGGCCGGACACGTCTGCCCCGACTCGGTAGCGGTACTGCGCCGCAAGCTCGCCGAGGTCGACGGCTATCTCGACCAGCTCACCGAGGTCCGCGACCGGCTGCGCGCCCAGCTCACCGAGGCCCAACGAGATCGCGCCCGACGAGATCGGGTTCAGCGAGATCGGGCCGTTGAGAACCGGGAGATCCGATGCCGGAAACTGCCCTGACCGTCCTCACCGACGCGACCTTCACCACCACCGTCATCGGCAACCCGAACGGCGCCCAAGAGGGCCGCGACGCCCGGGTGCCGGTCGTGGTCGACTTCTGGGCCGAATGGTGCCCGCCCTGCGGCCCGATGGCCCGCCACCTGGCCGAACTGGCCGGCGAGTTCGAGGACCGCCTGCTCATCGCCAAAATCAACGCCGACGAGAACCCGGAGACGACCCGCCTCCACCGCGTGATGTCGATGCCCACACTGCTCTTCTTCAAGCGGGGTGTGGTCGTCAACTCGCTGGTCGGACTGCGACCCAAGGCGGTGCTGCGGCAGGCCCTGAATGCGGTGCTCACCCCGTACGTCAACCGCTGAGGCCTAGTTTCCCCAGCGTGCCTTCTCCAGAAGCGCCAGCGCGACGGCGGCGGCATCGTCGCCGCCGGAGCGCAGCACCCGGGCCGCCTCGTCGACCGTGTCGGTCAGCCGCTGCCACTGCGCGTCCCGTTCGCGGGACGCGTCGCCCTGGGCCTTGAGCTGCTGGGTCTTGGTCCACAGCTCGACGAAGATCGAGACCTTGGCCCGCAGCACCCACGGGTCGAACGGCTTGGTCAGGTAGTCGACCGCGCCGACCGCATAACCGCGCAACGCGAGTTGCGCGTCGCGGTCGGCGGCGGTCAGGAACAGGATCGGGACGTGCCGCGTGCGTTCCCGCCGCTTGATGTGACTGGCCGTCTCGAAACCGTCCATGTTGGGCATCTGCGCGTCGAGCAGAATGACCGCGAAGTCGTCGGTGAGCAGCTGTTTCAGGGCCGCTTCGCCGCTCTCCACGGCGACCGCCGTCACCGGCAGCCCCTGGAGGATGGCCTCCAGGGCGAGCAGATTGTCCTTACGGTCGTCGACCAGCAAGGCCTTGGCGCGTTCCGGCACTACCGCTCCCCTCAGCCACGCTCCGGTTCGGTGGTCTCCTCGGCGTTGACCCAGCGCGCCATCAGTTCGATCAGCTCGTCCAGGTCGACCGGCTTGGTGATGTAGTCACTCGCGCCGGCCGCGAGGGCCGACTCCCGGTCACCGGGCATGGCCTTCGCGGTAAGGAAGACTACCGGTAGGTCCTGGAAGCGCTGATTGCGCCGGATGCCCCGGGTGGTCTCATAACCATCTTGATCAGGCATCATCGCGTCCATCAAGACGATGTCGACCTCCGGGTGCTCGGCCAGCAACCGTACGCCGTCCACGCCATTGTCGGCGTAGAGAACGTTCAGCCCGTGCATCTCCAGCGCGCTGGTCAGGGCGAACACGTTGCGGACGTCGTCGTCGACGATCAGCACCGTGGCCCCGTCGAGCTGCCGGCTGGCCGGGGTCACCACGTGCCCCTCGATCTCGGTGTGCTGCGTCATCGACGGAGGCAACTCCAGCAGCGGAAGGTCGAGCGGCGCCGGGGCCGACTGCACCACCACCGTGGCCGGCGGGATGCCGGCCGGGCTGATCGCGGGCACCGCATCCGGAGTCAGCGCGTCCGGCATGTAGAGCGTGAAGGTCGAGCCCTCACCCGGCCGGGACGACACCACGATCGTGCCGCCGAGCAGGGCGGCCAGGTCGCGGCTGATCGACAGGCCGAGGCCGGTGCCGCCGTACTTGCGGGTCGTGGTGCCGTCGGCCTGCTGGAACGGCTCGAAGATGATCGCCAGTTTCTCGTCGTTGATGCCGATGCCGGTGTCGGCGACCGAGAATCCGATGACCTGCCGGGCCGCGCTCAGCGCCGGCACGTCGAAGTCGGTGTTGGGCGGCGCCGCGAAGATGGTCAGCGTCACCGCGCCGGAGTCGGTGAACTTGACCGCGTTGGAGAGCAGGTTGCGCAGGATCTGCTGGAGCCGCTGCGCGTCGGTGAGGATCGAGGCGGGCAGCCCGTCGTCGACCGAGACCCGGAAGTCGAGGCCCTTGACCTGCGCCTGCGGGATGAACGCCTGCTCGACGTAGCTGCGTACGCCGTCGAAGTCGACATGGTCGGTGTCGACGTCCATCCGGCCTGCCTCGATCTTGGCGAGGTCGAGGATGTCGTCGATCAGCGAGAGCAGGTCGGAGCCGGCACTGTGGATCGTGCGGGCGAACTCGATCTGCTTCTCGCTCAGGTTGGACTCGGCGTTGTCGGCCAGCAGGCGGGCCAGCAGCAGCAACGAGTTGAGCGGGGTGCGCAGCTCGTGGCTCATGTTGGCCAGGAACTCCGACTTGTAGGCGCTCGCCCGCGACAGCTGCTGGGCCTGCTGCTCGAGGTCGAGCCGCGCCAGTTCGATCTCGCGGTTCTTGGTCTCGATGTTGGTCTTCTGCTCGCTGAGCAGCTGCGCCTTGTCCTCCAGCTCGGCATTCGTGCGCTGCAGCTCGGCCGACTGGTCCTGCATCTCGCGGGCCAGCCGCTGCGACTGGGCGAGCAGCTCCTCCGTACGCCGGTTGGCCTGGATCGTGTTGAGCGCGACCCCGATGGTGGCGACCAGGCGTTCGAGGAACGTCAGGTGCAGCCCGGAGAAGGCGGCCACCGAGGCGAACTCGATCACGCCGAGCATCTCGCCCTCGAACAGCACCGGCAGCACGACCAGGTCGTTCGGTGGCATCGACATCAGGCCGGAGCGCATGGTCAGGATGCCGTCGTGGGTGGCCCGCACCCGGATCGTGCGGCGGGACACCGCGGCCTGGCCGACCAGCCCCTCGCCCGGGCCGAAGGTGACCTCGTGGTTGCGGGCGACGTAGCCGTACGACGCGGCCAGCCGCAGCCGCATCACCGCCTGCTCGTTGTCGACCAGGAAGAACGCGCCGAGCTGGGCGTCGACCAGCGGCGTCACCTCGGTCATGATCATGCGGCAGACCTCGCCGAGGTCGCGCTGGCCCTGCAGCAGGCCGCCGATGCGGGCCAGGTTGGAGTCGAGCCAGCCCTGCTCCGCGTTGGCCTTGGTGGTCTCGCGGAGCGTGACGATCATCTGGTTGATGTTGTCCTTCAGCTCCGCGACCTCGCCCTGGGCTTCGACCGCGATGCTCTGGGTCAGGTCACCCCGGGTCACGGCGGTGGACACCTCGGCGATCGCGCGCAGCTGGATGGTAAGCGTGGAGGCGAGCTGGTTGACGTTGTCGGTGAGGTCCTGCCAGGTGCCGGAGACACCCTTGACCTGGGCCTGACCGCCGAGCTTGCCCTCGACGCCGACCTCCCGGCCGACCCGGGTGACCTCGGTGGCGAACGACGACAGCTGGTCGACCATCGTGTTGACGGTGTCCTTGAGCTCGAGGATCTCGCCCCGGGCGTCGACCGTGATCTTCTGCGACAGGTCACCCTTGGCGACCGCGGTGGTCACCGAGGCGATGTTGCGGACCTGGGCAGTCAGGTTGGACGCCATGTAGTTGACGTTGTCGGTCAGGTCACGCCACGTGCCGGCCACGCCCCGCACCTGGGCCTGACCACCGAGCTTGCCCTCCGAACCCACCTCACGGGCCACCCGGGTCACCTCGTCGGCGAACGACGACAACTGGTCGACCATGATGTTGACGGTGCTCTTGAGCTCGAGGATCTCGCCCTGCGCGTCGACCGTGATCTTCTGCGACAGGTCACCCTTGGCGACCGCGGTCGAGACGCTCGCGATGTTGCGGACCTGGGCGGTCAGGTTGGACGCCATGTAGTTGACGTTGTCGGTCAGGTCACGCCACGTGCCGGCCACGCCCCGCACCTGGGCCTGACCACCGAGCTTGCCCTC
>NZ_JBITEL010000015.1:257898-299874 GCF_044455125.1 Actinoplanes sp. NPDC051343
CCGAACCCACCTCACGGGCCACCCGGGTCACCTCGTCGGCGAACGACGACAACTGGTCGACCATGGTGTTGACCGTGGTCTTCAGTTCGAGGATCTCGCCGCGGGCGTCGACCGTGATCTTCTGCGAGAGGTCGCCCTTGGCCACGGCCGTGGTGACGCTGGAGATGTTTCGCACCTGGCTGGTCAGGTTCGACGCCATGTAGTTGACGTTGTCGGTCAGGTCGCGCCAGGTGCCCGACACGCCCTTGACCTGGGCCTGGCCGCCGAGCTTGCCTTCCGAGCCGACCTCGCGGGCCACCCGGGTCACCTCGTCGGCGAACGACGACAACTGGTCGACCATCGTGTTCACGGTGCTTTTCAGCTCGAGGATCTCGCCGCGGGCGTCGACCGTCATCTTCTGCGACAGGTCACCCTTGGCGACCGCGGTCGAGACCTGGGCGATGTCGCGCACCTGGTCGGTGAGGTTGTTGGCCAGTTGGTTCACGTTTTCGGTGAGGTCCCGCCACGTACCGGAAACGCCCCGGACCTGGGCCTGACCGCCCAGCTTGCCCTCGGTGCCGACCTCGCGGGCCACTCGCGTGACCTCGTCGGCAAAGCTCGAGAGCTGGTCGACCATCGTGTTGACGGTGTCCTTGAGCTCGAGGATCTCGCCCTGCGCGGCCACCGTGATCTTCTGCGACAGGTCGCCTTTGGCCACCGCGGTCGAGACCTGGGCGATGTTGCGCACCTGGCTCGTCAGGTTGGACGCCATCGAGTTGACCGAGTCGGTGAGGTCTTTCCAGGTGCCGGCGACGTTGGGGACCTCGGCCTGGCCGCCCAGCTTGCCCTCGGTGCCCACCTCGCGGGCCACCCGGGTCACCTGCTCGGCGAAGAGCCGCAGGGTGTCGGTCAGGCCGTTCATGGTGTCGGCCAGTTCGGCCACTTCGCCGCGGGCGGAAACCGTGATCTTCTGCGACAGGTCACCCCGGGCGACCGCGGTTGCGACCTGCGAGATCGAGCGCACCTGGTGGGTCAGGTTGGACGCCATCAGATTCACCGAGTCGGTCAGGTCCTTCCAGGTGCCGGCCACACCGCGTACGTCGGCCTGACCGCCCAGCTCGCCCTCGGTACCCACCTCGCGCGCGACCCGCGTGACCTCGTCGGCGAACGACGACAGCTGGTCGACCATCGTGTTGACCGTGCGGCCGATGCGGAGGAATTCACCCCGGAGGGGTCGCCCATCCATCTCGAGAGCCATGTGCTGGGAGAGGTCGCCCTCGGCCACCGCCACGATGACCCGGGAGATTTCGGTCGTCGGCCGGCCCAGGTCGTCGATCAACGAGTTGACCGAGCGGACGCTGTCGGCCCAGGCGCCGTCGAGCCCCTCGTCGTCCAGCCGTTCGGTCAGCCGGCCGTCACGACCGACGATGCGACTGATTCGCCGTACATCGAGGTTTTGCCGCTCCTGCAGCGACACCACCTCGTTGAACGCGTCGGCGACCTCGCCCGCGGCCCCGCTGCGCCGGGGCAGGCGGACCTTGAGATCGCCGCGTCGCACCCGGCGGAGCGCTTCGGCCAGTTCGCCGAGCAGCGCGGTGTCGTCGGGCATGCCGACGCTGGCCTCTTTAGCCGCAGTCATGCTGGTCCTCACTCGCTGTGCCGTGGCCTCTCGGGCTTTATCCTCTCTCGCCCGACCGGGTCAATGCGAGACACGACTTTGTGCATTGGGCCTTCAACAAGAGAGGATGCATGCGTGTCAGTGGAGGCCGGAGCGATCTCGGACACACCGGCGGGTGGACTCACCCGCCGTGTCCGCTTGCCCAACGACCGCCGCACCCCCGCCGCCGCACGGGCGCTGGTGCGGTCGGTGCTGGAGGACGCCGGCCTCGACGCGCTGCTCAACGAGGCGCTGCTGCTGACCACCGAACTCTCCACCAACGCGGTCGTGCACGCCAACACCGAGCTCGACATCGAGGTGCAGGCCGACCGGACGGGCCTGACCGTGACCGTCACCGACTTCGCGCCCGGCCCGGTCGAACAGCTCGCGGTCGGCCCCCGCAACGAGAGCGTCGACATCGGCGAGGTGGCCGAGCGCGGCCGCGGCCTGCTGCTCGTCGACCACTTCGCCAGCCGCTGGGGCACGGTGCACGAGGGCACCGGCAAGGGTGTCTGGTTCCGCCTCGAGGGTGCGACCGCCGAGCCCACCCCCACCCTGCCGGCCGGCCACGTGCCCGAAGCGGGCACGCCGAGCGTCGGCTCGCTGACGTCGCTGCTCGAGATCGACCCCGGGCGGTCGGGCGACGACGGCCTGGCCGAGTTCGCCACCGAGCTGATGTCGCGGCTGGCCCGGCTCACCGGCGCGGCCGGCGGGGTGGTGCGGCTCGACCGCGGCGACGGCGGCGGCCGCCAGCAGCTGGCGCGGTACGGCCGGGCCCCGCGCGACGACGCGGCCACGATCCGGGTGCCGCTGACCGTGCACCGCCCCTACTCGGGCGAGCTCGAACTCGACGCCTCGCCGACCGGCTACGCCCAGCCGCTGGCCACGATCGTCGCCGAGCGGCTCTCGCTGCACCTGGAGAACGACCGGCTGCGCCGCGCCGACCTGCGCCGGCAGACCTGGCTGACCTTCCTGGCCGAGGCCAGCGAACTGCTCGCCCAGTCGCTCGACGTCAACCTCACGATGGCGCTGATCCCGCAGCTGGTGGTGCCCCGCCTCGGCCAGTGGTGCGCGGTGCACACCACCGACGCCTGGGGCCGGCTGCAGCTGGCCGCGGCCACCCACGCCGACGAGACGGCGATCCCCGAGCTGCACACCACCCTCGCCGAGACCGGGCCGGACGCGATCCTGGCCCGGCTCGAGGAGGCGTCCCGGCTCGGCACCCAGATCATGTTCGGCGCGCCCAACGAGGGCTTCGCGGTGCCGCTGGTCGCCCGGGGCACCCGGCTGGGCACGCTCGCGGTCGGCCGCAACCCGCGGCACAAGCACGACGCCGACGAGGTCGCGGTCGTCGAGGACGTGGCTCGACGGGCCGCGCTGGCGATCGACAACGCGCGCATCCACGACGAGCGGCGTACAGTCGCGCGAACGCTGCAGGCCTCGCTGCTCCCGCCCGCCCTGCCCCACGTCGACGGCATCGGCTTCGCGGCCGAGTACGTGCCGACCGGCTCCGAGGTCGGCGGCGACTTCTACGACGTGGTCCCGGCCGGCGACAACCACTGGCTGGTCGTGGTCGGCGACGTCTCCGGTAAGGGAGTGCAGGCGGCCACCGTGACCGGCCTGGTCCGCGACGTGATCCGCATCCTGGTCGACGATGGCAAGCCGATGTCCGAGATCCTCTGCCGGGTCAACCGCACGCTGGTGCAGCGCGGCGGCGGGCGCTACTGCACGCTCGCGATGGCGATGGTCGAACGCCAGCCGGACGGCCTTCTCTCGGTCTGCCTGCACCTGGCCGGCCACGATCGCGCGGTGCTGGTGCGCTCGGACGGCAAGACGTCGTTCGTCGGCGAGGGCGGCACCGCGCTCGGCCTGCTCGAGGCGATCTCCTCCCCGGACGTCGAAGTCCGACTTCAGCCCGGTGATTCGCTTATCTTCTATACAGACGGTGTGACCGAGCGCCGGCGGGGCCGCGAGTTGTTCGGCACCGGACGGCTGCGGGAGGCAGCCGGCCCGCTGGCGGGCTACCCGGCCGACGTGATCGCCGCCCGCCTACGCTCGACCACGATCAACTTCTCGGTCGAGGAACCTCGCGACGACATCGCCATCCTCGTCTTGAGAAACGACGCCTGACGTCGATTTCGCCCCTTTCGGCGACATTCGCGTGGCATCGTGAGGGCATGCCGAAAACCCAGTACTACACGGCGACCAGCATCGACGGCTTCATCGCCGACGAGCAGAATTCGCTGGAATGGCTCATGGACGTCGACGGCGGCAACAAAAACCCGTTCGGCGGCTTCTTCGCGGGGGTCGGCGCCTTCTGCATGGGCGCGAACACTTACGAGTGGGTGCTGGAGAACGACAACGTGCTGGCCGAGCCCCAGAACTGGCACGACCTCTACGGCGACGTGCCGTGCTGGGTCTTCGGCAGCCGCGAGCTCCCGCTGGTGCCGGACGCCAACATCTTCATGGTGAGCGGCGACGTGCAGCGCGTGCACGAGGCGATGGTCGTGGCGGCCAAGGGTAAGAACGTGTGGCTGGCCGGCGGCGGCGACCTGGTCGGCCAGTTCGTCGACCACGGCCTGCTCGACGAGATCATCATCGGCATCGCCCCGGTGCTGCTCGGCGCCGGCGTGCCGCTGCTGCCCCGGCACCTCTCGTCGCAGGAACTGATCCTCACCGGGGCGGCCCCGGTCGGACGCTTCGCCTATCTGACCTACGCCGTCGGCACGATCGCCGGCCTGCGCCACCACCCGTCGACCGCTCGGCCGTCGAAACAGCACGCCATCATCGGCCGCTAGAACAGTTCGTGGCGGCCCGCCATGTCGAGCCGCGACGCGACCTCGGGCGGGGCCGAGACCACCGCGACCCGGCCGGTGCGGGCCAGGAAGATGTGGCCCATCGTGTCGAGGACGCTGTCGAGCCGGTCGGGCGGCAGATCGCCGGGCAGCACCGCATGGACGATGCCCAGCCCGGCCGAGCCACGCACCGGCACCGGGCGCCCGGTCGCGTCGCCGAGCGCATAAACCGCGGCGGCCAGGTCGAAGACCGGTGTCGAGACGCGCAGCGCGACCTCGGAGCGGCCGAACGGGTAGCGGCCCCACCAGGGCGGTGCGATCGGGGTGCCCATCGTGCCCCACGCCTGGGCCAGAGCCTCGGCGTCCGCGTCTTCGAACAGGGCGGCCAGAGTGCCGGGCCGATCGCCCGGAAGATCGACCTCGAGCGCGGCGAGCGCGGGATGCTCGTCGAGGGCCTGCTCGACCCGATCACGCATCTCGAGCGGGCTGCCGATGGTCACTCCGACCCAGCGACGGGACGCGGGCAATGCCTCGAGCCGCACGGTCGCGCTGGTGATCACGCCGGTGACCTCCGAGATGCCGGGCCGGCCCCGCTCGCCGTCGGACTCGCCGGCCTCGCCGGCCCGATCCACGTAGGCGATGCGGTCGACGTGCTCGGCCGGGGTGCCACGGCGCAGGCGCAGCGGACCCGACTCGTTGACCCTGAGCATGCCGCCGAGCGTGGCGGTGGGTGACGGCGGGTCGACCGGCAGGCGCTGGCCGCGCAGGGCCAGCGCGGCCTGCAGGGCCCGGACCGGCGTGCCGGTGCCGACCTCGGCGGTGGCCGCTCCCACGTCGTGATGCCAGATGCCACCCATGCGGGCGGTGTCGAGCAGCAGGTCGACGCCGGCCGGCGGCCGGCCCCAGTCAATCTTGCTGCCCGAGCCGCGCGGCAGCACGCTCAGGCCGCGGTCGGCCGCGAGCCGGAGCACGTCGGTGGCGGCTTGCGCGGTCGCCGGAACGGCCACATAGGCCGCCCGTCGGCCGCCGACCGCGTCGATGGAACGGCCCGCACGTGCGTAGTCGGGACCGCAGATGTCCACGAGGGCGTCGAGGACCGGGTCACTCATGTCGGAAGCCCCCCAGGCTTGGCCGCCGGTTCACCGCCACCCCACGATCGACCGGTCTGAAGATCGTCCACTCTGGCATATAGTACATGTGTTCGAACGCGCGGTCTCCGTGGTGGACAAAAAAGTGCTGAGGCACCGGTAACGTAAAGGCGTGACTGACAGCCCGCCTTCGCTCCGACAGGTGCCGCACGAGCGCACCTTCCACGGCGACACGGTCAACGACGAATACTTCTGGCTGATCGACAAGGACGATCCGCAGACCACCGCCTATCTCGAGGCGGAAAACGCCTGGACCGAGCGGGCCACCGAGCACCTGGCCACCCTGCGCGACACCGTCTTCCAGGAGATCAAGGGCCGCACCCAGGAGACCGACCTCTCGGTGCCCAGCCGCAAGGGCGCGCATTGGTACTACACGCGCACCGTCGAGGGCAAGCAGTACGGCATCCAGTGCCGGGTCCCGGTGCAGCCGGGCCAGGACGGGCCACCGATGGGCGAGGAGCGCCCCGGCGAGGAGGTGCTGCTCGACGGCAACGAACTCGCCGAGGGCAGAAACTTCTTCGCGCTCGGCACCTTCGACGTGAGCCCCGACGGCAACCGCCTGGCCTACTCGACCGACTTCGACGGCGACGAGCGGTTCACCCTGCGGGTGAAGGACCTGCGCACCGGCGAGGTGCTGCCGGACGAGGTCACCGACACCCACTACGGCAGCGCGTGGTCGGCCGACGGCAGCGCACTGTTCTACATCACCGTCGACGACGCGTGGCGGCCCTACCGGGTCTGGCGGCACGCGGTCGGTCAGGCCGGCGTCGACGACGTGCTGGTCTTCGAGGAACCCGACGAGCGGTTCTGGGTCTCCGTCGAGCTCAGCCGCAGCGAGAAGTTCATCGTCATCGACGCCAACAGCAAGGTCACCTCCGAGGTCCGCGTCATCCCGTCCGAGGAGCCGACCTCCGAGCCGGTCGTGATCGCGCCGCGCGAGCAGGGCGTCGAATACTCGATCGAACACCACGGGCACCGCTTCCTGATCCTGCACAACAAAGATGCGGAAGACTTCGCGCTGGCCTACACGTCGGCCGACAACCCCGGCGAGTGGGTCGAACTGATCCCGCACAGCCCGGGCACCCGGCTCGAATCGGTCGACGCGTTCACGCGGCACATCGTGATCTCGCAGCGCCGCGACGGGCTGACCGGCCTGCGGGTGATGGGCGACGGCAGCACGGACTCCTACGACATGGAGTTCCCGGAGCCGCTCTACAGTGTCGGGCTGACCGGCAACCCGGAGTACGACACCGCGACCGTCCGCATCGGCTACACCTCGATGGTCACCCCGGAGTCGGTCTACGACGTCGACCTCGTCACCCGCACCATGACGCTGCGCAAGCGCAAGCCGGTGCTGGGCGACTACAACCCCGACGACTACGAGCAGTTCCGCGACTGGGCGACGGCCGACGACGGCACCCGGGTGCCGATCTCGATCGTGGCCCGCAAGGGCACCCCGCGCGACGGCTCGGCGCCGGCGCTGCTCTACGGCTACGGGTCGTACGAATACAGCATCGACCCGTACTTCTCGATCAGCCGGCTCTCGCTGCTCGACCGCGGCGTCGTCTTCGCCATCGCGCACGTCCGGGGCGGTGGCGAGATGGGCCGCAAGTGGTACGAGGAGGGCAAACTCCTCACCAAGAAAAACACCTTCACCGACTTCGTGGCCTGCGCCCAGACCCTGGTGCGGCATGGCTGGACGACCGCGGCCCGGCTGGTCGCCCGCGGCGGTTCGGCCGGCGGCCTGCTGATGGGCGCAATCGCCAACCTGGCCCCGGAGGCGTTCGCCGGGATCGTGGCCGAGGTGCCGTTCGTCGACCCGCTCAACTCGATTCTCGACCCCAACCTGCCACTCACGGTCACCGAGTGGGAAGAGTGGGGAAACCCGATCGAATCGTCTGACGTCTATGCCTACATGAAGGCGTACAGCCCGTACGAGAACGTCGACAAGCTGCCCTATCCCAGGATCCTGGCGATGACCAGCCTCAACGACACCCGCGTGCTCTATCACGAGCCGGCCAAGTGGATCGCCCGCCTGCGCGCGGTCGCCCCTGAGGGCAGCTACCTGCTCAAGACCGAGATGGGTGCCGGCCACGCGGGCCCGAGCGGGCGCTACGACTCCTGGAAGGAAGAGGCGTTCGTCCTTTCCTGGGTGCTGGACGTGCTCGGACTGGCTTAGGCGTACGCAAAAGGCCGGGCAGATCCTGCCCGGCCTTTTGCGTTTTCTAAGCGGCGTTATACGCCTCGGCCGACACCTGTACGCCGTGCGAGCAACCCAGACGCGACGGCCACGAGAGCGTGACCTTCCGTGACTCGCCCGGCAGCAGCCAGAAGTAGTTGTCGTCGTAGCGGACAGGCAGCACGCGGTCGCCGTGGCTGTCACGCACCGCGAGCCGGATCAGCGCGGCCACGCTCGGCCCACGGTTGGTGACGGTCGCCGTCAGCTGGTCATCGTCGCCGGACCGCTTCACGCCGCTGGTCGACACGCCGAGCCGGGTCCTCGGCAGCGAGGTGAGCGCCTGCATGTCCGTGTCCTTCTGGTAACGCCAGTAGGTGTTCTCGGAGAGCACGTTGTTGCGGTTGTCGCGCAGTTCCAGGCGTACAAGATGAAGCGCCTGACCCGCCGGAGCCGTGACCACGAACGCGGGCGTGCCGGCGGAAGCCGGCACGTCGATCTTCTGCGTTTGCGTGTTTCCCAGCTGCTTGCCGTGCAGGTCGTAGCAGGTGGCCGACACCGTGACGCCGTGCAGCGCGGTCGGCGTGTGGTTGACCGCGCGCACCTTCCAGGTGCCCGGGTCGGCCTGCACGTGCTGGGCCTCGCAACCCTTGCGGGCGCCGTAGTAGGCGCCGTTGACGTCCAGGTCGTAGTCGTAGGTCTGCCACACCGTGCTGTACCAGGCCGGATGCGACATCCACAGGAGCAGGCCGGACGCGTTCTGGAAGAGGCTGGCGTTCCAGGCTTCGAACATCGCGCGGTGGTTCTCGAAGTTGACGAACTGGGCCCGCGCCGCGAACTGCTCCAGCGACGTCGAGGCACCCAACCGAGCGTCGATGGCGGCCTGGTAACGGTCCGTGTGCTGGTTCCCGATCGGTGACCAGTCGTGGTAGTTCCAGACCTCACTGATCGGCCACTCCGGCTGATCGCCGACGAGGTTGCGCATGGTCTCGACGACCGGGATGACCGGCATGCCGATCTCGGTGTGGAAGCCGAAGGCGCCGGCCTGGTATTGGTTGGGGTCGGCGTAGAGGGCGGGGTCGATCCAGTGCCAGGGGCCGGAGCCGCTGACGATGCCGGCGTTCGAGGACGGCACGTAGATGATCTCGGGGTCCTCGTCGGCGACCGCCTTTTCGAGCCCGGCACCGATGGCGGCCGGCGGGTATTCCTCGTTCGCGCCGCACCAGACTGCGATCGACGGGTGCGTGCGGTAGCGGCGGATCGTGTCGGCCGCGATCTCGATGTACGTCGGCGACGACTCGATGAACTGGCCGGCCTCCCAGAAGTCGTTCCAGACCAGGATGCCGAACTCGTCGCAGGCGGCGTAGAACTCCTCGCGGTTGCTGCTGCCCAGCCAGTTCCGGATCATGGTGAAGTTCATGTCGCGGTGCATCGCGACGGTGTCGCGGGTGCGGTAGGGCTCGGTCCGGCGCAGCAGTTCGTCCCAGCCCCAGTTGCCGCCGCGGGCGAAGACCGGCGTCCCGTTGACGCTGATCTTGAGTTCAACGGCGGTGTTGTCGACCTTCTTGACGTCGGTCCAGTTCTGGTCGTCGTTCGAGATCTGGATCGTGTAGTCGCGGGCGTAGGCCTGTTCCCAGGCGATGACGACGGTGTCGAAGGTGGTCTCCGCACCGAGATCGACTCGAATCCATTCGCCGTCCTGGTACCGGCTCGACCAGCGGCTGCGCGGGTTGTCGTCGACGGCGTTGGAGGCCGGGTTGCCGTCGTCGCCCGACGCCGTGACGCCTTTGTGGAGGGCGAGGTCGGGGCCGCTTCCGCTCTTCACGGTCAAGGTCCACATCGAGATGCCCCACGAGGTGGTGCGGCGGCCGCCGAGGATGCGGACATATCGAGCGTTCTGCGCCGGGAAGGTTTCGGTCTGGACGCCGGTGTCACCGATCTTGGTCTCGTTGCTGACCTCTTTGACGTCTTTTTCATCGCCGCTCTGCAGGCCGACCTGCACCTTGAAATTCAGGGCATAGGCCGCTTCCCACACGATGGTGACCCGATCGAAGTCCGTGGCCTCGCCGAGATCCACCTGGACCCATTGGTTGTCGTCGTAGCTGCTCGACCAGCGGGTGTTCGGGTCGCCGTCGGTGACGTTGGTCGCCGCGTCCGAATCGTTGTCGGCCGACGAGGCCGTGGCCGGCCGGTGCAGGGCGAGGTCGGTGCCGCCGTCGCCGTTCCGCACTTCCAGCGACCACATCGAGTTACCCCAACCGGTCGCGCGCTGGACCGCGAGGATGCGTACGTATCGGGCGTTCTGCTTGTCGAACGTGATCGTCTGGGTGGCGTGCCCGTTGTCGAAGTTCAGCGGCGGGATCGCGGGCGGCGAGATGACCACCGGCTGGTCCCAGTCGTACGAGAACTCCCGGATGCCGAACTTCGTGGCCCTCTCATCGCTCGTGCGGCCGCCGACCGTCGCGGTCAGCGTCAGGTCGTGCAGCACCGGGTCGCCGTAACCGTTCGGCCACCACAGCTTGGGATTGCGCACCGTCACGGTGTCGAAGGTGACGGTCGCTGTCTGTCCGGCGGGGACGGTTACCGTACGAGTGAGCTTCGCCGAGTCGAACTGGGCTCGCACCGTCACCGTGGTGGCGGTCGTGGCCGCGTTCCGGACCGGCACGGAGATCGCCACCGTGGCCGACCGGGCGCTCGGCACCTTGGTCACGACGTGCGGGTCGCCGAGCACCGCCGCGCCGGTGCTGCGCAGGCGCACGTGGTTCCAGATGCCGCTGACCCGGTCGCGGACGGCCGGCATCCAGTCCCAGCCCGACACCGCGAGATAGGTCGGCGAGTCCAGGAAGATGTGGCCGCCCTGGAGGAACGTGTTGCCGTCCTTGCCCTTGTCGCCGGGGGTGCCGGGGTGCGGCATCGGCGTGATCTTGACGGCCAGGACGTGGTCGGTTCGCCCCTTCAGCGCCGCGGTGACGTCGAAGGCCGCCCGGGCGAAAGGATGCACCACCGTACCCACCTCGACGCCGTTGACCCACGTCGTGGCCTGGTGGTTGACGCCGTCGAACTCGAGCCAGACGTGCCTCGACGCATCGAATCCCCGGGGCAGCTCGAACGGCCGGCGGTACCACCATTCGTGCCGCGACAGCGCCTCGGGGATGCGCATGTTCTCGAACCCGCCGACCGGGTCGGGCAGGTGACCCTGCTCGACCAGGCTGGCCAGCACGGTTCCGGGTACGGTCGCCGGCAGCCAGTCGCGGGTGTCCACGCCGGCGCCGGTCGGCGGCGCGCCGACGAAGTCGTCCAGGGTCAGCGACCAGCCCGACTCCAGCGGCACGGTGCCGTCGTCGGCGACGGTCAGGGCCGGGACCGGCTTGGTGTTGCCGCCCTCCCAACTGGTCCAGCCCTTGGCCGCGGGACGCGGCGTGGTCGCGGTGCCGTAAACCTGAAAGCCGTTGAGACCGACCGGGTTGGTGTTGGTCCGCTTAGTGACGCTCAGCCGCACCCAGCGCGCGACGACCGGCTGATCCAGCTGGATCGCCACGGTGCCTCCGGCACCGTCGGTCACACTCTTGACGGACTTCCAGTTCCGGCCGTCGGTGGAGACGTCCAAGGTGTACGCGACGGCGGCGCTGGACCGGATCTCGTCCCCGTCGGTGTTCCCGAAGTTACCGTCGAACGGCGGGTCGGCCGCGGTCGCCTCGAACACCAGCGTCACGGCCTCGACCCGGCACAACGCCTGCAGGTCGACCGAGATCCACTGTGGATCGCCGGTCGCCGCCCGCCAGCCGCTGCCCTTGACGCCCACCTGGGCCAGCCTGTCGACCGCGAAGGAGGCGGGGGTGGGCGCGTAGTCGGTCGAGGAGACGGCGACCGGGCGGTAGAGCGCAAGGTCGGTCTGCTTCGGATCGGCGGGGCTTGCGGCTTGCGCGGCACCGTCAGGAAGGACAGCGCTCGCGCCGATCGACGCCAGGAGCGTGGCCCCCGCGGAAAGAAAGGTCCGGCGAGAAACGGGCATCCAAAACCTCCAAAGGGTGCCCGGAAGTACCGGGCTGACAACGTTGTCAGGCTGCGCGCCGGATCCAATCATGTCAAGACTTGAATAAAGCCGACATCGTCCGGCAATAATCAGCGGACGACCTCCGACTCAGGCCTCGCCGAAGTGCGGGCCGAGGGCGGCAATGACCTCCGGGTGAGCCTGGAGCCAGCCCACCATCCGGCTCTGGACCTCCGCCCGCTGGGACGGCGGAATGGTGTCCTCGGCGGTCGGTCCGAGATATCGCCGCAGGTCGGGAGGTAGCTCCGCCGGCACCGGCTCGTCGAGGGCCGCCGCGCGAAGCAGGGCAGCCACGCCCGGCAGCGTGGGCTCCTCACCGGCGATCACGCCGGTGAACCCCGCCGACAGGACGTCTTCCAGGTCGGTCTCCCGGTCGCGGCGCAGCCGCTTCTCCCACTGGCGGCTCATCGAAGCCCGGCTCGGTCGCCGGGCGAGGTTCCGGGCCATCGCGTCCGAGCGGTCGAGCGGATCGCCGTCGTCACCGATGACATCGGCGAAACCCCGATACATCTCCCGGAATCCGGCCCGCACCACGGCCGGGTCGATCGGGAAGCCGCGATAGAAAAGGGCAAGCGGGCACTCCCGCAGCGGAACATTCCGGTTGAGCAAGTCCACGAGGGCAGCGATCTGACGCGCCGCTCCGGGCGGCCAGCGAGTTACCGTGCCGCCGCGGCCAACCGAGATCTGCTCGATCGCCGGAGCCGCATGAGCCTGCCGCCATCGCTCCAGCTTGCGGGTGGTCACGCCGGTCACACCCATCGCCTGCAGCTCATGGATCAGCTCCTGGTTGGCGTCGAAAAACTCGAGCGGGCGGCGCCCTACGTAGTCGCCGGCCTCGACCTGCCGGGCCGAAGGGTCACAGGTCTTCACGCCACCGGCGCAACGCGACCACCGCGATGTCGTCGGCCTGCTGGCCGGGGCCCGGGAGCAGGCGGACCAGGCGGCGGGTGAAGGCGTCCAGGTCGGGGTCGACGTCGCCGGCCGCCTTGGCCAGCAGGCCGAGGCCCACGTCGATGTCGGCGTCGCGGCGTTCGACCAGGCCGTCGGTGTAGAGGACCAGCGTGCCGCCGGGTGGCAGGACCAACTCGGCCTCGGCCGGGCGGGCGGCGTTGATGCCGAGCAGCGGGCCGTGAGCCTCGATGAAGTGCACCCCGTCGTCCGTACGCAGCAGCGGGGGCAGGTGGCCGGCCGAGGCCAGCCGGATCACGCCCGTGGCCGGGTCGAGGGTGAGCAGGCACAGCGTCGCCGAGTCCTGCGGCAGCACGGTTCGCATGAAGCGGTTGACCAGGTCGAGCACGGCGGCCGGGGAGTGGCCTTCGACCGCGTACGCCCGGACGGCGTGCCGCACCTCGGCCATCACCGTCGCCGCGTGCAGGGAGTGGCCGGCCACGTCGCCGATCGCGACCAGCAGGCGGCCGTCCAGCATGGTCAGTTCGTAGAAGTCGCCGCCGACCTCGGTCTGGGCGCCCGCGGGCTCGTAGCGTACGGCCAGGTCGAGGCCGGGCACGTCGGGCAGGCGGGATTGCAGCAGGCTCCGCTGCAGGGTGACCGCGATCCGGTGCTCCTCGTCGTACGACCGCTGGGCCTCGACCGCCGCCGCGACCGCCTGGGACAGCTGTCGGAGCACCGGGAAGCCGGGGGTCTGTGAGCTGGTCGTCACGGCCACGTAGACCGGCGGCCGGTCGGCGCGCAGCCGGGCCGCGGCCACGGTGACCGAGTCGTCGGAGGGCCAGGAGGTCACGTCCCAGTCGGCCGGCTCGTCGGTGCGGACCAGGGAGCCGACCGCTACCGGCGTCGACGCCGGCGCCCACTGCCGGATGGTCGGTGGCGATCCGACCGCGGCCAGGCTCTGCCCGTCCGCGCTTTCGGCCAGCACCACCGCCGGGCCGCCGAAGATCCGGTACGCCCCGTCGACCGCCACCGCGAGCAGGTCCTCGATGGTGGAGGCCGAGTTGATCGCCAGGGTGGTTTCGGCCAGCTGGACGAGGCGGGCGGCCAGCGACTCGGCCCGCTGCCGCGCCGAGTAGTAGCGCAGCACGGCCTGGGCGGTCGCGATCAGCTCGTCCGGTTCGATCGGTTCGACCAGGTACGCGTCGGCGCCCCGGTTGAGCCCTTGCGTGCGGTCGACCACGTCCACCGCGTGCGCCGAGACGTGGATGACGGGCATAACGCCGTACGCCGGATCGCTTTTGATCCTCTCGCAGACCTCGAACCCGCTCATGTCGGGCAACTTGACGTCGAGGACCACCAGATCGATCTTGGCACCGGGCAGCATGTCGAGAGCCTGGGTACCGGTTTCCGCCTCGCGCACCGTGAAACCGGCCCGCGTCAGCCAGCTGACCAGCAGATATCGCTTGGTCGCGCTGTCGTCGATGACGAGGATCGTGGCCGGGTTCATGACGCGGGCAACCGAACCGTGAATGTGCTGCCCTCGCCGACCGCCGACTCCACCCGCAGCGCACCCCCTAAAAGGCCGGCCAGCCGGCGGGCATAGGGCAGACCGAGGCCGGTGCCCTTGCCGTTGAGTGCGGTGCTGCCCGGCACCTGGTAGAACTCCTCGAAGATCCGCTCGTGCAGTTCGGGTGGGATGCCGGCGCCGGTGTCGGCGACCACGAACTCGATGTCGTCGCCGACCGGGCGGACACTCAGCCGCACCGAGCCGGCCGCCGTGAACTTGAGCGCGTTGGTGAGCAGGTTGCGCAGGATCTGGGCGAGCAGCACCTCGTCGGAGCGCAGCGCCGGTAGCGCCGGCTCTTCGATGATCAGTTCGACCTCGGGCCGGGTGACCAGCGGCCGCAGCGTGCCCCGCAGCTGGCCGAAGACGGCCTTGAGGTCGACGTCGGCCCAGTTCGGCTCGATCCGGCCGGCTTCCGCCTTGGCCAGGTCGAGCAGGTCGTTGACCAGCGACAACAGGTCGGTGGCGGAGCTCCGGATCAGCTCGACCTGGCGGCCCTGCTCCTCGGTCAGCGCGTCCGACGACGCGTCGGCGAGCAGCCGGCCCAGGCCGATGATCGCGGTGACCGGGGCGCGCAGCTCGTGACTCACGTTGGCCAGGAAGCGGGTCTTGGCCTCACTGGCCGCCCGCAGCTGCACCGACTTGTCGTCCAGCTCGGCGTAGAGCGCGACCACGCCGCGGTTGGTTTCTTCCAGCTCCTCGGAGAGCTGGTGGTAGAGCGCCATCACCCCGCGGTTGGTCTCCTCCAGCTCGGCGTTGAGCCGGGCCAGGTCGTCGCGCTGCCGGCGCACCTCGTCAAGGGCGGCGATGAGCTGCTGATTTTGCACGCTGAGCTCGTCCAGGGGTGTCCCTGGTACGTGTCGGGCCAGATCGGCGCGGATCTCCTCCATACGCTCGGAAGTCAGCTCCGGCGCGGATGCCGGCAGCCGTCGCAGCATCCGTACGACTGTTCCGTTTTCCTCATCGCCGACCTCCATCGTGTCGACCAGACGGCCGACCTGCCCGAGTTGGGGCGCCAGCCGGGCGGCGTCGCCCGGCACCGGATTGCGCACCGCCACCTCTAGAACGGGTACCCCGTTCGACGTGATCGTGAACGCGACCTCGGCCTGCGGGCCGCCGGCCAGCATCACCCGGCCGACCTCGCTGATCGCGGTGGCCATCCGGGTCTGGTCCTGGGCTTCGAGGCCGACCGCCCGGGCCACCTCACGGCCCAGTTGCCGCACCACGAAGATGTCCTGCTCGATCCGCAGGGGCATCCGCATGAGCGGCTCGGCGGTCACGGTAGGCGCGCCACTACGACGCCGGCGTCATCGCGGCGGATGCCGGCGTCGCGCAGGACGGTCGCCGCGATCACGATCGGCGAGTGGCTGAACAGGCCCGGATAGTCGGCCGGGTTCCAGCGATCGACTACCCCGTCACTATGCATGACCAGCACGGCTCCGCGGCCGAGCGGGTAGTCGTATTCGCGGATCTGCCGGCGCTGGTGTCCCGCGATGCCGGGCAGCGAGACCAGGCCGCGACGGGTGCCGTCGGCGCCGAACAGGGTGCCGGAGATGTTGCCCAGACCCGAGTAGCGGAGTACGCCCGCGGCCGCGTCGAGTTCGGCCACCGCCAGGGCCGCTCCGCGGGTGTGGTTGAGCTTGCGGTGCAGGACTTCCACGACCCCGGCCGGCGAGGTCGAGGGGGCTTCGGCGAACGCGCGTACGGCGGCGGCGGCCGCGACCGCGGCCGGACCGCCGTGCCCGAGCCCGTCGCACATCAGAACCTGGCGCCGGCCTTCGGTTTCCCGCACGGCGTAGGCGTCGCCGCTGACCGGCTCGCCGGTCAGCGGGCGAGTCAGACCCGAGGCCCAGACCGGGTCCGGCACGACGGACGGCCAGACCTGAGCGGCCAGAACGGTTCCTTTCCCCGGTACGGAGTGCAGGTCGACCCATCCGGACTGCCGGACGATCGCGCCGAGGCCGATGCCGAGCGTGCCGGTCGTGGAGTGTCCGTCGCCGATCGAGTGGGCGACGTCGGTCATTCCGGGCCCCTTGTCGATGGCGACGATCTCGACGCCGGCCTGCTCGAGCGTGCGCACGGGGCGGATCAGCAGCGTTCCTTCGTCGGCGTGCTTGGCCAGATTGCCGGCCGCCTCGGCGACGACGATGGCGAGGTCGGAGACCTGGCGTTCGGGCATGCCGAGTTCGACCGCGAGCCGCTCGGCCGAGCGGCGCACCGAGGAGGCGGTCACGGCGGCCTCCACCGGGAACCAGAGTCCTGCCTCTTCCAGGAGCCCTTCGGGTAGCGTCACCGTGTCTCCGATCATCGGCACCACTTGGTCACGGTGATGCTCGTTCCCTGGCCGGCCGCCGTGTCGATGTGGAACTCGTCGACCAGCCGCCGGGCACCGCTGAGGCCGAGCCCGAGCCCGCCGCCGGTCGTGTAGCCGTCGGTGAACGCGAGGTCGAGGTCGGCTATGCCCGGACCCTGGTCGGCGAAAACTATCCGGATGCCCTGTCGCCGGCCGTTGTCGACCCGGCTGACCTCGACGGTGCCCCCGCCGCCGTAGACGAGGGTGTTGCGGGCCAGTTCGCTGGCGGCGGTGACGATCTTGGTCTGGTCGACCAGGGAGAGTTTCACCGCCACGGCCTCGGTGCGGACGAGCTGGCGTACGCGGACGACGTCCTGATCGGTGATGACGTCGACGCGACCGGTCTGGTCGCTCACGACGCGGGCACCACGGGTGTTTCGGCCTCGTCGTCGCCCTCTTCCTCGAGATCACCGATGACGGGCGCCTCGCGGGCCAGCAACTGCATGCCCAGTTCGACGTTGAGCGCGGTGCGGATGCCGGGCAGCGAGAGCCCGAGTTCGACAAGCGTGATCGCCACCGCCGGGCGCATGCCGACGACGACCGTCTCGGCGTCGAGCACCCGGGAGATCGAGGCGATGGTGGCCAGCGTGCGCCCGACGAAGGAGTCGACGATGTCGAGACCGCTGATGTCGATGAGCACGCCGTGGCTGCCGGTCGCGACGATCCGCTCGGCCAGGTCTTCCTGCAACTGGAGGGCGACCTGGTCCTCCATGTCGATCTGGATGGAGACCAGGAGCAGATCGCCGATCTTGAGGATCGGTACCCGGTCCATGTCAGCGCTCCCGCCGCGTACGGCTGATCACGTAACGCAGGGCGTCGGCCAGCGAGGCTTTGGTCGCGATGTCGCCGAACTCGATGCCGAGGGCGACGATCGTCTGGGCGATCTGCGGCCGGATGCCGGAGATGATGCAGTCGGCGCCCATCAGCCGGGCCGCCACCACGGTCTTGAGGATGTGCTGGGCGACCTGCGTGTCGACGGCCGGCACACCGGTGATGTCGATGATCGCGTACGGCGAGCCGGTGTCGACCAGCGTCTGCAGCAGCCGCTCCATGACGACCTGGGCCCGGGCCGAGTCGAGGGTGCCGACCAGTGGCACCGCGACGACGCCCTCCCACAACTTGACCACCGGGGTGGAGAGCTCGAGCAGTTGCTCGGCCTGGTCGGCGATCAGCGCCTCGCGGGCGCGCACGTAGCTGTCGAAGGTGAACAGGGCGGCCGCGTCGACGAAGGCCGAGAAGGCCACGTAGTCGCGGAGCGTGACGGAGTCGACGGCGCCCTGATCGAGAACGGTGGGTAGAGCCTCCTTGAGACCGAAGACGCTGACCGCTGTCTCGGTGGCGGTGAAGCCCTGCCGGGCCCGGCTGGCCGACAGCTCGCTGAGCTGAGCACGCAGCTCGGCGGCCGCCTCGTCGTTCAGCGTCCGCGCGTCGGCGGCCAGCGCCTGGTGGAAGCCTTTGCGCAGCTCGGAGGTCTGTCGCTGGAGTTCGGCGTGGCTCAGCCGGCCTCGCAAGGTGCGTACGATCTGCTCGTTCCACGCCGCGATCAGCGCGTCCTGTTTTTCCTCGAGCAGAACGGCGAAGCGGTTAGCCTCATCCGTACTCAGCGCCACGGCACTCTCCCCAGCTCGTCTACGTGCGCGGACTTTATCATCGGCCCGGCCGTTACTTGCTGTGGGCCAACTAAATCTTGGGAGCCTCGAAACAGTGCGCCCCGTTCTGCACGGGCCGGGCCATCTGGAGTACCGTTCACCACATACCTGGAGGTCCTGAATGTCCCTGACGGTACAAACGGAACAGCACGGCGGCATGGTCGTCGTCTCGGTCGCGGGCGAGCTCGACATGGCCACCGCCCCGCAGCTGCAGGACCAGATCAGCGACCTGCTGGAGAAGGGGCGCACCCGGCTGGTCTTCGACCTGGCCGAGGTGTCGTTCTGCGACTCCACCGGCCTGTCGGTCTTCGTTCGCGCGAAGAACAGCACCGACGACGCCGGCGGCACGGTGCGACTGGCCGCCCCGCAGCGCGGGGTGCTGCGCATTCTCGAGGTGAGCGGCCTGGTCGAGGTGCTGCACACCTATCCCACGGTTGACGAAGCCGTGACCGCCGAGGAGCCCGCGCTGGACTGATCTTTCCAGCTTGGGCCGGTCGGCGTAGTTTGTCGCCGACCGGTGGTGGGCACCTGCTGCCGGGATGAAACGGACGAACCCCTCGGCATACCAGGAGTGCTCGTGAGCAAGATGGTCCAAGGCTTCAAAGACTTCATCATGCGGGGCAATGTCGTCGACCTCGCGGTCGGCATCGTGATCGGCGCCGCGTTCACCACCGTGGTCACGGCCTTCACCAAGGGCTTCATCCAGCCGCTCATCCAGCTGATCGGCGGCGGCAAGGGCGTCACCCCGGGAGCCTGGCACGTTCGGAACGTGGTTTTCGACTACGCGAGCTTCCTCAACTCGATCATCACGTTCCTGATCACCGCCGCGGTTCTCTACTTCCTGGTCGTCTACCCGCTCAACATGCTGGCCGAGCGCCGCCGCCGTGGCGAGGAGCCGCCGCCGGCCGCGCCGAGCGAGGAGATCGTCCTGCTCACCCAGATCCGTGACGCCCTGGTCGCCGGCCGCGCGTCGTCCTCGACCCACCGCGAGGCGCGGGGCGGAAACGAGGAGCCCCCGCGCTACCAGTGAGCCCCTGGACACGCTGCGAAAAAGATCAACCGTCCCGGCGCCGTTCGAACAGATGTTCGATACAGTGCCGGGATGGAACAGCGTAAGCACTGGTGGAACGGCAAATGGGGTCGCATCGCGCGTAAGGATGTCTACCTACGCGTGAGCGGCGACCAGTGGTATGTCGAGCAGCGGGCGGGTGGCGCCGACGGGGTGTCGCACTTCTTCGAGTACGACAGCGAGGACTCCGCTCTCGACACGGTGCGGGCTCTGCTCGCCGGTCCGGACGAGTGGCGCGAGCTGTCGGTCCGCCCGCCGGCCCGCTGAGACCCTTTCCCTGCGATCCGACCGATCCCGGCCTGCGTTCTGCGGCCTGAGCGCCCCGCCGCCTGTCTCTCCAGCCGGCGCGCCGCCCAGCCTGCGACCGCAGAGCTTCCCCGCCGGGGTCAGGCCGCCTGGCGCTCCTCGTGCTCCGCGGTGAGCGGACCGCCCGGCAAGAGCCGCAGCCCCGGTCGCGTCGGCGCCGTCACCTCGTCGTCCTCGTCGTCGGCGAAGCTGGCCCGCCACCCCGACCCGGCACCGATCCGTTGCCCCGGCGGCGCGGCGAACCCGCCCGGCATCTTCGACAGGGCCACCACCAGCAGATATCCGAGGATCACGAAGCCGTGGCTGATCAGCCGCGTGCCGTCGACCCGGTCGCCGGTGAGGTCGTTGAGCGAGAGCAGCAGAAGCATCCCGACGAACGCCGTCAGCATCGGTACCAGCCCGCTCGGCCGCGTGCGGCGCAGCGCGATGAACAGGTAGCCGGCGCCGACCGAGACGTTCCAGGCCGCCGACTCGTTCCACAGATGCCCCGGCGTGGCGTCGAGCCCGGTGTGCACGTGGGCCCCGGTCACCCCGCCACCGATCTGGTTGAGCCCGAGAATCAGCTGCACCGCGCCGACTCCGGCCAGGGCCAGGAAGAGCAGGGTCGCGAAGGAAAACCGCCGCTTCAGCGGCAGCGATGCGGGCTGGGCGGGCAGGGCGGCCAGGATCCGGTCGCCCAGATCGGGCACCGGCACGGCCGTACGCGTCAGCCGGTTGACCAGCGCCGCCTGCTCGAACCACGCCCGGCACCCGGCACACCCGGCCAGGTGCTCCTCGACCAGTGCCCGGTCCGCCGGGTCGTCCTCGCCGTCCAGCTGCGCAGACAGCATCTCGCGCCACCGCTCACAAGCCATGAACCCATAGTCGCGCGGAAGGGCGGAAAGGTTCCCGCCCTCAGCGCAGGCCGGGCGGCCCGGGCATCGTCGGGTGGCCGCCGCTGCCGCCGAGCAGCCGCTTGCGCTCCCGGAAAGCCCGCAGGTTGGCCGTGTTTCCGCAGGTGCTGACGTCGTGCCAGACACCGCTGTTGTTGCGCGAGGTGTCGAAGAAGGCGGCCCGGCAGTCGATGTTGTGGCAGAGCTTGAGACGCGGCCACAGCCCGGCCTGCTGGGCGAGCAGCGCCTCCGCCCACAGGGCCGAGGCCAGCCAGCGGGTGCCGCGGCCGGTCGGGACCATGCGCACCCAGCCGTCGGCGTCGGGCACCAGGCTCACCGGCACGTCGGCCGGGGGCAGCGCGCCGTCGGGCTCCGGGTTGCCGCCGGCCAGGATCACGTTTTCGAACGTCGTGCGCAGCCGCCGCAGCGCCCGCAGATCGGCGGTCGAGATCAGCAGGATCGGCGCGGGCAGACCGGATGCGCGGGACCAGGTCGCCAGCGCTTCGGTCAGCCAGATCTGCGCGTCGTCGGCGGTGGCCAGCAGGTCAGCACCGTAGGACATGGTCGCCCGGGTATTGATCAGCTCTTGCAGGAGCGCGAGGCCGGCCGGGGCCTCGCGGACCCCGTGGCGCGCACTGGCCTTCCACGACATAGCCGAAGCCTACTTGATTCTTTTTCACGACACCGTCCACCTCCCGATCCGTTCGGGCGACCGCTGTGGACATCGATCATCAGGAGGCTTACCCCGGACGCGGAGAGTGACAGTAATTGTCGGAGCTATGGCCATAGTGAGACTTTTTCGGCAATGATCAGGGTGTGACCAGGGAGGCGATCCGATGCGCAAGGTTCTGACGTTCCTGCTGACGGCCGGTGTCGCGATCACGCTCGCCGCTGGCTGCTCCCGCGACGACACGAGCACCACGAGCACGCCGTCTCCGGGCGTACCCTCTTCGGCCGCGCCCTCTCCGAGCGCGACAAAGTCGCCGACCCCAACGCCGACGCCCACAAAGACCAAGCCGCCGGCGCCCAGGAAGCTGAAGGTCGGCGCCAAGGGCGCCGAGGTGGTCGCCCTGCAGAAGCGGCTCACCGAGCTGGGCTACTGGAACGGCAAGGCCGACGGCAACTTCGGCGGCACCACCCAGCAGGCAGTCTTCGCGCTGCAGAAGGCGGCCGGCATCGGCCGCGACGGTACGGTCGGGCCGCAGACCCGCAAGGCGCTCGACGCGGGCGTACGCCCGAAGGCCAAGTCGAAGGCGGGCAGTGGCTACCTGGTCGAGATCAGCCTCAAGAAGCAGCTGATGATGTTCGTCAAGGACGGCGCGGTGGTGGCCACCCTCAACACGTCAACCGGGTCCAACCGGCACTACGACTACCAGGGGCAGACCTACCTGGCCGACACCCCGACCGGCCACTTCAAGGTCGGCCGGCAGATCGACGGCGTGCGGCACGGTCCGCTCGGCGACCTGTTCCGCCCGAAATACTTCAACGGCGGCATCGCGGTGCACGGGGCGCCGAGCATCCCGCCCTACCCGGCCTCGCACGGCTGTGCCCGGGTGTCGAACGCCGCCATCAACTGGATCTGGTCGACCGGCAAGGTTCCGCTGAAGACCAAGGTCTGGGTCTACTGAAACCTAGCCGTCGATGCGGGTGATGTTGCGGATCTTGTTCGAGGCGTCGAGGGCCGCCACCTTGTACGCCTCGGACAGCGTCGGATAGTTGAAGACCGCGTCGACCAGGTAGTCGACCGTGCCGCCGCAGCCCATCACCGCCTGCCCGATGTGGACGATCTCGGTCGCCCCGGTGCCGAACACGTGCACGCCGAGCAGCTTGCCGTCCTCCGGCGAGACCAGCAGCTTGAGCATGCCGTACGAGTCGCCGACGATCTGGCCGCGGGCCAGTTCGCGGTAGCGCGCGATGCCGACCTCGAACGGCGTCGCCGAGTCGGTCAGCTCGTCCTCGGTCCGCCCGACGAAGCTGATCTCGGGGATCGTGTAGATGCCGATCGGCTGCAGCTTGTTCATCTCGCGCACCGGCTCGTCGCAGGCGTGGTGCGCGGCCAGGCGGCCCTGTTCCATCGAGGTCGAGGCGAGCGCCGGGAAGCCGATCACGTCGCCGACCGCGTAGATGTTGTCGACCGCGGTGCGGTAGTTGGTGTCGACCTCGATGCGGCCGCGGCGGTCGGCGGCGAGCCCGGCCGCCTCGAGGCTGAGGTCGTCGGTCTGGCCCTGCCGGCCGGCCGAGTACATCACCGTGTCGGCGACGATCTTCTTGCCGCTCTTGAGGATGCAGAGGGCGGCGGTCTGGTGTCGCTCGACCGCCGCCACCTCCTCGCCGAACCGGAACGTGACGCTGAGGTCGCGCAGGTGGTATTTGAGCGACTCGATGATCTCCTCGTCGCAGAAGTCGAGCATCTTCTCGCGGCGCTCGACCACGGTGACCTTCGTGCCGAGCGCGGCGAACATCGACGCGTACTCCATGCCGATGACGCCGGCGCCGACCACGACCATGCTGCGCGGTACCGCCTGCAGGTTGATCACGCCGTCCGAGTCGACGATCGTGCGGTCGTCGAAGTCGACGCTGTCCGGCCGGGCCGGACGGGTGCCCGCCGCGATGATGATCTTGTCAGCGGTGACCTTGGAATCGCGGCCGCTACCCGCGTCGACCCAGATCGAGTGCGCGTCGGCGAACCGCCCGGTGCCGGTGATCATCGCGACGTGGTTGCGGGCCAACTGGTTGCGGATGACGTCGGTCTGCCGGCTGATCACGTGTTGGGTGCGAGCGGCCAGGTCGCTGACGGTGATCTCTTCCTTGACCCGGTAGCTCGAGCCGTAGAGATCGCGCTGGCTGAGGCCGGTCAGATAGAGAACCGCCTCGCGCAGGGTCTTGGACGGCACCGTCCCGGTGTTGATGCAGACCCCGCCGATCATGTCGCGACGGTCGACGATGCCCACGCGGCGGCCCAGCTTGGACGCCGCGATCGCGGCCTTCTGCCCGCTCGGACCCGAACCCAGAACCAACAGGTCGTAGTCATACACGTCATCAGCGTCGCAGTCCGGTCGTTCCCCGGTCTACGGCCGTCATGATGTTTTTCCGCAGCGTTCGCGGGGCGGACGCTGCCGCCCGCCCCGCGACGGCGCAGCTCAGTTGTCCTGTAGAGCGATCTTGACGGTCGGCGGGGCGGCCGGATTGACCCGTACGTTGGTGGCGGTGGCGAAGTTGGTTCCGCCGTACCAGCCGTTCACGAACGCGCTGCCGGCGTAGTACTGCAGGCGCACCGGCTGATCGATCACCCCGTCGAGGGTGGTCTGGTAGCTGACGCTCTTGACGTAGTCACCGGTACGCGCGTTGAAGACGTCCACGTTCAGGTAGCCGCTGTACGGCATGCCGTCCGAGGTCTTCGGCGCGAGCTTGAGCCCGGTGCCCAGCAGGTGCAGCTGCGCGTCGGCCACGGTCGGCTGGGTAGCGCCGGCCTGGATCGGGGTGGCCGCCTTGCGGTCGGCCGCGTTGCCCGACCAGATTCCGCCGTAGTTATCGCTGTCGTAGTAGCTCGAGAACCGCACCGGCCACGCGTACGGCCCGAGGTTGGCGATCGTGTATGTCGGGCTGTAGTAGGAGGCGCAGCTCGGGTCGACCACGGTCGTGCCCTGGCCGGGCCGGACCGGCAGCACCGACGCGCACCCGTTGATCAGCGTCTCGCCCGTGTCGGCGTCGGTGATCGTGCCGGTGATCGAGGCGGCCGGGTCGAGCTTGACGACCGGCGCCGCGGTGCTCCGGCCGGCGATCAGGTCGAGCCGCTTCGCCTTGTACTGGCTGCCGGTGCCGCCCTTCGCGCCGACCCACTGGATGCCGTGGATGCCGTCCTCGGGCAGGGCCAGCAGCTCGTACGAGCCGGCCGCCAGCGCGCCGATCGTGGCCGTGCCGTCCTGGGCGCTGTAGTTCGGGCTGCCGTACTGGCACATCGTGCCGTCGACCGTTCCGAAGACGGTCGGGAGCGCGATGACGCAGACGTCCGGAACCGGGTCGCCGGTGGCCGAGTCGACGACCTTGGTGGTGATCGCGGCGGTCGCCTTCACCGACACCGCGACCTTGGCCAGCACGCCGAACTTCACGGTCACGCCGACGGTGGTGCTCGCGTGCAGGCCGTCCGGGGACGTGAGGTAGAGCGTCTGGGCGCCGTCCTGCACGTTCGGCAGCGAGAACACGCCGTTCGTCCCGCCGCAGACGCCCCCGAATCCGCCCTGGTACTGG
Organism: Actinoplanes sp. NPDC051343; assembly: GCF_044455125.1. Classification (NCBI taxonomy): domain Bacteria; kingdom Bacillati; phylum Actinomycetota; class Actinomycetes; order Micromonosporales; family Micromonosporaceae; genus Actinoplanes; species Actinoplanes sp. NPDC051343. Next base: position 282,657 of record NZ_JBITEL010000015.1, read on the forward strand.
CTGACGCAGACGTCGTCGACCGGCGCGCCGGTGTCGGCGTCGGTGACCGTGAGCTGCACACCGGTCGGCGAGATCAGCGAGTCGTCGACCTCGGTGGCCGCGCCGCCGGTCACTGCGACGACGGAAGCGGTCGAGTACGTGAGCTTCTGGTACGCCCACTGCGAGTGGAGTGTGGAGCCGAAGTTCGGCAGAACGAACTGGACCTTGTACTGGCCGGGCGCGACCGAGGCGAAGGTGTAGTCACCCTCGGCGTCACTGGTCACCTGGCCGGCGCTGCCGCCGGCCACGGTCCAGAGGTTCACCGTCACCTTGCCGCCGCCGGCCTGCGTGAACCGGCCCGTGATCGAGCCGGTAGCCGGGTCGTCGGCGTGCGCCGCGCCCGGCAGCATCGCCCCCGCCACCAGCCCTGCGGCCATGACCGCGAAAGCGCGGCCCCACCTGCTTGTTCCCATGTTTCCCGTCCCCGGAGTCTGAATCTTGCCGCGAGATTCTGGCACGCGGCCCCGGCTCGGCGCCGCCCCGATACATCAAAGTTGATCAAGACAGCAAACCGGGGCACCAGAGACGATCTCCGATGATTACGATCGCTGCGCCCACCCCTACCGAAGGGACCTCAGTGAGAGTCGCAACTCCACGGTGGATCGCGGCCGTCGCCCTCCTCACCACGGCGGCATCCACCGTCGTGGGCGCCGTGCCCGCCTCCGCCGACATCGCGGGACCGCACTACGACGTCGAATCCTCGTTCAACGCGTACACCGACTCGGCCAGCCCCGACGACACCACGTATTTCCCGAGCGGTGGCCTGGCCCCGGTCGGCACGTCGGTCGACGAGAACGGCGTCACGCACACCTCGCGGGCGTACGCGGGCTTCGACATCAGCGGCATGAACGACTCCCGCCTCCAGCGGGCCGTCGTCACCCTTCCCGACGAACTCGGCGCCGACTGCACGGCCGCCCGCGACCTGACCGTGCGCCGGACGGCCGCATTCGACGGCAACGACTGGGCCGACCCGCCGGCCACCCAGGGTGCCGCGGTGGCGGTCACCCCGTCCGACGCTTGCCAGCCGGTCACGCCGACCGCCGACGTCACGACGATGCTCGACCGTGCCCTCACCAAGCACGAAACCGAGCTCTGGATCGAGATCCGGGTGCCGCAGCGGCACGAGGCCACCAAGCGCTTCGCGCGAACGCTCAGCTTCAACGACGTACGCCTGCAGGTGACGCTCACCAACCAGGCCCCCGACAAGCCGGCCAAGCTGGGCGTGAACACCTCCGACCAGCCGTGTACCGACAACTTCGCCACCAACTCCGACTTCGACGTCTTCGCGAACATGTCGGACCGCGACCGCAATCCGGGCGACGTGCTGACCCCGGAGATGGAGATGTGGCCGACCTCCGACGCGAGCGCGGTGACCCCCGTCGACACGGGCATCCAGTCCGGCTTCGACGGCCTGTTCGGCAGCGGCTACATCCACGGCAAGACGCTGCCCGACGGACGGTACGGCTGGCACGCTCGGACGTACGACCAGCGGGCGTACGGCCCGTGGAGCGACCCGTGCTACTTCACGATCGACCACGTCGCGCCGGCGACCGCGCCGACCGTCGCCTCGCCGGACTACCCGGAGAACTCGCCCACCCCGATCGGCGGCACGTTCGACTACGGCACGTTCCTGTTCACCGCGAACGGTTCGGCCGACGTGGTCGCCTTCGCGTACGGCATGGACGGCTTCCAGTCGGCCCGGGTCGACGCCGACCAGCCGGGCGGCGCCGCGGTGGTGAGCTGGTACCCCACCTCGTCCGGCCACCACTCGCTGACCGTGTGGAGCGTGGACGCGGCCGGCAACAGGTCGCAGCCGCGTAACTACGCCCTCAACGTGGCGTGACGCCCCGGCGAGCGGGAGACGCCGATCTCCCGCTCGCCTCACCGGAATCCGTACATCTTGAAGACTTTGCTTTGACGCCGATCGCCTAAGCGTTCCATAGCGTTCGGGTGGCGGCTACAAAGTGACGGTTGCGGAGACATCGGCGCAGATCATCGTGGGGGCATGCGGATCGCACTGGTCACGGAGTCGTTCCTGCCGGATGTGAACGGGGTCGCCAACTCGGTTGTGCGCACGGCCGAGCATCTTGTGCGGCGCGGTCATCAGCCGCTCGTCATCGCCCCTCAGCCGCCGCCGGCGGTCCGGGACACCCGCGTGGACGTGCCCTATCCGGTGGTCCGGGTGGCGTCGATGCCGATGCCCGGTTATCCGCAGATCCGGCTCGGCCTGCCGACGCGGACCATTTCCGCCGCACTGCGGGCGCACGGCACCGAGGTCGTTCACCTAGCCAGCCCGTTCGTGCTCGGCGCGTGGGGAATGATGGCGGCGCGCTCGCAGCAGTTGCCGACCGTCGCGGTTTATCAGACCGATGTCGCCGCCTATGCGCGCGCCTATCGGGTGTCGATGACCGAAGGCGCGGCCTGGCGCTGGATCCGCCGGGTGCACAATCTCGCCTCCCGCACCCTGGTGCCGTCGACGGAATCGGCCGCGGCATTGCACACACACGGGGTGGACCGCATTTATCTGTGGCGCCGGGGCGTCGACGACGTTCAATTCCATCCGCGCCATCGCAGCGACGGCATTCGCCGGGCGCTGGCTCCCGGCGGCGAAGTGCTGGTCGGATTCGTCGGCCGGCTCGCGGTCGAGAAACAGGTCGACCTCCTGGCGGAGGTCTCCGGCCTGCCCGGGGTCAAGCTGGTCGTGGTCGGTGACGGCCCGGCGGCGGACATGCTGCACAAGGCGCTGCCCAAGGCGACGTTCCTGGGTGTACGCCGCGGAAAACAACTCGCACGCATTTATGCGAGTCTCGACGTCTTCGCGCACACCGGCCCCTACGAGACATTCGGCCAGGCGGTGCAGGAGGCGATGGCGAGCGGCCTCCCGGTCGTCGCCCCGCGTGCCGGCGGCCCGGTCGACCTGGTCGCCGACGGGCGCACCGGTTATCTGGTGCCACCGTTCGAGGCGGCCGGCTTCACCGCGGCGATCGCCGGCCTGGTGGCCGACCCGGAGAAGCGGGCGGCGTTCGGTGCCGCCGGCCGGGTCTCGGTCGAGGGCCGCAGCTGGTTCGCGGTCGGCGAGGAACTGCTCGGGCACTACCACGAGGTCGTCGACGCGACCGCGGTCCACCGCCGCACGGCGGTGGCCGCGTGAGGATCGTCCGCATCGCCAACTTCGTCACGCCGAAATCCGGCGGCCTGCGCACCGCCCTGCGGCATCTCGGCACCGGCTACGAGTCGGCCGGCCACGAGTCGGTGCTGATCGTGCCCGCCCCCGAGGCGGCGGAGAAGCAGACCGAGCAGGGCCTGGTGATCACGCTGCCCGGCCCGCGAGTGCCCGGGATGGGCGGCTACCGGATGTTGCTCGGGCGGCGGCGGACCTCGGCGCTGCTGCGCGACCTGCGGCCGGACCGGATCGAGGTGTCCGACCGGACCTCGCTGCGCTGGGTCGGCGGCTGGGCCCGCAGGCGGGACGTGCCGTCGATGATGGTGTCCCACGAGAGCCTGGACGGGCTGCTGCGGCTCTTCGGCCCGGCCTGGGGCCGCCGGGTCGCCGACAACCTCAACCGGCGGACCGCCGACGACTTCGACCGGATCGTCTGCACCACCCGGTGGGCGGCGGCCGAGTTCGAACGGATCGACGCGCCCAACGTCTCCCGCGTGCCGCTCGGAGTCGACCTCGACCGCTTCTCGCCGGCCCGGCACGACCCGGTGCTGCGGGCCCGGTGGGCGAAGCCGGACGAGATCCTGCTGCTGCACTGCGGGCGGCTGTCGGCCGAGAAGAAGCCGCGACGCTCGCTCGATGCGGTGGCGGCGCTCCGCAAGGCCGGGGTGCCCGCCCGACTGGTCGTGGCCGGATCCGGGCCGCTGCTGCCGATGCTGCAGGCCGAGGCCGAGAAGCGCCGGCTGCCGGTCTGTTTCCTGGGGTTCCTCGGCGACCCGGCACTGCTCGGGGCACTGCTGGCGACCGCCGACGTGGTGCTCGCGCCGGGACCGGTCGAGACGTTCGGGCTGGCCGCTCTCGAGGCGCTGGCCAGCGGGACGCCGGTGGTCGCGAGCGCCGAGAGCGCCCTGTCCGAGGTGATCGGCTCGGCCGGGATCGCGGCGCCGGGCGACGGGCCGGCCTACGCGGACGCCGTGCTCGCCCTGATGGAACGGCCCGCGGACCGGCGCCGACGGGCGGCCCGGGAGCAGGCGGAACGCTTCCCGTGGACGGACGCGGTGGACGGCTTCCTCTCGGCGCACGGTGCCGGCCGCGTACGCCTGGTCGGTTCTGGGTAATCGACCCCCGTGAACGTACGGTTTCCAGCCTCGGTAAGCCTCGCCATAGCGAGCGTCTTCCTGCTGACCGGCTGTGACGGGTGGCTCGGCGGGGTTGCCCTGGTCGCGGCCGGCCACGACCACCGCGACGGCCATCGGATCCGCGGCGACGGCGACGTGTCGTCGTTCGCCCTGGTCAACGGCGCCGACGTGGTACGCGTCCGGCTGGGCGACCTGGGTGGCGACCGCTACGAGGTGTCCACTCCCGACGGCTCCAAGGTCGTACCCGCGGTCGACGTCGACGGCCACGAGGTGATCGCCGGTCTGCACGCGACCTCCGGCGGCGACCCGGCCCTGGTCACGGTCGTGCTCAGCTCGAAGGTGCACTGGAGCGTACGGCTGTCCGGCGGGGCCGACGACGAGTCGGTCGACCTGACCGGCGGCCCGGGCGGCGACGTCGATTTCGGTGCCGGCACCTCGCGGGCCGCGGTGGCCCTCCCGGCCGCGCACGGCACCCAGCGGGTCGTGCTCGGCGGCGGCGCCGCACAGTTTGACGTGCGCCTCGCCGGCGACGCCCCGGTGCGGGTGGCGGCGAACGGCGGCGCGGGCAGCGTGACGATCGACGGCCAGACGCACTCGGGCGTGGCCGGCGGTTCCGTGTGGAGCCCGGACGGCTGGTCGACAGCGACCGACCGTTACGACATCGACGCGACCTCGGGCGTCTCGACGCTGACGGTCTCGCGCGTGTAGTGGATGCGCTGGGCGGCGACACCGGCCGCCAGCAGCTCGGCCCGGATCTCGGCGGGCGGGTTGGCCAGCACCAGCGTGACCCGGTGATCGTCGGCCACGCCGCACAGCGCGGCCAGCGTGCCCAGGTTGATCGGGTCAAGGGTGTGTACGTCACCCAGCTCGACGATCAACCGCCGGGGCCGCACCTTGCGGACCGCGTGGATGAGGAGCTGACGGAGCGGGAGGGCGCGGTCGGCACCCATCGCTCCGTGCGGCTGGATGACCAGACTGCCGTCGGGCTCGGTGCGGGTTTCGACGTCGGACATCGGTCCGCCTTCCGTCAACCTGTTGTTGGCCGGGCCGTAGCCGTTCCTTTGCCGGGGGCGCCAGCGTATGCGTCGCCCGTGCGGGCGTCGATCTCCAGACGCGTGGTCATGCACCAGGCGAACAAAAGTCAGGCCGCGACAACGCCGGCCGCCGTCGGTGCCGGCATGCACTCGGCCAGCGTGACCTCGACGATCTCCGGCTCGATCGGTAGCTCGGCGGCACCGGCACCCGAGATCGGGCGGCGCGGCCGCGGCTGCACCCGGCCCGAGCTGCCGCCCCGGCCGGGATAGGTGAGCAGGCCGTTTATCGGATCGGGCACCGCGTCGAGCGCGGCCTGGACGGCCGGGAGCGCACGGAACTCGGGCCACTGGTCGTCACTGCGGAAACCGATCTCGAACAGGACGCCCCAGGAGTGGCGATGCCAGGCCCAGTCGTACGCCCCGTGGGTGACCGCCGCTTCGACCAGGTCATTGCCATGGGCATCCTGCCAGCGCGCCGCGGAGAGTTGCGCGCCGTCGAAGACCTCGATGGACCACCAGTGGAGTTCCATGGTCCCCCGATCGTATGACCGGTGGTCCCGCTATGTCACTAGCCCCCGACGATAGGCATAGACCACGGCCTGGACCCGGTCGCGTAAACCGAGCTTGGTGAGAATCCGCGACACATAGGTCTTAACGGTCTCGTGGCTGATCATCAGGGTCTCGGCGATTTCGCTGTTCGACAGGCCGTTGGCGAGCAGCCGCAGCACCTCGAGCTCCCGCGCGGTCAGGCTCGCGTCGTCGCCCGGACGGTCGCCCGGGCGGATGCGGGCGGCATAGCGACCGACAAGCCGGCGAGTGACCTCCGGATCGAGCAGGGCGGCGCCGCCGGCAACCGTACGGATGCCGTCGAGCAGCCGGGCCGGCGGGGCGTCCTTGAGCAGGAAACCGCTGGCCCCGGCGCGAAGAGCCTCGTAGACGTACTCGTCGAGGTTGAACGTGGTCACCACCAGCACCTTGACCGGGTCGGCCACCCCGGCGCCGGCCAGCAGGCGGGTCGCCTCGATCCCGTCGAGCACCGGCATGCGGACGTCCATCACTACCACGTCCGGCTTGAACCGGGCCGCCAGGTCGACCGCCGCACGGCCGTCGCCGCACTCGCCGACCACCTCGAGGTCGGCCTGCGCGTCGATGATCGTCGCGAACCCGGCGCGGATCAGCGCCTGGTCGTCGCAGACGAGCACCCGGATCATGACCGGGGGATCCGGGCGGTCACGACGAAGCCGCCCCCGCTCGGCCCGGCGCTGAACTCCCCGCCGAGCACGGCGACCCGCTCCCGCAGCCCGGCCAGGCCCCGCCCGCTCCCGCCGACCGGCGCGGCCGGCCTTTCCGACCCGTCGGTACTGATCTCCACGTCGATCTCCCCGGCGCCATAGTGGACACCGACAGTAGTGGGACGCCCATGAGCGTATTTGAGGGCATTGGTCAGCGCCTCCTGCACCACCCGGTACGCCGTCACCTCGGCACTCCCCGTCGCCTCGGCCGGTGCACCCGCCTCGGCGAACTCCACCGGCTGCCCGGCCCGCCGCGTCTGTTCCACCAGTTCGTGCAGGTCGCCGACGGTCCGCGGCTCGACCCCGTGATCGGGGTTGAGCAGGTCGAGCAGGTGCCGCAGATCGGAGACCGCCCGCCGGCCGGTGTCGGTGATCGCGGTGAGCGTCCGGTCGAGCTTCTCCGGCGCGGCCGTCAGATAGCGCGCCGCCTCGGCCTGCACGACCATCGCCGTCACGTGATGGGTCACCACGTCGTGCAGCTCGCGGGCGATGCGGGTGCGTTCGGCGGCGCGGGTGCTCTCGGCGACGTGCCTCCGGCGCTCCGCCTCGGCAACCCGCGAGATCCGCAGCCACGACCCGGCACCCCAGGCGATGGCCAGGCCCAGATAGAAGGTCAGGAGACCGGCGGGGCTCTCGTCGACGGCGACCGCCAGCACGGCGTACGCCAGGGAAGCCGTCGCCATGGCGACCCGCCGGTGTCGCTCGGTGTGCAGCCCCGCGTTGAGCAACGCGATCGGCAACACGATGGTCGCCACCGTGTGATAACCGCGGATCTCGTCGGCCGCGAAGCCTACCGACACCAACGCGAGACAGACCAGCGGCCACCGCCGGCGCACGGCGAGCGGCAGCGACTCCAGCAGCACGACCGCGACGGCCAGCGCGTCCAACGGCCGGTTCGGCACGTCGCCCAGCTGGGTCCCATGGCTGTCGACCGCCGGTACCAGCGATATCGCCGCGATCAACAGCGCGAACGGCAGGTCTCGCACGATGACGTCGGCGCGCCGGAGACCGATCACGCGACGAGAGTAGCCGTGGTGGCGGCCTCGGTGGCACGCCGCCGCAGGGGCATGACGCGCCCGCGCCGCCGGGCCAGCCACATGAACGCGATCGTCACCAGCACCCCGGCAACCAGCGCATAGACGCTCGCCTCGGGCCCGAACGCGCCGCCGCTGACCGCGGTCGGCCCGGAAAGGGCACTGTGCAGCACGCCCTCGGGGGCGCTCTTGCCCGAGATGTCGGTGCCGAAGATCGCGCCCTCGGCGAAGTTCCAGCCGAAGTGCAGACCGATCGGCACCCATAGGTTGCGGGTGGCCGCATAGGCCGCGGCGAGCATGCCGCCGGCCTCGATCGCGACGGCGGTCGCACTCCACAGCGTCGCCCCCGGGTTGAACAGGTGCGACAGGCCGAACAGCAGGCTGGTCAGGATCAGCGACAGCCAGGTGCCCAGACGTCCCTCGATGATCCGGAACAGGACGCCGCGAAACAGCAGTTCCTCGGTCACGGCCGCACCGGCGGTGAACCCGATCAGCGCCACCGGGCCCGCGATCGAGCCCCAGCCGAGCACGCGATAGTCACCGAGGAACCAGATGTTGGCGATCACCGCGGCGAACAGGCCGGAGCCCAGGAGGAGACCACGGCTCAGGGCGCCGAGGGCGCCCTTTCGCGCCACCTCGACCGGGTCGCGGTGCTCGGTCCGGCGCACGATCCAGGCGTACGCGAGCAGCGAAAGTATCGCCGTCGCCACGCCCAGAACCAAGGTGAGAGGGGTGTTCCAGTCGACCGCGGCGACGGCCTGGCCGCCGACGAGGGCGATCAGGGCGACGACCACGAGCTGCTTCAACAACCGCACGATGCGCTCCTTGGCGATACGCCGCGACCGGGGTGCCGCGGACATGTCGAACGCTATGGAGCCCGGCGCCCGAAATAGTCACCATTCCGAGCGCACTTCGGGTAGCTCGCCCGAGCGACCGTCACATCCGTCCGGGCTGCGGTGTCTTGTTGTCAGGAGACGTTCCACGGCGAGGAGGCAGCACCATGCACGTTTTCGTGGCCGGCGCGACCGGCGTGCTCGGGCAACGACTGGTGCCCCAGCTGGTGGCCCGCGGTCACCAGGTGACGGCGACGACGACCAGCCGGGCCAAGCTCGCCCTGGCCGAGGGCCTGGGCGCGACCGGCGTGGTGATGGACGGCCTGGACCCGGGCTCGGTCGCCGAGGCGGTGGCGTCCGCCCGCCCCGACGTGATCGTCAACGAGATGACCGCGATCTCGATGGCCCACGCCGGCAAGCCCGACATCAAGCACCCCGACAAGTGGTTCGCGATCACCAACCGGCTCCGCTCCGAGGGCACCGACAACCTCCTGGCCGCCGCCTCGGCCACCGGTGTGACCCGCTTCTTCAACCAGGGTTATGCGGCGTGGAACGGCGAGCCGACCGGTGGCTGGGTCAAGACCGAGGAAGAGCCGCTCAACCTCATGCCCGGCACCGCCGCCAACCCCGTGCTCAGCACCCTCGAGCAGGCCGAGGAAAAGGTGCTGAAGTTCGGCGGCACGGTCCTGCGCTACGGCTCCCTCTACGGCCCCGGCGCGATCGACGACCAGGTCACCCTGCTCCGCAAGCGCCAATACCCGCTGGTCGGCAGCGGCTCCGGCTACACGTCGTGGGTCCACCTCGACGACGCGGCCACCGCAACCGTCCTGGCCGTGGAACGGAACGCCACCGGCGTCTTCAACATCGTCGACGACGACCCGGCCCCGGCCCGCGACTGGCTGCCCTACCTGGCCCAGTGCTCCGGCGCCGGCAAGCCGCTGCACGTCCCGGTCTGGCTGGCCCGCCTCCTCGCCGGCGACCAGGCCGTCTTCATGATGACCGAGGGCCGCGGCTTCTCCAACGCAAAGGCCAAGCGCGAACTCGGCTGGAAGCTCCGATACCCGTCCTGGCGCGAGGGCTTCCGAGCCGAGCTCGCGCCCCCCTCCAACTGATCGCCGAAAGCCTCTCCCACGCCGAAATAGCCGCAGCCATGGTGGCCGGCCTCGAGACCGTAAAGACTTACGTCTCCCGGATCCTCACCAGACTGGACCTCCGCGACCGAGCCCAAGCAGTCGTCCTCGCCCACCGAACAGGCCTCGCCACCACCGAGCCATAGGTCACCGGAAAGCCGTGCAACACGGGCCGGACCCCTCAGGTAACCTGGTGCCCGCGGGCCGCTAGCTCAATGGCAGAGCTGAGGACTTTTAATCCTTAGGTTCCGGGTTCGAGTCCCGGGCGGCCCACCGTACTAGCCTGGGGCGACCCCCCAGACCCACGTTGCGGTGGGGGCGCTGGGCGGGTCGGCACCGGGCTGTCGTTGCTCGCGCTTCTCGCTGACGCGAGGCTTTCGCGGCCGTTGCCCCGGGTTCGACCGGCGGCCGTTGGCGATCACGCGGCCCTGTTGACCTTGGATCCGACGGGCGCGGGTGGCGTTGGCGATGAGTTGGTCGGCGTTGCGGTAAGAGTCGTGGAGCGCGTGCAGCGTGACGGCGTCCATCGCGGTCGCGTCTTGGTCAACCTGTGCGATTCCTCGGCACGCGGCAAGCTGGATGTCGAGTTCCTCGGCAGTGGTCCTCATGGCGCCTGTCGCCTACGTCGCGGTGGCGCCGGGCGGGGCGGTGACGGGCAATCGCTTCTTGTGCTTCGCTGCGCAACCGGGCTGTCCGGCGATTGCGTTGCCGCTAGCGGGCTGCTCCAAAGCCAGAGTCGCCGGGCCGTTTCAAGTCCGCCGGCGTCGTCCGAGCCTGCTGGTCGCGCTTCGTGCCGAGGAACGTCAATCGCGAAAGCACGGCTGCCTTCGTCGGCGGAATGTGCACGCTCGTGCACCGATGCGGCTTGGTGCATGAACGTGCACATCGGCTATGTTGTGTATGTTCGTGCACACGAGGGAGGCGGGATGCGAATCGCCAATGCGCGAGACCTTGGTCTGATCGTCCGGCAGGCGCGGCAGGATCGAGGTCAGACTCAGGCGGCGCTCGCTGACGCGGCCAAAGTGAGTCGTCGCTGGCTTTCCGACCTCGAGGCAGGAAAGTCGACTGCCGAGTTCGGTCTGATCCTGCGTACGCTGGACGCGCTGGGGCTCGGTTTGGACGCCTTTGCTGTCGAACCTGCACCCGGCGACCTCGATCTTGACGCTCTCTTCGGTGACATCGGGACCGATAATGGCTGAGGCGCCTGAGAGGCGATTGGCGGTTCTGATGGCCGGCCAGCGGGTCGGCGTCATTTCGCAGGGTGCGGACGGCCGCTTCTCGCTGGAGTACGAGGAGCAATGGCGGATCGCGAAGGATGCCACGCCGTTGTCGCTATCGATGCCCCTCGCCCGACGAGCGCACTCGGATGCGGTGGTCCGACCGTTCCTCTGGGGCCTGCTGCCTGACAATGAACGGGTACTTGAGCGGTGGGCGCGAACGTATCAGGTATCGGCCGGCAATCCGTTCGCCTTGCTTCAGCATGTTGGCGAGGACTGTGCGGGCGCTGCGCAGTTTGTCACGCCGGAACGGGTTACGGCGGTCCTTGCCGGCGACGGCGGTGTCAACTGGCTTGGCGAGGGCGAGGTGGCTGACCGTCTGCGTACGCTGCGTGCGGATCCGACCTCCTGGCATGTTCACAACAGCGGGCAGTTCAGCCTTGCGGGGGCCCAAGCCAAGACGGCTCTGTATCTCGATGCCGGCACTGACCGATGGGGCGAGCCCTGGGGCGCGGCACCCACGACCCACATCCTCAAGCCTGCGGTTGCTGGTCTGGACGAACACGACCTCACGGAGCACTTGTGCTTGGAGGCCGCCAATCGGGCAGGCCTGCCGGCCGCGCTGTCCTCAGTGGTTACGTTCGGGCACGAGCGGGCCATCGCCGTCGAACGGTACGACCGCTTGAGCCAAAGTCCCGAAGAGCCGGTCCGGCGGATACATCAAGAGGACATCTGCCAAGCCCTGGGGATGCCGCCAACCGCGAAATACCAGAATGAGGGAGGACCGTCGCCGGAGCAGATTATCGACCTCCTGCGGCGCGAGATCCATCCAGTGCGCATCGCCGAGGCCCACGTCTCCCGTTTCGTCGATGCCCTAGCCTTCAATTGGATAATTGCCGGCACCGATGCGCATGCGAAGAACTACTCGCTCCTGCTCGCTGGCCGGCAGGTCCGGCTGGCACCGCTTTACGACGTCGCCAGCGCACTCCCGTACGACGATATGTACCTGCCTCGACTCCGGATGGCGATGCGGGTGGGTGGCGAGGACCGGGTCGAGGGCATCAGCGGTCGGCATTGGCGCCGGTTCGCTGAAGCGAACCGGCTCGACTCCGACGAGACCTTGGCACGAGTACACGCGCTCGCGGTGCGGACACCCGAATGTTTTGCTGACGCTGCGCGCGACGACGAGGTGAAGGTGCTCGGAAGCACTCTGCCCGCCAGATTGGCGGAGCGCGTCGCCACTCGCGCCATCTGGTGTCAAAATGCCCTTGCGCGGGACTAGTCTTCCTGCGCGTGCGGCTGTCAAGTCGCCGTCGCGTTGGTCTCTCGTCGTCTCTCACGAAGCCGGGCAGAGCCGGCAAGTTCCGGCAGTGGTTCGCCTGGAACGACGGTGAAGCGGTTCGCATGGTGCAACGTTCGGCCCACCGTACTAGCCTGGGGGCGACCCCCCAGACCCCACGTTGCGGTTGGCGCGCTGGGCCGCCCGGCGGCGGGCCGTCGTGGGTCGCCTCCTCCGTATGCGAGCGGCTGTTTGATGGTTGTCTTGCGCTCAGCTGGCTGACGTCGATGAGGTGTTCTTGGATGCGGTCAGCGTGGTGTGGCACCGATTCGTCATCGGAGCGCTGCCGATCTTGGCCTTAAACGGTGAGCCGATGGCGTTCCGCGGCGCCGGCGTCGGCCAATTGGGGTCAAAGCCCGACAGGCCGTTTCGTCACCTGGAGCTTCCAGCAATCCTGGTTCGGATCGGCATTCGCCCCAATCCCAGGCGTTAAGCACAGCTCAGATGCTTTGGACGCTTGCTGCGACAGGTCTGTGGCTGGTAGCACCTGTGACATCTACGATATCTATGACATCTGCGCCAATTAGCCGACCCCGTGGGTGAGCCATGCGTGCGATCGACACCTCCCATGTCCCTGCCGAGCAGTTCGACCAGCTAGAGCGTGCTGCTGCCGAGATCTCACCGGAGATGCTCGACGTCATCCGTGCGCTTACCGAGTCCATTCGTGCGGGCGCCGAGATCACTGCGTTCGAGCCGACCGCCACGCTAACGCCGAATGAAGCCGCTGATCGCCTTGGCATGAGTCGCGCACACTTGTACAAGCTCCTTGACCGAGGCGAAATCGTGTTCGATCGAGTCGGCCGGGATCGACGCATCCCATTCGCCGAGGTCATCAAGTTCGAGCAGCGCCGCCAGCATGACCGTCGTGAGCTCGCCGAGCGTTTCGCGCGACAGCAGCAGAACCGTGCCGCTGCGGTTGACGAACTTTCCGACCCGCTGTGAATCGACCGTTCGGCTGGGGGTCGCAGGCGCTCCCCGCCGGCACCGCCGGGACAATGGCCCGGTGGAATCCCGACGGGCAGGCCCTACTCTCCGAGTCTTGCAGGATGATCTACGCGACGGATGGAAGTCGCCTCACGTTCAGCCGGGGCCGGGCGTTGAAGGACTCGACCCGCTTTCTCCGCTGAGCTAGTTGCCGCATCCGATCGTCCAGAAAGCGCGGGAGAGCTTCGGCGACGACCCGAAGCACGACAACTACGTCGGGCCGGTAAAGAGCTGTACTCGATTCACGCTACTCGAGATCAAGTCTGGTCAATGGCGTGGCGGCGTTTGGATCGACTCCGGCACCGGTACGTGTTGGCTGGTTGCGGCTGGGCTCGCTAAGGGTGGCCACCAAGACCGGGATGACTTTTATGAGCGCGCGGAACGGACCGACAAGTCTGGCGAGATCGACAAATGGCTGCCCCTCGATGCTGATCGCCGGCAGTTGAAGCGCGAGACAGCGGCGAGGTTATTGACGGACTGGGAACTAGAAATACAGCGTCTCGTCCTGGAAGCCCTGCGCACGGTCGCCGACGGCGGAACTGCGGCCTTCATCGTTCCGCACCCGAAGGACCCTGCGGGGCGGTTCGCAAAGTTCAGGGTGGCTGTTGAGCAAGTGCGCGAACCAGGCTTCGAGCGCGAAGAGACAGTGGTTGAGATCGACCTCGAGAACGAGTTCCGCACGTCTAACCTGGGCTGGCAGGCCACGATGCGTGTGCTGATCTCGATCAGCCCACTCGAAACAAGCTGGGATCGCTTCGGCGACACTTACTCGACGATCGACGAAGTGGGAAGCCAGGCCCTTCGTATCGATCAGCTGCAGAAGATTACCGATGATGGCCTGATCGCGCAGTCGAGTCCCAACGACAAGGCCCACTACACGCATCGACGTAATCTCGCCCTGAGTTCGGTTGTGGGCCGAGGTGTCAGGTCGATGTGTGGAGTCTACTTCGTCCCCTATCAGGATCATGGATCCTTGCCCAAGTGCTCTGTCTGTGAAGAGCGCTACCACAATCTACCTAAGTGATCCGGGCCGTTGCGACCTCGTCGTTGTCGTCGGCGAGAGGAAGAATATCGATCTCTACCGACATGGTCGCTTCGGCCGGAAGCTCATCTTCGGCAAAGGATTCGAGAATGGACTGCGAGCCGACCACCACCACAGCGTCATGGCCGATGATCTGACACGCCGTCCGGATCGCTGTTATAGCTGGTCGCGTCGCATCAGCTCGCCAACCCCAGAACCTCGGATCGCTCCGACTGGGACAGCAGGCCCCGCATAGGCGAGACCTCGCGCATCTCGACCGAGTCGACATCCAATCCGGTCATCACCCGGTGCAGGCCCGACACGTCGCCGTTTTCGACCAGGTGCTCCCAGCGGTCCAGGTTCCGCAGACGAGGCTGCCCACGGCTGACCTCCCGCAGGCGAGTCAGATTGCGCAGCACAGTGGGTCGCCACTCATTCAGAGTCTCTGATGTCAGATGACTCGACAGCCGACCGTGGAGCTCCCACGAGCGTCTCGATGAACGACCGAGTTCCGGCCGCACGGGCCGCCGCACAACCTCCAGACGGTAACCCATGCACGAGAGCAACCGGTCGAGCATGGCGGTGGCCCCGGCGTCCGCCGTGCATCAGCCTGCTCCGTGAGCCGCTCAAGCTCGAGATCTGGTCGGCGACAGATTGACATTGATGTGTGACAATGTGTGACGCCATGCGGAGGGTCGGGGCGTAGGACTGGCTCAGGAGATCCGGGGGTCTTGAGTGAGCAGAATCGAAGTCTCGTCACCGGACGTCGCCACCGCGGCTGGCCCCGGCAAGCAGGCCGGCGACAGGAGTGATCGCGGATCCGCGGCGCTGGGCGCGCTGAAACGGCTGTGGTCGCGCCGCGAGTGGATCCTCGTGATCCTTGGTGGGCTGGTGCTCGCGGCGATGCTGACCTGGCCGACGCTGCGCGATCCCCGGCACACGGTGCCGGGGGACATCGGCGACCCGACCTTGTCCGCCTGGCAGATTGCCTGGGGCGGGCACGCGCTGCTGCACGATCCGTCGCATCTGTGGGACTCGAACACGTTATATCCGGCTCCGCACTCGCTGGCCTTCACCGATACCGTCCTCGGTTACGCGCCGTTCGGCATGATCGGATCCGGCATGGACGCGGCCGTCCTGCGATACAACATCGTGTACGTCCTGGTATACGCGCTCGCCTTCGTCGGGGCGTACGCCCTGACCCGCCAGTTGGGCGCGCATCCGCTCGGCGCGACGGTGGCCGGCGTGGCCTGGGCGTTTGCGCCGTGGCGACTCGCGCATGCCGGGCACCTGAACGTCCTCTCCATCGGCGGAATCGCGCTGAGCCTTGCCATGATCGCTCGCGGCCATGGCTGGTCGTTGCGTACCGGCCACCGGCCGGAACGGCACAGCGCGTGGTGGGCGCTGGCCGGTTGGCTGGTCGGCGCCTGGCAGATCACCACCGGGCTGGCTGTCGGGCTCGCGTTCGCATATGTAATGGTCGCCATCTGCCTCGTCGTCGCAGCGTGTTTCGGCTGGTTCTGGTGGCGACGCGGCCGGCCGCCCTTCGGACGGCGGTTGCTGGCCGCCGATCTGATCGGCGGGGTGTGCTTCGCCGCGGCCACGACCTACATGGGGCTCGCCTTCGAGCGCGTCGTGCAGCTCTACCCTCAGGCCGACCGGGCCCTGAGCTGGACCGAGATGTACTCGCCGCCCTGGCGGGGCCTCCTGATCGCACCGGAGGCGTCCTGGCTGTGGGGCGTCCGACACGTGGCGGCACGTTCCAAACTGCCGTGGGCGCCGGAGATGACCCTGCTGCCTGGCGTGGCGTTGATCGCCTTGGCCACGGCGGGGATCTTCTTCTCGGTCTTCCGGGACCGCCATCGGGTCCTGCTGGCCCTCGGCACCCTCACGGCGGTGCTCCTGACGCTCGGCGCGACGCTGCCCTGGCACGGCGACCCGGGCTATCTGACTCTTTCCAAACACCTGCCAGGCTGGATCGCGCTGCGCACACCCGGGCGAATGATGGTGTGGACCTCGTTGTTGCTGGCCCTGCTGGCGGCCGGTGCGGTCAGCGCATTCGTTGCCTGGACGCGAACCGTCGCGCCGTGGCCCAAGGCCGACACTGGGCGGTCAGTGCACCTGGCCCGCGGCAAATTCGTCCTGTTACGCCTCGCCCTGCTGATCCCGCTCGCCCTGGTTCTCGTCGAAGGGGTCAACCGGACCTCGCACCCCGAGGTGCTGAGATATCCGGCCGCGATGAGCGTTGCGCCCGAGCCGACCCTGGTGCTGCCCAGTGGAGGCAGCCTCGAGATGTCCATCATGTTGTGGTCGACGAACGGGTTCCCACGCATGCCCAACGGCTTGGTCTCCTTCGTCCCGGCCGGCCAGGACCAGATTCGCTCGAGCAGCATGACGTTTCCGGACCAGGCAAGCGTCGCGTCCCTGCGAGCCGCAGGCATCAGGTCGGTCGTCGTCCTTCCCGAATGGCTGGGCGGAAGCCCGTGGGAGGCCGTCCCCGGGCGCCCGATCGACGGCCTCGGCATCACCCGTGAGCAGATCGACGGCGCAATACTCTACCGACTCGGATGACGCCTGGCGCCGGCCGTTAGTTAGCGGGGGTCGGAGGTGACCACGTAGATGCCGTAGACGACGCCGGGAATGTGGCCGATCAGCTGAAAGAGGATCGCCCACAGGACGCGGCGGGTCGGGCCCTCGTGGATCAGGACCGCCAGGAACGGCAGGAACAGGGAAAGGATGATCAGGAGGATCTTTTTCATGCGGTCATCCTGCCTTACCGGCGCCGGCGCGGAGTCGCTGGACAGAGCTACCGGTGGATGGCTCCTGTGGGGGACCCCCTTGAGACGTCGTCACTGCCGGGGGCAAAAAGGTCCGGAAATAGCAGTAGGCCCACCCCTTTTCGGGGTGGGCCTACTGTCACGTTGAGTCCGGCGGTGTCCTACTCTCCCACACCCTCCCGAGTGCAGTACCATCGGCGCTGGAGGGCTTAGCTTCCG
>NZ_JBITEL010000016.1:0-209944 GCF_044455125.1 Actinoplanes sp. NPDC051343
CACGAAGGCGAATCAAACACTATTGAGGTACCAGATGCTCTCATTTCAATCCCGGAACACGAGATCGAATAGGTCGCTATAGGGATGATTCGCCCCTGAATGGGCTCAGGCTGAGTCGGCAAAAAAAGGGCGGCAATCACCACGCACCTGAACTAAACGTCCAGTCAGACCATTTCCGATTGCGCTTCCGGCCGGGGTCCTGGGATCCGAGTCGCCACCGGGGGTCTTGGATCCCACGATCGAGTGGTCCCTACATAGCGGTAAATCACGGAAATCATCAACAGAATGACAACTGGTCCGAAGAACCAGGGCTGTTCGGCCATTTGCAGCGGCAGAAAACGGTAGACCAGCAAGAGCGTGGCGAAGACGGCCGCGCCATAGACGGCCGTCTGAATTCCCGATCGGTCCCAGCCCCGTGCCTGCGAGCGCAGGGCAGCCTCGATGGTGAGGGTGAATACCACACCAGCGACGATGTCCACACCGTAGTGATAGCCGAACCCCAGGGTTGCGCCGAGCGTGGCGATCAACCAGAAGGTCCCGGCGAATCGTAGAGCGCGTGGGCCTCGGCGAGAATGAATGAAGATCGCGGTGGCCCATGCGGTGTGCAGGCTGGGCATGCAGTTGCGTGGAGTGATCTCGTCGAACGGCATGTGCCGCGGGGGGCTGATCGATGGCGGGATGTCCGGCCAGAGGTTGGCCACTGCCCAGTGCCCGCCGTGGATACCGTACGCAAAAACCGGTCCGACCACCGGGAACAGCATGTAGATGCCTGGCCCGAGAAGTCCTATGACAAGAAACGTGCGCACCAGATGATGGCGCGGGAACGCACGATCGGCCGCTACGTTGCGCAGCTGGTAGAACGCGATGAGAACCGCAGCCACCGCGAGCTGTATGTAAACGTAGTCGAGGACGTGTGCGCCGACCGTACCGGTGGCCCTGACGATCCGGCCCGCCACCCAGGACGGGTTGCCCAGCGCGCGATCGGCGGTCGCCACGTACTGGTCGAGTACGGTAGGACGGGCCTTCGACGTGATGAGCAACCAGGTGTCGCCGGTCTTCCGGCCCGCCACCAGCAGCAGAGCCAGCCCGACGCCCTTCAGCAGCAGGATTCGTTCCCGGCCGGTGCGTCGCGTCATGGCGATGAACGCGTGGGCCGCAATCACCCACAGCGCGCCGTTTCCGAAGGTCAGTTTGGCGTCGGCGATCCACCGAACCAGCAGGAAGACGACATCTATACCGATTGCCGCGGCGACTGAGATGAATCTTTGTCGTCGGGTGAGCACCACCATCATCAAGGCCATACTGGCGTACAGCAGGAAGCCTGACTTAGGGGGAAATATAAATTCTTTCACCTGATTGGTGACGGGTCCCGGCAGTCCGTAATGGCGTGCGGTTAATTCCAGCGCGGCGAGAAAACCGAGAGCCGCGACGCCCATGGTGGCCCACAGAACAACTCGTGGTTGGCGCCACGCGGCGAACGTTTCCTTTTCGTTTATTCGCGAAAGTGCCCGCGATGCCATAGGTTTCAAGATTTTTACCGATTGTTAGCTTCCGGTTGAGAGGTCAGGCGATCCAAGGGCATCGCTACGAGGTCGATCATCCTAGCGGAGCGCTGCGAGCACGGTCCGCACGCTCGTCCTCGCGGCGCGGAGACCCTGACGGGCGCGCTCAAGTGGCGGGAAACAGGCCCGGGGCGTCGGAGGCGGACGCGGTCAGGTGGCCGGAAGGCAGACCACGGCGTCGAAGGCGGCCGCCACCGTGACCTCGGCGAAATTGTCCAGGGAGCGAATGCGGGCGCCCGCCGGCGAGGACGGGGACAGGCGGTGCAGGCCGGGGCCCAGGATCGCCTCGGCGCTGTCCTCCGGGGCCGGCGGCAGGTCGACCACCGCGGTCTCGAAGCCGGCCGGATGGTCGGGGGCCGCGCGCCGGGTCACCGTGGTGCCGGTCGCGGTGGTCATGCCGATCGACACGTAAGACGGGCCCACGGAGGCTGCCAGGTGCTGGCCGAGTACCGGGAACGTGTAGGGGCCCGCCACCACCGGCACCCGCTGGATGTGGGAGTTGGCGGCGATCAGGATGACCCGGGCGTCGGTGCGGGACAGCAGCCAGGACATGGTCGTGGCCATGGCGTGGTCGCGGACGTTGACCGCCGGGTCGCCGGCCAGTTGGGTTCGCAACTGCTGGTCGAGCAGGACTGCCATCTGCAGTGCGTGGCGGGCCGTTGCGTTGCCGGGCGCGGGGTGAAGCGGGCCCAGGGCGTCCAATCGGGCCGCCAGGCACGACAGCAGGACGGTCAAGTGGTCGCGGTCGGTCTGGGACATCGCGGCGTAGGCGGCGAAGGCCGGAATGGTGTCGGGACGCGCGTACATCGTAGCCAGGCGCCGGATTTCCGAGAGTGCGTCGATGGAGGAAGCCGGATGGGTGGTGACGACGTCCAGCGCGGGCAGCATCGACGCCAAGCCGGCCGGCAGGTCGACGCCGTGGTAGCGGATGCCGCCGATGGAGCGCAGCCATTCGAAGAGCGCGCGCGTCTCCGCGTGGGCTCCGAAGCCGTAGGTCAGGGCGGAGGCCGGGAACGGGCCCGGGGCACCCGACAGCCACGCGTCCAGGGCCAGCCCTTCCGGGAAGCCCGATTCCATCGCCACCACCGTGAAGCCGGCCTTCTGCACCAGGAATTCGACCATCTCGCGGCGTAGCCGCAGATAGCCGGGGACGTGATGGGCCGTCTCGCCGATGGCGACCACGCGGGCGCCGTCGGTGATGGCGGTCAGCGCGGCCAGGTTCACAGGGCGATCCAGTAGCGGTCGGTCGGGCCGGAGCCGGGTTCGAGGATGCCGCCGCAGCGGAGGATCGTACGGGCGGAGCCGACGTTGTCGGTGGCGCAGACCAGCAGGACCCGGTCGAACCCGCGGGCGCGGGCTTCGCCCAGCATTTCGGTGAGGGCCCAGGCGCCGAGGCCCCGGCGGCGGGCCGAGGGGCGTACGCCGTAGCCGATGTGGCCGAGCGCCTCGCTGAGCGTGTGCCGCAGTGCGATGCCGCCCTGGATCGCGGAGTCTTCGACCATCCAGCGGTAGGTGGCGTGCGAGTGGCCGATGCCGGGGTCGGTGGCCGGGTCCTCGGCCCGGGTCAGGCGGCTCACCCAGGCCGCGAAGCCGCCCGCCGTCTCGACGTCGTCGTCCGCTGTCAGGCCGAAGCCGTCCTCGTGCAGGCCCGGCCCCCACTCCTGGTGCGCTTCGGCGAACGCGGTGTGAAGGCGGGCGGTCGGCGCCTGTAGCGAGGGCATCCGAAAACCTTACCCGTCACTGTTGGGCAGCGATGATGAGCAATGCGCGGATCTGTTCCTGGTAGGCCGATGTCATCGACGTGGCCAGTTGCCGGGCCGGTGGATAGTCGCCGCCGGTGGACTCCATGCGGGTGGTTTCCACGCTGTTGTGGAGGCCGCCGAGCAGGAGTGCTACCGCCGTACGGTCGAAAGCCGCGCCGGACGCGGCGCGCAAGGAAACGAGATCGGCCGGTTGCAACGCGTGCAGGTCTCCGTGCCCGGCGTGCGTTCCCGTGGGCGCGGTGGTCGGCTGCTGCCAGCCCAGGAGCCACCGTTGCAGCGTGCCCGAGTCGGCCTTCCAGCGGTCCCGCAGGGTTGAGGCGATCGTCCGGATGCGCGGGTCGCCCGAGCGGGTGGCGGCAACGGCAGCGACCTGCGATCCGTCCTGGTTCTGGGCCAGCGCCATCTGCGCGAACATCACGTCAACCGGCCCGAAGGAAGCCGGCCCGAAGGACGGCGGCCCGGGAAAGGGCGGCGCGGCCGGCTGCCCCGGTGCGGAGCAGCCGGCGACCACGAGGAGCGCCGCCAGCAGGGCTAGGCGCGCGCCCACAGGGCCGGAACGTTCGGCGGTTCCCAGCCCGCGATGGCCGTGTGCGCCTGCAGGCAGCGGTAGGAGACGCCGTTGTAGGTCACGACGTCACCCGTCCTGTACGCCGTCCCGGCCGCCCAGGTGCCGCTGGCCGGGGGTGCCGTGGTGGGCCGGGTGGTCGGCGGGGTGGTCGTGGGCGGGGTGGTCGTGGGCGGGGTGGTCGTGGGTGGCGGTGAGGAGGTGCCACCGCCGATGTTGACGTCGACGCACGAGTAGAACGCGTTCACCGTGTCGGCGATGTTCCACCGGGCGAGCACGGTCTGCCGGCCGGTGAAGCCTTTCATGCCCACCGTGTGCTGTTTGGTGGCCCCGGGCTGGGCCCCGTTGTCGTTGAACGACGCCAGCAACGTGTTGCCGATGAAGTATTCCCAGTTGGTGGTGGAGTGCCGGGCGGTGATCACCCAGTTGAACGTGACGGTGTGCCCGACGGTCGTGGCCGGCCAGTTCTTACTGTTGTCGTTGAGCACGGCGAAGCGGCTGCCGCCGCCGTTGCAGAGGGTCGAGCCCTTGGGTGCCTCCACGCTCTGCGGCTCGTAGACGATGTCGCCGCAGTTGGGGACGGCGCCGCTGGCGCAGTTGGCCTGGCGGCTGGGCGGGGATGAGATGTATCCGTGCGCCGAGGCCGGGGATACCGCGACGAACAGGGAGGTCACCAGGGCGGCGACGGTCAGTGCGGGAAGGGCGAATCTCCGTTTCATGGGCTGGCTCCTGGGGGACGGCTTCAACGAGCATTTCGATGAACGTAAATTAAAGGGTGTTAACAGTAAAGACCTGTGGGCCAAGTTTTAAACACCTCGGAGAAAACGCCGATGGTGCGGCCGTGAAAGACATCCACCAGGTCATCGACCGGCGGGCCGTCACCACGGTCTTCCAGCCGCTGGTCGACATCAAGGCGGGCGGCGTACTCGGTTACGAGGCGCTGAGCCGCGGCCCGGCCGGCACGCCCTGGGAAGCGCCGATCGATCTGTTCGCCGCCGCCCGCGAGGCCGGCCGCGAGGTCGAGCTCGACTGGGTGTGCCGGGCGCAGGCGTTCCGTCACATCCTGGCCGCCGCCCCCGACCCGGCGCTGACCTGGTTCGTCAACATGGAACCGGTCGCGGTCGGCAGCGCCGGGCCGCCCGACCTGGCCGACATCATCGACCAGGCCACCTCCCGGCGGCTGCGGGTGGTCACCGAGCTGACCGAGCGTGCCCTCGCCCGCGACCCGTCGGGGCTGCTCGGGGCCACCGCGAAGCTGCGCGAAGGGCGCTGGGGAGTCGCGCTCGACGACGTCGGCGCCGACCCGGCCTCGCTCGCGCTGATGCCGTTCGTGCACCCGGACGTGGTCAAGCTCGACATGCAGCTGCTGCGCGCGCCGGACGACCCGCACACCGCCCGGGTGGTCGCGGCGGTCGCCGCCTACGCCGAGGCGACCGGGGCGGTCGTGCTGGCCGAGGGAATCGAGACGATCCAGCACCTGGCCACCGCCCGTGCGATGGGCGCCACGGTCGGGCAGGGCCGGCACTACGGCTGGCCGGGGTCGCTGCCCCGCGGCCGGCGCGCACAGGCCCGGCTCCCGCTGATCGAATCGCCGCGGCCGGCCGACCGGACACCGTTCGAGATCGTCAGCCGGGTGCGGCCGGTCACCCGCACCACCAAGAGCCTGCTCATGCCGATGAGCCGGCACCTCGAAGCCCTGGCCGGGAGCGGTCCCGAGCCGCCGGTGCTGCTCGCCTGCTTCCAGGACGCCCGGCACTTCTCCGCGGCGACCGCCGAGCGCTTCGCCCGCATCGCGGGCCACAGCCCGCTCGTCGCGGCGCTCGGCGCCGGCTTGAGCGAACAGCCGGCTCCGGGCGTACGCGGTGCCGGGCTGGCCGAGGACGATCCGCTGCACGGCGAGTGGAACGTGATCGTGGTCGGACCGCACCGGGCGGCCGCGCTCGTGGCGCGGGACGTCGGCGAGAACACCAAGGACGGCGAGCGGCAGTTCGACTTCGCGCTGACCCACGACCGGGAGCTCGTGGTGGAGGCCGCCCGCTCGTTGCTGCGCTGGCTCACCGCGGTGCCCGTCCAGGTCTAACTGACGAGCTTCCGCTCCCAGGCCCAGGCCGCGATCTCGACCCGGTTCCGGGTGTCGAGCTTGGCGTGGATGCTGCTCAAGTGGGTCTTCACCGTCCCGACCGAGATGAACAGTTCGCTCGCGACCTCGGCGTTGGTGCGCCCGCGTGCGGTCAACTTGACCACCTCGATCTCGCGCGGGGACAGCCCGGACTCGCCGACGTCGGTGCGGGCGGGCGGGGAGAGGTGCTGCAGGAGCCGTACGGTGATCGACGGGCTGATCAGCGCGTCGCCCGAGACGGCCGCGCGCACCGCCTCGATCAGCAGCGCCGGGCCGGAATCCTTGAGGAGGAAACCGGCCGCGCCGTTGCGCAGTGCCTGGTGCACGTACTCGTCGAGGTCGAAGGTGGTCACCACGACCACCTTGATCGGCTCGGCCACGCCCGGACCGGCGAGCAGCCGCAGCGCCTCCAGCCCGTCCATCCTGGGCATGCGGATGTCGAACAGGGCCACGTCGGGCTTGAGCCGGCGGGCCAGCGCGACCGCCTCGACCCCGTCGGACGCCTCGCCGACCACCTCCATGTCCGGCTGCGCCCCGATGATCATGCCGAAGCCGGTACGGACCATCGCCTGGTCGTCCGCGATCATCACCCGGATCATGCGCCCAGCTTTCCATCGAGCGGGAACGCGGCGTCGACCACCCAGCCACCCTCGATGCCGGGACCGGCCGTGATGCGGCCGCCGACCGCGCGGACCCGTTCGGTCAGGCCCACGAGACCGTACCCCGGACGCTCCCGGGGCATCGCCGGCTTGGGCGGCTGCCCGTCGTTGGCGATCCGCACGAGCAGCCAGTCCGGCGTACGGCGTACCCAGACGTCGGCCACCCGCGCGGCGCTCGCGTGCTGGCGGATGTTGGTCAGCGCCTCCATCACCACCCGATAGGCCGACGTGGACACCTCGACCGGCAGGTCCCCGGCGTCGCCGTCCAGATGCAGCCGGGCCAGCGGGCCACCGGCCGCGGTGAACTGCTCGGTCAGCAGTCCCAGCTCGGGCACACCGGCGACCGGGGCGAGCGGGGCGTCCGGCTTCGACGAGGGGTCGCGCAGCACGCCGACCATGCGGCGCATCGACGCCATCGTCTCGGCGCCCGCCTGCTCGATCTGTTCCAGCGCGAGCAGCACCCGCTGCGGGTCCTGCTCGGCGATGAACTTGGCGCCCTGCGCCTGCACGACGATGCCGGTCACGTGGTGGGCGATGAAGTCGTGGAGGTCGCGGGCGAACTCGGCGCGCTGCTCGGCGCGTACGGCATCAACCGCTCGCTGCCGCGAGCTCTCGATGGTCCGCAGGTAGACACCGAGACCGATCGCGCCGGTGCCGGCGAGGGCCTGGATCAGGCCGAAGATCACATAGGCCGGGTCCCAGCCACCCCGCAGCGTGATGAAGCTGACCGCCGCGCCGACCACCGTGACCGCGGCGACCGACCAGGCCGGTTTGCCGCGGCGTGCCACGACGAAGAGCACCCCGAGCAGGGCCAGCGACTCGGCGAGGCCCCAGAGGCCGCTGGCCCGATTGTCGTTGGACGAATAGACCGCGGAGATGACCGCGGTCAGGAGCAGCGAGCCGACACCGAGCAGGACTGCGACTTTCGGCAGAGTCTCCGAGCCCTGTTGATGGCCGGGCAGCCACACGGCGGCGGCCGCGATCGCGGCGGCCACCTGGAACAACGCAAGCACGGAGCCCGCGTGCATGCTCTCGTTCACATCGAAGACACCCAGCAGGAACAGCGTTCCCAGGGCACCCAGCTGGCCCAGCCGCAGCAGCAGCTTCCGGTTCGGATTCGTCAACATTGTGACCCAGCGTAGTTGGCGATACACCGGTCTCCATCTGCCGAAAGGTAGATCCGCACCCCTGGCTGCCGGCCGATGTAGGAGCACCCCGGCTGCCCCAACAATCATCGCTGTCCGTTCCGCTACCACTCCTTCTGGAGACTTCATGAACACGAACGACGGGATGGCCGCGGTTGCCGCGGTGGACCTGGTCAAGGTCTACGGGCACGGCGACACCGCGGTCCGCGCGCTGGACGGGGTGACCGTCGGCTTCGGCCGGGCCCAGTTCACCGCGATCATGGGCCCGTCCGGTAGTGGCAAGTCGACCCTCATGCACTGCCTGGCCGGCCTCGACACGGCGACCAGCGGGCAGGCTTTGCTCGGCGGCACCGACCTCACGGTCCTCGCTCATAAAAAGGGCGGCGACAAGGTGCTGACGAAGGTGCGGCGGGAGCGGATCGGTTTCGTCTTCCAGTCGTTCAACCTGCTGCCCCAGCTGACCGCGGCGCAGAACATCACGCTGCCGCTCGAACTGGCCGGCCGCAAGCCGGACAAGCAGCTGTTCGACCACCTGACCGGGGTGCTCCGGCTGACCGACCGCCTCGGGCACCGGCCGAGCGAGCTCTCCGGCGGCCAGCAGCAACGGGTCGCGCTGGCCCGGGCGCTGGCCGCTCGCCCCGAGGTGGTGTTCGCCGACGAGCCGACCGGCAACCTCGACTCGCGCTCCGGCGCCGAGGTGCTGTCGTTCCTGCGTACGTCGGTGCGCGACCTCGGCCAGACGGTGGTCATGGTGACCCACGACCCGAGCGCCGCCGCGTACGCCGACCGTGCGGTCCTGCTCGCCGACGGCCGCATCGCCGGCGACATCGAGCGCCCCGACATCCACTCGGTCACCGAGGCGCTGCAGAACCTGGCGGTGAACCGATGAAGGCGGTGCTCCGCACCCAGCTCGGCGGGGTGCTCCGGCGCCCGGCCCGGCTGCTGCTGACCGGCCTGGCGGTGCTGGTCGTCTCGTTCGTCGTCTACTCGACCGTGCTCGCCCAGCAGATCACCAGGAACAGCCTGCTCAACGGGCTCAGCGACACCCCGGTCGCGGCCGACGTGGTCGTGCACGACGGCCGGGTCACCACCGGCATGCTCAACCAGATCAAGGCCATCCCGGGCGTGGCCGAGGCGAGCGGCGAGGTCGAGGCGGGCGGCCAGTTCGGCGCCGACTTCCTCGAGGTCGTCGGCGACCCGGGCACCGGTCCGCTGGCCAAGGCGAAGCTCGCCTCCGGGCGCTACCCGACCGGGCCGAACGAGGTCGCGGCCACCCCGCGGACGGTCGACCGGCTCGGCCTCAAGGTCGGCTCCCAGGTCTCGCTGGCGCTGCGCTTCGACAAGGACGGCAAGGCCGAGGCTCCGGCGCACCTCACGGTGGTCGGGACGGTCACCGTCCCCGGCGACTTCGGCTCCCAGCTGTACGCGTCGCAGCCCGCCGTCTCCGCGCTCACCGGCGACGACGCTCTGAACCAGATCGACCTGCGGCTCGCACCCGGTGCCGACGCCGCGGCCGTGCAGGACAAGGCGCGATCCATCGTCGGGGCCGGACTTCCGGCGACCGAGAAGGGCGACACGCCCACGGTGGCGACCGGCGCCGACGTGCGGCACGCCGAGGCGCAGGCCAAGGCGTCCGACATCGACTCGGTGTTCGCGGTCGTCGGCATGTTCGTGGCGATCGCGGTGGTGGCGGCCGGCCTGGTCGCGACCAGCACCTTCCGCATCGTGTTCGCCCAGCGGCTGCGCCAGCTGGCCCTGCTGCGGGCGATCGGCGCCAACCGCCGCTCGCTCAGCTGGTCGCTGGCCGTCGAGGGCGTCCTGACCGGCCTGGTCACCGGCCTGGTCGGCATGTTCCTGGCGCTCGGCGCGGGCCATCTGGTCACGGCGATCGGCAAGGGGCTCGGCTGGAAGATCGTCGGGCCCGGCTTCCCGGTCCTGCCCGCCGTCGCCACGGTGGTGCTGGCCGTGGTGATCACCATGCTGGCGGTCATCGCACCCGCCTTCTCGGCGGCCAAGGTCGCCCCGCTCGAGGCCCTGCGCACGGCCAGCACCACCGGCGGGCGCAAGGACATCGGCAAGCTGCGCTGGGTGGTCGGCCTGCTGCTGGCGCTCGGCGCGGTCGCGATCGCGGCGTTCGTGGTGAAGAGCCTGCCGGGCGCCCACCCCAAGGACTACAACCCCAACCTGCCGCTGCTGGCCGTGGTGGCCTCGGGTGCGCTCGCGTTCTTCGCGCTGATCGCGCTCGGCCCGGTCATCGTCCGGCCGGTGCTGGCCGCGGCCGGGTGGCCGCTACGGCGCAGCGGACCGACCGGTCGCCTGGCCGCCGGCGGAGTGGGCGGCGCACCGCGCCGGGCCGCCGCGGTGTCGGTGGTGGTCGCGCTCGGTGTCACGCTGATCGCGGGCACGCTGGTCGGCGGCGCCTCGATCAAGGTGCGGGCGGACCGGCAGGCCGCACTCTCCGCGCCGGCCGACTACGAGCTCACCGCGTCCGACGACGTGAAGCTGCCGGCGAACCTCGAGCAGCAGATCGCGGCCCGGCCGGAACTGGCGCACGTCGCGCCGTACCGCCGGCTCGACGTGAAGGTGGCCGGCTTCGAAGGTGACCTGGACGCCAGCGACCTGAAGATCGGCTCGGTACCGCGGCTGTCCACGCTGGACATTGCCGCGGGCCGCCTGGCCGACCTCGGGCCGGGCAAGGTGGCGCTCTCCGACTTCACGGCCACCGACACCGGGCTCACGGTCGGCGACACGGCCCGGATCACGCACGGCAAGAAGACGGTGAATCTGAAGGTGGCGGCCCTGTTCGCCGACTCGGCGCCGCTCGGCTCGTCGCTCGTGCTCGATCCGTCGGACATGGTCACGCTCGGTGCGCCGGCCGACGCGTACAGCGGGCTGCTCGCCGATCAGGCGACCGCCGGCGAGCAGGGCCGGGCCGCGGGCCGCAAGGCGATCGCCGATCTCACCGGATCGGCGGCCAGCGGGTACGCGATCGAGGTGCTGGCCGACCAGCGCGACGAGATCAGCAGCGAGCTGAACGTCATCCTGGCCATCGCGGTCGCTCTGATGGGCCTGACCGTGCTGATCGCGGTCGTCGGCGTCGGCACCACCACCGCCCTGTCGGTGGTCGAGCGGGTGCGCGAGGCCGGCCTGCTGCGGGCGGTCGGCCTGTCCCGCGGCGGCCTCCGGACGATGCTCACCACCGAGGCGGCCCTCTACGGCGTGATCGGGGCCCTGCTCGGACTGGTGCTCGGTATCCCGTACGCCTGGCTGGCGGTCGCCGCCCTCGGCGTGAACGCACCGCTCACCCTACCGATCTGGCAGCTCCTGGCGGTGTTCGTGGTCCTGGTCCTGCTGACCGCGGCGGCGGGCGTCCTGCCCGCGCGCCGGGCGGCGAAGGTCAGCCCGGTGGCGGCCCTGGCAACCGACTGAGAACCCCGGAGGAGTCCATCGACGCTGGTATACAGCGTGGGTGGACTCCTTCTGGCCGTTGTCCGGCCTCCGCCTGCGCCACCGCGACGTGCTGCTGCGCCCGACGCGCGAGGCCGACCTGGCCCCGCTCGCCGCGATGCTGCCCGGCGACGTCGGGCACGACCCGCGGCCCGCGACGTTCGAGTCGCAGACCTTCGAGGAGAACGAGCGCCGCCTGTTCTGCCAGGGCTATTGGTGCTCGATGGGCAACTGGGACCCGGCGGCCCGGGAACTGCACTTCGTCGTCTTCCACGACGGGGAGCCGGTCGGGGTCCAGACGCTCGAGGGCACGTCGAGCTGCAGAACTTCCTGCTGCCTGCTGCCTGCTGCCTGCTGCCTGCTGCCCGCTGCCCGCTGCCCGCCGCCCGCTGCCCGCCGCCCGCCGCCCGCCGCCCGCCGCCCGCCGGCGGACGTGTCGGTGACCGGACTGGAAGCGGCGCTGCCGTGGTTCGGCCGGTGACCGGCCGCGTCGAAAGGCTGCGCCGCGAACTGGGCCTTCCGGTACGGCCCTGGCGCGCGGGCACCGACTTCTGGGCCGACCTGGTCGAGACCGGCGACGGCCCGGCGGTCGTGCGGTCGCCGCGGTTCGAGCGCGTCGAGACGACCTACGACGGCGTAGTCGACTTCGGCGCGGTCATCGAGAAGGAGGCCGCGGCGCTCAATCTCATGGCGGCGGCCGGCATCCCGGTGCCGCGGGTGCTCGGCCGGCGGCGCGGCGATCCGTCCTGGATCCTGCTCAGCCTCGTGCCGCACGACGAGGGCGCCGCCGTGCCGCTGCGCCGGCTCGGCGAACTGACCCGGAAGCTGCACGACATCCGGCCGCCGGCGCACGAATCGTGGACCGCCTTCGTCCGCAACCGGCTCCGGCAACGACTGGAGGCGGCCCGCCGCTACTGCGAACTGCCCGCCTCCCTGGACGGCCGGGTGACCGCGCTGCTGGAGCCGCGCGAGGCGTACGCGACCAGCCTGCTGCACATGGATCTGCGGCCGGCCAACGTGTGCGTCGAGGGAGGCCGGATCGTCGCGCTCATCGACGTCGCGAACTGCATCGTCGGCGACCCGCTGATGGAGCTGGGGCGGATCCGCGGCTACGGCCTGCTGACCGAGGAGTTCCTGGCCGGCTACGGGAACCCGGACCCCGACCCGGCTCTCCTCGACCTCTACGAGCTCGACACGGCCCTGCTGCTCACGGTCGTCTCGGTGGAGGAGTTCGACGACCCGCAGCTCCACCGCGACCAGGCGGCCCGGGCAACCGAACTCGCCGCGTCGGTGTGCCGCACGGACCGGTCGCCCTGAGGCCATCGAAGCAGGGGTCAGCCGTTCCGGCTGGGGCCTGTGCGATCAGGATCCGGTCGGACGGGTCGCGTGCTGGACGCTCGGCTACCGTCAGGTCCCGGTAAGTGACAAGCTCATGGGAACGCCCGGGCTGCCGATGGGGAGACAGCGGGATGTGGAGACACGCGGCGACGCGGATCACGAGAGAGGTGGCTCCGTGCCGAGTGCCGGCTTCCTGGACGACGCCCATGCGGCGGGCATTCAGCGGGCCTACGACCTGATCGGCCTGGCCCAGGGCCAGAACGTGGACGCCGAGATCGGCGCGGCCGAGGACGAAGCGGCCGCGCGCGGGTGGACCGACGTCCGGCTGCTGCTCAAGTGGGCCCGCACCATGGCCGCCCGGGACACCGGGCTCGACAACGCCGAATATCTGCGGGCCATGCTCGACCTGGCCGAGACCACCGGCGAAACGTCGTTGCTGGCCCTCGCGCTGGCCACGGCGGCCGCCCGGCGTAACAACCTGAAGCGTGCCCTGGACGTGACCGAGTCCACGGCCACCCCGCTGGTGCGCGCCGTAGCGCTTCTCGACGAGCGGAGCGGCCCGGTGGTGCACCGCGCGGCCGCCCTGATCGAGGTCGGCGTCGCCGCGCAGGAGCTGGGCTTCTGGGAGCTGGCCGTCGAGTACTACGACCGGGCCGAGCAGGACCTGGACGGCGCCGACGATCCGCGCCTGGCCGACACCGTCGTCCTGCAGCGGCGGGTCCTCAGCTACAACCGGGCCGAGGTGGTGCTCGACTGGGCGAGCGCCCAGGCCATGATCGGCAGCTGGGACGCGGCCGCGGGGAACGCCGGGGCGGCGCTGGCCGGCGGCCTCGCCGCCATCGACGGGGGCTGGCCGCCGAGCTGGGAAATGGAGCACCGCGCCCACCTCTACCTGCTGGCCGCCCTGGCCGGGAGATCCCCGGCCGGCGAGGCGGAGTTCGCCCTGCCGGCGGACGAGGTCAGCACGGGTGTCTCGTCCGCCGCGGTCGTCGCGCTCGGCGAGTGCATCGGCGCCGCCCGCTCCGCCGACACCGCCGGGGCGGCCCGGCTCGCCGTGGGTCTGGCCGGCCGTCTTGGCTGGGCCACCCCGCAGGGCACCCGGCTGCTCTGCATGAGCATCGCCGCCCGGCAGCCGGCGACACCGGCCGCGGCGGCCGCGTACGCCGACGAACTGGCCCTCCTGCGCTGGAACGCCCGGCTCGACCAGGTGGCCGGCCTGCGGGACGCGATCGACGTCGAACGCCGGCGCCGCGACCACGAACAGCTCCGCCAGCAGGTCCTGGTCGACGAGCTGACCGGGCTGGCGAACCGGAGGGGCTACCGCGCCTATCTCAGCGCGCTGCTGGCGCCCGGGGCCAACCCGGACGCGCCGGAGGAGTACGCCGTCATGATGGTCGACGTCGACCACTTCAAGCAGGTGAACGACAGGTTCGGCCACGACGTCGGCGACCTCGTCCTGACGCGGATCTCTGAGGTGCTGGCCGCGCACATACGGTCGATGGACCTCGCCGCGCGGCTGGGCGGCGACGAGTTCGTCGTGGTGCTCACGGGCGGCGCCCCCGACCACCCGGAGAAGCGTGCGCAGGAGATCCTCGACGCGGTCCGCGAGCAGGCCTGGGACGAACTGGCCCCCGGCCTCACCGTCTCGATCAGCATCGGTGTGCACCGCGGCGGGGTCCAGGACCTGCCGACCCTGCTGACCGAGGCCGACCGCAACCTCTACCACGCAAAGAACAACGGCCGGGGCCGGGTCGCCGCGACCAGCTTCCACGCCTGACGGTGACTGCCTCCGGCCGGGCGGCCGGGTCTACCGGCTGGGCACGAGCCGAGGATTCGCCGGGTAGTGCGGCCGGAGGTCGGCGGCGACCAACCGGTCCAGCAGCTGGTCGGGGAGGCGGGGGAGCCGGGTCATGATCGCGGCGTCCCGGCCGATCGTGTAACGGATCCGGGGGTGCCGGTCGGTCACGGCCCGGGCGATGATCCGGGCCGCCCGCTCGGCGGTCACGCCCGCCTCGGTGAAGGCCTGCGTGTGCGACACGAACGCCTGCATCATCGGCCCGTAGCGTTCGTGCTTCCGGGGTCATCCGGGCGGCCGGCCGGTGGGCAGTGGCGATGCCGCGACCGGACATCTCGGTCTTGACGCCGCCGGGCTCGACCACGATCACCTGTACGCCGAGTGGCGCCACTCCCGGCAGAGGCGTCGCTCATCGCCTCCAGCGCGAACTTGCTGCCCGCGTACGCCCCGTAGCCGGCCATCGCCACCTTGCCGCCCACCGAGCTGATGTTGACGATCCGCCCCTTGTCGCGCAGCAGCGCGGGCAGGAACGCCTGGGTGACGGCCACGTGGCCGAACAGGTTCACCTCGAAGGACCGCCGCCGCTCGCTGAGCGGCAGAACCTCCACCGGTGCGTTGGCCGCGATGCCGGCGCCGCGGATGGCGTCGGCATCGCTCTCGCGGCGTACGCCGGCCAGGACGTGGAAGCGGCGGCGGGCCAGGTCCCGCGCGGTGGCCGCGCCCATGCCGACCGACGCGCCCGTCACAATTCGACTCGACCGTCACGTTCCCGCCCTGGCGATTCCGGCCGCTCCGGCGTCCACCCTGCGCGCCGGCTACCTATTCGACCACCTCGGCGCCGATGACGGTGAGCTACCGGACGACCCGCAACGTCAAGCGCTGCTGCAGTGAAGTAGTCCGACGGCCGGATACGTGGAGACTGCTACACCTCAGGTCCGATGTGTCACACCCGGTCATTAACGTGAGACTCATGACCTCCCAGACGGGTAAGAAGATCTTGATAACCGACCTGGACAACACGCTCTGGGACTGGTTTGACGCCTGGTACCGGTCCTTTTCGGCGATGCTGGCGCAGCTCACGGAGACCAGCGGCGTCCCTCAAGAGGTACTCGAGCGAGAGATCCGAGCAATCCATCAGGAGCGCGGTACAACGGAGTACTCCTGGTTGATCGGTGAGATTCCTGTGCTCATCGACACGGCTGCGCCTGCCGACCCGGCGGTGGTCTACGACGACGCAGTGCACGTCCTCAACTCCCAGCGGAGGGCGACTACCCGGCTTTATCCAGGCGTCAAAGAAGGCCTGATGAAGCTGAGGCGACTCGACGTGCGCATCGTGGCGTACACCGAATCGGTCGCCTATTGGAGCGAATGGCGAATACGGCACACGGGACTGGACGGAATCATAGACGTCCTTTACTCAGCACCCGATCACGATCTCCCGGCGGGGCGTGGCATCGGGGACTTACGGATGCTTCCGCCCACCGAATACGGCCTCAAGCGAACGCGGCACAACCACATCCCGCGTGGCGTGCTGAAGCCGAACGCGCGCGTCCTGCAGTCCATCCTGGACGAGCAGGGCTTTCACCCCGAGGAGGCCGTATACCTCGGCGACAGTCTGATGAAGGACATCGCCATGGCGCAGCAGGCGGGGGTCATGGACGTCTACGCGAAGTACGGCGAGTCGCAGAGCCGAGCGGGCTACGACCTGTTGCGTCGGGTATCCCATTGGTCCGACGCTGACGTCGCCCGGGAGCGCGAGATCGCACAGTCCATCGACATTGTCGTTCCCACGGTGACCTGTCAACGCTTGTTCGGGGAAGTGCTCCCGCTGTTCGAACGGACGCTCGATCGCGACCACGTCAAGGGGTGATCCCGAGCATGTCGACCACGCCGACGCCGCGCGATTCCGAGGCGGCTCAGAGGAACAACCCCGGTCCGCCACCGGTCGATCCGCGGACGGAGCTGACCCTGGCCGAGCAGGTAGGTCATTACGTCGACATGTGGAAGAAGTCGGTCGACGTCCAGCAACATTTCAACGACATCGAGTGGCGTATCCGTGGTTTGGCGCTGACCGTTGCGACCTTCGCCATCGGCGCGGCCGGCGTGGCAGCCAAGGACGGCACCAAGGTCGGCCAGGTCAGTCTGGGAACGCTGGTTCTGCTGGTCGGACTGATCCTCTGGTACGCGTTCTACTTCGTGGACCGCGTCTGGTATCACCCCTTGCTTCAGGCCACCGTCGCGCACGGCATGCAGATCGAGAACGAGATCAAAAAACATCTGCCGCAGGCGGGGATGACCGCCACGATCAAGGCTAGAAGCCCGCAGAGCGTCGGAAAGATCGTCCGTTTCGTGAGCCGCCGGGCGACCATGCATTCGGAGGAGAAGCTCAACTGGTTCTATGGGATCGGCGCGGCCGCAATCTTGTCTTCTGCCCTTGCCCTCCAGATCGGCGTGTGGCTCGATGCTGGAACGTCGGGGAAACCCCAGCGGGTGGACGTGCGAATCATGGAGATACCCACTTCCCCGGCTCCCGCGACCAAGCCGGCTCCGTCCAGAAGCTGACGCGGGGTGATCCGCTGCTCTTCAGGTGCCTGGTAATCGCCGGTGCCGGGGATTCGGCGGTGATGTCGACAGGGCGCAGGATCGGTCCGGCGGGCGGTGCCAGATGTGCTTCTGCAACTGGGATCGCTACCTCGTGGACGCCTTCGCGGGTCGGGCGCAGGACGAGCTGGCGCTCGAGGCGGTCTTGTGCGCGTTCTGCGCCGTCGAAAGTGTCGTCGCGATCTTCGTTGCCGATGACGAGGACGTCGATATCCCCAGGTTCCGGCCATATACGTCGCGTGGACCGAAGGCGACGAGCACCAGGTCGCGCAGCGGACGGTAGGCAAGGCTCGCGTTGTTGGCGGTGAGGAGCTGGGTGCGTCGGATGCGCCAGGGTGATCGGGACCCAAGGCCGATCGCCCGTGACACCCTGGAGGTCCGCTCGCCGAGAGCTGGCGCGCGCAGCGTGACACCCGGTGGTGCGTGAGGCGCTCGCCGCGGCCAAGCCGCCCCGGCCTGAAGCCGAGTGCGCCGGCGAGTCGTCGGATGATCTCGGCCTCGGTCACGTCGGTCATCCGGGGGCAAGCGACCGCGGCCTGTTCGGTGC
Organism: Actinoplanes sp. NPDC051343; assembly: GCF_044455125.1. Classification (NCBI taxonomy): domain Bacteria; kingdom Bacillati; phylum Actinomycetota; class Actinomycetes; order Micromonosporales; family Micromonosporaceae; genus Actinoplanes; species Actinoplanes sp. NPDC051343. The sequence goes on from NZ_JBITEL010000016.1 coordinate 17,542, forward strand.
CCTCGCGTCGGCGTCAATCGTCGCGTCGTGCTGGTACCGTGTTGTGGTACGAGTCTAGGAGGTGTGCTGTGGCACTGTCGGCCAGTGAGGCGCGGAAGCGGCTTTTCCCGTTGATCGAGCAGGTCAACGACGACGAAGAGGCGGTGGAGATCGTCTCGAAGTCTGGCACTGCCTTCCTCGTGCCTGAGCATTTGTGGCGCTCGTTGGTGGAGACGCGGTACCTGCTCAGGTCGCCGGCGAACGCGCGGCGGCTGCTGGACAGCGTAGCCAGGGTCGAGGCCGGGGAGTTCGAGCAGCGCGATCTGATCTCTGATCCGGAGGAGATGGGGCGTCAAGCCTCGTGAACGTCGCATTCGACAAGACCGGCTGGGAGGACTACACCTCCTGGGCGGGTGAGCCGAAGACGCTTCGCCGGATCAATCGGATGATTGAGGAAGCTCTGCGCGACCCTGGGCAGGGGATCGGGAAACCGGAGCGGCTGACCGAAAACCTCAGCGGCTGTTGGTCGCGGCGGATTACCGACGAGCATCGGCTCGTCTACACCGTGCGCGGCGAGAACCTGATCGTCGTTCAGGCTCGCTACCACTACTGAGTAAGGTTCGCTCGGGGCTGGACCGGCGTCCGACAGCGGGATCAGCCGTCGCGGCGGGGCTGGGTGCGCCGCTCGGTGGGGACCGGGGTGGCCGGGGGGAGCGTGAACCAGAAGGTGGCGCCGCGGCCGTCCTCGCCCTCGGCCCAGATCTCGCCGCCGTGCCGCTCGACCGCCCGGTGCACCGTGGTCAGCCCGATGCCGGTGCCCGGGAAGTCCTGCGCGTTGTGCAGCCGGGCGAACGGCCGGAACAGCTCGCCCGCCTTGCCGGCCGGGAAGCCGGCGCCGTTGTCGCGTACGAAGAACTTGCCGGCCTCGGTGCCGATGGTGATCACCGGGTGGGCGATCTTGCCGGTGAACTTGACCGCGTTGTTGATCAGATTTTCCAGGATCACCCGGACCAGGCCCTCGTCGGCGTCGGCGGTCATGCCCTCGGCGACGGTGAAATTGACGGACCGGTCGGGATAGCGGGCCTCGACCTCGCCGATCACCTGCACCGTGGTCGCCGACAGGTCGACGACGGACCGGCGCAGCTCGCCCCGGCTGGCCCGGGCCAGGATCAGCAGCGACTCGACCAGGTCGGCCATCCGGCCGGCGGCGTTCTTGATCCGGCCCAGCCGGCGTTTCGCCTCGGCGCTCAGCGGGTCCTCCTCGTCGTCGAGCATGTGCTCGGCGAAGCTGCTGATCACCTGCAGCGGGCCGCGCAGGTCGTGCGAGACCGAGCCGGAGAACGCCTCCAGCTCCCGGTTGCGCCACTCCAGCTCCTCGACCAGCGCCGCCCGGGTCTCGGCCAGCTGCCGGGCCGCCCGCTCCTCGGCCGCGTCGAGCTCGCGCCGCATCAGCTCCTCGCGGATCCGGCGGCTCTCGTCGTGCGACTGCTTGCGCCGGATCTGGGTGCGTACGTGGGCCCGCAGCGCCTCCGCCCCCGAGCTGGCCCGCACGTAGTCGTCGGCCCCGGCGGCCAGGCAGGCCAGCATGTCGTCGTCGGCCTCGCCGGTCATCACCACCGGGGTCTCGCCGATCACCGGCACCTCCTTGATGCGGCGGCAGGCGTCCCGGCCGATGTCGCCGTCCAGTCCCTGCCCGAGCACGATGCAGTCGACCGGCTGCTCGGCCAGCAGGTCCAGGGCGTCGTTGGCGTCGGCGACCGGCACCACGTCGTACCCCTCGCTGCGCAGAGCGGTGGCGAGCCCGGAAAGCCGTTCCCGGTCCGGGGTGAGGGCCAGCACCTTGCTCGGGCCGTGCAGGCTGCCGGTGACCTCGATCGGCAGCTGCTCGGCGCTCTGCCGGAGCACGGCGTTGAGCTTGGCCGGCACGATCGCCAGGTTCTGCTGCTTGCGGACGAACGCGTCGGCGCCGGCATCCAGCATCTGCAGTTCGGTGGCGTAGTCGTCGGCCGCGGTCATCAGGATGCACGGGGTGTCGCGCAGCGCCGGGTCGAGGCGGATCCGGCGGATCACGGTGGCGCCGTCGATGCCCGGCATCACGCCGTCGACGATGACCGCGGCCGGGCGCCGGTCGGCCGCCATCCGCAGGCCCTCCTCGCCGCTCGGCGCGGTCAGCACGGCGTACCCCTCGCCTTCGAGCAGTTCGCGCAGCTGCTCGCGGAAGGTCATGCTGTCGTCGACGACCAGGACCGTGGTGCGGTCGGTGCGCCGGTACGGCCCCTCGCCGAGCAACTGGCGGCAGCGGGCCACCACATAGCCGGCGTCGTACGGCTTCCCGACGTATTCGTCGGCGCCGATCCGCAGGCCGGCCAGCCGGTCGGCCACGTCGTCCTCACTGGACAGCAGCACGGTCACCACGTCCTTGCGGGTCGGCATGCCGCGCAGTTCGGTGAGCAGCTCCAGGCCGTCGGCGTCGGGCAGCAGCACGTCGAGCACGGCCACGTCGAAGGCGGCCGAGGTGAAGGCGGCGCGGGCCTGTTCGCCGCTCGCGCAGAGCACGGTCGCGAAGCCGTCCGCCTCGAACGCCTCGTGCAAGTTCATCCGGACGGTCAGGCTGTCGTCGACGATGAGTACGGAGCTGGTCATCGCCGGCCCCCGGCGAACTGCAGTTCGGCCACCCGGGCGGCGATTCTCGCCGGGGGCAGGATGTACGCCGCGGCACCGAGCAGGGCCGCCTCCCGTGGCATCCCGTAGACGACGCAGCTCGCCTCGTCCTGCGCGAACGTGACCGCGCCCCGGGCCCGCATCCGCAGCAGGCCGTCCGCGCCGTCGCGGCCCATCCCGGTCAGCAGTACCCCGGTGCCGGCCGCGGCGTACTCGGCCGCCACCGACTCGAACAGCACGTCGACCGAGGGCCGGCAGGAGTGCCGGGGCGGCGCGTCGCTGAGCCGCAGCACGCCGTCGCGTACCGCCAGGTGCCGGTCGGGCGGGGCGAGCACGACCTTGCCGCGCAACGACCGTACGAGGGTGCCGTCCCTCGCGTACGCCACGTCCCGCCCGGTCTGGCCGGCCAGCCAGTCGGAGAACGCCACCGCGAACGGCTCGCTGGCCGCGATGTGCTGCACGCAGAGCACCGGCGGCCCGAACCCGGGCGGCAGCGCCCGCAGCAGCTCGGTCAGCGCCCCCGGGCCGCCGGTCGACGCCCCGACCGCCACCACCGCGGCCGGCGTGCCGTCGTCGATCGGCCGGGGCGGTGGAGCGGGCGGGGCGGAGGAGCGGCCGTCGAGCCGGGCCCGCGGGTGGGTGATCACCCGGATCCGGGAGACCAGCCGCACGGCCGAGCACAGCCGCCGGGCCCAGTCGGCGTCCGAGCCGTCCCCACGCGGCTTCTCCAACACGTCGACCGCCCCCGCCGCGAGTGCGTTGTACGTGCTGAACAGCTCCTGCCGGTCGGCCGACGAGACGACCAGGATCGGCGTGGGGTGCTCGGCCATGATGTGCTCGGTGGCGACCAGCCCGCTCATCGTCGGCAGCATCATGTCCATCGTCACGACGTCCGGGCGCAGCCGGCCGACCAGCTCGACCGCGGCGCCGCCGTCGGTCGCCTCGCCGACCACCTCGAGTTCGGGGTCGGTGGACAGCGACTGGCGCAGGTGATGGCGCATCGTCGCGGAGTCCTCCACGAGCAGCACACGGATCATGAGTGGATCAGCCTCCGGATGTGGCCGAGGAGTTCCTCCTGGTCGAACTCGCCCTTGACCACGTACGCGCCGGCGCCCACGTCGGCGCCCCGGCGCCGGTCCTCGGCGCTCGACCGGGAGCTGACCAGGATGGCCGGCACGCCGGCGAGCGCCGGGTCGGCCCGGGTCTCGGCGACGAACGTGAAGCCGTCGATGCCCGGCATGTCGATGTCGGTGAGGAACAGGCCGTAGTCGCGGGACCGGGCCATCTCCAGGCCCTCCTCGCCGGAGGCGGCCAGGTCGACCTCGTAGCCGGCCGACTCGAGGATGCTGCGCTCGAGCATCCGGGTGGTCAGCGAGTCGTCGACGACCAGGATCGGCAGCGGCGGCGCGGCGGCCACCGGTCCGCCGTCGGCCGTCGCGTAGCCGCGCCGGGCCTCGGCGACCAGCCCGTGCGGGTCGAGCACCAGACGCGGGTTGCCGTCGAGGTCGATCGCCACACTGCCGATCACCGGGGCGGCCGGGGCGAGATCGGGCAGCGGCCGGGCGACCAGCGTGCTGGTGCCGGCCAGCCGGTCGACGCCGACCGCGACCGTGACGTCGTCGGCGCTGACCACGACCGCCACGGTCGGCCCCGCCGCGGTGTCCGGCACCACCGAGCCGGCGTAGAGGGTGCGGGCAAGCGGCAGGAACGGGATGACCTGGTCGTCGTGGGCCAGCCGTCCGGTGGTCGCGGCGATCACGGCTTCCTCCGGGGTGAGCCGCACGCATCGGCGGACCACCTCGAGCGGCACCGTGGCGACGGTCGGCCCGGCCTCGACGACCAGGCCGTTCATGCTCAGCAGCGTCAGCGGCACGGTCAGCTCGACCGTGCTGCCACCGCCCGGTTCGCTGCGGATCGTGAGCTCGCCGCTCAGCTGGTCGGCGACGTCCCGGACCACGTCCATCCCGATGCCGCGGCCGGCCACCTCGGTCACCGCGGGCGAGGTGCTGATGCCGCCCCGCAGCACCAGGTCGAACAGCCGCGCCGGCTCCGGGTCGGGGTCGCCGGGTGCGAGCAGGCCGCGCTCTCTGGCCGTACGCAGGAGCGCGGCCAGATCGAACCCGCGCCCGTCGTCGGTGCAGCGGATGATCGCGTACCGCCCCCGGCGCTCGACCGAGACGCTCACCGTGCCCTCGGCGGGTTTCCCGGCCGCGAGCCGGACCTCGGCCGGCTCGATCCCGTGCACCACCGCGTTGCGCACCGCGTGCAGGAACGCCCCGCTGATCTGGTTGAGCAGGTGCGGGCCCATCCGCACCTCGGCGCCCGAGGCGATGAACCGCACCCGCTTGCCCTCGGCGTCGGCCGCGTCCCGCACCGCCCGATGCAATGCGGTGAAGATCGTTCCGGCGCTGACCAGCCGCAGCCCCTCGGCCCGCCCGCGCACCTCGTCGAGTTCCCGCTCGATCTGGTCGATCGCGTCGGTCAGCCGCCGGCCCAGCGCCCCCAGTTCCCCGGCGAGGCGTTGCACCTGAGCCCGCCCGGCCGGTTCGCTCAGCGCGGTCCGGCGGATGCGCAGCTGGTCGGCCAGGGTCTCGGCCGAGCGCTGCAGGCGGCTCATCGCGCGGCTGCCGTCCCGCAGCGGCGCGATCCGGGCGTTCGCCTCACCGATCGCGTCCAGCAGCTCGTCGAGGTCGGCGGTCGCGGCCCGCGGCGGAGCCGGTTCCTCCTGCCTCGGCTGTTGCGGCGCGTCCGGCGCCACCGCCTCGGCCGGCGGCGGCGCCGGCTCCACCTCCAGCGCCGAGACGTACGCCGCGATCTGGTCGTTCAACCGCAGCAGCTCGCGCATCTCGTCGGCCGGCAGAGCCTCGCCCTGCCCCCGGTGCGGGACCAGCACCTCCTCGAACTCGTGCGCCCGGTCCGCGATGTCCTGCTGCTTGACCACCCGGGCCGCGCCCTTGAGCGTGTGCGCGAACCGCAGCAGCCGGTTGACCAGGTCGGCGCCCGGCTGCTGATCCAGGTCGAGGACCCCGGCGCTGATCTGGTCGACCAGCTCGCGCGCCTCCAGCCGGAAATAGCGCAGCGGGTCGCGGCCCTCGACCATCAGTGTTTCCCGCTGCCGACCAGGTCCAGCAGATCGCCGGACAGCGTGCTCAGGTGGGCCGCGGTCTGCTTGGTCTGCACCGCGCTGGCCTCGGTCTCGCGGGTCACCCGGGCGGTGTCCGAGGCGGCCACATTGACCTGCTCGACCGCCGTGGTCTGCTGCTTGGTCGACAGTTCGATCTCGCGGGTGGCGTCGCTGGTGGTGGTCACCAGCTGGGCGATCCGGCGGAACGAGTTGGTGGCGTCGTCGAACTGCCGGGAGCCCGCGTCGACCGCCTTCGCGCCGATCTCGGTCGCCATCACGGTGGTGTTGACCGCGCCCCGGACGTCCTCGATGAGCGCCCGGATCTCCTTGGCGGACCCGGCCGTACGGTCGGCCAGCTTGCGGATCTCCTCGGCGACCACCGCGAACCGGCGCCCCCACTCGCCCGCGCCGCTCGCCTCGATGGTCGCGTTGATGGCCAGGATGTTGGTCTGCTCGGCCAGCTCGGACACCAGGTCGACGACCCCGCCGATCTGCTGCGACTTCTCGCCCAGGGCCAGCATGTGCTGCACGATCTGGTCGACCTGGGTGCGGATCGCGGTGATCGACGTGCGCGTCTGGTCGATGGTCGAATCACCCGAGCGGGCCGCGTCGGCCGTCTCCTCGGCGACCTTCGACACCCGCTGCGCGCTGTCCGCGATCTGCCGCGAGGTGATCAGCAACTCGGAGATGGTCGTGGTGATCTCGCTCATCGCGCTGGCCTGGTCGCGCCCGCCCGACGCCTGCTGCGCCGCGGCGGCCTCGAGCTGGGCCGACGAGCTCTGGATGTGCCCGACCGCGGTGCCCACCTCGCGCCGCAGGTCGCGGCTGAGCCGCCACGAGATCCAGGCCCCGGCGCCCAGCGCCAGCAGGCCCAGCACGATGATGGCGATGACCGCGACGGTGGCCCGCGCCGACGCGTGCGCACGGTCCAGGTCGACGATCTGGCCGACCCGCTTGACCAGCGCGGCGGTCGAGTCCTGCAGTTCCTGCCGGGCCGGGGCCACGCTCTTGGCGTTGAGCTGGGCGATATCGGTCAGGAACTTGATCTGCTTGCGTCGTTCGATGACCGGCGTGAGGAGTGCCGCGTGGGACGCCTCGGCGGTGCTGACCCGTTCCAGCAGGGCCCGGGCGCGCTGATCGGTGAGCTGGGCCCGCAGCCCGACGACCTGGCTGAGGAACGCTGTCCGGTCACCGTTGGTCAGGTCCAGGTACTGCTGCTGTCCGTTGAGCAGGAAGGCCCGGTAGTCGCTGATCCGGGCCTCCATCGTCGTCTGCAGCCGCAGCGCGCCGGCCAGGTTGTCGGTCGCCGTCGCGATCACCTTGTTGTTGCTGTTGACCACGTACGCCAGCGCACCTACCGAGGTCACCGCGATCACCACGGTCAGCAGCAGGGTCAGGCCGAACCCGGCCGCGAGCTTCTTGCCAAAGGTGCGTCCGGCCATCATCGTGCGATCTCCTCGGAGGTGGCGGGCCCGCGCCCGGTGAATTCGGGTCCGGTGAGTTCGTGCCCGGCGAGCGTGTGGACCAGGATTCGGGCCGCCGGCACGTCCACGATCGGGCGCGTGTCGCCGCCCAGGGTGACCATGCCCCGCAGGCAGCCGCCGCCGTCGGTCGACGCCTCGGCGACGATCGCGTCGGCGGGCACGCGTACATGCCCGTCGAGCTCGTGGAAGGCGAGCGCGAGCATCGGCGTGCCGGCGGCCAGCACCAGCCAGCGCGGGCGGCCGGTGCCCGGGTGCCCGAGCAGGGCGGCCAGGTCGTAGACCGCCACCACGGTGCCGGCGAAACCGGCCAGCCCGAGCAGGGCCGGCTGCGGTCCGGGCAACGGGGTCACCGGGCGGTCCGGGTGCAGACCTGCGGTCTGCGAGAGCCGGAGCGCGTACGGGCGTCCGCCCGCCCCGACCGCGAGCAGTTCCACGTGTTCGACGTCGTGGCGCCGGGCCGGCTCGGCGAACGACCGGTCGAAGTCGCCGCGCAGCCGGTGGATCCGGCCGCCGACGTTGAGCAGTGGTTCGGCGCTGACCGTCGGAGCCACCCCCATACGCCTCACCGGTGGGCCTCGCAGGCCTCGAGCTCGGAGCGGCACAGCATGGTCAGCGACATCCGCCCGAACCCGCCGCCGAACAGTGTGATCCGCTCCGACTGCTCCTGCGGCAGCAGCCCGAGGGCGCGTTCCAGGTCGGCCGTCGCGGGCCGGTCCTCGCCGCGGCGCCGGGCGAGCTGGCCGAGCCGCAGCCGGGCCAGCGCGAACTCCGGGTCGAGGAACGCGGCCAGCCGGTACTGCGCGATTGCGTCGTCCACCGCGTGGCCGCCCTCCAGACAGAGCGCGAGCAGCTGGTGGGCGTCCGCGTTCAGTCCGTCGACCTCGACCAGCGCGCGGGCCACGGTCGCCGCCTCGTCGATCCGGCCGGTCTGCACCAGCAGCACCCCGAGCAGCAGCGTGTCCCGGTGCCGGGGCGTGCTGGGCAGTCGCGAGGTCATCAGCTCCAGCGCGTCGGCGAACCGGTCCGCCTGCAGCAGCCCGATCGCCCGGTTGTACGCGTCCTCCTGCGTCACCGGCAGCGCCGGGCGGTGCGGCTCGGGCGGCGGTGCCGGCCGGGGGAGCGGGGGCGGGCTGACCTGCAGGGTGGGCCGCCGGTAGTAGAAGGTCTGGTGGTCGTGCTGCGGTTCGAGGCCCTCCGGGCGGCTGCCGAGCGAATCGGTGTGCCCGAGGAACAGGTAGCCGCCGGGCACGAGAGCCTCGGTCATCCGCCGGGTCAGCGCGGTCGCGACCGTGCGGGTCAGATACATCAGCAGGTTCCGGCAGAAGATCACGTCGTACTGGCCCGGCATCCACAGGTCGCCGTCGTCGCCGGCCACGTTGTGCCGCGCGAACCGGACCAGCGCGCGAATCTCGTCGTCGACCCGGAAACTGCCGTCGTCGGCGTGGAACCAGCGTCCGCGTACCTCCGGAGGCGTCTCCCGAAGTGACCAGCTGGAATACCGCGCCGCCGCGGCCTTGCGCAGCATGGCCGGATTGGCATCGATGCCGGTCACCGAGACCAGCCAGTCGGGGCCCGGCCGGCCCTCGCGGGCGGCGATCGCCAGCGAGTACGCCTCCTCGCCGGACGAGCAGGCGACCGAAAGGAATCGCAGCACCTTGCGCCCGTCGCGGGCCCGGATCCGGTCCGGCAGGACGGTCTGGCGCAGCGCCCGGAACTGCTCGCCGTGCCGGAAGAAGTAGGTCTCGGTGATGCTGAGCCGTTCGGCCAGCTCGACGACCTCGGCCTCCCAGCGGCCGCCGGCGAGCCGGTCCAGGTAGTCCTTGCGGCCCATCCCGGCGGTGGCGGCGCGCTCGCCGAGCACGATGTCGAGCTGTGCGACGTCCTTGTCGTCGAAGGCCCAGCCCAGCCACCGCGAGAGCAGCTCCCGGAACTCGACGATCCCGCTGTTCATCGTGCGTCCGCGGCGGCGGCCGCTTCCCACACGTCGTCGGGCACCGCCCGCATGCTCTGCAGCAGCAGCAACGGCTCGGCGCCGAACGTGCCGATGCCGGCGACCAGCCGATGCGAGCCGCCGAGCAGCGCCGGGTGGGCCTCGACCGGCCCGGCGTCGGTGTCGCGGATGCCGAGCACGGTGCCGGTGGCCAGGGCGACCGGGCCGCGCCCGGTGCCGACCGCGACGAAGCGTTCGACGTCGCCGGTTGCGCCGGTGAGCAGCCGGGCGACGTCGATCACGTGCGTGGGGACGCCCCGGAGCACGCTGACTCCGCGCACGAAGGCGGGGGTGCCGGCCAGCGGGCGCGTCTCGAGCGGGCGCATAGTTTCGATAACTTCGTCCAGGGGGAGTGCGCAGAGCAGCGTCCCGGCCCGGAAGACGAGCGCGGTCACGGCGCCCCCGGGGACCGTCAGCTGTCCGTACTGCCGCACCTCGCCAGACTAGCGGCGCTTATCTGGACAAATCGCGAAATTACCTCACTCGGGGTTTGAATCTGAAAAACCGTTTCGCTGCTGCCGGAACCAGTCCGGCACCCCACCACCGCGACCGCCGCCGAGCCGGGCCGGGGGCCAGTCGGAGGGCGGCGCGTCGAGATCCCGGGCGTCACCGGGCGCGGCATGCCGTCCGGCACCCCGCGAGCCGCCGAATTGATCAGTCCCACCGCCGGGTTCGGTCGTGTTGCCGGGTTGGTGAGTCGCGCCGCCGAACGCCGGGCCCTCGACGAACGGGCGTGTCGCGCCTTCGGGGCCAGTGGCGTCGAGCGGATGAATTGCGCCGCCCGGATCTGTGGCGCTGCGTGGGCGCATTGCGCCGCTGGGCTCGTTGTCGCCGAATGGGCGGGTGGCGCTGTCGGGATCGCTGCTGCCGCCCACGGGTTGGATGGCGTCGGGGCCGGCCGGGAGGGGGAGCGGACCGGTGCCGCCGGGCGGGCGGATCGGAGTCGTTGTGCCGGGTTCGCTGAGCCGGAGCGGGCCGGTGCCGTCGCCGGGGACGCCCTCGATCGCCGGGACGTCGGCCGCCCACGGGACCGAGCGCGGGGCCGAGCGGCGGAACTGCTCGCGGTGCATCGCGGCGGCGGCCGAGGTGTGACCGGCCGACCGGTCGGCGAAATCGGGACCTTCGGGCCGGGCGGCCATGCCGCCGCCGATCGGGTACGCCCCGACGAGCGCGGGCACGGCCTCCTCCGGCGGCACCTCGGCCCGGCGCAGGGTCGGCGCCGCGGTCGGCCACAGGCGCGGCCGCCGCCGGGCCGCCAGGTCCTCGACCCAGCCGAAGGCCAGCACCGCCAGCAGCGTCAGCACCATCGCCGCGGTCAGGTCGACCGGGCCGTCCAGGCCGTGGCCGATGTCGTCGAACGTCACGCCGCCCAGCGCGATCAGGCCGAGCACCGGCCAGACCGCGGTGATGGCCAGGTTGTGCCAGAGGTAGATGGTGACCGCGCGAGCGTTCAGCAGGGTGACCAGGCGGTCGAGCGGCCGTACGCGGGGCAGCCAGGTCATCGACGGCTCCCAGCGCAGCGCGAGCAGCACGAACGCGATCGACCACAGCGCCTGTGACTCCGGGACGTCGTTGAGGTCCCAATGCTCCTCACCCTGGTGGCCGTTCTGCCAGTAGAGCGCGACCAGGCCGAGCACCAGCACGAGGAAGACCAGGGTGCGGGGCCCGATCCGGCGGATGCGGCCGTCGTGGTGGGCGAAGCCGGCGATCCAGCAGGCGCCGTAGGTTACGAAGTCCCACATCGCCGCGTCCGCGGTGTCGGGCAGCGAGAAGCCGGTCTTGTCGAGCACGGCGATCGCGACGATCGGGGCGGCCACCGCCAGCCAGCCGATCTTGCGGTAGACGAGCCACATCAGCGGCGAGAGCAGCAGGAACCAGACGTACGCCCGGATGTACCAGAGCGGGTCCCAGAGGTCGGCCGCGCGGTCGCTGCCCGGCGGGTCGCCCAGCGGGAAGATCCAGAACGCGAGGTGCCAGAGGTGGCCGGTGTCGAACGGGTGCTCGCCGTTGTGTTCGCTCGCCCAGCCGGCGGCCAGCATCGCGGGCACCGCGATCAGGCCGAGCAGCCAGAGCGGGGGCAGGAGCCGGCGGAGGCGGGAGAAGACGACCTTGCGGGCCGGTCGCTTCTCCAGCGAGGCGGCGGCCAGCGACCCGGCCAGCGCGAACATCACGCCCATGGCCGGGAGCAGGAGGGAGAGCCACGGCCAGCCGAAGAGGTGGTAGACGATCACACGTACGATCGCCGCGGCTCGGAGCAGGTCCAGATAGCGGTTGCGCACCGCGAAAACGTAGCGATGGTGCCCGATGTTGGGGGACCTCCATCGAGTCGGCAAGACGGTCTTCGCGGATTACCCCGAACGAATGAACTGTCCGTTTTGTCTGTGCGGTTGTGCGACTTCCATGATCGTTACGTTCGCCTCTTTGCCCAGTTCACGCGCCGAAAGCAGTGATCGGCGCCGTGCCGGGGAGTGACGCGCCCTCGGCTCGGCGGTTGCCGCGGCCGGAGTGTGACGTTGACCCCTGGCGAGGGCGCCCGGACCGGCCGGGCGGCGACCGAGCCGAAAAGGGATCGCAGCGGTATGCGGCATAAGGGATCACGGCGTGTGCGGCGGCGTAAGCCTGTGGTGGTGGTGGCAATGGTGGCGGCGGGGCTGCTGGTCGTGGGTGGCGTCGCGGCCACCCGGGCCGGGGCGGAGGAGACGCCACAATGGCCGGACGTACCCGGGTTCTCGCTCTCCGACCTGCCGGGGTTCTCGGGATTCGGCGGCGACTCCGGTTCGGGTGATGCCGGTTCGATTGATGCCCCTTCGAGCGGTGCCGGTTCGGGCGACTCCGAGCGGCCGGCCGACGGTTCCGGCGATGATTTCGGCGGCGCAGGCAACGGCGACGGGTCGGGCGAGGGATTCAGCGACGGCGACGGCGATGATTCCGGCGCGGACCTTTCCGGAACCGACGAGGCACCGTCGGCGAATCGGGCGCCGGTGGTACGGCACCAGTCCGATTCGGGGAACGGTGACGATTCGACGGGGCACGATCGATCAGACTCCGTGGCCGGTTCGGCGCACGCCGTACAGGAAAAGCCCGCTCCGCAGAAAGCCGCCGCCGTCCGGGTGAAGCCCCGCCCGGCGATGATCCGTCAGGATGCCGGAGGCAGCCTGATCGCCGAGGCCAAGCAGAATGTGACCGCGGCCGATATCTCCGAGAGTCCGTCGGCGCCGACGCAGCAGCAGATCCTGGCGCTCATCAATGGGAATCGGCGGGCGCACGGCTGCCGGAGCGTGACGCTGGACCGGCGGCTGATCGAGGCGGCGAACCGGCACGCGGCCGATATGGCGCGGCACGACTATTTCGCGCACGAGTCCCGCAACGGTGACGGGGCGGGCGACCGGGTGACCGGGGCCGGATACAACTGGCGGCATTACGGGGAAAACATCGCTCGCGGCGTGGACAGCGCCTATGAGGTGGTCGACGGGTGGATGCACAGCCCGGAGCACCGGCACAACATTCTCGATTGCAGTCTCGACCAGATGGGCGTCGGGCTGGCGATCGCGGGCGATCAGAAACGCACCGTCTACTGGGTGCAGGATTTCGCCACCCCGATGTGATCTCCCTCCTCAACTGCGGACCGTGGCCGCCGATCTCTCTCGGCGGTCACGTCGGCAGTTGAGGAGAGAAACGTGGGAGCAAAGCGCGCGGCCGCTTTGGCACTTCTGGTCGGCAGCGGTCTCGGTGCGCTCGCACTGGCTCCGGCGTCCGCCTCGGCGGCGCCCTCGGTCAGTTGCGGCACGACCGCCTATCAGAAGCAGGTCGAGGGCTATCTGGCCAAGCTGGGCGGATACGGCCCGGTGACGGTCGACGGAAAACAGTCGGCCGGCGATTGTGCCGCCGTCAAGAAGTTCCAGGCCCGTTTCGGCATCAAGCCGGGCAACGGTTCGGCCGACGCGACCACCTACGACGTGGGCAAGCGTCTCACCGCGACCAGCACTGGCGCCTGCAACGCGAAGAAGAGCGGCATCACCTTCTGTGTCGACCTCACGCACCAGACGACCTGGGTGATGAAGGACGGCAAGGTCTATCGACCGCCGACTATCACCCGGACCGGCAAGAAGGGCTACGCGACCCCGGCCGGCACCTTCACCGTCAACAAGCGCACCAGGAAGGAATGGTCGGATCCCTATCACGTCTGGCTGCCCTACTGGCAGCGGTTCATCGGCGGCCGCGGATTCCACCAGACCACGACCTACATCCATGACAAGTCGATCGGGTCGCACGGCTGCGTCAACCTGCTGCCGGTCGACGCCCAGGCCTACTGGGGCATCGGCAAGCTCGGCATGACGGTCAAGGTATTCGGCCGCCGCCCGGGAACCTGATCCCCGCGACATAGAGTGGCGTCGTGTTGCGACGTCCTTTCCGTGTGCTGGCCGCGGCTCCGGTGGTGCTACTGGTGGTCTCCGCTGCCTCCTGTGACAGCGGACCCACGGGCATCAACGTCGGCTCGGCCGGCCGGGGCACCGTCGACGAGATCGTCGAGGCGTCCGGTTCGGTCACCGCCCGGGCCGCGGCGACACTGAGCGCCCCGGCCGGTGGCACCCTGGCCGCGTTGCGGGTCGAGGCCGGCCAGCGCGTGACCAAGGGCCAGGTCGTGGCCGTGATCGACGCGCCCGACGTCGAGGCCCGCGAGAAGGCGGCGGCCGAGGCCCTCGACCAGGCCGACCGCGGCGGCGGGGTCCCGACCGGCGGCACCGCGGGCTTCACGGCCGCCCGCATGCGCACCGACAAGCAGGCCCGGTCGGCCTTCGGCGACGCCCGCACCGCGGCGGCCAAGATCACGGATCCGACCCTGCGGGCGGCGCTGCTCAAGCAGGTCGACGCGGCTCAGAAGCAATATTCGGCGGCCTCCGACGCGGCCGGCGACGCCCTGCGATCGGTGCAGCGCGGCGTGGCGTCGCTCGGCGACGCGGTGGGCGCGCTCTCGTCGGCGCAGAAGCTGCAGGCCCGGCAGGCCTACGACCTGGCCTCGGCGGCGGTGGACGCGCTCACCCTCCGCGCCCCGGTCGACGGGGTCGTCCAGCTGGGCGGCACATCGGCCGGCGCCGCGTCCCCGTCCTCCCTGAGCTCCCTCCTCGCCGCCGGCACCGCGCCCGCTGCCTCCGGCGCCCTTCCGGGCGTCGACACGGCCGTGCCGGCCGGGGCCTACGTGGCCGCCGGCACCCCGATCGCCACGATCGTCGACACCGACCGGCTGGGCCTCTCGGCCGAGGTCGACGAGACCGACGTGCTGCTGGTCAAGCCGGGCGGGAAGGCCAGCGTCGAGTTCGACGCGGTCACCGGGGCGACCTACCAGGCGACCGTACGCTCGATCGACCTGCTGCCGACCACCTCGGCGACCGGCGGCGTCTCCTACCGGGTGCGGCTCGACCTGGGCAAGGGCGCCGGCGACGACGGGGTTGCCGCGCCGACCCCGCGGCCCGGCATGAGCGCCGTCGTCCGCCTGCAGGTCCGCCAGGCCACCGACGCCACCACGGTCCCGGTCTCCGCCGTGATCAGCTCGGACGGGAAGGACACCGTCTGGGCGGTCCGCGACGGCCACTACCAGCAGGTCCCGGTCACCATCGGCGTGCAGGGCGAGGACGTCGTGCAGGTGACCGGTGGCGTCACACCCGGACAGCGGATCGTGGTCTCCGGCGCCGACCGCGTCCACCAGGGCGACAAGGCGTCATGATCGTCGCGACCGACATCGCCCGCTCGTACGACCTCGACGGCGTCACCGTGGCCGCCCTGCGCGGCGTCTCGCTCACCATCGCCGAAGGCGACTACGTGGCGATCGTCGGCACCAGCGGCTCCGGCAAGTCGACGCTCATGCACCTGCTGGGAGCGCTCGACCGGCCGACCAGCGGCACGCTGCTGATCGACGGCCGGGACGTGTCGACGCTCGGCCCGGCCGAGATGGCCAAGTTGCGCAACGAGACCATCGGCTTCGTCTTCCAGTCGTTCCACCTGCTGCCGCGCACGACGGCCCGCGACAACGTCGCCCTCCCGCTGGTCTATCGGGGGACCGGCCGCCGGGAGCGCCGCGAGCGCGCGGCCACCATGCTCGAACGGGTCGGGCTCGCCCACCGCATCGACCACCGGCCCAACCAGATGTCCGGCGGCGAGCAGCAGCGGGTCGCCATCGCCCGGGCCCTGATCACGTCCCCGGCGGTGCTGCTGGCCGACGAGCCGACCGGCAACCTCGACTCGACCACCGGGCAGCAGGTGCTGACCCTGCTCGAGTCGCTCAACGCCGAGGGCGTGGCCGTGGTGCTGGTGACCCACGACCGGGACGTGGCCGCCCGGGCCCGCCGCCAGATCGTCATGAAGGACGGCGTGATCCTGTGAGACTCGCCGAGGCCTGGCGTGTCGCCCTGGACGCCCTGCGGGCCAACCGGCTGCGCAGCATCCTCACCATGCTCGGCGTGGTGATCGGCGTCGGCGCGGTCGTCGCGCTGGTCTCCATCGGCACCGGCACCAAGCAGCTGATCGAACGCCAGGTCGAGGGCCTCGGCTCCAACCTGCTGATCGTCGTGCCGGGACGCCTGGAGGCGGGAGCCGCGCCGACCGCCTCGCCGCTGACCCTGGACGACGTCGACGCGGTCGACCGGGTGGTGGGGGACCGGTCGCGGGTCGCGGTCACGATCAGCTCGGGAGAGACCGTACGCGCCGGCGACAAGTCGGCCTTCGCCAGCATGCAGGGCGTCCTCGAGAACACCCCGCAGGTCTTCGTCCGCAGCCTCGACCGCGGCTCCTACCTCACCCGCACCGACGTCACCACCGCCCGCCGGGTCGCCGTGCTCGGCGCCGGTGTGGCCAACACGCTGTTCCCGGACACCGACCCGATCGGGCACCAGGTCACCATCGGCGGCGTCCGGTTCCGGGTGATCGGCACCTTCACGCCGCTCGGCCAGAGCCTCGGCGTCGACCGGGACAGCGAGGTGCACATCCCGGTCACCGCCGCCCAGCGGCTGCTCGGCACCAGCCGGATCGACGGCCTGGCGATCAAGGCACCGGACCGGGACACCATCGACCAGCTGGGCTCCTCGGTGGTCGCCACCCTGGTCAAACGGCACCCGGACACCGACTTCAGCGCGGTCACCCAGCAGCAGATCCTCGGGGTGCTCGGGCAGATCCTCGGCGTACTGACCGGGGTGCTGGCCGCGATCGCCGGCATCAGCCTGCTCGTCGGCGGCGTCGGGGTCTCCAACATCATGCTGGTCTCGGTGCGCGAGCGGACCAAGGAGATAGGTCTGCGCAAGGCGGTCGGCGCCCGGCCGCGCGACATCGGCGTCCAGTTCCTGCTCGAGGCCGTCCTGCTCACCACCATCGGCGGCGTGATCGGCATGGCGCTGGGCATCACCGCGGCGGTCGTCGTCGACCGGTTGTCGCCCGTACCGGCCGCGGTCACCTGGTGGGCCCTCGCGCTCGCCTTCGGCGTCTCGGCCGCGGTCGGCATCCTCTTCGGGGTCATCCCGGCTCAGCGCGCCGGGCGCCTCGACCCGGTCGTCGCTCTGCGGACGGAGTGAGGCCGCCCACGTCGTCTGGTAACGGGTGGACGGCCGGGAGAGGCTGACACCATGAGAGTGCCCGCGCCCCTGCTCGTCCTCGCCTCGATCACCTCCGTGCAGGTGGGCAGTGCGATCGCGCGGCACCTCTTCGACGACCTCGGCGCCTCCGGCGTGACCCTGCTCCGGCTGGTGCTCTCGGCGGTGATCCTCGGCCTGATCACCCGGCCGCGGCTGCGGTCCTGGAGCAGGCAGGCGTGGCAGGCGGCGATCGTGCTCGGCATCGTGATGTCCGCGATGAACCAGATCTTCTACCTGTCGCTGAAGACGGTCCCGCTCGGCACCGCGGTGACCGTCGAGTTCCTCGGCCCGCTGCTGCTCGCCCTCGCTCAGACCCGGCGCTGGATCGACGTGCTGTGGGCGCTGCTCGCCGGGTCCGGCGTTGCACTCCTCGGCCTGCACGGCGGCTCGTCCGCCCCAGTGGGTGGCCTGCTTCTCGCGTTCATCGCCGGCATCTGCTGGGCCGGCTACATCGTGTGCAGCGCGCGTCTCGGTGGCATCGTCCCGGGCACCGGCGGCCTGACCGTCTCGCTGGCCGTCGCCTCCCTGATCGCGTTGCCGTTCGGGGCGAACGGGGCGAGCGCGGTCGTACACCGCCCGGTCCTGCTGCTCGCCGCGGCCGGGGTCGCGCTGCTCTCGTCGGTCATCTCGTACGGGCTCGAGATCAATGCGCTGAGGCGCATCCCGACCCGGGTTTTCGGGATCCTGATGAGTCTCGAACCGGCGGCCGCCGCGATTGCCGGGCTCCTCCTGCTCGGCCAGCGCCTGCCGATGGTGGGTGTGGTCGCGCTCGTGCTGGTGACCCTGGCCAGCGCCGGGGTCACGCTGGCCCGGCGGGAGCGGGAGCGGGAAGCGACGCCGGCCGAGGTGATCAGGGAGCCGGTCTAGAACCCTCAGGTGCCCCGGGCGGTCGCCGAATTTTGTAGGTGACCTAGGAGGGGAACTGTGACGTACCAGCTGCGCGACCAGCACGGCGCGTCCCGAGCCGTCGCGTACCTGATGATGACCGCGTCGCCGTTCATCTTCATCACGTTCCTGCTGGTTCCCGGCCAGCCCGTCTCGCACCTGGTCGCGGTCAGCGTCACGTGCGCGGTGCTGGCGGCCGGCGGCGTCTTCGCCCGGTTCCGGCCCGACCGGATGCCCCGCTGGTCCTGGTTCATCGCCCCGTTCTTCGCGATCATGGTGGTCACCGGCATGAACCTGGTGACCGAGGACGCGAGCACCGGCGCCCAGCTGTTCTACCTGTGGCCGGTGCTCTACTCGGCCAACTTCCTCAGCCGCCGCGTCGTCTACATCACGATGGCCGGCGTCTCGCTCACCGAGGCCTCAGTCGTGTTCCCACTGCTGCCCACGGTCGGTGACGCCGCGTCCGACTGGGTCTCGATGACCGTGGCCATGACCCTGATCGCGATCGTCGTACTCACCCTGCGCGACCGCAGCGACCGGCTGCGGGAGGTGCTGGAGCAGCAGGCCCTGGCCGACGCCCTCACCGGGGTGGCGAACCGCCGGTCGTTCGACGCCGAACTGGCCCGCGGGGTCGCCTGGTCCCGCGCCTCCGGCGAGCCGATCGCCCTGGTCACGATCGACGTCGACCACTTCAAGAGGATCAACGACACCTGGGGCCACGCGGTCGGCGACCAGGCCCTGCAGGCGGTCGCCGCCGCCCTGTCGCAGGTCGCCGGCGACAACGACGTCGTGGCCCGGCTCGGCGGCGACGAGTTCGTGATGCTTCTGCGCACCGGCCATGCGGCCGCCCGCCGCGCCGCCGACGACGTACGCGAGGTGCTGGCCCGGGCGTCATCACTGCCCGGCGGGCCGCCCGGCCTGAGCATCGGCATAGCGGTGTTCCCCGACCACGGTGCCACCCCGGAGGAACTGATGGGTGCCTCCGACGCCGCCCTCTACGAGGCGAAACAGAACGGCCGGGGCCGCACCCTCATAGGGTCGGCTGCTCCGCGGTGACCTCTTCCAGCGCGACCTCCCGCGGGTAGGGCCCCCACCCGTCCCGCAGCACGTGGATGTAGACGGCCTCGAGACACACGCCGATCCGCTCGGCCAGCTCGGTGTCGTCGGACCGCCCCAGCCGCACCGCCCGCGCGAAGTGGTCGAGCGCCTCCATGTACCGCCCCTGATCGAAACAGCACCGCCCGGCGTTCTCGTGCACCACGCTCCGCAGCGGCGCCGGCACCCGGGCGCTGGCCGCCTTCACGAACAGCCGGTCCGCCTCGCCGAAATCCCCCCGGAGCCGCAGCACATGCGCCAGCTCGGCCTGCGCGATCACCATCGACTGCGTGTCCCGCGCCGACTCGGCATGCGCCAGGGCAAGCCGGCTGGCCGCGGCGGCCATCCCGAGCTCCCCGAGCAGCCGGTAGACCTCGGCCCGCACACTCAGCAGCCCCGCTTTGGCCACGTTGTCGGCCTCGTCGGCCAACGGCTCGTCGAGCTTCTCACCGAGCTCGAGCAGCGCGTCCTTGTCGTCGACGACCTCACGCAGGGTGCCACCGTCCAGCCGCCACCGGATCGCCTGCAGGTCGGCCGCGGTCAGCTCCGGCCGAGCTTTCTCCTCCGGCGCCTTCGGCGCCTCTTCCGCCTTTTCCGTACGCGGCTCCGCCCCGCCCGACAGCCCGGTCACGTCGAGGTCGACAACCACCGGGTCGTCGCCATCCCGGTGCGCGGGGGTGCCGTCGGGGCCCTCTTCCTTGGCCCCGAACCACAAACTCCCGAACTCGGAATCCGCCTGCCGGGGCGCGGTGTCCGGCCCGGAGACCGCCAGCCGCCCGATCGGCTTCAGGTTGTGCAGAACCCCGTGCGCATCCATGTAGGGCGCCGCGTGCGCCCCCACCCGCGGCGCCGCATCGGCCTCATGCCGCGCCTCGTCCGCGCCCGGCCCGGTCCCGTCCCCGAGATGCTGCGGCCGCCGCTCACCGGCCGTCCCGGCCTCGCCGCTCCGGCCATCGCGCGCCGCGTCACCCGTGGCCGCCGCCGCCTCACCACCACTGCTGATCGCCGGCTGGGCCTGCGGCGTGCTGCTCGGCGTCGGTTGAGCGTGCGCGGGGTCGGTCGGCGCCGGCTGGGCGGGGGCGGCGTTGCCTGGCGTTGGTTGAGCTTGCGCGGTGTCGGTTGGCGCGGGCTGTGCGTGAGCGGCGCCGCTCGGCGCTGGCTGGGCGTGCGAAGCGTTGCTTGGCGTCGGCTGGCTGTGTGTTGTCGTGATCGGCGTCGGCTGGGGGTGAGCGGCGTTGCTCGGCGCCGTCGGCTGGCTTGGTGTGGTATTGGTCGGCGTCGGCTGAGCCTGGCCGGTGCCACCCGTCGCCCGTCGTGAGCCGGGCGAAACGATCGGAAGCGTGTCGCCCAGCGACATCGGCCGACCGGCCGCCGCACCCGGACCGCGCCCCTGCCAGCCGTCCCCGCCGCCGTCCGCGGTGCTCGCGCCCGCTTCCGGCCGCTGCGCGCCGTCGAGCGGCAGGATCGGCAACTCGGCCCCGTCCGGCGATGCCGTGCCCGGCCCGCCGGCGACACCTTGCTGCCACGCCGCAGCGCCCACCTGACCAGCACTCGGGCCGGCACCAGGCTGCCCACCGCCGGCGGACGGTGAGATCGGCTGCGCGGCGCTCGACTGACCGGCAACCTGCTTCCACGCACCGGTAGTCGGCGAACCCGGCCCCGCAGGACCCGCCTGGCCGCCTGTCGCCGGCTTGCTGACCTCGGCCGGAGCCGCCTGATTCTGCGCCGCAGGTCCTGCCTTCGGGCCCGGGCCTTCGGCGGCCGCGTCCTTCTGAGCCGCCCAACCGCTTCCGCCGGTAGGCGTACCCGCATAACCACCACCGGCCCGCGGCCCCCAGGCCTGCTGCGCCGGCGGCCAGGCAGCGTCCGCCTCCGCCGAGCGCGTGGGCTCGGCCACCGGCGAAACGTGACCAGGCGCCTGATGCGCACCCGGCTCCGCCCGGCCCACCGACCCGAGGTCACCCGACTGCCGCCGCGGCGCGATCGGCCACTCCCCGGTCGGCAGCGCATGCGCCCCACGCGGCGCCGCGTCCACGCCCCGCGACTCAACCACCGGTGCCGGGGCAGCCGGATTGCTCGGTCGTCCGTCCGAAGGCGCCGTGATGCCCACGCGGGGTTCATCCTTGGGCACCGACGGACGACCGCCGGCGACCGTAACCTCAGCCGGGTCCGTGCCATCCACCGACGGGCCGGCCCGGCGAACGTTGGCCGCCGTGATCTCGTTCGGATCCACCACGGGCGCCTGCCCGTCGCGCGGAGCCGGGACAACGGGCCGGACCTCGGCCGCCGGGAAGGCAGCAGCGGCCCCTCCGCGCACCGGAACGTCACCGCCGGTCCGCCCACCGTCCGGCACCGCCGGCCGGTCGGCACCCGGCGCACCCTCCCGGGGAACCGGCACCGCAGCATGCCCGGCGACCGCGGGCGAGGCAGGGTTCCCGTCCACCGGAACCGGCACCCCGGCGGTCGTCCGCCCCTCACCCGGCGCGGGCGAAATGGGCCGGCTCAGCCCAGAGATCGGCACCGCAGCCGGCGGCGCGTCGTCCGGAACCATCGACCAGGGCCCGCCGTCCTGCGACAGCGTGACGTGAGCCGTCCGCGGACTACGCCGCGACCGCGTCCCCTCACCCGACCCGGCGAAGCTTCCGCTCTCTCCCGGCGCAGGCATGGGTCGTTGGCCGGGCCTTGCGAAGCTTCCGCTTTCGCCAGGTGCGGGCGTGGGTCGTTGGCCGGGTGCGGGGAAGGTTCCGCTCTCTCCAGGTGCGGGCGTGGGTCGACGGTCCATGCCGGCCTGGGCGTCGGAAACCGAGCCGGGAACGACCTGGCGCCCGGTCGGCGCCCAGGCCGGTTGGCCCGGCTGAACCGGATAGCCCGGCGAACTCTGACCTGCCGGGGCCTGTCCCGCCTGATCCGGCTGGGCGAAGGCGGCCGGATACGCGGTCTGCCCAGGCTGACCGGTCTGGCGGGGATGCTGCGGGTAGCTGGATGGTGCGTCGGGGTAGGACGGCTGACCCGTCGACGCAGCGTGACCGGCTTGCCCTGGTTGGTTCGGATTTCCTGGCTGAGCCGGGTAACCGCTCGGTGCCTCGGTTCCGGGCTGCGCCGGGCGATCGCGGCGACCCGGGACATTTCGGCTGTCCGGCTGCCCGGCAGGAATCGGCTGCCCGGGCAAGTCGGCTTGGCCAGGCTGCGTGGGATATCCGGGCTGCCCGGCTGAAGTGTGCCGACCCGGGTGGCGAACCTGGGCGGCGTGGCCAGGCTGCGCCGGAGAGCCATTTTGTCCCGGCTGGCCCGGGTATCCGGTCTGAGTCGGGCGGCCGACGTGCCCCGCCTGGCCCGAGTAGGTGGGCTGACCTGTCTGGCTCGCTTGGCCTTGCTGAGACGGGTAGGCGGGCCGTTCCGCAGGCGCCGGCCGGGTCGGATAACCAGGCTGTTGGCCAGGCTGGTTCGGATGCCCGGGCTGACCTGTCTGGGCGGGTTGGTCCGCTCGGCCGGTCTGACCTGTCTGGCCAGGCTGAGATGGGTGTCCCGGCTGCCCGGCCTGAGCTGGGTTGCCGGGTTGTGTCGCTTGGCCTGGCTGGCTGGGGTGGCCGGATTGTGCCGCCTGGCTGGGCTGGTTCGAATAGCCGGGTTGCGCCGCCTGGCCCGGCGGGGTGGGGCGGACAGCTGGTGTCGCCTGGCCTGGCTGGTTCGGGTAGCCGTATTGCCCCGCCTGGCCTGACTGGGCCGAGAAGCCCGGCTGGGCTCCTTGGCTTGGCTGGGTCGGGTAGCCGGGCTGGGCTCCTTGGCTCGGCTGGGTCGGGTAGCCGGGCGCCCCCGCCTGCATGGGCTGGGCGGGATAGCCGGGCTGCGCCGCCTGGGCGGGCTGACCTGTCCGGGTGGGCTGAGTGGGGTAGCCCTGTGGCTGAGCCGATCCTGGCTGTGGCCCGCGAGGCTCGGCGCCGGCGCCCGGGCGGGTGGCGGTCTGCCCGGGGACCGTGGCCGCCGGGCCGGGGCGCGCAGTTGGACTGCCGGCCTGGTCGGGGGTTGTGACGGCAGCCGCCGGTTGGGTGCTGGCGGGGGTGGCGCCGGCCGGGACCTGGGGTGGGGTGGCTGCCTGGGCCGCCGGAGCTGGCGGGGTGGTGCCCACGATGCGGGGGACGTCGGCGGGTTCGGCTTTTTTGACGACGCGGGGCTGTGGGGGCGGGGCCGCCTTGCTGATTACGCGGGGCTGGGTCGGCGGGGTTGCCTTGGCGACTACGCGCGGGCCGTCTTCGTCGGGGGCCGGGCCGCGACCGGTGCGCTCCTCGTCCGGGCTGGAGTTGTCGGGCGGCGACCACTGCTGGTCGGTGCTGACCCAGCGGCCGTCGACCCACTCGCCGTCGGCCGGCGCCCACGGTGAGTCGTCGGCCGGCGCATCCTGCGGGCGGTCGCCGTCCGCGGACCACTGCTGGTCGCTGGGCTCCGACCGGCCGTCGGTCTGGGCCCACTCGCCGGTGGTGGCGCTGGCCCAGGTGGTGCCGCTGCCGTCGACCGGCTGGAAGTCGAGGTCGTAATCCGGTACGCGGGCGCGCCCCTCGGCGACCTGGCCGTGCGGGTCCGGAGCCCACGCCTCCGACGGGGCCTCCGGCTGCTGCCCGGCTGCCTGCTCCGGGGTTGGCTGCTCGCCCTTCTTGCCCCGGCCGAACCGCAGCCACCCGCGCTTCTCGCCCGGCTTGGGATGTTTGTCGCCCTTCGCGCCGGGGTCGGCGGGGTGGCTTTCCTCCGGCCGAACGCCCTGACCTCCGGGCTGCTGCGCGACCCGAGCAGCCTGCTCGCCGGGCCGCGGCGGCCAAGCATTCGAGTCGCCGGGTTGCACCGGCCGGACGTTCCGGTCGCCGGGTTGCACGGGCCGGACGTTCCGGTCGCCGGGTTGCACGGGCCGGACGTTCGGGTCGGTGGGCTGCACCGGACGGGCGTTGGGGTCGGTGGGCGGCTGTGCCACCCGCGCGGCCTGGTCACCGGGCCGCGAGGGACGGTCGGCGGGCTGCTGGGGCCGGGCGCGTCCGACGTCGGGGCGACCGTTCGCGGTTCCGGGCTGCGGCGGCACCGCACCCGGACGCCCTCGAAGATCTCCCGGATCGCCGGGCCGCGCCGCACGGCGCTCGTCGACCCGGGCGACCTGGTCTTCCGGCCGGCCACGACGGTCGCCCGCCCGCTCGTCGGTCCGGGCGACGCGCTCGTCGGGCCGCCCGCGCCGGTCGTCGGGACGGCGAGTCTGGCCAGGCAGGCCGGGATCCCCACTGGTCCGGCGACCGCGCCGCTCGTCGACCCGCGCGATCCGCTCATCCGACCCGCGCCGCTCGTCGCGGCCGCGGCCTTCGTCGACCCGGTCGGCGTCCGGGCGACGGCGTTCATCAACCCGGTCGGCGTCCGCGCGACGGCGTTCGTCGACCCGGTCAGTGTCCGGGCGGCGTTCGTCCGGCCGTCCGGTCTTGCCGCGGCGTTCGTCGATGCGGGCCACTCGCTCGTCGGGACGGCGCTCCCGGCGCCCGTCCGGAGCCGGCCCGCGACGCGAATCGTCCTCCGGCGACCAGTCGTAGTCGTACTCGGCCACCCGGGGCCGCTGCCGGTGCGGCGGATCGTCCGAGGGCGGCGCGGGCCGGGACGGCCGGCGCGGCGGCCCGGACGCCGCCGCCGCTTCCTCTTCGCTCGACCACACCGTCCCGGTGCGGCCGTGCCCGTACGCCTTCAGATCGCGATGGTCGTAAGGCTGGTCGATGTCGTCGTCGTAGTCGGAGAACTCCGCGTACGGGTCGTCCTTCTGCCGGGGTCCCGAGATCGGGAATTCGGGGGCGTCGAAGTCGGCCCCGAGTTCGGGCCGGTTGAAGTCGACGTCGTCGTAGGCGTCGCCGGCCAGGTTGGGCCGGGACGTGTCGATCGGTACGAAGTCGGGGTCGTCGAGCCAGCTGGGCCGCTGCGCGTCGAACGTGGCCCGCTTGACCCGCCGGGCCGCGAGTTCGTCGACCGGTTCTTCTTCGTCGTCGCGGCGCCGGGTCGGGATGACCGGGTCGGGTGCCGTCCGCCGGTCGTACTTCTTTTCCTGGACGACGGCGGCGTTGGGAACCAGGGAGTACTGGTCGTATTCGTCGTCCCAGTATTCGTCGTCCTCGAAGCTCATGCGGCGACCCCGCGGCCGGGTGCGCGGCCGTCCGGTGAGTCCGTCTGCCGCATCGTGCCCCCGTCCTTCAGCGAGCAGGCCTTTCCACCGCGCCGACAGCGATGGATGTGGAAGGTTAACCACGTATTTGCACACCGCGCCACCACCTCGGATGGGCGCGTCACCCGGCCCTGTAGCGGCGTCGTGACGCAGGGTCGGTCGCGGTGCCGTACGGGGCCGGGTGTTTCCTCGCCGGAGAGTACGCACGGGGCCCGCGAGCAGTTCAAACGAGTGCCGGGCGAAAACCGCGGCAGTCCGATCGTGACCGCCGGTGAGATCGCGGAATTAAGCAATTCTTAAACCCGTATTGAGGATCCCCACGGACACGGAAGAGGGACGGGAGGGGTGGCGAAGACCACTCTCCGTATCTACGGATCAAGGACCCTGGCGGTGTCACCGTGGAAAACGCCCGGGACAACGTGGTCCTGGGTCTTCAGAGGACGAACCGAAGATGACGACACCGAGTGAAAGGAGCGGATCATGCCGCGCCTCGAGATCGGCGCCGTACGCGCCACCTGGCGGGCGGCCCTGCGCCGCATCGACGACTGGACGCTGGAGACCCTGAACGCCCCGGCCGGCGGCCGCCGCCCACGTTTGTAAGCGGCCGCCCCCGCGCCGGCAACCCCGGGGACGCTCACGCCGATGTGCCCCCCATGACGGCGTGAGGTCAGTTAAACGCGCGGGAGTGCCGGGCAAGGAACGGCGGTGGGAGTGCACTCCCGCCGCCGTTTTCTATGGAAAGCTCAGAGCCGCCCGTCCGAAGTGAACGGACCGACCTT
This sequence comes from Actinoplanes sp. NPDC051343, assembly GCF_044455125.1. Lineage (NCBI taxonomy): Bacteria > Bacillati > Actinomycetota > Actinomycetes > Micromonosporales > Micromonosporaceae > Actinoplanes > Actinoplanes sp. NPDC051343. Next base: position 43,333 of record NZ_JBITEL010000016.1, read on the forward strand.
CGCCGGCAGCACCAGGCCGCTCGCGGACAGCGCGTTCAGCAGTTCCAGCAGCTCCGAGCGGGTCAGCGCGCCGGGCATCTCCGGTTCCCGGTGCGGCACGCCGAGCGCCCGCGCCGCCTCGATCGCCCGCACCCCGATCGCCGCCTCGACGGCCCACAACCGGTGTGCCCGCATCGCCAGGTGGGCCGACGCGACCAGTTCTCCGTGCAGGCGCAGCAGGCGCCTCAGATCGGCTGCCAGCTGCTGGATCGGCGGGCCGAGCGGTTGCGGCGGGGCCGGGCGCAGGTGGCTCCATTTTTCGACCACCACCGCGCACCATTTCGGTGCATAGATCACGACCGCGCCGAGCAGGGTGGGCGTGGCTACGATCAGAGCAAGTTTGCCGACATCGAAGGCGTTCACGACGGACTCCCAGGTGACGACCGCGATGATGGCCGCCTACCTCCGAGACTCCGCCGGGCGCGGCGGCCCGTCAAGCCAGCGACAAGATCAACCGGACCGGAAGTCCGTCAACGTACCCGTCCACGAGAGACCAACCTGGTCAGCGGCATCCGCGGCGCCGGCATCCGGGGCCCGTCGTAGTGGGGCACGGAACCGAACCGCGGTGTCTGCGACTCCCAGTCGAGCCGCATCTGGACGATCTCGTCGTGCTCGCGGCCGACGAAGTTCCACCACATGACCAGCCGTTCCTCGAACGGTTCCCCGCCGAGCAGCAGCAACCGGGCCGGCGAGGCGGTGGACAGGCGCAACGAAGTACGGTCCGATCCCAGGTAGAGCAGTGGGCCCGGCTTCACGGCGGTGTCCTCGACGACCGGGGCTCCTTCGAGCGCCAGCACGGCGTACTCGAAATCGGGCCGCAAGGGCAACGAAGCCGCCGCGTTCGCACGCAGCGTGAGCTCCGCCCCGACCAGGGGGGTGTGGCAGGCCGCCGGCGAGACCACACCGCCCACGTCTCCGATCAGGACGGTGGCGGCAAGGCCGCCGTCGGCGAACACCGGAAGATCGGCGTGGTGGGCGAAGGCCGGTGCCATGTCACGGTCGGCGTGGGGCAGGGCAACCCACAGCTGTACGCCGTGCAGCAGGCGCGAGTGGGTTTCGGGCGTCACCTCGGCGTGCGAGATGCCACGCCCCGCGGTCATCAGGTTGAGTTGTCCCGGCCGGATCTCCTGCACGTTGCCGAGGCTGTCGCGGTGCAGCACCTCGCCGGCGACGAGCCAGGTGACCGTCTGCAGGCCGGTGTGCGGGTGCGGACCGACGCGCATGCCACCCGTCCGGTCGAGGTCGTGCGGCCCGTACGCGTCGAGGAAGCACCACGCCCCGACCGTCCGCCGCTGCTTGCCGGGCAGCGTGCGCGTCACTTCGAAGCCCCGCGGCCCGCCCAGCGCGACCGGCGCGCCCTCCATGAACTCCACGGCTCGACGTTATCGGAAGACGGTCGATCCGAGGACCTTCGTTATCGACACCTCGATGACGACCCGCTCGGGGTTGACCCGGGGCTGCCGGTAACGGGCCGCGTAGCGGCGCACCGCCTCCTCGACCGCGTCGGGCGCGGAACGGACCTGGGCCTTCCCCTCGACGGTGATCCACCGCGCGCCGTCGACCTGGCAGATCGCGACCCGGTCGAGCCCGGCCGCCACGTGCCGCACGTGGGCCGACCCCCGCGACGAGATCACCCGCACCAGCCCGGCCGGCACGTCGAGCGTCGCACCGACCGGCACCACGTGCGGCGAGCCGTCCTTGCGCAGGGTGGTCAGCGTGCACAGGTGCCGTTCGGTCCAGAAGTCCAGCACCGGCGGCGACTCCAACGAGATCATCACGCGGCCTCCGCCGGCAGCAGTCCGCGGCCGACCGCGGCAACGAGGCGGGCATGGTCGGACTCGACCTGGTCGGCGTACGCCCGGGCGAACCGGCAGAGCACGTCGTCGAGCTTGTCGCTGCTCCCGATGTACCCCGCGATCATGGAGGCGCCGCTGGTGCGGGCGTGCGACTTGGCCAGCAGGTAGCCGCACACCCCGGCGTAGTCGGCGAGCGCACCCGCGCTGATCCCTTCGACGACGATCGCCCCCTTCATGTCACGGAACTGCCGCACGTAGTACTGGTGCTGCCCGACCGTGGTCCAGCCGAGCAGCGGGTCGCTGACCGTCTGCAACGCCTGCTGATATTCCACTACGCGCTGCCCCTGGTGCCGGTGCCAGGCCCGGTCGCCGTGCTGGTGCCGCGCGATGACCGACCGGCGGGCCTGCTTGAGCTGCAGGAACACCACGTCGTCGGTGCTGCTGCCCTCGCACAGCGCCACGTACGCCCGCAGGCCCACCGACCCGACCCCGACCACCTTGTGCGCGATGTCGACGATCCGGTAGCCGGCCAGGATGCGCGCCCAGTGCGGCGGCAGCGTGTTGAGGTAGCCGTCCAGGCCCGCTTCGAGCGCGTCCCGGTCGCCGTCGGTCGGCCGGGTGATCAGCGGCGGCTCCTCGACCAGGCGGGCGGTGCCGTCGCGCCGCTCGGTGAAACGGGGGAGCGCGCGGTCGCTGGTCCGCCGGCGCGCCCGCCGGGCCGCCCGTTCGATCTCGTCCCGGAAGCTGTGTTTGGTCGCCGCCGAGCGCAGCCGTTCGACGTCGAGCCGTTCGAACGAGCGGGCCAGCAGCGGCTGCTCGGCCAGCGTGAGCATCGCGTCGCGGTACTGGGCGATGCAGTGCTGCACCGCCTCGCCGCACGCGCCCTCGCGGAACCCGTTCTGCCGGCCGGCCACGTAGACGCTGACCGCGAGCCGGCGCAGATCCCATTCCCAGGCACCGGGGTGGGACTCGTCGAAGTCGTTGAGGTCGAAGACGAGTTCGCGCTCCGGCGAGGCGTAGAAGCCGAAGTTGCCGAGGTGGGCGTCGCCGCAGATCACCGGGGTGATGCCGGTGGCCGGGAGCCGGGCGAAGTCGTCGGCCATGATGTTGGCCGAGCCGCGCAGGAACGCGTACGGGGAGGAGATCATGCGGCCGATCCGGATCGGGATCAGCCAGGGCTGGCGGCCCACGTTCTGGTCGATGACCTGTTCGACCGGGTCGGGCCGGCCGTCCGGCGGGTTCCAGAACGCCATGTCGGTGCGGTGCGAGCGTTCGCGCAGGGAACGGCCGATCTCGTAACGCTGTTTGCGCGGGCGGGCCTGGCGCCGCAGCGAGGTGAAGCCGCCGTCGGCGCCGCTGTCGAGCACGACGTGCCCGTTGGCTGGTTCCATCGGCCCTCAGACTACGGGCATTTCCTCCACATCAACGGGCCGTCACCAGCCCGAAGGACGACGGGCTGACGGACGGGAACACGCCGGACAGCGAGCCGAGACCGCACCGCTTCTGCAGGATCTCCCCGATCACCGACCGGTAGTCGCTGGTCGCCGCCAGATCGCCGTCGGAAAGGGCACCCGGGGCGAGGGTGGGCCACTTGGTGTAGACCTTGCCGCCGCGTACGCCCCCGCCCAGCACCAGCATCGCGTTGCCGTGCCCGTGGTCGGCGCCGTGGGAGGCGTTCTCGCCGACCCGGCGCCCGAATTCGCTGACCGTGACCAGCGTGACGTTCTTCATCGTGGCGCCGAGGTCGGCGGCGAACGCGGCCAGCGCGAGCGAAAGGTCGGTGAGGTTGTCGTACATCCGCTGACCTTTGACCGCGTTGCCGAGGCTGTCGTGCATGTCCCAGTCGCCGCAGTCGACCGCGGCGGTGACCAGGCCGGCCTTCGCCTTGATCAGCCGGGCGACGTCGCGGAGGGCGGCACCGAGGTCGGTTGCCGGATATGTCCCCTTCGCGGCGGCGGGCAGCCCGGCCGTCGCGGCGAGGGCCCGGTCGGCGGCCTGAGCCGGGCCGGCCAGCAGCGGGGGCGCATCGGCGTACATGGCGCGCAACGCCGCGGCGATCGGCTTCTTCGAAGCGCCCGCCAGCTCGAAGGAGTCGATCGACTCCATCGAGACGCCGCTGCCCAGCACCCGGGCCGGCATGGCATGACCCAGCGAAACCCCGGCCAGCGGACCGTGCGAACCCGAGCTGCCGAGCATCCGGTCCAGCCAGCCGCTCCGGATCGAGGTGCCCGGCGCGGCGTTCTCCATCGCCTCCATCGCGGCGAAATGCGAGCGGGTCGGGTTCGGCTGGCCGACCGCGTGCACGGCCGCCAGCTGCCCGCCCTTCCAGAGGCCGAGCAGCGGGGCCAGCGCCGGGTGCAGCCCGAACGTGCCGTCGCCGGCGATGACCTGGCTCTTCGGCACCCCGATCGAGGGCCGCGCCCGGTAGTAGTCCGGGTCGCCGATCGGCACGATAGCCGACAGGCCGTCGAAGCCGCCGCGCAGCGACAGCAGCACGAGTGTGTCACCGGCGTAGGCCGGGTCGGCGGCGTACGCCAGCTGGGTCGACACCGTCGAGGCGGCCACCCCGGCCCCGATGGCCGCGCAGGTGCCCAGCAGCCGGCGACGGGAGATGTTCTCGGTCATGATCACCTCAGCTGGAAGGTCGGCGAGTTGAGGACCATCGCGATCAGGTACGGCGCGGCACCGTCCAGCGACTTGTCCACCGGACTGGTCGGCAGCTTCCCGGCAACGCTGAGCGCGGCGGCGGTCTGCGCCGCCGGCAGCCGGGTGCCGGTCAGGCGTACGGCGAGCGCGTCGACCAGCGCACCGAACGTGGCCGGCGGGACCGGAACGAGCGACTTGAGCAGATTGGCGGGACGGGTGAGCTGGCTGGGGTACCAGCCGGCGGCCAGGTTGAGGTGCAGGTTGCACTTCATCAGGAAGGCCGACGGCGACGCCCAGGCGGCGGCCACGTCCGGGTAGCCGTTGGGCGGGCTCCACCGGTACGGGGCGTTCCCGGCGTCGACCAGCTCGTTGTAGAGCGCGTCCAGCGCCTTGATCCCGTCGCGTTCGGGCCCGAGACCGAGCGCGCGGATCGACGCGGCCACGTCCTCGAGCGGCGTACGCATCTTCTGCCCGGCCGACGCGGCGAACTCGGGCGAGGTGAACAGCGCGCGCAGCACCGGCGTGATCGCGGTGTCGTTGTCCAGGTACACCTTGGCCAGCTTGGCGACCAGCGAGGCCGGGGCGTCGTCGGCGACGAACCGCACACACAGCTTGGTGGCGATCCGCTGGGCGGTCGCCGGGTGGTGGGTCAGGTACGCGAAGAACGAGTCCGGGTCGTTGCCGGTGAACCCGAGGATCTTGACGGTGTCCTTCCTGGCGGTGTCGGTGCCCAGTCCTTCGGTGCCCAGTCCGACCAGCAGCCGGGCCGCCGCGGCGACGTCGGCCTCGGAGTAGATCAGGCCGACCGTGTGCAGCTCCATCAGCTCGCGGGCGTAGTTCTCGTTCGGGTGCGCCCTGGTCGACGACCGGTTGTCCAGGTAGGTCAGCATCGCCGGGTGCCTGGCCGACGCCTTCAGCATTTCTGAAAACTTCCCGAAGGCGTACTTGCGGATCACCTGGGTCTCGTAGTCGCACCGGCTGTCCCAGACGCCGCTCGACGGCGCCGAGATGTGCAGGTGGTTGGCCCAGAACATCGCGGTCGTCTCGAACAGCTGCCGGTTGCTCCACACCGCGCGGGCGATCGCGGCCCGCCCGAGCTGACCGAACGCGGCGTACGAGTGCAACGGCAGCGAGGCGCGGACCTTGGCGATCGAGGCGCCGGCCAGCGGCAGCCGGGCCAGCAGCCGGTCGCACGCGGTGTCGTCGATCCGGGCCGGGTCGAGCTGGCGGTCGAGCCACCCGGCGACGCCGAACTTCTTCGCCTCGGCCAGCGCCGCCGGCGTCGGGCCGTAGGTGGCCCGGCGCAGCAGGTGGGCGACGGGGTCGGCGTCGATTTTCACGGCGGCCTTCGCGGACCCGTCGAGAAGGGCGCCGCCGATGAGCGTTCGTCGACTCGTCATGCCCATCCGTTCGACGGGTTCCCGCCACCGAGTCACGGCTGCAACCGTGGCTAACGGAGCTGCAATCGTCGCGCACCCGGGGGCGTCGGACGTACGCTCACCGGTGTGGATCAGGCAGAGAAGGTACGCACCCCCGCGTCCTGGGTCGTCGTAGGGCTCGACAACGGCGGCACCTGCAACAACGCGACCGTGCTGGACGCGACAGGCCGTTTCCTCGTCGATCACCTGGTGGAAAACCCGAGCCTGGTGACCGAGGGACCCCAGGCGGCGGTCGAGGCACTGGCCGAGGCGTTCGACAACATCCTGACGCTGACCAGGACCCCGCTGACGCTGGTGCGCGCGGTCGGCCTGGACACGCCCGGCCCGGCCAGCGCGACCGGGGTGATCTCGTCCAAGGGATCGACCAACTTCAGCCAGGCCGCCTGGCACGGCTTCGACATCCGGGGCGCGCTGGAGCGGCGCATCGGCCTGCCGGTGCTCTACCAGAACGACGCCAACGCGGCCGCGCTCTACGCGCATCACCGCCACTTCGGCGACGCCGCGATGAGCACCTCGTCGATCTCGGCGATCGTCGGCACCGGCATGGGCGGCGGCGTGGTCGTCACCGGCAAGGTGGTCAGCGGCGCGGCCGGCATGGCGGGCGAACTCGGGCACGTGCAGATCCCGCTGCACGACGTGCTCGAACCGGACCAGCCGCTCCCGATGTGCAACTGCGGTTTCGGCGGCGACGTCGAGAGCGTGGCCTCGCTGACCGGCATCAAGAACAACCTGTTGCCGTACTGGTTGAAGAGGTTCCCCGACCACCCGCTGGCGGCCGAGCCGATCGGCCGGGCGGCCAAGCTGCTGCGCGGGTACGGCGAGCAGAAGGACCCGCTGGCCCTGGCCGTGTTCGAGCAGCAGGCGAAGGCGATCGGCAAGCTGTTCACCATCGCCGCCAACTTCACCGACCCGGAGGCATACTTCCTGGGCGGCGGCGTGGTGGAGGCCCAGCCGACGTTCCGGCAGTGGTTCCTCAACACGGTCAAGGAAAACACCGGCCTGCGCCGCGAACAGCGCGAGGTGGCAACCTTCGCGGTGGTGGCCGACCTCGACATGGCCGGCGCCCGAGGCGCCGCGGTGGCCGCGCTGGAAGAGATCCAGGACCGCTGACTTTCAACCCTTTTTTCGTACGGCGGGTCGCGGTCCCGCCGTTCGGCGCGCGCTCCCCGCGTACGCCCGGAGCCGTCCCGCGCTCGCCGGGCACCCGGAATTCAGTCCTGGAGTGCGGTTTCGACGTCGGGGAAAAGCGCAAGATAGTCGGTGAGCCCGAGCGTCTCGAAGAGCCGGCGCAGAAACCCGGACGGCGCGGCCAGGCGCACCCACCCGCCCCGGTCCATGGCCCGGCCGTGCGCGGTGACCAGCACACCCACCCCCATGGAGTCGCAGAAGTCGAGCCCGGAGACGTCGACCACGACGCGCGGCGCGGCCCTCTCGACCAGCCGGCTGAGGTTCGCTTTCAACGAGGCGGCGGTGTCGATGTCGAGGGATCCGCGCAGCACCAGCACGGCCGTGTTCGGCGGGTGGTGTGCAACCGAAACCTGCATGGCGGTGTCGCTCTTTCGGGGGGTAGATCGGTGGAGATGACTAGCCTATGGGAGACCCGCCCCACTGGCCGAATCCACCAACCCGGCAGTAACTTGATCACATGGCCTACGGCAGCGGCGACGTAGTCGACGACTTCGAACTCCTCGACCAGGACGGCACCCCCCGCCGCCTGACCACGATGCTGGCCGACGGCCCGATAGCGCTCTTCTTCTACCCGGCGGCGATGACCCGGGGCTGCACGATGGAGGCCTGCAACTTCCGCGACCTGGCTGCGGAGTTCCGCGAGGCGGGCGCCCAGCGGGTAGGCATCAGCGGAGACACCCCCCAGAAGCAGAAACAGTTCGCCGAGGCCAACGGCCTCGACTACCTTTTGCTCAGCGACCCGGGCAACCAGGTAGGAATCCGCTTCGGCATCAAGCGAAAGCTGGCCCCGGCCGCCCTGAGCCTGAAGCGCCTCACCTATGTGATCGACACGAACCGCCACATCCTGGACGTCATCCACGCCGAGCTCAACATGAACGAGCACGCGGCGCGAGCCCTCCAGGTCCTGACCACCCGCCCCTGACCCACCCAGTGCGGCCCGCGCCCAGCCTCCGCCCTTCTAAGGGCCCCCTGGCTAGCTCTCGCCCCCGTCACGGTTGCCTCCTTCACCCCGCGCTCAGTGGCCGAGGCCGCTGAATTCCACGCGCCTAGCCTTTATGCCGCTTGGCCGCTTGGCCGCTTGGCCGCCCAAGGATAGATTGCCGAATTTGGCATGATCGAATGCTGATGAAGCCGCTAGATCCTGCGAAAGAATTATCTCGTGCGGCAGCTACAGCTATTCACCACAGCGCAATTGGCCCCAATGCGGGACCGCACCGCGTCACGCAATTATTCGCCCGACCGAGACGAATTCCGCAGCACGCATGAGCGCCACCGCGCCTGGGGCCTCGAACGCCGCTACGCCGAGAAACGCCGCCGCCTCCAGGCCGCCGCCGACCCCCGACCGACGGCAGCCGCGCCCAGCCAAGCCTCCGACCCGTCACCGACCTGCGAACCACCGGCTCCCGAAATGTCGGCGCTGCCAGCCGCACCCGATCTCCCGATCTCAGATCCCCAGGACAACGAACCGGCCGATCCGTGTCCCCAGAGCGCGACCGGTCCCTCCGAGCCTCCAGCTGCCGCGGCGATGGCCCAGCCCCAACTCGAAGCAAGCACAACTCAGCCCGAGGTCAGCCCTCAGCTGGAAGTCAGCGCAGGAATGGAGGTCAGCGCCGGGGTGGAGGTCGGTGTCGAGCTGGAGATCCATGCTCGGCTTGAGGTCAGTGCCGAGCTTGAGGTCAGTGCCGAGCTTGAGGTCAGTGCCGAGCTTGAGGTCAGTGCCCAGCTTGAGGCTAGAGCCCAGCCTCTTGTCCGCAGCCCGGCCGCGCCGCGCCGCCTGGCCCGGGAGCGCGACCACCCCGACCCACCGGGTGAGCAGCCAGGCGAGCGGTTACCCGAGCGGTGGGAGCGGTGCGGCGATCAGGTGTCCGAGCGATTGGGCGAGCAGCTACTCGAGGCGGCGACCGCACGAGCCGGTCCTGTGACAAGCCGCCAAGGCCCGCCCCGGCGGCGGCCTGGGGCGTCGCACCCGGTGCAACTCAGTCGGCAGGGCGGTGCGGCTTCCTCGGACCGTTGGCCAGCAGGCCGGTTGGGCGGAATGACTGCCTCAAGCCGCCGATCGTGGCCCGTCCGCCGCGAGCGGTCTAAGAAGAAGCGACCCGACCACCGATACGAAGTGGCCCGGCGCCGACAGCGGCTCGGCAGCCGGTTTGTCCGACCTGTCGAGGATGGTTGCATGACTGCTTCGGGCCGCTGGCCATGGAGTGGGCACTGCGACTCGTTCGCTTCGAGGTGTCGACTGTTGTTTCTCAGGTGCCTGGGGCCGCCAAACATGACCTGCGGCGTGGCGGCAGGGCCGCTTCGGTCGTCAAGGGTTGCGCTTGAGGCCGCGGGTCGTCCGCCTTGGTTGGGCGCGCCCGCCTCGAATAGGCGGCGTACGGCCTGGAGCACTTAGGCCGTCAGGTAGTGCGGCCGACGGTCCGAGTGGGTCGGGCACAGCCGTGCGCAGCGGTCGCGCGAGCAGCCATCGAAGACGGCGGCTAACGCGAGCTGGAACTGCACCGGCTCACGCCGCACCGGCGGCAGGCCTGCTGTGCTGTCTGTTCAGCCGTAACGGTGGGCGCCTGTGGGTGCCGGGTTGTCGGCTGCCCGTCGTGGCTGGGGGAGCGGGCCAGTTCCGGGCGCCCGGCCTGAGCGGTGTTGCGACTTCGGACGGTTAGCCGCCGGCCTTCGCCCGACGCGGCATGACCGCGGTGGGCATGGCGGTAAGGCGGTGCCCAGGGGTCGGCAGTACGGCTGTTCCGGAGGCGGCGGTGTCGTCCTCGCCTGGCGCAGCGGCTGCGATACTGCCCTGGCGTGATTGGCGGCGGCCGGTTCCGGGGTTTGGCCATTCGCCGCGGGTGGAATTGAATTGCCATTCTGGCGTGCGCAGCGCTTGGCGGAAAGCGCCCGGCTCGACCGGCGAAATCGCGCTGCACTTCGCCAGCACGCTGCAGGCGATATCGAAATGCAACGGAGTCGGTTTGACGCAATTTACCAGCGCGGCGGGCGGTGGCTTGGAAAGGGCGGGCGTCCCGCCCTTTCCAATAAAGCCGATCAGAGGCTGTTCCGCCACCGTCGCCCCGAGCGGCCGATCAAGCGGTCGGCGTCGGTCGGGCCCCAGGAGGCGGCCTCGTAGGTGGGGATCGGGGACTGGTCGTTGGCCCAGCAGTCGATGATCGGGTCGACGATGCGCCAGCACTGCTCGACCTCGTCGGTGCGGATGAACAGGGTGGGGTCGCCCAGGAGGGCGTCCAGCAGGAGGCGCTCGTAGGCTTCCGGGGACTCCTCGGCGAACGTGTTCTCGTACGAGAAGTCCATGCTCGCCGTCCGTACCCGGAAAGAGTGACCCGGCACCTTCGCGCCGAAGCGCAGCGAGATGCCCTCGTTCGGCTGGATCCGCAGAACCAGCGCGTCGGCCTCGAGGTCGGTGAGCTGGCTGGCCGGGATCGGCAGGTGCGGCGGCCGCTGGAACTGCAGGGCGACCTCGGTCACCCGGGCCGGCAACCTCTTTCCCGTACGCACGTAGAACGGCACACCCGCCCAGCGCCAGTTGTCGACGTTCAGCCGCATCGCCGCGTACGTCTCGGTGCGCGACAGCGGGTCGACGCCCACCTCCTCGCGGTAGCCCGCCATGAGCTCCTCGCGGGTGCCGCCGCGCGTGTACTGGCCCCGGACGGCCAGGTCGGCCACGTCGCGGTTGGTGGGCAGCCGTACCGCCTGCAGCAGCTTCACCTTCTCGTTACGCAGGCCTTCGGCGTCGAACGAGGCCGGCGGTTCCATGAGCGACAGCGCCAGCACCTGGAGCACGTGGTTCTGCACGATGTCGCGCATCGCCCCGGCGTGCTCGTAGAAGCCGCCCCGGGTGCCGACGCCGAGGGTTTCGGCGACCGTGATCTGCACGTGGTCGACCCAGGAGCGGTCCCAGATCGGCTGGAAGATCGAGTTGGCGAAGCGCAGGGCCAGAACGTTCTGAACCGTGTCCTTGCCCAGGTAGTGGTCGATGCGGAAGACGTGCGGCTCGTCGAACGCCGCGTGCACGATGCCGTCGAGTTCGCGCGCGCTGGGCAGGTCGCGACCGTACGGCTTCTCGATGACCAGGCGGGAGAACGAGCCTTCGCGGGCGTGGTTGAGCCCGGCCCCGGCCAGCCCGTTGATCACCGGTTCGAAGGCTTCGGCCGGGGTCGACAGGTAGAACAGCCGGTTGCCGGCCGTCCCGCGGTGCGCGTCGAGTTCGTCGAGCGTCTCACTGAGGCGCTTGTACGTCTCGGGGTCGTCGTAGCCGCCGGAGACGTACCGGATGCCGCCCATGAGCTGGCGCTTGTCGGCCAGGCTGCGCCCGCCGAGGGCGCTGTCCGCGAACTGGTCGTCGGCCATCGGCGTGCGGGCGACGCCGACCAGCGCGAACTGTTCGGGAAGCCGGTTGTGCCGGGCCAGGCTCTCGACAGCCGGCAGCAGCTTGCGCCGGGTCAGGTCGCCCGAGGCGCCGAAGATCACCAGTGTGGCGGGTGGGGCGCTGCGCTCCTGGATGAGCTGTGGGCCAATCCCCGTGGGCTCTGTATCCATCGTGTTTCCAGTCCTCCGACCGTTGTGACCGTCCGTGGAAACCTTACGCAGCGGGGTCGTGTGGCGGTTCACATCAATCCCCGATGCGACCAGGGCCATAGCGATAAAAGTGGCAAACTGGTACCTAATGGTCTGGTCCGAAAACAGCAGGGGGACGTCGTGAAGTACCGGCTCGTGACCCGCAGCGACTTCGACGGCCTGGTCTGCGCGGTTCTGCTGCGGCACCTGGACATGATCGACGAGATCAAGTTCGTGCACCCCAAGGACGTGCAGGACGGCGAGGTCGAGGTCACCGAGAACGACATCCTCACCAACCTCCCGTACGCGCCGGGCGCGTACATGGTCTTCGACCACCACCACTCGGAGACGCTGCGCAACGAGGGCAACCTCGAGAACCACGTCATCGACCCGGACGCGCCCTCGGCGGCCCGGGTGATCTACGAGTACTTCGGGGGCCGGGAGCGCTTCCCCAAGGTCTCCGACGAGCTGATGCGGGCGGTCGACCAGGCCGACTCGGCCGCCTACGCCCTCGACGACATCCTTAACCCGCAGGGCTGGACCCTGATGAACTTCCTGATGGACAGCCGCACCGGGCTGGGCCGGTTCCGGGAGTTCCGCATCTCCAACTACCAGCTGATGATGCAGCTGATCGACGCCTGCATCGAGCACGACGAGGTCGGCGGGATCCTCGCCCTGCCCGACGTCAAGGAGCGCGCCGACCTGTTCCGCGAGCAGCACGACCTGTTCGTCGAACAGCTCAAGCGGGTCAGCCACACCGACGGCGACGTGGTCGTGGTCGACCTGCGCGACGAGGAGGTCATCCACGCCGGGAACCGGTTCATGGTCTACGCGCTGTTCCCGCAGGCCCGGGTCTCGGTGCACGTCATCTGGGGCCGCCAGAAGCTGAACACGGTCTTCGCCTGTGGCAAGTCGATCCTCGACCGCACGTCTCCGGTCGACATCGGCGAGGTCATGCTGCGCTACGGCGGGGGCGGCCACGTCGCGGCCGGCACCTGCCAGGTGCCTCACGACCAGTCGGAACGCGTGGAGAAGGAAATCGTCGAGGCCCTGAAAAGTCTGTAGGGGTGGGAGGCCCGAACTTCCTCCCACCCCTCGCGCGGATCATGGGTCATGCCCAGTGACCCCATCCGCCGGTCGTGCGCCGCGCCCCACGCGCGCCGACACGACACCCGCCCGCGTCCACCAGGCGCGGGAACCGGGTCCTACTCCTCTTTGAGGCTCCACTTGCCGGCCGCAACCGGCTCCCTGGCCTCAACATCCTGATCCGCCTCGTCCGCCGACGCGGTGGGCGACGGCGCCGCGGGGGTGACGTCCTCCTCGTCCGAGGGCTCGTCGTCCTCCTCGGCGCGGTGCCGGCTGCGGAACATCAGCCAGACGCCACCGAGCAGGGCCGCGCCGGCCACGATCCAGCCGACGATCGACAGCACCGACGGACCGCGCGTGGCGTCCGCGACGACCTTGGCGAACTGGGCGTTCTCGTCCGCGTTCGGATCGCCGGCGCTGGTCGCGTCCTGGCCGCCCATGGCCATGCCGGCGTGCGCCTGGTCGATCACCGCCTGCTGCTGTGCGGTGGCCGGGCTGAGCGTCAACATGCCCGGCGTCATCGCCGGGCCGGCCGTGCCGTCGCTGTACTTCGTGGTCACCGTGAACTTGTACGAGCTCAGCGTGGGCATCGGCCCGAGCGAGACCTTCAGGTCGGCCGTCCGGCCCGGTGCCAGCGCGAGCCCGGGCATCGCGATCCAGGTGATCGCCGAGGTCGCCTGGTCGACCGGGATGTCGGTCATCATCGACGGAAGCGCGTGGGTCAGCTTCTTCGTCGTGATCTTCGGCGCCCAGTCGTCGTTCGACAGCGGGTAGGCCTCCGCGACCGGCGCGTCGGCCGGCAGCGTCACCGTCACGGTGCCGAGCGGCTTGTCGCCGGTGTTGGTCACCTTGAAGTTCACATCGACGGCGTCGCCCTGCACGGCGGACGTGGGTGTCACCGCCACGTCGGCCAGGGCCGGCGTGGCGACGAGCGCGCCTGCGACGGCGGCTACGGCCAGGACGCCCGCTCGGCGGGCCAGCACGAGTTCCCTCACGGGGGGTAGTTCGGATGAGGCGCGGGAATGGTTCAAAGCCGGTCGAGAAAGTTTGTCCGGCGTGCGCGATGATGCTCCGATGCGTGACGTGCCGATTGATGGCGACATGATCAGACTCGGACAGTTCCTGAAGCTGGCCGACCTCATCGACACCGGGGGCGAGGGGAAGGTCCTGATCACCTCGGGTGACGTGACGGTCAACGGCGAGGTCGACACCCGCCGGGGCCGGCAGCTGCACCCGGGCGACGTGGTGGAGGTGCTGGGCAACTCGGCCCGGGTCGGTTGACACCTATCGATCTCAAGGCATGTACTGGGGTCCAACGTGTTACCGGCGTCACAGTCGGTGGCAAGGGGAGGCCCCATGTCACGCGCGCAGATCCGGGCATCTTTGGCCGTCGCGGCGGTTCTGACGCTGGCCGCCGCCGGAGGATGTGCCGGTTGGGGCGGGGGAGCGGGCGGCGGCGGAGCCGACAGCATCAACGTGCTGATGGTCAACAACCCGCAGATGATCGACCTGCAGAAGCTGACCGCGGCCAACTTCACCAAGCAGACCGGCATCAGCGTCAACTACACCGTGCTGCCGGAGAACGACGTCCGCGACAAGATCAGCCAGGAGTTCTCCAGCCAGGCCGGCCAGTACGACGTCGCCTCGCTGAGCAACTTCGAGATCCCGATCTACGCCAAGTCCAAGTGGATCGCCCCGCTGGACGACTACGTCAAGGCGGACACCCAGTTCGACCAGGGCGACATCCTCAAGCCGATGACGCTGTCGCTGACCGCCGACGACGGCAAGCTCTACGGTGAACCGTTCTACGGTGAGTCGTCCTTCCTGATGTACCGCAAGGACGTGCTCGACGCGGCCGGCGTCACGATGCCGGCGAAGCCGACCTGGCAGCAGGTCGCCGACATCGCCGCCCGGGTCGACAACAAGCAGCCCGGCATGCGCGGCATCTGCCTGCGCGGCCAGCCCGGCTGGGGCCAGGTCTTCGCCCCGCTGACCACGGTCGTCAACACCTTCGGCGGCACCTGGTTCGACAAGAACTGGTCGCCTCAGCTCACCGCCCCCGGCTTCAAGGCGGCCACCCAGTTCTACGTGAACCTGGTGCGCGCGCACGGCGAGGCCGGCGCCCCGCAGGCCGGCTTCACCGAGTGCCTCAACGACATGGTCCAGGGCAACGTCGCGATGTGGTACGACGCGACCAGCGCCGCCGGATCGCTCGAGGCGGCCGATTCCCCGGTCAAGGGCAAGATCGGGTACGCGCCGGCCCCGGTCGTCCGGACGCCGAGCTCGGGCTGGCTGTACGCCTGGTCGTGGAGCATCCAGCAGGCCAGCAAGAAGAAGGAGAACGCCTGGAAGTTCATCTCCTGGGCTTCGGGCAAGGACTACGAGAACCTGGTCGGCCGGCAGGTCGGCTGGTCGAGCGTACCGGCCGGCAAGCGGGCCTCGACGTACCGGAACCCGGACTACATCGCCCAGGCCAAGGCGTTCGCGGCGCCGACCGAGGCCGCCATCTCGGCGGCCGACCCGCGTAACCCGGGCACCCAGCCGCGCCCGGCGATCGGCATCCAGTTCGTCGACATCCCCGAGTTCACGGATCTCGGCACCCAGGTCTCGCAGTACGTCAGCTCGGCCATCGCCGGGCAGATGTCGGTCGACGACGCGCTGAAGCGAGGCCAGCGGCTGGCCCGGGACGTGTCCGAGCGTTACCAATCCGGCGCCAACGGCTAGAGGGGATCGTCATGACTTCCGTGGCCGAGCAGTCCGATCAGCAACTCGCCGGCGGCCGGGAGAAGCCCGGCCCGGCCCGAAAGGTGTCGGCCTGGGCCCGCCGGGCGCCGCTGCTGCCCGCGCTGATCTTCATGATCATCGTCACTCAGCTGCCGTTCGTGGCGACGCTGGTCATCTCGTTCATGAACTGGAACGCCTACTACCCCAACCAGCGCGGCTTCGCCGGCGTCGACAACTTCAAGCGGGTGTTCACCGACGTCAACATGCGGGACGCGGTCTGGACCACGATCCTGCTCACCGCCGGCGTCGTCCTGATCAGCGTGCTGCTCGGGCTGGGCATCGCGCTGCTGCTCGACCGCAAGTTCCGCGGCCGGGGCGCGGTGCGCACCATGATGATCGCGCCGTTCCTGGTGGTGCCGGTCGCGGCCGCGCTGATCTGGAAACACGCGCTCTACAACCCCGAGTACGGCCTGTTCAACGGCGCCCTGACCGGGATCTGGCGGCTCTTCGGCTCGCACCACCCGCCGCAGCCGGACTGGATCAGCAACATGCCGCTGTGGGCGGTCATCTTCGCCCTGGTCTGGCAGTGGACGCCGTTCATGATGCTGATCCTGCTGGCCGGGCTGCAGGGACGCCCGCTCGACGTGATCGAGGCGGCCCGCATCGACGGGGCCAACAGCTGGCAGATCTTCCGCAGCATGACGCTGCCCCACCTGCGGCAATATCTGGAGCTCGGCGCGCTGCTCGGCTCGATCTACATCGTGCAGAACTTCGACGCGGTCTTCACGATCACGTCCGGCGGCCTCGGCACGGCCAACCTGCCGTACACGATCTACCAGATCTTCTACCAGGCCCACGACTACGGACGGGCCTCCGCGGCCGCCGTGATCGTGGTGATCGGCACCATCATCATCGCGACGTTCGCGCTGCGTACCGTCTCGTCGCTGTTCAAGCAGGAGGCCGGCCGATGAGCAGCGTCACCGACACCGCTCCGGTGCCCGCCACCCGCGACGAGCGCGGCGAGCCGGTCAAGAAGCGCCGGGAACGCGGCGGCCCGTGGCTCAGCCTGCTCGCCTGGGTCATCGGCATCCTCTTCGTACTGCCGGTGGTCTGGATGGTGCTGACCTCGTTCCACAGCGAGGCCAACGCGGCCAAGAACCCGCCCGCCGTCCTCGCGCCGCTGACCCTGAGCGGGTACCGCGAGTTCTTCTCCGGCGGCGCCTCGCCCTGGCCGCCGCTGCTCAACTCGCTCACGTCGAGCGTCATCTCGACCGCGCTGGTGCTGCTGCTGTCCATCCCGGCCGCGTACGCCCTGTCGATCAAACCGGTCCGGAAGTGGACGGACGTACTGTTCTTCTTCCTGTCCACCAAGATGCTGCCGATCGTGGCCGGCCTGCTGCCGCTCTACCTGTTCGCGCAGAAGGCCCACCTGCTCGACAACATCTGGCTGCTGATCATCTTCTACACGTCCATGAACCTGCCGATCGCGGTCTGGATGATGCGCTCGTTCCTGTCCGAGGTGCCGGTCGAGATGCTCGAGGCGGCCTCGGTCGACGGGGCCGGGCTGACCAGGACCCTGCGTTCGGTGATCGCGCCGGTGGTGGCGCCGGGGATCGCCGCGACCGCGCTGATCTGCTTCATCTTCAGCTGGAACGAACTGCTCTTCGCCCGCGTGCTGACCGCCACCGTGGCCGAGACCGCGCCGGTGTTCCTGACCAGCTTCGTGACCAGCCAGGGCCTCTTCCTGGCCCAGCTGTGCGCGGCCGCCTTCGTGGTGTCGCTGCCGGTGCTGGTGGCCGGCTTCGCGGCGCAGGACAAGCTGGTCCAGGGCCTGTCCCTGGGCTCGGTCAAGTAGCCGCCTTGGCTCCGCCCCCCAATAGAGGTGGAAAGGTGGCCGGCCCTCATGCCTGGGGCCGGTCATCCGGGCCTTATGACCGGAAAATTCCCGTCGGGCCGGAACCTGACCCCCACCTCGCTCGTCCAAAGGTCATGACTCGTCTCCGCGGCACCCTGATCGCCGCCGCCGTTCCCCTCGTTGTTCTCCTGGGTGCGTGCGCCCAGCAAACGGCGGCCGGTTCCCCCACTGGCACACCGGGAAGCAGTGGCACACCGGAAAGTGCGGCGGCGAAATCGCCGGCCGCCAACGACCTGGTTCTGCGCACCGAGACGTACGGCGGTTTCGTCGCCCCGGACATGGTGCTCGGCCGCTTCCCGCAGATCAGCGTGTACGGCGACGGCCGGGTGATCAGTGAGGGGCCGGTGCCGGCGATCTATCCCGGCCCGGCGCTGCCCAACATCCAGGTCTCGATGATCACGCCCGAGCTGGTCCGCCAGCTGGTCAAGGAGGGCCTGGCCGCCGGCGTACGCAACGGGAGCGACCTCGGGCAGCCGGGCGTGGCCGACGCGCCGTCCACCCGCGTGACCGTGGTGACCGCCGGAGGCAAGCAGGTCGTGACCATCAACGCGCTGACCGAGGCCCCGTCGAACGACAGGCGCCTGACCGCCGACCAGCGCTCCACGCGAGCCAAGATCGCCGCGTACGTCAAGAAGCTCGGCGCCCTGCCGAAGAACCCGGTCGCCTACCAGCCCACCGCGGTGGTGGTTTTCGCCGCGCCGTGGACCGAACCGGCCAACGGACCGGTGCCCCCGGCCAAGGCCTGGCCCGGCCCGGCGTTGCCCGGCACCGACATCGACTCCGCGACCCGCGCCGGCTGCCTGGCCGTGACCGGTGACCAGACCCCCAAGGTGCTGACGGCGGCCCGCAGCGCGAACGCCCTGACGCCGTGGACCACCGGCTCGAGCAAGTGGCGGATCGTCTTCCGCCCGCTGCTGCCGGACGAGAACGGCTGCGCGGCGGTGAAGGCCACCCGGTGATTCCGATCGGAGAACCTTTCGACCCCGGGGACGACGCACATCGGGAAACCGATCGCGGCGGGGACGATGGGCACGGGCCGGGAAGGGCGCTCCCCATCCCGGCCCGGTCGGGCTGCCGCCCTCAGGTCAGTGCACGCCGAGCAGGTCCACCACAAAGATGAGCGTCTCGTTCGGCTTGATCGCGCCGGCGGCACCGCGGGCGCCGTAGCCCAGGTGCGGCGGGATGGTCAGCCGGCGCCGGCCGCCGACCTTCATGCCCTGCACACCCTGGTCCCAGCCGCCGATCACGCGGCCGGCACCGAGCGGGAAGCTGAACGCCTCGCCGCGGTTGTAGGACGCGTCGAATTCCTGCCCGGTCGAGTGCGCCACACCGACGTAGTGAACGTCAACGGTCTGGCCGGCCTTGGCCTCGGGGCCGTCGCCGACGGTGAGGTCCTCGACCACGAGCTCGGCGGGCGGCGCACCCTCGATGGGGCCGACGTCGGGCTTGTCCATGATTGCTCCTTCGATTGTTCTCGGGCCCCGCCACTCAATCACACGGCCACGCGCTGTCGCCCGGGAAGGTGAACGTCTGACGGCCCGGCTCCGTATCTGTATGCGGACCAGCCCCGGCCGAAAGAAGTCCCCATGAACGTCCGCCGTCTTCTTGCCCTCACCGGCGTCGTCGTCGTCGCAGGCCTGCTTCCCGCCGGCCCCGCACTCGCACACGGCGCGCCCACCTCGCCGATCAGCCGCTCGGCCGCCTGCGCGGGCGGTGGTTCGAAGACCGGCGCCGCCGCCTGCAAGGCGGCGCTGAAGGCGAACGGCGGAGCGTTCGGCAGCTTCGACAACATCCGGGTGCCGGGCGTCGACGGCAACGACCGGAAGTTCGTGCCCGACGGCCAGCTGTGCGGCGGCGGCCTGGACGCGTTCAAGGGCCTCAACATCGCCCGCGACGACTTCCCCGCTACGAGCGTGACCAGCGGAAAGACCCTGTCGATCAAGTACCGGGCGACGATCGCGCACCAGGGCTCGTTCCGGGTCTACCTCACCCGGCAGGGCTACTCGCCGACCAGGAAGCTGGCCTGGGGCGACCTCGGCAGCAAGCCGCTGACCGACGTGGCGAACCCGCCGCTCAAGGGCGGGGCGTTCCAGTTCGGCGTGAAACTGCCGCAGCGCACCGGCCGGCAGATCCTCTTCATCGTCTGGCAGACGTCGAACACCCCGGACACCTACTACTCGTGTTCCGACCTGGCGTTCCCGGCCGCTCCGGCCACGACGGCGCCGCCGGCCAGGAAGGCCGTCGTCAAGACCACGACCAGGCCGGCGACGGCTTCTCCGTCACCCTCCACATCGCGTACGGCCGGGAGCGTGCCGCTCGCAGCGGCCGGACCGACCTCCGAGGCCCCCGAGGCCGCGCCGAATCTCACTCCGGTGAGTGACAACACCAAGGTCACGCTGGGTCATCAGATCCTCATCGGTGCCCTGGTGCTCGTGTTCGGCGCCCTGGCCGTCGCGGCATTCGGGCGACTCCGGCGTAAGCGCTTCGAAAACCGTTGAACCACAACGGTTCGCAGTTCGTACTGATGAGCGTCGACGCAATGAACCTCGGTACCGCCTTCGCCCCGTGAGCCCCCTACTTCAAGCAAGACGAAAGGCCGAGCAATGAGTCGTGTTCGCTACCGCCGCCGCGTGGCCGGTAACACCATGTCGCGGCGCCGGGCCATCGCCCTCGGCGGCGCCGGGGTTGTCGGTATCTCGGTGGCCGGCGTGGCCGGGCTGAGCCTTGCCGGCGAGACCCCCCAGAGCGAGTCGGCACAGACCGAGTCGGCGTCGGCCGGTGCCCCGCTGGTGATCTCGCTGCGCGACGCGAAGAAGGGCACGTTCGACGTCTTCGCCGGCGCCTCGAAGAAGACCGTGACCGACAAGAAGCTCGCGGCCCAGCTGCTCAAAGCCGTCCACGGCTGATCTCGACAAGAGGAGACCCACGATGTCATCGCACCGCGAGGCCCCCGAGATCAGCAAAGATCCGGTCGCCGACAGCTCCGATCTGTACGCGTTCGTCAGCCCGGACAACCCGGACACCGTGACGATCATCGCGAACTACGTGCCGCTGCAGTTGCCGGCCTCCGGGCCCAACTTCTTCGAATTTGGCGACGACGTGCTCTACGAGATCCACATCGACTCGAACGGCGACGCCCGGCCCGACCTGACCTACCAGTTCCGGTTCCGCACCGAACTGCGCAACGACAAGACGTTCCTGTACAACACCGGCCAGATCAAGTCGCTCGACGACGCGAACTGGAACCGGCGGCAGTTCTTCTCGGTGACCAAGGTCGACAAGCACGGCAAGAGCACCGTCCTCGCCCAGAAGCTGCCCTGCCCGCCGTGCAACGTCGGCAAGCTCTCCATCCCCGACTACGGCAAGCTCGCCTCGGACGCGGTCGCCAAGCTCAAGACCGGCGAGAAGGTCTTCGCCGGCCAGCGCGCCGACGCGTTCTTCGTCGACCTCGGCTCGATCTTCGACCTGGGCACCCTGCGCCCGTTCGAGGACAAGCACCTGGTCGGCAAGACGCTGTTCAACTACGCCGGCAAGGCGGTCAACGCCACCGACAAGCTCAACGTGCACAGCATCGCCATCCAGGTCCCGCTGCACATGGTGCGCCGCGACGGCACCAAGAAGGTACGCGCGAAGGACCCCGGCGCGGTGATCGGAGTCTGGACCTCGGCCAGCCGCCGGCAGGTGCAGGTACGCAACAACGACGGCAAGGCCGACGACGTCGTGGTCGGACCCAACGTGCAGGTCTCGCGCCTGGGCAACCCGCTGTTCAACGAGGTCATCGTGCCGATGGCCCAGAAAGACCTGTGGAACAGCCTGCCGCCGAGCGACGACAAGCGGTTCGCCGGCTTCGTCTCGAAGCCCGAACTGCAGACCCTGCTGCCGGTCCTCTACCCGGGCCTGTTCGACAACCTGGCCAAGCTCGACAAGGCGAAGACGCCCCGCGCCGACCTGCTGGCGATCCTGCTCACCGGCATTCCCGACGGCCTGATCGACGGCTTCCAGAACAACACCGGCGACGTGCAGGCCGACATGCTCCGCCTCAACACGGCGATCCCGCCCGCGAAGGACGGCAAGGAGAACGCGTTCGGCGTGGTCGGCGGCGACGTGGCCGGCTTCCCCAACGGCCGCCGCATCGCCGACGACGTCGTGTCGATCTCGCTGCGGGCCATCGCCGGAGCCACCTTCCCGCTGGTCGACTCCACGTTCAAGCCGGACGCCGCGGCCACCGCGGTCGAACAGGGCCTGAGCATCAAGAACGTCAGCGGCAAGCCGCTCAAGAGCTTCCCGTTCCTCCCCCTGCCCTTCGACGGATTCGACAACCCCTGATGACCCACAGCCACCACCACACCCTGGTGCCCTCCGGGCAGGGCACCGTCATGCTCAACATCGGTGCCGGTATCGGCGCGCTGGTCATACACACCCCGGCCGTCATGCACGGCCACGAGATCGAGATCAGCCCGGTCGGGGACCCGGCGGTCCGCAAGCACGCGGCCGTACGCGCCCGGTACGTGCGCGGCGGGGTGGTCTGGAGCGAGGTCATCGACAACCTGCCCGAGGGCCGGTACGTCGTGTGGCGTGACCCCGTCACCCCTCTTCAGGAGGTCGATGTCAACGGCGGCGCGGTCACCGAGTACGACTGGCCCGCATCCGTAGCCGCCTGACCCCATATCGTGATGTCGGCCCACCACGTGGGCCGACACTCGCGTGTTCCGGGTCTATCGTGGACGCCATGGTGGGCGGGGAAGGACCAATCCGCCCGGGCGCACCGGGCGCCGACATCCCCGTGCACGTCGCGCTGCACACGACCGACATGGACGAGGCCCGAGCCTTCTGCCGCAAGCTCTTCTACGGCCCGCTGCAGGTCACCCCGGTGGGTGACACGGCCGGCTTCGCCTTCAGCGGCGACGTGGTCATGCTCGGCCCGATCACCGTCGGCGAGATCAGCTACGGCACCGACATCCACCTCAACATCGCCGACCTCGAGACGTCCTACCACGTCCTGGCGCCCCTCACCGGCACCCTCCGGTCACGCCATCGGGGGACAGTGGTGATGGCCGACCCGACCCGGGCCGCGGTCTACCGCCCGGTCGGCGACATCGACCTCGACTGGCCCGGCAACTGCCGCATGCTCAGCGTCAAGATCGAACGGGCCGCCCTGGAACGCGAGGTCGACGCCGCCCTGGACCAGCAGGTCGTCTCGCCGCTGCCGCTCGGCGCCAGCTTCGACCTGATCGACGGCCCCGGCCGCACGTGGACGGCCCTGGTGCGGCTGCTGCACCGCGAACTCCGCGGCGAGGAGGGCCTGGCGTCCCAGCCGCGCATGGCCGCCCGCTGGCGCGACATGGTCGTGAGTGGTCTCGCCTTGACCGTGGAACACCCGTACGGCGAAGAGCCGGCGGGCCTGCAGGGACCGCGCCGCCCCCGCACGGTCAAACGGACGCTGGACGCCATGCACGCGGAGCCGTGGAGGGCGTTCACGGCCAACGACCTGGCGGCGATAGCGGGTGTGGGCGTGCGGGTCCTCCAGGAGTCGTTCCGTCAGCACGTCGGGATGTCTCCGCTGACCTACCTCCGCCGCCTGCGCCTCGACGGCGTCCACGCCGAGCTGTCCCGGTCGGAGCCGTGGGAGGTCAGCGTCAGCGAGGTGGCCTTCCGCTGGGGGTTCACCCATCTTGGGCGCTTTGCTGGTGCTTATCGCGCTCGCTACGGGGTGCCGCCTTCCCAGACGTTGCGGGAAAGGCGTTAGACGGTGAAAAAGTACATACTCTTCGATCACGACGGTGTTCTGGTGGACACCGAATCCTGGTACTACAAGGCCGGCGAACGCGCCCTGGCCGATATCGGTTTCACTGTGGACAAGGAGCAATATCTCCGGGACATGAGCCGGGGACTGGGCACGTGGGCCCAGGCCCGGGCGGCCGGCATCGATGAACAGGCCATCAGCAGGCAGCGTGCGGTCCGTAACGATTACTATCAGGAATATCTGCGAACCGAAGCCATCGAGATCGAAGGTGTCGTAGAAGCTCTTGCCGAACTGTCGAAATACGTCCGCATGGCCATCGTGACGACGGCGAAGCGGGCAGACTTTGACGTCATCCATGAGAAGCGCGAGATCAGACGGTTCATGGATTTCGTCCTCGTCCGGGAGGACTACAAGCTCGCCAAACCGCACCCGGAACCGTACCTGACCGGCTTGAAGCGCCTCGGGGCCGGCAAAGAAGAGACGCTGGTCGTCGAGGATTCAGCCCGGGGGCTGAACTCGGCGGTGGCGGCCGGTATCAACTGTGCCGTTGTCCATAACGAATTCACCGAAGCGCAGGACTTCTCGCGAGCCAGCTATCGGATCGAAACTCTGATCGAACTGAAAGACATCGTCCTCGAGGCGATCTGAAATCAGTCCGGCGCCCCGCCGGCGATCCAATTGTCGCCATGTCCGCAAAGCACCTGGCTCAGGCCGAATCGCAGGGCCGCGAACCCGTGGAGGCGAGACCCGCCACGGTGAGAACAAGCGCGATGCTGCACAGCCGCCGTGACCGGTAGGGGACCGCGAGCGTGGCACTCAGCAACGCCGCCGCCGCGAGCACGAACGAGGTTCCCATCGTCGGTGTCACCCACCGGCGGAGAACCGACCCGGCCATCACCGCGCAGACCCATACCGCGGCCGCAGGCCAGAACAGGATCGCGGACAACACCGACCGGTGAACGCCGGCGACACCATGCCGCACGTCGGGACGAGGCCGAACAACCGCGGCATCACTTCGACAAAGCGACGACGGTTCCTGATGTCAGTTCAATCCCCGCCGTCTCCTTCCCCACGATTCCCGGCCGCGGTTCCGGCTGGGACGAAACGCCGCCACGGAACGCGCCCGTCGATCTCCACCTGCAGCGAGACACTGAGGAACGTCCTGATCAGGACGATCAGGCCGAGTACGGCAACGTTGCGCAGGGTCGGCGCGACCGCGACCGTCGTGATCAGGTCGGCGTCGACCAGGATCTCCAGACCGAGGAGGAGCACGGCGCCGAAGGTCTCGCGCAGGGTCCGGTATGCCCGTCGGCCGCCGGAGGTCCGCCAGGTGCGGCACGCGAGCACCACCGACCAGATCAGCCCGATAACCAGGACGGCGGCGCCGATGGCCTCGAAGACCCGGGCGACGTCCGCCAGCAGACGGGTGAATGTCATCGCTGTCACCGCCTGACGAACGCGTCGTCAGACCGGGTACCGGTTGGGGACGCCGAGGTACGGGAACCGGTCCAGCATGTCGTCGTGTGGCCGCAGGCCGTCCGGCCCGACTTTTCCGTTGGTCAGCCAGGCGAAGCGGGCGCTGAACACGTCGTCGGTGAGGGCGCGGCCGTTCGGATAGGCGGCCGGCTGGGTGCGGTCGTAGCGCAGGATGTCGGGCAGCACGATCCGGGCCGCTTCCCGCGCTTCCGCCGCCGGGTAACCGTTGCTCTCCAGCAGCTTGGACCACAACTCGAGATAGTTGGCGAGGTCGTCGACCGGGTGCCGCAGGTTGTACTCGTTCTTGATGTTGTTCGGGTTGACGAAGGGGTTGATCGTCGGGTGCCCGCCGCGGTCGACCTGGACGATCGCGCGGTCGCGGCGCACGCTCACCGTGGCCCACGCCCCGATCGCCGGGCCGCTGCCGAGCAGGTCATGGGGCACCTCGATGGCGATCGACAGAATGTTCCGGTCGGCGAAGGCGTCCTGCCCGGTCCAGTGGAAGCCGTGGAACGCACCGTCCGCGTCGGCGAAGAACGGGTCGCTGCGCACGCCGATGAACAGCCGGACCGGGGCGGCCTGGACCGGCTCGGCGCCGGCGTCGAAGCCGACCGGGGTGCCGGAGACGAGCACTTCGCCGGCCGGTTCGGGGCGGCGGGCGTCGGCGCCGGTGGCGTAGAACAAGGTGCCGGTTTGCTTGTCGTCCACCAGCTCGGAGAACACCAACGTGAACGCGATCTCGGCCTGCGCGTCCCCATCCGTGTCGATGTTGATGCGATAGATGCCGTCGGGGTGGAACTCCGACTTCATCAGGAACGGGGGCATGGCGCTCATACCCGTGGTGTGCGGGTTCACGTCGATGATCAGAACCGTCTTGCCCAGATCCTCGGGCGAACCGAAGACGAACAGGTCGGTCAGGTCGAGGCGCGCGTCGTCGCCGGGGAACTTGAGGTTGGCCGCGCTGTAGTGGTTGGACATAGCCTTCACCGTGCCGACGGATCGCCCGGCATGGCACCGGTGCCTCGCCCTGGTCCGAACCCTGGTCCTTGCCGCGAGCGGCGGCCCGGGACGTGCCAGGTCGAGCCCGCCGACCGGTGACGCACTGGCACCGCGGCACGGCGTGGCCTATTCGGGCTGGTCCTCGTCGCCCGACCACTGCCGGATCCACTCGCGGATCTCCTCGGCCTCCCGGCGTCCCAGCTGGAGCAGCCGCTGCACGTCGTCGAGCAATTCCCTCATCTCGCCCGCCGCCTGCTTCCGGCGTCCGTCGCGGCCGTGCAGGTCGGCGGCGCAAAACCGCGCCCTCAAGGTATCGACGTGGTCCGGACCGAGCACCCGTGTGTATTCGCCGACCAGCCGCTCGGTCGTTGACCGGGCTTCGCTGAACTCGTCCGCGGCTACCAGCGCACCGGCCAGGCTGAACTCGACGTCCAGCGTTTCCGGCCAACCGGGCCCGAGAACGTGGACGTAGTCGGCAAGCAATTCACGCAGGTGGGCAACCGCCTCGGCCGGTGCCTGGCTCGAGGCGAGCAGGCGGACGAGGGACAGGCGGGTATTGAGGGTGTCGCGCTCGTCCGGACCGAGTACCCGTTCGTAGCCGGCGACGAGCCTTCGCAAGATCTCGATGGCGCCGTCGACGTCTCCGGTTTCCGCTTGGAAATCGGCGATGCCGTGCTCGGTGGCCAAGGTGTTCGGGTGATCTGCGCCCAGCACGCGCCGCCGTACGGTCAGCAACTCCCGCATGTCCGTGAGGGCACGATCGCTGGATCCCGTGCGGCTCCGGGCCCAGGCGAGGTTGTTCCGAATCGTCAGCGTGTCGGGGTGGTGGGGGCCCAGACGATCAACCGCAGCCGGTAGGAGGGCTTTCCAGTAGGCGAGGGCGGCGGAGGGGAGGCCGCGCAGGGTCAAGCTGTTGCCGGCCCGGAACACCACCTGGTGCAGCCCGCCATGCCACAGCGCATCACCGGAGTTCCGGCAAAGCGCTTCCGTGTTGGTGCGTAACAGGTCAACGAGCATCAGATCCCGCTCCACGTCCGGCCACGCCTCCAGCAAGGCGTCCGCCGCGCATACGGCCGTCTGCTCGCGCCTGCCCGGCCACGCCTCACGGACCGCGCGCTGGACGAGTTGGTGCACCCGTACGGTGCGCCGATCGTCGTCCAGTCCGCAGACGCTGAGCAACTTGAGATTGGAGAGTCCTTGCCAGGCGCGGTCGGCATTGACCGGACGGCCGCGCCGCTCGCTCAGCAGCGCCTGGACGGCGCGGGTGGCGAAGACCGGCGCCGGGATGCCGTCCGGACTGAGCAATGCGGCCACTTCCAGCAGCGGGCGGGCGATCCCGGTCGGGCGTTGCGCGTCGGCCGCCCGGATCGAAGGTCCCACGTCGCGGCCACGACGGCGGAATGCTCGTCCGGGAGTGAATCCGGTTCGACGTCGGCGAGCCGGCCCGCTCGGAACCGGCGCAGATAGTCGGCACAGTCGTGACCGACGTCGTGGATGTATGCGGCCGCCTGGGCGAGGGCCAGAGGCAGGTGTCCCAAGGCGTCCGCGAGTGCGGCGGCGCCGTCGAACTCGTCGTCGTCGAGCTTGTCACGTAAGTATCGGGTCGACTCGTCCCGCTCGAAGACGCCAACGGCGATGATCGTACGTCCGTTGCCCGCCCACGCCGCGTGCCGGCTTCGTGTGGTCACCACGGTGTTCCCGTTCCCGGTCGGCGGCCAGAGGCCCCGGAGGTCGTTCGGAGCCTGCACGTTGTCGAGCACGACGAGCCATCGGCGGCCGTGGTCCTCGGTCAGCCAGGCCAGAAACCAGCCGGCAGCGGCTTCGGCATCGCCCTCCCCGGCGATACCCACCTTCGCGGCGGCTTCGGCGTACGCGGCGATCACCGCCTCGCGGGACGTCGCGATCACCCACACCACCAGGTCGACCTGATGATCCACCCAGGAACGGTGTACGAGGTCGGCTGCGAGCTGTGTCTTGCCCACTCCGCCGAGGCCGGTGAGAACGAACGTGTTGCCCGGGGGGAGGGTGCCGACCGTATCGATGCGGGTCTGCCGCGTGAGGTACGAGTCAGCGACGGAAGGCGTCGACCCGATCCAGTGCGGATGTAGGCGTGCGCGCTCATATCTCCTGCGCCACGACTCGAGGTCAGGTTCTCCGGGTAATTCCGCGTAGCTGTGCCCGACCCTGACGATCGTCTCGATGAACGCCCAATCGATCGTGCCCCGGCCCGACAGCTTGTACCTGATGGTGTTGTATGAGTAGTAATGGCCGAGTTCCCGGCTGAGCGCCTCCATCGCTCGTAAGGATGGTTGCCCACAGTGGTCAAGCCACAGCTTCAGCTGCAGGGCATAGAATTCCTGTGCACTTCTGTGATTGTCCGCAGAGCCACGCGCCATGACTGACTGTAAGCACATTGTCGCCTTGTGGTGAAGCGGCCAGAAGTGACGCCTCTGTGCGGATCTGTTGCAACGGGATGCGGGCAAGGCTCCTGATCGTCGAGGCTACCGGGATTGTCCCCGTCGATCATCTGGAGAATCCCGATGTTGTCCGCAGACGCCTCCTGGCAGGGGGCCACCCCGTACCTGCAAACTCTTGGTGCGCTTTTGGGAGTGGTCGGTGCCGTCTTGACCATCGTGCAGCAGGTCCGGGCGAGCAGGAGCAAGCGGCACGAGGACGAAGGTCTCCGACGAGTGGCACCTTCCGCTGACGGCACCCCGCCCGTCTCTCATCACGGGCCCGGATCCGACGCGCCGGACACCGGAATGAATCTGGGGCAGGCCGGCCCGCCTCCGCCCCGGCGTCGCTTCAGTCACGCCGTCGATCGGGCCAGGCGACTCTGCAGCCGGCTGCTCATCAACCGATGACGGCAAACGCTGCCGACCACGCCCTGCGGGCCGGCGGTCGGTCAGAGATGGTCGGCGAGGTCGCTCGACATGAAGATCATGAATGCGACTTCTTCGCCTTCGGCGCCCTTGTAGTTACTGGTGTCCCTCCACCAGGCTTCGCTTGCGGCGTTGCTCCTTTGGTTCGCCTCGCTTCAAGGCCCGTGGTCTTGGTTGCTGATGCCTTTGGGCCGGGTTTCGGCTTCTTCTTCCTTCTCAACCATTTCGTCGCTGCCCCTATTGCCGCCAGTCCGCCGGCGGCGGCCACGGCGCTCAGAAGCCACTTCAATATGGCGCTGATTATTGGAAACGCGCCCCCGCGAAGTAAGAGAAGTCCTTGCCCACATCTACCGTTGCAACGTATTCGCTACTTGGCTCGAGTAGGTCCTTGGTGTCGGTATGGAAAACCGAAACCCTGACGATCAGCTTGATTTGCCCAGGTGAAGACGCGACTATGCTCCATGCCCAGTATCCGGTGTCGGTCGGCGCCAATATCGGTTGGGGAGCGTCGGTTTCCCAGATACTCGTGACGCTTACCTTGGGATCCGTTGCCGTCACGTCCACCTCGATATTGCCGCCTCTAATTCTTGCGGAGTAGTGGTTCAATTCGTAAGAATCCTTTTTAAGGAGGCCGGTCGGAACGCAATCTTCTGCTGTCTGGGATCCTTGAATGCATACAGACAGCGGAAAAGACTTGCCGGCCGCTGCGTGGTCCGAGATCGCCATGGTTACCGTGGCGTCGAAGAGAGCGCTTCGGTCCTCGGTTATGCTGTCCTGATAAAAGGCCTGGTCCGGGACGTCAGGAGCCGGCTCGCGTACTGGACCGCACGACGCGAGCAGTCCCAGCAGAATGAGCGCCAGGCCACATCGAGCCGGTTTGTTGCCAAGGCGGCAACCCTTGGCCCACCCGCTTTCGCCGGGCATGCAGGCATTATCGTACGGAATCCATTGCGGCGTCCAGATTGGACGCCTCTTCTGTCCCTAAAGATGAGCCGATTCCGGCTGAGTGGGGCGGGTGGGGGCTACATTCCCGCAGTATGGCGCGAATCGCTCAACGTGAGGGATCGTGGATCCAATTTGGCGGATCGCCAGGTCCGCCGCGTGCCCGACGAAGCGGACCAACGTCAGTCCCACCCTTCGACCGGGTCTTACGCCGTGGCAGCACCCGTCCTCGCCGAGGGCTGACATCTCGGTGGCGGTAGCGATGAGTTGAGCCCGCCGGCCCGGTCCATACCGGCGACACCCTACGGAGGAGACGACATGAGCAAGATCATCGCATCCATCACCACGTCGGTCGACGGGTTTGTCACCGGGCCCGGCGACGGGCCGGAGTGCGGCCTCGGCCGCGGCGGTGAACGCCTGCACTACTGGGTGATGGGTGGGCCGTGGACGTACGACGGCGGCCACGACTTTGCCATGCACGGACCCGACAAGGAGTTCTACGACGAGCTCGTCTCGACCGTGGCGTCCGGTGTCGTCGGCCGCGGCATGTACGACGCGGCCGGCGCCTGGGGCGGCACCAACCCGTTCCCCGGCACCCTGTTCGTGCTCACCCACCGCACCGCCGACCAGCCGCCGGCCGAGGCCCGCTTCCGCTTCGTCGCTAACCTCGACACCGCCCTCGCCCAGGCGGCCGAGGCGGCCGGGGAGGGCGACGTCGCCGTGGGCGGCGGCGCCGACATCATCCGGCAGGCGCTGGCCGCGGGAAAGGTCGACGAGCTGGTCATCTCGACGGCCCCGGTGATCCTCGGCGCCGGTAAGCGCCTGTTCGACGGCTTCCACCACGACCTGGACCTCGAGGTGATCAAGGCGTACAGCTCGCGGTACGCCACCCACGTCCGCTACGCGGTGACGTCTAAAGCTCGACCCGCTGACCTTTACCGATGACGACGATCCCGGAATCGCTGACGGTGTAGAGCTTCCGATCGCGATCGAGATCGACCCCGATCTGGGCGCCTTCGGGGATCGACACGTTCTTGTCGATGATGGCGTTCTTGACGACGGCACGGCGGCCGACCGAGACGCCTTCCATGATGACCGACCCCTCGACGTGCGACCACGAGTTGACGCGCACGTTGGGTGAGATCACCGAGCGCTCGACCAGCGAGCCGGAGATGACGACACCGGGGGAGATCATCGACTCGATCGCGCGCCCCTGGCGGTCGTCGTAGCCGTGCACGAACTTCGCCGGTGGCCACGAGCCGTAGTTCGTGAAGATCGGCCACTCGTGGTTGTACAGGTTGAAGACCGGCAGGGTGGCGATGAGGTCCATGTGGGCCTCGTAGAACGAGTCTAGTGTGCCCACGTCCCGCCAGTAGCCGCGGTCGCGGTCGGTGCTGCCCGGCACGTCGTTGTCGCGGAAGTCGTAGACGTTGGCCTCGCCGCGTTCGACGAGCATGGGGATGATGTTGCCGCCCATGTCGTGCTTGCTGTCCGGGTCCTGCGCGTCCTTGGTGACCGCCTCGCAGAGGGCGCGGGTCGTGAAGACGTAGTTTCCCATCGACGCGTAGATCTCGTCGGGCGAGCCGGGGAGGCCTTCGACGTCGCGGGGCTTCTCGCGGAAGGCCCGGATGCGCCGGCCGTCCTCGGCCACGTCGATGACGCCGAACTGGTCGGACATCGACTTGGGCTGGCGGATGCCGGCGACGGTGACCGCGGCGCCCGAGGCGATGTGGTCGTTGACCATCTGCTTCGGGTCCATGCGGTAGATGTGGTCGGCGCCGAAGACGATGACGTAGTCGGGCGACTCGTCGTTGATCAGGTTGAGGCTCTGGTAGATGGCGTCGGCCGAGCCGGCGAACCAGCGGGGGCCGAGCCGCTGCTGTGCGGGCACCGGTGTGACGTAGTTGCCGAGCAGGGTCGACATGCGCCAGGTCTTGGAGATGTGGCGGTCGAGGGAATGCGACTTGTATTGGGTCAGCACCACGATTTTGAGGTAGCCGCCGTTGGCGAGATTGGAGAGGACGAAGTCGATCATCCGGTAGATCCCGCCGAACGGGACGCCGGGCTTCGCACGGTCTGCGGTGAGGGGCATCAGGCGCTTGCCCTCGCCGCCCGCCAGCACGATCGCAAGCACCTTTACAGCCATGCGCTGACTCTATTTTTCCGCGGCCGATGACGCCACCCGAAGCGGGGGTTTCGGCCGCGGTGTCCGCGTTCAGGAGTCGGCGTCGGGCGGGGGTGGCGGCACGGCGGGGCGGCCGGGGGCGGCGCCGGGCACGGCGACCCGCCCGCGTACGGGAGTGGGGTCGCCCGGAGCGGCGGCCGGGACCGGGCGGCGGGGTCGCAGCAGCGGGAGCGCGACCGCGGCGGCCAGCAGGACGACGAGGAGCGCGCCACCGGCCCACCACCAGACCGAGGGGCCGCCCTCGTCGTCACGACCTTGACCGGCGGCGGCGGTGGCCGGGATGTCGGCCGGGCCTCTGAAGGTCGCGTCCCCGGTCCTGACCTTGACCGACACCCGGGCCGGGAGCCGGGCCGGGGTGGCCAGCTGGACCAGGTAGCGGGCGGCCAGGGTGGTCTGCACCTGGTCGAGGGCGGGCACGACGACCGGGTCGCCGGCCGGGGCGAAGAAGCCGCCGGTGCCTTCGGTCGCGGCGGCCCAGTATCCGTTGCCGCTCGCGGTGCCGACGACGACCAGGATCGTGCCGCTGTCCCGGAACTCGGCGCTGAGCGCTTCGGCTCCGATGCTGCCGGCGTTGGGCGCGCCGGTGTAGAGCACCACCACGCGGCGACCGGGGGCGGTGCCGGGGAACTGCTTGGTGGCCAGGGCGAGCGCGGCCGTCGTGTCGCGGGTGCCGTGGGCGGTCATCTGGGTGAGGGTGGCCACGATGCCGGCCGGACCGACCTGGGGCGCGCCGCCGACCTTGGCCGGTGCGGCCGAGGAGACCACCACGGCCTGGGCGTCGGGCGGGGCGGCGAGGCTGAACCGGGCGGCCGCGCTCGACCAGGCGGCCAGGTTGGCGGCGCCGGCCCGGGCGTCGTCGACGACGAGGGCCAGGGCGAGGCCGGACGAGACGACCGGGACCAGGGTGGCCTTCTGGGTCTGGCCGCCCGCGGTGACGGTGAGGGCTCCGGCCTTGTCGTCGCTGGCGCTCAGGTCGACGACGAGGGTGCTCGTCCGGGCGCCGGGGAAGACGGCCTCGACGGGCAGCGGGATGTCCGCGGCGGCGGCCGGGCCGCCGGCCAGGAGCGGCGCGGCGACCAGGACCAGCACCAGGGCGGCCCTACTTTTCCACGGCGAACGCGATGACATTGTCGCGGTAACTCCCTTTCGCCGGGTCGAAGCTGCCGCCGCAGGTGACCAGCCGCAGCGTCGGGTCGAGGGTGGGCGCGTAGACCAGGTCGGTCGGGAACCGGGTCTTCAGCACTTTCTGCACTTTCGTGACGGCGAAACTGACCGAACTGCCATCGGCCCGGTCGACGCGGATCTCGGTGCCGGCCTTCACGGCGTGCAGGTCGATGAAGATGCCGGGGCCGTCCTTCGAGTCGACGTGCCCGAGGATCACCGCCGGTCCGGGCTGGCCGGGCCGCGGGCCGCCGTCGTACCAGCCGGCGATGTCGGTGCGCGGCGGCACGGCGACGCTGCCGTCGGACTGCAGGCCCAGGTTGATCAGCTTGCTGTCGACGTGCAGGGCCGGGATGCGGATGCGTACGGGCGGGGCGACCTCGTCGTACGTCCGCACCGACTGGAAGGAGTCGGCCGGGTTGGGCCGGGTGCCGGGCGGGTCGGCCGTCTGCTGTCCGGCCACCGGGTGGGCGGAGCCCGGCGACCGGACGACGGCCAGGATCACGGCCACCGCCACGGCCGCCACGAGCAGGGCCGCCGCCGCGAGCAGCGGGACCCGGAACTTGCGGACCGGCATCACCAGGTCGCCACGAGGCCGGCCTCGCCGCCGTAGCCGGTCTGGGCGCCGCCCTGGGGCAGCTTCTCCGCCACCGACTCGCCGAACGCGTCGGCCAGGGTGCGGGCCAGGTCGAACATGTGGTTGTAGGTCTCGTAGCCGACGTCGTGGGCCTTGACGTAGTCCTTGGCCGCGTAGGCGTCGGCGTGCTGCATCAGCATCTGGTCATGGTCGCGCAGGGCGGCCGCATATTGCGCCTTGGTCAGCCGGTTGTGGGTGGCGCCGGCCAGGAAGGCCGACATCTGCGTCTCGAAGGTGGCCAGCCGGGCCTTGGCGGCCTGCTGCCGGGTCTGGTCCTTGGCCGCGGTTGCCGCGCCGTACGACACGAGCGCGTCGACGTGCGAGGCCCACATCCCCTGGAACTGCTTGCCCGCGGACGCGCTGAACAGCGTGCCGATCGCGGCCGAGATGTCCTGGGTGTTGCCGTTCATCTGGTCGCCCGCGGCGCTGAAGTCGGGCGTGTTGCTGGCCGCGGCCCGGGTCGTGTCCTCGATCAGCACCGCGTGCTCGGCGAGCAGCTCGCCCAGCTGGGAGCGCAGTCGCCAGATCGGCTGCTGGAGGATGGCGACGTCGGACTTGGGGAGCAGCGCGTCGTCGAGGGCGAGGCCCAGCGCGTACGTGTGCTGGAAGCCGGCGCGGTAGAGCTTGTCGGCGGCCGGATAGTCCTTCTTCGCGTACGCGTCGGCCTGTTCTGTCAGATGGTCGACATGCATTTCGACCGCGGACCGGGCGTCGGACTTGGACAGGCGGCCCTTGGAGGCTGCGGAGAAGAAGTCGGCCAGCTTGTTCTCCGACACCACCAGCCGGGCGTCGGAACTCTTGCGGGCCGAGTCGTTGTGGTCGGCCAGCGCGCCCGCATAGGTCACCAGATCAACCACATGCTGGGACCAGAGCGGGGAGAACGACTTGGCCGCGGGCGTGCCGAACAGCTGCCCGATCAGGCCCGACATGTCGTCGGTGTTCTTGTTGAGGGCGGCGTTGGCGGCCTGCACGAAGTCGTCGTCGCCGCGGATGCGGCTGCGCATCAGGTCGGCGGCGAGCACCGAGTGCTGGCCGAGCATGGCCTGCAGGCGTACGGCAAGGTCGGCGGCCGTGTTCTGCTGGGCGGCCGGAATCAACACGGTGCTGTCGTCGTGGAAGGTGCCGAGCGCGCGGGGACTGTCCGGTTCATGCAGAACGACGGCGGTGCCGATCGGCAGCGCGGCGACCAGTCCGGCGCACAGCCATCGCCAGATCCGCGGGCTTCCTCCGTGCTTAGGCATGTTTGTGAGCTCCGTGTATCTACCCGGTTGCGAGGACGGTAACGCTCTGACGGACAGGACGGTACAGCCGGCATCGAAGCTGGTCTTCCCCCATGCGGACCAGTGGCAGTCCGCCGAACTGCCCCACTCGTGGGCAGGAAAGGGCAGGCGCGCATCCGGTACCGTCAGGGGTACGACTTGGCGGAGTCGAGCAGATCTGGGGATCGGATGACGGCGGAGGGCCTAACAGCCGCGGGACAGCTCGTTGCCGGGCGCTACCGCGTGGTCCGGGCGCTCGGTGCGGGCGGCCTGGGCCATGTGTGGCTGGGCGCCGACGAGATGGTCGACCGTGAGGTCGCGCTGAAGAAGAGCGTGCTGCCCGAGGCCCTGTCGGCCGAGGAGCGGGCGCTCGTGCGCGAACACGCGGTCGCCGAGGCCCGCGCGGTGGGGCGCATCATGCATCCCAATGTCGTGCGGGTCATCGACGTCGTGTCCGAGTCGGTGGAGGACGACCCGTGGATCGTCATGGAGTACGTGCCGTCCCGGTCGCTGCTCGAGGTCATCGAGGAGGACGGCCCGCAGCCGCCCGGCCGGGTCGCGATGATCGGGCTGGCGGTGCTCGACGGCCTGACCGCGGCGAGCCGGGCCGGGTTGCTGCACCTCGACGTCAAGCCGGGCAACGTGCTGGTCTGCCCGGACGGCCGCATCGTGCTCAACGACTTCGGCCCGGCGGTGACCGGGCCCGGCATCGCCGCGCTGACCGAGGCCGGCATCATTCTGGGCTCGCCGAAATACGTCGCTCCGGAGCGGCTGTTCGACAACACCTCGACCGAGCGCTCCGATCTGTGGTCGCTCGGCGCGACGCTCTACCACGCGGTCGAGGGCCGGCCGCCCTATTCGCGGCCGACGACCGACGACACGCTGCGGGCGCTCGACACCGAACCGCCCGACCCGTTCGAGCACGCCGGCCCGCTCGGCCCGGTGCTCGAGCGGATGCTGCGGCGTGACCCGGCCGAGCGGTTGAGCCCGGCCGAGGCGGAGAACGCGCTGCGCCGGGTCATCCTGCCGTCCACCCCGGCGATCGCCGAGGAAGAGGCGGTGCCGCGCAAGCGCGTCCCGGGTCCCGTACGCATCAGCGCCGCCGCCCGGCGCTACGCGGGCCGCGGCCGCCGCCTGGCCATCGTGGCCGCGGTCGTGGTGGTCGCCGGCGGTACGGCCGCGGTCGCCGCCGCCGCGCCCCGCTCCGAGCATCCGGCCGCCGCGCCGACGCTCAGCGTGGCCCCGCCCTCGCCGTCGGAGGCGGCGCCGCTGGACGCGCTGCCCGCCGGCTTCGCGTGGTGGACCAGCCCCGACGGCGCCTACCGGATCGCCGTGCCCGACGGCTGGCACCACGGGCCGGGCGCGCTGTTCACGAACGGCAAGCTGAGCCTGCGGGTCACGGTCTGGAAGTCACCGCCGGCCGATCTCGCCGACGGCCTGACCATGGGCGAGGGCAAGACGAAGCTCGACGAGTACCAGCGGGTCACCATGGGCCAGATCCCGGGAACGGCGAACGCGGAATGGGGATACACCTTCCGCGACCCGCGCACCGGGCCGATGCGCGCCCAGCAGGACGTGATCACGCTGGGCTCGAAGACCTACCGGATCGAGTGGCGCTGCCCGCGCGACGACTGGGCCGGCCTGTTCGGCAAGTGGACCGTGGTCCTCGACAGCTTCGGGCCCGCCCGAGGTTAAGGTGTGGGCGTGACTGAGCTGCGCGTCGATCTGATCACCCGCGAATATCCGCCCGAGGTCTACGGCGGCGCCGGCGTACACCTGGAATACCTCTCCCGCGACCTGCGGCCGCTGGCCGACGTGCGGGTGCACTGCTTCGGCGCGCCGCGCACCGAGCCGGGCGTCACGGCGTACCCGGAGCCGGCCGGGCTGGCCGGCGCCAACGCCGCGCTGCGCACCATGGGCGTCGACCTCGAGATGGCGGCCGGCTGCGAGGGCGCCGACGTCGTGCACAGCCACACCTGGTACGCCAACTTCGCCGGCCACACGGCCAAGCTGCTGTACGGCGTACCGCACGTCGTGACCACGCACAGCCTGGAGCCGCTCCGGCCGTGGAAGGCCGAGCAGCTGGGCGGCGGTTACGCGCTCTCCTCGTTCTGCGAGCGGGTCGCGATCGAGAACGCGGACGCGATCGTCGCGGTGTCGGGCGGCATGAAGAAGGACGTGCTCGCGGCGTACCCGAGGGTCGACCCGGACCGGATCCAGGTGGTCTACAACGGCATCGACACCGAGCTCTACCAGCCCGACCAGGGCACCGACGTGATCGAGCGGCTCGGCATCGACCTCAACCGCCCGAGCGTGGTCTTCGTCGGCCGCATCACCCGGCAGAAGGGCCTGCCCTACCTGATGCGGGCCTGCCACGACCTGCCGGCCGAGGCGCAGATCGTGCTGCTGGCCGGTGCGCCCGACACCGAACAGATCGCCGAGGAGGTCGAGGGGCTGGCCCGTGACCTGCGTGCGGCCCGCGATCCGCAGGGCGTGATCTGGGTGCAGGAGATGCTGCCCAAGCACGAGGTCATCCAGGTGCTCACGCACGGCACGGTGTTCGTCTGCCCGTCGATCTACGAGCCGATGGGCATCGTCAACCTGGAGGCGATGGCCTGCGAGACCGCCGTGGTGGCGACCGCGACCGGCGGCATCCCCGAGGTGGTCGCCGACGGCGAGACCGGCCTGCTGGTGCCGATCGAGCAGCTGACCGACGGCACCGGCACCCCGGTCGACCCGGACAAGTTCGTGGCCGACTTCGGTGCCGCGATGACCGAGCTGATCCGCGACCCTCAGCGGGCGCAGCGGATGGGTCTGGCCGGTCGCGAGCGGGCGGTCACCAAGTTCAGCTGGTCCCGCATCGCCGAGGACACGATGAAGGTCTACCGGTCAGTGCTCTGAGACGATTCAGTGCTCTGAGACGATTCAGCGCTCTGAGACGATTCAGTGCTCTGAGACGATTCAGCGCTCTGAGACGATTCAGTGCTCTCAGACGATTCAGCGCTCTGAGATGATGCTGCGCGCGACGGCCCGGCCGCTGAGCCAGGCCGTCTGCACGCGCGGCTTCCCGAACGCGTCCCCGCAGAGATAGACGTTCCCGGCCCGGGCGAAACCGGCCGGACCGGGTGCGGGCGTCGCGTAGGGCCACGGGAACGCGTCGACGCGCGGGGTCTCGCCGATGCCGAGGATCTCGCCGACCGCGGCGGCCAGCTTGGCGCCGTCGCCGCTCGGCGCGAACTCGGGCGTGGCGTGGGCGACCAGCACCGGAGCCCGGTCGCCGCGCCGATCGCCGTCGTCGACGATCGTCGCCACGATCGGATGGTCGTTCACGAAGGCGCCGTGAAAATCGGTCCACACCCTTTTCCCGTACGTCAGGACGACCGCCAGCGACGGCAACCACGACTGCTCCCGGGCCGGGGCGAGGTCGGCGATCCGCAACGCCTCGGGTCCCGGCATCGCGAGCACCACCGCGTCGGCCCGGGGCAGCCCGGTCACCTCGGCGCCCAGCGTGATCTCCAACTCGCCGGCGAGGTCCTCGGCCAGGCTGCGCAGCCCGCCCGGGGCGGACCAGCGCATCGGGCCGGGCCCGTGCTGGCCGCGGAAACTGTCCGTCCACGGCCGCGCCAGCCCGGCGATCCGCCAGCTCTGCAGGCGGCCCAGGAACGCCGGATCGTCGGCCGTCACATACGCCGCGCCGATGTCGGCGATGCGCCCGTCGATGCGTACGCTCGCCAGCCGGCCGCCGACGCCCGGCGCCCGCTCGATCACCCGGACCGGAATCCCGGCGTCGAGAATTTCCCGGGCGCAGGCCAGGCCGGCGATCCCGGCTCCTACCACGATGACCGTCACACGGCGGACTCTACGGCCGTCGGGGCGCCTGCGCGGGCAAGGCAGACTGTTCGACATGCGTCGACGTCCACCCCTGAAGCTGGTCCTGCTGCTCGGCGCCGTGCTGTTCATCGTCGCGGTGCTCGGTGTCGGCCTCCTGCGGGCGGCGACCTATCACGCTCCTCCGGTGGCCGGCGGCTCGTCCGGGCCGCCGGCGATCGGGCCGGCCGTCGGCGAGATCGGACGGTGCGGCTCGGTGCCGGCGTCGGCGCCGCGTCAGCTGCGGGGAATGTGGCTGACCACGGTTCTCAACCTGGATTTCCCGGCCCGGCCGGGCGAGTCCGAGGCGCAGATCAAGGGCGAGTACGAGAAATGGCTCGACGTGGCGGTCGCGCAGCGGCACAACGCGATCTTCGTGCACGTACGCCCGAGCGGCGACGCCTTCTGGCCCTCGCAGTACGCGCCCTGGTCGGAGTGGCTGACCGGCAAGCGGGACGGCCGGTCGCCCGGGTGGGACCCGATGGCGTTCATGGTCAGCGAGGCGCACGCCCGCAACCTGGAGTTCCATGCCTGGTTCAACCCGTTCCGGGGCAGCCAGCCGGCCCCCGACGGACCGGGCGCGGCGTTCGCGAAGCTGGCGCCGACCAACCCGCTGCTCAAGCACAAGGACTGGGCCATCTCCTATCCGACCGGCCGGACCGCCCGGTTCTACTACGATCCGGGCAATCCGTCGGCGCGCAAGTACGTCGAGGACTCGATCCTCGAGGCGGTCCAGAAGTACGACGTCGACGGGGTGCATTTCGACGACTTCTTCTACCCGTACCCGGAGAAGGGGCAGGATTTCCCGGACTCGGCCAGCTTCGCCCGGTGGGGCGCCGGGAAGTCGCGGGCGAACTGGCGGCGGGGCAACGTCGACACGTTCATGCGCGAGATGGACCAGCGGATCAAGCAGCTCAAGCCGTGGGTGAAGTTCGGGGTGAGCCCGTTCGGCATCTGGCGGAACTCGTCGTCGGACCGCACCGGGTCGCCGACCGACGGGCTGGAGAGCTACAGCGCCCAATATGCCGACACCCGCAAATGGGTGAAACAGGGCTGGCTCGACTACATCGTGCCCCAGTTGTACTGGCAGATCGGGTTCGGTAAGGCCGACTACGCCAAGCTGCTGCCGTGGTGGTCGGCGGTGGTGCAGGGCACCGGGGTGCAGCTCTACATCGGTGAGGCCGACTATCGGGTCGGGGAATCCGGGGCGTGGAGTGACCCGGCGCAGCTGGTCAAGCAGATGACGCTCGACCAGAAGTATCCGGCGGTGCAGGGCCAGGTGCATTATTCGGCGACGCAGGTCCGCCAGAACAAGCTCGGTGCGGTTGCGAAATATCGGGACAAATTTTACGGTACGCCGGCCCTGGTCCCGATCATGAAGCGGCTCCCGGCCGCGCCACCCGGCGCGCCCCGCCTCGTGTCGGCTCATCGAGGCGCGCGAGGAACGCTCGATCTCGACACGAAGGCCGGGGACGGGGCGGCGGCGACCAGCTGGGCGCTCTACCGCGTCGACGGGGCCTCGGCCGGCCTGGTCGCGACCGGCCGGGCCGGCACCCCCGTGGCCGACCCCGCGGCGCCCGCGGGACACGCCGTCTACTGCCTCAGCGGGCTCGACCGCTCGGGCAACGAGGGGCCGCTGAGCCCGCCGTTCACCGCCGACGCGTCCTGACCGGACCTACTGCAGCACCTTGCCGGCGTCCACCTCGAGGTGGCGGTTCGTGTGTACCGCCTCGAGCATCCGGCGGTCGTGGGTGACCAGCAGCAGCGTGCCCGCAAAGCCGGCCAGCGCCGACTCCAGCTGCTCGATCGCCGCCAGGTCGAGGTGGTTGGTCGGCTCGTCGAGCACCAGCAGGTTGACCCCGCGGGCCTGCAGCAGCGCGAGAGCCGCCCTCGTGCGCTCGCCGGGGGAAAGCGTCGACGCGGGGCGGACCACGTGGTCGGACCGGAGACCGAACTTGGCGAGCAACGTGCGTACGTCGGCATCGCTGAACGAAGGCACCGCCTCGCCGAAGGCGGCCATCAGGGGTTGCTCGCCGACGAACAGCCCGCGCGCCTGATCGACCTCGCCGACCACCACGCCCGGACCCAGCGCGGCCGCCCCCGAGTCGAGGGGCAGCCGGCCGAGCATGGCGGCCAGCAGCGTCGACTTGCCGGAACCGTTGGCCCCGGTGATCGCCACCCGGTCGGCCCAGTCGATCTGCAGGGTGACCGGACCGAGCGTGAAGTCGCCCCGCCGCACCACCGCGTCGCGCATCGTCGCCACCACCGCGCCGGCCCGCGGCGCCGCGGCGATCTCCATCCGCAGCTCCCACTCCTTGCGCGGCTCCTCGACGACGTCCATGCGCTCGATCAGCTTCTCGGTCTGGCGCGCCTTGGCCGCCTGCTTCTCGGAGGTCTCGCCCCGGTGGTGCTTGATGTGCTTGTCCCCGTCGGTGGCCTTGCGCCGGGCGTTGCGGACGCCCTTCTCCATCCAGGCGCGCTGCATGCGGGCGCGTTCGAGCAGGTCCCCGCGCTTGTCCGAGTACTCGTCGTAGTCCTCCCGGGCGTGCCGGCGGGCCCGCTCGCGCTCCTCGAGGTACGCCGCGTAGCCGCCGCCGTAGAGGTTGACCCTCTGCTGGGCCAGGTCGAGCTCGAGGACGCCGGTGACCGTGCGGGTGAGGAACTCGCGGTCGTGGCTGACCACCATCGCGCCCGCGCGCAGACCACCGACGAACTCCTCCAGCCGGGCCAGGCCGTCCAGGTCGAGATCGTTGGTCGGCTCGTCGAGCAGGAAGATGTCGTACCGGCTGAGCAGGAGCGACGCCATGCCGGCCCGGGCCGCCTGACCGCCCGAGAGCGCCGTCATGAGGCGGTTGGGGTCGAACGGGAGGGCCAGCTCGGCGATGCGTTCCTCCAGGTCGGCGCCGCCGAGATCGAGCCAGCGTTCGAGGGCGGCGGAATATCCGTCGTCCTTCTCGCCGGCGGCCAGGGCCTCGGCGGCCCGGTCCATGGCGGCCTGGGCGGGGCCGACACCGGTGCGGCGGGCGAGGAACTCGCGCACCGTCTCACCCGGGCGTCGCTCCCGCTCCTGCGGGAGATAACCCACGGTCGCGGTGGGCGGGCTCAGCGAGATGGTGCCGTTTTCCGCGGGGACCAGGCCGGCCAGCGTACGTAGAAGGGTCGTCTTGCCCGCTCCGTTGACCCCGACCAGGCCGATCACGTCACCAGGCGCGATCACCACGTCGAGGCCGGCGAAGAGGGCGCGGTCGCCGTGCCCGGAGGCGAGGTCCCGCACGATCATCGTGGCGCTCATGTCGGCGTCGAGCTTAGTACGGCGGCCGGGCCGTCGAGCGCCGCCACCGTGGCGCTGTGGGACCACGTCGTCGGCCTCGCCCGGTTCCCCGGGTTCGCCGAGCTCAGGCGCAGCCTGCGGGAGCGGCCGCGGCTGCCGTCTCCGGCGTCACCACGCAGGAGACGGGCCGGCCCGAGGACTGGGTCGCGGGTCGGCTCAGCCGGTGATCGGTACGGCCGTTCCGCTCACCCGGACGCGGTCGTCGCCCGGGATGAGCGTGACGGTGATCCGGCTCGGCCGGCCCATGTCGTGACCCTGCCGGATGGTGACCTCCGCGTCCTCGGGGACCACCTTGAGCTCACGCAGGTAGGCGCCGAGGGCGGCGGCGGCCGCGCCGGTGGCCGGGTCCTCGTAGACGCCGCCGACCGGGAACGGGTTGCGCACGTCGAAGGTGTCGTCGGCGGCCCGGTGGACGAGCTGGATCGTGGTCCAGTCGCGGGCCCCCATCAGAGCCTTGAGGGCGTCGACGTCGTAGTCGAGGCCGGCCAGTCCGGAGCGGGTCGCAAGGGCGATGACCGGGTGGTGCGCGCCGGCGTAGGCCACCTTCGGCGGCAGTGACCCGTCGAGGTCGGAGCCGGAGTAGCGGAGGGCCTCGAGGAGCGCGCCGAGGTCGGCCGGGTCGAGGTCGGCCACCGAGGCGGGGACGCTGGTCAGGGTCGCCCGGCCGCTCCCGTCGACGGTGATGGGCACCTCGCCGGCGTTGGTCGTGAAGACGTGCTCGCCCGGTCCGAGAGCGACCGCGGTGGCGATCGTGGCGTGACCGCAGAACGGCACCTCGATCTCGGGGCTGAAGTAGCGGACCCGGTAGGGGCCGGACGCCGAGACGATGAAGGCCGTCTCGGAATAGCCGACCTCGGCCGCGATCGTCAGCATCTCGACGTCGGAGAGCCCTCTCGCGTCGAGCACGATCCCGGC
The DNA here is from genome assembly GCF_044455125.1 of Actinoplanes sp. NPDC051343. NCBI lineage: Bacteria > Bacillati > Actinomycetota > Actinomycetes > Micromonosporales > Micromonosporaceae > Actinoplanes > Actinoplanes sp. NPDC051343. Next base: position 86,123 of record NZ_JBITEL010000016.1, read on the forward strand.
GGGGTTGCCCCCACCCGGATCCGCGGTGAAGGCCGCGTACCGCTGAATTTCCGTCATGGGCTTGATCCTCGCCACATAGTTCGGACCCGGCCAGGGCCAATCGGCGGCCGCTGGTTGTCACACCGGCGGAGTAGCGTTCTCCCGGTGACAGACGCACCAACCGCGATCACACCCACGCCACCATCCGATCTTGCGCGCACCCTGGGCGAGCTGCGGGCCTCGGGCCACGAGTTCCGCACGGTCAAGGAGGAGTTGCGCGACAACCTGCTCGACCGGCTGCGTTCCGGCGCGCCGCGCTTCCCCGGCATCGTCGGCTACGACGACACCGTGCTTCCCGAGGTCGAGCGGGCGCTGCTCGCCGGCCACGACATGGTCCTGCTCGGCGAGCGGGGCCAGGGCAAGACCCGCCTGATCCGCGGGCTGGTCGATCTGCTCGACGAGTGGACGCCGTACATCTCGGGCAGTGAGCTCCGCGAACACCCGTACCTTCCGTTGACCCCCGCCTCCCGGCGGCTGGCCGCCGAGACCGGCGACCTTCTGCCGATCTCCTGGCTGCACCGCAGCGAGCGCTACGGGGAGAAGCTGGCCACGCCCGACACCAGCGTCGGTGACCTGATCGGCGACGTCGACCCGATCAAGGTGGCCGAGGGGCGGGCGCTTGGCGACCCCGACACGATTCACTTCGGCCTGGTGCCGCGCACCAACCGGGGCATCTTCGCGGTCAACGAACTGCCCGACCTCGCCGAGCGCATCCAGGTGTCGCTGCTCAACGTGCTCGAGGAGCGCGACATCCAGGTCCGCGGCTACCAGCTGCGGCTACCGCTCGACCTGCTGCTCGTGGCGAGCGCCAACCCGGAGGACTACACCAACCGCGGGCGCATCATCACGCCGCTCAAGGACCGGTTCGGCGCCGAGATCCGCACGCACTATCCGGTCGACCTCGAACTGGAGACCGCGCTCGTACGGCAGGAGGCCGCGCTCGTCGCGGCCGTGCCCGACCACCTGGTCGAGGTCATCGCCCGCTACACCCGGGCGGTGCGCGAGTCGCCGGCCGTCGACAGCAGCTCGGGCATCTCGGCCCGGTTCGCGATCGCGGCCGCCGAGACCGTGGCGGCCTCCGCGCTGCGCCGGTCCGGCCTGCGCAACGAGCGCGAGGCCGTGGCCCGCATCTGCGACACCGCCTCGGTGACGTCGACGCTGCGGGGCAAGGTCGAGTTCGAGAGCGGCGAGGAGGGTCGCGAGACCGAGGTGCTCGCGCACCTGTTGCGGGTCGCGACCGCCGAGACGTTCCGGGCCCGGCTGGCCGGCCTCGACCTGTCCGGCTTCACCGACCTGGTCGCCGAGGGCGCGATCATCGAGACCGGTGACCTGGTCAGCGCCGACGAGCTGCTGGGCCAGATCGGCACCGTGCCCGGCCTGGCCAAGGTGCTCGACCGGCTCGGACTGGGCGACGCGCCGAGCCCGGGGCAGGCGGCGAGCGGCATCGAGTTCGTGCTCGAAGGGCTCCACCTGACCAGGCGGCTGGCGAAGGAGCTCACCGACGACGGCCGCACCCTGTACGGGAGCTGACATGAGCGGGAGCGGGGAGGCTACGGCCTTCACCACGACGGTGCATGATCGCCGAGTCGCGGAGCGGAGGTAAGCATTGAGCGGCAACAGGTTCCGTTACGGCGCTTGGCGCGACGGGCCCGACCCCCTGGCGCCGCCCTACGACGTGCGGGCCGCGGTCGACGAGGTGGGGGAGCGCGTGCTCGAGGGCGAGAGCCTTCGCGACGTGCTCCGCGACCTGGTCCGCCGGGGGCCGCGAGAGGGCCGGGGCCTCGACGACCTGCGGGCCCGCGCCCGGCGGATGCGTCGCGAGGCGCTGCGCCGGGGCAACCTCGACGGCGCGGTGACCCGGGCCCAGCAGCTGCTCGACCAGGCTCTGGCCGCCGAGCGCGACGAGCTGACCCGCCATGACGACGATTCCGCGCGGTTCAACGAGGCGGTGCTCGACAGTCTGCCGCGGTCGACGTCGCGCGCGGTGGAGGAACTGTCCGAATACGATTGGGCCTCTTCCGAAGCGCGCGATTTGTACAACCAGATCCTCGACGGTCTGCGCCGTGAAGTGGTGGAACAGCGCTTCGCCGGCATGAAGCAAGCCCTGGAAAGCGGCGACATGTCCGGGGTGTCGGAAATGGTGAGCGACCTCAACGACCTGCTGGCGCGCCACGCCCGCGGCGAGGACACGACCGACGCGTTCCAGCAGTTCATGGACAAGCACGGCCAGTTCTTCCCCGACAATCCGGAAAACATCGAGGAACTGATCGACTCGCTGGCCCGCCGGGCGGCGGCGGCCGAGCGGCTCATGCGCTCGCTCAGCCCGCAGCAGCAGGAGGAACTCTCCCGGTTGATGGACCAGGCGCTCGGCGACGGCCCGCTGCGCGGGCAGCTCGGCGAGCTGACCAGCAACCTGCAGGCCCTGCGACCCCAGCTCAACTGGGGCCGCGGCGAGCGGATGCGTGGCTCGCAGGACCTCGGCTACGGCGAGGCGGCCGGCGTGCTCGGCGAGATCGGCGAACTCGACGAGCTGCTCGACCAGCTCGGCCAGGAACACCCGGGGGCCACACTCGACGACGTCGACGTCGAACTGGTCGAACGCCAGCTGGGCCGCTCGGCCGGCGACGACGTGCGGCGGCTGCGCGACCTCGAACGGGAGCTGCAACGGCAGGGCTGGGTCACCCGCGACAGCGAGGGCCTCAACCTGTCGCCGAAGGCGCTGCGCCGGCTCGGCCGCACCGCGCTGGCCCGGGTCTTCGACGACCTCTCGGGCTCCAAGCAGGGCCAGCACGACCTGCGCGACGCGGGCGCGGCGGGTGACCTCATCGGTTCCTCGCGGCGGTGGGAATTCGGCGACGAACAACCCATCGACGTCGTGCGCACCATCGGCAACGCGGTCCGGCGGCGGGCCGCCGGTGGCGTCGGCGTCCTTCCGGTACGCCTTGCGCCCGACGATTTCGAGGTCGCCGAGACCGAGCGGCGAGCGTCCGCCGCGGTGGCCCTCTGCGTCGACCTGTCCTATTCGATGTACGCCGACGGCCGCTGGGGGCCGATGAAGCAGACCGCGCTGGCCCTGTCCCACCTGGTCGCCACGCAGTACCCGCAGGACTCGCTGCAGATCATCGGCTTTGGCAAGTACGCCTCGACCCTCTCCCAGGGCCAGCTGGCGGCCATCGACCCGACCGAGGAGAAGGGCACCAACCTGCAGCACGCCCTGAAGATCGCCGGGCGGCACGTCCGCCGCCACCCGGGCGCGGAGCCGGTCATCCTGGTCGTCACCGACGGCGAGCCCACGGCCCACCTCGACGACGAAGGCGAGGCAGTCTTCTGGTGGCCGCCGCTGCCCGAGACCGTCCGGGCCACGGTCCACGAGGTCGACCACCTGACCCGCTACGGCGCCACGCTCAACTTCTTCATGCTCGGCGAGGACCCGGGCCTGAAAAACTTCGTCGACGCCGTGGCCCAGCGCAACGGCGGCCGCGTCTTCAGTCCCGACATCCAGGAGTTGGGGCGCTACGTGGTCGACGACTACGTCCGCGCCCGCCGCGGCAAGCGCTGACTTCCGGACGCTCAGGGCCGTCGGGGTGAAACCTGGCGGCCCTGGATCGAATCAGCGAGCTCTCCGGTGTGGAAGGAGTAACGGGAGACGATGGGGACCCAGCGCCTGATCCGATCGATGGTCATCGGCTCGGTGAGTTCGGGCAGCACCTCGGTGAGCCCGTCCCGCAGCCGCCCGTGATCCAGTTGGGCGACGAATTCGGCCCACGGCTGGGCCGCGTCCGCGACGAGCACGTCGGCGAACAGGCCCACTGCCTCCTGTGGCATCCCGACGAGGACAGCGAGCAGCACTACCACGCCCTGATAGTCGTGCTCGACCACGTACGCGGCCATGGTCTCCTCGGACAGCATCGCCCGGGTGAGCCGGTAGAGGTTGACCAGGCGTTTCGCCGCTCGCGGCGTCGAGATCAAGGGACCCATCGCGGCCAGCAGCTCGCGTTCGGCCCCTGCCATCTTCAACGTACGAAACTTGTGGCGGCGGCGGAGGACCAGATCCGGAGCAGGGTCTGGCGTGACCGGCGCGGCGCCAGGGGCCCGCTCAGTCGTCAGCGCGTCCGGCCCGGCGATCACCCGCGAGGAGAGCTCCGGCGATGGATCCGCGGCCGGGGCGACCAGGGTGTCGATCAACCGTCCGAAGTCCTCGGGCAGCATGGGCGAGATGTTGAACGGGATCTGGAAGATCTTCTCGAGGTAGTTGATCGGCGTGGCCGCCCAGTGCCGCGTCTCCGCGGCGCCGGCCCTTTTGCGGCCCAGGACGCGCTCGAAGTGGAGATCGAGCGACCCGAGCATCCATCGCGGGTCGACCGCGACCACCACCACGAACAGCGGCAGGCCCAGCAGCAGGTGGACCGCCTGTAACACCTCGACGACCCGGTCGGGAGCGCACCGGTCGAGGTCGTCCACGTACAGCACGATCCGCTCCAGCGGCCGCGGCGACAGCTCGAAGTCGGCCTGCGTCAGAAGCTCGGCCAGACGGTCGAAGTCGCGCCGGACGGTAGCGATGATGCCCAGCTGCCCCCGGTAGTCGGTGCTCTCGCTGCGCTCCCGGACGAACGAGGCCAGCTGCCGGCCCGACTCGGCGTCCTCCAGAGCCTGCGCGGCGGCGTCCCTGCGGGCCTGCGTCGCCGCGAGCTCAGCTCGCAGCTCGGCCTCCTTGGACTCCAGGTCCTGCAGCTCGGCCAGCATCGCCGACTCCTCGCGCGCCTGCCGGTCGCGGACTTCCTGTTCCACCTGGGCCGCCTTGTCCGCCACCGACTCGGCGATCCCGGCAACTTTGCCGACCAGGTGCAGCGCGTGGCGCGCCCCGGCGGCGAGCGGGATCGCACCGGCCACGAATGCGGCGAAGACCTGCACGACGCCGTTCGCGAATCGGTCCACCACCAGCGGAACGACGACGCAAAGAATCGCGGCGGCGGCCCCGGCGAGCCAGAACCAGGTCGTCAGACGGCCGCGGTCCCTGGCGCGGACCAGGCTCCACAACCGTCCCAGTCGCTGGATGAGCGTCGCGGTGTCGTCCGCCGCGCGGCGCAGTTCCTGCAGCTCCGCGCCCGCTTGCAGGTCGAGCTGCGCGCGGGCCTCGGACAGGCGTTTCTGCATCCCGGCGTCGGCCAGGACCAACTCGCCGACCGCCTGCATGGTGCGGAGTACCTGACGGTCGTGGCTGCGCTCCGCGCGAACCTTCTCCAGGTCACCAGAGACCTGAGCCACTGCCGCCTCGGCTGCCGCGTACCGGGCTCTTGCCTCGTCGAGCTGTTCGCGGGTGGTCTCGAGTTCCTGCACGAGCAGCCGGCGCTGGCCGGCCCAGCGTTCCTGCGCCTCGGCGCCGCTCTCACCATGCCGGGGCTCCGCCAGTTCGGCGAAGATGGCGGAGACCAGGCTCGCCCACAAGTTGGCGTCGGTGTAATGCCAGGCGTTGAACACGATTTGCCGCACCTGGCGGCACACAGGTTCCTCGCTTGCCGGGTCGGTCGTCATCTCCCGGATGAGCTCGCGCAGTTTTTCCAGGAAGAACGTTTTGCCGGTCCCCCAGTCGCCGAACAGCCCGACCGACATCGGTGGCGCGGTGCTGCGGGCCGCGATGAGTAGCGCGAGGGCCTCGACCTCGGCATCCCGGTGGAGGAGGTCCTCGCCGGTGGCGGCGTCCGACGCGTACCCGGAGTAGATTCCGCCGCTCCGGCGCCGTTGCGTCGGGCGGACCGGCCGGTACGACCGGGACAGGTCCGGCGGTCGCAGCTTCAGAATCGCTTCGGCCGAGAGCATGACGATGTCCTGACCGGACTCGTTCGCCCTCAGCCGGACCACGATGCCCAGGACCTCGCCGTCCGCCGCCATGACCGGAGCACCGCTGAACCCGGGCTCGACCGAACCCGCGGTGACGTGGATCTGCACCATGTCGGCGCCCAAGCGGCCGGCAATCGTCCCCTGCACCCAGTCGCCGCCCGGAGATTGTCGCGTTACGCCGAAGGCGCGTACCTGTTCGCCGGGACTGACTCGCGAGATCAACGTGGCCGGCCGCATCCGCGGTCGCGGCCCGGTGAAGCGGAGGATGGCCAGATCCGGACCGGGCTCGTCGTCCCCCGGACGACCGGAGACCAGCACCTCCGCGCGATAAGTGTCGTTACCGGGCGCCCCGAGGAGAGTGAGGGTCGCCGCTGACAGTTGTCCGACGACGTGGGCGGGGGTCGCGACGGTGTCGACGCCGATCAGGAGGGCCGTACCCCTGACCTGGCCCTTGTCGTCGGCGACCGCGAAGATGCCGGGTGGCTGATCGGCGGGCGCGGTCATGCCCGAAACACTAGAGGGCGCGGTCAGCGCGTTCCGTCCTGCTGCTCGTCGGGCGCAAGCGCCGGACTCCACACATTCCGGGCGGTAGAAGGGTCAGCCCCGATACGGTGAGCCACGCTCCAGCCCCAGTGCGGCATCGGGCGCCTCGAGGAAATCTAGGATCCTAGGATGCCGTCCGCAGTGTGACGTGAGTGATCCGGGACGGCGGGTAGCGGAAGGGATGAACGGAGCTGGTTATAGTTGCTCCGCGAGATTCCGGGTTTGCATGCCCGGCAGTCGGGGGACTGCCGGCCGGCCCGGCCTTTCCGCGATCGCCCACTCGGCGGGAGGGCGGCTCGCAGGGGGTGTCTTGCCTAGGGGGAGAGGAAGTCGCGATGTCGCAGCAGGCTGCGCCGCCGCCAATCGTCGCTTCCAACCGGATCTGGACGATTCCTAACGTCATCAGTTTCATCCGGCTGCTCGGGGTGCCGCTCTTCCTGTACCTGCTGCTCGGGCCGCACCACGACGTGGCCGCCGTGATCGTCCTGGCGATCGGCGGCACCACCGACTGGGTCGACGGGTTCGTGGCGCGGCGGATGAACTCGGTGTCGCGGCTCGGGGAGCTGCTCGACCCGTTCGCCGACCGGCTCTACATTTTGGCGACGCTGATCGGGTTCACCGTGCGGGGCGTCGTGCCGTACTGGCTGACCGGAGCCCTGCTGCTGCGGGAGGCCGTGCTGGCCGTCGCGCTGGTGGTGCTGCGGCGCCACGGCTACGGGCCGCCGCCGGTGCACTACGTGGGCAAGACCGGCACGTTCGTGCTGCTCGCGGCGCTCCCGGCGATCCTGCTCGCCCGGGCCGTCCCGTCGATCGACTCGTGGATGGGCCCGGTCGGGTGGGGGCTCGCGTGGTGGGCGCTCGCGCTCTACTGGGCGGCCGGCGTGCTCTACCTGGCCCAGACCGCGCAGCTGTTGCGGGCCGACCGGCTGGCCGCGGGATGACAAGCCCGGAGAACGTGACGGCCGCGCAGGCCAGCGGAGGTCTGGCCGGCGCGCGCCCGCCCGATCCGGACGGCAGCGGGGGCCCCGCGAAGCGGACGTTCACCCCCGACTTCCTCACCGAGCTTTTCCGGAACCCGCTCGACCCCGGCTACGCCGACGCGGCGGCCCGCAAGGCCCGGGACGGCGAGCCGGTCGGTGCGCGCCGGTGGACGACCAGCGCGGTGGCCGTGGTGACCCTGATCGGACTCGGCTTCCTGCTGGTCGTGGCCTACCAGCAGACGGTGGCGGACGAGCCGGCCGCGACCAAGGCGCGCACCGCGCTGATCGACCAGGTGCAGCGGCGCCGGGGCGAGACCGAGCAGCTGCAGAAGCAGGCCGACCAGCTCAACAGCGACGTGTCGGCGCTGCGCGAGAAGGAACTCGGCGGGGCCGCGGTGGCCCAGCTCAAGGACCTCGAGTCGCAGACCGGGCTGGCACCGGTGCGCGGCTCCGGCGCCAAGATCACATTGCGCGACGGTCCGACGCCGGTCAACCCGCTGACCGGCGAGAAGAACACGGCCGGCCAGGTCAAGGACACCGACCTCCAACTCGCGACCAACGCTTTGTGGTCGCTCGGGGCCGAGGCGATCACGATCAACGGGCAGCGGCTGACCGCGACGTCGACGATCCGCCAGGCCGGCGAGGCGATCCTGGTCGACTTCCGGCCGGTCAGCACGCCGTACGAGGTGATCGCGATCGGGCCCGCCGACCTCGCCAAGAACTTCCAGGGCGGCTACGCGGGCAAGTTCTTCAAGGAGCTCGTCAGCAAGTACGGGATGTCGTTCGCCGCGGCGAAGGCGAAGGACGTCACCCTCGACGCGGCGACCGAGCTCAAGCTGCGCGTGGCGGTTCCTTCGACGCCACCACCCAGTCCGTCAGCATCAGCCAAGGCGGCGCAGCCGCACGACTCACCGTCGGAAGGCGGCCGATGATCGCCGTACTAGCCCTGCTCGTCGGGGTCGTCCTGGGCATCGTGGTGCACCCCACGGTGCCGAACGCCCTGCAGCCCTACCTGCCGATCGCCGTGGTGGCCGCGCTCGACGCGGTGTTCGGCGGCGTCCGCGCAAAGCTGGACGGCATCTTCGACGACAAGCAGTTCGTCGTATCGTTCATCTCGAACGTGCTGGTCGCGGCCCTGATCGTCTACCTGGGCGACCAGCTCGGCGTCGGCAGTCAGCTGTCGACGGGCGTGGTCGTCGTACTCGGTGTCCGCATCTTCGGCAACGTCGCCGCGATCCGGCGCCACCTCTTCCGGGCATAAGGCCTGACGATGAACGACCGACGAGAACCCGGCAAGCCGCGACCCGGCGACGCGGAGACCAATGTGCCGCGGCCTCCGGACGCGTCCGAAGACCTTTCCCGTACGGATGGGACACCGCCCGGCCCATCGAACTCTGATCGTCCGCCGGGGCCCCCTGGATTCCCTTCGGAAGCGCTGCCCCCGGACAGGTCCGCAGCCGTCCCGCCGGTGACCGAGCAGCCCCCGGACGAGTCGGCGGCCGTCCCGCCGGCCACCGGGCTGCCGCCGGACGAGTCCGCGGCCGCTCCGCCGGCCACCGGGCTGCCGCCGGACGAGTTCTCGGCCGTCCCGCCGGCGATCGAGCTGCCGACCGCGGGCCGCCGCCCGGCCGCGGCCACGGGCCCGATCGGTCGCCCGATCCCCCGGACCGCGACCTCGCCCAACGACGAGCCGACGACTGCTGGTGCGGGCACGGCCGGCGAGGTCGGCACCGCCGCCGATCCGGCCGACGAGGAGACGCGGTCGCTGAGCCGGCCGGTGGCGGAGGAAACCCGGTCACTGAGCCGGCCGGTGGCGGAGGAAACCCGGTCACTGGGCCGGCCGGTGGCGGAGGAGACCCGGTCGCTGAGCCGGCCGGTGGCGGAGGAGACGCGGCCGCTGAGCCGGCCGCCGCTCGACGACGGCGAGACAAGGGTGCTCCGGCCGCCGTCGACCGGGCACAAGCCGCAACCCGCTGCCGGGACGCCGCAGCCTGCTGCCGGAACGCCGCAATCTACTGCTCGGGCGCCGCAACCGTCTGGTGGGGCGCCGCGACATGCTGCTGGGGCGCCGGAAGCTGGTGCGGACACGCCGCTGCTTGGGGGCGACACGCCGTCGCCTGGGGCCGCGGGGTCGCTTTCGACGGGCCGGACGCTGAACCTCGAGGACGGGCCTACCGTCGAGCGGGAGCGGCCCGGCTCGGCTGATGATGAGCCGACGCGGCGGTTTGCGGCGTCGGGGAGTGAGCTGGGCGAGGACGGGCCGACGGAGCGGTTTGCGGCGGAGCGCCGGGACTGGGTCGGTGATGGCGAGGCGGCGACCGGGGATCGGGGTGAGCGTTCCCCCGAACGGGTGGCCGGAGTGAGTGGCATCGACGATGTTTCTGCTTCTGGGGACGGGGACGACCGCGTACAGGAAGAGGCCGGCGGTAAGCAGCCGGCTAGGAAAAAGGTGACCTCGGCCGGTGCTCTGATCTGGGTTTTGTTGTTGTTGCTGGGGTACACGCTCGTCGTGCAGCTGCGCAGCAACAACGACGATCAGGGGCTGGCTACCGCGCGGCAGGAGGATCTGGTGTCGATCCTGTCCGACCTGGAGTCGCGGGACAGCCGGCTGCAGACCGAGATCCAGTCGCTGGAGTCGAGCCAGCGGCAGCTGACTTCGGGTGTGTCGAGCCGGCAGGCGGCTTTGAGCGAGGCGGAGAAGCGGGCGGACGAGTTGGGTCTGCTGGCGGGCACGCTGCCGGGCAAGGGGCCTGGGCTCAAGATCACAATCGACAAGGTGAAGGCGTCGGAGATCCTCAACGCCGTGCAAGAGTTGCGTGGCTCGGGCGGGGAGGTGATGGAGCTGGAAGGGGTGGACGGCGCCGCGGTGCGGATCGTCGCGTCCAGTTACTTCGTCGACGCTCAGGGCGGCGGGATCGACGCCGACGGCACGCGGCTCTCCGGGCCGTGGACGCTGTGGGTGATCGGCACTCCGCAGATCATGCAGACCGCGCTCCAGATCCCCGGCGGGGTGGTGGCGTCGATTAATGGCGCCGGCGGTAGCGTGACGATGGAGACGCAAACCATGGTCGAGGTGACCGCGGTGCGCAAGGCCGGTTCTTTGCAATACGCGAAGCCTGCCTCCTGAGCAGGCCGGCGTGACAACGGAGGAATGCGTGATTCCTGGAGACCTGCGGTACACCGCGGAGCACGAATGGGTGGCCGGCGACGGCAGCGGCCCGGTGCGCGTGGGCATCACCCACTTCGCGCAGGACGCTCTCGGCGACATCGTCTTCGTCCAGCTTCCCGACGAGGGTACGGCGGTGCAGGCGGGCGACTCGCTGGGTGAGATCGAGTCGACCAAGAGCGTCTCGGAGATCTACGCGCCGATCGCCGGCACGGTGGTGGCGAAGAACGCGTCGCTCGGCGACGAGCCGGAGCTGATCAATGCCGAACCTTATGCGGCCGGCTGGCTGGTGGAGATCGTCCCCGACGATGCGGGCGATATCGGGCGGTTGCTGGATGCCGAGGCATATAAGGCTCTCACCGAGACCTGATCCTCTCAGCGAGTCCGGTTGCTTCGCGATATTGGCGCTTACTAGGCTCGCGGGGCCAACAACTGTTATTCCTTTGAAACCGATTGTCGTGCGTCCGGGCCTGACGGCCGCGGCGGGGGAGCAACCCGTGCCGCCTGGCGACGACCAACTGATCCGTGAGGTGGTCCGATGACGCGCCCAGACGACGAGTTCCCCCCGCTCGACGTCACGTCCACGCTGAACCTCGGCGCCCTCGACGAGGTGCTCGAGGGTCCCGACACCGACGTGGTGCCGAGCCGCATGTCCGGTTCGCTGCCGCCGGGCATGGCGCTGCTGGTCGTGCGCCGCGGCCCGAACGCGGGGGCCCGGTTCCTGCTCGACCACGACGTGACGACCAGCGGGCGGCACCCCGACAGCGACATCTTCCTCGACGACGTGACGGTGTCACGCCGCCACGCGGAGTTCCACCGCGACAGCGGCACGTTCACCGTGCGCGACGTCGGCTCGCTGAACGGCACCTATGTCAACCGGGAGCGGGTCGAAGCGGCCACGCTCAGCAACGGTGACGAGGTGCAGATCGGCAAGTTCCGTCTGGTGTTCATCGCCGGGCCGCGGCCCGAGGGCGAGGTCGGCCGGGCGTGACCTCGTCGGGGGCGGCCGCGCGCGACCCGGGGGCACGGCCCTCGGGTTCCCGCGAGGCTGCGCTCATGAGCATCGGGGAGGTGCTGGCCCATCTGCGCACCGAGTTCCCCGACACCACGATCTCCAAGTTGCGGTTCCTGGAGGCGGAGGGGCTGGTCGATCCCCAGCGCACCGCCTCCGGCTACCGCAAATACTCGTGGAACGACGTTGCGCGGCTGCGGTTCGTGCTGACCGCCCAGCGCGATCAGTACCTGCCGCTGCGCGTGATCCGCGAGCAGCTGGAGCGGATGGAGAACGAGCCGGCCCCGCCGGCCCGTCCCACGCTGGTCGCGGTCGGCGCCGAGAAGGCCGCCGATCCGGCCGACTCCCGGCTTCCCCGGGAGGATGTGATCGAGCGCACGGGCGTCACCGACGCCCTGCTCGACGAGCTGGAACAGATCGGCCTGGTCAGCGCCCGCCCGCCGGGGTGGTACGACGCGGACGCCGTGATCATCGTGGAGGCCGTGGTGGGCCTGACCCGCTACGGGCTCGAGGTGCGGCATCTGCGGGCCTTCCGGGCCGCGTCCGACCGCGAGGTGGGCCTGTTCACACAGCTGCTGGCGCCGCTGGTGCGGCAGAGCGACCCGGGTGCCCGTGCCCGGGCCGGTGAGACGGCGCGTGACCTGCAGGCGTTGTCGCAACGTTTGCACGCCGCGCTGGTACGAACCGGTCTGCGGGGGGAACTCGGCCGCTGAAGGGGCGCTTCAAGGGCGCCGAATGGCGGTGTGCCGCGACCGTGGGATACGGACGGCGTGCGTGTACCGTGCAGGTTAGGGGCAGCCGTGCGGGGCGGCGAGACGACACGGAGGCGGACGGTGCGCGAGCTGAGCGTTGTCGGAGTTCGGGTGGAGCTGCCGAGCAACCAGCCGATCGTCCTCCTGCGGGAGGTCGACGGTGATCGGTACCTGCCGATCTGGATCGGTGCGGTCGAGGCGACGGCGATCGCCTACGAGCAGCAGGGGGTCAAACCGGCCCGGCCGCTGACCCACGATCTGCTGCGCGACATCCTGAAGGCGCTCGAGGCGCCGCTCAAGGCGGTCGAGATCACCGAGTTGAAGGACAATGTCTTCTACGCCGATCTGCTGATCGGGGACAGCCTGCGGGTCTCGGCCCGGCCGAGCGACTCGATCGCGCTGGCGCTGCGGGTGGGCGCCCCGATCCGGTGCGCCGACCAGGTGCTGACCGAGGCGGGCATCGTCATCCCGGATGAGCAGGAGGACGAGGTCGAGAAGTTCCGCGAGTTCCTCGACCAGGTGCGGCCGGAAGATTTCGCAGGCTGAGAGCGACTGCGGCCGGTTGAGGCCGGCTGAAGCCAGCTGGGGCTGGCTGATTTCGATCACGGTCGTCGTCCGTACGCGGCGTGTCGTGGAGTTACCTCCCTCTTCTGCCGCCGTCTGAGATATACGCTCGTGAAGTCCAGGTGAAGCGGCACCGCGCAGCGGGGAGGTGGTCGCGTGCACGAGCAACCTTCCGAGGGAGCTCTTGTCGGCGAGGACGGTGAACTCGGTTATCGCGGGGTGACGGCGTGTCAGGCGGCCGGGATCAGCTATCGCCAGTTGGACTACTGGGCCCGCACCACGCTGGTCTCGCCGAGCGTCCGCAACGCCGAGGGCTCCGGCACCCAGCGCCTCTACTCCTTCCGTGACCTGGTCGTTCTCAAGGTCGTGAAGCGTCTTCTGGACGCCGGGGTCTCGCTGCAGAACATCCGCCGGGCGATCGAGGCACTGCGGTCGCGCGGGGTCGACGATCTGGCCGGCATCACGCTGATCTCGGACGGTACGACGGTCTACGAGTGCCGTTCCCCGGAAGAGGTGGTCGATCTGTTGCAGGGCGGCCAAGGTGTTTTCGGCATCGCGATCGGCGGGGCGTTCAAGGAGATTCAGGGTTCGTTGTCGCACCTGCCGGCCGAGCCGGCGGGCACCGCTCAGCCGCTGCCTCCGGCGCCGGAAGGGCCGGTTGCGGGGGACGAGCTGGCGGCGCGACGGGCGCGCCGGCGCGCGGGCTGATCACCTTCTCCGGCGGTGTCCCGAGACGCCGCCGGTCCACGTGACCCGAGGTGTACGGCTTGCCGAATCGGCAACTTCTTTGCCGCTCGGTGCCGGATCGCGGCACGCTGGCGGGCATGAGTCATGAGGAAGCCTGGGACGCTCGCTATGCCGAGTCCCAGCGCATTTGGAGCGGCAACCCGAACGTCGCCCTCGTTTCGGAGATCACGGATCTGCCGACCGGGACCGCGCTCGATCTGGGCTGCGGCGAGGGCGCCGACGCGGTGTGGCTGGCCACCCGCGGCTGGCAGGTCACCGCGGTGGACATATCTGGCGTCGCACTCGCGCGGGCGGCTGAGCACGCCGCCGCCGCGGGCGTGACGATCGACTTCCAGCGGCACGATGTGCAGGAGTCGTTCCCGGAGGGTGAATGGGACCTGGTCAGCGCTCAGTTCCTGCACTTCTGGGAAGAGTTCGACCGGGAGAAGATTTTGCGCCGGGCCGCCGCCGCGGTCGCACCCGGCGGCACGCTGCTGATCGAGGGGCACATGGATCATGGCCCGTTCGGCCACGGCGACCACGCCGAGATCCACTTCCCGGCGCCGGAAGAGGTGATCGCCGCGCTCGAACTCGGCGACGGCTGGCAGGTGCTGACCAGTGCCACCCACCCGCGCGAGCAGAACGATCAGGACGGCAACACGGTCACCCGTGTCGACGCGACGGTGAAGCTGCGGCGATCTTTGCCCTGACCCGGGCGACCCGGATCGCCTCCTTGAGCGTGTGCACGTCGTACGCCCCGTAGTGCCGCTTGCCGTTGACGAAGAACGTCGGCGTGCCCGACACCCCGCTCAGGTCGGCCGAGTCGAGGTCCTCGGTGATCCGCTCGGCCGCGGCGTGGCGCATCACGTCGTCGTGGAAGCGTTCCTGGTCGAGGCCCAGCTGCTCGGCGTACTTCATCAGGTCGATGATCCGCAGCCTGTCCTGGTGGGCGAGCAGCACATCGTGCATCTCCCAGAAACTGCCCTGTGCGGCTGCGGCCTCGGCCGCCTCGGCGGCCAGCTGGGCCTGCGGGTGCACGTCGCTGAGCGGCAGGTGACGCCACACGTACCGCAGGTCGACGTCGGTCAGCAGCTCGCGCACCACCGGTTCGGCGCGGCCGCAGTACGGGCATTGGAAGTCGCCGTACTCGACCAGCGTCACCGAGGCGTCGGCTGGGCCGCGGGTGTGGTCGCGTTCCGGGTCGACCTCGGGGATCAGGTCGGTGAGCTGGTCGGCGTCGCCCAGCAGCAGGACCGCCTTGCGGGCCTTCGGCATCGAGCTCACGGCCCGGAAGATGCCCCAGGTCAGCACCGACGCGGCCACCCCGCCGGCGAGCAGGCCCAGTTTTGCCTCGGCCAGCTGGGGGCCTTTCAGCGCCAGGTCGGCGATCAGGAACGACACCGTGAACCCGATGCCCGCGATCGTGCCGGTGCCGGCCACCGAGGCCCAGCCCACGGCCGGCCGGATCGTGCCCTTGCTCAGCCATGTCACGAGACCGGAGACGCCGGCGATCGCCAGCGGCTTGCCGACGACGTACGCGATGAAGACGCCCAGCGTGATCGACGACGTGACCGCGACGCCGAGGAATTTGGCGTCGATCGCGATGCCGGCGTTGGCCAGGCCGAACAGCGGCACGATCAGATAGCTGCTCCAGCCCTGGTAGACCCGGGTCAGCCGGTCGTTGGGGGAGAGCGTCTGGGTCAGGCCGAGCCGGGCGAAGCGGGCCAGTTCGGCGGTCGGCTGCTCGCGGAACGAGCGGAACAGGTTGCTGGCCTGTTCCAGGTCGCCGCGGGCCGGGGTGTATGCCGCGGCGGTCAGGCCGAGCGCTAGGCCGGAGACGACCGGGTCGATGCCGCTCGCCAGCATCGCGCCCCAGACGACGAGGCCGAACGGCACGTACACGAAGCCGCTGCGTACCTTGAGCCACCGCAACACGAACGTCAGCCCGTAGACGATCACGGCGATCAGCAGCGGCATCGGCCGGATCTCGTCGGTGTAGGCGACCGCGATGACGATCAGCGCCACGACGTCGTCGACCACCGCGACGGTCACCAGGAACAGGCGTGCCTGGTCGGGTACCCGGCGGCCGACCAGCGCGAGCAGGCCGAGCGCGAGCGCGGTGTCGGTCGACATCGCCACACCCCAGGCGTGGCCGCCCGTCCCGGCGTGGTTGGCGACCAGGAAGATCGTGATCGGGATGATCATTCCGACGACGCCGGCCGCCGCCGGCAGGATGAACCGGCGCCGGTCGCGCAGATCACCGAGGTCGAACTCGCGCCGCGCCTCCAGTCCGACGACGAGGAAGAACAGCGTCATCAGGCCGCTGTTGACCCACTCGCGCAGTGTCAGGTCGATGCGGGAGCCGTCGAAGTCGAGCGCGAACTCGAGGTGCCAGAACCGCTCGTACGATCCGTCGGCCAGGTTGGCCCAGAGCAGCGCGGCCACGATCGCGGTCAGCAGCACGCCCGCGCTGCCGGCCTCGGTGCCCAGGAAGCGGCGCAGTGGGGTGCCCACCTTCCTCGACCAGGTGGTGCGCCCTTCCATCGCGGTTGCGGTGTCGGTCACGGCTACACCCAACCATGCGCGACCTGCGAATCGCTACGGAGAGCGGGGGGTGACGGACAAGACTCGTGAGCTATGCGACTGGCCCTCACCGCGGTGCTCCTGGTGGCCTTCTTTCTCGTCCGCGGGCGCGCTCCGTTGATCACCGGCCCGGTGTTCGCGGTGCTGTTCCTGATGATCGGCGGGTGTCCGGTCGGCGGCGTCGGCTGGGCGGCCGGCTGCCTCGTCCTGACCGTCCTCGGCTATGCCGCGGCGCTGCTGATTCCGTTCACCCGGCGGTTGTTTCGCGATCCCCGCTACCGGATGCCGCTGGGCCGGGCCCTTTACACCGCGCTGATCGCCGTTCCGCTCTCGACCGTGGCGGTCGAGGAGGCCGCCTTCCGCGGGGCGCTGTGGCCGGTCGCGTGGGCGACGCCGCTGCTGTTCGGCCTCTGGCACGTGCTGCCCGGCACCCGCGCCAACGCCGCCGCGCCGAACCGGTGGGCGACGTTCGCGTTCACGTTCGCGGCCGGTGTGGTGTTCGCGCTGCTGCGGCACTTCTCGGGCGGGCTGCTGGCGCCGTTCGTGCTGCACTGGGCGGCCAACGGGCTCGGCGTGGTGGCGTCCTCGCTCAACCGCTCCGATCGTCGGGAGTGAACGCTATGGTCGATGCGGAATGCCAGGAGGTGGCGATGCCGGGAGGCCGGCTCACGCAGCAGGAACGCCAGCAGATCGCGCTGGGGGTGGCCGACGGCCTCGCCTACGCGGAGATCGCCCGGCGTCTCGACCGTCCGACGTCGACGGTCACGCGCGAGGTGATGCGCAACGGCGGCCCGGCCGGTTACCGCGCCGACCTGGCCCATCGCGCGACCGAGCGGCGCACCCACCGCCGCGCGCGGGCCACCTCGCGGGCCGCGGCCGCCTCCGCGCTTCCGCACGGGCGCGACCCCCGGGCCGTCCGCGACTACGAGGAGGCGTTCGCGACCGTCTTCATGCAGTCGGGACTGCCCCGCATGCCGGCCCGCGTGCAGGCCGCCCTCTACACCAGCGACTCGGGCAGCCTGACCGCGGCCGAACTCGTGCAGACCCTCGAGGTCAGCCCGGCGACCGTCTCCAAGGCGATCGCCCTGCTCGAAAACCTGGGCCTGGTCCGCCGGGAGCGCGACGAGCGCCGCCGCGAGCGCTACGTCGTCGACTCCGAGGTGTGGTACCAGTCGATGATCTCCAGTGCGAAGGCGAACACGACGTTCTCCGACACCGCGCGCCAGGGCATCGCCGTCCTCGGACCGGGCACCCCGGCCGCCGTGCGCCTGGAAAACATCGCCCGCTTCATGGACTTCGTGGCCGAGAGCATCGTGCGGGCGGCCGAGCAGGCCCGCGAGATCCTCAACGAGCCCGCGAAGGACTGACCGGCCCGCCGGACAGGAGGGCCGCGTGCAGGGCGGCCGGCTTCAGTGGGCCGAGGTGACGGGCCGCGAGCCAGGCGGCCCCGGCGGCCGGATCGCGCGCGGTGCCGGTCGGCACCTCGCGCTTCACGAGTACGCCGAGGACGCCGTCCCGTACCGGGGTGTCCGCGACGAGCAGGCCACCGGCCAGCACGACCGGCCCCGGGGCGGCGAGTTCGTCGAGCGTGGCGATCAGGTGGCCGACGGCCGAGGCGATGATCCGGGCCGCGCCGGGTGCTCCCTCCCGGGCCGCCGTGCAGACGGGCGGGGTCAGCGCGCCGATCTCGCCGAACGGCAGGCTCTGGGCCCAGCGGACGGCCTCCTCGGGCGAGCGGGCGCCCGAGCGGGCGGCGACCAGCCGGCCCAGCGGGCTCGACCAGTCGCGTACCGCCGCCCGTACGGTCTGCAGCCCGATCCAGCGTCCCGAGCCCTCGTCGCCGAGCAGCCAGCCCAGGCCGTCGGCGGTGGCGGTCACCCGGTAGCCGGTGATGCGGGCGGCGATCGCTCCGGTGCCGGCGATCAGGACGGTGCCGGACGGGTCGGGTGCGCCGGCGGCGAACGCGGTCACCACGTCGCCGACGATGGTCAGCGGGCAGGTCAGGCCCAGTTCGCGCCACATCGGAACGAGCACGAGCGCGGCCGGGTCGGAGGCGGACGCGACGCCGGAGACGCCCAGGACCGCGGCGGTCACCGAGGTCGGGCTGAGATGGGCCAGGGCCTGTCTTATCGCCGTACCGATGGCGACGGCCGCCGCGGAGCCGGCGGAGATCGGGTTGCCCGGACCGGCCGTGCCGCGGCCGACGACGGTGCCGTCCGACGTGGCCAGGACGGCGCGCGAGGCGGTGCCGCCGGCGTCCACCCCGAGCACGAGATTCATGGTGGAAATCGAAACATATGAAACTGTTGTTGACTAGACGGCGTGCCGGTCGTAATTTTCATCAGCAACGGCGATCGATGAAAACGATGTCCATCGAAGGGGTGGCCGGCGTGACGGGAGCGAGCGGCGGGCTGCTGGCGCGGCTGCGGATCGAGGGGCCGGGCATGCCGGAGGCCCTGGCGCGGATCGCCGAGACGATCCTGGCCGACCCGGAGACCGCGGCCCACGCCAGCATCGTCGACCTGGCCGAACGGTCCGGCACCTCGACCGCGACCGTGACCCGGTTCAGCCGCACGCTGGGGTTCAAGGGCTACGCCAACCTGCGAGTGGCGGTCGCGACCGAGACCGGGCGGGCCGAGCAGGCCCGCTGGGAGACCGACATCAGCGGTGACATCGCGCCCGACGACCCGCTGAGCGACGTGCTCGGCGTGGTCACCGCGGCCGACACGCGGGCGATCCAGGGCACGGCGGCCGCGTTGCGGATCGACGACGTCGAGCGGGTGGCCGCCGCGATCGCCGAGGCGAAGCGGGTCGAGATCTTCGGGATCGGCAGCAGCGGCACGGCGGCGGGCGAGATGGCGTTCCGGCTCGAGCGCATCCGGGTGCCGGTGTGGAGCCGGTCCGACTCGCACACCGCGCTGACCAACGCCGCGCTGCTGCTGCCCGGCGACGTCGCCATCGGGCTGTCGCACTCGGGCCGCACGCGGGAGGTCATCGAGACGCTCGCCGAGGCCGCCGACCACGGTGCGCTGACCGTGGCCGTGACCAGCTTCGGGCGGTCACCGCTGGCCGAGGTGGCCGACATCGTGTTCACGACCGCGGCCATGGAGACCACGTTCCGGCTGGCCGCGCTCTCCGCGCTGCACTCCCAGCTGCTGGTGCTCGACCTGATCTACGTCGCGGTCGCCCAGCGGACGTACGAGCGCACCGCCGAGGCGCTCGAGCTCACCGTCCGCGCCGTGGACGCCCATCGACTGCCCGAGAAGATCCCGTCCCGCAAGCGCGGGCGGCAGAGAGGACAGCAATGAGCTTCTTGGAGATCGTGCAGGCGGCCGTGGCCGAGGTCGGCGGCGGCCAGCGCGAGCAGAAGGCCCGCGCTGCCGCCCTGCTGACCGAGACCGTGCTGGCGGGGGGAGTGATCCAGGCGTTCGGGTGCGGTCACTCCGAGGGCCTGGCGATGGAGATCGCGGGCCGGGCCGGTGGCCTGGTGCCGACCAACCGGATCGCGCTGCGCGACGTCGTCCTCTACGGTGGCGAGCCGGCCGAGGTGCTGGCCGACCCGATGTTCGAGCGCCGGCCGGAGATCGCGCACCGGCTCTACGAGCTGGCACCGGTCAAGCCGGACGACTGCTTCGTGATCGCCAGCAACTCCGGCATCAACGGCGCCGTCGTCGAGATGGCCCTGCTGGTCAAGCAGCGTGGCCACAAGCTGATCGCGCTGACCAGCGCCAAGCACTCGGCCGGGGTCGACTCGCGGCACCCGAGCGGCCGGAAGCTCAGTGAGATCGCCGACGTGGTGCTCGACAACGGGGCGCCCTACGGCGACGCGGCCGTGCCGATCCCGGGCGGGGGAGCGGTCGGCGCGATCTCGTCGATCACCGCGGCGCTGCTGGCCCAGCAGATCGTCGCCGAGGTGGTCACCAACCTGCTCGCGGCGGGAGTTACCCCGCCGATCTATCTGTCGGACAACGTGCCCGGCGGAAAAGAGCACAACGCTCTGATCGAGGCGCGCTACGCCGGTCGCATCCGGCGCACCGCATAGCGGAAATCCCCCTACGAAATATCTGCCCAACGGCGGGTGGGGCGCGCCCGGGCCGATCAACTACCAGACCAGCTGGTACACCTACCAGAACGAGCCCTGGTACGCCGACAACGTGCACTCCGAGGAACGGAAGAGCTTCGACGGGTGGCACGACAGTACTACCCGCGCCAGACGATGACCATCAACTGGAACCTGTGGTTCATCGACACCGCCGCACACAGCGGCGGGCTCTCGACGTACGCCGAGCAGGTCGACTGGGTGCTCTTCGCCAAGAACCAGGTGCTCAGCCCGGCCCAGGCGACCGCGCAGGCGGCGGCCTACCGTACGGGCGGGAACGCTTTCACGGACACGGTCAGCTCGACCGGCGGTTGCACGACCACGCCCCCGCCGACCACCGGACCCACCACCACACCCCCTCCCGCGGCCGATCGCTCCGGTGCGCCCGAGTGGAACTTCTCGTCGGTCTACACCGGCGGGTCGGTGGTCAAGCACGACAAGAGCAAGTACGGCGACCCGAACGGTCCCGCCTCCGGGCAGGGCAAGCACCTCTGGAAAGCGAAGTATTGGACGCAGGGGGTGGAACCGGGCTGGACCGACCAGTGGCAGGACCTCGGTCACTGCTGATTCGCGCTGTTCCTGCCGGGCGGTCCGGACGCGGGCCGCCCGTTTGCGTCACACCTGCTGGCCCCCGGTTGCCGCGGTGCGGAAGTATCGGCCCGTGCCCAGCGCGAAACGGACCTGGTCCCGGCTCCGGCTGCCCCTGATCCTGGCGGCCGCGACCGGGCTTGCGGCGTTCGGTCTGTGGGGACGCCTGCCCGACCCGCGCTCCTTCCTCAGCGCGTTCACCGGAGCCGACTATTGGTGGGTCGCGCTCGCCGTACTGCTCCAAGCCGTGTCGCTCGGTGCTTTCGCATGGCAGCAACGTCTGCTGATGGGCGCCCTCGGCGTACGGCTGAAAGCGCGGCAGGCCGCGCTGGTGACACTGGCCCGCACCGCCCTCTCGATCTCCATGCCGGCCGGCGGAGCCGTGTCGGCGGCCTACGCGGTCCGCGAGTACGAACGCACCGGAATCCCGCGCGAGGTCGGCACCGCCTCGATGATCGTGTCCGGGCTGGCCTCGATCGGTGGCCTGGCCCTGCTCTACGTGGCCGGCTTCGCCGCGCTCGTCACCACCGACCCGCATCTGCTGGCCGGACCGCGCCCCCTGATCGTCGTCGCGGTCCTGGCCGCACTGACCTTCGGCGCGATAGCCGCCGGACGCCGTTGGATGCGCCGGCCGGCCCGCTCGGCCGGCGCCGGCTTCATCGGCCGCACCCTGGCGTCGGCCCGCGAGGGCTGGCGGGCCGGTGCGTCACTGCGGGCCCGCGACTGGATCGTGTCGGTGCTGCTGCTCGGCATCAACTGGCTCACCGACCTGCTCTGCCTGGCCGCGACGTGCCGGGCGGTCGGCCTGCCGGTCGGGGCGACCACGCTGGCCGGCATCTACCTGGGTGTGCAGATCGTCCGCCAGGTGCCGCTGACCCCCGGCGGGGTCGGCGTCATCGACACCGCGCTGATCGCCGGCCTGACCGCGGCCGGCGCAACGGCGGCGACCGCGGTGGCCGCGGTCCTGGTCTACCGCCTGATCTCCTGCTGGCTGCTGCTGCCACTGGGCGGCGTAGCCGCGGTCCTGCTGCGCCGGCGCCGCCCCGAAGCGGTCAGGCGCCGGCAAGCAAAGCGGCGAGCAGCGGCCTGATCTCCGCGGGCCGCAGGTTGAGCCCGTCCAGCTCGCCGGGCGTGGCCCAGCGCAGCCCGAAGCGGTTGCCCGGCCGGTTGTCGACCGCCTCCTGACCGCCCAGCACCCGTGCTGCGGCGGCCGGTTGCCGGTAGGTCGGCGCTGCCGGGGCGTTCGACGCTCAAGGGATAGCGTTGGCGGTGCGCGAGGGCACGATCCGGGCGGCCGTGGGCGGGGCCTCGGTGGCCGGCACGGGCAAGATCGCGGCATCGGCGTCACGGTGTCGTTCCTGATCGCCGACGTGCATACCGGCGGGTTCCGGTCAGGGCCCGCCGATCGGACCGACACATCCCCCGCCGCTCGAACGCCGTCGCTCAAGGACGCGCGCTACCGCTAGCCGCCGGTTTGGCCGTTCGCTTGGCCCGGCTTGACGTTTGTGGCTCGGGAGGCCGCCACGGGTTACCGTTTCGACGCTGGCGACGGCCGTCCGCGGTCATGCGGGATCGGGCGGTGATGGGACCAGTTGGCGGAGGCCCTCGAGGGTGCCGATGGCCGGCCGGAAGTCGGGGCGGGCGGTGTAGAGGTTGACCGCCCACGCGGTGAAGCCGCGGTCGGCGCCCGTGCGGATGGCGGTGCCGGGGCGCAGGCCGCGCTTGACGATCAGGTCGGGGCGGCCGACGCGGAGCTTGACGCCGTAGGTGGTCGGCTCGGCGGCGGCGCCCGCCTCCCACGGCACGAACAGCGAGCCCAGAGGCTGCCGGTCGAGCAGGCCGTCGGGACGCAGGAACAGGCCGTAGCTCGATCGGAGCACGCCGCCCCACTGCAGGGGCGCGAGCAGTATCAGCAGCACGACGACCGTGACCTGCACCGCGTCGACGTGCCAGCCGCGCCGGGCCGCGTCGATGCTCTCGGCGGCCAGGGTCACCGACATCGCGGTGAATGCTCCGGCCGACATGATGGCGCCGAGGGGCGGCGCCGACGTGAAGGCGCCCGCGTGCACCTGGAACGTCTGCGGCTGGCGCGCGTTGAGGGCAATGAGCGGGGCCAGCGCGAGGCCCACCCAGAACAGGCCCAGCAGGCCCAGGGCGACGGCCGACACGACCGGGATCTCGGCGAGCCGCAGCACCGCGAGGGCGACCGTGGCCGTCAGGACGCCGACGAGGAAGGCGAGGCGGTGCCGGACCAGCATGGCCGCCATCGTAGGGCACGGTGCGCGGCAATTCGGTGGCCGGGTTCGCGGAGCGCACCTAGTCTGCCGGGATGACGTCCCAGCTGTTTGCGGTCTGCTTCGATGCCCGGTCACCGCAGCGCCTGGCGGCGTTCTGGTCGGCGCTGCTGGGCTGGGAGGCGGAGGGTGATGCGCTGCTCCCGGGCGACGGCACCGGGTTCCGGCTGCGGTTCCTGGCGAGCGACGAGCCCAAGGCGGTGCCCAACCGCATGCATTTCGACCTGACGAGCACGTCGCTGGAGGGGCAGCAGGAGACCGTCGCCCGGGCGCTCGAGCTGGGCGGCCGCCACATCGACGTGGGTCAGAAGCCGGAAGAGGGGCACGTGGTGCTCGCCGACCCGGAGGGCAACGAGTTCTGCGTCATCGAGCCGGGCAACCAGTTTCTGGCCGGCTGCGGCTTCGTCGGCGCCCTGTCGTGCGACGGCTCGCAGGCGGTCGGCTACTTCTGGAGTGAGGCGCTCGGCTGGCCGCTGGTCTGGGATCAGAACCAGGAGACCGCGATCCGCTCGCCGCACGGCGGTCCGAAGGTCACCTGGGGCGGGCCGCCGCTCGATCCCCGGGTCGGCAAGGGCCGCGTCCACTTCGACCTGCGGCCCGAGAGCGATCCGTCGGCCGAGCTCGACCGCCTGCTCGCACTCGGCGCCACCCGTCCCGGCTCGTCCGACGCGAGCCGGGTCGAGCTCGCCGACCCGGACGGCAACGAGTTCTGCCTGCTGCTCGGCGCCGTACGGCCGCCGCGGAACGATTCCGCAGCCGCCTGAGCGGATGGTTTGCCCGCCGCCTGCCCCGAATCAGGCCGGCGGGCGGCCTCAGTCCCACCGGCGGCTGGTCGGCGGCGGGCGGTCACCGCGCGCTGTCAGGTCCACAATGCGGTGTCTCAGTTGCGGCGGGTTCTGGCGGGGGGCGGCGGTGCGGCTGAGGCTGGCCGGTCGGTGGTCATCACGGCCAAGCGTGACCGAATCGGGGGTGGCGGTGTCCGCAGGCCTTTCCTAGATTGCGGACATGGGGGCGGACGAGCTGTGGCGGCGGCTGGCGGAGGCGAGCCGCACCGGGGAGATCGTGGACTCGCCGGGGGTGATTCCGGCCGAAGAGCTGCGTAAGGCGTTGCTGCGGCCGCCCGGGTCGGGCGAGCATCCGACGGGGCAGTTGCATCTGCAGGGGGTGGAGATCGACGGGGATCTCGACCTGCGGGGGGCCACGCTCGGGATTCAGCTGACGTTGATCGACTGCATGGTCCGGGGTGGTCTCAACCTGCTCGAGGCGTCGTTGCCGGGGCTGCAGCTGGATCGGACGGTCGCGGCGTGGATCGACGCGGCCACCTGTGTGATCACGCTGGAGGTGTGGCTCAAGGAGTCGTCGTTCCCGGCCGGGGTGGATTTCACCGACGCGCGCGTGGGCGGGTCGATGCACCTGGACGGGTCGGTGTTCGGGCCGCACGACCGGGACGACGCGATCGCGGCCGTGCCCCGCGGGTGCCCGATCCGGATGCGGCGGCTGACCATCGGCGGCATCCTGAGCGCGCCCCGGATCGACTGCCGGGGGCTGTTCGACCTGGCCAACTCCCGGATCGGCGGTGACTTCGAGCTGGACAGCGCGCGGCTCGCGGCGCCGCCCCGCTCGGCGGTCGACCCGGTGCCGGACACCGCGCTGAACGGGCCCGACCTGCGGGTCGCCGGGTCGCTGACCGCCGACCGCGACCACGACCGGGGGCGGCGGTCGATCGTGCACGCCGAGGTGCACCAGCGCCAGACCGGGTCGCTGCGCAGCGCCGACGACCTGCTCGAGGTGCACGGCCGGATGTACCTGCCCGGGGTGGTGATCGGCGGCGACGTCGATCTGAGCGCGGCCCGGCTCAGCGCGGGCGGCGGGCCGGTCGGCGACCGGCGGTCGACCGGGCCGAGCGGGGACGCCCAGTTCGACCCGGTCGCGGTGGTGGTGCTCGACCGGGCCGAGGTGCGCGGCAACGTCGAGCTGGACGACAGTTTCCAGGCCCACGGCAGCGTGCGGGCCAGCGGCATCGAGATCGGCGGCGATCTGCGGTTCGACCGGGCCGGCATCGGGATGCCGGCCGACACGATGTACGCCGTGGTCGCCGACGGAGCCGTCGTGCGGGGACAGATCACCGGCACCGATGCGCACGTGCACGGCGAGATCTGCCTGCAGGACGCCCGGATCCAGCACAACGTGCAGCTTCAGCGGTCGATCGTGCGGGCGCCCGGCGCCAACGCGGTCAACCTCAACCGGGCGACCATCGGCGGCACGGTCGACTGTGGACTGATGCGGGCCGAGGGATCGCTGCGACTGTCCGACGTCACGGCCGGTTCGGTGTTCGTCTCGGGGGCGTCGCTGAGCGCGCCCTGCGTCGTCGACCAGATGATCTATCAGGTGGGCGCCCGGGAGATCCCGTTCGACCCGCTGCTGAACCTGATCGGCGCGCAGATCACCGGGACGGTTCGCGGCAACCCGTCCGGGCAGCCGTTCCGGGCCCGCGGCTCGATCGCGCTCCGTGGGGCGCGGGTGTCGCGGTCGGTGCAGTTCATCTCGGCCGAGATCGCCTGCGACGACGGGCCGGCTGTCGACGCGTCGACGCTGACCTGCTCCGACCTGTTCCTGGCCGGGGTCGACACGGTCGGCGGTGTCCGGTTCACCGACGCGCGGATCTCCGGCGACGTCGATCTGACCGGGGCCCACCTGCGATGGGACCCGGAGTCGGTGGCCGACCTCGAGGCCGGTCGGCTGCCGCTGCCGTCGATCGACGGCGGGGCGGCCGAGATCGGCGGGGACGCCTGGTTCGACGGCACGCGAGCCGAGGGACTGGTCCGGCTGCGGAGGGCGACGGTGCGCCGGTCGGTCGGCATGAAGGACGTCGCGTACGGGGTGGCCGCCGTGTACGAGGCGAGCCTGCCCCTCGACGCCGAGGCCGCACGCAGCCGTCTGCGGATGCTGCCCGCGCTCGACGACGACTCGACGCTCCTGGCCCTCGACCTGGCCATGCTGCAGACCCCGGACCTGGTCGTGGCTCCGGCGCAGCCGCTGCGGGGCAACGTCGACATGTCGCGGGCGGTGATCCTCTCCTTCACCGACAACGGCAACCTGTGGGCGGCGGAGCGGCTCGACCTGCTCGGGCTGCAATACCAGGTGCACATCGACCTCGACGCCAAGCCGGGGGAGCAGGAGTGGGCGACCCAAATCCGCCGGTTCGAGAGCACCAAGATCCTCCCGCCGCCGTCGGCGTTGCAGACCGACGTGGCGCTGCCGACCGGGCAGCTCTCCCAGCCGTACCTGCAGCTGGCCGCGATCTATCGGGCCACCGGGTCCGACTCGATCGCCCGCCGGATCCTGTTCGAGATGCGCAAGCGGGAATGGGCGCAGCGTACGGCCTCGTCGAGCGGGATCCGCGGGCTCTGGATGGCGTTCGCGAGCCTCCTCTACCGGATCACCGTCGGCTACGGCTACCGCCTCCAGCTCGCGCTCTACTGGCTGCTCGGCCTGTGGCTGGCCGGCTTCGTCGTGTTCGCCTTCCTCGCCCCGTCCGAGGCGCCGTCACCGACCGCTGTGGTTGAGGACGGGCGCACTCAGGCCTGCGTGGTGCGGCCCGACGCCGACCCGGTGGCCGACCAGCCGGGCTACTGCGGCAACTTCTCGCCCGCGCTCTACAGCCTTGACCTGCTGGTGCCCGTGGTCGACCTGGGCCAGAAGTCGTCCTGGCACTACCGCAACGAGGCGATGCAGCTGCTCAGCGACTTCCTCCAGGTGGCCGGGTGGATCCTGGCGACTGCCGCCGCGACCGCCGCGCTCGGCCTGGTCGGGCGGGGCGACCACGAGCGTTAGGGTGTGCCGTGCAGATCGGGATGCTGGGTTCGTTCGAGGTGCGCACCGACGACGGCGGCCTCGCCGATGTGCCGGGCGCACGGTTGCGTGCGCTGCTGATCGCGCTCGCGCTGGAACCGGGCCGGGTGGTGCAGAAGGCGACGCTCGTCGACTGGATCTGGGGTTCCCAGCCGCCGGCCGACGCGTCGAACGCCCTGCAGCGGCTCGTGTCCCGGCTGCGCAAGGCGTTGCCGGCCGGCGCCATCGAGGGTCACTCGGAGGGCTACCGGCTGGCGGTGCCGCCGGACGCGGTCGACGCGGTCCGGTTCGAGCGTCTGGCCGGTCAGGGGCGGTTCCCGGAGGCGCTCGCGCTGTGGCGCGGTGCGGCGATGGCGGACGTCGGCCCGGTCGGCAGCGGGGTGTTCGACGCGGCGGTGACCAGGCTCGAGGGGCTGCGGCTGACGGCCCTCGAGGACCGGTCCGACGCCGAGATCAAGCTGGGTCACGGCGCGGCGCTGGTCACCGAGCTGACCGATCTGGTGGCCGCGCATCCGCTGCGGGAGCGGCTGGTCGGTGCGCTGATGCGGGCCCTCGCCGCGGACGGCCGGGAGAACGAGGCGATCGTCGTCTTCCAGCGCACGCGCGAGACGCTGGCCGAGTCGCTGGGTGTTGACCCGTCGCCCGATCTGTCGGCCGTTCATGTGGCGCTGCTGCGGGGTGAGACCGGGCGGCGGCAGTCCAACCTCCGGGCCGAGCTCACCAGCTACGTCGGGAAGAATGCCGACGTCTCGTCGGTGCGGACCCTGGTCGGGCAGCATCGCCTCACCACCCTGACCGGGCCCGGCGGCACCGGCAAGACGCGGCTGGCCACCGAAACCGGCCGCGCGCTCCTCGACGCCGTACCGGACGGGGTCTGGCTGGTCGAGCTGGCGGCCATCGGCGCCGACGGCGACGTCGCCCAGGCGACCCTGGCCGCGCTGGGCCGCCGCGACGCCATCCTCGGCGACGCCTCGATCGCCGAGACGGCCGACCGGGTCGTCGCCGCCCTCCGCGACCGCGAGGCGCTGCTGATCCTCGACAACTGCGAGCACGTGATCGAGCCGGCGGCCGCGTTCGCCTACCGGCTGCTCGGGGAGTGCCGGCGGCTGCGGATCCTGGCCACCAGCCGCGAACCGCTCGGCATCACCGGTGAGGCGCTCTGGCCGGTCGAGCCGCTCGACGTGCGCTCGGACGCCGTACAACTGCTGCGCGACCGGGCCGGCGCCGTCCGACCGGGCCTCGGCACCGAGCCGCACACGCTGGCCACGATGGAGCGGGTCTGCCGGGCGCTCGACGGGATGCCGCTGGCGATCGAACTGGCCGCGGCCCGGCTGCGCACGATGTCACTCGACCAGCTCGCCGACCGCCTCGACGACCGTTTCCGCCTGCTGACCGGGGGCAGCCGCACCGCGCTGCCCCGGCACCGGACGCTGCGGGCGGTCGTCGACTGGAGCTGGGAACTGCTCTCCGACGCCGAGCGGACCGTGCTGCGGCGGCTCTCGGTGTTCTCCGGCGGGGCGACCCTGGAGGCGGCCGAGAGGGTCTGCGCCGGCGACGCCCTGGAGCTGCTGACCGCGCTGACCGAGAAGTCGCTCGTGGTCACCGACGGCGGCCGGGCGCCGCGTTACCGCATGCTCGGCACGATCAAGGAGTACGCCGAGCGCCGGCTCGCCGAGGCGTGGGAGTCCGACCTGACCCGGCGCGCGCATCTGGACTACTTCACCTCGCTCGCCGAGGAGGCCGAACCGCACCTGCGCCGGGCCGAGCAGCTTCAGTGGCTGGCCCGGCTCGAGGCCGAGCACGACAACATCGGGGCCGCGATGCGCGGTGCCCTCGCGGCCGGCGAGACCAACGGCGCGATGCGGCTGGCCGCCAACGCCGGCTGGTACTGGTGGCTCGGCGGGCACAAGGCCGAGGGCAACGACCTGATCATGGCCGCCGCGACCATGCCCGGCGAGGCCGACGACGAGCACCGGGCCGTGGTGCTGGCCCTCGTCACCATGTTCGTCACCTCCGGCCACGGCGACCAGTTCCTCGCCGAGGACTGGATCCGCAAGGCCGACGAGGTCGTGAAGCGGGTGCACGGCGGCCACCCGGCGCTGCAGTTCGTGCCCGCGATGGAACGCATGCTGCGCGGGCCGCAGGACCTGCCGACCGCGTTCGACCCCCTGCTCATCGCCGACGACCCGTGGGTGCGCGCCCTGGCCCGCCTGCAGGCGGGCAAGATGCGGGTGATGCTGGGCGACGGCAGCCGCGAGGCCGACACCCAGCTCGAGGCGGCGCTCGACGAGTTCCGCGCGCTCGGCGAACGCTGGGGAATCTCGTTCGCCCAGACGGAACTGGCCAACCGGCTCGGCACCCGCGGCGACTTCGCCCGCGCCTGCGAGCTCTACGAGCAGGCGATCGCGGTCGTCGCCGAGATCGGCGTCACCGAGGACGTGGTGTCGCTGCGCGCCCGGCAGGCCCAGCTCTACTGGCTGAAGGGCGACCGGGCGGCGAGCGCCTCGGCGATGGCCGAGGCGCAGCGGTACGCCCAACGGGTCGCCTGGCCGAGCGCGCTGGCCGAACTGGCCCTGTCGAGGGTCGAGATCGCGCGGTGGGACGGTGACGTCGGCGAGGCCCGCCGCCAGCTCACCATCGCGACCGCGATGCTGGGCGAGGAGGCCGGGGCGGGCAACGTCGCAGGGCTCCTGCAGAACCTGCTCGGCTACC
The DNA here is from genome assembly GCF_044455125.1 of Actinoplanes sp. NPDC051343. Taxonomy (NCBI): domain Bacteria; kingdom Bacillati; phylum Actinomycetota; class Actinomycetes; order Micromonosporales; family Micromonosporaceae; genus Actinoplanes; species Actinoplanes sp. NPDC051343. The sequence goes on from NZ_JBITEL010000016.1 coordinate 115,871, forward strand.
TCGCGTCCTCCCTCCAGGCGGCTCGGGAGCACCGCGTCGCGGCCCTGCGGGCGACCGCCGGCACGGGCATCGCACCGCTGATCGCCACCGTGCTGGTCGGGATCGCCGACCATGCCGTGCGGCAGGAACAATTCGAGCGGGCCGCGCGGCTGCTCGCCGCGAGCGATGCCGTCCGCGGCCTGCCGGACCGTGCCAACCCCGATGCGGAGCGGATCTCACGCGAAGTCGAGCGCCGCCTCGGTTCTGCCTTCACCGAGACGGCGCTTCCGGACTGGCGGGAGCTGGCCGAGGTCACACTCGCTTCGTGAACGTCGACGTCGCCCAGACGTAACCGACGATCGCGATACCCGCGCACCAGGCCAGCGCGGTGATCAGGTGACCGGTGTGCGGCGTGCCGGCCAGCAGGTCCCGGAAGGTCTCGATGATCGGCGTGAACGGCTGATATTCGGCGAACTGCTTGACGCCGGCACCCATCTTGTCGGCCGGGACGATCGCGCTGCTGAAGAACGGCAACATGATCAGCGGGACGGTGCCGATGGCGGCCGTCTCCGGCGACTTGGCGAACAGGCCCAGGGCGACCGTGAACCAGCCGATCGCGAAGCCCACCAGCAGTACCAGCCCGGCGACACCGAGCCAGTCGAGCAAGCTCGCCGACGGGCGGAAGCCGAGAGCGAACGCCGTACCGACGATGGCCGCCACCGCGATCACGTTGTTGACCATGCTGCCGATCACCTGACCGGTCAGCACGGCGCCCCGCGAGACGTCCATGACCTTGAACCGGTTGATGATGCCCTTGGTCATGTCGGAGTTGGCGGCGGTCGCGGTGGCGCTCAGGCCGTAGCAGATCGCCAGCAGGATCATGCCGGGCGTCGCGTAGTCCACGTAGTGCTCGCCGACGCTGAACGCGTCGCCCAGCACATAGACGAACATCAGCATGAGGATGACCGGGAAGAGGATCGCGTTGAAGACCGAGATCGGGTTCCGGATCGTGTGTTTGAAGTTGCGTCGCAGCATGATCGCCGAGTCACCCATGCTCATTTGTCGGTTCCTTCCGTGTTCGCGCTCGCATGACCGGTCAGGGCCAGGAAGACGTCGTCCAGATCGGGGGTGTGCACCGAGAGCTCCTCGGCCTCGATATCGTGCTCGGCGAGCCGGTCCAGCAGGGCCCGCAGGGACTTCGTGCCGCCGTCGCCCGGGACGGTCAGGGTCAGCGAGTCCTCGTCACGGGTCGAGCCGGCGAAAGCCTGGGCGGCCGCGTCCAGGTCGCGTACGCCCGCAAACCGCAACCGGACGTGCGAGCCGGGGAGCTGCCGCTTGAGCCCGGCCGGCGTGCCCTCGGCGACCAGCCGCCCCTGGTCGAGCACGGCGACCCGGTCGGCGAGCTGATCGGCCTCGTCGAGGTACTGCGTGGTCAGGAAGACGGTCACCCCGCCGGCCACCAGCTCGCGGATGATGCCCCACATCGTGCGGCGGCTCCGCGGGTCGAGGCCGGTCGTCGGCTCGTCCAGGAAAATGATCTCCGGGGTGCCGACCAGCGTCATCGCCAGGTCGAGCTTGCGGCGCATGCCGCCGGAGTAGGTCGACGACATCTTCTTCGCCGACCCGGTCAGGTCGAAGCGTTCCAGCAGCTCGGGCACGATCCGCCGGCCCACCCGGTGCAGATCGGCCATCAGCTGCAGGTTCTCCTCGCCGGTCAGCAGCTCGTCGACCGCCGCGAACTGGCCCGTCACGCCGATCGCCTTGCGGACCGCCTTGGCCTCGCGGACCACGTCATGGCCGCCGACCCGCACGGTGCCGCCGTCGGCCCTGCTCAGCGTCGTCAGCACGTTGATCGCCGTCGTCTTGCCGGCCCCGTTGGGGCCCAACAGGGAGAAAATCGTGCCCGCTTCGACGGTCAGGTCGATACCGCCGAGCACCGTCTTGTCACCGAAGGCCTTTCGCAGGCCGGAAACCTCGATCGCTGTGCCTCTCATGCCGACTACGTTCGAGGCCCGGCCTGTCACGCCTCTGACACGGCCCTGACACCGAGGAATCCGCCATGACGGGGTTGACCGTGGAACGGGTCGGCGAACACGAGTTCGTGGGCCGCAACGAGCGCGGGGCGACAGTCCGGATCGGCCGCAGCGGCCGCCCGGACTCGTTCTCGCCGGGCGAGTTGCTGCAGGTCGCGACCGCGGCCTGCGCCGCCGTGACAGTCGAGCAGCTGGTCACCCGTCGTGCCGGCGACGACGCGGAGCTGGTCGCGGTGGCCGACGCCTCCCGCAGCCCCGACGGCCGCGAATACGACGTGATCCGGGTGACCCTGCTCACCGACGATTCCTTCCTCGGCCTCCTCGACGACCGGACGCGGGAGCGGGTGGTGCGGGCGATGCGAACGGCGGTCGAGCGGGAATGCACGGTAAGCCGCACGGTCGAGCGGGGCGGCAGGGTTGAACTGGAGATCCGATGAGCACGAAGACGGGTAAGCTCGGGCGATGGGGCTCGAGTGGGGCAATGTCCCGTCGTGGGTCGCATCCGTCCTGACCAGCTTCTCGATCGGCCTCGCTGCCGTCTCTTACACCCGCGCGAACGGTGACCGGCGGCGCGCTCTCGACGAGGCCGAGCGGGCTCAGGCGGCCCGGGTCTCGCTCTGGTGGGTAAACCCGCGCAAGGCCCACGTCCGCAACAGCAACGACGTCGCGGTCACGGTCGAAGTGTCCGTGGCCGGGCGGGACACCGCCTCGGATCCGCTCGGGCTCGGGCCGGGCGAGACCAGGGTGCTCCAGTTGCCGGCCGGGCTAGCCGGTAAGCCGGTGGTGCTTTTGGTCGTCGACTCCTACGGCCGGCGATGGACCCGCCGGCCGGAGGGCATGCTGGAGCGTGTCACCAGCGAGAGTTCGGTCCCGCGTTCGACGCCATCATCGGAAAGGCCTCACTGGGAGGCGCGCTGACCACCTGATCGTCGAGGGCACCGCGGAGCTTCCAGAGAAAGGGGTCGGGCTCCGGCCGGGCGAAGATCTGCCGCCCGTACGCGACGCCGGCTGCCCCGGCCTCTACGGCGTTGACCGCCTTGGCGATGGCTTCGTCGCCGTCCTCGGTCAGGCGTTCGCCCGCGATGAGGACCGGTATGCCCATGGCCGAGTCGATCACCGTTCGGAATGAATCCACCGACCCGGTGTAGATCGTCTTGATCACCGAGGCGCCCAGCTCAACCGAGGCCCGCACGCCGTGGCGGACCAGCTCCGCGAACTTCTCAGGGTCATTGGCCCGCAGGTCGGTGTAGTTGTTGTCTGACCCGTCTGCATGACGGCCACGCGGGTAGGCGAAGGCCACGACAGGGAGAGCAACGGCTTGAGCCTCGGTCACCCGCCGGGACAGTACCTCGAGCTGCTCCGATTCGTACGGCGAGGTCAGGTTGACGTGGCAGGCGACCGCCTCGGCGCCGGCGAGCACCGCGTCGGCGACCGAGCCGACCGCGACCTTACGGGTGTGCTCGACCATGGTGGTGCTGGCGCTAAGGTTCATGATCGTCGGGGTATCGATGAGTTCACGCTGGGCAGCGCACAGCACGCCGCGGAATCCGAGGACAGCGGTGACGTGTTCGAGAACGTCCTTGCGGAGGAGCCTACGGACGTCACGGAGGTGGTCTTCAGGCCCTGAGATGAGGCCGTCGTCCAATGGCAGCCAAATTGCGGCGCGGTGGCCCGGAACCAGCCGGCGCAATCGCCGCTGGTAACCCACCTGTTCGATCACTTACTACCTCCGCGAACCGCCACTGTGGAAAGGCGACAGGTTAGCGCGGGTCAAGGGCCTCCGGCTAGTCGTTCGTTCTGCTGTCGCTCGTGTACGCAACGACATCAGAAACCTGGCGGTTATGGGCTGATTTCTCCAAATTTAGATCAGCCGAGCACGTCCGGGGTGTCATAGCGCACGAGGACTGAAAAGATCTCATCCGGCGACAGCGTCGATCCGAGATCCTCCAGCCGGCGCAGGATTTCGTCGTCATCCGAAGCCTTGTCGTCGGCCAGTAAGGCGATCTCGCCGATCGGATCTTCCGCATCGATCTGGCCGGCGCGCATGCGGTCGTCGGACGGTTTTCTGCCGCTGTCGTCCTCACTCACGGCGGTCCCTCCCTGATCACGTAACGGAATCCCACGTCGTCGTTCTGGGCCGCGACGTCCCCACGGCCACGGTACGCCGGGTGCGCACGCCAGGTCTCGTGTCGCCAGGAGCCTCCTTTGACGACCCTCCTTCCGTGGTCGCCCGCGGCGTAGTAGTCGAACAACCACTCGAACACGTTGCCCATCAGTTCGACCGCGAGGTCGTCACGCGTCTGGTCGTGGGTACCGAACGCGCCGATCGGTGTCGTCGCCTGCCAGTTGGTGTCCTGAGTGTTGCCGAACAGCACTCCGCCGGCCTCCTCGATCTCGTCGGTGTCGGTCAGTCCCCACGACCTCAGGCAGGCCGCCTCCCACTCGTTCTCGTTGGGGAGCCGGACCACGGCCCCGAGCCGGCGGCTCAACCAGGCGCAGTACGCGTTTGCCTCGAACCAGGAGACTCCGACGACCGGCTGCAAGGGGTTGCCCAGTGCCTTGCGGCGCCAAAACCGAGGCGCGGTGACCGATTTGGCCATGACGGCGTGGGCGTACTCGAACATCTCGTTCTCGGACATCGTTGCGAAACGCACCAGTGCGGCGGCACCGGCCGGGCTCGCCAGCTTGTTGCGCAGCAGCTCGATCGCCTTGGCAGGGTGAGTCTGCCGCAGCCGCGCCTGCCGTTTTTGCCAGTCCTCGACGAATTGCTCGGCCGCGCTGTGACGGGTCAACCATTGCCAGCCTTCGACCGTCCAGAGGCTCCGGTCGGCATACCCGCCGGCGTCTATGAATTCTGCGTATTCGGCATTGGACACCGGGAATCGGGAAATGCGGAACTGCGGCAGTTCCATAGTCCGGATTTCGCTGTAAACGTGACGGTCGGGTGGCCCCTGCACGCTGCGTCCGCCGAGGCGCCAGGTGCCCGGCGGCACCAGCATCGTTGCGTTGCGGTCGCCGTTCGCCGCGGACGGCAGGGTCCAGCCCAGATCGCCGAGGGCGGCGAGCACCTCGGCGCGGGCTGCCGGATCGGACATGGTGTCGAGCTGGGCGCGCAGTTGCTCGACGATGCGATCCCGCACCCCGTCGTCGGGCGCCTGACTCCGGATCGTGGCATAAACGTGGGCGGCAAGGACCGGATCGGCCAGGAGCAGCCGATCGGGCACTTCCGTTCCGCGAAGCTGGGCGGCGAACCGGAAAACTTCATCGAAGCGATGCCTGGCCTCGCCCGGCGCGACGCCGATCGACGGGATCGACGGACGGTCACGCTCCCGTTCCGCAAGGTCGAACAGTTCGTCGATCTCGCAGCCGAGCGCCGCGAACAGATGCTGCACGGACGGATGCGTATAACGGCTACCCTCGTCCGGTTGAAGGATGTGCAGGTCGGTTGCGGCCTTGACGACTTCGTCGGAGCTCACTCGATGACCGGTGATGCGATGGATGGCCCCGGTCAGAAACTCGGCGATCTCCCGGCGTGACATGGGTCGCCGCGCAGGGCTGCCGAGCGGCGACGGCAGGGTCAGTTCCTTCGCGAGCTGACTGAGCGCCTGGATCAACGGGATCATCTCGAGCTCGGGCCACGGGTCCCGGTTGGCCTCGGTGATCTCGTCCAGCCGGCTCGCGCTGGTTCCGGGAACCAGAGGGCCGTGGTAGATGTCGTGGTCCCACTCTCTGGTGATCGCGGCGGCCAGCCCGGCGCCGATCAGCCGCGCGCCCGTGGTGGCGACCCACGGTGTGCCGGACTCCAGGAAGGTCTTCAGCGCGAACGAGCTGGAGTACAGGCCGATCAGACCGGGATCCCTGGAGAAGGCCTGGGTGAGCTGACGGCCCTTGGCGACGTCCTTCTCCGTCGCGATCGCGATGATCTCCTCTTGCGACAGGGGAAGAATGGTGACCGAGCTGGGCTGACGGTCACGAGGGACATTCATCCGCACGACCTGATCGCGGGTGCGGCAGCTCACCACCACCTTGCCTGCTCCGCTCTCGAACAGCGCTTGGATCACATCCCGCCACTGCGACATCCATCGCTCGGGCTCCAACCCCCGTTGGCCGCCTTCGTTGAGACCATCGAGTAGAACGGTCCCGCCATCGCCGAGAAACTGATAGAAGTCACACCATTTGGACGTGTCCACCGCGGCTTTCCAGCGCTGCGCCAGCCAGGCGACGGAGATATCCGGGCTCCGTGCGGGTTGATCGGCCAAGGCTACATAGAAGGTCGGCGCAACCAGCCGACCGGGCTGCTGCCGCAGCAAACTCAGAGCGGCCTGCGCGTCGTAGTAGCTCAGCTGGAGCGTCTTACCGGAACCGGGTTCGCCGAGCAACAGCACCAACGGCCGGGTCAGGGGATCGTTGATCACGTCGCTGAGGGACAGGGGCTTGCGAGGCGCAACGGTCCGATCCTGCGGCCGGGTCAGCCGGAGATTGACGAACGAACGGCTGTGCTCGTGGGCGCTCCATGCCGCCAGACGCCGCAGTTCGTAGTCGACCTGACTCTCGGCCGGGCGTTGCGCGCGGAGGTCGGCCCACAACGACTCGGTGACCCGGACCACGCGTGGCTGAACCGGTTGGGTCAGCCGTTCGAGTAGCTTCTCCCGCGTTCCCACGACGCCGTCCTCCGGAGGGGATTCACGCGTCTTGTGCAACATGGGGAGCCGGCTGAACACCATCCCGGCCGGCCGGACGAGGTTTATCAGATCGGTCGCGAGCGGACCCATGCCGACCTCGTCGATCCGGCCCGTCCAGCGAAGGCTGACATCGCGCGGCCAAGGCGCCGGCGCCGCGGTATCGTAGCCGGGTGGTTCAACCGCGATGGTCATCGAGCTGAGGTTGAACAGGCTCGTGATGGTCGCCTGCTCGGTCGGCGTCAGCGGCCGCCGGGCGAGTACCACCAGGAACTCGATGCCGGTGCTCCGCTGGCTTCGCGCGATCACCGCCTGCTGGCCGCCCGAGAGGAGCCGGGCCTGCAGGTCTTCGGCGGCGACCTGGCTGTCGCTCCAAATGCCGAAGCGGACCGGGGGCGGAAACGAGTGTTCGCTCATCGCAGGATCTGTCCACCGTCTACCGGTATCGAGGCGCCGTTGATGAAGCTTGCCTCCGGGCTGGCCAGATAGAGGGCCGCGGACGCTACCTCACCGGCGGTGGCCATGCGTCCGAACGGATTCATCGTGCGGTACTCGTCGAGGACGCTGTCGACCGAGGTGCCGCGCAGGTCGGCCCGCTCATGGGCGATCCGGTTGATCATTTCGGAGTCGATGGCGCTCGGGCAGATCTCGTTGCAGGTGACGCCGACAGTCGCATACTCGAGGGCTAAGGCCCTGGTCAGGCCGGTCAACGCGTGCTTGGAGGCTACGTAGGGCGCACGGTGGGTCGCCGCTCGCAGGCTGTAGACGGATCCGACGTTGATGATTCGTCCCCAGCCGCGGCGCAGCATGCCGGGGAGCATCGCTTGGGCGAGCAGGAATGGCACGGTCACGTTGATCCGGAACATCTCGTCCCAGACTGAGGGGACGACGACGTGCGCCTGGGCCTCCGAGATGTTGATCCCGGCGCAATTCACCAGCACGTCTACGTCGACGTCCGGCGGCCTGAAGTCGCCCGAGAAGTCAAGCTTGAATCCATCAGCACCCCAGTCACTGGCCAGGCGGCCCGCGGCATCGTCATTACGCACGTACTGGAAAGACGTGTGGTGCCCCGCCTTGGCAAAGGCGATGACAATCGCCTCACCAAGGGTTCCCGTGCCGCCGGTAACGAAGACGTGGAGGGGATTCGGGGCATCGCGCCTGACTGCATCCGACATATCGCCTCCGCCATAGACAATCGTCGACTGACACACGACCTACGTAGCGCAGAGTAGTACGTCCATCACTATGGCGGCTAGGTTGAGCGGACGAGCCTAGAAGATTCGCTGTCCAAGTAGGTCGATCAACTCCGATGGATTTTCGCAGACCGCGACGGCGCCAGCATCCGTCAGTTCGCCGGGCTCCGCATACCCCCAGCTGACGCCGACGCAATCGATCCCGTGCTGCCGCGCGCCCGCCACGTCGTACTTCCGATCGCCGACCATGACCGCGGAACCGCTGTTCAGGCGGCCCAGTGCCGCACCGACTACAGCTGCCTTGGTCGGTCGTCCGGCCGTCGGGGTGTCACCGCAGACATCGTTGATCAAAGGTCTCCAGCCCTGCTTCTCAACGATCATCCGGGCTACGGCCTCCTGCTTACTGGTGGCGATCGCGATCCGCAAACCGACGCTGGCCAGATCGTGCAGCAGCTCGAAGATTCCGTCGTACGGGGTGGTCAGGAGCCAGCCGGTATCGGCATAGATGCGGCGGTAGACCGGAATGATCGCCGCAGCCGCGTCGGTGCCGACCAGTGGCGGCAGGGTCGCGTACATCGGCGGGCCGAGAAGGCTCCGGTCGACGCCGGCGGTCGGCTCGGGAATGCCGAGCTCGGCCATGGCTGCTCGCAACGAGCTGAGGATGCCGTCGGCCGAGTCGACCAGCGTGCCGTCCAGGTCGAGCAGAATCGAGTCCAACGAGGCTGAGGCGTTCACCGCGCCATTATTCACTCGGCACGGAACGTGATCACCATGGCCACGCCCGGGGTGCGGGCCTCGGCGACGCCCGGCCGCCGTGGGCCTCGGCCAGCTGGCAGACGGTACAGAAGCCGAGTCTGACGCCGTCCTTTCCACCAGCGGCGAACTGGGTGAACCGCCGCCTGCACCGCCGTGACAGTCGAGCAGCTGGTCACCCGGCGCGCCGACGACGACGCGAAGCTGGTCGCCGAGGCCTCCCGCAGCCCCGACGACCGCGAATTCCACGTGATCCCGGTGACACTGCTCGCCGACCCCTCCTTCCTCGACGACCAGACGCGCACGCGGGTGGTCCACGCGGTCGAACGGGAGTGCGCGGTGAGCCGCACGGTGGAGCGCGGCGCCTAGGGCGGACTGGTGATCGACGTAGATCGATGCCCTGCGACAGACGCCTGCGGAACGCCGTTCTTCAGTCGAAGATGGAGCCGATCTCGGCGAAGAGGTCGTCGTCCAGCGGCCGGGACAGGGCGTCCCGGACGGCCTGCCACTGGGCGGCGGTGCTGGGGGCCACGATCGGCGCGGTGACGACCGGGTGCGCGCGGAGCCACGCCAGGGCCAGGCCGGCCGTGCTGACGCCGTGCGCGCGGGCCAGATCGCGGAGGCGGGCGACCCGGGCGAGGTTCGCCGGGGAGTGCATGCCGGCATAGAACAGATCGCCGGCCAGCGCGATGCGGCTGCCCGCGGGCGGCGCCGGGCGGTCCAGGTAGCGGTCGGAGAGCACGCCGCCGGCCAACGGCGAGAAGGCCATGTAGCCCATTCCGGCCCCGGTGATCAGGGGGAGCAGGTCGCGTTCGTCGGAGCGGTCGAGGAGGCTGAAGCCGTTCTGCACGAACACCGGGCGGGGCAGGCCCCGCTTGTCGGCCTCGGCGAGCAGCGACTCGAGGAGCCGGGCGTCGACGTTGCTGACGCCGTACGCCCGGATCTGCCCCCGGTGCACCGCCTCGGCGAAGGCCGTCAGTGTCTCCTCGATCGGCGTCGACGGGTCGGGCGCGTGCGACATGTAGAGGTCGACGCGGCCCAGGCGCTCGATGCTCCGGGCCAGTTGTCGGCCGATGTTGACGGCCGACAGGTCGAGGCCGACCTTGGTCTGCACCACGACGTCGTCGCGCTTCTCCGTCGCGAGCCAACGGCCGACCACCCGCTCGCTCTCGCCGCCGGCGTAACGGTCGGCGGTGTCGACGACGCGGATGCCGAGTTCGTAGGCCTCGGAAAGGCGCGACCGGCCCTGGCCGGCATCGAGGCCGAGCCCGCGGGTGGATTCGGCGCTGCCGATCCCGCCGATCCCGCCGGCGCCGAAGATGAACTCGGTGATCTCGACTCCGGACGCGCCGAGCGGGACGGATCGCATCGGGCGAGCGTAGCCGGGCGGCGGCTCAGTGCTTCGCGTTCTCGAAAGTGACGACCATCGCTACGCCTGGGTCCCGGGCTTCGGCGGACGCCCGCCCGCCGTGGGCCTCCGCCAATTGCCGGACGATCCACAGCCCGAGGCCGACTCCGTCCTGACCGCCGGCCGCGAACTGGGAGAACAACCGGGAGCGCAGCGACGAGGGGATGCCGTCGCCGTGATCGCGTACCTCCAGGCGGCCCTCGACGAGCCGCACGACGATCGGCGGCCGGCCGTACTTCACCGCGTTACCGACCAGGTTGACGATGATCTGCTCGAACCGCGCCGGGTCGACCCAGATGCGCAGGTCCTCGTCGACGTCGGCGACCACCGGGACCGCGCGGACGTACGACAGGGCCTCCGAGACCAGCCGGCACGCCGGGACGAGCTGCCGGTCGAGTTTGAGGTGGCCGGCCGTGTCGATGCGGTGCACGTCGAGCAGGTCCTCGGCCAGCCGGGTCATGCGGGCGGTGTGCCGCAGCGCGGCGTCCAGCATCCACGCGCTTGACGAGGGCACCTGGTCGCGGAGTTCCTCGAGCGCCATCTGCACCGTGGTCAGCGGCGCCCGTACGTCGTGGGCCAGGGTGCCGATCATCGCGGCCCGCCACTGCTCGATACGTTCCAGGCGTTCCCGTTCCTGGCGCAGGTGGCGGGCGTGACCCTCGATCAGGAAGGCCACGGCGAGGGCGACCGGCATCAGGACGAACGCGCTGCCGACGACCTCCGGCGGTTGACGGGTCAGGATCAGCGGGGTCACGTACGACGCGGCGGCCGGCAGGGCATAGGCGGCGAGGATCCAGCGGGGGAAGTGCAGCGCGGCCCAGGCGTAGAGCAGGACCAGGAACGGGCCGGTGCCGGTCGCCACCCCGCCGAACGACCAGGTCGACAGGCCGAGGACCGCGAAGCCCAGCACGCCGAGGAGGGCGGGGGAGCAGCGGCGCCGCCACGGCAGCAGCAGGCCGAGCAGGGCCGTGCCGAGGTCGCACCCGGCCACGATCAGCAGCCGGGGGGCGCTGCCGGGATCGTTCACGAGGTTGAGCAGGGCCAGCGTCCCGGCCAGCAGGAACAAGGCCGCAGCCTGCCGTGCGGCGGCCTGCGGCCCGGAACCGAGAAGCCGAAAAACGCTGATATCGCCACAATATGCCATCAATACCGCTCGGCCCTTGAATCCTGACACGGAGTCGGCGGCGGCCGGGCTTGCGGGGGACGACCCGCTCGCCTTCCGGACCGTACGCACCGGGCAGCCCGAGTGGCTCGACCACAGCCGCCGCTGCCCGGCCGTCCTGGACCGGGCGCAGCACGCCGCCGAGGCGGTCACCGTCGCCGACCGCCGCGCCCATCCGTTTGGCGAAGCTGCGCTCGGCGTCCGGCGGGATCGAGTTGTCCTGGGCCGGGACCAGGGACGCGGTGAATCCTGGTGGCACCGGACGGCCGCGATCTCTCACCCGAACGTGTGAGGGCGGCCCTAAGGTGGGCGCATGCCGCTCATCTACCGCATCGGGCCGGGCCAGACCGCGGCCCTGATTCTCGTGGCGGTGGCCTGTTTCGTCCCCGCCCTCTACTTTCATCCGTCGTCCGCGGTCCGCGTGGTGCTGATCGTCGTCGCGCTGGGCGCGCTGGCCCTGGCGGCCGTCACGCGTTGGATGTTCGTGGTGGTCGACGACGAGGGCGTGGCCGTCCGATACCTGGGCCGCGAGCAGTGGCTGCCGTGGACCGAGATCACCGAGATCGAGGTTGTCGCCGGCGTGCGCGGATCGGACACGATCCGCTTCAGCCGGGCCGACGGGACGTGGGTGGACGCGCCGCCTTCGCTGCTGCAGCCGTCCCGGCCGACGGGCAAGCCGGCCGCCCGGCGCCGGCTGGAGGAGATCCGGCGGCAGATCGAATCCCGACGGGTGGAGAGTTGAGCCTTGTCGATCCGATGTCGAAGCTGCGTAACATAACCGAAATGCGAACTGGCGAGGAGCATGGCCGCGGAGGATGAGAGCGTCGTGCCGACGATGGCGGATGTCGCGCGGCTGGCGGGTGTCTCCGCCAGCACGGTGTCCTACGCCCTGACCGGCGCGCGCCCGATCTCCGCGGCCACCCGCGAACGCATCCAGCACGCCATGGACGACTTGGGCTACACGCCCAACGCCTTCGCCCGCGGTCTGAAGAGCAAGCGCAGCCGCCTGATCGCGCTGCTGTTCCCCCGCGGCGGCCGTGATCTGGGCCTGAGCACGTTCGAATACATCCTCGGGGCGTCCGACCACGCCCAGGAGCTGGGTTACCACCTGCTGCTGTGGACGACCGAGGCCGAGGCTCTGGACGAGCTCGCCCGGCTCGCCGGTCAGGGCCTGGTCGACGGCGCGCTGCTGATGGAGGTGCGGCTGCGCGACCGCCGCCTCGCGGTGCTCCGCAAGGCCGGCCTGCCGTTCGCCATGATCGGCCGGACCGCCGACCCGGGCACGCTGGACTTCGCCGACACCGACTTCGACCAGTGCGCCCGGCTGGCGGTCGACCACCTGGCCGGCCTGGGTCACCGGCGCCTCGGCTTCGTCAACCTCGACGCGTCGGCGATCGCGGCCGGGCGCGGCAACGCGATCCGGCTGCGCGACGGCGTGCTGCGGGCCGCCGCGGCCTCGCAGGTGCAGATCACGACCCTCACGTGCGAGAGCTCGATCGGCGGCGGCCGGGGCGCGCTCGCCGAGTTGCTGGCCCGCGACGCCGCCGCCACCGCGGTGATCGCGTTCAACGAGCAGGCCGTGCCCGGCATCATGAGCGCGGCGACCGACCGCGGCCTGCGCATCCCGGCCGACTTCTCGGTGCTGTCGATCGACATGCCGGCCCAGGCGGCCCTGATGACCACGCCGACCATGACGACGGTCGGCCCGACGGCGGCGGTGATGGGCCGGGCCGCCACGGCCATGCTGATCGAGCGGGTCGAGGGCGGGACGAGCGGCGCCACCCAGATGCTCTTCGACGGCGAGCTCGTCCTGCGGGAGAGCACCGGCCCCGCTTCAGATCACGACACAGCGTAGATCGCCTGTGACCGTTGACACACGCTGAACGGCCGACTTAACGTGCTCGAAATAGTCGAATCGAATCGATGCTTTTGCCAGCGGAGGGATCGACATGCGCAAGAAGGGGATCGCTCCAGCGGTTTGCCTGCTCAGCACGGTCGCTGTACTTGCGGCGTGCGGCGGGAACGGCGGCAGCGGGGACGACGCCGCCAAGCAGGGAGCCAACGCCCGGGGCCCGATCACGTTCGTGACCGGTAAGGACAACAGCGGCATCATGCCGTACATCGCCGATCAGTGGAACAAGGCGCACCCCAACGAGAAAGTCACCATCAAGCAGCAGAGTGATCAGGCCGACCAGCAGCTGTCGGACCTGCAGCAGCACTTCCAGGCGAAGGACCCGGGCTACGACGTCGTCACGGTCGACGTGGTGTGGAGCGCCGAGTTCGCCGCCAAGGGCTGGATCATCCCGTTGGAGGGGCAGTACGCGCTGGAAACGAGCCAGTTGCTGCCGGCGACCGTGAAGGCCGCCACCTACAACGGCAAGCTCTACGCCGCGCCGTACGCGTCCGACGGCGGTCTGCTCTACTACCGCACCGACCTGACCAAGACGCCCCCGACCACCTGGGACGACCTGATCAAGCAGTGCGACGGCAAGACCACCTCGGGCACCATCACCGGCCCGAAGCCGGGCTGCTACGCGGGCCAGTTCGCCAAGTACGAGGGCCTCACCGTGAACGCGGCCGAGGCGATCAACGCGGCCGGCGGCCAGATCGTCGGGCCGGACGGCGTGACACCGCAGGTCGACTCGGCGCAGGCCGCGACCGGCCTCGACTTCCTGGTCAACGGGTTCAAGCAGGGCTACATCCCCAAGCAGGCCCTCGGCTTCCAGGAGACCCAGAGCCTGAACGCGTTCCAGGCCGGTCAGCTCATGTTCATGCGTAACTGGCCGTACGCGGACGCCATCCTGTCCGGCAAGGACTCGAAGGTGGCCGGCAAGTTCGCCATCGCCCCGCTGCCCGGCCCGTCCGGTCACGGCGCGTCCAGCCTCGGCGGCCACAGCCTGGGCATCAGCGCCTACTCGAAGTACAAGGCGACCGACCTCGACTTCCTGAAGTTCATCGAGTCGGACGACATCCAGCGCAACGACCTCAACCAGGGCACCCTGGCCCCGGTCGTGACGGCGCTGTACAGCGACCCGGCGCTGGTCAAGAAGTTCCCCTACCTGCCGACCCTGCTGGCGAGCATCCAGACCGCGGTCCCGCGTCCCGTCACGCCGTACTACCCGGGCGTGACCGAGGCGATCGAGACCAACGCCTACGCCGCCCTTCAGGGCCAGGTGAGCACCAAGCAAGCGCTGACCAACATGCAAGCGGCAATCAAGTCCGCGACCGCCGGCTGACCGAGCCGGCTCTTGCGATCCGGGCCGCCGCCGACCAACGGCGGCGGCCCTGGCGGGGATATCGGACGGCGCTTATTCCGCTAGGAGCAACTCATGACTCTCGCCGGCCAGGTCGAAGAGAAAGTCATCGAAAACGAGGGCAGGAACGGTGGCAAGCGCCGCCGCCCCCGTCGCACCAGCATCAACCCGGGTGAGAGCCGCCGGGCGTGGACCCTGATCGCGCCGGCCATTCTCCTGCTGATCCTGATCGTCGGTTATCCGGTGATCAAAGCCATCTACCAGTCGTTCCTGACCGACCCCGGGCTCGACAAGTCGACCGGCTTGTTCAACCAGGGCAACGCCTGGAACGGCATCACCAACTACACGCACTGGCTGGGCCAGCGCTGTGCGGTCGCCGGTGGCGGCACCCAGTCCTGTCCGTCCGGCACGCTCGGCTCGCAGTTCTGGGGGTCGGCCGGCGTAACCCTCGGCATCACCGTCGTGGCCTGCACCATCGAGACCGTGATCGGGATGGGCTTCGCCCTGATGATGAACCGGGCGTTCCGCGGCCGCGCGCTGGTCCGGGTCGCCATCCTCATCCCGTGGGCCATCCCGACCGCCGTGACCTCGAAGCTGTGGCAGGTCATCTTCGACCCGCAGGGCATCCTCAACAAGATCCTCGGCACCCAGTTCGCCTGGACCTCCGAACAGTGGCCGGCCCGCTCGGCGATCGTCATCGCCGATGTCTGGAAGACCACCCCGTTCATCGCCCTGCTCATCCTGGCCGGACTGCAGAGCATCCCCGAGGAGACGTACGAGGCGGCGCGCATCGACGGCGCCAACGCCTGGCGACGGTTCACCAGCGTGACGCTGCCTCTGGTCAAGCCCGCGCTGGCGGTGGCGGTCATCTTCCGCGTGCTCGACACGCTGCGGATGTACGACCTGCCGGCGATCCTCACCGGCGGCGCCAACGGCACCACGACCAGCTCGATCCTGGTCGTCAAGCAGCTGACCAGTGGCGTGAACTCCGCTTCGGCGCTGTCCACGATCACGTTCGTCCTCATCTTCGCCATCGCGCTGGCCCTGGTGCGGCTGTTCAACGCGAACATCGTCGGTGCCCAGACCGGCGGAAAGGTGAAGTGAGATGGCGACGATAACCGCTCCCGCCACGGTCGTTCCCGAGGCGCGCAAGCCGTTCAAGTGGGGCAACGTCGGCACGGTCGCCGTGATGGTGGTCATCATCCTGTGGTGCCTGGCGCCGTTCTACTGGATGTTGGTGCTCGCGTTCCGCGACAACCAGGCGACGTTCTCCACCGACGTCTGGTTCAGCCACGTCACGTGGGACAACTTCCGGTACGCGTTCAACACGCAGTACAACACCTTCGGCCGTTCGCTGCTCAACAGCGTGATCATCGGCGGGGTGGTGACCGCGCTGGCCATGCTGTTCGGCGTGTTCTCCGGGTACGCCCTGGCCCGGCTCGTGTTCCGGGGCAAGGGCTTCGTGCTCGCGGCCATCCTGGGCGCCTCGATGTTCCCCGGCGTCGCCATCCTGACCCCGCTGTTCCAGCTGTTCTCGAGCTGGGGCTGGCTGGGCACCTACCAGGCGCTGATCCTGCCCCAGATCTCGTTCGCGCTGCCGCTGGCGGTCTACACGCTGACCAGCTTCTTCGCGGACATGCCCTGGGATCTGGAGGAGGCGGCCCGGGTCGACGGCTGCACGCAGGGCCAGGCCTTCCGCAAGGTGATCCTGCCGCTGGCCGCGCCGGCGCTGTTCACCACCGCGATCCTGGTCTTCCTCCAGTCGTGGAACGAATATCTGCTGTCCAGCGTGCTGTCCAACGGCAAGGCCACGGTGGCGCCCTCGACGGTGGCCATCGTGAACTTCACTGCCGGGCCGCACATCGTGCCGTACACCCAGACCATGGCGGCCGGTCTGATCGTCACGGTTCCGCTGGTCATCGTCGTGCTGGTGTTCCAGCGCCGGATCGTCAGCGGCCTCACCGCCGGTGGCGTGAAGGGCTGACCCTCGCTCGTACCGGGAAAGGCCTGGCACCGCCTCAGCGGGGCCAGGCCTTCTCGATGTTGTCCAGCGTGGTCGTCGTGTCCTGGCCGTCGATCCACTTCGTCGCCTGCTTCCAGAAGGCGCCCGCGCCCACCGCGGCCGGCATCTGGTCGGAACCGTCGAAGCGGAAGACCGTCTTCGGATCGGCCAGGATGGTGGCGGCCAGCTTGTCGATCGGGCTGATCAGGTTGTTCTGGTCGAGGCCGCTGTTGGCGCTCACCCAGCCCGAGGAGAGCTTGGCCTTGACGTTGGCCCAGGTGTCCGACGACAGGTAGGTCTGGAACGCCTGCACCTCGGGCCGGCTGCTGAACGCCAGCACGAACTCGCCGCCGCCGAGCACCGGCTTGGTGTCGGTGTCCTGGCCGGGCAGATAGAACGCGTAGACGTCGCCGTCCTGGGCGATCCGGGCGCTCCTGGGCCAGCTGGCGGCGTAGAAGCTGGCCTGGCGGTGCATCTCGCACTGGTGGGAGAGGACGGGCAGCCCGGCGTCCTGGAACTTGGTGGTGGCGATGCTCCGGACGCCGCCGAAGCCGCCGTTGACGTACTTCTCGTTCCTCAGGTAACCACCGACCGCGTTCAGCGCGGCGGCCGGCTCGGGCCCGTTGAACGTGATCTGGTGGGCGACCCACTTGTCGTACTCGGCCGGCCCGTAGAGCCGGAGCATGAAGTCCTCCATCCAGTCGGTGACCGGCCAGCCGGTGGCGTCGCCGCTGCTGATGCCGGCGCACCACGGTTTCCGGCCGTCGGCCACCATGCGGTCGCTCAGGGCCTTCAGCTCGTCCAGGGTGGTCGGCACCTCGTAGCCGTGTGCGGCGAACTCCGTGGGGGAGTACCAGACCAGCGATTTGACGCTCGCGCCGAGCGGGGCGGCGTAGAACGTGCCGCCGACCGTGCCGTACGCCTTCCAGTCCCGGCTCCAGAACTGGTCGACGTTGGCCGCGGTGGCGGCCGGGGCGGCCACCGCCTTGCCGGTCGCGACGAGTTGCTTGAGCAGGCCGGGCTGCGGGACGACGGCGAGGTCGGGCGCGTGGCCGGCCTTGACCCGGACCAGGACCTGGCGTTCGAACGTGTCGGCGCCCTCGTAGTCGACCCGGACGCCGGTGCAGTCCTCGAACGGCCGGTAGGAGTTCTTCTGGGCGGTGTCCTCCGGCGACACGATGCCGGTATAGATCTTGACCGTCCGGCCGGCGAGATCACCGAACTTCTTGTACGGCGTACAGTCGAACGCCGCCGCCGAGGCGGCCGGCGCTGAGACGTGGTCGTCGGTGGTGTCGCCGCAGGCCGTCAGGCCGAGGACCAGGCAGGCGCTGATGGCGCCGGCCCGCGCCACGCTGTTTTGGCCGAACATATGAAACGACTCTAAACGTGCAAAAGCCACGAAGGGCCGGATCGTCCGATCCGGC
Source organism: Actinoplanes sp. NPDC051343 (assembly GCF_044455125.1). Taxonomy (NCBI): domain Bacteria; kingdom Bacillati; phylum Actinomycetota; class Actinomycetes; order Micromonosporales; family Micromonosporaceae; genus Actinoplanes; species Actinoplanes sp. NPDC051343. The sequence goes on from NZ_JBITEL010000016.1 coordinate 133,758, forward strand.
CCTCCGCCGATCCGGGGTCAGCCCGAGATCGCCAGGTAGCGGTAGCCGAGGCGGGTCATGCGGTCGGCGTCGAGCGCGTGCCGGCCGTCGAGCAGGATCGGCGTACGCATCAGGCCGACGAACTTCGACCAGTCCATCTCCAGGTACTGCGCCCACTCGGTGACCAGCACGACCGCGTCGCAGTCGTCGAACAGGCCGTCGATCGTCTCGCTCAGATGCGGGGCGAGTTCGGGCTGCTCGCGCTTGAACCGCTCGCCCGCGATCGGGTCGTGCAGCTTGACCCGGGCACCCCGGGCGACCAGCAACTTGGCGATGTCGATGGCCGGGGAGTCGCGCAGGTCATCGGTGTTGGGCTTGAACGCGATGCCGAGCAGGCCGATCCGCCGGCCCTTGAGGATGCGCAGCTCGTCCTGCAGGCGCTCGACCGCGATCTGGCGCTGCCGCGAGTTGACGTCGCGGGCCGCCCGCACGATCGGCATCTCGTAGTTGTATTCGCCGGCGGTGGCGATCAGGGCCTTGGTGTCCTTGCCGAAGCAGGAGCCGCCCCAGCCGATGCCCGGCTGCAGGAAGCGCGAGCCGATGCGCTGGTCGAGGCCGATGCCCCGGGCCACCTCGGTGATGTCGGCGCCGACCTTGCCCGCCAGCTGGCCGATCTCGTTGACGTAGCTGATCTTCAGGGCGAGGAACGCGTTGGCCGCGTACTTGATCAGCTCGGCCGACGCCAGATCGGTGGAGACCAGGGGGACGGCACCGATGTCGTCCGGGCGGGGCAGGAATCCGGGCGCGGTGAAGGTCTGGTTGATGATCGGGCGGTAGAGCTGGTTGAGAACCTCGAGGCTTCGGGGGTTGTCCGAGCCGATCACGATGCGGTCGGGGTAGAGCGTGTCGTGGATCGCATTGCCCTCCCGGAGAAACTCGGGATTGGACGCGACCGCGAATTCACAACCCTCGGGACGGTCTTCGCGCTGCGCGAAGGAGTCACGCAGAATCGCGTCGACCCAGTTACCGCTGCCGATGGGAACGGTCGACTTGTTGACGACCACGGTGAAGGGGTGATCAAGATGCTGGGCCACGGTCTCGGCGGCCGACCGAAGATAACGCAGGTCGGGACTGCCGTCGGCCGAGGACGGGGTCTGCACGGCCACGAAGACGACGTCGGCGCCCGGCACACCCTCCGCGAAACTGGTCGTGAAACGCAGGTTCGCCGAGGCCTCGGAGAGCAGGTCCTCCATGCCCGGCTCGTAGATCGGGCAACGCCCGGCCCGGAGCATCTCGACCTTGTTCTGATCGATCTCGACGCAGGTCACGTCGTGTCCCAGGAAGGCGAGACTGACCCCGGTGGTCAGACCGACATATCCGGTGCCGACAACGCAAACCTTCATGTATCCGCTCCTCTGCGCGCCTGTGGGCGGCCGGCCCGGCCGCCGGTCGTCAGGGGGACCCGCAGGCACTCGCGTCGCTCCCGTAAACAACGCCAGATGATACACATTGCCGGCCGCGTGACCCGGTGCCGAAAAGCGCGTGACCATCCAAACTACGCCGAGTAAACGAGGAACGCAGGGTATTCACATCATTCCCCCGGGTCGCCGATCACTTTTCCGGGATTGAAAAGGTTTATTGGATCGAACGTCTCTTTGACGGCCCGTTGCATGGCCAGCACCGAGGGCGACAATTCCCGGCGCATTCCACCGCGTTTGAGCAGCCCGACGCCGTGTTCGCCGGTCACCGTGCCGCCGGCCCCGATCGCGGCCGCGAGAATCTCCTCGAACGCCGCCTGCGCCGCCTCCCGGGCCGCGTCGTCGCCGGCCGGCACCATGATCAGCGGGTGCAGGTTGCCGTCCCCGGCGTGCGCGATCGACGCGATCCGGACGTCGTGCCGCGCCCCGATCTCGGCGATGCGGCTCAGCATCTCCGGCACCGCCGACCGCGGCACGCAGACGTCCTCGGTCAGCACGGGGGAGAGCCGCTCCAGCGCCGGATAGGCCAGGCGGCGGGCCGCGAAAAGGGCCTCGGCCTCGAACTCGTCGGTCGACTGCTCGGCCCACGTCGCGCCCGCACTGCGGAACGCGTCGGCCATCGCGGCGGCCTCCTGTTCGCCCGCGGCGCCCGGGCTGTCGATCTGGGCGAGCAGCAGCGCCTCGGCGTCCGCCGAAAGGCCCAGGTGCTTCCAGTCCTCGACCGCCCGCAGGGTCATCCGGTCGAGAAGCTCCAGCGCGGCCGGCAGGAGACCGCGGCGGGTGGTCTCGGCCACCGCCCGGCCGGCGGCCACTACGTCGGCGAAGGCACCCACGACCGTACGCGGGGACTCACGGCGCGCCGGGCGCAAGCGGACCGTGATCTCCGTGATCACACCGAGTGTGCCTTCGGACCCTACGAAGAGTGCCGTCAGGTCGTAGCCGGCCACACCCTTCGTAGTGTTGTGCCCGAGCCGCACCGCGGTGCCGTACTCGCCCGCCGGACCGCCGACGACCGCCTCCAACGCCAGCACGTAGTCGCGGGTCACGCCGTACTTCAGGCAGCACAGCCCGCCGGCGTTGGTGGCGACGTTGCCGCCGAGCGTCGACCAGGGCGCGCTGGCCGGGTCGGGCGGGTACCAGAGGCCATGCTCGGCGACCGCCGCCTTGAGATCGTCGTTGACCACGCCCGGCTGCACGACCGCGACCATGTTGTCGGTGTCGATGCGCAGGATCCGGTTCATCCGGCTCAGGTCGAGGATCACGCAGCCGTCGACCGCGTTGGCCCCGCCGGAAAGACCGGTGCCGGCGCCCCGGGTCACCACCGGGATGCCGCGGCGGGCACACTCCCGCACGACCGCCTGGACCTCGGCCGTGGTGCGGGCCCGCACGGCGGCGACCGGCTTGCCGACGGCGGCCCACTCGGCCTCGTCGTGGGCCAGCGAGGCGAGAACATCGGCGTCGGTGACGGTATCGATCCCGGGGAACATGGTCCCGAACCTACGCCGCCGAGGTCGTAACGGCACCGCCAAGATCAGCCGCGGGTCGTCGCAACGACGGGCCGGCTTGGCGCCCCGGTCGGGGCGACCGCCTCGGTGGCTGAGCGGTCGCTGACCGGGGCGCCGGGGTCGACGTTCGGTTCGCCCCCCGCGGGCGCCGTGTCGGCCCTTCGGCCCGACTCGCCCCGGCGGGCCGCCGCGTCCGTGGCCCCGTGGCCGATGCCCTCGGATGCTGTGCCCGCCGCTCGGCCGGCCGTCCTTGGGGCGCCGTGGCCGCGGCGCCCCAAGGACGGCTTCTCGAGGAGGGTCCATCGGCTCCCGCCGCCTCGTTGGGAGCGCTCCCATAATCGACGTGGAGATCGGTCGATGTCAACACGAAGTTTCCGGGGCTTGACAGGGGTATGACGCGGGCCGGACGCTCTTGGGAGCGCTCCCATCTTCACGCGCATCAATGGAAGGTGCCGAATGAGACGGTCCAGCATCGGCGCGACGATCGCCGCTGTGCTTCTGGGAGCGACGACTGCCCTTGTCGTGGCCCATCCGAACGTGGCCACGGCGGCCGCCGCGGAGTCCTACACCTGGAAGAACGTCCGGATCGACGGCGGCGGATTCGTGCCGTCGATCGTCTTCAACCCGGGCGAGAAGAACCTCATCTACGCCCGCACCGACATCGGCGGGGCGTACCGGTGGAACGAGTCGACCCAGAGCTGGACCCCGCTGCTCGACTGGGTGGGTCAGGACAACTGGGGCTACAACGGCGTGCTCAGCATTGCTCCCGACCCGGTGCAGACCAACCGGGTCTACGCGGCGGTCGGCATGTACACCAACGACTGGGACCCCAACAACGGCGCCATCCTGCGCTCGTCCGACAAGGGCAACACCTGGCAGATCACCAAGCTGCCGTTCAAGAACGGCGGCAACATGCCGGGCCGCGGCATGGGAGAGCGGCTGGCCGTCGACCCGCACGACGACAGCCACGTCTACTTCGCCGCCGAGGGCGGTAACGGTCTGTGGCGCAGCACCGACTACGGCGCGACGTGGGCCCAGGTCACGAACTTCCCCAACGTGGGCAACTACGTGCAGGACCCGAGCGACACCAACCACTACCTGGACCAGAACCAGGGGCTGACCTGGGTGACGTTCGGTGCCGCCAACCAGATCTATGTGGGTGTCGCCGACAAGGCCAACCCGGTCTACCGCTCCCTCGACAACGGAGCGACCTGGCAGCGCATCGCGAACGAGCCGACCGGCTACCTCGCGCACAAGGGCGTCATCCAGGGCAACTACCTCTACATCGCCACGAGCGACACCGGCGGCCCGTACGACGGGGGCGCCGGGCAGGTCGAACGGCTCGACACCACGACCGGCGTCTGGACCGACATCTCGCCGACCAAGGCCGCCGACTCGCCCTACTACGGCTACTCCGGACTGACCGTCGACACGCTGCACCCCGGCACGCTGATGGTCGCCACCCAGATCTCGTGGTGGCCCGACGCGATCTTCTTCCGGAGCACCGACTACGGCGCGACCTGGACCCGCATCTGGGACTTCACCAGCTACCCGAGTGTCTCCAAGCGCTACACCATGGACATCTCGGCCGACCCGTGGCTCGACTTCAACACCAACCCGCAGCCGCCCGAGTCGACGCCCAAGCTCGGCTGGATGAACGAGTCCCTCGCGATCGACCCGTTCAACTCCGACCGGATGCTCTACGGCACCGGGGCCACGCTCTACGGCACCACCCAGCTGACCAACTGGGACAAGAACACCACCTTCACGATCAAGCCGTTCGCCAAGGGCATCGAGGAGACCGCGGTCCTCGACCTCGCGAGCCCGCCCAGCGGCGCCCCGCTGGTCAGCGCGCTCGGCGACATCAGCGGCTTCTACCACGCCGATCTCGACGCGGTGCAGCCCAACTTCCACGACACACCGAGCCTGACCAGCAACACCAGCCTGGACTTCGCCGAGCTCAGCCCGACCTTCTTCGTGCGGGTCGGCAACGCGGACGCGGCGCCGCACATCGGCATCTCCAACGACGGCGGCAAGACCTGGTATCAGGGTCAGGAGCCGTCCGGCGTCAGCGGCGGCGGCACGGTCGCGGTCGGCGCCGACGCCAACGCGGTCGTCTGGGCACCCGCCGGCACCGGCGTCTACTACAGCACCACGCGGGGCAGCACCTGGACGGCGTCCTCCGGCCTCCCGGCCGGGGCGCTCGTCGAATCGGACCGGGTCAACCCCAAGACCTTTTATGCGTACGCGGCGGGCAAGTTCTACACCAGCAAGGACGGCGGGGCGACCTTTGCCACTTCGTCGGCCGCCATGCCCGCATCCGCTGGCGTACATCTGAAGGCCGTGCCCGGCGTCGCCGGGGAGGTCTGGCTGGCCGGAAGCACCGGTCTGCTCCGCTCGACCGACTCGGGGGCCACGTTCACCGCGGTGTCGTCGGTGACCTCGGGGATCAACGTCGCCTTCGGCAAGGCCGCTCCGGGCGCGAGTCACATGGCGGTCTTCCTGGTCGGCACGGTCGGCGGCGTGACCGGCGTGTTCCGCTCCGACGACACCGGCACCTCCTGGGTGCGGATCAACGACGACGCCCATCAGTACGGCAACGCGGGCGAGGCGCTGGCCGGCGACCCGCGGATCTACGGCCGGGTCTACCTGGGCACCAACGGCCGCGGCATCCTCTACGCCGACCGGCAGGGCGGCACGGTGACCACCCCGCCGACCACGAAGCCGACGACCCCGCCGACCACGCCTCCGACGACCCCGCCGACCACGCCTCCGACCACGCCTCCGACCACGCCTCCGACCACGCCTCCGACCACGCCTCCGACCACGCCTCCGACCACCCCGCCGACCACCCCGCCGACCGGTGGCGCCGGCTGCACCGCGACGTATTCGATCACCGGATCGTGGGGCGGCGGCTTCCAAGGTTCGGTGACGGTCAAGAACACCGGTACGGCCGCCACCAGGTCATGGACCGTCGGCTGGACCTTCACCGCCGGTCAGACCATCACCCAGTCGTGGGGCGGCACCGCCACCCAGTCCGGCACCGCGGTGACGGTCAAGGACGCCGGCTACAACGCGGTCCTCGCGGCCGGCGCCAGCACCACCGTCGGATTCCTCGGCAACCTGCCCTCGACCAGCAACCCCGTCCCGTCCCCGGTCACCTGCACACCCGCCACCTGACAACGCACCGAGATGGGCGAGGTCCGGGCGCGGGGACGCCCGGACCTTCGCCGCATCGCAGAGGAGGTCCCCGACAGTGAGCGCCTCACGGCGTACGGAAATCGGCGTCGCCGTCCCCGGCGCCGGGCCATCCCTCTTTCCCCTGCTCTGGAAAGGCCGACGATGAGACTCCTGCGATATGTGGTGGTGGCGCTCCTGGCCGTCACGGCCGGGCTGCTGATCGCGCCCAACGCCGCCTCGGCGCACGGCGCCATGATGATGCCGGGCAGCCGCACCTACCTCTGCTACCTGGACGGGCACGACCCGGTGACCGGCCAGATCGTCCCGCACAACGCCGCCTGCGCGGCCGCGGTCGCCAAGAGCGGCCCGACCTCGCTCTACAACTGGTTCGCCGTGCTCCGCTCGGACGGCGCCGGCCGGGTGAGCGGCTTCCTGCCCGACGGCTCGCTGTGCAGCGGCGGGACCGGCGGCCCGTACGACTTCACCGGCTACAACCTGGCCCGCAACGACTGGCCGGTCACCCACCTGACCTCCGGGTCGACGATGGAGGTCGACTACAACGACTGGGCGAAGCACCCGGGCACGTTCTCGCTCTACATCACCAAGGACGGGTACGACCCGACCAAGCCGCTGGCCTGGAGCGACCTCAATCCGACGCCGTTCTCCCAGTCGACGAACCCGCCCGCCAACGGCGGCCCGGGCAGCGACACCGGCCACTACTACTGGAACGCCACGCTGCCGTCCGGCAAGAGCGGCAAGCACCTGATCTACTCGGTGTGGTCGCGCTCGGACAGCACCGAGACGTTCTACGGCTGCTCCGACGTGGTCTTCGACGGCGGGCACGGCGAGGTCACGGGCGTCGGCTCCGGCGGCACCACGACGCCGCCGACCACACCGCCGACGACGCCTCCCACCACGCCGCCGACCACCGGCCCGACCACGCCGCCCACCACCGGCCCGACCACGCCGCCGACCAGCAACCCGCCGACCAGCAACCCGCCGACCTCCGGCGGCTGCCTGGCGATGTACTCGGTGGACAGCACCTGGAGCGGTGGCTTCCAGGCGACGGTCATGGTGCACTCCACCGACACGGCACTGAGCCACTGGACGGTCAGCTGGACCTGGCCCGGCGCGCAGACGCTGACTCAGGCCTGGAACGGCACCGCGACCAGCAGCGGCTCACTGGTCAGTGTCAAAAACGCCAGCTGGAACGGCACCGTGAAGGCCGGCGACTACACGACGTTCGGGATTCTCGGCAACGGCACCGCGCCGCCCAGCGTCAACAACCTCAGCTGCAGCACTGCCTGATCCCGGCGGACGAGCCCGTCCCGGTCACTCGAACCGGGACGGGTCGCCCGCGCCGACCCGCAACACCTCGGCTTCGCCGTCCGAGAAGTCGATCACGGTGGTCAGTTCGGTCCGGCCCTCGCCGTCGTCGACCACCGCATCGAGTACGTGATCGAGCGTCTCCTTGATCTCCCAGCCCATCGTCATCGGCTCCTCCTGGCCGGGCAGCAGCAGCGTGGTCGACACCAGCGGCTCGCCGAGTTCGCCGAGGAGGGCCTGCGCCACCGCGTGGTCCGGGATGCGTACCCCGACCGTACGTTTCTTGGGGTGGAGCAGGCGCCGGGGCACCTCGCGGGTGGCCGGCAGAATGAACGTGTACGGCCCGGGCGTCGACGCCTTGACCGCCCGGAACGACGCGTTGTTGATCTGCACGAACTGTCCCAGCTGGGCGAAGTCGTGGCACATCAGCGTGAAGTGGTGGCGGTCGTCGAGGTGGCGGATCTCCCGGATCCGGTCGAGGCCCGCTTTGTTGCCGATCCGGCAGCCGAGCCCGAAGCACGAGTCGGTCGGGTACGCGATCACGCCGTCGGCCCGGACGATGTCGATGACCTGCCGGATCGCGCGGGGCTGGGGATTTTCCGGATGTACGTCGAAATACTTCGCCACTCCGCCTAGCTTAGGTGCCACCTGATCACCGCCGGCCGTGTCCCCTCGCTTTCCCGCCGCGGCGCGGGCCGGCTTCAGCTCGGCGGCCCCGCCACGTCGGCACTGCCGGCGCCGCTCCGGCTGCTTCCCGACCGCGTACCGCGCTCGGTTCGCGCCGCTATCGCCGTGACCACCGCGGCCATATCGGCCGTGCCGTGCCCGAGCCGCTCGGTCTCGGAGAACAGCTCCTCGCAGACGTCGAGCAGCGGCGAGGCGATGCCCCGCTGCCGGGCCGCCCCGGTGATCAGCCGGTTGTTGTAGTGCACGTCGGCGATTGCCGCCTGCACCGGGAAGTCGCGGTCGACGAGCATGTCCGCCTTGCCCCGCGACACGAAGCTGGCCATCGGGCCGGCGTCGAGGACGTCCCGCAGCAGTGCCGGATCGAGCCCGTGCCCCTCGGCGAAGTGGAACGACTCGGCCAGCCCGGCCACCATGCTGATCAGGAACGTGTTGACGGCCAGCTTCATCAGCAGCCCGTTCGGCACCGGCCCGCAGTCCACCGCCTGCCGGCACATCGGCGTGATGAGTTCCCGGATCCGTTCGCGGTCGCTCTTCTCGCCGGCCACCATCGCGACGAGCTGGGCGTTCTCGGCCGGCACCCGCGACCCGGAGACCGGAGCCTCGAGGTAGCGCCCGCCGGCCTGGTGGACCGCTTCGGCCAGCCCGGCCGAGTAGTCGGGCGAAGTCGTGCCCATGTGCACCACCGTGTGGTCGCGGACCAGCCGCTCGAACTCGCCGGCGCCGCGCCCGAGCACCTCGTCGATGACGTCCCCGTTGGCCAGCATCATCAACACGGTCTCGGCCTTCTCGAAGACCTCGCTCACGCTCCCGGCTTGGTCCGCCCCGTCGAGAGGCGCCCCCGACCGTGTCCACGTCACCAGTTCGGCACCGGCGTTGACCAGGTTGGCCGCCATCGGCCGGCCCATGACTCCCAGCCCCAGAAATCCCACTGTCATGGCCGATACGGTATGGCTCGGCCGCCCCGGGCCGCAGCCCTAGACGATGAGATCGCCCAGGCCGACCAGGCGCAGGAGCCGGCCCAGGTTGCGGTTGGGCCGGGCCAGGGTCAGCCGCCGGCCGTCCTGGCGGACCCGGCAGGCCGCCGCGGCCAGGGCCCGCAGGCCCGCGGCATCGATGAAGGTCAGTTCGCTGAGGTCGACGACCAGGTCGCGGTCGGTGCCGAGGCCGCTCTCGAGGGTCCGCTCGAAGGCCGCCATCGTCGCCATGTCGACCTCTCCACGCGGATGCAGTGTCGTCATACCGGAACAGCGCGCGAGGGCCGTGATGTGTTACACCTGAACTTTGGCCCCTGGGAAACGACTAACAGGTTATGCAGACGCCATCCGTGACCGAGGCCATCGAGGCCGACTTCATGTACGAGTACGGCCGGTGCGCGCCGGTGGACACCCTGGGCGTCGGACTGGCCCGGATCGGCGGCGGGGTCGCCGTGTCGATGCGCAACGACCCGACCCGCTACTGGAGCAAGGCGCTGGGCTTCACCGCGCCGATCACCGCCGACCTGATCGACGAGGTGCTCGACTTCTATCGCAAGGAGGGCAACCCGCACGCCGTCCTGCAGATCGCGCCCGACCGGATACCCGCCGACTGGGCCGGGATCTGTGCGTCGCGCGGCATCCGGGCCGGGTCGGAGTGGGTCAAGCTGGCCGCCTCGATCCGCGACATCCCGCCGGCCGCCGAGGGTCCGCTGCGGGTCGGCCGGGTCACGGTGAAGGACGCCGACGAGTGGGCCGGGCTCGTGACGACCGCCTTCGGCATGACCGCGGCCGGACTTCCGGAGATGTTGGCGGCCACCGCGGGAGACCCGCGCTTCCAGCCGTACGCCGTCCGGGCCGGCGACAGCATCGTCGCGGGCGGCAACCTCTTCATCGCCGGCGACGTCGCGTCGCTGAATGCCGCCGCGACGGCGCCGGAGTTCCGGGGCCGCGGCGCGCAGACCGCCCTGATCCACGCCCGCATCGAGGCGGCGCGGGCGGCCGGCTGCCGCATCGTCGTCGCCGAGACCGGCAAGCCGGAGCCGGGCGAGAACAACCGGTCGCTCAACAACTTGCGGCGGGCCGGCCTTCAGCCGTGCTATCCCCGGCGCAACTGGATCTGGTCGGGCGGATAGACGGCCCGGTCCGTCACCTGACTCCTCCCATCAGCCGGCTCAGGGGGCGGCTGATGGCGAGGAGGATCAGGCCGAGCACGACGGCGATCGCCCCGAGGATCCCGAAGTACGCGACCTCGTGGTCCTCGCTGTAGTAGGTCGCCAGGGTGCCCGACATCGCGGTGCCGAGCGCGACCGACAGGAAGAACAGGGCGACCATCTGGGTCTGGAAGGCTTTCGGCGCGAGCTTGGTCGACAGCGACAGGCCGACCGGCGAGAGCAGCAACTCGGCGATCGTGAAGACCAGGATGATGCCGGTCAGCCCGAGCAGCGGCACGCCGCCCGGTCCGGTGCCCGAGAACGGCAGGAACAGCAGGAACGCCACGCCCATCACGATCGTGCCGGCGGCGAACTTGACAGGCGTCGAGGGCTGCCGGCGGCCGAGCCAGGACCAGATCGCGGCGAAGACGCCGGACAGCACGATGATGAAGACCGGGTTGATCGACTGGACCCAGGAGACCGGCATGGTCCAGCCGAAGAGATCGCGGTCGAGCCGCTTGTCGGAGTAGACCGTGACAACGGTGAATTGCTGCTGATAGAGCGACCAGAAGGCCGCGCTCGCGATGAACATCGGGATGAACGCATAGACGCGCCGCCGCTCCGTCGCGTCGACCTTCGAGGACGTAATGATAAGTCCGAAATAGGCGATCGCCGCGACGATGCTGAGGACGACCACGACGGTTGACAGATGAGCGGCCGGAATCAGTCCGGCGAACGCCAGTGCGGCGACGACCACCACGACCGCGGCCGCGACCACGATGATCCAGGGGCGCCGGGCCCGGGGCAGCGGATTGGCGACCTCGCGGGCCTTGCCGGTCAGTCCGCGGCGTCCGATGGAGTACTGGAGCAGGCCGATCGCCATCCCGACCGCGGCCAGGCCGAACCCCCAGTGGAACCCCTCCTCCTTCTGCAGCAGCCCGGTCAGCAACGGCCCGACCAGCGCACCCAGGTTGATGCCGAGATAGAAGAGCGAGAAGCCGGCGTCGCGCCGCTCGTCGTCCGGCTCGTAGAGCGTGCCCACGATCGCCGTCGCGGTCGCCTTCACCCCGCCGCTGCCCAGCGCGATCAGGATCAGCCCGGCCGCGACACCGGCCAGGCCGGGTATCAACGCCAGGCACAGGTGCCCGCACATGACCAGGATCGCGCTGAAGAACAGCACCCGTTCCGGCCCGAACAGCCGGTCGGCCAGCCACGCGCCGACCACCGTGGCCAGGTAGACCGACCCGCCGTACGCCCCCACGATGCTGGTCGCCGTGTCCTGGTTGATGCCGAGGCCACCGCGCGACGCCTCGTAGTACAGGTAGATGAGCAGGATGCCCTGCATGCCGTAGAAGGAGAACCGCTCCCACAGCTCGACCCCGAAGAGGTTGGCCAGCACGCGCGGTTGCCCGAAGAAGGTCCGCTCCTGCCTGAGGTCCGTCATAGCGCCTGACTACCCACTCGTTCCCGATCCGCACCGGTCGATTGCCGGTTGACCTACGGCCGGGCGACGTCCAGGAGGTCCTGCCGGGCGGCGGCCAGCAGGTCGGCGAAGTCGGAGTCGTCGCCGAGGATCCAGCGTCGGGTGGCCAGCCGGAGGATGGCCGAGCCGACGTCGGTGGCCAGACTCGCCGTCTGGTCGTCGTAGCCGCGGCGGACCAGGGCGGCGACGAGTTTCTCGGACAGCGTCACCATCTTGATCAATTCGCGCTCCTGCAGGGGCGGGCTGGCCGCGATCACCGCGGCCCGTTCGATCAGGAACTCGCGGGGGCGCAGCACCTGCGGCGTCGACGCGAAGGCCGCCAGCAGCGTCGGCAGCGCGCCCAGCCCGTCCGGCGCGGCTTCGATCGCGGGGAGGTAGCAGGCCTCGAGGTCGTCGTCGCCGAAGAGCACCTCCCGCTTGTCGGTGAACCAGCGATAGAAGGACCGTTCGGTCAGGTTCGCCCGCTGCGCGATCTCCGCGACCGTCGTGCCGTCGTAGCCCTGCTCCCGGAACAGGTCCAGCGCCGCCCGCTCCAGCCGCCGCCGCGTGTTGCCCTCCCACCGTGCCATGCCCCGATCATAGTGACGACAGATTCTGTCGTGAGGGTGTAGCTTGCGTGACGACAGATTCTGTTGTCGCTTCGAAGGGGACAACCATGCGCGCACTTCGCTTCCACTCGTACGGAGACCCGGCCGACGTGCTGCGGCTGGAGGAGACGACACCGCCGCAGCCCGGACCCGGCCAGATCCGGATCGCCGTCGAAGCCTGCGGGCTGACCCCCGCGGACTGGGCCATCTGCAGCGGAATCCACACCGGGGACCTCCCCCGCGGCATCGGGCTGGAGGTGGCCGGCACCGTCGACTCGCTCGGCCCCGGCGTGACCGGCGTCAAGATCGGCGACCCCGTCTTCGGGCCGGCGGTGTACACCGGGCCGTCCGCCGGCGCGGCCGACAAGGCCCTGCTCAACGTCTGGTTCCCGCGCCCGGCCGGACTGGGCGCGATCGAGGCGGCGGCCCTGCCGATGGCCGTCGAGACCGCCTACCGGGGCATCGCCGCCCTCGGCGACGTGTCCGGCCGGACGGTGCTGGTCAGCGGTGCCGGGACCACGATCGGCATCGCCGCCGCCCAGATCGCCCGGCGGCTCGGCGCCCGCGTCATCGCCAGCGCCGGCCGGACGTACGCCGGCTTGTTGCGCGACGCGGGAGCCGAGGTCGTCGCGTACGGCGAAGGCCTCGGCGGGCGGGTGACGACGCTGGCCGGCGGCCCGGTCGACCTCGTCTTCGACAGCGCGCCCGCCGGAACCATGCCGGAACTGCTGACCACCGTCACCGACCCCGCCCACATCGTCACCATGACCGACTTCGCCGCACTGAAGAACCTCGGAGTACGCAGCACCGACATGAACCTGCGCTACGACGTCCTCGGCGAGTACGCCGAACTGGCGGCGCAGGGCGGCTTCACCATCCCGATCGCCGCGACCTATCCCCTCGAGAACTGGCGCGAGCCGCTGGCCGTCAGCCGCTCGGGGCAGGCCCGCGGCAAGCACCTCCTGATCCCGTGACCGGGATCGCGGCGACCAGCGCGGTCAGCGAGAGTCGGTATCGGCAGCTCCGGCGGCGATGGTGGCGATGGTGGCGAACGGGATCGGGCAACATGGCTGCCCGGCGCAGCTGATCAGGTCGTCGCAGCCGGCGTCGGTGGCGGCCCGCAGGTTGCCGGCGATGATCTGCAGATCGGCGATCTTCGCCTCGACCTCGGCCAGTTTGGCCCGCGCGCGGGCCTGCAGCCCGGCGTCGGCCCGCCGGTGCCGGCGCCGGCCGGCCTCGAGCAGGTCGGCGACCTCCTCCAGGGTGAACCCGAGCCGCTGCGCCGCTTTGATCACCCTCAGCACTGTTACTGCCTCGGCCGGGTACAGGCGGTGCCCGCCCGGGCTGCGCTGCGGCTCCGCGAGCAGGCCCCGCCGCTCGTAGTAGCGCAGCGTCTGCGGGTTCACTCCGGCGGCGGTGGCGACCTCGCCGCTGCGCAGCCCGCTCACGCCGCCATCCCGGCGGCGGCCCGATCGGCGAGCGCGTTCAGGACGTCGACGCGGGCTGCCGGTACCCGCACGTCGACGCGGACGGCGTCACCGTCCGGGGCGAAGGTGAACGAGAAGAAGGAACAGCACGAAGTCTCCCGGGCGGTCAGATCCCGGGCCGTGGCCTCGGCGGCCTGGTCGAGCCTCCACCGCAGCTCGGTCGGCGAGAGCCGCTGCTGCCCGCGTAGCGCGGTCGCGAACAGCTGATCGAATTCCGCCTGCCGCAGTGGCCGCTCGACGGTCGGCAGGGTGCACGCTTCCGGCACCCAGGCCTGGTCATCACCGGTCATGCCACGACGGTAAACCTGTACCTCAGGACCGGATGCAAGCACTGCCGGCCTAGGCTCGTCCAGTGCCGCCGCATGGCAACCGGACGATCGTGGCCGCCCTCGCGATCACCCAGACCGTCGGCTACGGCACCCTCTACTACGCCTTCGCCGTCTTCCTCGTCCCGACCGCCGCCGACCTGCACACCAGCACGACCGCCATCACCGGCGCCTACACCGCCGCCGTCCTCGCGTCCGCCGCGCTGGCCGTGCCCGTCGGACGGTGGCTCGACCGCCACGGCGCCCGCACCCTGATGACGCTCGGGTCTCTGCTCGGCGCGCTGCTGCTGGTCGCCTGGTCCCAGGTCCACACCGTCGCCCAGCTCTACGCGGTCCAGATCGGCATCGGCGCCGCGTCGGCCGCCAGCCTCTACGAAGCCGCGTTCGCCGTCATCATCGCCCGGCACACCGCCCGCCACCGGGGCGGTGCCCTGCTCGCCGTCACCGTGGTGGCCGGCTTCGCCAGCACCATCTTCCTGCCGTTGACCGGCTGGCTCACCGACCACCACGGCTGGCGTACGACGCTGCTCATCCTGGCCGGCATCCAGGCAACGCTCACGGCCCCGCTGCACGCCCTCGTGCTGCGCCCCGGCCCGCATCCGGCGACCGAAACGTGGCCCGGCCGCCACGACCCGCCGGCATCACTGCGGCCGGTCTTCGCCGACCGCGGATTCTGGCTGCTGGCGCTGGCTTTCACGGCCAACACCGCCGCCGTGGCGGTCGCGACCGTGCACCTGGTCGCCGCCCTCACCAGCTGGGGGCACCCGGCCACCTTCGCCGCCACCGTCGCCGGCCTGTTCGGCATCCTGTCGGTCACCGGCCGGCTGGTCACCAGCGGCCTGCAACACCGTTTCCCGACCATCCCGATCGTCGCCGCGATCTTCGCCGTCCAGGCCGTCGCGGCCGGCGGACTCGCCCTCACCGGCCGGAACACCGCCGCCGCCATCATCACCGTCATGGGCTTCGGCCTCGGCTTCGGCGTCGCGACCATCGCCAAACCGATCCTGCTCGCCGAGCGCTACGACACCCGCCGATACGCCATCATCGCCGCAACCCTCGTCGTTCCGATGACCGTCGCCAAAGCCGCCGCACCCCTGGCCGCCGCGTGGCTGCACACCGCCACCGGCAACTACCGCGGCGTCTTCCTCACCACCGCGGCCGTCTGCGCGACCGCCGCCCTCGCCCTCGCCGTCGTTCCAGGGCAGCGCCGCCGGTAAATTCCCGTCACGGCGCGGGTCCTAGCGTTCGATCAGCTCGCCGACCACGTGCTCGGCGATCGCCAGCGACGAGGTGGCGGCGGGGGAGGGGGCGTTGCGCACCGCGGTCACCGGGCCGCGGTGGTGGATGCGGAAGTCGTCGACCAGGGAGCCGTCGGCGTCGACCGCCTGCGCCCGCACGCCGGCCCCGCCGCGTTCCACGTCGTCGACCCGCAGGTCCGGGACGTAGGACTGGGCGGCCGCGACGAACGCCCGCTTGGACGCGCTCCCGTAGAGCTCCTTTATCCCCGTACGCCAATGGCGGCGTGCCATGCGCCGGAAGCCGGACCACATCATGGTTTGCCAAAGGTCGCCGGCGGCGACGTTTCCCCAGGTGTAGCCCTCGCGGGCGAGCGCGAGCACGGCGTTGGGGCCGACCTCGACCGAGCCGTCGACCCGGCGCGTGAGGTGCACGCCGAGGAACGGGTAACGGGGGTCGGGCACCGGGTAGATCAGGCCGCGCACGAGGCCGGAACGCCCGGGCTTGATCTTGTAATATTCGCCGCGGAACGGCACGATCGCCGGGCCCGGGGTGTCGCCGGCCAGCCTGCTGACCCGATCGGACTGCAGCCCGGCGCAGATGACCACCCGGTCGAAGCCGAACTCACCCGCCGTCGTCTGCACCCGGGCACCCTGCAGGCCGGTCACCTCGGCGCCGAAGACGATCTCGCCGCCGGCCTGCCGCACGTCGTCGGCGTAGGCCTCGGCGACCGCCACGAAGTCGACGATCGCGGTCCGCGGCGAGTGCAGCCCGGCGACTCCGCGCGCGTGCGGCTCGATCTCGCTGATCTCGGCCGCCGAGACGCGGCGCAGGGCGGGCACCTCGTTGAGCCGGGAGCGCCGCTCGATCTCGTCGAGACCCGGCACTTCGCTCTCGTCGCGCGCCACGACCAGCTTGCCGACCGCGTCGTAGGGCAGGCCGCGCTTGGCGCAATATTCCTCGAGCAGCGTCATGCCGCGCCGGCACAGCTTCGCCTTGAGCGAGCCGGGCTGGTAGTAGAGGCCGGCGTGCACCACGCCGCTGTTGTGGCCGGTCTGGTGTGCGGCGACATGGTCGTCTTTGTCGAGGACCGTGACCGGATAGCCGAGTTCGGTCAGGCGGCGGGCGATCGCCAGACCGACGATCCCGGCCCCGACGACACCGAAGCGTGGCGGATTCGCAGACATCGGGACCAGACTAGTGATGCCTGGGCGCTCTTGGGGTAGGGAGAACGGTTGTGGAAACAGAGTTGTTCATCGGCGGCAAATGGGTCTCCGCCTCTTCCGGTAAGCGTTTCGACGTGCTGGACCCGGCCACCGGCGACGTCATCGGGACGGTGGCCGACGGCGGCGAATCGGACGCGATCTCGGCGGTGGATGCGGCGGCGGCCGCGGGTCCCGCTTGGGCGGCGACCGCTCCGCGCGTACGCGGTGAGGTGCTCCGCAAGGCCTGGGAGCTGATGACCGAGCGCGCCGACGAGCTGGCCAAGCTGGTCAGCCTGGAGAACGGCAAGGCCCTGGTCGACGCCAAGGGCGAGGTGACGTACGCGGCCGAGTTCTTCCGCTGGTTCGCCGAGGAGGCGGTCCGCGTCGACGGCCTGGTCAAGAACGCGCCGTCGGGTGCCAACCGCATCCTGGTCGTCAACCAGCCGGTCGGCGTCTGCGTGCTCGTCACGCCCTGGAACTTCCCGGCCGCGATGGCCACCCGCAAGATCGGCCCGGCCCTGGCCGCCGGGTGCACTGTCGTGCTCAAGCCGGCCAGCGACACTCCGCTGACCGCGCTCGCCATGGCCGGCATCCTGGCCGAGGCCGGCGTGCCCGAGGGCGTCGTCAACGTGCTGCCCTCGCGCAGCTCGGGCAAGGTGGTCTCGGCCATGCTCAAGGACCCGCGGGTCCGCAAGATCTCGTTCACCGGCTCGACCGAGGTGGGCCGCATCCTGCTCGCCCAGGCCGCGGAGAACGTCGTCAACACGTCGATGGAGCTGGGCGGCAACGCGCCGTTCGTGGTCTTCGCCGACGCCGACATCGACGCCGCCGTGGACGGCGCCATGATCGCCAAGATGCGTAACGGTGGCGAGGCGTGCACCGCGGCCAACCGGTTCTATGTCGAGGAGTCGGTGGCCTCCGAGTTCTCCCGTCGCCTCGCGGACAAGATGGCCGCGCTCGTGGTCGGGCCCGGCACCGACGAGAGGACCCAGGTCGGTCCGCTGGTCAACGAGGACACGGTCGCGAAGGTCGACGGCCTGGTGCGGGGCGCGCTCGACGAGGGCGCCGCGGCGTCGATCGGCGGCTCGCGCCCCGAGGGCAAGGGCTTCTACTACCCGCCGACCGTGCTCACCGGCGTCGCACCGGGCTCGGCCATCCTCCGGGAGGAGATCTTCGGCCCGGTCGCCCCGATCGTCACCTTCACCGACGAGGCGGAGGCGATCAGAATGGCCAACGACACCGAGTTCGGCCTGGTGGCGTACCTCTACACCGGCGACCTGGCCCGCGGCCTGCGGGTGAGCGAGGCGCTGGAGGCAGGCATGGTTGGCCTCAACCGTGGCCTGGTCAGCGACCCGGCCGCGCCGTTCGGCGGGGTGAAGCAGAGCGGCATCGGCCGGGAGGGCGGCCACGAGGGCCTGCTGGAATACCTCGAGTCGAAATACATCGCCGTGAACTGGTAAGACCCGCTTCCGAGAGGCCCGGCCCGGCGGCCGGGCCTCTTTTCTGTGCCGAGGGTCCGCCCCCAGCGAGTCTTCACCGGGCCGACGGACCGGGTCCGCCCGGCCGATCGCTCGGCGTGTCCGTGGTGGCCCGATTCGCAGCATCTGAGACCGAGGCTGTCGTACATTTCCGGACAAGGCGTACTCGGCAGCCCGATGGCGTGAATTAGACGAGCTAGTCGCGATATCTCGGGCGCTGGCGGCCTTTTGTGGCTGGTGGATCCGGCGGCGCGTCCCCTGAAAGGGTGCGCAGTTGCGGTGTAGGGGGCCGTCCGGCCCCTGCGCGTTGCGTAGTCGGAGGATGCTTACGGACGGGAAATGAACTATTTTTCTTCCTCGTGCCGTACCCCTTGTCGGGTGCCTCGCGCTTTGGTCGATACTAGTGCGGCCTGTCGGCGCCCCCCACAGGTAGCGATACACCCGGAAGGACTGCTTCCCAATGCGCAAGAGACTGTTGACCTTCGCGGCGGTCGGTCTGCTGGCGACGGCAACCATGACTGCGTGTGACAGTTCCGATGACCAGACCTCGTCAGCCGCCACCACCAGCAACACGACGGTCGGTAAGGGCGACGGCAAGGCCCGGGTCGGCGTGATCCTCCCCGACACCGTGAGTGCCCAGCGCTGGGGCACCGCCGACCCGAAGTACCTCCAGGCGGCGTTCAAGGACGCCAACGTCCCGGTCGAGGTCGAGAACGCGCAGGGCAACGCGGCGGACTTCGTCAAGATCGCCCAGAACATGGTCGACAGCGGCATCAAGGTGCTGATCATCGCGAGCATCGACTCGGTCAGCGGCAAGGCGGCCCTCGACCTGGCCAAGGCGAAGAAGATTCCGACGATCGACTACGACCGGCTCACGCTCAACGGCGGCGCCGACTACTACGTCACCTTCGACGGCAACCGGGTCGGCGTGCTGCAGGCCTACGGGCTGCGCCAATGCCTCGACCAGAAGAAAAAGAACAACGCCGTGATCGCCGAGATCAACGGCTCGCCGACCGACAACAACGCCACGCTGTTCAAGGCCGGCTACGACTCGGTCCTCAACCAGAACTACGACGACGGCACCATGGTGAAGGGTCCGGACCAGTCGGTCACCGACTGGAAGCCGGAGATCGCGACCACGATCTTCGCCCAGATGCTGAACCAGCGACCCGACATCGGCGGCGTGCTCTCCGCCAACGACGGAATGGCCGGCGCGGTGATCGGCGTGCTGAAGAAGAAGAACCTCAACGGCCGGATCCCGGTCACCGGGCAGGACGCCTCGGTGGCCGGCCTGCAGGCCATCCTCACCGGCGACCAGTGCATGACGGTCTACAAGCCGATCAAGCCGGAGGCCGAGGCGGCCGCCAACCTGGCGGTGAGCCTCTTCAAGGGCCAGAAGCCGACCACGACCGACAAGCTGAAGGACCCGGAGTCCGGGGCCTACGTGCCGACCGTGCTCGAGCAGCCGCAGTCGATCACGATCGCCAACGTCGATGACGTGATCAAGGACGGCTTCGCCACGGCCAAGGAGGTCTGCACCGCGGCCTTCCAGAGCGTCTGCCGCGACCACGACCTGATCAAGTAGCCGGGCACGACGTCACAGCGAGGGCCGGCGAAGCCGGCCCTCGCTTTTTCGTGGGAGACCTCAGGCCAGCAACTCCTTGACCCGGGGGAGGACCTGCGAGCCGTACAGCTCGACGGTGGTCATCATGCGTTCGTGGGGCAGCGTGCCCGCCGAGTATTTCAAGTCGAAGCGCTGGATGCCGAGCGCCTGCACGGTCGAGGCGATCTTCTGGGCCACCGTCTCGGGCGAGCCCGCGTGCCAGGCGCCGACCTTGATGTCCTCGACGAAGCGGTCGTGGGCGAGCGGCGGCCAGCCCCGCTCCCGGCCGATGCGGTTGAGCATGTTGCGGGCGTGCGGCCAGAGCACGTCGATCGCCTCCTCGTCGGTCTCGGCGACGAAACCCGGGCAGTGCACCGCGACCGGCAGATCTTGCGGCTGCCCGAACTCCTTGAGCGCGCGCCGGTAGAGGTCGACGTAGGGCGCGAACCGGGCCGGCTCGCCACCGATGATCGCCAGGGTGAGCGGGAAGCCCAACTGCGCGGCCCGGACCACCGACTCGGGGCTGCCGCCGACGCCGATCCAGGTGCGGATGCGGCCCGACTCGGTCTTCGGGTAGACCTGCTGGTCGGTCAGCGGTGGCCGGACCGTGCCCGACCAGGTCACCGGGCCCTCGGTGAGCAGGTGCGACATGAGGTCGGCCTTCTCGCTGAACAGCTTGTCGTAGTCGGCGAGGTCGAAGCCGAACAGCGGGAACGACTCGGTGAACGAGCCCCGGCCGAGGACGATCTCGGCCCGCCCGTCGGAGACCGCGTCGAGGGTCGCGAACCGCTCGAAGACACGGACCGGGTCGTCCGAGCTGAGCACGGTGACCGCGGTGCCCAGCCGGATGCGCTCGGTGCGGGCGGCGATCGCGGCGAGCACGATCTCGGGGGCCGAGACCGCGAAGTCGTCGCGATGGTGCTCGCCGAGACCGAACGCGTCGACCCCGAGCCGGTCGGCCAGCACGGCCTGCTCGACCACGTTACGGATGACCTGGGCGTACGGAAGCTTCTTGCCGTCGGGGCCGGCGGTGACGTCGCCGAACGTGTCGAGACCGAATTCCACGCCCTGATCCTATCGACGGCCCTTGAGCCGCCGTCCGAGCTCCCGGGCGATCTCCTTCTGCGCGTCCCGCTCGGCCATCACCTGGCGCTTGTCGTACGTCCGGAGGCCGCGCGCCAGACCCAGCTCGACCTTGGCCCAGCCGTTGCTGAAGTACATCGACAGCGGGACCAGGGTCAGGCCCTTGCCGTCGTCGAGCTGATGCAGGATCTTGGCGATCTCCCCCTTGTGCAGCAGCAGTTTGCGGGTGCGCCGCGGCGCGTGGTTGGTCCAGCTGCCGTAGCCGTACTCCGCGATGTGCAGGCCGTAGAGCATGATCTCGCCCTCGTGTTCCTGGGCGAACGCGTCGACCAGCGAGGCGCGGCCCTCGCGGAGCGACTTCACCTCGGTGCCGGCCAGCACGAGACCCGCCTCCCACGTCTTGAGGATGGCGTAGTCGTGCCGCGCCTTCTTGTTGGAGGCGATCAGCTTCCGGCCCTGTTCTTTTGCCACGCCGAGCAATTTAGGGCACGGGGCGGCGCATCGAGTAGACGACGCTGCTCAGCCGGTGCGGTTCGTCCTTGACGTGGACGACGGCCCGGTCGTACGCCTGCCAGCCGGCCGCCCCGGCCCGGTTGAGGTGCTGCAGGTCGTCGAAGCGCTCGTCGGTGCCCCACCGCAGGATGCCGCCCGGGTGATGGAAGGTGGCGGTCCAGTCCATGAACCGGTCGGTGCCGAGCGTGCCCGCGGCGCGGTAGTCCAGCCGTGCGTACTCCCAGTTGGTCACCTCACAAATTATGCCGTGTCGATCTTCGTGTCGCTGTCCGAACCCCGGGTTCGCATTGTTCGCATCCCCGACACAACGGCGTGACGGCAACCCTGAGATAACCCTGAGCTCGGCGTATTCAGGGTTGGGCCGCTCCGGCGCCCCGGCATACGCTCCGCGCGAACTGACTGTCCCGGGGGGAGACGGCTATGGGTACGGGTGGGATAGCGCGGCTGGTCAGCGGCCGCTGGTCCAAATGGGTAGTGCTGGCACTGTGGATCGTCGTGCTCGCGGTGGCGGCGCCGATGGCCGGCAAGCTCAGCGGCGTCGAGAAGAACGACAACTCGGCCTGGCTGCCCGGCAACGCCGAGGCGACCAAGGTTTCCGACCTGCAGAAACAGTTCCAGCCGGACGACATCGCGCCGGCCCTGATCGTCTACGAGCGCGACGGTGGCATCACCGCGGCCGACCAGGCCCGGGCGACCGCCGACGCGCAGGCGTTCGCCGCCGTGCCCGGTCTCGCCGGCCAGGTCAGCGGTCCGGTCCCGAGCAAGGACAAGGCCGCGCTCGAGACGGTCGTGCCGATCAAGGTGGACAGCGCCGGCTGGGACAAGATCGTCGACAGCACCGACGCGATCAAGAAGATCACCGGCACCGGTGCCGACGGACTCAAGGTCTATCTGACCGGACCGGCCGGCAGCGCCGCCGACTCGGCGGGTGCGTTCAACGGTATCGACGGCACCCTGCTCTACACGACGCTGATCGTGGTGGCCGTGATCCTGCTGATCACCTATCGCAGCCCGATCCTCTGGCTGCTGCCGATCCTGTCGGCCGGCGTCGCCCTGGCCAGCGCCCAGGGCGTCATCTACCTGCTCGCCAAACACGCCGGCCTGGTCGTCAACGCGCAGAGCGCGGGCATCCTGACCGTGCTTGTCTTCGGCGCCGGCACCGACTATGCCCTGTTGCTGGTCGCCCGCTACCGCGAGGAGCTGAGACGGCACGCCGACCGGCACGAGGCGATGCAGTTCGCGCTGCACCGGGCCGGACCGGCGATCATCGCCTCGGCGGCCACCGTGGCCGTCGGCATGTCGATCCTGACCCTGGCCGAGGTCAACTCGACCAGTGGCCTCGGGCCGGTCGCCGCGCTCGGCATCGTGGTCGGACTGCTCGCCATGGTGACGCTGCTGCCGGCCCTGCTGGTGATCTGCGGCCGCTGGCTGTTCTGGCCGGTACGCCCGAAGTTCGGCACCCCCGAGCCGACCGCGACCGGCCTCTGGGCCCGGCTCGGCGGCCGGACGGCCCGCCGCCCGCGCACGGTCTGGATCACCACCGCGGTCGTGCTCGGCGCGATGGCGCTCGGTCTGCTCCAGCTCAGCGCCAACGGACTGTCCTCGGGCGACACCTTCACCACCAAGCAGCCGGCCGAGGTCGGCCTCGAGGCGATGGCCCGGCACTTCCCGGCCGGTCAGGGGCAGCCGGTCGCCGTGATCGCCGACGCGGGCAGCGCCGACCAGGTGCGCCAGGCGCTGGCCGGCACGCCCGGCATCACCGCGGTCGCCGACCCGGTGGTCAAGAACGGCCTGGTCGAGCTCGACGGCACCCTCCAGGCGGCGCCCGACAGCAAAGCCGCGCAGACCGTGGTCAAACAGGTGCGCACGGCGGTGCACGCGATCCCCGGCGCCGACGCCAAGGTCGGCGGCATCACCGCGATGACCATCGACATCAACGAGGCCAACCGGCACGACAACCGGTTGGTCATCCCGCTGGTGCTGCTGGTCGTGCTGGTCATCCTCGGGCTGCTGCTGCGCTCGGTCGTGGCGCCGCTGCTGCTCATGGGCACGGTGGTGCTCTCGTTCGCGGCCGCCCTCGGGGTCAGCGCGCTGGTCTTCCGCCACCTGTTCCACTTCGGCGGCGAGGACACGTCGTTCCCGCTCTACGTCTTCGTGTTCCTGGTCGCGCTCGGCATCGACTACAACATCTTCCTGATGACCCGGGTGCGCGAGGAGTCGCAGAAGCACGGCACCCGGCGGGGCGCGCTCACCGGCCTGGCCGCGACCGGCGGCGTGATCACGTCGGCCGGCATCGTGCTGGCGGGCACGTTCTCGGCGCTCGGCAGCCTGCCGCTGGTCGCGTTCGCCGAGATCGGGTTCGCGGTCGCGTTCGGCGTGCTGCTCGACACGCTGGTCGTGCGGTCGGTGCTGGTCACCGCCCTCACCCTGGACATCGGCCGGGCGATGTGGTGGCCGAGCAGGCTGGCCCGGGTACGCGACGAGGAGCCGCCGGCCGAGGTGGCCGCACCGCCGGAAGCCGTGCCCGTGCGGTAACCCAGCGTGTAAAGTAGACCTCCCGCTGCGTCGCGGGGGGTCTGCTTCCGCACCGGGGAGTCGCGGCCGTGAACGAAGACGAAGTGGCCGACCACGAGCTTCCGCTTCTCCTCGAGCGGGCCCGGCGGGCTTTGCGCCGCGGGCATCCGGCCGAGGCGGCCGCTCTGCTGGCGCCGTGCGGCGACGATCCCCGGCGCACCTACGCCCGCGAGTGGGCGTCCCGCCGGTCCACCCTTTCCTACTCGGCGTTGCAGTCGGTGCTCGCCTGGCTCTGCGCCGACGAGGCCGAGCACGCGCGCCGGGCCGTCGAGGCGGGCGACTTCTCCGCGGCGGCCGAGTTCTGGCACAACGCGCTGCGGCTCGACCGTCGCTTCACCCGGGCCGCCCTGGCTCGCGCCCGCGCGCTGCGGGAGGCCTGCCGGGCCGAGCACCGTCCGCGGTCGGCGCGGGCACTGGCCGCGAGCTGGTCCGACTCGGTCGGCTTTCTCGCCACCGCGGAGCAGCTGGCCGGGCGGGCCCGCGACGAGGACCGGCTGCTCGCCGCGGAGGCGACCGCGTTGCTCGGCGAGATCCGGGCCGAACGCGGCCGGGCCGTCAAACTGGCGGCGTTCTGGCGGTGCTACGCCCAGGTGGAGAGCTTCGGCGAACACTATCGCCGGGTGCGGCCCCGCAACTGGCTCGACTACTCCAACATCCGTACGTCGTTCGTGCCGATCGCGGGCGATGTGGACCGGCTGATCCGCCGGTACGGCCGCGACGACCCGGACATCGGCCGGCTCCTCGGGGAGCTCGCGGAACTGGTCGAGACGGCCCGCGCCCAGCTTCGCTGAGTCGTTGTCAGCATCTGAACGCGCGCTGTCCTCCCGCCGGGCGGCCACCGCAAAGTCGGGGAAAGATTTCCCCAACGGCGAGGGAGCCAGCCCATGAAGGCCGTACGCGTGCACTCCTACGGAAAACGCCCGTCCGTCGACGAGGTACCCGATCCGCGGGTGACCGGGCCGCTCGACGTCCTGGTCGAGGTCGGCGCGGCCGGGCTGTGCCGCACCGACCTGCACATCGTCGAGGGTCAGTGGGCCGAGAAGTCCGGCGTGCAACTGCCGTACGTGATCGGGCACGAGAACGCGGGCTGGGTCCGCGAGGTGGGCAGCGCGGTCAGCAACGTGGCCCCGGGCGACACGGTGATCCTGCACCCGCTGGTCACCTGCGGCCTGTGCCGGCCGTGCCGGGCCGGGGACGACGTGCACTGCGAGAACTCGAAGTTCCCCGGCATCGACACCGACGGCGGCATGGCCGAATATCTGGTCACCAACGCGCGCGCCGTGGTCAAGCTGGCGGACGGGCTGGAGCCGGCGGCGGTCGCGGCACTCGCCGATGCAGGCCTCACCGCCTACCACGCCGTACGGAAAGCGGTGCCCCTGCTCTATCCGGGCACGACCTGTGTGGTGATCGGCGCGGGCGGCCTCGGCCACATCGGCGTGCAATGCCTGCTCGCGATGACCGCGACGCGGGTGGTCGTCGTCGACCCCTCGGAGGGTGCGCGGAACCTGGCCACGCAGCTGGGTGCCCACGAGGTCTTCGCGGACACGTCCGAGCTGCACGACAGCGCCCACGTGGTGCTCGACTTCGTCGGGGAGCAGGGCGCCGAGAAGGAGGGTCTGGCGTGCACCCGGCGGGCCGGCAGCTACTTCGTGATCGGCTACGGCGGCTCGATCGACATCCCGACCATCGATCTGATCTCGACCGAGCGCAACATCATCGGCAACCTGGTCGGCTCGTACAACGACCTGGCCGAGCTGATGACGCTGGCCGCCCAGGGCAGCGTCAAGCTGCACACCCGGACCTACCCGCTGGCCGCGGTCAACGAGGCCATGGACGACCTCGAGGCCGGCCGCCTGCAGGGACGCGGAATCCTGGTCCCCTGATGTACAGCAAGGACGGGGTGGACTATTACGTCATCGACGGTCACACCCATTTCTGGGACGGTTCGCCGGCCAACCAGATCAACCGCTACGGCGAGGGATTCATCAAGTGCTTCTACGATTACCACTCGAATCTCTCCCCGGCGGAATACCAGTGGTCGCTCCCGGATTTCGAGCGCTACTCCGAGGAGAAGATGATTCACGACCTGTTCGAGGTCGGATACGACGACGTGGCGATCCTCCAGTCGACCTATCTGACCGACTGGTACGTGAACGGTTTCAACACCACCGCGCAGAACGGGGAGATGGCGGAGCGGAACCCGGGGCGGTTCATCGTCAACGGCCGCTTCGACCCGCGCGACGGCGAGGCCGGGCTGGAGAAGCTGGAACGGTTGCACGAGCGGTGGCAGTTGCGCGGGGTCAAGCTCTACACCGCCGAGTGGAAGGGTGATTCGAAGGGCTGGAAACTGAGCGACCCGTGGGCCTATCGCTATCTCGAGAAGTGCCTCTCCCTGGGCATCCGCAACATCCACGTGCACAAGGGCCCGACGGTCTACCCGATGAACCGGGACGCCTTCGACGTCGCCGACGTGGACGACGCGGCGACGGCCTTCCCCGAGTTGCGGTTCATCGTCGAGCACGTCGGGCTGCCCCGGCTGGAGGATTTCTGCTGGATCGCCACGCAGGAACCCAACGTCTACGGCGGGCTGGCGGTGGCGATGCCGTTCATTCACAGCCGGCCACGCTATTTCGCCCAGATCATCGGCGAGCTTCTGTACTGGCTCGGCGAGAACCGCATTCTGTT
Source organism: Actinoplanes sp. NPDC051343 (assembly GCF_044455125.1). Lineage (NCBI taxonomy): Bacteria > Bacillati > Actinomycetota > Actinomycetes > Micromonosporales > Micromonosporaceae > Actinoplanes > Actinoplanes sp. NPDC051343. The sequence goes on from NZ_JBITEL010000016.1 coordinate 160,298, forward strand.
CGGCAGCGACTACGCGATCTGGCAGCCCAAATGGCTGATCGAGAAATTCGTGGACTTCCAGATCCCGGAGGACATGCAGGGGGAATACGGCGTGCTCACCCCTTCGGCGAAGCAGAAGATCCTGGGCCTCAACGCGGCCCACCTCTATGACGTCAAGGTCCCGGCATGACGGTCTTCTCCGAGGTGACGGCGGCCCTGAGTTCGGTGCGGGATCCCGAACTCGACCGCCCCATCACCGACCTGGGTTTCGTGTTCCGGATCAAACTCGAAGACCCTTCGGGTGTACGCGTCGAGCTCCGTCTACCGACGTACTTCTGTGCCCCGAACTTCGCCTGGCTCATGGTCGCCGACGCCCGGGACGCCGTGGCTTCCGTTCCCGGTGTGCGGTGGGTCCAGGTGGTTCTCCTGGACCACTTCGTCTCCTCCGAGATCAACGAGGGGGTCGCGGCCGCCACGTCGTACGCGTGCACCTTCGACGGGGAGACGGCCGACCCTTCGCTGGCGGCGTTGCGGACGACGTTCGAGCGGAAGGCGCATCTGGCCGCCTCCGAGCGGCTCGCCCGCGCGCTGGTGGCCGGCGGGGTGCCGCCGGCCGCGTTGCCCACGCTGTCGCTGGCGTCGGCGGCGTCGTCGGCGCCCGGCGCCGCGGACGGTGTGGTGCGCCGGAGGGAGCGGCTCGGCATCGTGTCGTCCTGGGCGTTCTGCGACGACCGGGGTGATCCGCTCGACGCCTCGCGGATGCCCGGCTGGCTGCGGTTCGCCCGCACGGTGCGGGTCAGCATCGAGGGCAACGCGGGCTTCTGCCAGGGCCTTCTCGAAACTAGATACGGCCCTTCCGGACCGCCGTGTTGAGGGCGACCGCCCGGGTCGCGCGCACCGCGCCCAGGCGCACCGCCCGCTCGACCGACCAGCGGTCGGCCCGCAGCCGGGTGGTCGGCATCGAGATCGCGACCGCGCCGACGAAGCGCCCGGCCGCGTCGGTCACCGGGGCCGCCATGCAGCTCAGACCGGCCTGGAACTCGTCGACCTCGATCGCCAGACCGGTCCCGCGCACCTGGGTCAGCTGGCGGTCGAGCAGCGTCCGGTCGGTGACCGTGGCCGCGGTGACCGCCGGGGTGCCGGTGTGGCCGAGCACGATCTCCAGATCGTCCCGGCCGAGCGTCGCGAGCATCAACTTGCCGAAGGCGGTGGCGTGTGGAGCCTGATGGAAACCGACGTCCAGGGGGCGGATGCGGGGATGCTCGGGGCACTCGGCCACGTGCGCGACGATCATCTCGGTGTCGCGCAGCGCCGCGTAGTAGGCGGCGGCCCGCGCCTGCTGGTGCAGCACCCCGGCGACCCGTTCCACCTCGGCCGGCGCGGCGATCTGGCGGCGGAGCCCGCGCGCCAGGTCGTCCACGCGATGCCCCAGCGCGTACGCCCGCTGGTCGCCCAGATGGACCAGATATCCTCCGGTGACCAACGTCGTGAGCAGGTGATATGTCGTCGGGAGGGTGAGGCCGAGCGCCTTCGCGACGTCCCGGGCGGCGACCGGCCCGGCAGCGGCGGCGATGTGGTCGAGGACCCGCATCGCCCGCTCGACGGACTGCAGAAGTCCCGTTCCCTTGCCGGCCATGACACCACCCTCCGTCCGCCAAGGTCGCAAGCGGAACCCCAGTGACTGATCGCGCGAAAGGTGAGCAGAAATGATCTTCATTACCGCCAGGTTCACGGTCAAGCCCGAGCACGCCGACGACTGGCCGCGGATCAGCGGCCCGTTCACCGAGGCGACCCGGGCCGAGGCGGGCTGCAAGTGGTTCGACTGGTCGCGCAGCCTCGACGACCCGGCCGTCTACGTGCTCGTCGAGGCCTTCCGCGACGGTGACGCGGGCGCCGCCCACGTCGGCTCGGCCCACTTCAAGCAGGCCCAGCTGGACCTGCCGCAGTACCTGGTCGCCACCCCGAAGATCATCAGCCAGGTGGTCGACCAGGACGACTGGTCCGAGCTGGGCGAGCTCGCCGTCAAGTGATCAGGGTGTGAAGGACTGGATGCATTTCATGAGCTCCTCGGCCGCCTCGGCCTCGGAGACCTGACCCACGCCGGTCGCGACCTCGAGCATCTCGAGCCGGGCACGGACTGCCTGCGCCTTGGCGATGTTCTCGTCGAGATGGTGCGACTTCATGAGCTGTGTGGCGATGGTGGCGGTCAGCGAGCAGATCGCGGCGGCGCCGCAGAGCAACTGCCAGGCCGGCGAGGACAGGCCGAGGGTGACGGTGAGCCAGGTGGCCAGGGGCTTCCCGCCGAGGGCGGGCGCCGCGGTCATCGCCGCGGCGAGCGCACCGCTGACGAGAGTGAGGCGAAGCAGGCGGTCGCGGCGGGCGACCGCGGCCGAGAGGTACGTCTGGACCGAGTCGCGTTTACTGCTGATCGACAGATACAGGACGTCGGTGGCCGGCATCTCACGACCTCCGGGTGACGAGCGCGGCCGCCCGGCGCCCGAGCCGGGCACCGTCGGCCATGGACCGGCGGAAGTGCAGGCCGGCCCAGATGCGGGCGCCGCCGACGTCGTTCGACGGGCCGGCCGTCGAGCGATAGGTGCGCGTGGTGCCGGTGACGGTGCTGGTCATCGTCAGCGGCACCCGCGTGGTGCCGAAGTATGCGGCCACCGCGGTGGTGGCGGCCGCGGTGAACGAGGCGTGGGCCGACGGATATTCGGGATGGTTGACCACCAGCATCGACCGCCAGGACGGGTCGGCGGTGGTGGCCGGGTTGCCGTCGGTGCCGGCGCGGCCGATGGCGTGCACCGGCCGCCAGAACACGAAGTGGTATTTGGCGTCGAAGCAGGCGATCAGCGCGTCGGCGACCGCGACGTGGGCGAGGCCGAGCATGCGGGCGGCGGCCAGGGTGCTCAGGCCGCGCTCCGCGGCCAGCCCGCGCAGCGCACGGCTCCACTGGATGTAGGTGTTCTCGGCCCAGAACTGCACGGTGCCGGTCTGGGCCGGGCTGCGCCGCGTGGAGTCGATGCGTCCGTAGTCGCGGGTCTCCCGCCAGTCGCTGGTGTAGGCGGCGCTGGTCAGCCGGTTGGGCCCGGCCGGGCGGAACTGATCCGGCGACGTCATCACCAGCGGCCGCACCCGGGGCAGCTTCACGTCGACCGGGGTGGCCGGCGTGCCGTCCGGGTTGGTGACGACCGGCTCGAACACGTCCGGCCCGGGCGCCGGCTGCACCCACGGCACGACGGCGTCGAACCCGTCGCCCGCGCGGATCCGCAGAATCTCTTCGCCGACACGACGCCCGGTGTCGAGGCCGCGGCGAACCTCGCGGGTGCCGGGCAGCAGGGCCAGATAGCTTTCGTAGGCGTCGGCCAGGACGGCCGCCTGCGCCGGCAGACGGCCGGTCAGGACGCCGTACGCCGCGGCCGCCACCGCCGCATCGACGTCACCGCCTCGAGCGACGTCACCGCCTCGAGCGACGTCACCGCCTCGAGCGACGTCACCGCCTCGAGCGCCGTCACCGCCTCGAGCGCCGGGTAAGCCGGCCAGCAGCGGCCGGTATCGCCCGCCGGCCGCCGCGCCCGCGTCGTGCATCGCCCCGATGACGATGCCGGCCAGCACGCCCGCGCTGCCCGGTGACCGGTCCGGAGCGATCGCGGCAGCGGCGATCTCGCTGAAGTGCAGCGCGGCGTTCGGCTTCCCGGCCCGCACCCGCGCCGGGCGGGCCGGTGCCGGGCGGGCCGGTGCCGGGAAGACAGCAGCGGCGGCGGTGGCGACCAGCAGATCTCTGCGTTTCATGGTCCTCAGTGCTCCTATGAAGAGGTCGATGCTTTCGCCAAAGTGTTCGACCGTCCTCGAAATAGGGGAAGTTCTGATTCCGGACCGGCACCCGGTAGGGCGACACTCGGGGGCATGAAGACCTACGGCCAGTACTGCCCGGTGGCCAAGGCGGCCGAGATCCTCGGCGACCGGTGGACCCTGCTCATCGTGCGTGACCTGCTCTTCGGCCCGGTCGGCTTCAACGAGCTGGCCCGGGGGCTGCCCGGCATCTCGCGGAGCGTCCTCAGCGACCGGCTGCGCCATCTGGAACGGCTCGGGCTCATCGAGGGTGCGGGCACCGGTTACCAGCTGACCGGGCCCGGCCGGCATCTGACCCCGGTGGTGAAGGTGCTCGGTGACTGGGCCGCCCGCTGGGTGCTGGAGGATCCCAGTCAGGCCGAACTCGACCCGGACCTGCTCATCCTCTGGATCAGCCGGCACGTCGCGACGGAGGCGCTGCCGCCCCGCAAGGCCGTGGTGGCGTTCCGCCTCTCCGGCCCGCAGCCCGGCCGGCTGTGGCTGGTCCTCGAGCCGGCTGGCGCCTCGATCTGCCACGCCGACCCGGGCCTCGATCCGGCCTCCTACGTGCACGTCGACGGTGAGACGGCCGCGCTCTACCGGGTCTACATGGGCCGCCGCGACCTGTTCGACGAGGTCGCGGCCGGCACCCTGAAGCTGGCCGGCGACCCGGCTCTGGTCCGTGCCTTCCCGACGTGGTTCACCTGGAGCAACTTCTCACCGACCGTGCGGGCCGCCCGGTCGGCGGCTTGAGGCCCAGCGCGGACAACCGCGCTGGGCCGGTGTGCCGGTCAGGAGATGGCGGCGGAGACGGATGGGAACCATCGGGCGGCGATCTTCTGGTTGCCGGCGTCGTTGGGGTGGACGCCGTCGTAGGTGTCGGTGTCGTCGTCGAAGCCGGTCCACTGGTCGACGACCGTGATCGGGGACGCGGCGGTGGTCAGGGACTTCGCCCAGGCCGGGATGGCGGCGTTGAAGTTGACGACGCGCTGGCCGCAGTCGGCGCAGTTGCTCGGCTTCATCGGCAGGATCTGCGCGACCAGGATCTTCATGCGGGGGTTCGAGGCGCGCATCTGGCCGACCAGCGTGGTGAACGCGGCCAGGATCGTGTCGGGGGAGAGGTTGCTCCACACGTCGTTGGTGCCGAAGTGCATCATCACGACGTCGGGGTGGGTGGCGGCGAGCCAGCCGACCAGCTGGTTCTGGGCGGCGACGTTGGTGGCGAGGAAGCCGCCGTGCCCCTCGTTCTCACCGTCGTAGGGGAAGCCGCAGCCCTGGCCCGGCAGCGTCCCGACGAAGTCGACCTTCGACGCGGGCAGCATCTGCCAGAGCAGCGCCCGCCAGCAGCCCGGCGAGCCGGTGATCGAGTCCCCGAGCGCCATGATCTTGACCGGGGCGCCGGTGGACGGCGGCGAGGTCGGCGGGGTGGTCGGTGGGGTCGTCGGGGGAGTGGTCGGCGACGTCGTGGGCGGCGTGGTCGGTGGCGTGGTCGGTGGGGTGGTCGGCGGCGTCGGGCCGGTCGTCGTGGCGGCGCCTGTGCACGCCGTACCGTTGAAGCGGAAGACCGCCGGAGCCGCACCGGACCCGGATCCGTTGAATCCGAAGGATGCCGTCGCCCCGGTGGCGACCGCGCCGTTCCAGTCGGCGTTGCGCACCGTGACCGTCGCCCCGGACTGCGCGACGACGCCGTTCCAGAGCTGGCTGACCGTCTGGCCGGACGGGAAATCGAAGGCCAGCGTCCACTGCTGCACCGGATCGCCGAGGTTGGTGATCGCGACCGAGGCGCCGAAGCCGCCCGGCCACGAGCTGGTGACCTGATAGCCGACCCGGCAGCCGGTGGCGGCGTGCGCGGGGGTGGCCACGGTCAGGCCGAGGATGCCGAGGGCGAGCGCGGTCAGCGCCATGAGGATCCGTCTCATCGGGAACCTTCCAGGTACGAGGGAGTGGGAGCGCTCCCATCATCATGCCCGGTTGCGCCATCGATGGACATAACTGGAACCGTGCCCTCGTCCCCCGAAGATTCAAATGATCACCTAGGATGCCTCGATGCGGGGAGGCAGGGCACGGGGCACGCTGCCGTTGCGAGCGATCATGGCGGGCGAGGTGCTCGACACGGCCGTCGTGCTCTTCCGGGAGCGCGCGCTGCCCCTGTTGCTGATCGCCGCCCCGCTGCAGGCGCTCGAGCAGATCGCGGTCTGGCATGCGGGAGCGCCCCTGCTCGACGGATATGCGGCCTTCACCGTGTGGTGGGGCGTGATCGCGACCGTGCTGGCCTGCGACGCCGTGATCGTCCTGCTGCTCGGTGCGTACGCGGGTGCGGCCACCGTGCCCGCCCTGATCGGCGAGAAGGTGGGCCACCGGGCGCTGCTCAAGCGGACGCGCCCGCTGCCGCTGCTGGCGACCGTGCTCCTCCCCGCCCTGGCCGCGTGGCCCGGCGCGTACTTCGGTCTGGTCGGTCTGATCGCCGTCTCCGGATTCCTCGGCCTGGCCGGCGTCGCGCTCGTGATCGACCGGGCCGGGTGGCCGTTCGGGGCGCTCGGCCGCTCGATCGTGCTGGTGACCCGGCCCGGCCTGCGCGGCTTGTTCAACCGGATCTTCGGCTTCCTGATCTGGCTCGTCGTCCGGCTCGCCCTCGCGATCGGCCCGATCCTGTTCCTCTGGCAGGCCGGTCTGGTCGCGAACGGCTATCTGGGCGACTGGCCGGTGCTGGCGGTGTGGGGGCTGGCCGGCACGGTGTCCTGCGCGGCGCTCGCCTGCCTCGACGCCGTGACGCTGATCGACACGCGGATCCGGTCCGAGGGCCTCGACATCGCGCTGCGCCGCGCGTTGACCAACGGCACCGACCCGGCCGCGGTCTTCGTGCACGAGCGCCCGCGGGGTGACGCGCCGATGCAGGTCGCGCCGCAGCCGTCGCTGCCGCCCTGGCCGCAGGCCCTGGTGCGGCCGTCGGTGCCGGCCGGGATGAGCCGCCAGGCCCAGATGCAGTGGATACAGGCCCAGGCGCAGGCGCAATACCAGCAGGCGCCGCGGCCGGAGGAGGGGCGCGAGTCGTGACCCGCGACTACGACGAGTTCCTCGCCGGCCTCTTCGACCACCTCGATCCGTCCCTGGTGGCGCTGATCCTGCTGGCGGTCGCCATCGCGATCGGCCTTCTCTGGTACACGTTCCCGGCCTGGCTCAAGATCCGCTTTCCGCACATCCGGTGGCCGCGCATCAAATGGCCCCACTTCACCTTCAAGCGCACGCCGCGCCGCAAGAAGGCCAAGAAGCCGAAGGCCGTCAAGCCCGACGAACCGGTCCCCGCGCCCGAGCCGCAGCCGGATCCCGAGCCGCGTCCACAGCCCGCGGTGGCGTCGCTGGCCGATCGGCTCGCGGCCGAAGGCCGCTTCGCCGAGGCCATCCGGGAACGGCTGCGGGAGTCGGTCACGGCGCTTACCCGGTACGGCGTGATCACGCCCGCCCCGGCCTGGACCGCCCACGAGGTCGCCGTCCAGGCGAGCGCGAACCGGCCCGCGGTCTCGGCTCCGCTGACCGGGGCGACCGGCATCTTCTCCGAGGTCTGGTACGGGCACCGCCCGGCCGGCCCCGATCAGGACGCGCTGATGCGCCGCCTCACCGCCGAGGTCAAGGCAGCCCTGGAGAGCCCGCGATGACGACGACCGCGACGAGGCCGTCGCCGGCACCCGCGAAGACCAAGCGCAAGCGCAACTGGCGCTGGCTGCGTCTCGCGACCCCGATCGCCGTGGTGATCGCCGTGTTCGTCGCGACCGCGATCATCCACGGGCTGCAGCAGGCCGGACCGTCCGACAAGGACTACCTCAACCCGGACAGCCAGGCCCCGATCGGCTCGTCGCGACTGGCCGGCGCCCTCCGCGGCCAGGGCGTCACGGTGACCCGGGTGACGACGACCTACCAGGCGAGTTCGGCGCTCTGGGCGCGCAAGGACGCGACGCTGTTCGTGACCGCACCCGGCTACACCGACGTCGAGCATCTGACCGACCCGAAGTGGTTCCCGCCGGGCAGCCGCATCGTGCTGGTCCGTCCGGACGACGGCTTCCTCACGCAGACGGACTGGCCGGCGTCGACGGCCGGCGAGCGCTGGGCGGCCTCCGCACCGGCGCCCGGCTGCGCCCTGTTCACCGTTCCCGCGGCCGTGCACAAGCAGTACTACAAGACCAGCGCGATCAGCTGTTATCGGGGCGGCGTGGTCGCGTTCCCGGTCGGCCGGGCGGCGGTCGAACTGGTCGGCGCCGCCGACCCGTTCCGCAACGACCGGCTCGACGAGCACGGCAACCGCGCCTTCGCCCTGTCGCTGCTCGGCGGCAACCGGCAGGTGATCTGGCTCGACCTGCACAACCCGGACAAGTGGCCGACCTCGGACGGCCCGGTGGTCACCGACCGCCCGGCCCCGGACGGGCCCGGCGACCCGACGAGGGACGACTCCCCGGAGGCCACCACCGGGACGCCTGCGGACGGCACCGGCAGCGGCACCGCGGGCCCGGGAAACACCCCGTCCGGCGGCGGCCAGGACGGGCAGCAGCGCACCCATCAGCCGGACGGCCAGGCGCAGCAGGCCCGCCGCGAGGCCGACACGTTCCCGCCGCAGGTGTGGGCCGTCATCCTGCTCGTCCTGCTGGCCGGGGCGGCATTCGCGGCCGCCTCGGCGCGCCGCCTGGGCACACCGGTCGCCGAGCGGCTGCCGTCCCGGGTGCCGGCCAACGAGACGATGCTCGGCCACGCCCGGCTCTACCAGCGCGGCGGCTCACGCGGCCCGTCGCTGCGCATCCTCAAGCAGACCGCCCGGCGCCGGATGACCGACCACCTCGGACTCGCGCCGACCGCGACCGACGAGGAGCTCGCCGCCGCGAGCGGGCTGGCCGTCGAACGCTTCGCCGCGGTGTTCACCGGCAACTTGCGGCTGAGGCGCGACGCCGACCTGCTGGCGGCCACCAGACAACTGCAGGACCTGTTGCACGACGTCATCCACGCCGCGCCCGGAAACAACGAAGGAGACAAGCAGTGACCTCCGTATCGCACGAGGCACGCCTCGCGCTCGGCCGGCTGCGCGCCGAGGTCGGCAAGGCCGTCGTCGGTCAGGACCCGGTCGTCGGGAGTGTCCTGGTGGCACTGCTCTGCGGCGGTCACGTTCTGCTCGAGGGCGTGCCCGGCGTGGCCAAGACACTGCTGGTGCGGGCGCTCTCGGCGGCCCTCGACCTTCAGACCAAACGCCTGCAGTTCACGCCCGACCTGATGCCGGGCGACGTCACCGGCTCGATGATCTACGACGCCCGCAACGGTGCGTTCAACTTCCGGCCAGGCCCGGTCTTCACCAACCTGCTGCTCGCCGACGAGATCAACCGGACGCCGCCGAAGACCCAGTCCGCACTGCTCGAGGCCATGGAGGAGCGGCAGGTCAGCGTCGACGGTGAGCCGCGCCCGCTGCCCCAGCCGTTCATGGTCATCGCCACTCAGAACCCGATCGAGTACGAGGGCACCTACCCGCTGCCCGAGGCCCAGCTCGACCGGTTCCTGCTCAAGCTGTCGGTGCCGCTGCCGGAGCGCGACGAGGAATACAACGTGCTCCGCGCGCACCACCTGGGCTTCGACCCGCGCGACCTCAAGGCGGCCGGCGTGGGCCAGGTGGCCAACGCCGCCGACCTCGCGGCCGGGCGGGCGGCCGTACGCCAGGTCCGGGTGGCCGACGAGGTCCTCGCGTACGTCGTCGACCTGGCCCGCGCCACCCGGATGACCCCGGCGCTCGAACTGGGTGCCTCGCCGCGCGGCACGATCGCGCTGCTCGCGGTGGCCAAGGCGTACGCGTGGCTGAACGGGCGCGACTACCTGATCCCGGACGACGTGAAGGCGTACGTCGTGCCGACCCTGCGTCACCGGGTACGGCTGCGGGCCGACGCCGCCCTGGACGGCGTCACGGTCGAGTCGGTGCTGGCCGCCGTGCTCGCCGCCGTACCGGCCCCGCGCTGAGGCGGCGATGGTCACCAGGCGTTTCGCCGTCATCCTGCTGTTCGGCATCCCGCTGCCGCTGCTCCTGCCCTCGCCGTGGCTCGCGGTCCTCGGGGTGGTGGTCGCCGGGGGCGTGATCGCGGCCGTCGACGTCCTGATGGCGGGCGCGCTGACCGCGGTCACCGTGCGGCGCGACGGCGACCGCACGATCTGGCTCGGCGACCGGGCCACGGTCTCGCTGACCGTGGCCAACGAGGGCGGCCGCGAGGTGCGGCTCGGCGTGCGGGACAGCTGGGTGCCCTCGGCCGGGGCCGGCCCGCTGTTGCACCGGATCGCCCTGGCGGCGGGAGAGGAACAGGTTCTGGCGACCACGCTTCTTCCGGTACGCCACGGCAACCGGCCGGCCGTGCGGGTGACGCTCCGCTCGTACGGGCCGTTCGGCCTGGCGTACCGGCAGCGCTCCCGCCGGTGGAACACCGCGCGCACCCCGGCCTGGAACCTGCGGGTGCTGCCGCACTTCCCGTCGCGCCGCATCCTGCCCGAGAAGCTGGCCCGGATGCGGGTGATCGACGGCTCGCAGGTGACCCGCGGCCGAGGCCAGGGCACCGAGTTCGACGCGCTGCGCTCGTATGTGCTCGGCGACGACGTCCGCTCGATCGACTGGCGGGGCACCGCCCGCGCCGGCCACGTGGTGGTGCGCACCTGGCGGCCCGAACGCGACCGCCGGGTCTACTGCGTCCTCGACACCGGCCGCACCTCGGCCGTGCGCGTCGCGGGCGTGCCCCGCCTCGACGCGGCGATCGACGCCGCGCTGCTGCTGTCGGTGCTCGCCACCCGCGCCGAGGACCGGGTCGACCTGCTGGCGCTCGACGCCGAGGTGCGGGCCCGCGTCGATCACGGCGGCCAGAACCAGAAACTGACCCGCCTCATCGACGGCATGGCGTCGCTGGAACCGGCGCTGATCGAGACCGACTACACGCTGCTCGCCACGGAACTGCTGAAGCGCGGCCGGAAACCGTCGCTGGTCGTCATCTTCACGGCCCTCGACGTCGCGCCGATGATCGCCGGCCTGCTCCCGCTGCTGCCCCGGATCGCCGCCCGCCACCACGTGATCGTCGCCGGCACCCGCGACCCGGAGGTGACCCGGCTCGCCGAACTGCCGCCGAACTTCCGGGCCGCCGACGTGCACACGGCCGCGGCCGCCCAGCGTACGTTCGCCGAACGGGAGCGGGTCGCCGACGTGCTGGGCCGCTTCGGCGCGACCGTGGTCGACGCCGAGCCGGCCGAACTCGCCTCCCGCGTCGCCGACCTCTACCTGCTGCTGAAGGCGACCGGACGGCTCTGACGTCCGCCGTCCTCACCGGGAGCTCAGGCGCGCGCTCGCGGCCACCGTCTCCTCTCGGCGCGGCGGCGGGCCTCGTAGGCGGCGAACGCGGTCCCCGGGTCGTCGCGGGCGTGCAGCGAAGAACGCTCGGCTGCCACGGATCATGTGGTACTCGTCCGGGTCGAGACCGGCCGGGTCGCCCGGCGTGTAGCCATAAACGACATGCTGCCCGGAGTAGCGCGGCCCGGGCGCGTCCGGATCGATGAGCCGGCGGGTCCGATCGGCCGGTGCCCCAGCCGCCGGCCTTCACCGTCCGGCAACGTCACCGCCCGCGCCGGGAACGACACCGCGTCCACCGCCTCGGCCGCGCCGATTCCCGCGAGCGCGACCATGCCGTTGCGCATCACGGTGAGGAAGGCGCCGGCGTCCGCGCCGCCGGACGGGTGCGCCTCGTCGTCAGCCGGCCGGGGTCTGCGCTTCGGCGCTCTCTCTTTCCGCGATGGCGGCTTGGATGCGACGGAGCGTGCGCAGGGCCTTCTTCGCCGCGGTGCGAACCTCCCCGTCGAACACGGTCACGCCCCGGTCGCCGGCCATCAGGCGCTCCAGCGTCGGTACCGCCCGGTCATCGCCGGTCGATCCCAGCGCGACGGCCGCCCAGTACCGCTGATCCGGATCGGTGCCGTCGGCGGCGGCCAGCAGCCGGGGCACCACCTCCGGCGTGAACAGGGCCAGCGTGCTGGCGAGATAGCCGATCCGGGGGAACCGCCGATGCTCGAACTCGTACCAGAGCGCCTCCAGTGCCGCATCGCCGCCGATGCGGGCCAGGGCGTCGGCGGTTCGCTGCCGCAGCCAGTCGGCCGGGTCGCCGAGCAGAGGTCGCAGCGCGGGCACGACCGAGGCGTCGCCGAGGCGCCCGAGCGCGGTCACCGCTTCGCCCCGGACCATCCACTGCGGGTGGTCGAGGAGCGGGACGAGCTGGGGCACGGCGGCCCGGATGTCCATCGCCGCGCAACCCATCACGGCCCAGGCCTGGCAGTTGTACCGGGTGTCGCCGAGCGCGGCCAGCAACGGCTCCTGCAGTGCGGCGTCCGCGAAAGACGGCCGCGTGGTTCATCGCCCGCGAATACAACGACCGGTGGAAATCCCGATAGTCGCGGACGAGCACGTGCAGCGCCGCGATGGCTGATTCGTCACCGCGGGTCCGGGCCCGGTCGAGCAGTTCGTGCACATGGGCTTCGCGGGTCTCGAGGTCTCCCGACCGGAGGCCCTGCAGGTCAGCGGGATTCACCGCCCGACCATACGCGCCGCCCGTCCCGCCGCCGGAATTGGCGCTGTGAATGCTTTTCGTATTATTGCCTCACGCCTGTCGGATAACAGTCTGGAAACATGCTGTGCGCCCCCTGATTGACCCCTCGTCTGCCGGGTACGCACTATTCACCGCCGTTTGGCGGCCCGAACATGACCCCCTGGGAGATAACCATGGCTACGAGCACCCACATCCAGGACCAGAACACCACTGTGAAAGGCGCCCGGTTCCGCGGAGAAGAGACCAAGCCTTCTTTCAAGACCACCGAACTGATCGTCTATGTGCTGGCGGTCATCGGCGTACTGATCGCCTCGAACGCGGTGGGAGACGGTGCGGCCAACAACGGCACCGACTACTTTGCCGCTGACAAGGCGTGGTGGTACATCACCCTGCTGACCGTCGGATACATGATCAGCCGTGGCCTGGCCAAAGCCGGCAGCCGCAGCAGCGACGCCGATCCGCGCACGCGCTGACCGGCAGTAGCATTCGCGGGGCGCGGCGGAGTCGGAAAGCTCCGCCGCGCCCGCCCCCGTTCCTTTCACACTGTTCGCCCGGCCGCGACGGTAATCGGCTCCCGGGCCGGATCAAATGCGATATCGAAACCTCGGCCGACCTTTCACGCCGGATTCGACCAACGACATCAGGCGAGCTGAGTGTCCGGGAGTCGGCTTTGAATGGACCGCCAAGAAGCCGCGCTTGAACCAGGCCAGTCGTCGGTGAACCGGCCCGCGCGCCGCGACGGTGGTTCCGGAACCTAGACAGCTGTCGATCTTCTGCGCCTTCCGGTAGCGTCTCCAGCGTTGGCATGTGTCCACATGTGTGGATCCTGTTCAAGAGGCAGACCGAGGAGGCGTGGATGAGCCGTTCCCCCGCACTGGCGTTCGTCGCCAAAGTCGCAACCGGTGTCCTGGTGATGGCCATGGCGCCGTTGTCCGGCCATCCCTCGGGTGGTCCGGTCGTGACCGGCACCTACAGCACCGGGGGCAGCGCGGCCTGGCAACCGTTGCCCACCGTCCACCTGCAGCGCGGCGCGCCTGCGGCCGACGCGACGGTCGTCATCGATCCGAGCCAGGTGCGTCAGCGGTACACCGGTCTTGGCATGTCGCTGGACGAGACCGCGGTGTCCAACCTGTGGAAGCTGACCCCGGAGAACCGGGAGAAGGCGATCAAGCTGCTGGTCGACCCGAAGAACGGGGCCGGGCTGGACCGGTTCCGGCTGACCATCGGCAGCCCGGACGTGATCGAGCACCTGCCGTTCGCCTCGTACGACGACAACCTTCCGGCCGGGGTGACCGCCGACCCGGAGCTGAAATACTTCTCCATCCAGCGCGACATCGACCAGCACATCGTCGACACCGCGCGGCTGATCCTGAAGTACAACCCGCGGGCCACGTTCTTCGCCTCGGCGTGGAGCGCGCCGGCCTGGATGAAGACCACCAACCTGTTCCGTGGCACGTCGGACGGCCAGGGCCACCAACTCGGCAAGCTCCGGGACGACGATATCGACGCGTTCGCCAGGTACTACGTCAAGTACCTCCAGGCGTACGCCCGGCAGGGCATCCACATCGACGCGATCACCATGCTCAACGAGCCGACCATCGACGTGATCTACCCGGGCATGGACATCACCTGGCAGCAGCAGCAGGTCCTCGCGAAGGCGATCAAACGCGAGTTCAAGGCGGCCCACCTGCCGACCCAGTTGTGGGTGTTCGACTACAACTTCGCCAACTGGAAGGATCCGAACCCGAACGCCAAGAACCTGTACCGGATCTTCGACGACCCGCAGGCGCGCGCGGCGTCGGACGCGATCGCGTTCCACCCGTACTCGGGAAGCCCGACCGTGATGCGGGACGCGGCGGCGGAGTACCACCTTCCGGTGCACCTGACCGAGACCAGCGACCTGCAGCCGGACACCATGCTGAGCTTCTTCCGGCTGAACGCCGGCTCGTACATCCTCTGGGCGCAGGTCACCGACCAGGACGGCGGCACGCTGCACTGGACCCACTCGCGGGACAACAACATCGACTGGGACGAGGTCGGCCGGACCACGAAGTGGCCGGACCGCATGGTCACGGTCGACACCGGGACCAAAACCTTTTCCGTACGCGATGAGCTGTACCAGATCGGTCAGATCGCCCGTTACCTCGACCCGTCCTTCACCCGTTACGAGTCGTCCGGAGGCATCGCCTTCCGCGACCACGACGACAACTGGGTGACCGTGGTGCACAACACCAACGCGACGGCGACCCGGTTCCGGATCGTGCTCGACGGGCGGTCGTTCGTCGAGACGGTGCCGGCCGGCGCGGTCGCCACCTTCCGCTGGCACGCCGACGTCCGGCCCGCCCGGCACAACCACGCACCGGCCCTGTCCGCCGTACCGGACCTCACCGCCGACCAGTTCACCCCGATCCAGGTCGAACTGCACGCCTCCGACGCCGATCGAGACCACCTGACCTACTACTCGTCCGACGCCCCGGACGGCGTCACCGTCGACCCGGACACCGGCCGGCTCACGATCAACGCGGCCGGCTCCGGCATCCAGAACTTCACGGTGACGGTCACCGATAACACCGCCAGCACGTCGATTCCCGTACACCTGACCGTCCGGCCGCACGCGGCAGCGCTCGGCGAACTGATCGAGGCCGAGTCGTACGCCGGGCAGAGCGGCTGGACCGAGGGCAGCACGCAGTTCGTGGAGAACGTCCCGGCCGCGAGCGGCGGCCACGACGTCGGCTACACCGCGGCCGGCCGCTGGCTCACCTACCGCGTCAACGTCCCGGCGGCCGGCCGCTACGACCTGGAACTGCGGGTCGCCAACGGTTCCGGCGCAGCGGCACCGAACGCGGTGTCGTTGCGGGACGCGGCCGAGAAGACGTCGGCCACCGTCTCGGTGCCGGACACCGGTGGCTGGACCACCTACCAGTCGGTGCACGCGCCGGTCGACCTGGCGGCCGGCGACCAGCTGGTCAAGGTGTTCTGCGAGACCGGCAACTTCAACCTGGACTACCTCCGGATCTCCTGAACCCGGCACCGGCCTCACCCGGTGAGGCTCCGGACGAGATGGTCGATCATCCGAGCCGCTCGTTCCGGGTGGTCGGCGAGCGGCCCCAGGCGGTCGCAGGCCGAAACGAGGTGGCGGCGCGGGCTCACCCTCGACACGACCCGTTCGGCGGGCGCCTCGTACGAGCACATCGTCGCCTACCTCGAGCCCGACCGCGATCAGGTGGTCGGCGGGGTGGGAGCGACCCGGGCGACGAGGAACTTGGGCGCCATCTCGCAGTAGCTGTCGGTGATCAGTTCGGCGATCTCGGTCCAGTCGGTGTGGTCGTCGAGGAACGCGCCGGCGACGTTGCGGCCCCATTCGGCGCGAAAGAACGGGAAGCCGTCAGCGGTCAGGCCGAGCAGTTCGTCGGACGGCACCCGAAACGTCATCACGGTCGGCGTCTCGCCGGCGCCCGGACAGCGTTCCGGGTCCGGCGCGTAGACATGGGCAAATGTCCGTTTGCGGATGCGCCAGCGGACGCCGATCCAGGCCGGCTCCTCGTACGTCTCGGGCAGCCCGCGGCAGATCGGTCGCAGCCGGGCGAGAATCTGCGGTGGAACGTCTCCCGGAGCCGACACAGGCAGACACGGTAGCGGCCCCGGACGCCCGGCGCAGCTGCGAAGGCCGGAGAAGCCGGCCGGCCGGTTGCCAGCCCCGGAGGCGCTCGGCCGGCCTACGTCAGGCGTCAGGCGAGTTGAACCACGCCGGCCGCGAACCGCGAGTTCGACATGATGACTGCGGTCAACGAGATGAAGCCGGACGCGACCGAGCCCAACAGCGGCCAGTTTACGTTCGCGGCCGGCGACGCGATCTACAACTGGGCGGTCCAGCACGGCATGCGGGTCCGTGGCCACACGTTGGCCTGGCACGGCCGGCGACCGGGCTTCTGGCGCAACCTCAGCGGCAGCGCCCTGCGTGCGGCGATGATCGAGCACATCAACGGCGTCATGGCCCACTACAAGGGCAAACTCGCCTACTGGGACGTGGTCAACGAGGCCTTCGCCGAGGACGGCAGCCGCCGGCAGTCCAACGTGCAGGTGACCGGGAACGACTGGATCGAGGCGGCGTTCAAGACCGCGCGGGCCGCCGACCCGAGCGTGAACCACGCCGCCGCCGACCGGGCAGCCGGGCGCCTGCGCCGGCACGTTCCGGCTGGCCAACAGCTGGCCCGGCGGCTTCCAGGGCGAAGTCAGCGTGGCCAACAACGGCTCCGCCGCCCTCAACGGCTGGACCGTGCACCTGACGCCGGCCGCCGGGCAGACCCTCGCCAGCATCTGGAGCGGCACCAACACCGGCACCAGCGGCGCGGTCACCGTCCGGAACGCCGCCTACAACGGCTCCCTCGGCGCGAGCGCGTCGACCACCTTCGGCTTCACGGCCACCGGAAGCAACAACACTGCGCCCAGCGACGTCTCCTGCACCAGCCCCTGACCGGGCCGGCCGGGCCGCACCGCGGGGTCAGAAGGCGTAGCGGACGCGGCAATAAGGGGTGCGCTGGGCGATCAGGTCGGTCAGCGCGGCGACGTAGCTGCCCTTGGCGCCGGTGCGGTAGCGGACGTTCCAGAAGCCGTTCTCCGAGCGCTTGCCCTGTTGGAGGTCGGGGCGCCAGAGCAGCTGCTCGGCCTGGGGATGCCAGCCCAGGTTGACCTGATGCAGGTCGCGGTTGTGGGTCAGGAAGATGACCTCGGCGGCGAGTTGGGCCTTGGCCGCCGGGCCGAGGCCGGCATCCAGCTGGTCGAGCAGCTCGGCCCAGTCGGCGAGCCAGCCGTCGCGGACGACGACCGGGCTGAAGTTGACGTGGACCTCGTACCCGGCGGCGACGAAGTCGTCGATCGCGGCGATGCGTTCGGCGATCGGGGAGGTGCGGATGTCGAGCAGTTTGGCGTCCGCGTGCGGCATCAGCGAGAACCGGATCCGGGTGCGGAGCTGCGGGTCCCAGGTCAGCAGGTCACGGTTGACGTGTTTGGTGGCGAACGACGCCTTCGCGCCGGGCAGCGAGCGGAACAGTTCGACCAGGTCGCGGACGTTGTCGCTGAGCCGCGCGTCGACGCTGCAGTCGGAGTTCTCGCCGATGTCGTAGACCCAGGCGTGCGGGTCGCACTCGTTCGGCGTGGTTTTGGTGCCCTGCCGGGAGGCGTGCCGCCGCAGGTAGCCGGAGATCTTGTCGATGTTGGCGAACACCGTGATCGGGTTGCTGTAGCCCTTGTGCCGGGGCACGTAGCAGTAGGCGCAGGCCATGGCGCAGCCGTTGGCGGTGGACGGGGCGATGAAATCGGCTGACCGCCCGTTCGGGCGGGCGGTCAGCGACTTCTTCACCCCCAGCACGAGCGCCTCGCGCTTGATGCGGACCCACCGGGCGACGTTGGTCTCGTCGCCGTACAGCTCGGGGATGCGGTGGTGGCTCTCGACCTCGACCAGGGTCGCGCCGGGGAAGCGCGCCAGGACCTCCCTGCCTCTCGGCAGGTCGGCCGCGGCGGCCTCGTAGTAGATCCGGCGGACGTCGATCATGTGTTCGACGGTACCGGGTGAGCTGGGGGAACTCAGGTCGCGGACAGCACGTCGACGACGAATCGGAGGGCGCCGGCCGGCTGGCCGCCGCTCGGCTTGTCGCCGTACGCCAGGTCGGCCGGGATGTCGAGCCGGACCCGGCTGCCCACCTTGACCCCGATCAGCCCCTGGTCCCACCCTTTGATGACGTTGCCGGCACCGACCTGGAAGCTGAACGCCTGCGAGCGGCTCCAGGACGAGTCGAACTCCTTGCCGTCGGCGTAGGTGACACCGACGTAGTTGACGTTGATCGTCTGACCTGCCCGGACCGCCGGGCCGGTGCCCTGGATGAGGGTCGTCGTCTTGAGCTTGGTGACGGTGCCTGTGCCCGCTGTCGCGACCGGCTTCTTGCTCAGGGCCGGGTCGGCACCCGCGGGTACCGGCGGGAACGCCGCAGTCGACGCGGCCTCGGTGGGTGCGGCGGTCGTACCCGTGTCGGCGGCGGCCGGGACACCGTTCGGCGAGGAGTGGCCGATCCACACGAACAGCCCGACGATGAGAGCCAGCACGACCACGGCGGTGCCGCCGATGGACAGTGCCTGCCGGCGTTTCTCGCGGGCGCGGGCGCGTGCCTTGGCGGCTCGGGCTTCGGCCTTCTTCTCGGCCTTGGTCCTGAGCGGTGGCCCGCCGGCGTTCCTGCGGGGCGGACCGGTGGTGGTGCGCTGGGTAGCCGTGGTGTCGCGGCTTGTCACGGAATCGGGCACCGCCCGACAATACGACACGCGACCGGGATCAGGCCGTCGGCACCAGGTAGGCGGCGTGGTCTTCGTCGTGGGGCCGGGGCGCCGCCGCTGCGGTCCGGCCGCGGCCCAGCGCGTACGCCAGGAAGAGCAACCAGACGGCGGCGCCGATGCCGACCCGCAGCAGCGGGGGGAGGCCCGACGGGGTCACGAACGACTCGAGGAAGCCGGCGACCGCGAGCGCGCAGGCCAGGCCGACCGCGATGCCGATGCCGGCCCGGGCCTCGTCGACCGCGGCCTGGCGGCGGGTGCGGGTCAGGCCCGGCGCGATCCACGCCCAGCCGATGCGCAGGCCCACGCCCGCCCCGATGAAGACGCAGGTCAGCTCCAGCAGCCCGTGGGGCGCGAGGTAGGTCAGCATGGTGCCGGTGTGCCCGGCGTCGGCCATCACACCGCCGATCAGCGCCAGGTTGAACAGGTTCTGGAAGAGGATGTAGAAGACCGGCAGGATGAGCACGCCCGCGGCGATGCACTTCGCGGTCACCACGGCGTTGTTCGTCCACACCTGCAGGCCGAAGTGCGATGCCTGGTAGGCGCTGTAGTAGTCGACGAACTGATGGTCGACCAGGGCCCGCACCTCTGCCCGGTCGCTCATCTGCGCCACCGCCGCCGGATGAGCCGCGAAGTACCACGCCATGGCGACCGTGGCCGCCATGGCGGCCAGCGCCGTGACGACCCACCAGCGGCGGGCCCGGTAGAGCTCGGCCGGCAGCGTGTCGGTGAAGAACCGGAGCAGCGGCCGCCAGCCGAAGCCCGAATCCTTGACCAGGGCCGCCCGGGCGGCGATCACCAGGTTGGACAGCTCGACGACCACCGGTGCGCCGGGCGTGCGGCTGCGGATGATCGACAGGTGCGTGGTCGTGCGCTGATAGAGCGTGACGAGTTCGTCGGCCTCGTCGGCGGTCAGGCTGCGGCGCGCGGTCAGGATGCGCAGCCGGTGCCACTCGCCGGCGTGCTCGGCCACCAACGCGTCGAGATCCACTGCTCGCCTCCCCCTGTTGCCGGAGAGGGTACCGCCTCGTGTTCACTGTCCGGGTGAACCTGTTGCCCGCCCCGGTCGCTCCCGGCGACGACGCGCCGGACGTCGCCGGGCTGGTGAGCGCCGAGGCGGTCGAGATCGATCTGCGGCCGGCCCGCCTGCCGACGCGCGCGCTCGCGCTCCTGCTCGACTGCCTGATCATGATCGCGCCGGGCTTCCTGGTCGTCGGTGTGGTCCGCCTGATCCTCTCCAGCGTCGACGCGGCCCTCGGCTCGGCCGCGCTGACCGTCGGCACCGTGCTGATCTTCGTGGGCTACCCGGTGGTCTGCGAGACCTTCCTGCGCGGGCGCACGATCGGCAAGAGCGCCCTGGGTCTGCGGGTGGTCCGCGAGGACGGTGGGCCGCTGCGCGCGCGGCACGCGTTCACCCGGGCCCTGGTCGGGCTGGCCGTCGAGTTTCCGGGCCTGCTGCTGTTCACCCTCTGCTGGCCGGCAGGCATCATCACCATGCTCGCCTCGGCCCAGGGCCGCCGGCTCGGCGACCTCGCGGCCGGCACGGTCGTGGTGCACGAACGCGACGCCATGCCGTGGCGGGCCGCGCCGGCGATGCCGCTCGAGGCGGCCGCCTGGGCGGCCACCGTCGACCTGAGCGCGATCGACGACGACCTGGCCATGGAGATGCGTCAGCTCGTCACCCGGGTCCGCCAGCTGCGCGAGCCCTACCGCACGCGCCTGTTCAACCAGGTCGCCGCCGAGGTCACGGCCAAGATCACCCCGCCGCCGCCACCCGGGACGACGGCGTGGACGGTGCTGGCCTCGGTGCTCGCCGAGCGGCGCCGGCGGCAGGAGGTCCAGCTGGTGGCCGGCCGCAAGATGACCTATCAGCTGCTGCCCGGCTTCGGCAGCCGCTAGGGCCGGCGGCGCCGGGCGCCACCGGCCCGAGGGCGCGCGCAGCCGCAAGGGCCGGCGGCACCCGGCGCCGCCGACCCGAGGGCGCGACTCAGCGGTGGTGGCCGTCGGAGCGCTTGCGCTGCAGCGTGAACGACTCCAGCGGCACGATGTCGCCGGTCGGGATCGTCACGTTGTAGTAGGTCACGAACATGCGGGTGGTCGCGCCCGGCCCGGTGCCCGGGTCGACCGTGAAGGCCGCGAAGCCGTACGGGTTCTTCTCGTCCCGGAACGCCGACCAGGGCGTCTCCTCGAACACGTAGGTCGAGGGCCGCTTGCCGCCGCCGGCCGGTGGGGCGCCCACCGCGACGATGACCTTGCCCTTGCCGGCCGGGAAGAACGACTTGTTGGTGGTGCCGCTGACGCCACCGCCGCCGAGCACCATGTGGGTGGTGCCCTTCGACGAGTCGACCACCGAGGTGTTGGTGGCGACCGGGTCCGGGGTCAGGGTCTCGGTGCCGGACACCGCGCCGCGCACCGGGAACGACCGCTCGTAGTCGTGCTCGTGGCCGCACAGCACGAGGTCGACCTCGTACCTGTCGAACAGCGGGCCCCACTGCGACCGGATGCCCAGGTCGGCGCCGTTCGCGTCCGAGGTGCTGATCATGACCTGGTGCATGCAGACGACGATCCAGTCGATGTCGGCCGACTTGCGGGCCGCCGACAGCTGCCTCTCGAGCCACGCCTTCTGGGCGCCCGCCGAGTAGCCGCTGACGTAGCTGTCGCCGCCGTCCTGCAGGGCCACGTCGTCGTTGTTGAGCGAGATGACCCGCACCGAGCCGGCGGTGAACGCGTACCAGAGGCCCTGGAATTCGGCGTCGGCGCCGTTGCCCGGCACCTTGAAGTACGTCTGGTAGGCGCCGAAGCCGAGCGGCCCGTTGCCCCTCTCGTTCTCGTGGTTGCCCGCGGCCGGCATCCACGCCCGGTAGCGGGCCGAGCGGGTGTTGTTGGCGAAGAAGCCGTTCCAGGTGCGCACCCGGTCGGGGTCCAGGTTGGCGTAGCAGAGGTCACCGTTGAGCAGGTGGAACAGCGGGTCGATCTGCTCGATGCCGGCCACGATGTCGGCGTTGGCCGGGGTGTTGTTGGCCTGCATGGCCGGCGTGAAGCCGCCCTTGCCGTCGGGCTGCCAGGTCACCTGCGGGACGGACTGGTCGCCGAAGCTGGTGAAGGTGAACGGGAAACGGCCGCGCGACACGGTCTGGAAGGTGCCGGCGTCCGGGCGGCCGCCGTCGTGCAGCGCGGCGTAGGTGTAGTAGGCGCCCGGCCGCAGTCCGGTCAGGGTGGCGTGGTGCGCGTGGACCGTCTTGCCGGACAGCGCGTCCACGTAGGTGCGGGTCTCGGCCTGGACGGTCCGGCCGTGGCCGCCCTCGAGCGTGCCGTAGCTGACCCGCGGGTTGCGGACCGGGGTGTGTGTGGTCCAGGAGACGACCATCTGGGTCGCCGGGTCGGTGCCGAACGTCAGGTGCAGACCTTCGACCGGCGGGGCGCCCAGGCGTTCCGGCTTGCCGATCAGCAGGGGAGAAGAAGCCTCAGCGGGCGCGGAGCCCAGCAGTGTGGCGCCGGTGGCCGCGGCACCCGAGGCGCCGAGGGCGATCAGCGCGTTGCGGCGGCTGACCCCGGAGGTGACCTTTTCACTCATGGCCGGGACGTTATGAGTCGCCGCTGGACTCCCGAGAAACGGCAAAAGTCATCGATCTGGCCCCGTGCTTACGCCGAGGTTGACTTGACCAGCGCCGAAACGGGCAGGCCGCGCAGCGAGGCGTCCAGGACCTGGGCGGTGTGGGCGAGGGAGATCTGCCCGCCGGCCGCCGCGCCGATCTGCATGAGGCAGCCGGGGTTGGCGGTGACGAGCAGCTGGGCGCCGGTGGCCAGCACGTTCGACGCTTTCCGGGCGCCCAGCTCGGCGGCCGGGCCGGGGTTGAGCACGTTCCAGATGCCGGCCGAGCCGCAGCACAGGGCCGGGTCCGCTATCTCGCGCAGCGACAGGCCGGGGATTGCGGTCAGCAGCGACCGCGGCTGAGTCGTCACACCCTGGGCATGACCGAGATGACAGGCGTCGTGGTAGGCGACGGTCACCGGAAGCGGGTTCCGCACCGCGACCGGTCCGAGCTCGTACAGCAGTTCGGACAGATCGCGGACCTTCGCGGTGAAGGTGGCCGCCCGCGCCGCATAGTCCGGGTCGTCGGCCAGCAGGACGTCGTATTCCTTGAGCGACGAGCCGCACCCGGCCGCGTTGACGACGAAGTAGTCCATGCCGGTGCGTTCGAACGTGTCGATCAGGCGGCGGGCGAACTTCTGCGCCTCCGCCTTGCGTCCGTTGTGCACGCTCAGCGCGCCGCAACAGCCCTGCGACGGCGGGATCAGAACGTCGCAGCCTTCGAGGGCCAGGACGCGTACGGTCGCGGAGTTGACCTCCGGGAAGAAGGCGCTCTGCACGCACCCGGTGAGCATGCCGACCACCGCCCGGCGCCGGCCGCGGGCGGCGACCCGGCGCGGCGGCCGCGGCGCGGCGCGCAACTGCGGCGCCAGTGACTCCAGCGTCCTGAGCGTCGGCCCGAGCCGTTCGAGGAGGCCACTGCGCGCGACGAGCTTCTGCAGCCCGGAGCCCTGATAGACCCGCAGGGGCCCGCGCAGCAGCCGGAGGCGGCGCGGGTAGGGGAACAGGGCGAAGATCGCCGCGCGCAGGGCGCGCTCCGACGGCGTACGGGAATGGCGCCGCTCGATCTGAGCGCGGGTGTCCTCGATGAGCCGATCGTATTTGACGCCGGAGGGGCAGGCCGTGACGCACGACATGCAGCCGAGGCACTTGTCGAAGTGCTCGACCATCGAGTCGCTCAGCGGTTCCCCGTTGACGCCGCTGTTCATCAGGTAGATGCGGCCGCGCGGCGAATCGGCCTCGGCGCCCCACAGCACGTAGGTCGGGCAGGCCGGCAGGCAGAATCCACAGTGCACACAGTCGGCGATCAGATCGGCCCGGGGCGGGTGGTCGTCGTCGAAGGCCGGTTCGGGCGAGACGGGACCGAGCACGTCCCGCGGCGGCTCGCCGGTGCCCCAGGTCGCGTCGACCAGTGAACCTTTTTCAACCTGACCTCCAGCGAACAGGCTCCGGACCGTTGTCTGCCGCCGGGAGCTGCCGCCCTCGCCACGTTGAAAAAAGTTCATCAGATGCCTCCCACGAATCGGCCGGGTGCGAACCGGTGCCCGGGATCGAACTGGTCCTTGAGCCGGCGCATCAGGGCCAGGCCGGACGTCGGGCCCCACATGTCGAGGATCTCCCGGACTCCCGGTGGTGCGGCCAGGACGACCGCATGCCCTTCCAGACGTACGCAGTGCGCACGTAACGCCTCCACCTCGGTGATGTCGGCCGCCCCGGCGTACAGCACGCCGGTGCCGGCCGATCCGCGGACCGCCGAGCCGTGGGCGAGGAGTTCGGGCACCTTGGAGATCGGGACGCCGAGCTTGAGCGTGATGGGCCCGTCCGGCATCGTCCCCCACCAGGGTGGCGCCTCGTCGGTTACCTCGCCGCCGATCTTGGCCGCCCGTTCTTTCACGCCCTCCGGCGTGCCTTCGAGCAGCACCGCCATCTCGCCGGTCGCCGAGTCGATCTCGATCGCGGCCGGCACGATCTGGGCGGCGAGCACACTTTGCACGCTCACCTTCCGGGCGCGGACGAAAAGGACGGTCTGCGGTTTCGGATGCAACCGGAACGCGCATTCGGTGATCAGGCCGAGCGTGCCGTAGGACCCATGGAAGAGCTTGCCGAGGTCGTAACCGGCGACGTTCTTGACCACCTTGCCGCCCGACTTGGCGACCACGCCGTCCGGTCGCACGATCGTGATGCCGATCAGCAGGTCGCGCGCGGTGCCGTAGAACATCCGGCGCGGCCCGCTCGTGCCGGCCGCGACCGTGCCGCCGATCGTGGCGTTCTCGGGCCCGTCGAGTACCAGCTGCTGGTCGCCTAGGTCGAGGTCGCTCAGCGGCGTCCCGGCCCGCACGATCGTGATCAGGTCGCCGGCCGCGTGCTCGACCACGCCGTTCAGGTTCTTCGTGTCGATGATCAGGTCGAGGTGCCGGGGCGGCGGACCCCAGTCGAGCTTGGTGCCGTTGCCCCGGACCACGATGGTCAGGTCTTGCGCC
This sequence comes from Actinoplanes sp. NPDC051343, assembly GCF_044455125.1. Taxonomy (NCBI): domain Bacteria; kingdom Bacillati; phylum Actinomycetota; class Actinomycetes; order Micromonosporales; family Micromonosporaceae; genus Actinoplanes; species Actinoplanes sp. NPDC051343. Next base: position 185,092 of record NZ_JBITEL010000016.1, read on the forward strand.
GCCCTGATCAACTCTGCCGCCTGGGACGTCGACCCGGGCGCCGCGACCAGGCGCGCCCTTTTCCCGCCGACGGTGTCCTCGTCACCGGCCGGCGTCGTCAGGTCCTCGAGGACGCCCATCAGAAGACCTCCACGTCCTTCCACCGGTCGGCAGTCGGCGTGCCGCGGCCCGGCCGCTCACCGCACAGCCGCGGGGTGGGGAAGATCTTGCCCGGGTTGGCCAGGCCGTCCGGATCGAACGCGCACCGCACCAGCTGCATCGTCTGCAGATCGTCGTCGCCGAACATCCGTGGCATGTACTTCGCCTTGTCCGCACCCACCCCGTGCTCGCCGGTGATCGAGCCGCCGTACTCGATGCAGAGGTCGATGATCGCCCCGGACGCCTCCTCGGCCCGCTCGGCCTGACCCGGCACCTGGTCGTCGAAGAGCACGAGCGGATGCAGGTTGCCGTCGCCGGCGTGGAACACGTTGGCCACCCGCACGCCGTGCTCGCGCGCCAGGTCACCGATCCGCCGCAGCACCTCGGGCAGCGCGGTGCGCGGGATCACGCCGTCCTGCACGATGTAGTCCGGGCTGATCCGGCCGACCGCCGCGAACGCCGACTTGCGGCCCTTCCAGAACAGCGCCCGCTCGGCGTCGTCGGCGGCGATCCGGATCTCGAACGCCCCGCTGCCCCGGCAGAACGCCGTCACCTGCTCGAACTGGGCCTCGACCTCGGGCGCCGGGCCGTCCAGCTCGACGATCAGGACGGCGCCCGCACCGGCCGGGTAGCCGCAGGCGACGGCCGCCTCGGCGGCCTCGATGGCCAGCGCGTCCATCATCTCGATCGCGGCCGGCACCACGCCCGCCCCGATGATCGCCGAGGTCGCCGCCCCGGCCTGGTCGGTGCTTTCGAAGGCGGCCAGCAGCGTACGCACGGACTCGGGCAGCCGGGTCAGCTTGACGGTCACCTCGGTGGCGACCCCGAGCGTGCCCTCGGAGCCGACGAACGCGCCCATCAGGTCGTACCCGGGTGGATCCGGCGCCTTGCCGCCGAGCCGGACCACGTCGCCGTCCGGCGTGACGATCTCGAGCCCGGTCACATGATTGGTGGTGAAGCCGTATTTCAGGCAGTGTGCGCCGCCCGAATTCTCGGCGACGTTGCCGCCGATCGAGCAGATCTGCTGGCTGGACGGGTCGGGCGCGTAGTAGTAGCCGTGCGGCGTGGCGGCCCGGGTCACCTGCAGGTTGATCACGCCGGGCTGGACCACCGCGCGCTCGGCGGCCGGGTCGACGTCGATGATGTCGCGCATCTGCGCGGTCACGATCAGCACGCCGTCGGCGTGGGGGAGGGCGCCGCCGCTCAGCCCGGTGCCCGAGCCGCGCGCCACGAACGGCACCTTGGCTTGATGGCACGCCCGCACGACCGCGGCCACCTCGGCGGTCGTGTGGGGGAGGGCGACCAGGGCCGGGATGACCTTGTAGTGGGCGAGGCCGTCGCACTCGTACGTCCGCAGTTCCTGCCGGTCCGTGATGACCTTGGCCGGACCGAGCTCATCCCGGAGCCGCCTCGCAAGATCGTCCAGCATCGCGGACCTCCTGACGTCGCCTTCCGTCAACCTATCCGCTACCGCCCGCTGCCGCGACGGTCAGCCTGTCGTCGGGCGGCCGGCCGTCTGCAAAGATGGCCCGATGTTCGTGACCGGGAAGGCCGCGCTCGCCGCGGCCAGTGTTCTCGTCCTGGCCGGTGCCGGGCTCGCCGGCTGTTCGTCGTCCGACGATTCGGCGCCCGACCCCAGCACCGTCATCGACGTGACCACGATGCGGGGCGCGCTGCTGCAGGCGAACGAGATCGGGCCCACCTGGACCCTGCCCGAGGACCCCGTCGACACCACCAAGCTGGTCAGCCTCTGCGGCGGCACCAGCACCCCGCCGCCGGTGCCGCCGGGCGGCCAGGTCGTCGCGGCCGACTTCGAGGACGCGGGCGACACCGGCGCGCAGACCCTGCAGCAGAGCGCGCTGGTCTTCCCGGACAAGACCGCCGCGGCCGCGGCCCAGGCCCTGCTGCGGGCGGCGGCCGACAGTTGTGCGCCCTCGGTCTCGGCGCCGGCGACCGTGACCTCCGACCGCAACGAGCCGGCCTACACCGAGACGGTCCGGGTGCAGCCGCTCAAGCAGGGCAGCTGGGACGGCTTCGTGGTGCTCCGGCACAAGCAGTACGAGCCGAAGCACCCCGGCACCGCCGACATCGCGGTCGCGATCCTGACTGATCGAAACGTCACACTTGTCGACTCTTATGCGATTTATCGGCTCTCCAACGCCAGCACCAGCGCGGACTTCAGCAACGACTGGAGCAAGCTCGTCGGATCGGTGATCCAGCGCGTCGGATAGTTGCTACCGGGATAGACACGCGGGCAACGATTCGCTAATGTTCGCGGTGCGCCGTTGCGAGTTCTTCCCCCGTGGAATTCGCAGCGGCGTCTTACTTTCCCGCCGGTGAGGGCCTAGCCCCTGAACGCCACCGGCAGCCTGGTGAAACCGCGGATGGTCAGGCTGTTCCGTCGCTGAGGTTCGCCGGCCGGCTCCAGCTTCGGGAAGCGTCGCAGCAGCGCCGGGAAGGCCACCTGGGCCTCCAGCCGGGCCAGCGGCGCACCCAGGCAATAGTGGATGCCCCCGCCGAACGAGAGCGGCGCGTTGTCGGCCCTCGACAGGTCGAGCCGCTCCGGGTCGCCGAACTGCCGCGGGTCCCGGTTGCCCGCCCCCAGATAGGCCACGATCCGGTCGCCCGCCTCGATATCCACCCCGCCGATCGTCGTCGGCTCCCAGGCGACCCGGCTGAGCAACTGGACCGGTGAGTCGTACCGGATGAGCTCCTCGGCCGCCGCGTCCGGCCGGGCGTCCAGTGCCGGCGCCTGACCCGGGTTGTGCAGCAGCGCGACCAGCCCGTTGGCGAGCAGGTTGGTGGTCGTCTCGAACCCGGCCGCGAACAACAGGGCCGCCATCGTCAGCAACTCGTCGCCGGTCAGCCGGTCGCCCTCGGCCTCGACCGCCACCAGCGCACTGATCAGGTCGTCCTGCGGCTCCCGGCGCCGCCGCTCGACCAGCTCGGCCAGATAGTCACGGACCTGCGCGGCGGCCGGGTCGGCGATGGCCAGCACCTCCGGGGTGATGACGTCGAGCACCTGCGTCCAGTCCCGGATCAGGGGCTGGAACTGCGCGCGGTCCTCGGCCGGCACGCCGAGCAGCTCGCCGATCACGTTGACCGGCAGCGGGAAGGCGAACCCCTCGACGAAGTCGCCCTGGTCCGGCAGCCCGTCGAGCAGCTCGTCGACCAGGCGCTCGATCGCCGGCCGCAGCTGCTGCACCCGCCGGGCGGTGAACGAGGTGCTCACCAGCCGCCGCAGCCGGGTATGGTCCGGCGGGTTGAGGGTCAGAATGCTGGTGAACAGCAACCGCAGGGCCGGGTGCTCCGCCCAGTCGCCGAGCCCGATGAAGTCGAGCATGTGCCTCGGCATGTGCCCGAGCCTGGGATCCCGCACCACCGCCGCACAGTCCGCGTGCCGGGTCACCACCAGCGCGCCGTCCTCGGCCCGCACCACCGGCCCGATCTCGCGCAGCCGGGCGTACCGCGGATAGGGGTCCTCCCGGCCGGTCCTGGTCGTCAGCTCGTCGAGCAGGGAAAAGACTTCGGCACTTTCCACAATGTCCACCACGAGACCCATTCTCCTCGCCGCGTCACGCCCCCGGCGTCCCGTCCGGCGGTGTCACAGACCGGCCGGCTGTCCGGTCATGTCAACCATGACGGATCTTCCCGCGCCGGACGACGGCATCCTGGTCACGCTCTTCATCACCGTGCGCGACGTGGCTCGCTCGCGCGACTTCTACTCGCGCGTCCTCGGCGGCACGGTCGCCCTCGACGAGAACCCGTGCATAGTCCGCCTGGCCAACTCCTGGATCATCATGAATCCGGGCGGTGGCCCCACCCCGGACAAGCCGGGCGTCTCGGTGGTCGACTACGAGCCCGGCGACACCACCTCGATCTTCCTCAATCTGCGGGTGGCCGACATCCGTGCCCGCTACGACCAGTGGCGGTCCCGCGGCGCCGAGTTCCTGACCCCGCCTCTCGACCGCGGCTCGGAACTGCGCTGCTACCTGCGCGACCCCGACGGCTACCTCATCGAGGTCGGCCAGTCGACCGGCCTCCTGCACGGCGAGCACGCCGCCCGGTAGTCCTGAAGCTTCCGGACGCCGATCGTCCGGAACCGGTCCTAGGCTGCCCGGATGATCGAGGTTTCGGTGGTCCCGGCGAACCAGGCGAGTTGGGACGACCTGCGGGCGGTGTTCGGCCGCGGTGGGGCGGCCACGTGCGGCTGCCAGCGGGTGAAGCTGGGCGACCGGGAGTGGTTCGCCATGCCGGTCGACGAGCGGACGCATCGGCTGCGCGACGAGACCGACTGCGGCCATCCCGAGGCCGACGGCACCAGCGGCATGGTCGCCTACCGGGGCGGCGAGCCGGTCGGGTGGGTCGCCGTCGAGCCGCGCCGCAACTATCGGCGGCTGCGGGGGTCGTCGGTGCCGTGGGCCGGGCGGAGTGAGGATCCGGACGATCCCGGCGTGTGGGCGATCGTCTGCTTCGCGGTCCGGGCCGGGCATCGCCGGCAGGGGCTGACCTACCCGCTGGTCCGGGCCGCCGCCGAGTTTGCCGTGGCGAGAGGGGCGACGGCCGTCGAGGGTTACCCGATGGTGCCCCGGCCGGGCCAGAACGTGTCGTGGGGTGAGATGAACGTCGGTTCCTCCAACGCGTTCCTCGCAGCCGGGTTCACGCAGGTCAGCCGCCCTACGGTGCGCCGAGTGGTCATGCGGCGGGAGGCGAACGGCCGGAACTGACCGTCCAAGGGATTGAGCCGGCGGAGGTCGTGGCCTACTCTCACCGAGGTCTCATCAACCACAGTTTACGGACGCCCTACATCGGGGGATGTGCATGACCGCGCGGGCGGGCGCGGGCCTGCTCATGGGTGGCCGGGTCGATGAGATGGTCGGAGCGGCGGCGAGTGGGAGGAGGGGCGTGGTGGGCGCCTTCTCCATCGCCGAAAATCTCGACCGGTTGTTCCGCGGGGCCCACCCCGAGGGCCAGGCCGAACCGAGCTACATGGCGGTCGCCGAGGCGATCCGCAGCACGCAGGGTGTGCCGATCTCCCATACCTACATCTGGCAGTTGCGCACCGGCCGGCGGGACAACCCGACGGTGACCCATCTGACCGCGCTCGCCACCTACTTCGGCGTGCCCGTCTCCTACTTCCTCGACGACGAGCAGACCCGCCGGGTCGACGCTCAGCTCGAGCTGCTCAAGACCATTCGCGACGCCGGGGTCACCCAGATCGCGTTGCGCGCGGCCGACGTGTCGCCCCGCGGGCGCGAGACGATCAGCGAGCTGATCCGGAAGGTCTGGGAGTCGGAACGCCGGCCGCAGTGAGGTCGCGGAAGGCGGCGCTCACCCGGGTCAGCCAGGCGACCTCGTCGGCCATGTCCGGCCCGACCGGCGCCCACGCCTCGGGCCGGTCGTTCGGCTCGGCCGAGGCCGCGCGACGCGCGAGGGCCATCGCGATGCCGCGAGCCTCGGTCACGGCCGGGTCCGCGTCGCCGGGCACGTCCGGGGGCCGGTAGTCGCGCAGGGCCAGCATCCCGTCCCGGATCTCGATCACCCGGCGGTAGAGCCGCAGGTTGACGTCGTCCACCCCGGCGAGCTCGATCACCGCCCGCCGCGGGCTGAACAGGATCACCTCCGGGAAGGCGTCTTTCATCGCCCGCCACAGCGGGCGGAGCTTCAGCAGGCTTCGGTACGCGGCGACGACCGCGCGTGCCCGGCGGGTGGCCGGGACGAGACTGCCCGCCACGGCGAGGAGGATCGCGGCCGCCTGGATCACGTGCGCGACCGGCTCGATGCGTTCGAAGGCGATGGGCACACCGAGTCCGTGCACGACGATCAGGAACGTCTTCGTCACGGCGTACAGGGAAATGATCGCCGCCCCGGCGGCAATGGCACGCAGCCCGAGCCGCGGGAGCCCGGCCGGCGCAGCCCGGCCGACCGTCCGGAAGAGGCGAGCCGTCAAGATCAGTACCGCGCCCAGGTAGCCCTCGAGGACGACCCAGTACGCGACCGCGACCGCCGGCAGCGGCCCGGCCAGCACCTCGCCCCGGTTGTCGATGTCGCTGCCGGCAACGGCGGCGAGCACACCGAGAGTGACCAGCACTCCGGCGGTGACCACGGCCTGCCACCGCCGCAGCCCGCTGCCGGTGACCATCGCGATGAACCGCAGCAGGCAGAACGCGACGGCCACGCCGAGCAGGTTGGGGAGGATCGGCGCGTGCAACCGCTCGGCGACCGGCCGGAACGAGGCCGTCTTGGCCAGTGCGAGCCCGAGGACGGCGGTCCAGAGCGCGCGCTGCCGGCGGTCACGCCAGAGGGTCGGGAGCCGGACGGCGGTCGTGACCCACAGGAGGATCACGACGACCAGTGAGAAGGCCACGCGTCACTCGGTGAAGCCGAAGACGTGCGCGACCCGGCCGATCGTGGTGCGCGGCGGGCGGGCCGACCGGCCGCGGATCAGCGAGGCCATCATCTCGGCCTCCCGTTCCTGGACGCTGGTGTAGGCCACCCGCCCCAGCGCGCGGGCCACGGTGTCCGGCGCGAGGTCGGGGAAGAGCGCACCGAGGGAGGCGTCGAGCGCGTGTCCACTGAGGATGTGGGCCAGCTCGTGCAGCACGATGTGCTCGGCGTGCAGCGGGGAGGTGCCGGGGTCGTAGAAGACGTGATCGGCCTCGGGGGTTCCGATCCAGAGGCCGCACGGGGCGTGCGAGCCGAGCCCGGGGACGGGCCGGCGCAGCAGCCGGCGGCCGCGGCGGTTCTCCACCTCGCGGCAGAAAGCGTCGAGATCGAACGGCTGCGGAATGCGGACACCGTGCAGACGTCGCTCGCATCTCCGCCGCAGACCCTCCATTGCGGCCAGGCTACCGGGTGCGCGGAACTGCGCGAAGAGAGCGCTTCCCGAGCAGCGGGTGCATGTAGCCGGTGAAAAACCCCACGAGACAGTTAACTATTTGCCGACCGCCTGCTTAGCCTTACGAATCCCGGGGCAGAACTCCCATCAGCCACGGAATCAAAACCGGAGGTGCCCGGCATGGTCAAGTTCGTCTACGACTTCTCCGAGGGCAACAAAGACCTGAAGGACCTGCTCGGCGGCAAGGGCGCCAACCTCGCCGAGATGACGAATCTCGGCCTGCCGGTGCCCGCCGGCTTCACGATCACCACGGACGCGTGCCGGACCTTCCTGCGGACCGGGCACGGGCCCGACGGTCTCGACACGGAGATCGCCGCCCACCTGGCCGATCTGGAAGCGGCGATGGGCCGCAAGCTCGGCGACCCGAACGACCCCCTCCTCGTCTCGGTCCGCTCCGGCGCACCGTTCTCGATGCCCGGCATGATGGAGACCGTCCTCAACGTCGGGCTCAACGACGAGTCGGTCGCCGGGCTGTCCCGGCAGGCCGGCGGCAACGACCGCTTCGCCTGGGACTCCTACCGCCGGCTCATCCAGATGTTCGGCAAGACCGTCTGCGACGTGCCCGGCGACGAGTTCGAGCAGGCGCTGCAGCACGCCAAGTCGTCGCGGGGGGTTCACGACGACGTCGAACTGGACGCCGCCGCCCTGCAGGAGCTCGTCGGCGCGTACAAGAAGGTGTTCGCCGAGCACACCGGACACGACTTCCCGCAGGACCCGCGCGACCAGATGGACCAGGCCGTCGAAGCCGTCTTCCGCTCGTGGAACGCCGACCGCGCCGTGCTCTACCGCCGCCAGGAGCGCATCCCGGCCGACCTCGGCACCGCGGTCAACATCGTGGCGATGGTCTTCGGCAACCTCGGGCCGGACAGCGGCACCGGCGTCGCGTTCACCCGTGACCCGGCCACCGGCGAGAGCGGCATCTACGGCGACTACCTGGCCAACGCCCAGGGCGAGGACGTCGTGGCCGGCATCCGCAACACTCTGTCGCTGCACGAACTCGAGGGACTGGACAAGAAGTCGTACGACGAACTGCTGAAGATCATGGCCACGCTGGAGGGTCACTACCGCGACCTGTGCGACATCGAGTTCACCATCGAGCGCGGCAAACTCTGGATGCTGCAGACCCGGGTCGGCAAGCGCACCGCGGCGGCCGCCTTCACGATCGCGGCCCAGCTGGTCGACGAGGGCATGATCGATCTCGACGAGGCACTGACCCGGGTGACCGGGGCCCAGCTCGGTCAGCTGATGTTCCCTCGGTTCGACCTCGCGGAGAACCCGGCCGCGATCACCCGCGGCGTCGGCGCCTCGCCGGGTGCGGCCTTCGGCGAGGTCGTCTTCACGGCGGCCCACGCGGTCGAGAAGGCCGGCCAGGGCCACAAGGTCATCCTCGTCCGGCGGGAGACCAATCCCGACGACCTGCCCGGCATGATCGCGGCCCAGGGCATCCTCACCTCGCGCGGCGGCAAGACCTCGCACGCGGCAGTCGTCGCCCGCGGCATGGGCAAGACCTGCGTCTGCGGCGCCGACCAGGTCGAAGTGGGACGCGACGAGTTCACGGTCGCCGGCCACGTCGTCCACGAGGGCGACGTCATCTCGATCGACGGCACGACCGGCCGGGTCTACCTCGGCGAGGTGCCGGTGCGGCCGTCCGAGGTGGTGCAGTACTTCGAGGGCGACCTCGACCCGGCCCAGGCCAACGACCCGCTGGTCGCCGCCGTGCACCGCATCATGACGCACGCCGATTCCCGGTCGCGCCTGCGCGTCCGGACGAACGCCGACACCGGCCTCGACGCGGCCCGGGCCCGTCGCTTCGGCGCGCAAGGCATCGGGCTGTGCCGCACCGAGCACATGTTCCTGGGGGATCGGCGTTCGCTGGTCGAGCGGCTCATCCTGGCCCACAATCCGACCGAGCGCCGGGACGCCCTGGACGCTCTGCTTCCGTTGCAGCGTGCGGACTTCCTGGACATTTTCCGGGAGATGAACGGCCTGCCGGTCACCGTGCGACTGATCGACCCGCCGCTGCACGAGTTCCTGCCCTCGCTCGAGGAACTCGCGGTGCAGGTCGCGGTCGCCCAGGAACGCGGCGAGGAGGTCGAACGCGAGCAGCGGATGCTCAACGCCGTGCGGCGAATGCACGAGCAGAACCCGATGCTCGGCCTCCGCGGCGTACGCCTCGGCCTGGTGATCCCCGGCCTCTTCGCGATGCAGGTGCGGGCCATCACCGAAGCGGCGGTCGCGCTGGCCGCCGAGGGCGGCCGGCCACGGCCGGAGATCATGGTCCCCCTGGTCGGTGCGGTCCAGGAGCTGGAGACCGTACGCGCGGAGGCCGAGAAGATCATCGCCGACGTGGTCGGGGACTCCGGAGTCGAGGTTCTGATCGGCACCATGATCGAGGTGCCGCGGGCGGCGCTGACGGCCGGCCAGATCGCCGAGGCGGCCGAGTTCTTCTCGTTCGGCACCAACGACCTGACCCAGATGGGGTGGGGCTTCTCCCGCGACGACGTCGAGGGCGCGTTCTTCTGGCGCTACCTCGAACTCGGCATCTTCGGAATCTCCCCGTTCGAGTCGATCGACCGCGACGGCGTCGGCCGCCTCGTGCGGATCGCGTCCGAGGAGGGGCGGCAGGCCCGGCCCGGCCTGAAGCTCGGCGTCTGCGGCGAGCACGGCGGCGACCCCGACTCGGTGCACTTCTTCCACGAGGTCGGCCTCGACTACGTGTCCTGCTCGCCGTTCCGGGTGCCGATCGCCCGGCTGGAGGCCGGCCGGGCCGCGATCGAATCGGCCGGCTCCGACCATCGTTGAGTAGGCGATGTTCACCCGACAGAGGCGCCGGCCTGCTGCTTTTTGTCGGAGGGTGGGGCTAGCGTGCCTGAGTGGCAAACGTCACTCGGCCAAAGGAGTCTCGATGACTGTCAACGTCAACCCCTACCTGACCTTCAACGGCAACTGCCGCGAGGCGATGGAGTTCTACCGGTCCGTCCTCGGCGGCGACCTGACCGTCAACACGTTCGGCGAGTTCGGCGGCGATCCGGCCATCGCCGACAAGGTCATGCACGCGATGCTGCTGGGCGGCAAGGGCACCCTGATGGCCTCCGACACCGCACCGGGCATGCCGTTCGACCCGGGCAACACGATGACCATCAGCGTGAGCGGCGCGGCCGGCGACGGCCTGGAGGAGGTCTGGTCCAAGGTCTCGGACGGCGGCCAGGTCTTCGTACCCTTCGAGAAGCAGATGTGGGGCGACACGTTCGGCCAGTGCGTCGACAAGTACGGCGTTCCCTGGATGGTCAACGTCGCCCAGGACGACTGATACCACCTACCGGCCGGCGCGAGCCGCCCGCGCCGGCGCAGCGGCCGGCAGCGAGCGGCCGCGCCGGTCGATGTGGGCGCCCAGCATCCGACATCCCGGGCTCGCGGGGCCTTCGGATAGTCGATGCCCGCATCCGGCGGGCTGGTGGTGACGGCGGTCCCTGGCACAGCGCGGTCACCTCCGAGCGGTCACCGGAGGTCTCACGTTCCTCCGGCGGCTCGGCTGAGCCCGGCCTCAGCCGGCCGAGAGGTTGATTTCGAAGCTGTAGCGGCTGGCGCGGTAGACGTGGCTGCCGTACTCCAGGGCGCGCCCGGTCGCGTCCCAGGCCGTGCGGACCATCGTGAGCAGTGAGGAGCCGCGCTTCTCGGACAGGGTGCGGGCCTCGATGGCGGTCGCCGAGCGGGCGCCGATCACCTGGGTGGCGATGCGCGGCACGTGGCCCGCGCGGCGGAGCAACTCGTAGAGGCCGCGGTCGGCCAGGTCTTCGCGGGTCACGTCGAGGACGTCGGTCGGGATCGCGTTGTGCATCAGGGCCAGCGGCTCGTCGCCGGCGTACCGGAGGCGTTCGATCCAGGTGACCTCGGTGCCTTCGGTGATCTCGAGCGCGGTGGCGATCGCGTCGGTGGCCGGGATGACGCGGAGGTCGAGGACCTCGGTGCGGGGCGCGCGGTCGCCGGCGACCAGGTCGTCGTAGAGGCTGGAGAGCTCGACCGGGCGGCGGACCTTGGGGTGCACGACCTGGGTGCCGACGCCCCGCTTGCGCACCAGCATGCCGCGCTCGACCAGGTACTGGATGGCGCGCCGGGTCGTCGGGCGTGAGACGCCGAGGCGCTCGGCGAGGTCGACCTCGTTCTCGATCCGGCTGCCGACGCCGATCTCGCCCTTCTCGATCAGCTCCTGCAGACGGGTCGCCACCTGGTAGTACAGCGGGACCGGGCTGGTGCGGTCGACCTCGACCGGGCGGACCGGGCTGCGCGGCACCGAAAGTGGCCGGGACACCTCTGACGACACGACGACCTCCCTTCGTTATTCAGTTTGTCATGACAAAGTATTGACGGGGAAGCCCTCACGTTATTACATCGACATCAGCAAACCTAGGGCGAACTCTTCTTTTCATCGCGCCGTAACCGGCCAGCCAAAAAGCAAGGACTCCTCATGCCCCTGGACGAGGTACTGACGATGGGACGCCTGGGTGTCGATCTGTATCCACAACAGATCGGCGCTTCCCTGCGTGAGGTGCGCACCTTCGCCAAGTTCCTGGGTGGCAGCGCCGCCAACGTGGCCGTCGCGTCCGCGCGCTACGGCCGGCGGACGGCGCTCCTCAGCCGCACCGGGGCCGACCCGTTCGGCGAGTTCCTGCACGACGCGCTGCGCGGCTTCGGGGTGGACGACCGGTTCGTCACGCCGGTGAGCACGCTGCCGACACCTGTGACGTTCTGCGAGATCTTCCCGCCGGACGACTTCCCGCTCTACTTCTACCGGTTCCCCAAGGCGCCCGACCTCGAGATCTACGAGAGCGAGCTCGACCTCGAGGCGATCCGGAACGCCGGCATCTTCTGGGTCACCGGCACGGGCCTGTCGCAGGAGCCGTCGCGGACCGCCACCCTGGCCGCACTCAAGGCCCGCGACAAGAGCGGCATCACGGTCTTCGACCTCGACTACCGCCCGATGTTCTGGGAGGCGCGCGCCGAGGCCCGGAGGTGGTACTCGGAGGCGCTTTCCTACGCGACGGTCGCGGTGGGCAACCTCGATGAGATCGACACGGCGGTGGGCGTACGGGAACCGCGGAAGGCCGCCGCGGCCCTGCATGAGGCCGGGGTTGATCTTGCAGTGGTGAAGCAGGGGCCGGCCGGAGTGATGGCGAGCCGGGAGGGCGAGGAGGTCGTCGTGCCGCCGGTGCCGGTCGACGTCGTGAACGGGCTCGGTGCCGGTGACGCGTTCGGCGGCGCGCTGTGTCACGGCCTGCTGTCCGGATGGGATCTGCAAAGCGTCATGCGGTTCTGCAACGCGGCCGGTGCGATCGTCGCCGGACGCCTGTCGTGTGCCGACGCCATGCCGACCGAGGCCGAGGTCCGGGCCGCACTGGAGGCCAACCATGCGTAGTTTCGGTGAGCTGCTGGACGCCCGGGTGCGCCGGCCGGATGCGATCGCGGAGGCGGCCGCATCCCGGCGCCGGCCGGAAACGATCCTGGGCGACCACGGCCGGCTGATGATCATCGCAGCCGATCACCCGGCCCGGGGCGCCCTGCGGGCCGGCGGCGACCCGCTCGCCATGGCCAACCGCGAGGACCTGCTCGACCGGCTGCGCACCGCGCTGGCCCGGCCGGGCGTCAACGGCGTGCTCGGCACCCCGGACATCCTCGAAGACCTGCTGCTGCTCGGCGCGCTCGACGACAAGGTCGTGATCGGGTCGATGAACCGCGGCGGGCTGGCCGGCACGTCGTTCGAGATCGACGACCGGTTCACCGCCTACGACGCGGACGCCATCGCCGCCGCCGGGTTCGAGGGCGGCAAGATGCTGCTACGCATCGATCCGGCCGACAGCGGCACCGTGAGCACGCTCGAGGCCTGCGGCAACGCGGTGACCGCGCTGGCGGGCCGCAAGAAGATGGCCATGGTCGAACCGTTCATCTCGCACCGGGTCGACGGCCGGGTACGCAACGAACTGACCGCCGAGGCGATGATCCGGGCCTGCACGGTCTCGGCCGGGCTCGGCAACACCTCGGCCTACACCTGGCTCAAGGTGCCGGTCGTGCCCGACATGGAGCGGGTGATGGCGGCGACCACCCTGCCCGCGCTGATCCTCGGCGGCGAAGTGTCGGACGACGCCGACGGGGCATATGCGCAGTGGAGCAAGGCCCTCGCCCTGCCGACCGTGCACGGCCTGGTGATCGGGCGATCTCTTCTCTACCCGGCCGCCGGCACGGTGGCCGACGCGGTCGATCGGGCGGTGGGATTGCTATGAGTCGTGTCAACCCCCTGGTGCGCAAGGGCAGCACCGCCGACAAGCCGTTCCAGCTGGTGGTCACCCCGGAACGGGCGGGCTGGCGCTACAGCGGCCTGCGCGTGCTCGAACTCGCGCCCGGCGGCCGGGCGCAGTTCCGGACCGGCGACGACGAGATGCTCGTGCTGCCGCTGTCCGGCGGCTGCGACGTGACCTGCGACGATGAGCGGGTCACGCTGACCGGGCGGCGCTCGGTGTTCTCGCGGGTGACCGATTTCGCGTACGTCCCGCGCAGCTCGTCGGTGACCGTGCGCGCTCCCAACGGCGGCCGTTTCGCGCTGCCCGCCGCCCGGGCCGACCGCAAGCTGCCGTTCCGCTACGGCCCGGCCGAGGAGGTCTCGGTCGAACTGCGCGGGGCCGGGCAGGCGAGCCGCCAGGTCAACAACTTCTGCACGCCGGAAAACTTCGACTGCGACCGGCTGATCGCCTGCGAGGTGCTGACCCCGGGCGGCAACTGGTCGTCCTATCCGCCGCACAAGCACGACGAGGCGGGGGAGGGCGAGTCGCGGCTGGAGGAGATCTACTACTTCGAGGTCGCGCCGAGCCCGGCCGGCGGCGCCGGGAGCGCCTTCCAGCGGGTGTACGGCCACGCCGACCGCCCGATCGACGTCTGCGCCGAGGTGCGCTCCGGCGATGTCGTGCTGATCCCGTACGGCTGGCACGGTCCGTCGATGGCCGCGCCCGGCTACGACCTCTACTACCTCAACGTCATGGCCGGACCCGGCGCCCGCGAGTGGCTGGTGCGCGACGACCCGGCGCACGGCTGGGTCCGCAATTCGTGGACCGGCACCCCGGTCGACCCGCGCCTGCCCCTGACGACCAGCAACGGAAGACTGACCCGCACCGAAAGGATGGGCTCGTGAAGCTCACCGTGGCTCAGGCCGTGGTCCGGTTCCTCGCCAACCAGTGGACCGAGCGGGACGGCGTCGAGCAGCGTACGATCGCCGGGTGCCTGGGCATTTTCGGTCACGGCAACGTCGCCGGAATGGGCCAGGCCTTGCTGCAGGCGCAGCGCACGGGGGAAGCGGACCTGCCCTACCGGCTGGCCCGCAACGAGCAGGCGATGGTGCACACGGCGGTCGGCTACGCGCGGATGAAGAACCGGCTGTCGACCTTCGCGTGCACGGCGTCGATCGGGCCCGGTTCGACAAACATGCTCACCGGCGCCGCATTGGCCACGGTCAATCGGATTCCGGTGCTGCTCCTGCCGTCCGACGTCTTCGCCACCCGCGTCGCCGCGCCGGTGCTGCAGGAGCTGGAGGATCCGCGTACCTACGACGTCTCGGTCAACGACGCGTTCCGCCCGCTGTCGAAGTTCTTCGACCGCATCTGGCGCCCCTCGCAGTTGCCGGCCTCTCTTCTCGCGGCGATGCGGGTGCTGACCGACCCGGCGGAAACCGGCGCGGTGACCCTCTGCCTGCCGCAGGATGTGCAGGCCGAGGCGTACGACTTCCCCGACGCACTGTTCGCGAAGCGGGTCTGGCACGTCGCCCGGCCGCAACCGGAGCCGGTCTTCGTGTCGCGGGCGGCCGAGGTGGTCCGCAACGCTCAACGGCCGCTGATCGTGGCCGGGGGCGGGGCGATCTACTCCGAGGCGAGCAACGAACTCGACCGCTTCGCCCGCGAGACCGGCATCCCGGTCGCCGACACCCAGGCCGGCAAGGGCGCCGTGAGCTGGGACCACCCGAGCTCGGTCGGCGGCGTCGGCTCGACCGGCACCCCGGTCGCCAACCGGCTGGCCCGCGAGGCGGACGTGATCATCGGCGTCGGCACCCGCTACAGCGACTTCACCACGGCGTCGCGCACCGCCTTCCAGCACCCCGACGTCAAGTTCGTCAACATCAACGTCGCCGCGTTCGACGCGGCCAAGCAGGCCGCTTATCCGATCGTCGCCGACGCTCGGGCCGGGCTTTCCGCGCTGCTCACGCAGCTGCCGGGTTTCCGGTACGCCGGTGAGCCGTACCGGGCGGACGTGGCCGCGTGGCAGGAGCGGGTGGACGCCGCGTACCGGATGGGACATGGACCCCTGCCCGCGCAGGCCGAGGTGATCGGGGTGGTCAACGACGCCGCCGGCGAGCGCGACGTCGTGGTGCAGGCGGCCGGCAGCATGCCGGGTGACCTGCAGCTGCTGTGGCGCGCGCGGGATCCCAAGCAGTACCACGTCGAGTACGGCTACTCGTGCATGGGCTTCGAGATCGCCGGCGCGCTCGGCATCAAGCTGGCCGACCCGAGCCGCGAGGTGTTCGCGCTGGTCGGCGACGGGTCGTACCTGATGATGTCGCAGGAGATCGTCACCGCGATCGCCGACGGCGTAAAGCTGATCATCGTGCTGGTCCAGAACCAGGGCTTCGCGTCGATCGGCGCTCTCTCGGAGTCCCTGGGCTCGCAGCGATTCGGGACCAGCTACCGGTTCCGTGGCTCGGATCAGGACTACGACGGTTCCTATCTGCCGGTCGATCTGGCGGCCAACGCGGAAAGCCTGGGCGCGGCCGTGATCCGTTGCCGCACCATCGCCGACCTGACGGAGGGCCTCAAACAGGCCCGTTCGAATGATCACTTGACCGTGGTGCACATCGAGACCGATCCGCTGTCCCCGGTTCCGTCGTCGGAGTCGTGGTGGGACGTGCCGGTCTCGTCGACCTCTTCCCTCGACTCGACCCGATCGGCCTACGCCGACTACGAAGCCGCCAAGCGTTCTCAGCGGCTCTATCTCTAAGGACTCGTTTCATGTCAACGATTGAGCACTGGATCGGCGGCTCGTTTACGTCCGGCTCCGAGAACCGGCGCGGCGCGGTCTTCAACCCGGCGACCGGTGAGCAGCAGCACGAGGTCGTGCTGGCCTCCGCGGAGGACGTCGACGCGGCGGTGACCGCGGCGCAGGCGGCGTTCGTGGAGTGGAGCCAGGCGTCGCTGAGCAAGCGCACCAAGATCCTGTTCAACTTCCGCGAACTGGTCAACTCGCGGGTCTCCGACCTCGCGGAGATCATCTCGGACGAGCACGGCAAGGTGCTCTCGGACGCGGCCGGCGAGGTGCAGCGTGGCCTCGAGGTGATCGAGTTCGCCTGCGGCATCCCGACCCTGCTCCAGGGATCATATTCGGACCAGGCGTCGACCGGCGTCGACGTGTTCAGCTTCCGCGAGCCGGTCGGCGTCTGCGCCGGCATCACGCCGTTCAACTTCCCGGCCATGGTGCCGATGTGGATGTACCCGGTGGCGATCGCCTGCGGCAACACGTTCGTGCTCAAGCCGTCCGAGCGCGACCCCTCGGCGTCCAACTTCATCGCCCGTCTGTGGGCCGAGGCCGGCCTGCCGGACGGCGTCTTCAACGTCGTGCACGGCGACAAGGTCGCGGTCGACGCGATTTTGCAGCATCCGGGCGTCGCCGCGGTCTCGTTCGTCGGGTCGACACCGATCGCCCGCTACATCCACCAGCAGGCGAGCGCGACCGGCAAGCGGGTGCAGGCGCTCGGCGGGGCCAAGAACCACGCGATCGTGCTGCCCGACGCCGACCTCGACTACGCGGCCGGGCACCTGACGGCGGCCGCGTTCGGGTCGGCGGGGGAGCGGTGCATGGCGATCTCGGCCGCGGTGGCGGTCGGCGGGGCCGGCGACGCGCTGATGGACCTGGTCGTCCGCAAGGCCCTCTCCGTTAGCGTCGGTCCCGGTCGTGATCCGGCCAGCGAAATGGGTCCGGTGGTGACCGCGGCCGCGAAGGAGCGGATCGAGTCGCTGATCGGCGCAGGCGAGGCGCAGGGCGCCAAGGTGCTGGTCGACGGGCGCGGACTGACCGTGCCCGGCCACGAGAACGGCTTCTTCGTCGGGCCGACCGTGATCGACCAGGTGACGCCGTCGATGGACGTCTACACCGAGGAGATCTTCGGCCCGGTGCTGTCGACCGTGCGGGTCGACGACGTCGACTCCGCCATCGATCTGATCAACAGCAACCCATACGGGAACGGCACCGCGATCTTCACGAGCAGTGGCGAGGCGGCGCGTCGTTTCCAGCGCGGCGTAAAGGTTGGCATGATCGGGATCAATGTCCCGATTCCGGTGCCGATGGCCTACTACTCCTTCGGCGGGTGGAAGGACTCGCTCTTCGGCGACAAGCACGTGCACGGTCCCGAGGGTGTCTCCTTCTACACCCGCGCCAAGGTCGTGACCTCCCGATGGCCGCACATCTCGCACGCCTCCGAGGCCTCCTTCCACTTCCCGACGGCTTCGTGAAGGTGCCCATGGAGATCCGCAATCTGCAGCTCGGCTCCTGCCCCGACTCGTGGGGGGTCTGGTTCGCCGACGACCCCCGCCAGACGCCCTGGGCCCGGTTCCTCGACGAGTTGGCCGCTTCCGGCTATCACTGGCTGGAGCTCGGCCCGTACGGCTATCTGCCGACCGACCCCTCGCGCCTGACCGATGAGCTCGCCGCCCGCGGGTTGTCGTGTGCCGGAGGCACCGTCGCCGGTCTCGGCGGACCGCACGGTGACCTGCCTTCGCTTGTCGAGGCCACCCGCAAGGTCGCCGTCCTCACCCAGGCGCTCGGCGCGGAAAATCTGATCTTCGTCCCGGTGCCCGGCTACCGCGACGACGTCACGGGGGCCTACCGGGAGCCGGCCGAACTCGACGCCGACGGCTGGCGCCGGCTGACCGAGCACAGCAACGAGCTCGGCCGCATGCTGCTCGAGGAGTACGGCCTGCACTTCCGCTTCCACCCGCACGCGGACTACCAGGTGGAGACCCAGGAGCAGACCGAGCGCTACCTCGACGGCACCGATCCTCGGTTCGTGTCGCTCTGCCTCGACACCGGTCACCTGGCCTACCGCCGGGCCGACGTGCCGGGCCTGATCCGGAAATACCCGGACCGCATCGGCTACGTGCACATCAAACAGATGGACCCGGGGATCGCCGCCCGAGCCGCCGCCGAGGACCTGCCGTTCGGGCAGGCCGTCGCGATGGGCGCCAGCGTCGAACCGCCGGCCGGACTACCCGACGTGCCGTCGGTGCTCGAGGCTCTGGCGGGCCTCGACGCCGAACTGTTCGTCGTGGTCGAGCAGGACATGTACCCGGTCGAGTTCGACCGGCCGCTGCCGATCGCCCAGCGGACGCGCAGCTATCTCAACTCCGCCGGTTTGATATCCCGTCCCACCCCTGGAGAGATTCAATGAGGAAATCCTTCCGAATGCTGGCCGCCGTTTCCGTGGTGGTCCTCGGCGCCGCCGCCTGCAGCAGTGGCGGCAAGGAGAAGACCACCGACAGCTCGGGCGGCGGCGGCAACGCCGCGGGCAGCTCCGGTTACACGATCGCGTTCATCACCCACGAGACCCCGGGCGACACGTTCTGGGACAAGGTCAAGGCGGG
This sequence comes from Actinoplanes sp. NPDC051343, assembly GCF_044455125.1. Taxonomy (NCBI): domain Bacteria; kingdom Bacillati; phylum Actinomycetota; class Actinomycetes; order Micromonosporales; family Micromonosporaceae; genus Actinoplanes; species Actinoplanes sp. NPDC051343. The sequence goes on from NZ_JBITEL010000016.1 coordinate 203,794, forward strand.
TGCGCAGCAGGCGTCGAAGGACGAGGGCGTCACCCTCAAATACTCCAACGACCCCGACGCGACCAAGCAGGCGCAGCTGATCCAGAGTGCGGTCGACTCCAAGGTCAGCGGCATCGCGACCACGCTGGTCACCCCGGACGCGCTGGCCGGCGCGGTCAAGGCGGCGACCGCGGCGAAGATCCCGGTGGTCGGCTTCAACTCCGGCATCGACCAGTACCAGCAGATGGGCGCGCTGATGTACTTCGGCTCGGACGAGTCGCTGGCCGGCCAGCAGGCCGGGACGCGGATCACCCAGGCCGGCGGCAAGCACCCGCTCTGCATCATCCAGCAGGCCGGTTCGGTGGCCCTCGAAGCCCGCTGCGCCGGCGTCAAGGCCACCAACCCGGGCACCGTGAACCTCCAGGTGAACGGCGCCGACGACTCGGCCGTCACGAACACGTTGCAGGCCAAGCTGGCGCAGGACAAGTCGATCGACTGGATCGTCACCCTGGGTGCCCCGCAGGCGATCGACGCGATCAAGGCCGTCTCGGCGGCCAACAGCCAGGCCAAGATCGCGACGTTCGACCTCAACCAGGAAGCCGCGCAGGACATCTCGGACGGCAAGATCCAGTTCTCGATCGACCAGCAGCCGTACGTCCAGGGCTACATGGCCGTCACCTCGCTCTACCTCTACCTGAAGAACGGCAACGACATCGGCGGCGGCAAGCCCGTGCTCACCGGCCCGTCGTTCGTCGACAAGGACAACATCGCCAAGATCCTCCCGTTCACCAAGAACAACACCCGCTGACGCCCGTCCGAATCGGAGTGCTGTCATGAGCCAAACCGTCGAGGCGGCGCCGGCAGCGGCGCCGTCCGACCCGGCCGGACGAGTCCGGCCGGGCCTGAGCAACCGTCTGCTCGCGCGCCCGGAGATCGGCGCCCTGGTGGCGGCGATCGTCATCTTCATCTTCTTCCTCGCCGTCGCCCCGGCCTTCCGGTCGTGGGACTCGTTCTTCACGGTCCTCTACCAGTCGTCGACGATCGGGATCGTCGCGGTCGGCGTGGGACTGCTGATGATCGGTGGCGAGTTCGACCTCTCGGCCGGCGTCATCGTCTCCACGGCGGGCCTGGTCAACGCCCTGTTCTGCTGGGACCTGGGCGTCAACCTGTGGATCGGTGCTCTCCTCTCGCTGGTGTTCTGCCTGCTGATCGGCTTCCTCAACGGTTTCCTGGTGATGAAGACCGGGATTCCGAGCTTCCTGATCACGCTCGGCACGTTCTTCGTGCTCCAGGGCGCCAACCTGGGCGTCACCAAGCTGGTCACCAACGCCGTCTCGTCGCCCGACATCAGCAAGATCGACGGCTACGACTCGCTCGGCAAGATCTTCGCCTCCAACTTCAAGATCGGGTCGGTGACGGTCTGGGGCTCGGTGATCTGGTGGCTGATCTTCGTGGCGATCGCCGCGTGGATTCTCCAGCGCACCCGGACCGGCAACTGGATCTTTGCGGTGGGCGGCGCCCCGGACAGCGCCCGCGCGGTCGGCGTACCGGTCGTCCGTACGAAAATCGGTCTGTTCATGACCGTGTCGTTCCTGGGCTGGTTCGTCGGCATGCACACGCTCTACCGGTTCAACACGCTCCAGGCCGGCAACGGCGTCGGCAACGAGTTCCTCTACATCATCGCGGCGGTCGTCGGCGGCACACTGCTGACCGGTGGCTTCGGCAACGCGATCGGTGTCGCGATCGGCGCGTTCATCTTCGGCATGACAAGCCTCGGCATCGTCTACGCCGGGTGGGACCCGAACTGGTTCAAGGCCTTCCTCGGCGTCATGCTCCTGCTCGCCGTGCTGGTCAACCTCTACATCAAGCGGATATCCACCGTCCGGAAGGTGGGGTGACCCATGACCGACACCCTGGCCGCGCACGCCGACAACCAGCTGCACCGCGGCGAGCCGCTCATCGAGATGGACAACGTCGGTAAGGCGTACGGCGCGATCCGCGCCCTGCGCGACATCAACCTGCGGGTCAACGCCGGCGAGGTCACCTGCGTGCTGGGTGACAACGGCGCCGGCAAATCCACTCTCATCAAGATCATGTCGGGCCTGCACCCGCACAACGAGGGCGTTCTCAAGGTCGACGGCAAGCCGATCACGTTCTCGTCGCCGCGCGAGGCGCTCGGGCACGGCATCGCCACGGTCTATCAGGACCTCGCGGTGGTGCCGCTGATGGAGGTCTGGCGCAACTTCTTCCTCGGATCGGAGGTCTCGGCCGGGAAGTTCCCGCTGGCCGGTCTCAAGATCCGGCAGATGCGCGAGATCGCCGACAGCGAGCTGCGCAAGATGGGCATCGTCGTCAAGGACATCAACCAGCCGATCGGCACGCTCTCCGGCGGCCAGCGGCAGTGTGTGGCGATCGCCCGGGCGGTCTACTTCGGAGCCCGGGTGCTCATCCTCGACGAACCGACGGCGGCGCTCGGCGTCAAGCAGTCGGGCGTGGTGCTCAAGTACGTCGCCGCGGCCCGCGACGCCGGCCTCGGCGTCGTCTTCATCACCCACAACCCGCACCACGCCCACCTGGTCGGCGACCACTTCGTGATCCTGAAACTCGGCCAGGCCGTGCTCGACAAGACCAGCAAGCAGGTCACGCTCGACGAGCTGACCGCGCAGATGGCCGGCGGCGACGAGCTTGCCGAGCTGTCCCACGAACTCGGCCGTTAGGAGCTCTGTGTCCATGCTCAAGGTTGGAGTCATCGGGACCGGGATGATCGGCAAGGACCACATTCGGCGGATGACGTCTGTTCTTTCCGGCGTCCAGGTCGTGGCAGTGACCGACGTGGACGCGGCGGCGGCTTCTCTTGCCGCGCCGGCCAGTGCCGCCGTCTTCCCCGACGGCGCGTCGCTGATCGCCGCGCCTTCCGTCGACGCTGTGGTCGTCTCCTCGTGGGGGCCGACTCACGAGGAATACGTGCTGGCTTCCATCGCGGCCGGAAAGCCCGTCTTCTGCGAGAAGCCGCTCGCTACCACTGCTGCCGCGTGCCTTCGGATCGTGGAGGCCGAGGTCGCCGCCGGTCGCCGCCTCGTGCAGGTCGGATATATGCGGCGATATGACGTTGCGTACCGTGCGCTGAAGGCGGTGATCGACAGCGGTGAGATCGGCGCGCCGCTGATGATGCACTGTGCCCACCGCAACGCCTCGGTGCCCTCCTTCTACGAGAAGGAGATGGCGATCACGGACACCGCGGTCCACGAGATCGACATGGTGCGCTGGATGTTCGACTCCGAGATCACCGCGGCATCGGTTCTCATTCCGCGCAAGAGCGGCAACGGCGGCGAACTGCAGGACCCGCTCTTCCTGCTCCTCGAGATGGCGAACGGCGTGCTCGTCGACGTCGAGATCTCGGTCAATGTCCGCTATGGATACGACATTCGAGGCGAGATCCTGGGCGAGAACGGCACGGCCGCACTGGGGTCGCTCTCGCCGGTTTCCGTACGGGTGGCCGGTCGCGTTTCCGATCCGGTACCCGCGGATTGGCGCGACAGGTTCATCGCCGCCTATGACGTCGAGTTCCAGGAGTGGATCGACTCGGTCCTCTCCACGGGCTCGCCGTCGGGCCCATCGGCGTGGGACGGGTACGCGGCGGCTGTGGTGTCCGACGCCGCTGTCTCCGCGCTGCGGGGTGGTGCACGAGAGCCGGTTTCCCTGGTTACCAAGCCCGCGTTCTACTCGTCTTCTCCGGCGGTCGCGGTATGAAAATCGCGCTGGATCCCTACATGCTGCGCACGGTGCCGCTGCTTTCCCTTCCCGGCCTGGTCGCCGATCTCGGCTATCAGTACATCGAGATGTCCCCCCGGGACGACTTCATGCCGTTCTTCCTGCACCCGCGGATCGACTCGTCGGGGGTGGCGGCGTTCCGTTCGGCGCTGTCCTCGGCGGGCGTCCAGGTCTCGTCCGTACTTCCGCTCTACCGCTGGTCGGGGCCGGATGAGGACGCCCGGCAAGCCGCGGTGCGCTATTGGAAGCGGGCCATCCAGATCACCGTCGATCTGGGTGTGGACGTGATGAACTCCGAGTTCAACGGCCGCCCGTCCCAGCCGGACGTCAGCGAGGCCCAATTCTGGCGGTCCCTCGAGGAATTGCTGCCGATCTTCGAGCGCGAGGGGGTGCGGCTCGTACTCGAACCGCACCCCGACGACTTCATCGAGGACGGCATCGCCGGGGTCGACCTGGTCCGCGGCATCAACTCGCCCAACGTGTCCTTCCTGTACTGCGCACCGCACACGTTCCACCAGGGCGGCGACCTGGCCGCGGTGATGCGGCACGCCGGGCCGCTGCTGACCCACGTCCACCTCGCCGACTCGTTCGACCACCGCGGTTCGTCCGGCCTGCGGTACATCGTGAACCCGCCCGGCTCGACCGCCCGCATCCACCAGCACCTCGACATCGGTCAGGGCGAGGTCGACTGGGACCTGTTCTTCCGCACGCTCAACGAGGTCGGCTTCGACGGCATCGCGACCGTCTGCGTGTTCGCCTGGGAGGAGCGGGCGTCCGAAAGCTCGCGCGTCAACCTGGCCCGAGTCAACGAATACCTCGACAAGTACTTCGCCGACCGGCCTACGCCCCAGGGCTGACGCCACGGCCCGCAGACCATCCCGTGGGCGGATGCCCCACCCCCCGTAGCCCGGCACGATCGGACCATCCACTCTCGACCGGGAGGTCCGATGACCACACGTGGCGAAAACGGCGGCATGACGCGCCGTCGCTTGATGGGTAGTGCTCTGGCCGTGGGAGCCGGCCTGCCGTTCGCTTCCTCTTCTGCGCCTCCTTCGGGCCCTTTGCAGCTTCGCCTGCCCGGCCCCACCGGTCCCCACCCGATCGGCATCGTCGAGGTGCCGGTCGTCGACCGGTCACGGCAGCGCGAGCTGATGACAAGCATCTGGTACCCGGCGGGCGACGTCCGATCGCATCCACGCGCGGCGTGGATGCCGCCCGCGGTGATGCGGGCCTACGTGAGCGGGGCCGGCTTCCCGGCCGACGCGGCGCTCGCGCCACTGACGGCCGGGCACCTGGGCGCGCCGATCCTCAAGGGTGCACGTCTGCCGGTGGTTCTCTTCTCCCACGGCGCCCACGACCACCGCTCCGACGCGACGATCGTCGTGCAGGAACTGGCAAGTCACGGCTACATCGTGGTCACGGTCGACCACACCTACGACGCGTACACCCAGTTCCCCGGCGGCCAGGTCCTCGAGCCGGTCGACAACCCGCCGATGTACCCGCCGGACTTCGCCGCCGACATCCGAACCGTCCTCGACCACGTTCTCGAAGGCCCTTTCCGCCGGGCGCTCGACCCCCACCGCGTAGGCGCCTTCGGCTGGTCGAAGGGCGCGACCGCCATCGCCCTGGCCGCCATCGCCGACCGCCGCATCAAGGCCGGCCTGAGCTTCGACGGCCCAATGGTCTGCGACCCACCCATCACCACCGACCTCGACCGCCCGTTCATGCTGATGACCGCCGACCACCCCCGCTCCACCGACCCGGCCGTAGCCGACTTCTGGAGCCACCTGCACGGCTGGCGCCTCAACATCCAGGCGGCCGGCGCCATCCACCCCTCCTACTGCGACCTGCAGGTGCTGTTCCCCCAGCTGGCCGCCGCCCTAGGCATGAGCGACGAGGAGCTCGAAACCTGGATCGGCACCCTCCCACCAGCCCGCGCGCTGCGCATCCAGCAGGCCTACCCGCTGGCCTTCTTCGACCAGCACCTCCGAGGCCGGCACTCGCCCCTGCTCGACGGCCCGAGCCGCGCTTTCCCGGAGGTAGCCTTCATCCCCTAACGGCCCCGCGCCGCCCCGTCCCCGGCCCCGCCGCGCAGCCGGCCTCAGCGAAGACCACTTCGAGGACGGCCCGGGCGGCGTCAGCGTTGACGGCGCGTCGGCGTCTCGACAGGCGGTCAGCCGGAACGCATTGCGGACCAAATGAGTGTTCCAGGCTGGACGGTTGCTTGCGGCCAGACGGTCCTCGACGGCGCGCGCCCGCCCGCCTCTCGCCGCGGCCCGCCCCCCTATCGCCGCGGTCCGCCGCTTCGCCGCGGTCCGCCGCTTCGCCGCGGTCCGCCGCTTCGCCGCGGTCCGCCGCTTCGCCGCGGTCCGCCGCTTCGCCGCGGTCCGCCGCTTCGCCG
>NZ_JBITEL010000016.1:210041-279560 GCF_044455125.1 Actinoplanes sp. NPDC051343
CCGCGGCCCGGCTGCCTCGCCGCGGCCCGGCTGCCTCGCCGCGGCCCGGCTGCCTCGCCGCGACCCGGCCGCGCTTGGCCGGCAGGTCATCGACCGGGTCGGCGGGGGGACGTGCTGGTAGACAACGCGGGCGCCGGCTTCGGGTCGCCATTCAGCTCGTCGCAGACGTCGAAGAACACACCGGGCCACGCCGCGCTTCTTCAGAGCCTGGCTCAGGTTTGCGCTGATGCCGGGTCCCGTTCGGGTCGGTTTATGTAGGGCTGGTCTTGTTGTGAGCCGATCTTGTTCCGGTCGGTTTTGCATTTGCGCCCGGCATTATTTCGGCCTCGTTGTTGCGGCTGGGCTTGTTGCGATCCGGTCTGGTTACGGCCTGGTCTTGCTGCGGCGTGGTTGGGCTGCGGCCCGATTCGGTTACCGCCCCATCTTGCTGCAGCGTGGCTTGGCTGCGGCCCGGTCTTGCTGCATGGTCGGGCTGCGGTCCGGTCTTGCTGCAGCGTGGTTGGGCTGCGGTCCCGTCTTGTTGCGGCCCGCGTTGTTGCGGTCAGGTCTGGTTGTCGTCCGGTGTTGCAGCGGTCCGGTGTTGCAGCGGTCCGGTGTTGCAGCGGTCCGGTGTTGCTGCGGCCCGGCCTTTGGCGGCCTGGTCTTCGGGTTAGGGGCGGTCAGAGGCCGGGGAGCGCGGGCTGGGCGTCGTAGACGGGCCAGCCGGCGTCGTCCGGGCGGACTCCGGTGGTCAGGCGGTGGGGCTGCCGGACGCCGGGCTCCAGCAGGTGGTCGACCGTCGCGCCGCGCAGGACCAGGGCGTCGGCGATCAGCATGCGGTGGCAGTGCCACCACAGGGTTTCGGCGCACATGACGGCCTGCAGTTCCGTCGCCGCCGTGGTGATCAGGTCGTCGACCGCGGCGCGGAACTCGGGGGTATCCATGTGGTCGGCGTAGGCGGCGAACGACGCGTTGCGCAGCGCGGTGTGCCGGGAGCCCGGGTGTCCCTGCCGCCGGCCGCCAAGGATTTCGCCTTGCCAGACGTACTTGGGGCCGGCCCCTTGCACGGCCGCCTCCAGGGCGTCGCGGCCGAACTGCGGGTGGCGCCGCGATCCGGGGAACCGGCGTACGTCGACCAGCGTGTCCACCCGGGCCTCGCCAACGGTCGCGAGGAACGTCTCGATCGGGCGGGCGCCGTGGCCCACCGTACAAACGCGCACCGGGCGACCCTACCCGGCTATGGCCGAGGGATCCGTGTAGCGGTAGTCGACGGAGAAGAAGCCACGGATCGGGTCGCAACGGACAGTGGAGGTGATCGGCATGCTCCGGCCGATATCAGCGGTGTCCAGGCTGATCGTGACGGTGTCGTCGTCGTGCTGGTTCGGGTCGTAGACCCGGAACGTCAGCCACGAGCCGGCGCGTTCGTACCCGTACACCAGCACCTGATGGCAGCGGCCGAGAGCGCCCGGGTTGCGCGACCGCACCGTGACCAGGCCGAGCGAAGCGAGCTGGTTCCGGTCGATGCTGGCGATGATCCGGGGGATCTGGTCCCGGATCGTCCTGCGAGCGAGCCCGGACCGCACACGGGTGTCGTGGTCGTGGGTGTTGGCCCAGTAGTAGTACCTCAGCACCCCGGAAGGGATGGAGAAGCTGGCCAGCAGGCGAGAGGCGATGTATTGGAACAGAGGCGTGCCGGCGGCGGGCACGTCGGTCCGGGCGGGCGGCGGCAGGCCCGCGATGTACAGGTCGGCGACCGTGAACGCCATGCCGCCGCACAACCCACCGCCTGCATCGCCGACAGGCACGCCACCCAGGATCGGAACCTTGAACACGTACGCCGGGGTGCGGGGCGGCCAGTGATTGTCGAAGTGAAGACCGTTCACGCTCGGCCGGAAGTCCTTCACCAGCGTCATCGTCCCTCACCTCCTTGCGCCGACTGATGCTCGATCCTGGGAGGCGCTCCCGCCGTCGTACTCGAGCGATCGTCCGACGAAGGTTCCGCACCCGTAGGGTTCCGCTTTCACGATGACACGAGGCAGCTCCCGCCCACCACGGAACTATGCGGCCGCCCGGCGAGACCGGCCACAGTCGCCTGCATCGACGCGTACCAGGCAAAGGCCGGCTCGATGCCGGTCGCAGCGGCGAACGCCGCTGTCCGCGCGGGTCGCCGAGGACGGCCAGGAAATGTCAGCCGGTCAGGGCGAAGACGCGGCCGGCGGACGCAGGGAACCGTCCCGGGTTGGCCGCGCTGACGACCTTGGCGATGTTCGCCGCGGACAGCGCGCCCCGCCGGACGCCGCTCACACGCCTGCCTTCTCTCCCGCTGCGATCAGCTGCTGGGCCGCGAACCGCAGGCCCTCGATCTGGTCGAGTTCCGTGTCCTCGTGCTCGATGTTGACCGCCATCTCGGCGTCGACCGCGTGGAGCGCCTGCAGGAACGGCACCCAGAACTCGTCGCCATGCCCGCGGCCGACGGCCACGAACTGCCAGGACGGGCGGTCGGGCCACTGGTTGAGCGTGTTGTGGCCGCCCAGGTTGACGGGGTTTTGTGAGGCCGGCGTCCGAGTGAACCGATCGTCGAGCACCCCGAAGAGGCGCACGTTGTCCTCGTTGATGCGGGTGTCCTTGGCGGCGGCGTGGAAGACCAGGTCGCCCAGGTGTTCGATCGCCGCGACGGGGTCGATGCCCTGCCAGAACAGATGGCTGGGATCCATCTCGGCGCCGACGTGGGTAGCGTTGGTCTGCTCGACCAGACGCTGCAGCGTGGGCGGGTTGAACACCAGGTTGTGCGGGTGCATCTCGATGCAGACCTTGACGTCGGCGGCGGCCGCCCGGGCCTGGATGTCCTTCCAGAACGGGACCGCCACCTCGTTCCACTGGTGGTCGAGGACGTCGAGCCACTGGCTGTCCCACGGGTTGACCACCCAGTTGGCGGCCGTGGCGCCGGGGTGGCCGCCAGGCAGGCCCGACATGGTGACCACGCGCTTGACCCCGAGCAGAGCCGCGACTTCGATGGTGCGGCGCAGGTCGTCGGCGTGCTTCGGGCCGACCAGCGGGTCGGGGTTGAGCGGGTTGCCGTTGACGTTGAGGCCGGTCAGCGTGATGCCGGCCTGGGCGAATCGGCCCAGGTAGTCTTCCCGGGCTCCGCTGCCGGCCAGGATGTCGTCGATCGGGATGTGCGGTGCGGCGATGAAGCCACCCGTGTTGATCTCGGCGCTCGTCAGGCCGAGCTCGCCGAGGATCTTCAGCGTCTCGTCGAGGGAGCGGTGGTGCAGACAGGCGGTGTACGCGCCGAGTTTCATGAACGACTCCTCAGAGCAGGACGGGCTTGTCGGTGGCGGACACGACCGCCTCGAGGACGCGCAGGTTGTGCAGGCCGTGGGCCATGTCGGGGCACAGCGGCAGGGAAGAGGTGCCGGCGATCTGGTCGAGGAACGCCCGCGCCTGATAGACGAAGAAGTCGTTCTGCCCGTGGCCGACGGTCGGGAAGTCCATCGGGATGCCCTGGGCGACATAGGGATGCCAGGGGCCGACGAAGACGGTGCGGACTCCCGTGGTCTCGATCGGCGCGGTGCCGTCCACGATGGTGAACTCGGCCGGGCGGGTCATCTCGAACGAGGCCGTGCCGCGCTCGCAGAAGACCGTGAACTTGAGCGTGTTGGCGTGCCCGTAGGCCACCCGGGACAGCGAGAAGGTGCCCAGCGCGCCGTTCGCATAGCTGGTCGTGAAGGTGCAGACGTCCTCGTTTTCGACCGGTAGGCGCTCCTCGCTGAGCTCCACTCCGCCGGCGTGGCCCATCGCCACGCCGAGCGCGCGCGGACGGTCCTCGACCAGGGTCGCCATCGCCGCGCCCTGCACGCCCGTGGTCTCGCCGCAGAAGAACTCGGCCAGGTCGACCAGGTGGCTGCCGATGTCGGCCAGCACCCCCGAGCCGGGACCGCCCTGATAGCGCCAGCTCATCGGCCGCTGCGGGTCACACCCGTAGTCGCACCAGTAGTCGCCGACGAAGCTGCGCACCGGACCGAGTGCCGACTCGACCTGCTGCCTGATCGCGTTGATCGCGGGGGAGCGGCGGAAGGTGAAGCCGACCGCATTGACCTGTCCGGGCGCGGCGGCGGCCGCGTCGACCATGGACTGGGCGTCGGTGACGCTCGGGGCGAGCGGTTTTTCGCAGAGCACGTGCTTGCCGGCCGCCAGCGCCGCCTCGACGATCTCGCGGTGCAGGTTGTTGGCGACCGCCACGCTGACCGCGTCGATGTCGGGCGCTTCGATCACCGCGCGCCAGTCGGTCTCGGCGCGCTCGAAACCGTAGCGCGCGGCGGCGTCGGCCGCGAACGGCTCATGAAGATCGGCGATGGCGACCAGGCGAGGGGCCTGTCGGTCGAGGGAGAAGACGGTGGAGGCGTTGCGGTAGGCGTTGGCGTGGGCGCGGCCGACCATGCCGGCGCCGATGACCGCTACGCCGATCGGGGAGTGAGTCATGAGGTGAACCTCCAAACGCCTTAAAGCGCTTTAAGTCCCTGTACTATCCAAGTCGATCTCGATTGATGTCAAGGGGGTGGCGACGTGGATCAACGACCGCGTCTGGAGGACGTGGCCGCCCGGGTCGGCGTCTCGACCGCCTCCGTGTCGCTCGTGCTGCGCGGGGTGCCGGGCCCGAGCACCGAGACCCGCGAAAAGGTGCTGGCCGCCGCGGCTGAGCTGGGCTATCGTCCCGACCGTACGGCCAGCCTGCTCGCCCGCCGCCGCCGTCACCTGCTCGGCGTGATGCTCGACGTGCTCAACCCGTTCCACGCCGAGCTGGTCGAGGAGATCCACGTCGAGGCGAGCAGCAAGGGCTATGAGGTCGTACTGGCCACGCTCACCCGCGACCGCGACGAGGACCGCGCGATCGAGACCCTGCTCGACTTCCGCTGCGAGGCGCTGATACTGCTCGGCACCGACGCGTCCGAGGAACGTCTCGACGCCCTGGCCACCCAGGCACCGTGCATTGTGGTCGGTCGCACCGCCGGCCGGGCGGCGGTCGACGCGGTCCGCTCGGCCGACGACGTCGGCGTCGACGCCGCCCTCGATCATCTGATCGGTCTCGGTCACCGGCGGATCGCGTTCGTCGACGGCGGGTCCGGCGAGGTGGCCAACGCGCGGCGCCGGGGTTATCGACGGGGGATGCGCCGCGCCGGTCTCGAACCGCAGGTGCTGCGGGGCGACCACACCGAGGCCGGCGGCATCCGTGCCGGGCGGCGGCTGGCGTCGGCCGACGACCGGCCTACGGCCGTCATGGCCTCCAACGACCGCCTTGCGGTCGGGCTGATGGATGCGTTTCTACGGTCCGGCATCGAGGTGCCCAAGGCCGTTTCGGTTATCGGGTACGACGATTCCACGCTCGCCCGGCTGGCCCACATCGACCTGACCTCGGTCAACCAGGATGCCCCGTCCCAGGCGCGGCAGGCCGTGCTCGCCGCGGTCACCCGCCTGGACGGCGGCCGCACCACCCGCGAAGAGATCGTGCTGGTGCCCCACCTGGTAGTCCGCGGCTCCACCGCCCCGCCCCCGGTCGTCTAGCTAGGGCGATCCGCAGAGCACTGGATCGGCCGCTCCCGCCTGATGCTTACTTTCTGCGGATCGCGCGGCGCCGTCGATCGCCTGGCCCGGGTGGCAACCCGGCGCCCCGGGCAGGCTCGGCGCCCCGGGCAGGTCTGGCGAACCGGCAGGTTTAGCAGCCCGGCAGGTTCAGCCGCAGCGCAGGATGCCGACTTTTTCCTTGGCCCGCAGCACGTGGGTGGCGGCGTCGGTCAGGCGCTGTTTGAAGGCGGGGTCGTGCTGCGCCTTCGCCATCAGTGCGTCGGCCATCGGTGCGGCGTCCGACGGTTTGATCGAGAGGACTACGTCGCCGCCGGCGGCCACGAAGCGTACGGCTCTCTGACCCGCCGGCGTGCCGGCGACCGCGACCGCGGCGCCCAGGTCGTCCGACAGGACCAGGCCCTGGAAGCCGAGTTTGCCGCGCAGCAAGCCGGTGATGATCTTCGACGAGAAGGCGGCGACGTTCTTGGAGTCGAGGCGCGGATAGGACGCCGAGGAGATCATTACGCCCGCCGATCCCGCCTCGATGCCCGCCGCGAAGGGCTGCAGATATGGGTCGTTGTCGTCCGCGGTGGAATCGACCGCCTTGGACGAGACGTCGGTGTTGGCGTGCACGCGGCCCAGGCCCGGGAAGTGTTTGAGAACGGTCATCACGCCGGCGTCCTGAGACGCGCGCACGACCGTACGGATCGAGGCCGCGACCTTCTTCGGATCGGAACCGAACTGCCGGTCGAAGCCGCCGATCGGCGGGTTGCCGTCGCCCAGACCGGCCGGGACCGTGTCGGCGACCGGCGCGAGGTCGATCGTGACGCCGATGTCGGCCAGCCGGTGGGCGCTGTCGGCGGTGGTGTCGCGGATCGTGCCGGTCGACTCGCCGCCCAGCTTGAGCGCGGACGGCAGGCGCGGGAAGTCGGTTCCCTTGAGGGTCTGCACCTGGCCGCCCTCCTGATCCAGCGAGATCAGCAGCGGGACCTTGGCCCGTTTCTGCAGGCCGGCGATACCGGAGCTCAGCTGCGACGCCGCTTCGGTGCTGCGGCCGTGCAGGAAGACGCCGCCCAGGTGGTAGCGCGCGACGGTGTCGCCGAGGCCGCTCGGGGCGTCGACCGCGGTGCCGATCATCAGCGCCTGACCGGCTCTTTCGAACAGCGACATCGCGTCGACCGTCTGCGTGACACAGTCGGCCGGTGGCGCGGCCGACGACGGCGGCGGTGCCGACGGAGACGGCACTGAGCTGGTAGAGACAGCGCTCGATGCCGGGGCCGCAACCGGCTTCGGATCGTCGCTGCTGCCGCCGATCCGCGAGACACCGAGGGCCGCCGCCACGATCACCACCAGGGCGCCGCCGATCCACCATCGCCATTTGTCAACTGCCGTCCGGATCGTCATCGGGGCACACGCTACTGGGTCGGCGCACCCGGTCTACGACCGGCGGAGGTCGACTATTCGGCGCATCTTGCCCATCGACCGCTCGACACCGTCGGGTTGTATAACCTCCACGCGTACGGAAACTCCGATGTTGTTCTTGATCGCAGTGGCCAGATCGTGGCCCGCCGCCTCGGCCCCCTCGGGGTCGATGCCGGAGCGGCGCTCGACCTTGACCGTGAGCGCGTCGAGACGCCCGTCGCGGCTGAGCACGCACTGGAAATGCGGCGCGAGGGCCGGAGTGCGCAGGATCAGCTCCTCGATCTGGGTCGGGAAGAGATTGACCCCGCGCAGGATGATCATGTCGTCGCTGCGGCCGGTGATCTTCTCGATGCGCCGCATCGGACGCGCGGTGCCGGGCAGCAGCCGGGTGAGGTCGCGAGTGCGATAGCGTACGACCGGCATCGCCTGCTTGGTCAGTGAGGTGAAGACCAGCTCGCCGATCTCGCCGTCCGGCAGCACCTCGCCGGTCGCCGGGTCGATGATCTCCGGGTAGAAGTGGTCCTCCCAGATGTGCAGGCCGTCCTTCGTCTCGATGCACTCGTTGGCCACGCCCGGGCCCATCACCTCGGACAGGCCGTAGATGTCGAGCGCGTGCATGTCGAGCCGCGTCTCGATCTCGGTGCGCAGATCCTGCGTCCAGGGTTCGGCGCCGAAGATGCCGACCTGCAGCGACGTCGCCCGCGGATCGGCGCCCTGGCGTTCCATCTCGTCGACGATCGCCAGCATGTAACTCGGCGTGACCATGATGATCTCGGGCTCGAAGTCGCGTATCAGCATCACCTGCCGCTCGGTCATGCCGCCCGACACGGGTATGACCGTGCACCCGAGCTCCTCGGCGCCGTAGTGTGCGCCCAGCCCGCCGGTGAACAGCCCGTAACCGTAGGCGACGTGCACCCGATCACCCGGCCGGCCACCCGAGGCACGGATCGAGCGGGCCATCAGGCGGGCCCAGGTCTTCAGGTCGTCGCGGGTGTATCCGACCACGGTCGGGCGCCCGGTGGTGCCGGACGAGGCGTGCACCCGCGCGATCTGCTCGCGCGGCACCGCGAACATGCCGAACGGGTAGTTGCCCCGCAGCACCGCCTTGTCGGTGAACGGGAACTTGGCCAGATCGCCGAGTTCGCGCAGGTCGTCGGGGTGCACCTGCTGCTCGTCGAACAACTTGCGGTAGGGCGCGACGTTGTCGTAGGCGTGCCGCAGCGACCAGCGCAGCCGCTCCAGCTGGAGCGCGCGCAGCTCGTCGATCGAGGCACGCTCGATCGGTTCCAGATCTTCCGGCCGGGGGACCCGGTTGTGCATGGGTGACTCCTTAACTACACGCGCAGTCCTTCAAAAGCGATCGTGGCGACCGCGTCGGCCATGGCCTGCGCGCTGCCGCGACGCGGGCGGTACCACTCGGTGAGCGAGTTGACCATGCCGAACAGGAGGCGGGCGGCGGTCGCCGGATCGACGTCGGGGCGCACCGAGCCCTCGGCCTGGGCCTGCTTGACGAGATCGGTGACGATCCCGTCGAAGACCCGCCGCCGGGCGACCGCATGCTGCTCGACGGCCGTGTTGCCACGCACGCGCAGCAGCAGGGTGACGAACTCGAAGCGTTCGTCGAGCACGAGCACGCTGCGCCGCATCAGCTGCTCGAGCCTCTCGATCGCCGGCCCGCCGAGGGACTTCACATCTTCGGCCGCCTCGAAAAGCCCGTCCAGCGCCCGATCCACCGCCATCTGCAGCAAGTGCTCTTTGCCGTTGATGTGGTGGTAGACGCTCGATTTCGTGATGCCGAGGGACTCGGCGATGTCGAACATGCTCGTGGCGTCATAACCGTGCTCGTTGAACAGCCGCACGGCCGCGTTGAGGACGGCATCCTGGTCATGACCGGGCCGGCCGCGTCTGCGGGGGGCGCTCATGGCTTCTTTTCCACCGCGAGCTGCCGGCTCCGCCCACGGAACTCGGCGACTACGTCGCCATCGCAGGTCACGGTCACGTCATAGATCCCGCTGCGACCTTTGGTCGCTCTTTCCTGCGCGTACGCGGTGAGCAGGTCGCCCTCGCGCGTCGCTGCCAGGAAGGAGATGTCGGCCCCGGCCGCTACCGTCACCGGGCCATGGCTGTTGCAGGCGCACGCGAACGCGGTGTCGGCGAGGAGGAAGACGAACCCACCATGCGTCATCCCGTGTCCGTTGACCATCTCGGCGGTCACCCGCATCCGCACGGTGGCCTGCCCGTCCCCGGCCTCGAGCAGCTCGATGCCGAGCGACCTGGACGCGGTGTCCCGGTCGAACATCGCGTGCGCCGAGCCGATGAAGCGTGCCACGCTTCCTCCCCGGGGTTGATTACCGACCGAACGGACGGTAGATAATGAAGACAGCCAACCGCAATGGAGCGCAGATGACAACCCCCGCCGAGTTGTTCCAGACGCATCGCGAGCTCATCGATCGCGCGACGCAGGCCGCCGCCGACCGTGACTACTGGTCCGCCTTCCCCGAGTCGCCGAGCAAGTCGGTCTACGGCGAGGAGGCGGCGCCCGCCGGCGAGCAGGCGTTCACCGCGCTGCTCGGCAAGACGTTCCCGATCGACGTGCCGGGCGCCTCCGGCACGGTGTCGACCGAGCGCTCGCCGTTCGGCCTCGAGCTCGGCGTCAGCTACCCCAGGGCCGACCCGCTCGCGCTGGTCGCGGCCGCCCGCGCCGCCACTCCCGGCTGGCGCGCCGTCGGTCCCGAGGGCCGCGCCGGCGTGGCGGTCGAGATCATCAAGCGCATCAACGGCCGCATCTACGAGATGGCCCATGCCGTGCAGCACACGAGTGGTCAGGCCTTCGTCATGGCGTTCCAGGCCGGTGGCGCGCACGCTCAGGATCGCGCGCTCGAAGCGGTCGCCTACGCGTTCGCCGCCGCCACCCGTCTGCCCGGCAAGGCCGACTGGGCCAAGCCGCAGCGCGGCACCGACCCGCTGAGCCTGGCCAAGACCAGCACGGTCGTCGGCCGGGGCGTCGGCCTGGTCATCGGGTGCACCACGTTCCCCACCTGGAACAGCTACCCCGGCCTGTTCGCCAGCCTGGTCACCGGCAACCCCGTGATCGTCAAGCCGCACCCGGGCGCGATCCTGCCGCTCGCCATCACCGTCCAGATCGCCCGCGAGGTGCTGACCGAGGCCGGGCTCAACCCCGACGTGGTCACGCTCGCGGTCGAGGAGCCCGGCGATGGCATCGCGGCCACCCTGGCCACCCACCCCGACGTGCGCATCGTCGACTTCACCGGCTCCAGCGAGTTCGGCAACTGGCTGGAGGCCAACGCGCGCCAGGCCGTGGTCTACACCGAGAAGTCGGGGCTCAACACGGTCATCGTCGACTCGACCGACGACTACAAGGGCATGCTGCGCAACCTGGCCTTCTCGCTCTCGCTCTACAGCGGCCAGATGTGCACGACCCCGCAAAACCTGATGATCCCGTCGGGCGGCATCGAGACCGACGCCGGGCACCGCAGCGTCGAGGAGTTCGGCGCCGACCTCGCCACGGCCCTCGACAAGCTGCTCGGCGACCCGAAACGGGCGGCCGGCACCCTCGGGGCGATCGTCAACGACGGCGTGCTGAGCCGCCTCGCCGAGGCCGGCACGTCGGCCACCGTGGTGCACCCGTCGGCCGAGGTCGCCGACGAGCAGTGGCCCGGCGCGACCATCCGCACCCCGGTCGTCGTGCGTCTCGACGCGGCCGACGACAAGACCTATACGCGTGAGTGGTTCGGCCCGGTCTCGTTCCTCATCGAGACGGCGTCGACCGACGACAGCCTGCGGATCTTCGTGGAGACCGTGCGTGCGCACGGCGCCCTGACCGCCGCGGTCTACTCGTCCTCGCCCGAGGTGATCGAGGCCGCCCGCGAGGCCGCCCTCGACGCGGGCGTCCACCTCTCGGAAAATCTCAACGGCGGCGTCTTCGTCAACCAGACGGCGGCCTTCAGCGACCTTCACGGCACCGGGGCCAACCCGGCCGCCACCGCCTCGCTCACCGACGACTACTTCGTCTCCGGCCGCTTCTTCACCCTGCAGTCGCGCCACCACGTCCCGGCTGGTCAATCACATGCCTGAGGCGTTCCTCGTCGGTGGCGTCCGCACCCCGCAGGGGAAGTACGGCGGAGCGCTCGCCGGCGTGCGCCCCGACGACCTCGCGGCGCTGGTCGTCCGCGAGGCCGTCGCCCGGGCCGGTGTGCCCGGCGACGCGATCGACGAGGTGGTGCTCGGCGCCGCCAACCAGGCCGGTGAAGACAACCGCAACGTCGCCCGCATGGCCGTGCTCCTGGCCGGCCTGCCCGACACTGTCCCGGGCTACACGGTCAACCGCCTGTGCGCGAGCGGCCTGACCGCGATCGCCTCGGCGGCAAGCGCCGTACGGGTGGGGGAGGCCGACCTGGTCGTGGCCGGTGGCGTCGAGTCGATGACCCGCGCGCCCTGGGTGATGCAGAAGCCCGGCACGCCGTGGGCCCGCCCCGGCGAGGTCGTCGACACGTCACTCGGCTGGCGCTTCACCAACCCCCGGTTCAAGGAGCACGACCGGACCGCCGGCCACACCCCGGACGACCGCCGGGTCACGCTCAGCATGGGCGAGACCGCCGAAGAGGTCGCCACCCTCGACGGCATCACCCGCGAGGAGAGCGACGCGTTCGCGCTGCGCAGCCACCAGCGGGCGATCGCCGCGATCGACGCCGGCCGCTTCGCTCCCGAGATCGTCGGGGTCGGCGAAACGACCGCCGACGAGATCCCCCGCCGAGGCTCAACCCTGGAAAAGCTGGCCGGTCTGAAGCCGGTCTTCCGCCCCGGCGGTGTCGTCACGGCCGCTTCCTCGTCGCCGCTCTCCGACGGCGCGGCCGCCTTGATCGTGGCCAGCGGCGAGGCCGTGGAGCGCTACGGGCTGACCCCGCGCGCCCGCATCGTCACCTCGGCCAGCGCCGGCGTGCCACCCCACCTCATGGGCCTCGGCCCGGTCCCCGCCACCGAGAAGGCGCTGGCCCGCGCCGGCTGGAGTGTCGGCGACCTCGACGCGGTCGAGCTCAACGAGGCCTTCGCCGTACAGTCTCTGGCCGTCATCCGCCGCCTGAAGCTCGACGACGGCCGGGTCAACGCCGACGGCGGCGCCATCGCCCTGGGCCACCCGCTCGGCTGCTCCGGCGCCCGCATCACCGTCACCCTGCTCGGCCGCATGGAACGCGAGTCCGCCCGCCGCGGCCTCGCCACCCTCTGCGTCGGCGCCGGCCAGGGCGTCGCCATGCTTTTGGAACGCCCGTGACCGGCACGCTCGTGGTTGAGGAAACCGACGACCGGGTGGTCGTCACGCTGCGGCGTCCGGAGGCCCGCAACGCGATCAATGCGGCCATGGTGCGCGAGCTGCACGAGGTGTGTGCGGCCGTGGAGCAGCAGCCGCGGTTGCTGCTGATCACCGGGGCCGGCGGCACGTTCGCGGCCGGGGCCGACATCGGCGAATTGCGGGAGCGCGGCCGCGACCAGGCGTTGCAGGGCATCAACAGCCGCCTGTTCGACCGCATCGCCCGGCTGCCGCTGCCGACGGTGGCCGCAGTGGACGGTTATGCGCTCGGCGGCGGCGCGGAGCTGACCTACGCGTGCGACATCCGGCTGGCGTCGCCGGCCGCCGTCTTCGGCAACCCCGAGCCCGGCCTGGGCATCCTGGCCGCGGCCGGCGCGACCTGGCGGCTGCGCGACCTGGTCGGCGCCTCGGTCGCCAAACAGGTGTTGCTGGCCGGCCGCCGCCTCGACGCCGAGGAGGCGCACCGGCTCGGCCTGGTCGCCGAGGTGGCCCCGGCCGACGAGCTCCTCAAGCGGGCGCACGCGCTGCTCGACCGCATGGCCCGATCGGGCCCGCTCGCCCTGCGCCTGACCAAGCTGGTCACCGACGCGCCGGGCGGCCACCCCCTGACCGACGACCTGGCCCAGGCCATCCTCTTCGAGTCCGACGACAAGCGCACCCGCATGGACACATTCCTCTCCGGAGGCCGCCAGTGACGACATTCCCGACCCCGCCGGTTCCTGCAGCACTCACCCCGCTTGTCGGAGCGCTTCCAACCTTGGCGGCTGCGGCCGATGCGCTGGCAACTCCGGCAAGAAGCTCGGCCACGGCCGGGTCTCCCGCGCCCGCGTCGGCCTGGTCCGGTGGCACGCCCGGTGGGCCGGAGCCGGCTGGGCCGGCCATCGCGTCTGTTTTGGCGGGGGCCGTGGCGCCCGGGTGGGGCAGCGCGTCCGCTGGTGCCGAGGCGGTTGAGTCGCTGGTCGTTGCGGGCGGGTCTGGCGGCGCCTCTGGTGGTGTGGAGCCCGGGTCGGCGGTCCTGTCTGCGTCTGGTGCGGCGGTCGTGCCGAGGGGGTCTGGCGGCGCCTCCGGTGGTCTGGAGCTCATTGGGCCGACCGTCCTGCCTGCGTCTGGTGCGGGTGTCGTGCCAAGGGGGTCAGGCGGCGCCTCCGGCCGTGTGGAGTTGGCTAGGTCGGCCATCGTGTCTGCGTCCGGCGAGGGGGTCGTGCCGACAGGGTCTGGCCGCGCGTCGGGTGATGCGGAGCCGGTTGGGTCCGCCGGGCTTTCCGCATCTGTTGCGGGGGTCGGCCCGGCGGGGTCTGGCAGAGCGGGTAGTGGCGGGCCGGCTGGGTTGGCCACGCCGTTTGCTGCCGGCGTGTCCAGCACCCCTGATAGGTCGGAGCCGGCTGCATCGACCGGGCCGGCTGATTCTGTGGCGGGCTCTGAGTCGGTCGATGCGGCGAAGCCGGCGGCCTCAGCTGGGTCGGCGTCCTCGCCTGCGTCGCCTGCGTCGGCGTCCTCGCCTGCGTCGGCGGCCTCAACGGCCTCGGCGGCCTCGGCGGCGTCGGGGGCGTCGGCTGTGCCCAAGATTGTCGGGGTGGTTGGTGGTGGGCGGATGGGGGCCGGGATTGCGCAGGTGTTCGCCGTTGCCGGGGCGGTGGTGTGCCTGGTCGAGCAGGATCGGGCGGCTGCGATCGCGTCGCGGGACCGGGTTGCCATGGGGCTGTTGCGGGCCGGGGAGAAGGGCAAGCTGAGCGAGTCGCCGGACGCCGTGCTCGAGCGGCTTGTGCTGATCGACGATGTCAGCGGGCTGCCGGCCGACGCCGACCTTGTGGTCGAGGCGGTGCCGGAAGATGCGGCGCTGAAGGTGCGGGTGCTGGCCGCGGCCGAGCGGTCGGTCGGTGAGGGGACGGTGCTGGCGACCAACACCAGTTCACTTTCGGTCGCCGGCCTGGCCGAGGGGTTGCAGAGGCCCGAGCGGTTCCTGGGCATGCATTTTTTCAACCCGGTGCCGGCCAGCGCGCTGGTCGAGATCGTCGTCGGGCCGCGTACGGACGGAAGCGCGCGCGAAGCGGCGCGTGCGTGGGTCGCCGGGCTGGGTAAGACGGAAGTTGTTGTCCGTGACTCGCCGGGGTTTGCGACCAGCCGCCTCGGCGTGCTGCTCGGGCTGGAGGCGATCCGCATGCTGGAAGAGGGCGTGGCCGACGCCGCGGCGATCGACCGTGCGATGGAGCTGGGCTATCGGCACCCGATGGGTCCGCTGCGCTCCACCGACCTGGTCGGCCTCGACGTGCGGCTCGCGATCGCCGAGCACCTGCATCGTGAGCTGGGGGAACGGTTCGCACCGCCGCGGCTGCTGCGCGACAAGGTGGCCCGCGGTGAGCTGGGCCGCAAGACCGGTATCGGGTTCTTCACCTGGGAGGCGTCATGACCGACCTCGCGACCGGCGAGCGCACGTTCGCCGAGACGATCGAGAAGGACCAGCGGGTCGAGCCGCGCGACTGGATGCCGGACGGCTACCGCAAGACGATGATCCGGCAGATCGCGCAGCACGCGCACTCCGAGATCATCGGCATGCAGCCGGAAGGGGCCTGGATCACCCGGGCGCCCTCGCTGCGCCGCAAGGCGATCCTGCTCGCCAAGGTGCAGGACGAGGCCGGGCACGGGCTCTACCTGTACTCGGCGGCCGAGACGCTCGGCGTCGACCGGGGTGACCTCACCCGGCGGCTGATCGAAGGACGGCAGAAATACTCCTCGATCTTCAACTACCCGACGCTCTCGTTCGCCGACGTCGGCGTGATCGGCTGGCTGGTCGACGGCGCCGCGATCTGCAACCAGGTGCCGCTGTGCCGCAGCTCCTACGGGCCGTACGCGCGGGCGATGATCCGCATCTGCAAGGAGGAGTCCTTCCATCAGCGGCAGGGCTACGAGCTGCTGATGACCATGATGCGCGGCAGCGACGAGCAGCGCGACATGGTGCAGGACGCGGTCAACCGCTGGTGGTGGCCGTCGCTGATGATGTTCGGGCCGCCCGACGCCGACTCGCCGAACAGCGCGCAGTCGATGGCCTGGCGGATCAAGCGGCACAGCAACGACGACCTGCGGCAGCGGTTCGTCGACATGAGCGTGCCGCAGGCCGAGGGGCTCGGTGTGAGCCTGCCCGACTCGGCGCTGAGGTGGAACGCCGAGCGGGAGCACTACGACTTCGGTGAGATCGACTGGGTCGAGTTCAAGAAGGTCGTCGCCGGCAGCGGGCCGCTGAACCGGGAACGGATCGCGCACCGCAAGCGCGCCGACGACGAGGGAGCCTGGGTGCGCGAGGCCGCCGCCGCGCACGCGCGCAAACAGCGGGAAGGAGCTCACCGATGAGCGACGAGATCAAGCACGAGTGGCCGCTGTTCGAAGTGTTCGTGCGGGCCAAGCGGGGACTCAACCACGTGCACGTCGGCTCCCTGCGAGCGGCCGACCACCAGATGGCGCTGCACCACGCCCGCGACCTGTACACGCGGCGCAACGAGGGCGTGAGCATCTGGGTCGTGCGCTCCGACGACGTGGTGTCGTCCGGGCCGGACGACAAGGACGCGTTCTTCGCGCCGAGCGGCGACAAGATGTACCGCCACCCGACGTACTACTCCATCCCCGACTCCGTTCCGCACATCTGAGGCGGCCATGTCCTTCGACGACGCGTACGAAGCGCTGACCGATCACGACGACGATGCGCGCTGGGCGTACGGGACGGGGTTCTCCGACCCGATGGCCGGGGTGCCGACCGAAGTGCCTTCCGATGTGGACCGGGGCGACCTGGTGACGTACTGCTTGATGCTCGGCGACGACGCGCTGATCATGTCGCATCGGCTGCAGCAGTGGGTGACCCGCGCGCCCGAGCTGGAGGACGAGCTGGCGATCGCCAACATCGCGCTCGACCTCCTCGGGCAGGCGCGGCTGCTGTTCACCCGGGCCGGCGAGGTCGAAGGGGCCGGGCGAGGCGAGGACGCGCTGGCCTACCTGCGCGACCCGGGCGAGTTCCGGCACGTTGCGCTGGCCGAGTGGGAGGACGCCGACTTCGCGCAGCTCGTGGCCCGGTTGCTGATCTTCTCGACGTGGAAGCTGGCGCTGTTCGACCGGCTCGCGGGATCGCAGGACCCGGTGCTGGCGGCGATCGCGGCCAAGGGCGTGAAGGAGGTGACCTACCACCGCGAGTACGCGGCCCAGTGGGTCGTCCGCCTCGGCGACGGCACCGAACTGTCGCACGACCGGATGCAGGCCGGGCTCGAGGCGGTCTGGCCGTTGACGGCCGGGCTTTTCGAGCCGCACGAGATCGAGTCACGCCTGGCCGCGGTCGGTGTCGCGGTCGACCCGCGCGAGCCGAAGGCCGAGTTCGAGGCCGTCGTCGATCAGGTCCTGGCGGCGGCCACGCTGCAGCACCCGGTCCTCGGTGGCGGCGCTCCGGGCGGGCGCGACGGCGTGCACGGGAAAGAGCTGGTCGCGATCCTCGAGGAGATGCAGGGGCTCGCGCGGGGTCTGCCGGGGAGCACCTGGTGAGCGCGGCCGACGTGGTGGGCACGGTCACCGACCCGGAACTGCCGATGCTGACGCTCGGCGACCTCGGGATCGTGCGGGACGTCCGGGAGGACGAGGAGGGCGTGGTCGTGACGATCACGCCGACGTACTCGGGGTGCCCGGCCATGGAGACGATCCGCGACGACATCGTGGGGGCGCTGCACACGGCCGGGTTTGTGCGGGCCCACGTGCGTACGGTCCTCGCCCCGGCCTGGAGCAGCGACTGGATCTCGGAGGCCGGGCGGGCGAAGCTCGCCGCGGCGGGCATCTCGCCGCCCGGGCCGGCGCCGCGCCGGGCGAGCGGGCCGATCCCGCTGATGCTGGGCGCCCGGGCGGAGATCGTGGTCTGCCCCCACTGCGGGCATCGCGAGACCGAGCGGATCGCCGCGTTCAGCGCGACCGCCTGCCGTGAGCTTCGGCGCTGCCCCGAGTGCCGGGAACCGTTCGAGCACGTGAAGGAGATCTGAGGTGGCGGTGCGCGGGTTCCACGAGCTGCGGGTCGCCGCGGTCGAGAGGTTGTGCGGCGACGCGGTCGCGGTCACGTTCGACGTGCCGGACGAGTTGGCGGCAGTGTTCGACTTTCGGCCGGGGCAGTCGCTGACCGTGCGGAAAGCCGACGAGCGGCGGTCCTATTCGATCTGCGCGCCGGCCGGGGCGCGGCCGCGGATCGGCGTCCGCGAGGTGCCCGGCGGGCTGGTGTCCGGCTGGCTGGTCAACGAGGTGCGGGCCGGCGACCGGGTCGAGGTGGCGCCGCCGTCGGGCACGTTCACGCCCGACCTTGAGGCGGGCGGGCGGCACGTGATGATCGCGGCGGGCTCCGGGATCACCCCGCTGCTCTCCATCGCGGCGTCGCTGTTGCGCAATGCGAAAGCGCAGGTCAGCATCCTGTACGGCAACCGGCGCGCCGAGACGGTGATGTTCGCCGACGAGCTGGCCGATTTGAAGGACGCCCACCCGTCGCGGCTGGAACTGGTGCATCTGCTGTCCCGGGAGGCCCGCGAGGTCGACCTGCTCAGCGGTCGGCTCGACGCGGACAAACTGCGCACCCTGCTGCCGCTGCTGCTCGACGTCGCCGGCGTCGAGCACTGGTGGCTGTGCGGGCCGTTCGGCATGGTCACCGACGCGACCGAGGTGCTGAGCGAGGCCGGCGTGCCGCCCGAGCGGATCCACCGGGAGCTGTTCTGGGTCGACGAGGCGCCGCCCGAGCCGGTCCGCTCGGAAGATGCGCCGGCCGGGCCGGGCAGCGAGGTCACCGTGGTGCTCGACGGCCGGTCCACCGTCGTGACCGTCCCCGAGGGGGCGACGGTGCTGGAAGGGGCGCAGCGGTCGCGGCCGGACCTGCCGTTCGCGTGCAAGGGGGGCGTCTGCGGCACGTGCCGGGCCCGGCTGGTCGAGGGTGAGGTGACGATGCGGCGGAATTTCGCGCTGGAGCCGAGCGAGTTGGCGGCGGGCTTCGTCCTGACCTGCCAGTCCACGCCGATCTCCGACCGGGTGACCGTCACCTTCGACGACTGAGCGACCGGCCGCGGCCCCGACGCGGGCAGTGCGTGGCGGCGCTGCGGGCGGCGCTCCGAAGGGGTGCGGGCAGCCAAGGGCGCCGGCGGGGATGCGCGGCGGCGGCCGGTGGGGAGCGTGTTCACCCGCGCGGGTTCGGTCATCACCCGGGGGTGGGCGCGGCAAGGTTGGGGGCGGTTGTTGCAGCCTAGGGTCGGCGTGTGCCTTTCGCCCGTATTGCTACCGTTGCCGCCTTAGGCCTGCTTGTCGGGCTTGCCGGCTGCGGTCATGAGCCGAGAACCGAGACCGTGGTTGCGCCTGCGGCTGCTGCTACCGGCGTACCGCGGGAAGCCGCAAGCGGCGAACCTGCCCTGGCCGCCGAATCGCCGGCGCCGCAGGCGGCGGTGCCGGAGAAGCCGGCGCCGAAGAAGAAGCCGGCGGCGAAGGCTGACCCGGCCGTGATCGGTGGTGCCGCCCTTGATCGGTTCGTGGCGGCCGTGCAGCAAAGGTTGCCGGAAGTCGCCCTCGACCGAAGGGACGAGGAGGTGGAGGACCTCGGCGAGCAGGCCTGCGACGCGCTGAAAGGGGGCCGGAGCGCGACCGCTGCGGCCGGTGGGGTCGTCGAGCAGGGAGTGACGCCGGCTGATGCCCGGATGCTGGTCGGGCTGGCCAAAGACAATCTCTGCCGGACCTGACGGGAGTCGGCCGAAAGGCGGAGGCCGGGGGCCGGAGTCGAGCCTTCGGTCGGATGTCGGACATTCTCGGCCGCCCGATGCTGGAGATACCCCATCACCAGCAGGAGGCCAAGATGTCCGCACGAGGAGTGCTCAGCGTGGTCGGCACCGCCGTCGGCGGTTTGATCGGCTGGACCGCAATGCCGCCGGCGGCCGAGCCGTCCGTGGTGCGTCGCCTGCTCGAAGACCTGGGGCTGCCGTCCGGCGCCGACCTTGTCGACGGGGTGCGGGCCTTTCAGGCCCGCACCGGTCTGCGGACCGACGGCATCGCCGGACCGAGGACGGTCCATCTGCTTTCCCGGTACGCGAAGAAAGCCCGCGAGTTGCACCGTCTCGACCTGGCGGCCTGACCGTTTAGGGTTGGCCGCTATGACGGTTGCTCCGGTCGGCGTGGACGACCTGATCACGTACTACGACGATGCGACGGGTGAGCGGGTCGGGTTGTCGGCGGCCGAGGTGGGCCGCTGGTCGGCGGCCACGTCGGCGCTGCTGGTGGGCGGATGCCGGCAGGGCCCGGGGCGCCAGGCGGCCGTGTTGCTGCCGCCGCACTGGCAGACCGCGGTGATCCTGCTCGGCTGCTGGGCGACCGGGGTCGAGGTGTCGTTCCGCGGGTGGTCGACGGCCGGGCTCACCCCGGCGGGTGACATGGTCGACGTCAGTTTCGTGCGGCAGCACCGCATCGGCAACTGGCTCGACGACGTGCCCGCGGCGGCCTACCAGTTCGCCGTGCGGCTCGGTTCGGCGTCGCCGACGCCCCCCGGATACGACGACTTCGAGGATGCGGTGCGGCCGTGGCTCGGGTCCCCGCCGCCGCCGGCCCAGGTCGACCCGCTCGGGCGGGCGACGGTCGGCGGCGAGACGTACGGGGAGTACGGCGCGATCGCGGCCGACGTGGCCTCGACGCGGGGTATCCGCCGGGGCGACCGGGTGCTGGTCGACGCGGCCGCCTCGGAGCATCCGCTGATCTGGCTGCTGGCGCCGCTGTCGGTGGGCGCGTCGATCGTCCTGTGCGCCAACCTGGACCGCGCGCGCCTCGACTCGCGGATGTCCGCCGAGCGCGTGACCCACGTCTTCGCCTGATCAGTCGAGGCCCAGGGCCGGCCGGCACTCCTTGACGCCGGACAGTTCGATGTCGTCCCGGCGGGCCCGTTCCCACGCGTCGCGGGTGAGCCGCCACTGCTGGATCCGCGCGGCCTCGCCGCGGCGGGTGTCCCAGTCGGTGCCGTTCGGTTCGTAGCCCAGGCCGCGGGAGATGCGGTTGGACGCTTCGTTGTCGACGAAGGCGTCGCTGCCGGCTTCGCGTGCGCCCAGACCGGCGAAGGCCAGGTGCAGGATCGCCGCCCGCATTTCCTTGCCGAGTCCCTGCCCGCGGCGGCCGGGGGCCAGCCACGAGAAGCTGGTCACCGTACCGAATCGGGTGAAATCGCGCCCGATGAGGTCCTGCATGCCGACCGGTTCGCCGTCGACGAGCACCACGAAGTAGAGCCGCCACGAATCCGGGCTCACGCGCGAGCGGCCGCCCCAGATGCCGCGCAGCCATCGCCATTCGCGTTCGGGGCTGTCGGCGTAGAACGAGTGCGGGTCGTCCAACGGCCACGGCTCGGCGTCGACGATCCCCGCCCGCACCAGCGGTACGAGCCGTTCCAGCAGTTCGTCGGACGCGCCGGCCAGCGTCAGGCGGGGTGTGCGAACTTCGACGTTCAGCGGGGGATAGGTGTGCGCCACGGTCGGACCGTAGCCAACCCGCCGGGCCGCCGCACCCCACTTTGCCCGCGGTCTTAGCCGGTCCGATCGGCTCAGTCAACCAGATGATCAGTCGTCTACTCAGGACGATCTCTCGGTGTGGGTGGCCGGGTGCGGTCGGTAGCGTGCCGCGCATGGAGGTATTCGACCAGCTCGCCGAGAAGTATCAGGGCGAACACAGCAACAACCCGTTCCAGGCCGCCCTCGTCGAGCGGATCGGTGCCCTGCTTCCGGCCGGCACGTCGGTGCTCGACCTGGGCTGCGGCACCGGGGTGCCGACGGCGAAGATTCTGACCGAGTCCGATCACCGGGTGGTCGGTGTCGACATCTCCGAGGGCATGCTCAGGCTGGCCCGCGAGCAGGTTCCGGCGGCTGAGTTCGTGCACGCCGACTTCAAGGACCTGCCCGACGACTTCGGGCGGTTCGACGCGGCGACCGCGTTCTTCTCGCTGCTCATGCTCGGCAAGGCCGACATCGAACGGGTGCTGGCCAAGGCGGCCGGCTGGGTCAGGCCCGGCGGCTACCTCGGCATCGGCATGGTCAACTTCGACGGTGACAATCTGCCGTTCGAGTTTCTCGGCGTGCCGGTGACCGTCTCGGGCTATCTGGAACCCGACCTGGCCGCGGTCGTCGAGGCCCACGGTTTCACCGTCGAGAGCATCGAGACCGTCGACTTCACGCCGCTCGACGGTCCGCCCGAGAGCCAGATCTTCGTGCTGGCGCAGCGCGCCGCCTCCTGAGCCCGGCCTCGCCGGGGGTACCCGTTCGGCATCGGTTCCGATCTGGCGTTTAGGCTGCGTCGCGATGGCGGTGCAGAGTTGGGACGGAGTCACCCGGCGGGCGACCGTGCCCGGCTGGGCGAACGGTGCTCGCATCGACCTTGCGCTGGCCGCTCAGGCGTACGACTGGTGGGCCGTTTTCGACCTCATCCGCCAGCATCCGCACTTCGTCAACTCGTCCCGCCCGGATGAGCCGTCCTGGTTCGCGCCGCTGCACCGCGCGGCCGACAGCGGTGTCGTCCCGGAGATCGCCAACCGTCTGATCGCGGCCGGCGCCTGGCGGGCGCTGCGCACGTCGACCGGCGAGCGTCCGGTCGACGTGGCCCGCCGGCGCGGACATGAGCATCTGCTGGCCGCGCTGGAGCCGCCGCGCCGCATCGACGTCCCGGCCGACGTGCTGGAGACGTTGCAGAAGCAATTCCACGAGCTGATCCGCCAGCGGATGCAGGAGTTCGGGATCGCGCCCGAGCTGCGGCTGCCCGAGCTCGAGGTGCTGCTGGAGCTCCAACGGCCCGAGCTGTGGTTCCCGGTCCCCGGCATGTACGGCGGTTTCCACCTGCGTCTCGAGCCGGGTGGGCGGCTGCTCGCGTCGAGCTGGTCGCGCATCGTGAGCGGCTCCGAGGAGCACCACGAGATCACCGAGTCGGGCACCCGGACGGTCGCTCGCCGCCCCTGATCGCGCGCCGCTGCGCTCAGGGGACTCACAGACCGCTCACTGCTTCGGGACAACGAGGCGCGCCAGTGTTGGCTTACCAGCCACGAGAGCGAGGCGCCGCGATGAGCGACCTGATGACCCGCCCCACCCGTCCCGAACCCGGCGACGACCACGACTTCGTGTCGCCGCCGCCACCTCCTTCACCGCCGTACGCCTCGCAAGCGCAACCGAACGACCGGCACTGGCCGCGCCGCCTGGCCGGAAGTGCCGCGATCCTCGCGTT
The DNA here is from genome assembly GCF_044455125.1 of Actinoplanes sp. NPDC051343. Taxonomy (NCBI): domain Bacteria; kingdom Bacillati; phylum Actinomycetota; class Actinomycetes; order Micromonosporales; family Micromonosporaceae; genus Actinoplanes; species Actinoplanes sp. NPDC051343. The sequence continues at coordinate 232,555 of NZ_JBITEL010000016.1, forward strand.
GATCGGCGGCGGTGGCACCGCCGGCGGCGTCTTCGCCGACCACTACCTGATCGGCCATCCGAGCGCCGCGAGCACGTCGTCGGCCGTCGCCACGACGCCGATCAGCACCGCGACCGGCACCACCGACCTCGCCGCCATCGTGAAGAACGTGCAGCCCAGCATCGTGACCGTGACGGTCGACGGCGACAACCAGACGTCGCTCGGCTCCGGCGTGGTCGTCCGCTCGGACGGGCTCATCCTCACCAACAACCACGTGATCGACTCGCAGGGCACGGTGAGTGTGCGGCTGTCGAGCGGTAGGACCGTGCCGGCCAAGGTCGTCGCCACCGACACCACGCATGACCTGGCCCTGGTGCAGGCGACCGGCCTGACCGGTCTGACGCCGGTCACGTTCGGTACGAACAGCAGCGTCGCCGTCGGTGACACCGTGCTGGCCTTCGGCGCGCCGCTCGGCCTGGAGAACACGGTCACGTCGGGCATCGTGTCGGCCCTTGACCGCAGCGTCGACACCGGCAGCGAGAAGCTGACCGGGCTGTTCCAGACCGACGCCGCGATCAACGAGGGCAACTCGGGTGGCGCGCTGGTCGACTCCTCCGGTCACGTGATCGGCATCAACGTGGCGATCGCGACAGCCAGTGAGCAGTCGAGCGGCAGCATCGGGGTCGGGTTCGCGATCCCGGCCGACACGGTGACCAGCGTGCTCAAGACCCTTCTCACCAGTTCTGCGGCGCCTGCGTCCTCGTAGCCGCGTTGAGCCGGTTGAAGAAGTTGGTCGTCGCGATCCACAGCACGATCGCCGCCAGCTGCTTCTGGTCGAAGTGCTTGGCCGCCTCGTTCCAGACCTCGTCCGGCACCGGGTCCGGCTGGTCGGCGAGCCGAGTCGCATATTCCGAGAGGGCGAGCGCGGCCCGCTCGGGCTCGGTGAAGTAGGGCGTCTCCCGCCACACCGCGACCGTGAACAGCCGCTCGTCGGTCTCCCCGTTCTTGCGCATCGCCTTGGCGCCCGAGTCGACGCACGGCGCGCAGCCGTTGATCTGGCTGGCCCGCAGGTGTACGAGCTCCAGCGTGGCCGGCTCGACCCCGGCCGAGTGAGCCGCCTTGTAGATCATGTTGATCGCCTGGCGCAGCTCCGGAGGGTTCGCTTCCGGGTCGGTGATCCGTGCCTGTCCCATGATTCCTTCTTCCTCATGTTGGCTGGAGCGGTCACATCGGTCCGCTCCGCTCCGTCTGATCTGTGTTGCGTCTGATCGTGTGTTCGGTCTGATCTGTCTCCGTCTGATCAGTGGACGGATGGCGTCGCGCGGATGTGACGGTTGTGGCCCCGGTCACAACTAAGCCGAAAAGAGGGGACCTGGGATGGACGGGCTGGCTTCCGAGTTCGAGCTTCGCCGGCCGCGACTGCGTGCCGTGGCCTACCGGATGCTGGGGTCGGCGGCCGAAGCCGAGGACGCGGTGCAGGAGGCCTGGCTGCGCCTCGATCGCGCCGGCTCCGACGGCATCGACAACCTCGAGGCCTGGCTCACCACCGTCGTCGGGCGCGTGTGCCTCGACATGCTGCGATCGCGTACGTCTCGGCGCGAGGTGTTCGCCGAGGCGGCCGCCCCGACCGTCCCCGGTCCCGAGCAGGAAGCCGAAATGGCCCACTCGGTCGGGCTTGCGCTGATCGTCGTACTGGAAACTCTGAGCCCGACCGAGCGGCTCGCGTTCGTGCTGCACGACCTTTTCGGGGTGTCGTTCGACGAGATCGCGCCCATTGTCGGGCGTAGTCCGGACGCGGCCCGGCAGATGGCGAGCCGTGCTCGCCGGCGGGTCCGGGGTTCTTCCCCGCCGAGCGTCGGTGCCTCGCGGGAACTGGTCGACGCCTTTCTGCGGGCCGCCCGGGGCGGAGAGGTCGAGACACTTCTGACGCTGCTCGATCCGGACGTGCGGTTCCGGGGCGTGAACGGGACCGCGCAGCAGATCGCCGGAGCGTCCGACGTGGCTCGGTTCTTCGCGGGCCGGGCGCAGGCGGCCCGGCCCGCGCTTATCGACGGGATGCTGGGGGTTGCGGTCCTGAATGCGTCCGGCGAGCCGTGGATTTTGCTCCTGGTCGACCAGCGGGACGGCCGAATCGCCGGAATGGAGGCGGTGCTGGGCGAATCGATCGCCGGCTTTGCCGTCGAGGTGCTATCGGAACCAGCGCTTTAGGGCGTCTTTGAGACCCCGGTCGTTGTCGCCCGCCCAGGCGACATAGCCGTCCGGGCGGATGAGCATCGCCGGCAGTTCGCCGGCTTTCAGGATTCTCACCCCGGGCCAGGCCTCGCCGATCCGGGCGAGCCGGCCCGTCGGGTCGATCAACACCGGGCGGCCGTCGTGCATCGGCACGTCGCCCGGCGCGAAATAGCCCGACCGGGGGTGCTGGTCGCCCACCTCGTAGCGGACCTCGGCGCCGGAGATCAGCCGGGCGATCCGGCCACGCACCGCTGGCTCCTCGAGCAACTCGCCGAACAGGGTGCGCAGCGCGGTGACCTCGGGGCCGGGCCCGATCAGCACCGACTGCGCCTTCGTCTGCATGATGACCCGCTCGGCGACCGGCCGGCGCTCCGACTCGTAGGTGTCGAGCAGCCATTCCGGCGCCGTCCCCTTGATGGTCGCCGCCAATTTCCAGCCCAGGTTGACCGCATCCTGCAGGCCGAGATTGAGCCCGGGCCCGCCGATCGCCGAATGCACGTGGGCGGCATCGCCGACCAGGAGAATGCGTCCGGCACGATAGGTCGACGCCAGCCGGGTGTTGCCACCGCTCAGGCGACGTTTCATTCTCGGAGTTTCCGGTTCGCTGATCGGCAGGTCCGTGCCGAGCACATAGTTGAGGGCCTCCCGGAATTCCTCGAACGTATAGGGCGCGTCCGGTTCCGGAATGTCCCGCGTGCTCACCGCGATCATCTTGCGGCCGTCCGGGAACGGGGCGAAGGAAACCAGGCCCCGTTCGTTGCGATGGTGCAGGAACGCCGGGATGAATCCGTAACCGGGAACGTTCAGCCCATGCTTGTCCAGCAACTTCCGGGGAACGTTCACGTCGAATACCCGGGACACGGTCTCATCATTGGTCAGGCCCGGGAAATCGATGCCGGCGAGCTTGCGAATGATGCTTTTCCCGCCATCCGCGCCGATCAGGAATTGCGTTTCGACGGTTTGGTTGCCGTCCAGTTCGACCTCGACGTGGTCGTCCTTCTGCACGGCGCCCGTGACCTCGTGCCCGCGGCGGACCTCGACGCCGAGTTCGCGGGCCCGCTCGCCCAGCATGGCTTCGATTTTCTGTTGTGGAGCGAGCACCGTGTAGACCGGGTTGCCGGGCACATCGTTCAGCCGCAGAGGGAAAGCGGCGAACATGAACTCGGCCGCCGGGTCGGGCGGTTTCGAGTCGCCGGTCAGGCGTTCCAGCAGGCCGCGGCGGTGCAACATGCGAATGACCTGGCCGACCATGCCGTTGGCCCGCTGCTCGGTGGACGGCGCCGTCAATTTCTCGATGACCAATGGCCGAATGCCGCCGAGCGCCAATTCGCAGGCGAGCATGAGGCCATTCGGTCCCGCTCCGGAAATGATGACATCAAACATTTCAAAGCCCTTCTTTTGTACGCGACGTGGCCGCGCCCCAATAGCAAATCGGGTCGCTGAATTGGATCGCTCTAGCCGTTTTTTGTCGTCGACGGCCCCCAAGCCGCCCCCCACCCCTGCTCTGGGTGGGGCCGAGTCAAGCGCCCGGGTCCGACAACTTCTTGCCGTTGTCCACAGGCGGCGGCAGCCCCGCCGCTACCTGAGACAGCGCGTCGACCAGCAACTCACGGATCGACCGGTCGGGGTCGCCCGGCCCGGAGAAGCGCAGCGAGGCATAGCGCTGGCTCGCCACGTTGAACGCCGCGGTCACCGTCGCCGCGACCAGTCCCGGGTACATGTCGTCGACCGGATCGAGGCCGACCCGCTCGCCGACCGCCCTCGCGAGTTCCTGCTCCGCGATCGCCGCCGCCCGCAGCGTCTCGGCCTGGATCGCCGGCGTGGCCATCATCTGCTGCAGGCCGGGACCCCACGTCTCCCGATCGGGCCGCGGCTGGGACGTCACCTCCGGCCCCGGGTTCATCTCGGCGACCACCGCCTCGGTGATCGCCGTCCAGAGGTCTTCACCGGCCGGCCGCGCCCGCAGCCCCTCGGCCATTCGCAGGCTCCGGTCGAGGTGCCGGGAGGCGACGGCGGCCGCCTTGCTGGAGAAGTAGTTGTTGAACGTGCGCGGCGAGACACCGGCCTCTTCGGCGATGTCTTCGACGAGCACCTTGTCGTAGCCGCGCTCCACGATCAGCCGCACCGCCGCCCACGCCAGCGCGGCGCGGGTCTCCGCCTTCTTGCGTTCCCGGAGCCCCATGCGAGAACCCTAGCAAAACCTGCGGGCTCCGCAAAGATGCGTGCCCCGCACTTTTCTCAGCCGCGTCTCAGCCCCCGGCCGACGCCGGTCTCAGTCCCGCGGTGGCGTCCCCAGGTGGCCGGCGCCGGCGCCCGCCCGGAGCGGCGGTCCGGTTCGGTCGGGCCGGTGGTCGTTGCGGATCGTCGCGGCGCTGACCACCCCGGCCAGCACGCAAGCCGCCCCGCAGATGAGCGCCGCACGCTGGAAACCGGGCTGGAAATCGCCCGGGTCCAAATAGGCCGCGCCGGTGATGCCCGCCGCCGCGGGCAGCACCGCCACCGCGATCAGCGACGCCGCCCGGGCCACGTCGTTGTTGACCGCCCACGCCACGCCCGCATGCGAGGCCGGGACCGCCCCGAGCACCGTCGCGGTCAGCGGCGCCACCGTGACCGCCAGCCCGAGCCCGAGCAACGTCACCGCCGGCAGCACCGAGGTGAGATAGCTGCCGCCCGGCCCGATCAGGGTGAACAGGGCGAGCCCCGCCCCGGCCAGCACCGGCCCGGCGGTCATCTGCAGCCGCGGGCCGATGCGGGCGGCCAGCTCGCCCGAGCGGGCCGACAGCGCGAGCATCAGCACGGTGATCGGCAGCAGCGAGATGCCCGCCTGCAGCGGCGTGTAGCCCGATACCTGCTGCAACTCGATGGGTAGGAGGAACAGCGCGCCGCCGAGGGCTCCATAGACGACGAACGTCACCAGGTTGGTGCCGCTGAACTGCCGCGACGCGAACAGGTGCAGGGGCAGCATCGGCGTACGGGCGTGGCGTTCCCAGCCGACGAACCCGGCCAGCAGCAGCGCACCCACGATCACGAACGCCGGGCCGTCGATGAGGCCGTACGTGAGAGCGACCAGCCCCAGCGTGACCAGCACCCCGCCGGCCAGGTCGATCCGGCCCGCCGCGCCGGGCTCGCGGGACTCGGGGACGTGCCGGCGGGCGATGGCGATCACGGCGGCGGCGATCGGCAGGTTGATCGCGAAGATAAGTCGCCAGGAGCCGGCCTGGATGAGCCAGCCGCCGAGGAACGGGCCGATGGCGCCGGCCACGCCGCTGAGCCCGGACCAGGCGCCGATCGCCCGGCTGCGGTCGTCCGGCACGAACGCGGCCTCGATGATCGCGAGGCTGCCCGGGGTGAGCAGGGCCGCCCCGACGCCCTGCAGCGCCCGGGCCGCGACCAGGGTGCCCGCGGTGGGTGCGACCGCGCACAGCACGGACGCCACCGCGAACCAGGCGACACCGATGGTGAAAACCCGGCGGCGGCCGTAGCGGTCGCCCAGGGCGCCCGCCACCAGGAGGAGCCCGGCCAGGGTCAGCGTGTACGCGGTGACCACCCACTGCAGCGTCGCCAGTCCGGTGCCGAACTCGCGTCCGATGGACGGCAGCGCGATGCTCACCACCGTGGCGTCGATCGAGGCGATCACCGAGCCGCCGACGGTGGCGGCCAGCACCCACCGGCCCGCTCGGCTGCGATAGCGCAGTCCGGTCATGTGTCCCCCTGGTCGCCGAGATGTCATCGCCAGCGAGGACCGCCTAGCCGCCCGATCTGTGACAGCCTGTTGGGATGTCCAACCACGTGTACCGGCTCACCGAGGTCGTCGGCAGCAGCCCGACCAGTGTCGACGACGCGATCCGCACCGCGGTCACCAAGGCCGCCGAGACCGTCCGCAACATCGAGTGGTTCGAGACCCAGGAGGTCCGTGGCCAGGTCGTCGACGGCGACGTGGCCTACTACCAGGTGAGGCTGAAGCTGGGCTTCCGGGTGGAAGACTGATCCACCGCTGCGCAGCGGGAAACCGCTGCGCAGCGGGGTCAGCCGGCCAGGTGCCCCCACCGGTCTTGCAGGTCGCGCCAGGTGCCCTGATCCTCGACCCGGCCGGCGATCAGCACGACCACCCGGTCGGCCTGGGCGAGCGCCGCCCGCTTGGACGTCGAGCCGACCACCGTGACCCCGTGCGCGCGCAGGGCCCGCCACAGGTCGAGCTCCGTGGTCACGTCCAGGGCCGAGGAGACGTCGTCGGCGATCAGCAGCTCGGTGCGCGGGGCGAGCGCCCGGGCCAGGGCCAGCCGCTGGAGCTGGCCGCCGGACAACCGGGTGCCCTTGTGGCCGATCAGCAGTTGCAGGCCGCCGCCGGCCGCCGCCAGGTCGTGTTCCAGCTGGGCCGTGGAGACCGCGTCGGCGGCGTCGATCTCGTGGCCGAGCTGGATGTTGTCGGCGACCGTGCCCGACAGCACCCGGGGGAGCTGCGCCACGTAGCCGACCTGGTTGGGCCGCAGGAAGACCTCGGGTTCGTCGACCGGCCGGCCGTTCCACCGCAGCTCGCCCGTGTGGTGCACGATGCCCGCGAGCGCCCGCAGCAGCGACGACTTGCCGCTGCCGACCGGGCCGAGCACGAGCACGAGCTCGCCGCGCGAGACGGTGAGGTCGACGTCCTGCACGCCGACCGTGCCGTTCTCGTGCACGGCGCTGAACGAGTGGAGTTCCAGCTCCTCGAGCGGGTTACGTGGTGCGGTCGGGGGTGCCGGGGCGGTGCCCTCGGTCAGGTCGACGCCCGCGACCGGCGACGAGTATTCGGTCACGCCGGTCATCGCCACGGTCCGCGTGGTCCACACCCGGGCCGACGGCAGCTGGGAGACCAGCGACGCCGTCGTCCACGCGAACCACCGGGCCGACCCGAGCGTGGCCACCGCGATAAGCGTCGCCGCCGACGTGAGGTGACCGCCCAGGTAGAGCGACCAGGCCAGGATCGGCAGCAGGCCGCTCGCGATCGACGGGGTGGAGCGGGCCCACACCTGGATCGAGATCTCCCGGCGCTGGCGGTCGCTGCGGACCGCGTCGAGCCGGGCCAGGTGGTCGAGGACCGGCCCGGTCGCGCCGGCCAGTTTGACCGTGCGCGCCGCCGACAGCGACGAGACCAGCGCGGTCGCGAACGCCGCCCGGGCCAGGACCGTGCGCCGGGCCGCCTTCTCCAGGCGCGGCCCGAACAGCGTCGCGGCCAGACCCGACAGGACCATCGTGGCGATGAACAGCAGCGCCGGCACGAACGAGGTCGAGGCCAGCGTCATCGCCACGATCATGATCAGGCTGGTGACGTTGTCGATCACGTTGTCGGCCAGCATGACCACCCGCTCGGTGTCGCCGCCCTGGGCGACGACCTCGGCCGGGGTGTATTTGCTGATCCGCCGGGGCCCGATCTGCCCGTGCACCAGGCGCAGGCTGATCCGCAGCATCTGCCGGACCCACCACTCCGGGAACCAGGCTCCCGTGTAGTAGAGCGTCGGGATCATCAGCAGCAGCGCGCCGCCGATCACCGCCGCCGGGACGATCGGGCTGCCGACCCCGTCGACCACGTCGGCCCAGAGCAGCGGCAGGATCGCCCCGTCGAGCCCGAACAGCACCAGCAGGATGAACAGGCCGACCGCGGCCAGGCCGTAGCGCGGGTCGTTGGTCGCCAGCCGTACGATCTCGCGCAGCGTGCGGGTGCGCGGCTCGGGCGGCAGCGGCGGGGGTTCGACCGGGGGCAGCGTGTTGGCCAGCGACTCGGCATTCAGCTCGACCTGGGCGGCGGTGTCCCAGTCGCCCTCCTCGACCAGCACCGCGCTGCCCCCGCCCGTGGCGGGGGCCGGCACGGGCAGGTTGCTGCTGGCCATGAGCTCGGCGAACCGGCGCGACTCGCGCAGCGGGCCGGCCTCGAGCACCTGGCCGTCGGCCAGCACGACCACCTCGTCGCAGCGCTGCACCGAGGACAGCCGGTGCGCCACGATCACGCCGATGCGGCCGATGAGCAGGCGGTCGGTGGCGCGCTGCACCCACGACTCGGTGACCGGGTCCATCCGGGCGGTGGCCTCGTCGAGGATCACCACCTGCGGCTGGCGTACCAGGATGCGGGCGAACGCGACCAGCTGTTCCTGCCCGGCCGAGAGCTTGTAGCCGTTCTCGCCGAGCTTGGTGTCGATGCCGTCGGGCAGGCTCGCCACCCACGGTGTCAGCCCCAGTTCCTCGACCGCGTCGGACGCCCGGGGCAGCAGCCCGGCATCGAACAGCGCGATGTTCTCGGCCAGCGTGCCGGCCAGGATCTCGGTGCGCTGGGGGACGATCGCCGTCCACCGGCGCAGGCCCTCGACCGCGATGTCGTTGATGTCGGTGCCGCCCAGGAACACCGTGCCGCGCGGCACGTCGACCGAGCGGGTCAGCACCTTGGCCAGCGTCGACTTGCCGGAGCCGGTGCGGCCGATCAACGCGTACGACCGGCCGCGCGCGAAGGTCAGGCTGACGTCGCGCAGGGCCGCCGGCCGGTTGCTGTCGGACTCGCCGTACCGGAACGTCAGGCCCCGCAGCTCGAGGTCGCCCTCGACCGGGTCGACGCCCTCGGTCGGCTCCTGCGGAACGTCCAGCAGGAGCTGCACCCGGCTCCAGGCGCCGAGCGCGTTCTGCAGCTCGGGCACCATGCGGGTGACGTGCTCGAGCGTGCCGCCGAAGCCGAGCCCGAGCAGCCAGACCGCGGTCAGCCGGGCACCGTCGATGTGGCCCGTGACCAGGGCCCACGCGCCACCGACGACCAGCACGGCGATGAGCGCGCGGGTGATCGACCCGGCGCCCATGGTGACCCGCGACGAGGTGCGCCAGACCCTGCGCCCGCGGCGGAGAACCTCTTGCGCCCGCTGGGCGAAGACCCGCCGGACGTACGGCGCGGCCAGGCTCGTCCGCACGTCGTCCTGGCCGTGTATCGACTCCTCCATCACGGCCGCCAGGTCGGACCAGGACTCCTCCTCGGCGATCCGCAGCGGGGAGATGCGCTGGATCGGTTTGTTCAAGGTCAGGTAGAGCAGCCAGCAGACGACCAGCATCGCGATGCCGGCCGGCCACCAGACCACGAACGCGGTGAGGATCGAGAACAGCGCGACCGCGAACGACTGCATGATCCGCACGCCGCTGCCGCGCAGCTCGGAACCGACCTGGTAGACGTCGCTGTCGATGCGGTCGAGCAACTCGCCGACCGGCGTGTTTTCCAGGGCCGGCAGGGCCTGGCCGAAGGCGACCCGGTTGAGGCCGCGACGCACCCGGGCGGCCCAGTCGGCGGTCAGCCCGGCCGCGACCAGGCCGACGAAGACGTCGCTGAGCACCGAGGCGACCAGGGCGGCCGCGAGCACGGCGAACAGCGTCACCGAACGGTCGACGAGCACCGCGCCGGCCAGGGCGAGAGCGCCCGCCGACCCGGCCGCGCCGAGAATGATCAGGATCGCCGCTCCGAGGGTGCGACGCCTCGACGTGGCCCAGAGGTCGCGGAGCAGGCGCATCAGCGGAGTCCTTTGATCGTTTCGGTGGCGGTCTTTCCATCCTGCTTGGCGACCGGAATACCTTCAACGGAATTACCTCGACGCGATATATCACGTGTGTCACCCTGGCGCCGATGAAAGATCTTCCGGATGATCGTCCGATTTGGATCGCCCGACCGGAGCTGGGGTTCGCGTCGCCCTGCCAAAATGCGGGTTATGTCGAGTGATGTCACCCGGGCGCCCGCATCGGCCGGGCTCCGGGTGGCGGTGGCCGGCGGCGGGCTGGGCGGGCTGTGCCTGGCCCAGGGCCTGCGGCGGGCCGGCATCGAGGTCAGGGTCTTCGAGCGGTCGGCCGGTCGGCCGCAGGGTTATCGCCTGCACATCGACACCCGGGCCGGGCAGGCGCTCGAGGCCTGCCTGCCGCCCGGCCTGTTCGAGCTCGTCCTGGCCACGGCCGGGCAGCCCGGGCACGCGTTCTCGGTGCTGTCCAGGCGGCTGCGGGTGCGGCACCGCACCCAGGGCGACCCGGCCGCGTTCAGCACCTCGGTCGACCGCGGGACCCTGCGCGAGATCCTCAGCCGCGGCCTCGACGACGCGATCAGTTACGACAGCGAGGTCACCGGGTTCGAGGCCGGCGCCGACGGCGTGACCGTGCGGCTCGCGGACGGCGGCACTTTCCGCGCCGACGTGCTGGTCGGCGCGGACGGCGTGCACTCGGCGGTCCGCCGCGCGCTGGTGCCGTCGGCACCGGTCGAGGACACCGGAACGCGGGTCATCTACGGAAAGACCCCTCTCGACGACGCGGTGCGGGCGCACCTGCCGCCGGCCCTGCGGGACGGCTTCGTCGCCATCGTCGGCGGTCACGTCGGACTCGCGACCGGGCTGGTCGAGTTCCGGCAGCCGCCGGCCGAGTTCGGGCTCCGGCCGGCCGCCGACTACCTGATGTGGGGCCTGTCCGCACGGCTCGACCGGTTCCCGCCGCTCGACGGCCTCGGCCCGGCCGGGCTGCACGCGGTCGCCCGGCGGAAGACCCGGTTCTGGCACCGCGACGTGCGCGCCCTGCTCGGCGCGGCGACCACCGACGAGACGTTCCTCGTGCGGGTGCGCAGTTCGGTGCGCATCCCGGCGTGGCTGCCGAGCCGGGTCACCCTGCTCGGCGACGCGATCCACGCGATGAGCCCGGCCGGCGGTTCGGGCGCCAACATCGCCCTGATGGACGCCGCGAACCTCACGGCGGCGCTTTCCGGCGCCGGACCCGAGGTGGTCCCGGCGATTGCGGCGTACGAGCGGAGCCTGCGCGACTACGGCTTCGCGGCGGTCGAGGCCGCCCGCCGCCGCGGCTAGCTGACCTCGATCTCGAACACCGACATGCGGCCGTTGCCCGCGACGATGGTGACCGGGCCGAAGATGAAGACCGGGACCGGGTCGGCGTCCGACGCGCCGTTGCCGCGGTAGAAGCCGGTCGCGCCGGTGATGCGTACGGCCAGGGCGGCCATCGTGGCCGCCTTCTCCTTGTCCGCCTCGACCCGGGGCACGGTCAGCGACGGGTGGCCGTGTTCCTCGGCCCAGTCGCGCACCGCTCGCGAGTCGCGGGCCAGCTCGGGCGGGATCGAGTTGTTGGCCCACGCCCACAGCCACGACTTCGACGCCGGCAGCCAGGTGCCGATGATCTGGGCCTGGGCGCTCGCCGTCCGGTCCGGGAAATACCACGTGAGGAGGCAGTTGGTCTGGTCCAGCTCCCAGCGCTGGGACGAACCGAGACCCCAGGAAAGGTGTGCCTCCGCGAGCTGCCCGATCATGTCTTCGCCCTGAAGCAGCAGCGTGCTCAGGTCCGTGGACGCCTGTTCAGCGCGCCCCGCCCGACGAAGAAATCGCATCTGGAAATCCTAGGGGGATGTGGGCGCGCTCGATGAGTCCGAGACGCACGAGGTCGTAGTCGGGATCGCGTTCCCATTCGGTCCGGGGAGTAACCAAACAGGACGCACTCTGGTCGAAAGTCAGGTAGGGACTGCCCTTTCGGTGGAGGAGGAACAGGCCGGGACGGCGACTCGTGTGGTAGCCGCCCAGCGACTCGAGCCGCCGGGGACGCCGTCCGGGGGCGACGGCGTCGTGCCAGCGCCAGGGCGCCGACCGGCTCAGCACACCGGCCGCGTTGGTCACCCAGCGGTCGGTCCACTCGCGGAGCTGGAAGTTGTCGGGCCGGCCGGCCAGCAGCCGCCCGGCGCGCGGATCGACGCCGATCCCGCACATCGCGAGCGCCTCCAGCGGGCGACCGGCGAGCAGCGCATCGGTGGCCCCGGCGATGAGCGCGCGGCCGGTGCCCGGGCGTACGCCCCAGAGCGTGTCCAGGTCGCGGCCACCGGCACACCAGTACTCCGGGATCATGTCCCAGCGGTGTTGCGCGCGAAGGCTTGAGGCTTGCACCAGGCGTACGGTCAGGCGCGGCGCCGCCCGCGGCGCCGGACCCTCGACCGCAAGCCAGATCCCTTTACGCAGCGGGTGTGTCGGCGGGGAACACTCGTGCAGCAGGACCGTCGCGCGGCTCTTGAGGTCACCGGTGAGGTCGCGGGGGAAACGCCAGCGGATGCCGGGCAGGAAGAGCTCGTCGATCAGCCGCCGCGCCGTGTTGCCCTGGTCGCGGTCGAGCCAGGCGAGCAGGACCGGGTCGAGGTCGAGGTCGAGCGGAAGGTCTCGGCTGGTGGTCCGGGCCTTCGCGAGCCGGGCCAGTCTTCTCGCCCGGGTCGCCTCGTCGGGCGCACCGACCGGCACCGACCAGTCGTCCTGCCAGCGCAGCCATTCGCGGACGGTGGCCACGGCATCCTCGGGGCGTACGCCGAGGCGGCGTTCGGCGGCGGCCGAGAACGGGTGGCCGCGGGTGCGGAACGGGCGCTCGTGGAAGGCCACCTCGAAACCCGCGGTCGGGTCACTGTCGTGCGGGAACCGGGCGCGGCGCCAGCCCGGCTCCTCCTGATGCGGCACCAGGCCGGTCACGGTCACGACCGCGTACGCCCCCTCGCCCGGAAGCGTGACCCACAGTCCCAGCTTGGGCCGCTCCCGGCGGCGGACCGGTGCGCCGCGCTGCTCGTAGCGCACGCCCGCGGCGTCGAGCAGCTCTGCCACGGCGCCGAGGAACACGACGTCGATCTCGCCCGAGACCCCTGACATGGCGAAGATCATCGCATTGGCGGCTCCGGTCAGCCAGACCCGTTCTCACCGGAACGTATGCGATGCGCATATGATTCGGGGATGAGCAGCGCGGAGCGGACAGTTCTCGACTGGCACGAGTCACTCTCACCGGCGGCCGTCACCGACCCGGTCGTCGTCAACGGCCCCCGGGGTGCCGCGTCCCTGACCCCGGCCCAGTTCGCCGACTGGGTGACCCGATCGGGCATCGCGCTGCGGGTGCTCGCCCTCCACCCGGTCAGCGGCCGGGTCGTGGTGGCATCGCAGGAGGCGCGCTGGCCGTCGAGTCCATCCTGGACACCGGTAGCGACCGTCTTCCGGCTGTCGCTCTCCGGCGACCGGATCTCGGCGGCGCTCCGCTTCCCCGACCTGCCCGCCGCCTTGTCGTTCGCCGGCCTCTATGCCGCGCTGGCCGCCACCGAGCAGTCGTGACCGCCGGCCGCACCCTGTTCGAGTTCGTCCGCCACTGGTCCCGCCGCGGCGGCTCCTCCCACGGCCGGGACGTGATGGTCACCGAAACGGTCCACGCCCTGCGCTCCCGGCCCGAGGTGACGGTCAACGACATCGCGGCCGAACTGGGCCTCGACCAGTCGGGCGCCTCCCGCATGGTCACCCACGCGGTCGACGAGGGCTACCTGGGCACCCACCCGTCCCCATTGGACGCCCGCCGGCGCACCGTCACGGTCACCTCGGCCGGTTCCCGGCTGGTGGCGGACGCCCACCGCTGGCAGGACGAGGTCTTCGCCTCCCTCACCACCGACTGGACCGGCGCGGAACGGGCCGAGTTCGAGCGCGCGCTGCGCCGCCTGCTCAGCCGCTCCCGTGAGCGGTGAACCGCTCACTGACGTGCTCGAGCCAGCCGGGCTCGATGTAGACGTCGTCGCCGAACTGCTCCTTGAGACCGCGCAGCAGATCCTGCTCCCGGGTCCGGCCCCCGGGCTTCCGGCGTTCGAAGCTCAGCCACCGCCGCACGGCGAAGTCGACAAGCCCGACCGCACCGGCCGGATCCCAGTCATCGGCCAGCGCAACCTCCACCAGCCGGGCCCGCAGTGCCTCCCGTTCCTCCACGCCCGAAGGCTATCCCCACGCCCGATCCGCCGCCCCGGGGTGTGACCGGGGCGTTCGGTGGGTAGAGCGGGCCCATGGAACTCGGGCCGGGGGAGCCGGCGGCTGGTCCCTGGCGGGTCGAGCCCATCGCGGTGTTCGCCCGGGCGCTCGCCGACCGGGCCGGGACGCCGCACGGCAGGCCTCGGCTGATCGCGGTCGACGGGCGTGGCGGCAGCGGTAAGACGGCGCTCGCCGGGCGGCTCGGGCGGGTGTTGGAGGCGGCCGTCGTGCACTCCGACCACGTCGCCTGGGGGCACTCGCGGTTCGGCTGGGACGACCTGATGGCCGACGGGGTGCTCGCGCCGTTGCGGGCCGGGCGGCCGGTGCACTACCGGCCGCCGGGCTGGGACCGGGACGCGCCTCCCGGGCGGGACGGGCCGGACAGTCACCTCGACGTGGTGCCCGGGGAGACGGTGATCGTCGAGGGGGTCGGTGCCGGGCGCCGGAGCCTGGCCGGTCTGGTCGACGTCGTGGTCTGGGTGCAGTCCGACCTCCGCGCGGCGCGGCGCCGCGGGCTGCGGCGGGACCTGGCCGAGGGGCGGCCCGCGGACGACCTGGCCCGCAACTGGGACGAGTGGGAGGCGGAGGAGGTGCCGTTCCTGCTCGGTGACCGGCCGTGGGAGCGGGCGGACTTCGTCGTCGGCACCGACGCGGTGCCGCACGACGCGGAAACCGAAGTCGTCGTCGCTACGAACCCGCGTGCAGGGTCAGCAGGGTGATCTCGCTCGGGGCGAAGACCCGGAACGGCGGTCCCCAGAAGCCGGTGCCGCGGCTCGTGTAGAGCTGGGTGCGCTCCGAGTGGCGGCTCAGGCCCTGCAGCACCGGCTGGTCGATGCGGACCAGGTAGTGGAACGGCCACATCTGGCCGCCGTGGGTGTGTCCGGAGATCTGCAGGTCGACGCCGTGGGCAACCGCGCCGTCGACCTGGTGGGGCTGGTGGGCGAGCAGCAGGATCGGCAGGGCCGGGTCGGCGCCCTCCAGCGCGGCCTCGTGGTCGGCGTGGTGGCCGGGCACGCCCGAGCCGGCCGCGGTGCGGTCGTCGACGCCCGCGATGACCAGGCGGTCGCCGCCGCGCGACACCTCGACGTGCCGGTTGTGCAGGGCCTCCCAGCCCAGTGCGGCCATGTGCTCGACCCAGCGCTGGGCGCCCGAGAAGTATTCGTGGTTGCCGGTCACGTAGACGCGGGCCATCGACGCGCGGACATCACCCAGCGGCGCCGCCATCTCCCGGCGCTGGGCGACCTCACCGTCCGCGATGTCGCCGGTGTGGGCGACCACGTCGGCGTCGAGCGAGTTGACGACCTCGGTGACGCCGCGGGACCAGCGCTCCCGGTTGATCGGCCCGTAGTGGGTGTCGGTCAGGAGCACCAGACGCAGGCCGTCCAGGCCCCGGCCCAGGCGGGGAACGGTCACGTCGATGCGCCGCACCCGCGGCACCCGCATCGCTTCGGTGTATCCCCAGACGAGCAGGACCACGGCGATCACCGCGACCACGACGGTGACCGTGCGGGCGCGTCCGGGCCCGCCGACGCCGGCCGCCAGCAGGATCAGGCCGAGCACCTGGCCGAGGATCGACCAGACGAACAGCACCCAGACCACGCCGAGGGTGGTGTCGGCGATGCGCGACGCCCAGTCGAGGCCGCGCCCGTGCCCGGCGAACATCAGCACCGGGAACGACGCCGCGGCCAGGGCGAACACCACCGTGCCGAGCACGAAGACCGCGCGTGGCCAGGCGTTGCCCGACCAGATCAGCGTCGCCCAGGGCACGCCGAAGAGCAGGATGACGACGGCCGTCACGATCAGGCCGAACCGGGCGGCACGCGACCGGCGGCGACGGGGCTGAGCCTCTACCTCCACTGACACAGCTGAAGCATGCCACTCAGCCGGGCGCACTGCCGATGCGGTGCAGCAGGTCCGCCCCGACGATCAGGTCGGCGGCGGGCCGGGTCGCGGCGATCAGCATGGCATTGCGTTCGTCGGTGCCGGTCGCCCAGGAGACGGCGTCCGGCTCCGGCTTGCCGAAACGCATGTGCCGGTCGATCAGGCGGCGCCGGCGGGACTCGGGGTCGAGGTCGGCGTACCAGACCTCGGTGAGCAGCGGGCGGAGCGACTCCCACAGCAGCAGGTAGTTGCCTTCCGAGATGAGCAGGCGGGCACTTCGGAAGACCGGGATCGAACCGGCGATCGGCTGCTCGATGACCCGCTCGAACCCGGGAGCGTAGACGACGTCGTCACGGTCCTCGTGGAACCGGCGCAGGAGCGCGGCGTAGCCGAGATGATCGAAGGTCTCGGGCGCGCCCTTGCGGTCGCGGAGCCCGAGCCGGTCCAGTTCCACATCGGCCAGGTGGAAGCCGTCCATCGGCACGTGCGCGACCCACTCGCCGGCGGGCAGGCCGGGCGGCGGCGTCCGGCCCAGGGCGGCCAGCAACTCCTCGGCCAGCGTGGTCTTGCCGGCCGCCGGGGCACCGGCGATGCCAAGGACGGCCCGCCGGCCGTCGGACACCAGGGCCCGGGCCCGGTCCAGCAGGGCGTCGAACGTGTGGCTCATGCCGGAACGGTACCGGCGCTCACCCGTCCGTGGTCGGATCGAGGACTCCGCCGGTCCTCGGACCGTTCGGGCCATGGGCATCCGGTACCGCCGGGGCGAGCGTGCAAGTCGAACCAGCAGACCGAGGGGGGTCCACGAGGGCTGGCCTTCGTGGACCCCCCGCACGGCGAGCTTTTCGTCGCCGAGGCCGGGCGGGGCGGTCGCGGTCCGTGCCGGACGGGGCCGAGCGTCGCCGCCGGCCAGGGCAGCGTCCTACGGTGCGTGCTCCGTTGACAGCCCGAGCCGCAACCCGGCCACCCCGGCAGGGGAGAGAGGCCGGGTTGTGGCTCGGGACAACTCCTCGCGTACCTCTTCCGGAAGCTCTTCGGCGAGCGTACGCAGCACCGGGTACAGGTCGAGCACGTCGCGGTGGGTCAGCGCGCCCACCCCGATGAGGAGTCCGTTGACCGCGCTCGGCGTACGCGCCAGCTCCAGGCACAGCTCGAGCCGCCAGATCGCGTCGGTGACCCGGCCCGGGAACTCGCGGGCGATCCGGTTGCCGGACGGCGAGGCCTCCTCGAGCGCGGCGTGCCGTCCCGAGCGGGCGAGAACCGGGGCGAGGCGGCAGGCGATGCCGAGGAGCTGGGCCAGCTGCGGGACGGTCAGCACGTCCAGCCCGTACGCGCAGGTCTCGCAGAGCCGTTGGTAGGTGCGGGCGTGTACCACCGAGGCGGCCCGCGGGCAGTCGCCCAGCGGTCCGCACAGCCGGTCGAGGATGATCTCGGCGAGAGTGCCCTCGTGGTCGAAGCGGCCGACCCCGAAGTACGCGGCGGGGGCGCTGCGATAGCGGGCGAGAGCCGTACGCGCGCTCACGTAGCCGTCCGGGTCGACACCGATGCGGGGTACACCGTTCTCGGTATGCAGTTGAATGAGTCGGAACATCTCGCGCCCCCGGGGGTGAAGCGGCAGGTCGTCGCCCGGGGGTACGGCCCGCGCGATCCTACGGTTCAGTCCTCACCCTTCGTAGATGCAAAAATCCGTTCGGCGCGCTGACCAGTGAGCCGGAAGCAGTCGAAGGTTACGGCGTGTAACGCATAAACACCAGAGGTGAGCATCACCGCGGTCGCGCCGAGGATGACCAGCAGCCCCGGATCCATCAACCGGGCGGCGGCCGGCACGATGACCGCCCCGAACACGAGGGCCGCCTCGGTGGCCGCCTCGGCGAGGCGCAGCCGATCGATCGTCATGGCGTACAGCCTTGCGCCCGGCAACCGGCACCACCTCCCGCTGCGGTGGGAGTCGTCTACTACTTTCGGCAGAGCCCTGCGCCGGGCCCGGCCCCGCGCCTAGCGTGGGTGAAGTGACGCTGCCACCGGCACCGGCCTGGACCCTTCCGGCGCTGATGTACCACTCGGTGTCCGCGACGGCCGGGCCCCTGCGCGACCTCGCGGTGCCGCCCCGGCGGCTCGACGAGCACCTTTCCGCGCTGACCGACGCCGGCTACCGCCTGGTCGGCTTGAGCGAGGCCCTCGACCTGCGCGACGCGGGTGTCACCGACCCTCTGGTCGCGCTCACCTTCGACGACGGATACCGCGACTTCCTGACCGCCGGTGTGCCCGCGCTGGAGAAGGCCGGTGCCCGGGCCACGCTCTACGCCTCGGTCGGTCACCTGGGCGGCAGCGCCGGTTGGCTGGGCCGCCGGGCGTCCGACTTCGGGCCGATGCTGACCTGGGACGAGCTGTCCGCGGTGGCCGCCGCCGGAGTTGAGATCGGCAACCACGGGCTGATCCACCACCCGCTCGACGTGCTGCCGGGCCGCCAGTTGCGGGACGAGATCGTCGTCGCCCGGGATCGGCTCGAACAGCACCTGCGGCATCCGGTCCGGTCGTTCGCCTACCCGCACGGATACCACGGGCGCCGGGTGCGCGGGGTGGTCGCCTGGGCCGGCCACGACAACGCGACCGAGGTGGGGCGCCGGTTGCACACGGCTTTCGAACCCCGGTTCGCGGTCCCGCGGTTGCAGCCACTGCCCTCCCACAGCGGTGCCGATCTGGTGGCCCTGTGCGCCGCGGGGGAGAGCGGTCTCGTGCCGCGGCTCAAGCGGGTCGCGCAACCCGGGTGGCGGATCGCCCGCCGGCTGGCCCGCATCGCCGGGTGGAACCTCACGTGACGCCCGCCCACCGCGAAAAAAGCTCGATGACGCGGCGGGTCCTGCTCGGTGGTGCGGCGGCCGCCGCGGTCTCCGGCGTGGCGGTCGGGATGCACCGGTTCCCCCGGCACTCCCCGCCCGCGCCCTCGTCGCCCGCGTCACCGTCGCCGCCATTGTCGCCGTCGGCCTCGCCCGAGCCCACGCCGGTGGGCAGGCCGGGCTGGGGCGGCCCGGTCGCGTTCAAGGCCGGCCGGGTCATGCTCGGCGCCTACCTCGACCTCGCCGGCATGACGTTCGACCGGGCGATGGCCCTGCGCCGCCGCCAGCTGGGCCGCGGCGAGAAAATCATCCACCTGTTCTACGGCTTCGGCGACCACCTGCCGAGCAGCCTCGACCTCCCGGCCGGCACGATCCCGCTGATCTCGTGGCGAGGCGTCCCCTACCAGACCATCCTCGGCGGCCACTCCGACTCCATCATCAAGGCGGCGGCCCGCAACCTGGCCCGCCTGAAACAACCGGTCTTCCTGCGCTGGGCCTGGGAGATGAACGGCAACTGGTACCCGTGGGGCGGCCCCAACAACGACAACGACCCCCAGGGGTACGTCGACTGCTGGCGCTACCTGCACCGCATGTTCACCCAGCAGAACGCCCGCAACGTGGCCTGGGTGTGGAGCATCAACTGGAACAACCGCCCGCCGGCGGCCACCAACCGCTTCCAGTCCTACTATCCGGGCGACAGCTATGTGGACTGGGTCGGCCTGAGTGGCTACAACTTGGGCCACGAGTCCCCGCAGACGTTGTACGACCCGCTCTACAGCGCGTACGCGACCCGCAAGCCGGTCTTCATCACCGAGATCGCCGCGGCCGACTTCGGCGGCGTCACGAAGGGCGACTTCATCCGCAAGTTCAGCGCCTACGTGGCAGCGAGGCCGGCAATCGGCGCGGTCGCCTGGTTCGACACCGACACCCACAAGGACGCGCCCTACAACTGGCGCATCGACGCCAACACCGACTCGCTGGCGGCCTACAAGGCAATGGCCTCCAGCGCCCGCTTCGCCGGCTAGGCCGGACGTCGGCCTTCCGGGCCGGGAGCGTCAGCGGCCGGGGGTCAGCGGCCGGAAGTCAGCGGCCGGGGGTCAGGCGGCGCCACCAGGCGGCGCGCCGGAAGCGGGGGCACGCTCCCGGGCCGCACAAGGTGCACTCGGTGCCCCGGCGGTGGTGTTCGTGGGCCCGGTGCGGGTGCCCGCAGACACAGACTGTTTCCTCAGCGCTCATCGTCTCACCAACGGTAAGGCGGCCCGAAAGCTACGGGACCGGGCCGGTGGATCCGGCGGCCGACACCATATACATGCCGGCGGCCGTCCCGCAGCACGCTACCGTCCGACACGGTCGCTATCACGGTCCGTGATGTCGACGTTCGGGGGACCGACTCGCCCAGGTTTTTCCGACATTTATTTTTTGCCCGGTAACGCCGCTCGATCGGCGAACAGGCAGGCGTCGGGCTCGGAGGCCGCCGAAGTACCCGATGTGCCCGGTGTCCATTACTCAAGGTAACCATGGGATGGTTGTTACTTTTAGTAAACAACATCTATTGACGCAGGTCAGAGCGTTACTCGCTGCACCCACGGAACCGAACCTGCCGCCGAATCCTTCGGCGGTTGACGCTACGTAATGTCGGGCTAAATTGGTGCCAGAAGCGAGCGACCGGCGATTCTGCCCCCGGAAAATGCCGACGACGTCGCCTTGCCGAGCCCGGAAGGGGACCCGACATGGCCCACTCGACCTCCGCCAGCAACACGTACCGTAACGGCAAGTCGTCACCGAGCGTGAGTGTCGTGATTCCGGCCCTCAACGAGGAGCGGAATCTGCCGCACGTCTTCGCCAAGCTGCCGGCCGGCATCGCCGAGGTGATTCTGGTCGACGGCGGTTCGCTCGACCGCACCGTGGCGGTCGCCCGCGAGCTGCGGCCCGACGTGGTCGTGGTGACCCAGACCCGTACCGGCAAGGGCAACGCGCTGGCCTGCGGATTCGCGGCCTGCACGAGCGACATCATCGTGATGATCGACGCGGACGGCTCGACCGACCCGGCCGAGATCCCGCTGTTCGTCGAGAAGCTGATCGCCGGCGCCGACTTCGTCAAGGGTTCCCGCTTCGACAAGGGCGGCCACAGCCACGACATCACCCCGCTGCGCAAGGTCGGCAACGACGGCCTCAACCTGGTGGTGAACGTCCTGTTCGGGACCCGCTTCACCGACCTCTGCTACGGCTACAACGCCTTCTGGCGCAGCGTGGTCCCGATGCTCGACCTGCCCGCGATCGACGAGCCGCGGCCGGCCGACGGCAGCAAGCTCTGGGGCGACGGCTTCGAGATCGAGACGATGATCAACATCCGGGCGGCCGCCGAGGGCATGCGGGTCGGCGAGGTCGGCAGCATCGAGCACGAGCGGATCCACGGCGAGAGCAACCTCAACACCTTCCGGGACGGCTTCCGGGTGCTGCGGACCATCTTCAGCGAGTACGGCCGGATGCGCCGCCGCACCCGCAGCCCGCTCGCGCGGCCGGTCGTCACCCCGATGATCCCGGCCGCCGCCGAGACGGTCCCCCACCTCAACGGCTCGATCCGGTTCAGCGCCGCCCGCCACGACGTCAAGCCGGTCCCCACCCGCGTCGAGGACTGAAGAACCCCCGAAACAGGAGTGCTCCCGTGGAAACCACCCCCCGCCTCGCCGCCACCATCGTCATCCCGACCCACTCCGAGGACCGCTGGGACTCGCTCGTGCGGACCATCGCCTCGGCCCGCTCGCAGACCCGCACCCCGGCCGGCATCATCGTCGTGGTCGACCACAACCCGAAGCTCTACCGCCGCATCCGGCGGGACCTGGCCGGCGTGACGGTGCTCGAGAACGCGTACGCCCAGGGCGTGTCCGGCAACCGCAACACCGGCGCGTTCAGCGCCAGCACCTCGCTGATCGCGTTCCTCGACGACGACACGATCGCCGACCCGCACTGGCTCGACCACCTGGTCCGCCCGTTCGCCGACCCGAAGGTCGTCGGCACCGGCGGCGGCATCAGCCCGGACTGGGAGCAGGCCCGCCCACGCTGGATGCCGGAGGAATTCCTGTGGGCGGTCGGCGGCACGTACGCCGGGATGCCCACCCGCACCGCCCCGATCCGCAACGTCTGGTCGGCCAGCATGATCGTGCGCCGGGACGTCTTCATGGCGGTCGGCGGTTTCCGGGTCGGTTTCGGCAAGCTCGGCGACCAGAACCGCCCCGAGGACACCGAGCTCTGCCTGCGGATGAGCGCCCTCGACGGCGGCCACTGGATGTTCGTGCCGGACGCCGTGATCCGCCACGAGGTGCCGGCCAAGCGTTCCACCTTCGGCTTCTTCCTGCGCCGCTGCTACGCCGAGGGTCGCGGCAAGGTGCAGATGGCGTCGCTGGACAGCGCGACCGACTCGCTGCGCGCCGACTCGCTCGGCACCGAGCGGGCCTACCTGTGGTCGCTGCCCAAGGCGGTCGTCCGCAACCTGGGCGCCGCCCTCGCCGGGCGCGGCGCCGGCCACGCCCTCCAGGCCGGCGGCGTCGTCGCCGGTGTTGCCGCGGCCGCCTACGGCGGAGCCGTCGAGACCCTCCACGCCCGTCGCGCGCAGAAGCTGGGGATCGCCCGATGACGATCGACATCACGACCATGCCCGCCTACGAGCTGCCCGCCGTGGTGCTCGATCTGGACCTCTCCGAGCCCCTGCCGGCCGTGCCGGCGGTCGGTGCGGACGGCCGGCGGGTACGGAAGGCGTGGATCCTCGTACGCCAGTTCACTCAGCCGCTGGGCGCCGTGCTGACCGACGTACCGGAAAGCGGCCTGACCCCCGCCGACCTGGCGGTGGCGATCGGGAACGAGTTGCACCGCCCGGTCTCCGCCGACGGCATCGCCGTCGAGCAGGAGCCGGAGTTCCTGGCCCGGCGCCGCGCGGTGCTCGCGACCGCCCCGCACATCACCGTGGTGATCTGCACCCGGGAGCGGCCGGGCGCGCTCGCCCGCTGCCTGGACAGCCTGATCGCCCAGCAGTACCCCGGCTTCCGCATTCTGGTCGTCGACAACGCGCCCGAGACCACGGCGACGGCCGAGGTCGTCCACTCGGCGGCCCGCCGCGGCCCGGTCGACTACCTGATCGAGCCGCGGGCCGGCCTGTCGTTCGCCCGCAACACCGCGGTTCGGGCGGCACCGGGCCAGATCCTGGCCTGGATCGACGACGACGAGGTCGCCGACCCGCACTGGCTGGCCGAGGTGGCCCGCGCCCTCGCCGAGCACCCGGACGCCGACGTCGTCTCCGGCGTCATCGTGCCGGCCGAGCTCGAGACCCAGGCCCAGTTGTGGTTCGAGCAGTTCGGCGGTCACAGCAAGGGCCGCGGTTTCACGCCCGCCGTGTTCTCGCCCGCGACCGCGCACATTCAGAGCCCGCTCTACCCGCTGCCGCCCTTCGGCACCGGCGCCAACATGACGTTCCGGCCGGGCGTGATCGAGCGGATCGGCATGTTCGACACCGCGCTCGGCGCCGGCACGCCGGCCATGGGCTCCGAGGACACGCTCGCCTTCACCCAGGTCCTGCTCGCGGGCGGCAAGATCGTCTACCAGCCCAGCGCGGTCACCCACCACTACCACCGGCGTGACCTGGCCGGTCTGCGGAAGCAGATGGTCGGCTACGGGACCGGGCTGGTCGCCGCGTACACCAGCCTGCTGATGGCCCGGCCGGGCGTGTTCTGCGGCCTGCTCAAGCTGGTGCCGGGTGCCCTGCGCGACCTGACCGGCAAGGACACCGCCCGCACGGCCACCCTGCAGGACGACTTCCCCCGTGACCTGCTCGCGGCCAACCGTCGCGGCATGCTGGCCGGCCCCCGCGCGTACTTCCGCGGCCGCCGCGCCGCCAAGCGGCGCTGATCCCGCGTTCCCCGGAAAAACCCGGTTCGGACCGGGCATTCTTCTAGCGAAGAGGTTTCCGAGAACGGGTGCGGTGGAGGGCCGAGCGACCGATGGCGGATGAGCACGCCTCCGACCCGGCCGGCGCCGACCCGCCTCCGCCCGCCAAGGGCCTGCCGGGCGGGAAGCGGGTCCGGCTGGCGGCCGCGGGTGCGGCCGCCGATCCGGTACGCCGCAAGGCCGCCCTCGAAACGATCACCCTTCCCGAATCCGACGTCGAACCGGAGGCGCCGCCCAGGTCGGCGACGGCCGCCACCCACGCCGAGGCGGAGGCACTGGCTGCGGAGGCTGTGCCTGCGGAGGCCGGGCCTGCGGAGGCGACGACCGCCGCACGCTCGTCCGGACTCGGGCAGGCACCCTGGATTCTCGCCCTGTCCAGCTTCGGGGTGCTGCTGGTGGCCCTCGGCTATGCGGGCGGCCGCGAGCAGAACCGCCTGGCGCTCGCCGCCTACTGGGCCGGCCAGATCGTCGTCTTCACCCCGGTCGTGACGAGGCTGCTCATGCGACGGCTGGCCGGGATCGCCGAGTCGTTCGTGCTGGTGCTGGGGCTGGCGGTCAACCAGTACTTGTTGAAGTGGTTCTACAGCCCGGACCAGTTCCGCTTCCCGGACGAGCTTCAACACTGGCTGGCGACCACCATCATCAACGAGCAGGGCACCCTCTTCCGGCCCAACCTGGCCCTGCCCCCGGCCGTCCACTTCCCGGGGCTGGCCGAGATGGGCGCCGCGATCTCACAGCTGACCGGGCTGCCGGTCACCGCGGCCGGGTTCATCGTCGCCGGCACGTGCCACCTCGGCCTGGTCGCCGCGCTCTACGCGGCCGTCCTGCGGTCGAGCCGGTCCGCGGCCATCGCGGGCGTGGCCTGCGTGGTCTATGCGACCTCGCTGCACTACCTGTTCTTCAACTCGATGTACCTCTACCAGACCGGCGCCCTGATCTTCCTGATGCTGACCGTCTGGGCGGCCCGGCGGTTCTCGGCCGGGCACGGCCGGCAGTTCGGCGCGCTGGCCATCGCCGGCACCGTCCTCACCACGGTCTGCCACCACGTCACGGCCGGCGCACTCGTGCTGACGTTGCTGCTGATCGGGCTGGCCGAGGTGGGCACGACCAGGCCGCGCCCGTGGCGGACGCTGATCGTCCCGGCCGGTGCCGCGGTCGTCGTCGCGGTCTGGGTCCTGGTCGTCGCGCACGACGTCATCTCGTACCTTCAGGCCCCTCTCGACCAGGTGCGGCACGCCGCCTCGCAGTTCTTCTCCGGCCGGCAGCAGCCGGCCGGAGCCGCCGCCGCGGTCCCGCTCTGGGAGCTGGGCCTCCAGGCGCTCGGACTGCTGTTCCTGCTGGGCCTGTACCTGGCGGTCGCCCGGGACACGATCGCCCGCCGGGAGCGCGACCCCTGGCAGTGGGCGGCACTCGCCGGTTCCGCGGTCTTCTTCGCGGGGAACGGCGTGCGCTTCCTCGGCTCGAACGGTCCCGAGGTCGCGGGCCGGCTCTCCACTTTCACGTACGTGCCGATGTCGATCGTCGCCGCGACCGCGCTGGTCCGGAACGTCCGCCTGGTGCCGTCCAGGAAGATGCGCCCCTCCGGCCGCCGGAGCCGCATGCTGCGGGTGGCGGCCGGTGCTGTCGTCATCACGGTGCTGATGGCCGGCGCCCGGGTCGGCGGCTGGCCGCCGGCCGCCCAGCTCCTGCCCGGCCCCTACCTGGCCGACGGCTTCGAGCGCTCGGTCGACCGCTACGGCCTGGACGCCGCCGACTGGGAGCGCGACATGCTCGGCCCGGGCCAGCGGACCGGCGGCGACCTGACCGCGATCGCGCTGGCCTCGACCTACGGCCGGCAGGACCCGGTGCGGGGCGTCGGTCCCCTGTTCTACGCCGAGCAGTGGTCGGACGCCGACCAGGACCTGGTCGGCACCCTGGCCTTGAGTTACCTGGTGGTGGACACCCGCCTGGGCGAGCAGTTGCCGGCCAACTCGCAGTACTTCGACAACGATCCGGACGCGGGCCGCATCGCCCGGCCGCTCACCGCGCAGCAGCTGGGCAAGTTCGACGACCTGCCGCAGTGGTCCCGGCTCTACGACAACGGCAGGATCCGCATCTACCGGGTCGGTGGCCGGTGAGGCGGCACACCGCGTACGCCCTGGCCGGTGCCACCCTGGTGGCCGGCGCCGCCGTCGTGAGCGGCATCCGGGTGCTGATGGTCGCCGGCGGCCTGCCGCTCGGCCTGGTGCTGCCCGGTCTGGCCCTGACCGCCCTGCTGTTCCGCCGTCCCGGTCGCCTGGTGACCATCGAGCGGCTGATGCTGGTTCCCGCGCTCAGCCTGGGCACGCTGATCCTGGGCGGGCTCCTGGCCTGGGTGGTGCGCGCGCCCCTGCACCGCGTCACCTGGCTCGCGGTGAGTGCCGGGGTGACACTGGCCGCCCTGGCCGCCGTCCTGGCCATCACCCCGCGGGTGCCGGCTGACCGTCCGGGATCCGGCTCCGCCGGCTCGGCGCCGAGCATCCCGGCGTCGGAGCTCATCAATCGGCGGCGCCGGCTTCTCAGGCAGCTCGTGCCGGCCGTGCTGGCGGTCGCGATGCTGGCGGGCGCGGGCTGGCTGTCGCTGGCCACCTCGATCCGGACCCACCAGGTCACGGTCACCACCCTGTCCGTGGTGCCACCGGGTGCCGCCGACGCGAGCGGCGACCGCAGCATCCAGGTCAACGCCACCGGGCTGGCCGGCGGACCGGACGCCTACGCCCTGCAGGTCACCTCGGTCACGCGGAACACCCGCACCGCGGTCACCGCGGACGAGCGCGGCCTGTGGACGTCGACCCTGCGTCTGCCCGGCGACGAGCGGCTCACGCTGGCGCTCTATCGGGCGGGCGGGACGAGCCCTCTGCGCACGGTCATCGTGGCGAGTGCAGCGACCGGCTGACATATTCGATCTCGCCGTTGCCAAACATTTATCTTGGCGGATGAAATACCAAGGTAATGTCGAGTCTCGCCTGAGCGGGCAGGCAATTAGGGATATGCACTAATTGACGATGTATAGCACGGACAGTCTGTGACCTCGCCCAATTCTTCCTTAGGTGCACCTTAATTATCGGCCACCGGCCGTCCTCGCGTGGCTATGGTCGCTGCCGACCGTCATGCTCGACAGCAGGAACCCAGACATGCCCTGAGCTGGGATCTCGATCACCGCAAGAGGTGAGCTGCCGAGCATCGACCCACCGAGCATGGAAGGTAGATCGACGTTGCGCTCCCTTCGTCGTCAACCGGAACCCCACCAAGACGCACCCATCGTCGATCACGCAGACCCGACCGGCCCCGGAGGCCGGCACGCTCGCCATTCGCGGCGAAAATGGTTCTTCGCTCTCATACCGGTCGCCGCCATTCTGGCGTTTCTGGGGGCAAATGTTGCCAACGGTTCGACACAGCGGCCGATCGTTTACAAGGTCGCCTCACCGATCACCGTGCAGGCGCTGGGCGTCGACCTGGCCCAGGCCAAGACGAACGAGACCGTGACCGCCGGCGCCAAACTGGTCGCCGAACGCAGGACGAACGTCCGCTACCTGGTCATCGCGGTTCGCGACCAGGCCGGGAACATCTTCGACTTCCCGCGCTCCGAGAACGTCACGATCGGCACGGCGCAGCAGGAGTACACGGCCAAGCGCTCGTTCAGCAAGCCCGGTACGTACACGATCTCGGTCGCCTACATGGGCAACGACGGCGTGTGGAAGAACCTCGGCGTGAAGCAGACGTTCGTCGTGGGCGCGGCCCAGGGCGGCGGGACGCCGTCGCCGGCCCCCACGACCTCGAGCCCGTCACCGAAGCCGTCCCGGTCCACGGCCGCGAAGCCGCCGTCGGGACCGTCGAACGGCGCCTTCCCGAACGCGAGCAACACCGGCGTGCCGGACGGCGTGGAGTTGAGCAAGTACACCGGGTCCTGCTCGATCATCACCAACGGCACGGTGATCGACTCCAAGATCGTCAACTGCGACCTGTCGATCAAGGCCACCGACGTGGTGATCAAGCGCTCCCGCATCAACGGTGAGATCAACGGCGGCGAGGGCACCAAGAGCAGCTTCCGCGTCGAGGACTCCGAGGTCATCAACGGCGCCCGGGCCGCCTGCCAGTGCATCGGGTCCGACAACTTCACCGTGCTGCGCACCGAGATCAAGGGCGGCAACCGCGGCATCTACTGCCGGCTCAACTGCACCGTCGAAGACTCGTGGATCCACGGCACGGCGCTGCTCGCGACCCAGCACGCCTCGGCGATCCGGGTCGAGCAGCACTCGACGATCACCCACAACACCATGCAGTGCGACTGGACGGCGCTCACCGACTCCGAAATCGGCTGCTCGGCCGACATGACGGGTTATCCGGACTTCGCGCCGATCACGCACAACACGATCTCCGACAACCTGTTCATGGCCAACCCGAGCGGGACCGGCTACTGCGCGTACGGCGGAGCGACCGGGAAGAAGGAGTTCTCCGGCGACCCGACCAACGCCACCTACATCAAGTTCATCAACAACGTGTGGCAGAAGGGCTCCGACGGCAAGTGCGGCACGTACGGGCCGATCACCGGCTTCGACAAGAACCGCACCGGCAACGAGTGGACCGGCAACAAGTTCGACGACGGCACGGTCATCGGGCCCGAGCTGTAACCAGGTCGGCCTGCGGCCGCCGGCCCGCCGCGAGAGGCGGGCCGGCGGGCGGCCTTGCTAGGGTGCCCGGATGTCTTTCCGGCGCGCTCTTCTGCCGCGGTCGGCACCGTTCGCCTCGGGGGTGTCGTCCCGCGCGGTTGCCGCGCTGCTGGACCGGCTCGAAGCGCAATCGGTCGAGTGTCACTCCATCATGATCGTGCGCCATGGCCATGTCGTGGCCGAGGGCTGGTGGGCGCCGTACTCGGCCGGGCGCCCGCACCTTCTCTACTCGCTGACCAAGTCGTTCACCTCGGTCGCGGTGGGGCTCGCGATCGCCGACGGGCTGCTGTCGCTGGACGACCGGGTGGTGGACGTGCTGCCCGAGCACGTTCCGGCCGGCATCTCCGAGCAGGGACGCCGCGTCACCGTTCACCACCTGCTGTCGATGACGAGCGGGCATCGGACGGACAGCCTCACCGAGGCCTGGCAGCTCGAACCGGGCGACCTGGTGAAGGGCTTCCTGCGCGTGCCGTTCGCCGACCCGGAGGGAACCCGGCACACCTACGACAACGCGACCACGTTCCTGCTGGCCCGGATGGTGGAACGGGTGACCGGCCGGGGCCTGCCGGAGCTGCTCGACGAGCGCCTGTTCGAGCCGATGGGCGTGGACCACGCCGAGTGGGACCGGGTGGCGAGCGGTGCCGCCTTCGGATTCCACGGGCTGCATCTCACGACCGAGGCCGTCGCCGCCTTCGGCGAGTTGTTACGGCGCGAAGGCCGGTGGGGAGACCGGCAACTCGTTGCGCGCGACTGGGTGCGGCTCGCTACCAGCCGGCACATCGAGACCCGGCCCGCGGAGGTCGGCGGGGGCACCGAATGGCTCTGCGGGTCCGGATATCAGTTCTGGATGTCGCGCCACGGCTACTTCGGTCAGGGCAACAACGGCCAGCTGTGTGTGGTCGTCCCCGAGCATGACCTCGTGATCGCCGTGACCGCCGCCATGATCGACGGACAGCCGATGTTCGACGCGATCTGGGAGTGCCTGCTGCCCGGGCTGGATCATGGGGAAAGCACCCGGGACGACGAGATCCTCGCCGACCGGCTGCGGCGGCTGTCGCTGCCGCCGGTGCCGGGCGCGGCCGCCCCGGAGCGCATCGCCGAGGCGAGAGTCGACGCCTCGGCCGGGGATTCGCCTCTGCCCGACGGCACCATGGTGTCGGTCGAACCCGCCGGCGGGGGATGGCTCCTGCGGTTGGGGTCGTCGCTGACCGTCGAGGCGGGCCACGGCGAATGGCGGGAAAGTTCGTCGCTCGGCCGTCCGGTCGTCGCGGCCGGCGCATGGCAGGGCGACACGTTCGTCGCCGACCTTTACGTCATCACCGGCCCGCACCGGGTCCGGCTGGTGGTCGCCGCCGCCGCCGGGACAGCCGTGGCGACGTGGAACACCGTGCCGCTGACCAGCCCCGATCTGACGGTGCATCTGCGGTCGCCGCTGATGACACGGCCCGACGTCGCATAGGGCCGGTCGGCGGGTGATGCCCACATCACGCTGCGAGTGAGAAGCGGACGATCACGATCTCGTCGGTGGGCTGGAGGGCCGGGTAATAGTCGCGGAGGCGGGGCAGCACGTCGGCCGCGCTCGCGAAGCCGTCCTCGCGGGCCTCCTCGTCGGTGACGCCGGCAACTGGCTTGGCCACGGTCGAGGTGATGCGGCCGGGGATGGCGACCTCGTCGTCGAACTCGAACACCAGCAGGGCCGGTCCGACCTCCACCGGGTCGCGGAACCGCATGGTCACCCGCTTGGTGCCGCCGCGGACGGCGGGAAGATGGGTGGGCCGGAACCTCAGTCGCTGCACGCACCGAGTCTGCCACCATCCGGCGAGTCGCGAAAAACTACTAAACCTGTAGGCTCGATTCCAATCCGAGCACGGCAGGGGGAAAACCCATGACGCTTCCCGACTTCCTGATCGCCGGCGTGCCCAAGGCCGGGACCACCGCCCTGCACGCGGCGCTGACCGCGCACCCCCGGCTGTTCCTGCCGGCGGTCAAGGAGCCCAAGTTCTTCCTCTCGGACGGGCGGCCGCCGGCCGGCGGCGGGCCCGGCGACGTGCAGACCTACCAGGAGCACGTGTGGCGGCGTACGGACTACGAGCGGCTGTTCGAGGCGGCGCCGGCCGGCACGAAAACCGGCGAGGCGACGCCGTTCTACCTGCACGACCTCGCGTCGCACGGGCGGATCAAGGCGCTGATCCCCGACGCGCGCCTGATCCTGCTGCTGCGCGACCCGGTCGACCGGGCGCACTCCAACTGGACCCACCTCTGGAACGCGGGGCTCGAACCGGAAGCCGACTTCCTCGCCGCCTGCCGTGCCGAGCCGGGACGCGTCGAAGCCGGCTGGGCGCAGTTCTGGCAGTACGTGGGGCTCGGGCAGTACGGCCGCCAGATCGAACACCTCTACCGGCACTTCCCGCGCGAGCAGGTCCTGCTGCTGCGCTACCGCGACCTCAAGGACGCGCCCGCCGCCACCCTCGACCGGGTCTGCGCCTTCCTCGGGGTCGAGACCGGGCTGCTCACATCGATCCCGAGGGAGAACGTCAACCGGCACGTCGTCGAGCACAACCAGGTCAACCAGGTGCTGCGGGCCCTGCTGCGGTCGGGCGGACGGTTCGGGCACCGGTTACCCGTACCGCTGCGGCTGGCGGCCCGCGGGCCGCTCCTGACGCTCCTGCACCGCAAGGAAGGGCCGCGCCCGGTCACCACGCCGGAGGAGCGCGAAGCGCTCCTGCCACAGTTCACCGACGACATCGACCGGCTGGAGCAGGTCACCGGCGAGAGGTACGACGATTGGCGGTCGGTCGACCGCCACCTGCCCGCCCCGGCGCGTCAATCCCCACTGACCCGGTAGACATCGGGGTAATCTTCCGCCCAGCCGTCGTCGAAGGGGAGCCGTTTTGACCACCGAGATCACCACCCTGCCGTTGCCCCGCTGGGACGACTCGACCGTGGTGGTCGAACCGCCGAGCGGTGAGCCCGGCGCCTGGTCGGGCGCGCCGAGCGCGGTCGCCGCCGACGGGTTCGTCTACCTGGCGTACCGCCTGCGGCTGCCGATCGGCGAGGGCCGCGGGATCTCGAACGTGGTGGCCCGCTCGGCCGACGGGCTGAACTTCACGCCGGTGGCCGAGGTGACCAAGGACCGGTTCGGGGCCGAGTCGCTGGAGCGGCCGGCGATCGTCCGCACGCCGGCCGGGAAGTGGCGGCTCTACGTCAGCGCGGCCACCCCCGGCACCAAGCACTGGCGGGTCGACCTGCTCGAGGCGGACACCCCGGAAGGGCTGGCCGGCGCCGAGCCGCGGACCGTGCTGGCCGGCGACGAGGCGGCCGGGGTGAAGGACCCGGTGCTGCACCACGACGCGTACGGCTGGCACCTCTGGGCGTCGGTGCACCCGCTCGAGCGGTGGGCCGACGCCGACCGGATGACCACCGAATATGCCACCAGCCCGGACGGCGTGCACTGGACGTGGCGGGGCACGGCGCTCACCCCGCGTCCCGGTACGTGGGACGCGCGCGGCGTCCGGGTGTCGTCGGTGCAGGTCGACGGCGACGAGATCACGGTCGCCTACGACGGGCGGGCGACGGCGGGGGAGAACTGGGAGGAGCGTACCGGGGTGGCCCGCGGCCGCCGCCGGTCCGACGGCAGCTTCGGCCCGCTGACCGCCGAGGAGCGCGAGCCGCTGGGCAGCCCGCACGCCCCGAACGGCCTGCGCTACCTGAGTGTCGTCACGATGCCGGACGGGTCGGGACGGATCTACTACGAGGCAACCCGGCAGGACGGCGCCCACGACCTGCGCAGCGAGCCGGCGTGACAGCAGGTAGCCGTCGATTGCGGAACGTGTCGATGGCTGAGAGCGTTGTCACGCCCGGCCGGGCCGGGCGGCCGGGCGGCGGCTTCGTGCTTTAACGTGACGTCTGACCGCGGTAAACGGCGGCAATGGGGTGGCGGGGCCGGTCTCACAAGGACGGGTCTCGCCACTTGTGTTTGCGTGAACGTCACCGACCGTAGCCACTACCGGCCGAGGACGGCCAGCAGCCCGTCGGCGAACGTCCGCCGCCAGTTGACGTAGTCGTGCGCACCCGAATATTCGGCGTAGCTCACCGCGTACCCGCGGGAAGCGAGAGTGTCGCGCATGGCGCGATTGACCTCGATCTGCGAAGGCGCCCCGCCCGGCCCGGTCATGTGCTCCCGGCGGCCGACGTCGAGATAGAAGCGCACGTCGCGGACCGGATCTTGCGCGACCTCGCGGATCAGCCGGCACGGCTCGCCCTCGGCCGGCGTCGGCCACCAGAAGCTCCCGGAATGTGAGATGGCGGCGCCGAAGAGCTTCGGTGCCTGCAGGGCGACGTACGCCGCGGCCAGCCCGCCCCGGCTCACCCCGGCGGCCAGATTGCCCTGTTCGGCGCCGACCCGGAACGTCCGCCGGGCCCACGGCAGCAGCTCGCCGGCGACGAACTCGGCGATCGGCGGCGTCGCGCTGAGCATCCGCTCCCGCTCCTCGGCGTGGCTGTTGACGAACAGCGCGGTGACCGGCGGGATGCGCCCGGCCGCGATCAGATTGTCGAGCGTGGTGTGGAAACGCAGCACGTGCCGCGCCTGGAAACCGTCGAACGCGACCAGCACCGGGAGGTCGTCGGGTGGTGTGCCGGCCGGCAGGTAGACGGTCAGCGGGCGCTCCCCGCCCAGCGCCGCGCTGGTCATGCTCGTGTGGACCAACTGGCCCGCGGTGACACCGGGCTGCAGGGTGGTCCAGCGCTCGGCCGGCGCGTCGGGGCACTGAAGCACCGAGAGCCACTGGTCGTGGTCGGCCGGGTCGTCGGGGTCGCCCGGGAAGCGGAACGGCAGCCGGTTGAACCGGTCGAGATGACTGGGGCCGTGCGGGCTCGGGCCGGCCGGGAGGGTGTCGGCGCCGTCGTGGAACAGGCAGTAGACCGTACGCAGGTCCGACGGCAGCACCTCCGACCCGTACCAGAGGTCGGTGCCCGGCACCCGGACGAGCGGGACGTCGAGGCCCCACCACGCTCGGGTCGTCTCCGCCTCGCCCCGCCACAGGAACGTGGCCAGCACCTCACCGTCGTCCCACGGCTCGATCAGGGGGCTGCCGCGCTCGGCCACCTCCCGCCACAACTCGTCGACCGCACCCGGGGAAGGGTCGTCGAGTAATCGGCCGATCCGGGGACTCCGGACCGCACGTGACTCGATGTGTTGGACGGACAAGGCAGTGCACCCCCACCGACGTCGGCCAGCGGAAGTGACCCTATCGTGACTACTACGGCATCGGTCAATGTCTCAGCGTGACCGTTGCCCGTTCGCTCCGGTCGCCCGCCCCAGGTAGGTGAGCGGCTCCGGGTTCCTCACCGGCAGCTCGGTGAAGCCGAGGCGGTCGTAGAAGGCGCGGGCCCGCACGTTGACCGTGAGCATGCCCAGCCAGACCCGTTCCGCGCCGGCCCGGTCCCGCCCGTCGTCGACCACGAACGCCATGTCGGGTTCGAGGACGGCGTAGGGAACGGCGAACAGGTCGCCCATCAGGTTGTCGTGCGAGTAGCGGCCGCGGGCGTCGTCACCGGCGTCGGCCGTGCGCACACAGATGTCGTAGAGGGCGTCACGATCGGCCGGGCGGTAGGGGCGAATCTCGGGCACGACCGCACGTTAACCGGTGGAATCGCTTCCACCGCAACCTCAGCCGTCCCTTGACCAACCGGAGTGTAAGTCGTAGCTTTCGTTCGTGGCGACTTTCAGAAGGCATGAGGGCTGGGAGGCCCTGGGCGATCCCAGCCGGTTCGCCATCGTGCAGCGCCTGGCCGAGCGGCCGCACGCGGTCGGAGAGCTGGCCGACGAGCTGCCGATCAGCCGGCAGGCGGTGTCGCAGCACCTGCGGGTTCTGAAGACCGCCGGGCTGGTGGCCGACAGGGCCGAGGGCACCCGCCGGGTCTATCGGCTCAACCCGGCCGGGGTGTCCGCCCTGAAGGACCAGCTGGACACGTTCTGGCGCCGGGCGCTGGAGGGCTATCAGGACGTCATCGAGGACAAGACCGAGGAGAGCTCATGACGCAGGCGGACACCACGGTGGTACGGCGGGCGATCGTCGTCAACGCGCCGATCGACCGAGCGTTCACCGTGTTCACCGACCGGTTCGGCGATTTCAAGCCGCCGGAACACAACCTGCTGCGCGTGCCGATCGCCGAGACCGTGTTCGAACCGAAGGTGGGCGGACACATCTACGACCGGGGCACCGACGGCAGCGAATGCCGGTGGGCGCGGATCCTGGCCTACGACCCGCCGCGGCGGGTGGTGTTCAGCTGGGACATCGGTCCGACCTGGCAGGTCGAGGCGGATCCCGAACGCACCAGCGAAGTCGAGGTCACGTTCGTGGCCGAGACACCGGACCGCACCCGGGTCGAGCTGGAGCATCGGCATCTCGACCGGCACGGCCCGGGCTGGGAGTCCGTCCGCGACGGCGTCGGGCACGACCAGGGCTGGCCGCTCTACTTCGACCGGTACGCCGCCCTGTTCGGCGGGCACAGCTGATGGGGCGCCTGCCGGACGGGTACCGCGCGCTGGTGGACGCCGTCCGGCAGGGGCGCGGGACGGCGACCGCGGAGCAGCGGATCCGGGCGTTCCGCAACACCGAGACCGATCCGGCCCTGCGGCCGCTGCTCGACAAGGTCGCCACCCGCCCGACCGGGATCACCGACGCCGACTTCGACCGGGCCCGCGCCGCCGGCCTGACCGATGATCAGCTGTTCGAGGTCGTCGTCGCCGCGGCCGTCGGCCGGTCCACCCGCATGTACGAGTCCGCGCTCGCCGCTCTCGACGAAGCGACGGCCGGCTGATGCGCCCCGAGGTCCTCAACCACGGCTACCGGCCGGCGACCAAGCTGTTCTTCGCCACCGTCCGGCTGTTCTCCGGGCGATCCCTGCCGGACGCCGCCAAGCTCGTCTTCTACCGGCCGGACTTCTACGGCCGCCCGGCCAAACGGTTCACCCACCGGGCGCTGCGCGGCCCGTCGGACTGGTCGGTCGGCGACCGCGAGCTCATGGCGGCGGTCGTGTCGCAGGCCAACGAGTCGGCCTTCTGCATCGGGGCGCACACCGCCACCGCGGAGCAGGCGTACCGGGACCCCGCGCGGGTCCGGGCGGTTCTCGCCGATCTCGGCACGGCCCCGATCGACGACGGCCTGCGGGCCACGCTGCGGTTGCTCGGCAAGCTGACCCGCGACGGCACGGTCAGCGCCGCGACATGCGGGGCGTC
Source organism: Actinoplanes sp. NPDC051343 (assembly GCF_044455125.1). Lineage (NCBI taxonomy): Bacteria > Bacillati > Actinomycetota > Actinomycetes > Micromonosporales > Micromonosporaceae > Actinoplanes > Actinoplanes sp. NPDC051343. The sequence goes on from NZ_JBITEL010000016.1 coordinate 268,130, forward strand.
CTGGCCGCCGGCGTCTCCCGTCAGCAGATCGAGGACGCGCTCGCGGTGGCCGCCGCGTTCAACATCACGAACCGGCTCGCCGACGCGTTCGCGTTCGAGGTGCTCAGCCCGGAGGGGTTCGCCGCCGGCGCCAAGTTCCTGCTCAAGCGCGGCTACCAATAGGGCTATCCGGAGCGGTGCCGGCCCAGCCGGTCGGTGCGGCGCTCCGGGTCGCGGGCGGCCGGTATGGCGACCGAGGTCGGCGCATCGGCGGCGCGCTGGTCCCACGGCGGGGGCGCGGACGGGCGGGCGGTGCTCGCGGACAGGTCGTGCATCGGCACGTAGACGCGGGCGTCCACCGCCTCGGCCAGCAGCAGGGCGGCGACCAGGGCGGTCGGACGCTCGGCCGGGTCGCGGTTGAGGCAGCGGGAGCACAGGTCGAGGACCTCGGGCGGCAGGCCGTCGATGTCGGGCAGCGGGTCCGGGTCCTCGTAGCGCTGCTGCCGGATCAGGTCGGTCGGGCGGGCCGCCGACCAGGGCAGACGGCCGGACAGGCAGTGGTAGAGCAGAGTGCCGAGGGCGAACATGTCGGCCGCCGGGGTGGCCGGGTCGCCGTCGAAGCGTTCGGGGGCCACGTAGGCCGGGGTGCCCATGACCGGGCCGTCCGGGTCGGGGTCGGGCTCGCCGACCGACGCGGCGATGCCGAAGTCGAGGACCTTGGCGCCGCTCGGGGTGAGCATCACGTTCGCCGGTTTGATGTCCCGGTGGACCAGTTGCTCGGCGTGGGCCGCCGCCAGCGCGGCGGCCACCTCGGCACAGATGCGTACGCCGATGTGCCAGTCGAGGGGGCCGGCCGCCATGTGTTCGCCCAGGGTCTGGCCCTCGACCAGTTCCATGACGATGTACGGGACCTCGCCGCCGTCCGTCGTGGAGGTGCCGAAGTCGTGCACGCCGGCCACGTTGGGATGGGCCAGCCGGGCGGCGGAACGGGCCTCCGTGCGTACGTAGTCGACGCCGGACAGGCCGCCCGGCGGGACCGCCGTGGCAGGCCCCATGATCTTGACCGCGACCGGCCGGTCGAGGACTTCGTCGTGGCCGCGCCAGACCTCGGACATGCCGCCGACGCCGATCCGCCGCACGAGCTGATAGCGCCCGCCCAGCGTTCGCATAGACCCGACCTCCCCAACTTTTTCCGTTGCAGGACCGTACCCGGGGGAAACATCGGCAAACCAGGTTCACCTGTACGGCGGTGCGGTGCCGCGAGCCGGGCGGGCGGACCGCGCGGCAGCTGCTCGACAGCGTTTCCCGCATCTGCCACGAGCTTCCGGTGGTCGGGATGGACATCGTCGAGGTGTCGCCGCCGTTCGACCACGCCGGGATCACCGCGATGCTGGGCAACCGGGTGGTGCTCGAGGCGCTGGCGGGGATGGCCCGGCGGCGGGCCGACGGGGACGGGCCGCGGTGGAACCGGTCGACGCCGCTGCTGGCGGGCCGGGGCTCGGCCGACCAGACGTGACCGCTTACGCGCCGCCCGCCTCGCCTCGTTCACGGCGCGTGTCCGTCACGCGGCCAGCGCTTCACCGCGATAGAGCAGCGACCGTACGCGGGCGAGCAGTTCCGGAGGACTGAACGGCTTCACCAGATAGTCGTCGGCGCCGACCGTACGCCCGAGGTCGATGTCGACCTGGCGGTCGCGCCCGCTGAGCATGAGCACCGGGATCTGCGCGGTCAGCGCCGACGAGTGCAGCTCGTAGCAGACGCTGAGCCCGTCCAGCACCGGCATGGCGACGTCGAGGATCACCATGTCGGGGTGCACGGTGTGTACCAGGTCGAGGGCGGTGCTGCCGTCGCCCGCGGTGATCGCGCGGAAGCCGGCGCCCTCCAGCTTCCCGGCGATCAGGTCGCGGATGCTCTCGTCGTCCTCGGCGACCACGATGGTCGGCTCGGTGAGGCCGGCCGTCCAGTCGGCGACGGCGGCGTACGGCAGGGTGTGCAGCGCTGCGGCCACGAGGTTCTCCAGACGTCAAGGGTGGACGCAGCTGAGCATCGGCCGCCGCGGCGCCGGTCCGAGGGCATCCCGCGTTGCAGCCCGGGTGCGAAACTGGGCGGCGTGAGTTCGCAGCAGCGCCCGGACCCGCCCGGCGCGACCCCGGCGCGGCCCGGTCTGGCCGATGTCGCGCGGCGGGCCGGGGTTTCGGTGGCGACCGCCTCCCGGGCGCTGTCGGGCGCCGGGCCGGTCTCCGAGCGCGCACGGCGCGACGTGCTGGCCGCGGCCGGAGCGCTGGGCTACCGGCCGCACCCGGTAGCGCGGAGCCTGGCCGGGCGCGGGAGGACCCGGATCGTGCTGGCGTTCCGCGACGCGCGGGCGTCGATCCTCGAGGCTGGTCCGCGCCGACGTCGACAGCGCGGCCGGTGTCGGCGCTCTGGCCGGCCACCTCTACGAGACCGGGCGGCGCCGGATCGCCCTGGTCCGCGGGCCTCGTTGGCTGGCGTCGTCGCGGGCGCCGCTCGACGCGTACGTCTCGGTGGTGCGGGCCGCAGGCCTGCCGGTCCGCATCGTGCCCGGTGACTTCACCGCCCGCCGGGGCCGCGTGGCGGCCTCCGAGATTCTGCGGCGCCGGCCCGACACCGACGCGATCGTCGCGGTGACCGACGCGACCGCGCTGGGGGTGCTGCAGTTCCTGGCCGCCCGCGGGGTGCGGGTGCCGGCCGACATCGCACTGACCGGGTTCGACGACATCCCGCTGGCCGCCGCCGTGCACCCCGCCCTGTCGACGGCGACGCACCCGGTGGAGCGGATCGCCGCGGCGGCCGCCCGGGCCGCGCTGTCCGGCCGCGCCGACGACAAGGTCTTCGCCAGCCGGCCGGTGCTGCGCGACTCGACCTAGACCGGGTGGGTACCGCGCGAGTTGGCTCAGGGCCTGGGTTTCGCCTCACGCTTGCTTGATCAAGGGGCGAGGCCGTCGGAGACGATCGTCAGCACGCGGTCGCGCACGCCGGCGTCGCCGCCGGTGCGGGAGGTGGCGACCAGCAACGCGTACACCTCGGGCAGCGCCACGTCGCGGCGCACCGTGCCCGCCTCCTGGGCCTCCGCGAGCAGGGCGCCGACCGCCTGCCGCAACCGGCGCGAGGCCTCGGCGGCGGGTCCGTCGAGGCCGCCGCCGGCCTCCTCGAAAGCGTCCCCGATGGCGATCTTCGTCGGCGCGTCGGCGACCAGGAAGCGGAAGAAGTCGTAGAACCCGGCGCCTTCGGCCCGGGCGCAGAGACGGTCGAAACGCCGGATCAGGACGGCCTCGAGCAGGGCCGCCTTGGTCGGGAAGTGACGGAAGACGGTGGCGATGCCGACGCCGGCCCGGCGTGCCACCTCCTCGGTCGACGCGGCCGGGCCGCCGCGGCCGAACACGTCCTCGGCGACCGACAGGATGCGGTCGCGGTTGGCCTGGCCGTCCGATCTCATAAACGAAGTCTAGACTTCGGATATGGCTGAGACCGCAAGTCCCCGTGAGGTGTTCCTGACCCTCGTCGAAGGCGTCTGCGCCGGGCGGTGGGAGCAGTTGCCGCGGCTCTACGCGGAACGGACCCACGTCACGCACCCGTTCGATCCGGACCGGCCGCCCGCCCTGCGCAGCCGGGACGAGCTGCGGAAGCACTTCGCACCGACCGGCGACGGCCCGCGGCTGGAACGGCGGCCGGCCGGCATCACGATCCACGAGACGGCCGACCCCGAGGTGATCGTCGCCGAGTTCGAATATCGGGGGACCGACCTGGGCACCGGGGAGGCGTTCGTGCAGCCGGCCATCTTCGTGCTGCGGGTCCGCGACGGGGAGATCGTCGAGTCGCGCGACTACTTTGCGTCGCCGCCCCGGCGCCCGGTCCCGGACGAGCACTAGGGTGACCTGGGATTTCCTGACCGTAACCGTCAGCCGCTGCGGGGCACGACGATCAGCGGGCGGCGGGCCCGGCGGGACAGCCGGGCCGAGACGCCGCCCAGGACGACGCGGCGGGCCGGGCCGTAGCCGCGGGAGCCGCAGAACAGCACGTCGACGTCGTCGAGGTCGGCCAGCGTGTCGACCGGGTCGCCGGGGCGGATCTCCCACTCGGCGGTCACGTCCGGCACGTCGGCGGCCGCGCGGGACAGCGACCGCTCGTACGTCTCCCGGGCGGTGTCCAGGAACGCCCGCTCGGTGTCGTCGCCGAGCAGGAACGGCAGGGCGGCGTCGCCGGCCGCCACGACCGTGGTCAGCCGCAGGTGGGCGCCGCTGTGCCGGGCCAGTTCGGCGGCGGCGGTCAGGGCCGCCCGGCCGTCCGGGGTGTCGACGTAGGCGACGCCGATCCGGTCCAGGGCCCCGAGCGGTGCCTTCAGACCGGTCGGGGCCACGGCGATCGGGCAGATGCTGCCGGCCATCAGCCGCTCGGCGGTGCTGCCGGCGAAGAGGCGCTCGCGGGGCGCGTTGCGGCCCGAGCCGACCACGATGTAGGCCGCCGAGAGCTGCTCGGCCAGGTCGGAGAGGCCGTGCGCGGCCGAGCTGGAGGCGATCGTCCGGTAGTCGATCGCGCAGGCGACCCCGACCAGCGAGGCGCGCGTCTCGTCGAGGACCCGGGTCGCGGCCCGGTGCCGGTCGGCGACCCACTCGGCGTCGACCCGGCCCGAGCCGAGCGCGGCCGGTGCCGCGTGCACCGCGGTCACGGTCAGCGAGGTGCCGAGGGCGGTCGCCAGCCAGCAGCCGAGCACCACGGCGTCGGGGCCGGTCGGCCCCCCGTCGACGCCGACGATGACCGGCCCGGTCACGACGGTTCCTCGTCGTGGCCGCCCGGCGAGGCCCACCCGGGGGTTCCGGTCGGCGACGTGCGCAGCTTGGAGTGCCGGTAGCCGTAGGCGGCGTAGATCAGCAGCCCGACCGCGAGCCAGACCACGAACCGCACCCAGGTCTCCCAGGGCAGGTCGGACATCAGGTAGACCGCGAACGCCACCCCGATGATCGGCAGTACCGGTGACCACGGCACGCGATAGGGCCGGGGCATCTCCGGCCGGGTCCGCCGGAGCACGATCACACCGATGTTGACCAGCACGAACGCGAACAGCGTGCCGATGTTGACCAGCTCGACAATGGTGCCGAGCGGGACCAGGGCGGCCAGGATCGCGATCAGCACGCCCAGGCCGAGGGTGAGGCGGGCGGGGGTGCCGTACCGGGGGTTGACCTTGGCCATCTGCCGGGGCAGCAGGCCATCCCGGCACATGGCGAAGAAGATGCGGGTCTGGCCGTAGAAGATGACCAGGACGACGCTGGTGATGGCGACGACCGCGCCCAGGGCGAGGATGCCGGCCGCCCAGCTGACGCCGGCGCCCTTGTCGAGGGCGGTGGCCAGCGGCGCGTTGCTGTTCTGCATCTGGGCGGGCGTGGCGATGCCGAGCGCGCCGACCGCGGTCAGCACGTAGAAGACCGTGCAGATCACCAGCGAGCCGATGATCGCCCAGGGGAGGTCCTTGGCCGGGTTGCGCGCTTCCTCGCTGCCCGTCGACACCGCGTCGAACCCGATGTAGGCGAAGAAGATGACCGCGGCCGCCGATGTCACCCCGTGGAAGCCGGCCGGCGCGAACGGGGTCATGTGCGCGGTCGTGAAGTGGGCGAACGCTATGACCAGGAAGAAGACCAGGACGATCAGCTTGATCCCGACCATGATCAGGTTGACCCGCGCGCTCTCGGTGACGCCTCGCACCAGCAGCAACGCGATCGCCAGCACGACGATGACGGCGGGCAGGTTGAAGACGCCGCCCTCCGACGGTGACTTGGCGATGGCGTCCGGCAGCTTGAAGTTGAACGCCGCGTCGAGGAAGGCGTTGACGTTGCCGCCCCAGCCGACCGCGATGCCGGCGACCGAGACGCCGTACTCCAGGATCAGGTCCCATCCGATGATCCACGCGACCAGCTCGCCCAGCGTGGCGTAGCTGTAGGTGTAGGCGCTCCCGGAGACCGGGATCGACGAGGCGAGTTCGGCGTAGGACAGCGCCGAGAACGCACACGCCACCGCGGCGAGCACGAACGAGAGGATGACGCCCGGGCCGGCGATGCCGGACCCCTTGCCGATCACCACGAAGATGCCGGTGCCGATGATGGCGCCGACCCCCATCGCGGTGAGCTGGGTGACGCCGACCGCCTTCTTGAGGCCCTGCCCCTCCTCGGCGGTCTCGGTGATCAGGGATCGGACGTCCCGGATCGCGAAGACCCCGGGTCGTCCGGACGATGTCGTGGCCATGTACGAGTCCGCCTCTCGCGTCAACATCGGCGACAGCTGATATCACCATGGGCACCTGAGGTGGTGGGCGCAACTCGAACCGAGTTTTTCGGTACCGGCTTTTTCCCGTACGGAATGTGCGGCGAGGCCCGCGGTAGTCGTTGTATTTTGAGTCGGGGAGGGGGTGGCCGCTGATGGGCGAGGCCGTCATGACGACTCGACGCCAGGCCGACGGGGCGATCGTCCTCGACGTCCGCGGGACCCTGGACGCCGCCACCGTGGACGCGCTGCGCAACTCGCTGCTGACCACGCTGCACGCCGAGCACCCGGTCACCATGATCGTCGACCTCACGTACGTCACGTTCATGGATTCGATGGGCGTCGGCGCGCTGGTCACCGGCTACAACGCGGCCCGCGAGACCGGCACCCGGTTCATCCTGCGCAACCCGAGCGAGTTCGTGCACCGCCAGCTCCGGGTGACCGGCCTGGCCGACATGTTCGGGCTGCCGGCGAGCCCGTCGCCGTCCTCGCCGCAGAGTTACACCCCCTGATCTCTCTTCCCGCGCGCGGCCGCCCGTTCACGGCTAACCTCTGGTCATGGAGGCGACGGCCGGGGCGTGCGACACGGGCACGGCGGTCCGCTTCCGCTTCCCGGATCCCCATCGGAGTCTCGCCGCGGTGCGGCTCGATTGCCGATACCTCGGGTCACCCCTTTTTTCGTACGCGGTGAGCACCGGTTCCTGGGAGCTGCCACTCGAGTGGCCGCCCGCCGATCGGATCGAGTACAAGTTCGAGCTGACTCACCGCGACGGCCGCACCGAGTGGGTCCTCGACCCGGAGGAGCCGCGGCGCGCACCCGGCGGTTTCGGCGACGTCTCGGTGCGCTGGGCCCCGGGTTACCGCGAGCCGGCGTGGCTCGGCGAGCCGGCCGTCGCCGGGCAGTGGGCCGACCTGCGGCTGCCGGCGCTCGGTGGCGAGATCACCGCGTCGATCTGGTCGCCGGAGGGTGCCGGCGACCGCCTGGTGGTCGCCCACGACGGCCCCGACTACCACCGGTTCGCCGAGCTGGGCCGGTTCCTCGCCACGTCGATCGCGGCCGGCCGGGTCGCGCCCTGCCATCTGGTTCTGCTGCCCAGTAATGACCGGCTCGAGTGGTACAGCGCCTCCCCGGCGTACGCCAAAAGCCTGGCGCAGGAGATCCTGCCGCGGGTGACCGCTCATCTCGGGGCGGCAAGGCCCGCGGTCGTCGGCGTCGGCGCCAGCCTGGGCGCCCTCGCGATGCTGCATGCGCAGCGTCGCCATCCGGCGGGTTTCGCCGGGCTCTTTCTGCAGTCGGGCAGCTATTTCCAGCCCCGGCTCGACTCGCAGGAATCCGGTTTCCCGCGCTGGCTGCGCATTGTTCGATTCGTCGGGCGAGTGCGCCGGGCCGGCGACGGCCCGGCCGTGCCGGCCACCCTGACCTGCGGATCGGTCGAGGAGAACCTCGCCAACAACCGGGCCATGGCGCATTACCTGCGCGCGCAGGGATACGCCGGGGGCCTCGCCGAAAATCGCGACGCGCACACCTGGACCGGGTGGCGCGACGCCCTCGATCCTCATCTGACTTCTTTGCTGCAGCGTGTCTTTTAAGGGGAGGACTCCGTGGCGGACGTCGAGCACACGATCGGATTGTTGCTGGGCACCGAGGACGACTGGCCGCGGGCCTACGAGGCGCTGCTGCGGCGGGTCGGAGTGATCGGCGCGCCGGACGGCCGGAGCCACCGGGTGCGGTCGGAACGGGTCACCATCGAGCCGTTCAACCTGCGCGACAAACCGAAGCACGAGCTGGTCATCGACCGGCTGGCCTACTGGTACTACCACCCGCGCGAATGGCTCAAGAAGATCGCGCTGATGGACGACGTGTACCTGCTCAACAGCCCGTTCACGTTCCAGTCGATGGAGAAGCACGCGGCCTACTGCGCGATGATCCGGCTCGGCCTCAAGGTGCCCGAGACCGTGCTGGTGCCGTACAAGAACCCGCTCGACAACAGCCGCTACGCCTACACGGCGGCCCGCTACAACCAGGCGTTCGACCTCGACAAGACGGCGGCCCAGGTCGGCTATCCGATGTTCATGAAGCCCTACGACGGTGGTGCGTGGGTCGGCGTCTCCAAGATCCGGAATGCCGAGGAGTTGCACGCCGCCTACGACGCGTCGGGGGAGCGGCTCATGCATCTGCAGGCGTCGGTCGAGGGCTACGACGTGTTCGCCCGGTCGCTGACCATCGGACCCGAGACCATGGTCATGAAGTTCCGGCCCGAGCAGCCCATGCACGCCCGTTACGAGGTCGACCACGGCTTCCTCGGCGCCGAGCAGGGCAACGAGGTGGTCACCATCTCGCGGCTGGTCAACGCGTTCTTCCGCTGGGAGTTCAACTCCTGCGAGTCGCTGGTGCGTGGCACCGATGTCTATCCCATCGACTATGCGAACGCGTGCCCGGACGTGGCGATCACGTCGTTGCACTACTACTTCCCGTGGGCGATGGCCGCGCTGGTGCGCTGGACCGTCTTCTGCGTCGTGACCGGCCGCCGCCCGCGTCTTGATCTTGATACGGCGGCGTATTTCCGAATCGCCGACTCCGAAATGTCCTATTCGGAGAAATTGGGGGCCTACCGGCAGCTCGCGGACGAGTACTTTGAGGTCGACAAGTACGAAGAGTTCTGTTCGCGGTACCTCGCCGACGTCGACGAGATCGTCCACGACTGGGTGTCGTCGGCCGAGTTCCAGTCGCTGCTGCGCGAGACCGTCCGTGCGACGTACCCGGTCCACGAGCACGAGAAGTTCCTCGGGCACTTCGGCGGGCTGATCGACGCCTGGATCCGCGACCACTCGTGACGGGGGTGCCCCTTGGCCGGTGCGCTGCAATTCGCGACCTCGCTCTACCTGCGCCGGTTCACGGACGCCTATAACCGCACGGTCTGGCGCGACCCGATGGCCCAGCTGCGGGGCCGGGCCGGGCGCGACGACCCGTACCCGATCTACGAGCGGGTGCGCTCGATCGGCTCGGTGGTGCCGACCCGGCTGGGCTCCTTCATCTCGCCGTCCCACCCGGTCTGCAACTTCGTGCTGCGGGACCGGCGTTTCGGGGTCCGCAGCGGCGAACGGGTGCAGACGTCCGACGAGTTCGACATGTCGTTCCTCGACATGGACCCGCCCGACCACACCCGGCTGCGGCGCCTGGCCCAGCCGTTCTTCAGCCCCAAGCTGATGGCGGGCTACCGGCCGCGGGTCGTCGCGCAGGTCGATTCCCTGCTCGATGCGGCTGCGGCAAAGGGATCCTTCGACCTGGTGTCGTCGTTCGCGGCGCCGCTGCCGATCGCCGTGATCACCGACCTGCTCGGGGTGCCGGACGCCGACGCGGCCCAGTTCTCCTCGGTCGGAACGGTCATCGGTAGTGCCCTCAGCGGCATCCGCTCGCTGTCCCACGCGGCCCGGCTGCGAGCGGCGAACGAGACGCTGACGGAACTTTTCGGCGACCTGTTCGAGTTGCGCCGGGTTTCTCCGGCCGACGATGTGATCAGCCACCTCGTCGCGGCGCCCTCCGCCCAGATCCAGCCCTCCGAGCTGCGGCCGATGTGCACGCTGCTGCTCGTGGCCGGCTTCGAGACGACGGTCAACCTGATCGGCAACGCGGTCAACGCCCTGCTGGCCCACCCGGCCCAGTGGCGCGACCTGTGCGACGACCCGGCGGCCCTGGCCGGACCGGCGATCGAGGAGACGCTGCGATGGGATCCGCCGGTGCAGCGTACGGCCCGGTGCGCCCTCGAAGACCTCGACGTCGACGGCGTCCCGGTCAAGCGCGGTCAGTACGTCATCACCATGCTGGCCGCCGCCAACCGCGACCCGGCGGTCTTCTCCCGCGCCGGCACGTTCGACATCCACCGCACCCTTCAGGCCGACCACCTGGCATTCTCCAGCGGCATCCACTACTGCGTGGGCGCACCGCTGGCCCGCATGGAGGCCACGATCGGCCTGCAGCGCCTGGCCGAACGCATGCCCGGCCTGGCCCGGGCCGGCACCCTGCGCCGCCGCACCTCGGGCATCGTCCGCGGCCCGATCCATTTCCCGGTGCGTGCGGACGGTCCGGCCGCTACCGCGGCGGCAGGTAGGCGAGTTGCACCAGGCGGACGCCCTCTCGCCGGGTGACCAGCCGTCCGCGGCCGGGCGGCATCGGCGCCGGCCGGACGTTGCCGATCAGCGCGCCCTCGTCGGGGGACCCCGACATCACCAGGCCGGGCGCGGAGAGCTCGCGCAGCCGCTGGATCACCGGGTCGAACAGGGCCCGGCCGGCGCCGCCCGAGCGCCGGGTCAGCACCAGGTGCAGGCCGACGTCGCGGGCCTGCGGCAGATATTCGAGCAGCGGGGTGAGCGGGTTGGTCGGGCCGGCCACGACCAGGTCGTAGTCGTCGACCAGGACGAACAGTTCGGGTCCGGTCCACCAGGAACGGTCGCGCAGCTGCTGGGCGGTCACGTCCGGGCCGGGCAGGCGGCGTTCCATGTAGCCGGCCACCGACTGCATCAGCTCGAGCGTTTTCTGGGCCTGCATGCCGTACCCGATGCGGTGCTCGGACTCCGGTATGTCGATCAGGCTGCGCCGGTAGTCGACCAGGACGATCCGGGCCTCCTCGGGCTGGAACTGAGCCATGATCGATGCGGCGAGTGCCCGCAGGAACGACGACTTTCCGCTCTCCATGTCGCCGAACAGCAGGAAGTGCGAGCCCGACCCGAAGTTGATCTCGACCTGCTTCAGGTCGGCCTCGGCGAGGCCGATCGGAAGGCGCAGCCCGGTTCCCGGGCGCAGGTCCGAGTGCGGCACCGTGGCCGGCAGCATCCGCACCCGCGGGGCGGGCGGGCCGGCCCAGTTCGCGGCGATGGCCTTCACCAGCGCGTTCGTATCGTCCAGCGTGCTCAGTTCGGGCCGCACGGTCAGCACGTGCAGGCCCTTGTTCTTGTCCGCGGGGTGCTCGATGATGCCGCGGCCCGGCTTGTCGGGCACGGTCATCGCGGCCCGCCGGTTGATCAGCGAGTCGGTCGGGTCGCCGAGCCGCAGCTCGAGCCGGGAGCCGAAGAGGTCGCGGATCGCCGGGCGGAAGTCCATCCAGCGCGAGGTCGAGGCGACCACGTGAATGCCGTACGACAGGCCGCGGGTGGCGATGTCGGTGATGACCGGCTCGAGTTC
>NZ_JBITEL010000017.1:0-46487 GCF_044455125.1 Actinoplanes sp. NPDC051343
CCATGATCCGCCGCCTCGACCGCGGCGGACCCATCAAACGCCAGACCCGACGCCTGCTGAACGCGCCCGAATAGAAGCACTCTCAAACACTCACTCAGATTCCACAGGTAGAGCAGGGCGGTTCCGGCCAGCAACACCAGGACCGGCCATCGGCGCTGCCGTGCCGGGGCCGCCTCGTGCGGCATTTCGAGCGCCGCCGGCTGTTCCATCAACGTCGTCATGGCGCCAACCGTGGGGGAGCGGGCTACGGCCGCCTTGTGTGATGGCTGTCCGCAATCTGTGAGGCGACGAGAAACACAGTCGATCTTCTTCGGGCTTGATTCGGTACGCGTTCTGCGGGCAACCCATTCGTGCCAGGATGGGGATGAGAGTCCGGGTTCGAGCGAGAGACAAGGCTGATGAGCGAACACGTTTCCGACAGCGCCGAGTGGCAGACGCTGCAGGGCCACGCGGAGAAGTTCTCGGCGGTGCACCTGCGCGACCTGTTCGGCAGTGACCCCGGCCGCGGCGAGCGGCTGACCACGACCGTCGCCGACCTGACCGTCGACTACAGCAAGAACCTGGTGACCGACGAGGTCATGACCGCCCTGTTCGCGCTGGCCGAGAAGGCCGGGCTGCGCGATCGCATCGCCGCCATGTTCGAGGGCAAACACATCAACACCACCGAGGACCGCGCGGTGCTGCACACCGCGCTGCGCCTGCCCCGCGACGCCCAGCTGGTCGTCGACGGCCAGGACGTGGTGGCCGAGGTGCACGAGGTGCTCGACCGGATGGGCGCGTTCAGCGACCGCGTGCGCTCGGGGGAGTGGACGGGCCACACCGGTCAGCGCATCAAGACCGTGGTCAACATCGGCATCGGCGGCTCCGACCTGGGCCCGGTGATGGCGTACGAGGCGCTCAAGGCGTACAAGTCGCCCGAGATCGAATGCCGGTTCATCTCCAACATCGACCCGACCGATCTCTACGAGAAGACCCACGACCTCGACCCGGCGTCCACGCTGTTCGTGATCGTGTCGAAGACGTTCGGCACGCAGGAGACGCTGACCAACGCGACCGAGGCGCGGAAGTGGCTTCTGGCCGGGCTCGGAAATGATCAGGCGGCGGTCGCGAAGCACTTCGTCGCGGTTTCGACGAACGAAAAAAAGGTGTCCGACTTCGGCATCGACACCGCCAACATGTTCGGTTTCTGGGACTGGGTCGGCGGCCGCTACTCGCTGCCGTCCGCGGTCGGCCTGTCGGTCATGATCGCGATCGGCAAGGAGCAGTTCGCCGACATGCTCGCCGGCTACCACCAGGTCGACGAGCACTTCCGCACCCAGCCGCTCGAGAGCAACGTGCCGGCCCTGCTCGGCCTGATCAACGTCTGGTACGACACGTTCCTCGGCGCCCAGTCGCACGCCGTGCTGCCCTACTCGCAATACCTGCACCGCTTCGCGGCCTACCTCCAGCAGCTGACGATGGAGAGCAACGGCAAGTCGGTGCGCCTGGACGGCAGCCCGTTGTCGTACCAGAGCGGCGAGGTCTTCTGGGGCGAGCCCGGCACCAACGGTCAGCACGCCTTCTACCAGCTGATCCACCAGGGCACGAAGCTGATCCCGTCCGACTTCATCGGGTTCGTCGAGCCCAACCACGACATCGCCGAGATGCACGACCTGTTCATGTCCAACTTCTTCGCCCAGACCGGCGCGCTCGCCTTCGGCCGCACGCTGGAACAGGTCGAGGCCGAGGGCACCGATTCCAAGGTCGCGCCGCACCGGGTGATGCAGGGCAACCACCCGACCACGACGATCCTGGCCCAGAAGCTGACGCCGTCGATCCTCGGCCAGCTGATCGCCCTCTACGAGCACATCGTGTTCACTGAGGGCACGATCTGGCAGATCAACTCGTTCGACCAGTGGGGCGTCGAGCTGGGCAAGGTGATGGCCAACCAGCTGGCGCCGAAGCTCACCGGGTCGTCCGCGCCGGCAACCGACGACGACTCCTCGACCAACAACCTGATCAAGCTGTACCGAGCCGGCCGCGGTCGCTGAAAAACGTCACACCCCGGCTCTAGGGTCGTCGGCATGGACAAGTCGGCGGCCCTCGAGCTGCGCATGCGGAGCCTGCTCCTGCGAGGGAGCCCGGGCCGCGTCGCCGCGATCGTCGAATGGTTCGGCGCGATGCAGGCGCAGGACGTCAACAGCGGCCTCTGGTCGCTCGGCGCGCGGCTGCCCGGCGCCAAAATCGACGACATCAACGCGGCCCTCGAGCGCCGCGAGGCCATCCGCACGTGGCCGATGCGCGGCACGGTCCACTGGGTGCCGCCGGCCGACGCGCGCTGGATGCTCGAGCTCATGGGCGTGCGCTCGCTGGTGGGGTCCGAGCGCCGCCGCCAGCAGATCGGCCTCTCGGCGGCCGACGCCGACCGGGCGGTCGAGCTCCTCGGCTCCGCCCTGGCGGGCGGCAAAAGACTGACGCGAGCCGAGTGCCTGCGCACGCTCACCGAGGGCGGCATCGCGGTGGGCGGTCAGATCGGTTACCACCTTCTGTGGTACGCGTGTCAGCAAGGTGTAGCCGCGATCGCCCCGCACGTGGGCAAGGAGCAGACGTTCGTGCTCCTCGACGAGTGGGCGCCCGAGCCACGCCGACCGGACCGCGACGAGGCCCTCGGCATCATCGCGCTGCGCTACTTTCGCAGTCACGGCCCGACGACGCTCAAGGACTTCGCGGGCTGGACCGGTCTGACGATGACCGACTGCCGAACCGGCATCGCGGTCGCCGGAAAGGCCTTGGCGCCGGTCGACGTCGACGGCGTCGAGATGCTCATGGCCGCGGAGCCGCCCGCGGTGGGTGGCGCCGCGGCGGACAGCGTGGCGGTGGGCGGCGTGGCTTCGGCTGCGGCCGGGTCGGACGGCGGGGGCTGGCTGGCGCTGCCGGGCTTCGACGAATATCTGCTCGGCTACAAGGATCGGTCCATGATGGGCACTCCGGAACAGCTGGCGGCGGTCATTCCGGGCGGCAACGGCGTCTTCCAGTCCACGCTGGTGCGCGGGGGACGGGTGATGGCGACCTGGAAGCGCACGATCCGCCGCAACGGCGTCACCGTGACCGTCCAGCCATTGGCGAAGTTCACTTCACGAGATCGTCACAATGCCGAGGCCGCGCTGCAGCCGTTCGCCGACTATCTGGGCCTGCCGCTGACTGTTAAGAACCCTTGATATTTACGCATGTGAACGCCACTATGTGGGTGTCGCACGTCACGTACGTATCGAGGGAGTCGCCATGGGTGTCCGACGTCGTCTCTTAGCTCTGGCCGTCGGTCTGGGGGTGGCCGTCGGTGCGTTCGCCGTGGCGGTCGCCGGTCCGGGCGGCGCCGCGAATGCCGCCGTGACGTGCTCCGGCACGGTGTGGGCCGAGGGCAACACCTACACGGCCGGCCAGCAGGTCACCTACCAGGCTCATCTCTACCAGGCGCTGGTCACCCACACGGCGTGGCCGGGCGCGGGCTGGAACCCGGCCGCGACGCCGACCCTGTGGACGGACCTCGGCGCGTGCACCGGCGGCGGCACCACTCCGCCGACGACGAAGCCCACGACACCGCCGACGACACCGCCGACGACACCGCCGACGACACCGCCGACGACGAAGCCCACGACGCCGCCCACGACTCAACCCACGACGGCGCCGCCGACCACGACGCCGCCCGGCGGCTCGACCTGTGCCACCAAGGGCCGGCCGGCGAGCAAGGTGCTGCAGGGTTACTGGGAGAACTGGGACGGCTCGTCCAACGGCGTACACCCCGGCCTCGGCTGGATCCCGATGAACGACAGCCGGATCGCCCAGCATGGTTACAACGTGCTGATGGCGGCGTTCCCGGTGATCCTCTCCGACGGCACGGTGCTCTGGCGGGACGGCATGGACGCGGGCGTGAAGGTCGGCACCCCGGCCGACGTCTGCGCGGCCAAGGCGGCCGGCTCCACGGTGCTCATGTCGATCGGCGGTGCGGCGGCCGGCATCGACCTCAGCTCGTCCGCGGTCGCCGACCGGTTCGTCTCGTCGATCGTGCCGATCCTCAAGCAGTACAACTTCGACGGCATCGACATCGACATCGAGACCGGGCTGACCGGCAGCGGCAACATCAACACCCTGTCGACCTCGCAGGCCAACCTCGAGCGGATCATCGACGGCGTGCTCGGTCAGATGCCGTCCAACTTCGGCCTGACCATGGCGCCCGAGACGGCGTACGTGACCGGCGGCAGCGTCACCTACGGGTCCATCTGGGGCTCGTACCTGCCGATCATCAAGAAGTATCTGGACAACGGTCGGTTGTGGTGGCTCAACATGCAGTACTACAACGGGAGTATGTACGGCTGCTCCGGTGACTCCTATTCGGCGGGCACGGTTCAGGGCTTCACCGTGCAGACCCAATGCCTCAACAACGGCCTCACGGTCCAGGGCATGACGGTCAGGATCCCGTACGACAAGCAGGTCCCGGGCCTGCCCGCCCAGTCGGGCGCCGGCGGCGGCTACATGGCACCGTCCCTGGTGTCGCAGGCTTACTCCAGCGTCAGCGGCATCAAGGGCCTGATGACCTGGTCGATCAACTGGGACGGCTCCAAGGGCTGGACCTTCGGCGACAACGTGAAGCGGCTCGAGGGCCGCTGACCGGTCCGGCCGGCACCGACCCGCCAGTCGGTGCCGGCCCCCGAGTCATCGGGCGAGCTGCGCCAGGGCGGCCAGCACCACGCCGGGCTGCTCGATGTGCAGGTATTGGTGGGTCGCCCCCTCGACGAGGATGTGCCGTCCGCGCGACGACTGCCCGGCGATCGTGGCGTGCAGCTTGTGGATGCCGTCGAGGGCCTGCCGGACCAGGGCGGGCGGGGCCACCGTGGCCCACGCCGGGTTGCCGGCGCCCGCGGTCAGCACCGTGGTCGGCACGTCGGGAACCGGCCCACCGGACCGCACCTCGGGGTAGACATCGGACTCCAGGCCGGCCGACTCCCGCAGCGAGGTGCGCCATTGCGAGAGGTGATAGTCGACGAGCTCAGCGCGTACGTCCGGGGGCCAGGCGGCGAGAAGCCGCGAGTAGGCCTCCCGGGCCGCTCGGATCTGCTCGGCCGTCAGGTCGGGCAGATCCGCTTTCAAAGCCTGGTTGAGCTCGGCCGCCTCGGGCGGCAGGTAGTCGAAGAGATCCTCGTGGCCGGGGTCGAGCAGCAGCAGCGCCCGCACGTCCGCCGGGAAGAGCTGGGCGAACCGGCGTGCGTAGACCGCGCCGAGCGAGTGTCCGACCAGGATCCACGGGCCAGGCGGCAGTGCCTGCTTGAGTTCGATCGCCACGTCGCCGGCCGAACGGGGGAGTGGCACGTCGTCGCTCCACCCGGTGCCGCCCCGGTCATAGAGCACCGTGTCGCCGGTGGCGATCGACCAGAAATCGAGCCCGACCAGGCCGGCGCCCGGCAGCACGACGACCGGCGCCCCGACCCGCTCCGCATCGAAGCCCTGATAGAGCGCGATCTGCCGTCCGCCCACGTCCACGAATGTTCTCATGACTGCGAACATTAGCAGCTGTGCGAACATTGGGAAATGGACCCGGTCGAGCTTCTCCTGCATCCCGTACGGCTGCGCCTGGTGCACGCGTTCGGCGGCGGGCAGACACTGACAACCGCCCAGCTGGCGGCGCGGCTGCCCGACGTCTCCCAGGCGACCGTCTACCGGCACGTGGCGACGCTGGCCGAGGCAGGCATCCTCGAGGTCGAAGGGGAGCAGCGCGTGCGAGGGTTCGTCGAGCGGCGCTACCGGCTGCGGCGAGCGGCGGCGGCGGTGACACCGGCCCGGGCCGCGACGGCAACCAAGGACGAGCACCGGAGGGCCTTCGCGACGGCGATGGCAGTGCTGCTCGCCGAGTACGAGCAATATCTGGGCCGCGAGGACTCCGACCCGGCGGCCGATCAGGTCGGCTACCGGCAACACGCGATCTGGCTGACCGACGACGAACGGGCCAAGCTGATCGAAGGCATGCGGGCGGCGATCCTGCCGGTCATCGGCAACACCCCGGACGCGGGCCGTACCCCGTACCTGATCAGCCCGATCCTCTTCCCGGTGGCTGACAGCGGATCAGCGAAGCTAGCTTGAGACGCCTGCCCGACGACAAGGATCACAGGCCGACCCACGAGCTCTCGTCGATGATCTTTCTCGCCAGGTGCTCGAATGCGTTGACCGTGCGCTCGTTGGCCGTGCGGTGGAGCCACACGTCGTCGTTGGAGATCAATTGTTCCTGCCACTGCAGTACCGGGTCGAGAGGTACCTCGCCGAGCAGATGAGCCCGGCCGGCACCACGGCTGCTGGCCAGTTCATCAAGCCTCCGATTGCACACATCCAGCCATGCGAGCTGCTCCGTCCGCAGGCCGGTGTCGGGTTGGCTCGGGTCCAGCACCGCCGTTCGCACGAAGCCGATCGCCTCAGCCAGCGCGGTCCGATCGTGGCCGAACCGCACGCCGTTATCCACGATGCCCTGCGAGCCGTGCACCAGCCCGCCGGCCGCGACGATGTGCTGCCGGGTCCAGCGGTGAAAGACGACCCAACGGCTCGGCACGCCCTGCAGCTCCGGCCGGGCAGTCGCGGCGAGCACGATCTCCGTGGCATACGACCTGCCAGCGGTCAGATCGACGATGACGAGGCCGAACTCCTCATCCATCCGGACCAGCGTTCGGTGCAGGCGTCGACGATCTCCGCCGTCGACTGAAATTCGCGCTTTCCGCTGTAGCCGGGCAACAGCATGATCCGCCCCGCTCCGGCCGGATGATAGCGAAGCGCCTCGCGCTGAGTCTCGGCCCAGACGTCGACCCGGCGGGGCTCGGGAACGTGGCCGAGCAGATAGCTGTGCATGCCTCCGTCGTCGACACCGAACCTGATTTCCTCCGGAAGGTCGAAGATCGTGCCCGAGGTCGGAGAACCGAAGTTGAAGTCGAGATAGGCGGAGTCGCCTCCCTGCAACGAGTGCCGGTAGGCCAGGTTCGCACTGGTCACCGATCGGCCGGCGCCGTCCGCGTCGGATGTCGCGAAGATCAGCATGGTCAGCTCCCGATGTCCGCGTCCCGGGCTGCCGAGAGCCGGTCCAGCGCGCGCAACACTTCCTCGGTCATGGCGACCGCCGCACCCGGCCGTTCGCGGCACAGCGAGCGGGCGCGGCGAAGTACGGTTCCAAGACGCTCCAGCTCGATCCGCAGTGTCTCGCCGCGCGTGGTGGTGCCCTGGAGCAGCTCACGGTCGTAGAGGTGATCGGCCTCGTTGAGCAGATCGGCCGCGACCTGGGCCAGCAGATCGCTGTGCACCGGCGCCTCATTGATCACCCGAGCCGCGGTGACCAGGCAGTCGACCACACGCCTCGTGTAGGACCAGGAGACGTTGGTGTGATCGCGAGTGAGGTGGCTGAAGACACCGGCCGGTCGATCCCATAGACCGCGGTCGTCGCCATCGCGGATCATGCGGTCGTGCAAGTGATTCCAGACTGCATCCGACAGGTGCAGCAATCGGCTGCGCGTGGCGTTGTCGGTGGTCATGCCGGCGAGATCCAGCGTGCGGCGGAAGAGGACGGGGGAGAGGTCGGCGACGGTCCAGGTCAGTCGGGGACCGCCCGCGTCCTCGCTGCCTTCGAGCGGAAAGTGCAGTCCCGGATAGTGCGCGGCGACTGCGGCTCCGGGCTCGCTGGACCGGCGCGTGATCCGGCTGCGGGCGGCCAGCTCTTCCAGCACGTTGCCCACGCGCAGGATCTCCGCATTCGACGGGCGGACGCACTGCATGTTCTGCATGACCATCCCGGCGACCGACAGAGTGAAGTAGTCGGACATCCTGCCGTCGGTGGTACACCAGGGAATGTCTTCCATCGCCCACCGGCTGGAGCCGAAGGTCGCAATCGTCGCCCAGTACGATCGGGTGAGCTCGAAACGCAGCTGCAGCGACTGTGCCAAACGGGACTGCTCCGGGTCGAGAAGACCGAGGAGGCGCGTGCGCTCCGACGACAACGCCTGAATCGCATCGAGCGCGACAGTGGTGAAGTAGAGGTACGGCGCGTCCTGCGCCACGCCGTCACGCTGCCGCCCGATGTCGGCGATCGTCTCGATCTTCGGCGCGTCGCGGACGACGCCCCACGACCAGCCACACTCGAACAGCCGGTTGGCAATGTCGAGTTCGCTGCCCTCGGCGGCACCGGAACCGATGATGACGTCGCCACTGAGCCGGACCCTGATCTCCCGCAAAGCCTCCTGCAGTTCCTCGACCACAGCCTGCGTCGGACCGCGATCCTGATTGACCGCACGGATCAGCTCTCGGCCGGACGCGCTGTCGGCCGGGAAGGCATTGACGGTGAAGCTCCGTAGGAGTCCCGCCATAGCTGCCGACAGGCGCCGGCCGGCGAGCCGCTCCAGATTGTCGACGTGCTCCCGCAGCGTCGGCCGGGTCACCACGGACCGGAAGACCTTGGTGAAGCCGATCGTTGCCAGCATCAGCGTCACCGAGATGGAGAACGAGTCGACCACGTCCAGCTCACGCTGAGCCGGTGAGATCTCTTGCGCCTCCACATCGGAGTCGAAATAGGTCCCGCCGGAGAAGACCGGCGTGCCGTCCGGGTCGGTATAGCGGTCGATGTACTCAGTCAGGGCACGCAGCAGGCGGTGGGGAATCTGAAGGCTGTCCCCCAGTGCGCCGAGTGCCGCGATGACATCCTCGCTGACGTTGTCCGGCCGGTCGAGCCGGAACATCGGCACCTCGGTCGCCGGCGACATGATGCAGAGCAACTGCTCCGCATCACTGATCGAATTGCTGCCGCCGCGGCCACCCGGGTTCCAGGCGCCGTCGCGATAGGAGACCCTTGTGGTGGCCAGCCAGAGATCGAGAAGCTGCTGGCGTGGCTCAATCTGCATCGGACCAGCGCACCTACCGTCCGTGGGTTTGCTGTCACCTCTTGAAGGCGCTAGCCACCATCATCCCGCAGCTGTGCTCGCCGGCTCGGTCTTACGTGCCGAGAATGTCCAGGACCGAAGCGGTGACGTCGTCGGCGCAACCCCATGAAAGGCTCACGCCGGAACCGCCGTGCCCGTAATTGTGCAGAAGGTGCCGCCCGCCGCCGAGATTCACCTGCGCCAGCCGCACCTCGGGCCGCGTCGGGCGGATCCCGACACGATGGCCGAGGATCTCCGAGCCCGCGATGGCCGGGTAGATGCGGCTGCACCGCTCCACGATTGCCGCCGCGATGTCGGCCGCCGGCCGGAGATCGGCGTCGCCTGTCTGCGCGCTGCCGCCGAGCAGTAGCAGCTCGCCGTGCGGCAACAGGTAGGTCAACTCGCCCGGCACATCGGTGCGCTCGGCGACGAACTCGTTCAGGCCGGGATTGCGTACGGCGACGAGCTGGCCTCGAACCGGCACCACATCGGGATCGGGCACCAGGTCGCGAGCGCCGAATCCGCTGCAGTTGACCACTACGTCGGCGTCCGCGAACGCCTCCTGCAACGAACGCAGCCGAATACCGAACTGCAGTTCGCCGCCCGCTGCCACCACGCGGTCGGACAGCGTTCGAAGGTAAGGCACCATGTCGATGATCGGGGCGCGATAGCGGTATCCGCTGACGAACCCGTCCGGCAATGCTTCCCGATCGCACTCGCGATAGTGGGGCAGGTGAGAGGCGTACGGCGGCGGTGGGATCGGCCTGCGGGACGCTTCGAAGGCGGCGACCATGCGGATTCCCGGTAGGCCGGCGGCGGCGAGCGCGGCGAACACCTCGTACGTGCGGGTGGCCCAGAGATCCCGGCGGGAATGCCGGGCGTAGGTCGGATCCCAGATCGCTCCGGCCGCGGCCGAGCTGGTCGCGGCCGGCCGGTCCTGGGCCAATATTCGCGGGCGCAGGCCGCTCTCGGCGAGCCGGACCGCCGTCGTGAGGCCGGAGACGCCGGCCCCGACGACGACGACCCGGCTGGAGGCCGCCCTTCGTGGCATTACTCCACCTCGTCAATCGCCCGTGCTCCTCAGCCGGGGGAGGTCTTGTCATGGGCCGAGACTCGTGGTCGGATCGGACCGCAACGGGACCACGATGGACCCACTTATCGTAGCTGTCTCATTAAGGGGCGATGTTGAAATTTGCTGATTGGTTGCAGACGATTTCGCTGATTGCCGTCGTCGTCGCACTTCTGTTGAATTACCGGCAGGCTCGCGAAACGGCTAAGCAGGCCACCGAGGCATCCAAGCAGGTCGCGATTTCGGTTTCCGTGATGAGGCAGGACGCATATCGTGAGGTTACCAACTACGGAGCGAACTTCAATTCCATTCTCTTCCAGTCGGGCGATGACCTGCTGTCCTGGTTCCTGTCCTCTCGGGGCGTCCGGACCGGCTCCCATGAATACAACCTACGCGCGATGTTCATGTTCGTCAGAATGGACGTGCATGAATCACTGTTCCTCTCGAATCGGGGCACCCTACTCGACGAGGATGCCTGGAACGCCTGGAAAAACGTCATTGAGGCGGACGCTTCGACGCCGGAATTCCGCGCGGTATGGCAGGTGGTGGCCAACCATTACGTCGCGAGTTTCGGGGAGTTCGTGAATTCGGTGATCCGGGCACAGGACGCTCCCGCCGGCGCCTCAGCGGGCGGAGACCGGTAGTGAGTGCTCTGTGAACGTAACGATCTGCTCCTGAAGGTCCCGGGACGTCGCGGTGCCGAACCGATCCAGCTCGCCCTGCACGAGGTGCATCGTCCGGACGAGGTCGTGGATCCGGTCGTCTTCCGGCAAGGCGAATACCGGCGTGAGTGACTCCGTGACCCCGTCCAGTTCGCCCCGCGACACCCGGGCGAGCGCCACGCTGATCCGGGCGTCCGCCTCGCAGGCGAAATCCCATGTCGGCTGGTCGTGGTCGCGGTAGGCCCGGACGGCCTCGACGGACAACCGTTCCGCGGTCGCCGACTCTTCCGGCAAGGTCGCCAGCGCGCGGCCGGCGTAGTAGAGATAGCGCGGCCAGGCAAACGTGCAGAGGCCCCCGATCGCGTCGAGGTCATCCGGCTGGGCCTGCTCACACGCCGCCTCGGCCTTGCCGATCAGGTCCCTCGCTCGTCGCGCGTTTCCGAGCGCTGACCAGGCCCGCGCTTCTCCGGCAAAGAGCCATGCCGGGGCCGAGCCGGAAGCAGCGTCGGCCGAGGGGACACCGAGTTCCGCATAGCGGAGCGCTTCGCGAGGGCGGTCGGCCCAGAAACAGATGAACGACTGCAGGGCCCGAACCCAGACCTGCAAACCATGATGGTCGGTGTAGGTGGCCCACCGGAATGCCGTCCGGGCATGCGTCAGGGCCAGTTCGGGCCGTCCGAGGTCGTTCCCCGCGTACGCGAGCAGGCCGGCGACGACGGCGGCCAGAAAGTACAACGACCGCGCATTCGCGGGGGTTTGACGTCGTTTCAGCAGCGCCAGGATGGTCGATTGCGTGGTGACCAGCCGACCCAGCACGGTCGGCAACGGCCGCACCGGATAGAGCGTTGCGAGTTCCCGTACTTCGTCGTGCAGTTGTTCGATCGCTTCGGCGCTCATCGGCAATTCGCCACCGAACGCAGCCGCGCGGGATTGCTCGGCGGCCAGGTGTAACAACTGCTCCGCCTCGGCGCGTGACGGCAGGAACCCGTGGCCGGCAGACATCCCTGTCCCGGCGTTCCAGGGTCGTAACAGCTCGCTCGCCGGGATCTTGAACATTGCCTGCAACACCCGCCGGGTCGACGGCGTCGTGCCGGTCCGTTCCCCGGAGGCCAGCCGTCGCAGGTGTCGTGCGCTGATGCTCAGACCTCGCTCGCCCAGGGATACCGCCAGGCGCTCGTACTCGGCGGCGACCTCCTCGTAGGTCCGGTCTTCCTGGCGCAGCACGTGCTCGAGCACCGTCCGTGGTTCCTGAGAATCTCTACCGGCCATGACGAGGTTTTCCCTGCGTGCTCACGAGCTTCATGATGGGCGTGATGCGGGCCGGCGGAAAGACCGGCGGGCCGCTGGTCCGTGCATGGTCCTGCACGGGTCCGGCTGTGACCCATGCCGCAGTCAGGTTCCTACAAATTTGAAATACCCGAGCGAGCCAGGCGGTTGAGACAACCGTAAGCCACCATCGGTTGAAGGAGCGGTCATGCAGTTCGGGATCTTCACCGTCAGCGACGTCACCACGGACCCGACGACCGGGCGTACGCCGACCGACGCCGAGCGGATCAAGAATGTGGTCACCATTGCCAAGCACGCCGAGGAGGCCGGTCTCGACGTCTTCGCGCTCGGTGAGCACCACAACGAGCCGTTCTTCTCCTCGTCGCCGACCACGACGCTGGCGTACATCGCCGCGCAGACCGACAAGCTTCTGCTCAGCACCGCGACCACGCTCATCACCACCAACGACCCGGTGAAGATCGCCGAGGACTACGCGATGCTGCAGCACCTGTCGGACGGCCGGATCGACCTGATGATGGGCCGCGGCAACACCGGGCCGGTCTACCCCTGGTTCGGCAAGGACATCCGGGCCGGCATCCCGCTCGCGATCGAGAACTACGCCCTGCTGCACCAGCTGTGGCGTGAGCACGTCGTCGACTGGCAGGGCAAGTTCCGTACCCCGCTGCAGTCGTTCACGAGCACCCCGCGCCCGCTCGACGGCGTCCCCCCGTTCGTCTGGCACGGTTCGATCCGGTCGCCCGAGATCGCCGAGCAGGCCGCGTACTACGGTGACGGCTTCTTCGCCAACCACATCTTCTGGCCCAAGGAGCACACCCAGCGGATGGTTCAGCTCTACCGGCAGCGGTTCGCCCACTACGGCCACGGCGGCGAGGACCAGGCCATCGTCGGCCTCGGCGGTCAGGTTTTCATGCGCAAGAACAGCCAGGACGCGGTGAACGAGTTCCGGCCGTACTTCGACAACGCGCCGGTCTACGGCCATGGCCCCTCGATGGAGGAGTTCACCGCCGAGACCCCGCTGACCGTCGGCAGCCCGCAGCAGGTCATCGACCGCACGCTCGGCTTCCGTGACTACGTCGGCGACTACCAGCGCCAGCTGTTCCTGATGGACCACGCGGGCCTGCCCCTGAAGACGGTCCTCGAGCAGCTCGACCTCCTCGGCAGCGACGTCGTTCCGGTGCTCCGCAAGGAGTTCGCCGCCCTCAAGCCGGCCCACGTGCCGGACGCACCCACCCACGAGTCCCTGATGGCAGCGAAGAAGGTAGCGGCATGACCGGGCGTTCCCTCGTAGTGGTCTCGGCCGGCCTCAGCCAGCCGTCCTCGACCAGGCTGCTGGCGGACCAGCTTGCGGCGGCCACCGCCGCCGCAAGCGAAAACCCTTTGGGCGTACGCGTCGTCGAGCTTCGCGACCTCGCCCACGACATCGCCAACCACCTCCTGACCGGCTTCCCGCCGCCCGCGCTCAAGGACGCCCTGGAAGCGGTGGCGTCCGCCGACGCCCTGATCGCCGTGAGCCCCATCTTCAGCGGCAGCTACAGCGGCCTGTTCAAGTCGTTCTTCGACGTGCTGGACAAGGACGCCCTGGCCGGCAAGCCGGTGCTGATCGCCGCCACGGCCGGCACCGCCCGCCACTCGCTGGCCCTGGAGCACGCGCTGCGTCCGCTGTTCGCGTACTTCCGGGCGGTCGTGGTCCCGACCTCGGTCTTCGCGGCCGCCGACGACTGGGGCGCCGACTCCGCCGACGGCCTGCTGCAGTCCCGCATCACCCGCGCCGCCGGCGAGCTGGCCCGCGAGCTGCAGCACCGCGCGCCCGTGCAGGTCACCGATCCGTTCGCCCTCACCGTGAACTTCGAGGACCTTCTGCACAGCTGAGTGAGGACCGCCACCGCTCAGGGGAGTGGCGTCCGTGCCGAACTGGCACTTGTGAGCCCTGATTTTCTGGCCGCCTCGCTGATCGTGCGGGACGAGGAAGCCAACCTTCCGTCCTGCCTGGCGTCGCTGGCCGGCGTCGTCGACGCGATCCACGTGTACGACACCGGTTCCGCGGACGCGACGGTGTCGGTCGCCTCCGAGCTGGGCGCTCACGTGACCCGGGGCCGGTGGGACGACGACTTCGCGGCGGCGCGCAACACCGCCGAACAGGACGTCTCGTCCTCGTGGATCCTGTCGGTCGACGCCGACCATCGCTGTGTCGTCCCCGACCCGGCTCGGCTGCGCGCCGTGCTGGCCGCCTCCGACGCCGACGTCTGCCGGGTCCAGATCGACAACGCGCACGACGAACTGCCGTACACCCACAACGAGGCCCGCATCTACCGGGCCGGCCGGGTGCGCTGGCTGGGGCGCGTGCACGAGCGGCTCGTCACCCCGGCCGGCTCCCGGCCGCGGGCGGCCGACCTGCCCCGCGACGTGATCGTGCTCGACCACCGCGGCTACGCCGACCGGCGCCAGCGGGTGGCGAAGTCGGTGCGCAACGCCGACCTGGCCCGCCGCGCGCTCGCCGAGGCGACGTCACCGGCGCAGGTGGCCCGTACGATGCTCGACCTCGGCCGGAGCCTGGTCGGTGCCGGCCTGCTGCAGGACGCGGTGGACACGTTCGAGAGCTTGCGGGACCTGTTCCCGGGTACGCCGGAGTGGTTGCAGGCCACCGACTTCCTGGCGCGGGTCGTGCTCGCGGCCGGGATGGACGACATCTGCCTGGTCCTGACGTCGCAGTTGCGGGAGGCGGGCGCCCCGAAGCCCTACTGCGACTGGCTGGCGGCCCAGGCCCTGGCCCAGCTCGGCGACGTGACGTCGGCGGCGACGCTGCTGGACGGCGTCACCGAGGTGGTCGACACGGCCGGGCGTCGCCCGGCCCCGCGGGTGCTGGACGAGCTGCGCGAGCTGGTCGGCCGCCTCACCGTCGCCGCCTCGGGGGCCGAGGCCCGCCTGGGCGACCTGGCCGGGTCGGAACTGCAGCAGTCGGGCTGGGCCGGGTCCGAAGGCTGACCGCCGCAGAAATTCGATCGCACGACCGTGCAGCTCGTGTGAGGGTCCTCTCGTGCCGCAACCTGTGCTGCGTACCGATCGCCTCCTGCTCGTACCCCTGGCCGACCGCCACCTCGATCTGGAGGTCGCGCTCGACTCCGACCCCGAGGTGCTTCGCTTCCTGTACGGGCGGGCCCGCTCGCGGGCCGAGGTGACCGGGTCGCACGCCGAACGTATGGCGCTCGGACGCGAGGTGGACGGCCTCGGTTACTGGATCGCGTGGGGCACCGGCGGCGGCCGGCCCGGGTCGGCCGCGCCGGATCGCGAGGAGAACGGCGAGTTCGTCGGCCTGATGATGCTGCCGCCCGCGCACAGCCCGGATCAGCCGTACGACCCGGCCGTCGGCGAACTCGGCTACCGTCTCGTGCGCCGGTTCTGGCGTCGCGGACTCGCGACTGAGGCGTCGCGGGAGCTGCTGCGGCATGCCTTCGACACGCTGGGCCGGCATCGGGTGATCGCCCGGACCATGGCCGTCAACGCGGGTTCCCGCGGCGTGATGCGGGCCATCGGCATGCGCTACGTGCGCACCTGTCACGAGCAGTGGGACGACCCGCTGCCCGGCACGGAGCTGGGCGAGGTCGAATACGAGCTGACTCGCGAAATGTGGCTGTCGAGGTAGGTGCCCGCAAGGGGCTGTGGACAGCGGGTGGCCGCCCGGGGCCCTGTGGACGATCACGCGCGGCCGGCGCGGAACAAGGGCAAGCTGGGACCCGTTCGGAAGGTTCGCCCGGGGGAAGGCCCAGGCATGTCTGAGGGAGTGGGAACCATGGGCGAGATTGTGCTGATTCGGCACGGGCAGACCGAGTGGAGCGCGGCCGGGCGGCATACGTCGTACACGGACCTCGAGCTCACCCCGGAGGGTGAACGACAGGCTCGGGAAGCTGGGAAACGCCTGGCCGGACGCAAGTTCGCGGCCGTGATCTCGAGCCCGCGCCGGCGGGCCCTGCGGACGGCCGAGCTGGCCGGGCTGGCCGTAACCGAGGTGACCGACGACCTGGCCGAGTGGAACTACGGCGACTACGAGGGCCTGACCTCGGCCACGATCCGCGAGACCCGGCCGGACTGGTCGCTGTGGACCGACGGCGCGCCGGACGGTGAGACGCCGGAGCAGATCGCCGCGCGGCTCGACCGGGTGCTGGCCCGGGCCCGCGAGCCGCTCGATGAGGGTGACGTGGCGCTGGTGGCGCACGGGCATTCGCTGCGGGTGGCTGGTGCGCGCTGGATCGGGCTGCCCGCCAGCGGGGGTGGCCTGCTCAAACTGGGGACGGCGACCCTTTCCACGCTCGGCTTCGAGCACGACAATCCGGTCATCGACACCTGGAACGCGTGATGCACAGGCCCGGCTCAGCGCTGACGCCGGCCCAGCGCAGGCCGTGCGGGTTGCTGGTTCCTGATTACCGCGGTGTTGGCGCTCGCTGGAGCACGGACAATGACCCGGCGAAGTCGCGCCGCGGCGGCAGTGACCTGGCTCAGTTCGGGGCTGCCGTTCGCGTGAAGGTTGCTCCTGGCGCTCGGCACCGACCGTCGCCGCGGCGTGTTCGTCCCCGACGTGGTGGCCGGGCTGGTTGTGGTTCAGTCGGTGATCCGGGCCTCGGGCAGGCGGCTCAGGATGCGCTCCACGGTCTCGGCCGGAGACTCGTCGGAGGTGTCGAGCCACAGCCCGATCCGCGGGGTCTCGTCGCGGAGCACCGCGTCGAGTGCCTCGACGGTCCAGTCGCCATAGCCGGTGTTGGCGTGCCGGGCTTCGCGCGCGGCGACCGCCGCCCGGCTCGGCGCGAGCACGACCAGGTGCCGCGGGCGGGTGCGGAGAAGAGCGAGGTAGCGGGGGACATCGGTCCCGAGGATCACATCCTGCACGATGGTGGTGAAGCCGCTCCGGGCGTACGCGTCGGAAGCCGCCGCCGAAAGGCGATAGCGCAACCACAACTGGTCACCGGCCCCGGCCGGGTCGCCGGGAGCCATCTCGACCCGGCCCGAGACGATCATCCGCCGGAAGACGTCGCCCCGGACGTGGGCGGACCGCGGGAAGCCTCGGCGAGCCCTTGAGCGACGGTCGACTTGCCGGCCGCCATCACGCCGGTCACCACGATGACTGTCATGCCGCCATATCTTTGCGGCATGAGACTGGGGCTGGTCGGTGCGGGGGAGGTGGCGTGGCGGCACGCGGCGGCCGCCGCCGAGGTTGACGGCCTGACGCTGATAACGGTTTTCGACCCGGTGCCCGCGCGCGCGGCGCGGCTCGCGGAGACGTACGGGGCCCGCGCGGTCGCCGGTTTCGACGAGGTGCTCGACGCCGTGGACCTCGTCGCGCTCGCGGTGCCGCATGCGCTGCACGAGAGTCTGGCGCTCCGAGCGCTCGAGGCGGGTCGCAAGGTACTGGTCGAGAAGCCGCTGGCAACGACCGTCGAGTCCTGCGACCGGATGATCGGCTACCGGCCCGGCCGCGCTCTCGTGCGCGGCGACCGAAGTCCGGATCGACCCGGCGAGGCCCGCGACGGTCGCGACGGTCGCGACGGTCGCGACGGTCGCGACGGTCCCGACGGTCCCGACGGTCGCGACGGTCGCGACGGTCGCGACGGTCGCGACGGTCCCGACGGTCCCGACGGTCCCGACGGTCCCGACGGTCCCGACGGTCCCGACGGTCCCGACGGTCCCGAGGGTGGCCGCGGTGGTCCCGAGGGCGGCCGCAGGGATGCGCTGATCGGGTCCGCAGCGTCGGAGTCGCCGGTCGGCGGATGGGCGGAGGCAGGGGAGGCGGCGCAGGCGGGCGAGGTCGCGGCCGGTGTGGTGTCGGGAGCTGCGGGGGCGCCTGCGATCGGAGGGGCGCCGGTGGGTGAGCTCGTCGTCGGGCAGCAGGGGCGGTTCTTCGGGCAGGTGCAGGCTGCGCGCGACGAGCTGGCGCGGCTCGGGGAGCCGTTGCTCTACGTCGAACGGCGCTCGGCCGACTATCGGCGGCCCGACCGGCCGGCGTGGTTTGCCGATCCGGTGCTGGCCGGGGGCGGGATCGTGATGCTGGTCGGGGTACACAGCATCGATCGCGCGAGCTGGCTGCTCGGCTCCCCGCCGGTTGCGGTCGCCGGGTCGATCGCCACGCCGGCGGGCTGGTCCGTGGAGACGTCGGCGGCCGGGACCGTCCACCTCAGCGGCGGGCTGCGGGCCCATCTCGCGCTGATCGACTCGCCGGAGTTCTTCCACGAGACGACCGTCGTGTGCTCGCGCGGCACGCTCGTCATCGACCCGTCCGGGCTCAGTGTCGACGGCCGGCGCGTGCTGACCGTCGACGCCGACCGCGAATACACGGCGTCGTTCCGACGCCAATACCAGGCTCTTCTCCGCGGCGACCCGATGGCGACACTCGCCGAGGGGCGGCTTGCGGTTGCGACCGTACGCGCGTGGTACCGGTCCGCCGCCGGCCGGGGCGTCCCGGTCAGCGTGTGAGGCGGCCCGTGACCAGCACGGTGTGCTTGCGGATGCGGAAGGCGCCGTCGGCGTCGATGCGTTCCTGGATTCGCCGGGCGGCCGCCGCCCGCTCGGCGCCGGTCAGAGGTGTCCAGCTGTCGAGGTAGGCGAGAACCGGCTCGCTGGTCGGGACGGCCAGGTCGCCGGGGTAGCGCTCGACCGTGACGTCGTCGAAGACGTCGGCCATCGCGGGCGGGGCGGTCTCGGCCGAGAAGCCGTTCAGCCGGAGCGGCGCGCGTCCCGGCGTACCGAAATCCTCCAGGTCGGCCATGTGGTCGCGGCCGTTGACCGCCACCGCGACGCGGCCGCCCGGCGCGAGCACCCGCGCGAACTCCCGAAGGGCGAGGCCGGGGTCGTCGACGTGGTAGAGCATGTGGTTCGCGATCACCGTGTCGAAGGCGTCGCCGGTGAACGGCAGCGCGCCGGCGTCGGCCCGCAGCACCCGGGCCCCGGGCAACTGCCGCAGCCGGGCGCACATCGCGGGCGAGAAGTCGACCAGGGTGAGCGGGCCGTGGGGCAGGTGCTGCCACAGCTCGCCGGTGCCGGCACCGACCTCGAGGACCCGGCCGTCCCGGGGCAGGCGGGGGGTCACCCATTCCCACCAGGTCTCGGGGTTGGTTCCGTAGCTGTGCAGCGCCATCCGGGCGGTCAGGTTGGCGGTCGTGGTCGCGTACTGGCGGCGCGCATGCTCCGAAACGAAGGACACGCCGCCCAAGCTAGTCGGCCGGGGGAATCAGTCCTGCCGGGTCGGGCGGACGACGATGTCGCTGATCTCCACGTCGTCGGGTTGCTCGATGGCGAACGCGATCGTTCGCGCCACCGCCTCGGGCGGGATGGCGAAGTCGGCCATGTTCTGCCGGATCCGCTCCCGCAGCTCCAGGTCGTGGATCGATTCGGCGAGCTCGGTGCGAACGTAGCCCGGTGACACCGACGTCGTGCGGATGACGCCGTCGGTCGACTCCTGGCGGAGGCCCTCGAGGATGGTCCGTACGGCATTCTTGACGCCGCCGTAGACCGCCATGGTCGGCGTGATCTTGAGCCCGGCGGTCGACACCGTCGTGACGAAATGTCCCCGGCCCTGCCGCCGGAAGGCGGGCATCGCCGCGGCGATGCCGTTCAGTACGCCGCGCAGATTTGCATCGATCATCGCCGACCAGCCGTCGGTGTCGAGGGCCGACATGGGGCTGATCCGGCTGATCCCGGCGTTGTTGACCAGCACGTCGATGCGGCCGAACTCCGTCACCGTCCGCGTCACCAGCCGCTCGAGGTCCGCGCTGCGGGTGACGTCGGTGCGGCAGGTGATCGCCGCGAGACCCCGGTCGCGCAGCCGGCCGGCGATGACGTCGAGCCGGTCGAGGCGCCGGGCGCCCAGGGCGACGGACGCACCGCGCTCGGCCAGCAGCCGCGCCGTCGCCTCGCCGATGCCGCTGCTCGCCCCGGTGATGGCCACAACCTTGCCGTCGATGCCTGCCATGATCTTCCTCCCGATAACCGGACACGTGTCCGCACCGGGAAAGCTAGCGGACACGTGTCCGGTTAGCAAGCTGTGGTACGACGTAGCGGTGACATCAGCACCGCGCCGGGCCGACGCGACCGAAAACCGGGCCCGCATCGTCGAAGCCGCCCGCGCGGAGCTCACCGAGGACCCCGACTTCCGGCTGAACGCGGTCGCGCAGCGGGCGGGCGTCGGCCAGGGCACGCTCTACCGCCACTTCCCGACCCGGGCCGACCTGCTGGCCGAGGTCTACCGCGCCGACGTCGACGAACTGGTCGCCGCGGCCGGCGCCCTGCTCGAGGAGCACGCTCCGGCGGACGCCCTGCGGGCCTGGTTCGACCGGGTCGCGGAGTACGCCCGGGTCAAGCGGGGCGTGTACGCGGCGCTGGAGGTCGCCACCTGGGAAAACCTGTCCGCCAGCAGCCTGGGCCCGATCGGCGACGCGATCACGCTGCTGCTCGACGCCGGGCGGTCGGCCGGCGAGATCCGTGACGACGTCGACGCACGCGACGTCGTCATCCTGATCGGCTATCTGTCACGCATGGACGCGTCCGAGTTCGACAGCCGCGCCCGGCACCTGCTCGGCATCGTCCTCGACGGCCTGCGCACCCGCCCCTGAGAGGCAGGCGGGCCCTGCGCGCCCGCCCCTGAGCCGGGGGCTGGGGCCGCCTGGTCGAGGGGCCGCCCGGTCGAGGGGCCGCCCGGCCGAGGGGCCGCCCGGCCGGGGGGCGGCAGAAGGAGTCGCCGTCAGGAGACGGACGCTCGGATGTCGCCCAGGCCGCGGGCGACCAGGAACGTGCCGCCGTCGGCAATGCGGGTCCATGAGCCCGACTCGGTGTCCCACTTGCGCCACATGCGGCGGTCGGTGCGGACGGTGACCCGGACCGACTTGCCCGGCTCGACGGTGACCGGGGTCCAGCCGACCAGGCGGACCGGCTCGTCGTGTTCGGTCGGGCGCAAGTAGACCTGCACTACCTCGCGGCTGGTGCGCTTGCCGGTGTTCTTCACCGTGGCGTGGATGGCCGGGGCGTCGCCGAGCACCAGGCGGACGTCGCTGTATTCCCACGTCGTGTAGCCGAGGCCGTGGCCGAGCCAGAAGACCGGGTCGGGGGCCCGGCCGCCGAAGTGGCCGCGGTAGCCGACGAAGCGGCCCTCGTCGTAGACCAGCCTGCCGTCGACCGGGGTGACCGTCCAGGCCGGGGTCTTGCCGTCGTCGGTCGGGAAGGTGGTGACCAGGCGGCCGGCCGGTTCGATGTCGCCGAGCAGGGCCGCCGCGACCGCGTGGCCGCCCTCCTGGCCGGGCAGCCCGGCCCACAGCACGGCGTCCACGCGGGACAGCCACGGCATGATGACCGGGGTGGCGGCGTTGACGACCACGACCGTACGGCGTGCGGCGCCGGCCACGGCTTCGACCAGGGCGTTCTGGGCGCCCGGCAGGTGCAGGGTGGACTTGTCGACCGATTCGGTCTCCTGCTCCTCGGTCAGGCCGACCACGACGACCGCCACGTCGGCGGCGGCCGCGGCCCGCACCGCGTCGTCGATCACGTCGACCGTCTCGCGGGAGGCCGCGTGGCCGATCAGGCCGAAGCCGCCGATGGTGAAGGTGTCGTCCAGGGAGACGGTCGCCTCGAACACGTCGCCGGGCGACACCGTCGCCTCGAACGTGTGGGCCGGCGGCGCGAGGATCTCCTCGCCGAAGCCGTTCCCGCTCACCCTCAGTGACACCGAGGAGGAGTGGCCGCCGACCGACAACTTCCAGTCACCGACGCCGATCACGCCGAGTTCGACCTGGGCCGGGCCGGTGACGACGCCGGTGAACCGGGCCGTGGCGACCCGTCCGGCGAAGTCGTCGTCCATCCCGATGACCGTGCGGGCTCCGGCCAGCGGCCGCCGCTCCAGTTCGTGGCCGGCCGCGTCGCACAGGACGACCTGCGGGGACGAGAAGAAGCCGTCGCGGGCGGGCACCGGCCGGGTGCGCACGTCGACGCCGTCGACCACGGACACCCGGGAGCCGAGCAGCGCGGTGAGCCCGGACGCCACGCTCACCTGGTAGGGCGGGTTGACCTGGGCCGATCCGCCACCCATGTCGATCGTCTCGACGGCGTGGCGGCCGATCAGGGCGACCGTCGCCGAACGGTCCAGCGGCAGGACGGCGTCATTGTTCTGAAGGACCGTCATTCCGCGCGCCGCGATGCGTGTCAGTTGCTCACGGCGTACGGAGGAGGCCGGCGCCGGCAGGCCGTCCGGATAGTCCCGGGGGGTGCCCAGGGCGCCGGTGCGCTGCGCCAGCAGCAGCAGGCGCCCGAGGTGATCGTCGATCACCGCCTCGTCGACCTCGCCCGAGCGCACCGCCGCGACCAGCGCGTCCCCCCACGGGCCGTCCGGTCCGGGCATCACCAGGTCGAGGCCGCCGTTCGCGGCCGGGCCGGCCGTCCTGGTGGCGAACCAGTCCGACATGATCAGCCCGCGGTAGCCGAATTCGCCCTTCACGATGTCGTTGTTCACGACGGTCTGCTCGGTGGAGGGCAGGCCGTTGACGTCGTTGTAGGCCGCCATGATCGTCCACGGGTCCGCGGCGTCGATGGCGATCTCGAACGGCAGCAGATAGACCTCTCGGAGGGTGGCCTCGTCGACGACGCTGTTGACCGTGTTGCGGTCGGTTTCCGACTCGTTGGCGATCAGATGCTTCAGGCAGGCGCCCACGCCCAGCGACTGGACGCCGCGCACATAGGCCGCCGCAATCTTGCCGGTGAGCAGGGGATCCTCGGAGTAGGCCTCGAACAGCCGGCCGCCGAGCGGGGTGCGGTGGAGGTTGATCGTCGGCCCGAGCACGACGTGGATCTGCTGGGCCAGGGCCTCCTCGGCGAGGAGGCGGCCGAACTCGTACGCCCCGTCCTCGTCCCATTGGGAGGACAGCAGGGTCGCGTTGGGGAAGAGGGCGACGACCCGTCCGCCGCTGAACTTGAGGCCGCGCACGCCGGTCGGGCCGTCGGAGAAGCGCATCTCGCCGAGACCGATCGACGGCTGAGGATGCAGGGTGAACGCCGACGCGCCGGTGAGCAGGCGCACCTTGGTGGGAAGGTCGAGTGACGTGAGGATGGAGACGAGGTCGTCGGACGTCATGAGCTCATGGTTACACGTGTAAGTTACGATGTCACCATGCCGGAATCGGGCACCCGACGAGTGACCAGCGCCGACGTCGCGCGACTGGCCGGGGTGTCCCGGGCGACGGTCAGTTACGTCCTCAACGACACCCCACGGCAGACGATCTCGGCCGATACCCGCAGCCGGGTGCGCACCGCCGCCGCCACGCTGGGTTACGCGCCCTCGGCGGCCGCCCGCACGCTGCGCACCGGGCGGTCCGACGTCGTGCTCCTCCTGCTGCCGGACTGGCCGATCGGCCCCGAGGTCGGCACGATGCTGGCCAACCTCTCGACCGGGCTGGCGCGCATCGGACTCACCTTCGTCGTGCACCCGGGCAACCGGGAGGACCGGCCGATCTCCGAGATCTGGAAGGCGATCACGCCGGCCGCGGTGATCGCGTACGCCGACTTCTCGCCCGACGAGATGGCCGCCATGCGGTCGGCCGGCGTCGCCCTGGTCGTGGCCCTGTTCGGCCGCGAGCCGCTGCACGGCCGCGAGCTGGAGATCCCCCAGCAGCTGGTCGGGCGGCGCCAGGTCGAGCACCTCGCGGCCGCCGGGCACACCCGGCTCGGCTATGCCAGCCCGGACGACGAGCGCCTGCAGTTCTTCACCGAGCCGCGTCTCGACGGCGTGCGGTCGGCCTGCCGGGCCGGCGGCCTCCCGCCACCGGCGGTCGAGACGGTTGCGCTGAGTGCCGAGGCGGCGGCTGATTCCGTACGCCGTTGGCGCGCGAGCGGAGTCACCGGCGTCTGCGCGTACAACGACGAGGTCGCCCTGGCCGTTCTCGCCGGCGTACGTCTGCTCGGCCTGACCGTCCCGGCCGACCTGGCCGTCATCGGGGTCGACGACATCCCGCCGGCGCGGCTTGCCGCGCCCCCGCTGACCACGGTGACCACCGACCAGTCCGCCGTCGCCGCCCACCTGGTCGAGACCGTCCTCGCGGCGACCAAGGGCGAGCCCGGACCGGTCTTCCAGGCCGCTGAGCTGGTCGGGGTCGTGCGCCGCGAATCGGTCTGAGCACACTACGGTGGGCCCATGTCGGATGAGAAGCAGGCAACCATAACCTCAGGCGCCCAGATCCTTACCCTGATCAACACGTACACGTGCGCCGACGCGCGGCAGGGTGAGCTGATCGCGGCGCTCGAAAACCTGATCGCCGAGACGTCCACCCTGGTCGACGGGCTCATCTCGTCGAGCGTGCACGCGAGCCTCGACCGCACCCGGGTGATCAACTACATGCAGTGGCGCAGCACCCAGGACTTCGACCAGGCCGAGCTGCACCCGAAGGTCCGCGAGCACCTGGCCACGATCATGACGATCGCCGAGTCGGCCGACCCGCGGCTGTTCCACGTCGCGTCGGTCCACTCGGCCTGACACCGAACGGCCTGACACCGAACGCCCTGACATCAAATGCCCTGACATCAAATGCACAGGCATCGCACACGGGCCGCCAAGGCTGCAGGCGTTTCGTGAGGGGGTAACCGACGCCAGTAGGAGCCCCGCCATGCTCGTGCAACTGAACCAGGCAACCACGCCCCAGAACTTCTCGATCACCGCGACGGGCCTGCCGGTCAACCCGTCGACCGTCCCCGCGCAGTCCCGCGGCCCCCGCCCGGTGGTGGCCGTTCTCGGCCGCCCGGGCCGGGTCGCCGGACTGTCCGCCCATCTGCCCGGCGGCTGGTCGCTGCGTTGCCCGGACGGGCTCGACGACGTACGGCCGGGCGAGATCGTGCTGCTGGCCGGCACCAACGTCCGCGAGGTCGGCATGGCCCGGGCCGTGCTGCCCGCCCGCACCCGGGTGGTCGCGCTCGTCGACGACGAGGCGCCGCCCGAGGTGGTCGCCGGGGTGCTCACCGCGGGCGCCGACGTCTGCGTGCGGGGCGGGCAGCCGGCGATCCTGGCCAGTCACCTGGTCGCCTGCCGCCGGCGCGACCTGGCCGCACGCTGGGCCCGCATCGACGCCGACCGGACCCCGGTCTAGGGTTCGGTCGGCGTCGATGCGGCTTCTCAGGCCGAGGGCGTCGGCGACGCGCTCTGCCTGAGCACCGAGCAGGTCTTCAGCGCCTCCTGCGTCTTCGGGTCGGCGCTGGCCGGGCGGCCGCCGTTCATGGTGACCCCGTGCTGCTGGAGGCAGTTGCGGTAGGCCGAGTTCTGGCCGCCGCCGTTGCCGAAGCCGCCGCCACCCGGGCCGCGGCTCGGCAGCGACGAGGCGCACGCCTGCTGGGCCTTCTGCCAGGTCGCGTCGTCGACGCCGGCCGGCTTCTGGAGGAACCCGCCGGCACCGCCCGGGACTCCGCCGCGCCCGCCGCCGAAGCTGCCCGACGGCCGGGGCTCACCGGAGGGCCGCGTGTAGTTGCCGGGGCCGCGCGAGGCACCGTTGCGCCCGGCGAAGGAGGGCAGCGTGATCGTCACACCGTTCTTCTTCATGCAGTCGACATAGGCAGTGAGCGCCTGGTTCGTCCCGCCGCCGTTGCCGCCACCCGGGGTGGTGGCCTGGTCCGAGCTTCCGCCGCCACAGGCAGCCGCGAGCATCACGGCCGCGGACGCCACGAGCAGGGCCGCGGCCCGCCGGGGGCCCTGGGAACTCCTAATGCGCACGATCGCTGCCCTTCTCGAGTCACCCCAACGTGTCGGGTCACTGAAGCTCACCTATCTGCACGCAATGTCGGACGAGCCTCATAGTTCCCTCGGAACGCCGCTCCGAGGGAACTCCGAGGTAGGACCGAGCGGACGGCTAGATCGGCCCACCACACTTCGTCACCATGGGTGAAGTTCTGGCCGGTCGTCGGCGCTGGATCGCCGTCGCCGTCGCGGTCGTCGTGCTCGCGCTGATCGCGTACGGCGTGGTGCACGCGCTGACCGCGGACGCGTCCGAGAAGCCGAAGGCGGCCGCCACGGTCGCGGTGGACCGGGGCGCCGTGAGCACCGACGTCGGCACGACCGGCACGGTCGAGCCGGCGCAGACCCGCAGCCTCTCGTTCACGGTCGACGGCACGGTCGAGAGTGTCTCGGTGCGAGCCGGCAGTGAGGTGCAGGCCGGGCAGTCACTGGCCAAGGTCGACGACAGCGACGCCCAGCAGGCGGTCGACGACGCCCAGGACGCCCTCGACGAGGCTAACCAGCAGCTCACGGACGCCCGCAACAGCTCGGCCAAGCAGACCGAGGCCGCCAACACCGGCACCTCGACCGGATGCGTGGCGCCGGCGGCGTACACGGTGCCGGTCACCGCCTCGCCCACGCCGAGCACGTCGGCGAGCAGCCGGCCGACCACGAGCCCGAGCCGGTCGACGACGCCGACCCGCACCGGCTCGCCCGCACCCGCGACCTCGCACAGCACCGGCACCGGCACCGGGACCGGGACCGGGACCGGGACCGGCACCGGAGGCAACGGCAGCGGCGGAACCGGCTCGGGCACCCGCGGCGGCACCGGCGGAACGGCCGGCGGCACCTGCGGGGGGACGGGCAGCGGGGGTACCGGCAGCGGCGGCACCGGCAGCAGCGGCGGTCAAGGGCAGCAGGGCGGCGGCACGGACGCGGTGCTCAGCGCCCAGCAGCGCGTCGTCTCGGCCAACACCACCCTGGCGAACGCCGAGGACGCCCTCGAAGGCGCCACCATCACCGCCCCGATCGCCGGCCGCATCCTCACCATCGCCGGCAAGGTCGGCAGCCAGGTCAGCTCCGGCTCCGCCTTCATAACCCTGGCGGGCACCTCGAACATGCAGATCAACGCCCAGTTCCCGGAGGCCGACGCCGACAACCTCAAGGTCGGCCAGGCCGCCTCGGTCACGCTGGCCGACCAGGACGGCAAGACCTTCAAGGCGACGGTCGCCGAGGTCGATCCGACCGGCACCAGCGACGGCACGATGGTCCGGTACGGCGTGCAGCTGGCCTTCGAGGCGTCCGGCCAGCCGCCGAACCTGCTGGTCGGGCAGAGCGCCACGGTCGCCGTGACCACCGGAAGCAAGGCGGGGGTGCTGCGGGTGCCGAGCACCGCGGTGCACGACGTGGCCGGCACCACCGGCACGGTTCTCAAGGGCGGCGCCCAGGTGAAGGTCGGCATCGGCCTGCGCGGCGACCAGTACACCGAGATCACCAGCGGACTTTCGGAGGGTGACCAGGTCGTACGTTCGTGGTGACCGGGAGGGACTTTTAGCCGCTCTTGCGCTGGTCGCGCAAGGTGGCTCAGCCGACTCCGGCCATTTTCATAGGGAATTCCTAGGTGGCATTGATATCCCTTTCGGGTGCTCACCGATTCCCGTTCCTCCCTCACCCTGAGCGAGCCCCCGGCGCGGGCCGCCCGGGTCCTGGTCGTTGACGACGAGCCGAACATCTCGGCACTGCTCAGCGCCACCCTGCGCCTCGTCGAGTTCGACGTGCGGGTCGCCGAGTCCGGTCACGGCGCCCTGATCGCGGTCGAGGAGTTCGACCCCGACCTGGTGGTTCTCGACGTCATGCTGCCCGACCTCGACGGCCTCGCGGTCGCCCGCCGGCTGCGCTCGACCGGGCGCCGGGTGCCGGTGCTGTTCCTGACCGCGCGCGACGCGGTCGAGGACCGCATCTCGGGCCTCTCGGCCGGCGCCGACGACTACGTCACCAAGCCGTTCAGCCTCGAAGAGGTCGTGCTGCGCATCCGGGCGATCCTGCGGCGCACCCAGCCCGAACTGGACGCCCCGGCCGACTCCGGCACGCTGCGCTATGCCGACCTCGAGCTCGACGAGGACGCACACGAGGTGCGCCGGGCGGGCCGCCTGGTCGACCTGTCGCCGACCGAGTTCAACCTGCTCAAGTACCTGCTGATCAACGCCGGCCGGGTGGTCAGCAAGGCGCAGATCCTGGACCGGGTCTGGAAGTACGACTTCGGCGGCGACGGCCGCATCGTCGAGTCCTACGTCTACTACCTGCGCCGCAAGATCGACAAGACCGAGCCGCCGCTGATCCACACCGTCCGCGGCGTCGGCTACGCGCTGCGGCTGCCCCGCGGCGACGAGTGACCCCTTGCCCGGCCAGCTGAGGGCCGCCCGCCGAGCGGGACGCGCCGCCCGCCGCGCGGCGTACGCGCTGGGTGCCTGGCGCCCCCGGCGCTGGAGCCACTGGACGCTGCGGTCCCGCCTGGCCCTGGTGGTCGGCGCGCTCGCCGCGGTCGCGCTGATCGTTGCCAACGTCGCCGGCGTGCTGCTGATCCGCGGCTACCTGCGTGACCGGGTCGACGACCAGCTCCAGGGCATGACCCGGCCGCTCTCGTCGGCCCCGTTCCGCGGCACCGACCAGGGCGCCCCGCCGCGGGCCCGGGCGTGGCGCGGTCTCGGGCCCGACCAGGTCGCCTACTTCTACGGCCCCGACGGCACGCTCAACCCCACGCGCAGCTCGACCGCCGATGCCGGCCGCCC
Source organism: Actinoplanes sp. NPDC051343 (assembly GCF_044455125.1). NCBI lineage: Bacteria > Bacillati > Actinomycetota > Actinomycetes > Micromonosporales > Micromonosporaceae > Actinoplanes > Actinoplanes sp. NPDC051343. Next base: position 28,440 of record NZ_JBITEL010000017.1, read on the forward strand.
GTCGCCCGAGTCGTTCCCGGCCGCGACCTCCCGGGCCGTCACCGGCGGTCCCTACACGGTCGAGGCCCGTGACGGCAGCGCCTCGTGGCGGATGATCTCGGTGCGCAACGCCGACACCGGTGACGTGGCGGTCGTCGGCATCTCGCTGGCCGAGATCCAGGAGACCACCGACCGGCTCATCCTGATCGACCTCGCGGTGACCGTGTTCATGCTGGCCCTGCTCGGTGCCGGGGCCGCCTTCGTGGTGCGGCTCGGCCTGCGCCCGCTGACCGACATGGAGAGGCTGGCCACCGACATCTCGGCCGGCAACCTCTCCGAGCGGGTCGCCGACACCGATCCGCACACCGAACCGGGCCGTCTCGGGCTCGCGCTCAACTCGATGCTCACCCGCATCGAGGGCGAGGTCGACGCGCGTACGACGTCCGAGCGGCGGCTGCGCCAGTTCGTGGCCGACGCCTCGCACGAGCTGCGCACGCCGCTGACCTCGATCCGCGGGTTCGCCGAGCTGTACCGCCGGGGCGGCGTCCCGCCCGGGCCGGCCCTCGACGAGACGATGAGCCGCATCGAGGCGGAGGCCGGCCGGATGGGCGTGCTGGTCGAGGACCTGCTGATGCTGGCCCGGCTCGACCGGCAGCGGCCGCCCGCACTGCGCCGGGTCGACCTGCTGGAGATCGCCGCCGACACGATCCGCGACGCGCACGCTCGGGTGCCCGACCGGCCGGTCAAGCTGGCCGGGCTGAGCGACGACAGCGACACCTTCGAACCGGCGACGGTGCTCGGCGACGAGCACGGCCTGCGGCAGGTGGCGACCAACCTGGTCGCCAACGCGCTGCAGCACACCCCGCCGCAGGCCCGGGTCACGGTCCGGGTCGGACGGCTGCCGGCCCGGCCACCGCGGGCGGCCAGCGTGCAGTCCGGACCGGTCTCCCTGCAGCCGGGCACGAGCCTCGCCGTCTTCGAGGTCACCGACGACGGGCCGGGCGTGCCCTACACCCACGCGTCACGGGTCTTCGAACGGCTCTACCGGGCCGATTCGAGCCGCACGCGCGGCAAGGGCGGCGGATCCGGGCTCGGCCTGTCCATCGTCGCGGCCATCGTCCATGGTCACGGAGGGTGGGTGGAGCTCGACGAACCGCGCGGCGGCGGAGCGACGTTCCGGGTGCTGCTCCCGACCAGCGGTGACTCGCCGTGAGGTTCCGAGCTGGCTCCGAGGTTGCGCCGAAGATCCTCCAAGGCCTGACGACCACAGTGTCGGCATGCCAGCGCGCCTAAATCTGCGACGTCCCTCGACGGCGGTCAACGCCGTCCTCGTCGTCGCGCTCGTCGCCGGGGCCTTCTGGGCGTACGAGACCATCTCCGGACCGGACACCACCCAGGCCGCCGACGCCTCGGTCCGGACCGCGACCGTCCGCACCGGCACGGTCACCAAGACCGTGACCGCGGACGGCAGCGTGGCGTCCGCCAGCACGGCGTCCGCCAGCTTCATCACCGGCGGCACGGTCACCGCGATCGAGGCGCACGTCGGCCAGGTGGTCAAGAAGGGCCAGGTGCTGGCCAAGGTCGACCCGGCCGCCTCGGAGCGCAGCCTCGACGCCGCCCGGGCCGACCTCGACGCCGCGAACGACTCGCTGACCCGGGCCAAGGACGCCGCCTCGGACACCTCGACCGCCGAGAACGCGGTCGAGCAGGCCCAGCTCGCGGTCGACCAGGCGCAGGCCGCGGTGGACGGCTGCACGCTGAAGGCGCCGATGGCGGGCACGGTCACCGCGGTCAACGGCACGATCGGCAGCTCCTCCTCCGGCACCGGCTCGTCGTCGTCCTCCTCCTCGTCCTCCTCGTCCCGGTCCGGCAGCACCGGTTCCGGCAGCACCGGTTCCGGCAGCAGCGGTTCCGGCAGTACGGGCGGAAGCACCGGCAGCAGCTCGAGCTCCAGCAGCTCCAGCTCGTCCGGCTTCATCGAGATCGACGACCTCACCAAGCTGGAGGTCACCGCCGCCTTCGCCGAGGCCGACGCGACCAAGCTCAAGGAGAAGCAGGCGGCGACGGTCACCTGGAACGCGCTCAGCAATACCGCCGAGCAGGCCTTGGTCAGCGCCATCGACCCCTCCGCGACGACCTCCAACAACGTCGTCACCTACGGCGTCACGCTCACGCTCGACAAGATCCCGGCCGGGGCCAAGGTCGGCCAGACCGTCTCGGTCTCGGTCACCACCGGTACGGTCGACAACGCGCTCATGGTCACCTCGGCCGCGATCACGTCGGTCGGCAACCGGCACACCGTGACCGTGGTCAGCAACGGCCGGCAGCAGCTCACCCCGGTCGAGGTGGGCCTGGTCGGCGACACCGAAACGCAGCTCACCTCGGGCGTCCAGGAGGGCGCGCAGCTGCTGGTCAACACCGCCTCGACCAGCACCGGCTCGGGCGCCGGCGGTTTCGGGGGCGCGGGTGGCTTCGGCGGGGCCGGCGGGCTCGGCGGCGCGACCCGGGGCGGCGCGGGCGGCTTCGGCGGCGCGGGCGGCACGGGCACCCGGACCGGGAGCGGGCGATGAGCCGCCCGGTCCTCGACGTCCGCGAGCTCCGCAAGACGTACGGCATGGGCGAAGCGACCGTGCACGCGCTGGCCGGCGTCTCGCTGGCGGTCGAGCGTGGCGACTATGTGGCGATCATGGGCTCGTCGGGTTCCGGGAAGTCGACCCTGATGAACATCCTCGGTGCGCTCGACGTCCCCACCTCGGGCAGCTACCACCTCGACGGCGTCGACGTCAGCAAGCTCGGCGACCGGCAGCTCGCGCTGGCCCGGAACCGGTTGATCGGGTTCATCTTCCAGGCCTTCAACCTGATCCCGCGGACGACCGCCGTTGCGAATGTCGAGCTTCCCCTGGCGTACGCGGGAGTCAAGCCGAAGGAACGCCGGCAGCGGGCCATGGCCGCTCTCGAGGTGGTCGGGCTCGCGGATCGGGCCCGCCACGAGCCCAACCAGCTCTCCGGCGGTCAGCAGCAGCGGGTCGCGGTGGCCCGGGCCCTGGTCACCGAGCCGGCCCTGCTGCTCGCCGACGAGCCGACGGGCAACCTCGACAGCCATTCGACGCACGACGTGCTCAACGTCTTCGATCAGCTCAGCGCGTCCGGCCGGACGATCGTGCTGATCACCCACGAGCCGGAGGTCGGCGACCGGACGAAGCGGCTGATCCGGCTGGTCGACGGGCAGGTCGTTTCGGACGTCCGCCAGTCGCCGATCCGGCAGGCTCCGGTCGGACGGCACCACATGTGGGCCGGGGGACGCGCATGAGCCTCTACGAGGTGATCCGGTTCGCCCTGCGCGGGCTGTCGGCCAACAAGCTGCGCTCGGCGCTGACCATGCTGGGCATCCTGATCGGTGTCGCCGCGGTGATCCTGCTGGTCGCGGTCGGCAACGGTTCGGCCAAGGCGATCAGCGACCGCATCTCGGCACTCGGCACCAACACGATCACGGTGATGAGTGCCGGCCGGGGCGGCTCCTCCAACACCGCGCTGACCGTTCCGATCGCCGACGCGCTGGTCGACCCGGCGCTGGCGCCCGACGTGAAGTCGGTGTCGCCGGTGGTCAGCACCGAGGCCACGGTCACCTACGGCGGCAACGACGAGGACGTCAACTCCTTCGTCGGCACCACGCCGGCCTGGTTCGCCGCCTCCAACACCCCGGTCGCGACGGGGTCGTCGTTCACTCAGGACGACGTCAACCAGGGCCGGCGGGTGGTCGTGATCGGCCAGACCGTGGCCACCGACCTGTTCCCCGGGGTCGACCCGATCAACAAGCAGGTCACCGTCGGCGGGTCGCTGTTCACCGTGGTCGGCGTGCTGGCCGAGAAGAGCTCGACCGGCTTCCAGGACGCCAACGACACCGCCATCGCCCCGCTGACCGCGGTGCGGCAGGTGCTCGCCGGGTACGGCTCGCTGACCTCGATCCTGGTCGAGGCGAGCAGTCCCGGCAAGGTCGACGCCGTGCAGTCCGAGGTCGCGACCATCCTCGACCAGCGTCTCAACGTGTCGTCCTCCTCGTCGACAACCACGCCCTATCGGATCCAGAACGCGTCGCAGCTGCTGCAGACCCAGACCGACACCGCGAACACGTTCACCACTCTGCTCGGTGCGGTGGCCGCGATCAGTCTGCTCGTCGGCGGCATCGGCATCACCAACATCATGCTGGTCACGGTCACCGAGCGGACCCGCGAGATCGGCATCCGCAAGGCGCTGGGCGCTCCGCGCCGGGTGATCCTCACCCAGTTCCTCATCGAGGCGACCCTGCTCAGCGTCATCGGCGGCGCCCTGGGCGTCGCGGCGGCACTGATCGGCAGCAGCTTCGAGATCGTCGGAGTGAAGCCGGTCATCGTGCCCAGCTCCATCGGGCTCGCCCTGGGCGTGTCCATCGCCATCGGCCTGTTCTTCGGCGGACTGCCCGCCAGCCGCGCCGCCCGCCTGCGTCCGATCGACGCGCTGCGCTACGAGTGAGGACCGCTGTGACACCCATGAACGACGACACCGCCATCCTGTCGGCGCTGCCGGCCGGGCAGCTGCCGGACGCCGAGCCCGAGGACGAGAGCCGGGACGGTCTGGCCGAGGAGCTCGCGCACGCCGCACCGAAGCGCTGGTGGAACCGTGGCACCGTGGTGCTGGCCGGTCTGGTGCTGCTGGCCGGCGGTTTCGTCGGCGGCCTGCAGGTGCAGAAGAACTGGGGGAGCACCCAGTCGGGCAACACCGGCTTCCCGGCCGGCGGGTTCGGTGCCGGCGCCGGACGGTACGGGGGTGGGACCGGCCGGGCCGGCGCGGGAGCCTACGGCGGCGGCGGGGCGGTGGGCGGCGCTTCGGGCGGGGCTCAGCCCGGGGCGGCGACTGCCTCTTCGGGCACCATCGGCACGGTCAAGCTGGTCGACGGCTCAACAATTTACGTTCTGACACAGGACGGAAACCTGGTCACCGTCAACACCGACGGCAAGACCACCGTCTCGGCCGTGAGCAAGTCCACGCTCAAGAGCATCAAGGCTGGTCAGAAGGTCACCGTGCAGGGCGCGACCGGCTCCGACGGATCGGTGACGGCGACCTCGGTGACTACCCAGAAGTAGCTTCACATCTGACAAGATCGATAGCTTGTCATATGTGAACCCATTGATGGATGCCCCTTCGGGTTCTTAGGCTGAGCGCAGCTCGGACCTAGGGGGTGACTCGCGTGCAGTACGACGCGACCGCTCTTTGGGGCCGCGCCGCTGTCCTCGCGACGATCGAGCATCGTCTGTGCGCCGGGGGCGGCGTTGCTCTGCACGGTCCGGCCGGCATCGGCAAGACCGCGCTGCTCGACGCGGTGGCGGCGGCGGCCGGGGCCCGCGGCGAACTGGTGCTGCGCCTGCGTCCGGTGCCGACCGAACGCAGCCTGCCCTACGCGGGCATCGCCGACCTGGTCGGCCAGCTGCCACCGGGCCACGCCGCCGCCCTGCCGCCCGCCCAGCGCGCAGCCCTCGCCGCGCTGCGCCAGGGCCTGCCGCCCCGGGCCGGCACCCCGGCCCTCGCTCGCCGGCTGGTGCTGCCGCTGCTCCTCGCGCACTGCGTCCGCACCGCCCCGGTCCTGCTCGTGCTCGACGACGTGCAGTGGCTCGACCCGGAGTCGGCCGAGCTGATCGGGTTCGCCATGCGCCGGCGGCCCGGCCCGCGCGTACGCGTCGTGGCCGCCCAGCGCCGTCCCGACCCGGCCGGCCAGCGCCGCGCCGTACGCCTCTGCCCGGCCCCGGCCCTCGAGCTGGCCGTCCCGCCGCTCGAACCGGACGACCTCACCGCCCTGCTCGAGGCCCGCGGCCTGCCCTGCCGCACGGCCAGCCGCATGCACGAAGCGAGCGGCGGCAACCCGTTCCTGGCGCTCGCGCTGGGTGGCGCCGTCTCGCCCGGCCCGGCCTGGCGCCCGGCCCCGCCGCCGCTGCCCGAAGCGGCCCGCGAGCTGCTCCGGGACCGCCTCCGCGCCCTGTCGCCCGACGTGGCCGAGACGATCATCGTGGCCGCCCTGGCCACCGAGCCGACCGCCACCGTGCTGATCCGGGCCGGTCGCGAGGACGCCCTGCGCGACCTGCGGGTGGCCGCCGCCGCGGGCATCGTCGAGCTGGACGGCGACGCGATCCGCTTCACCCCGCCGCCGATCGGCCAGCTGCTGCGCGAGGAGACCGCGGCCGCCGACCGTTCGCGGGTGCACGCCGCGCTGGCGGCCGGAGCGGTCGACCCGATCGAGGCGCTTCGCCACAAGGCCCTGCAGACCGGCCGCCCGGACGCGGCGGTCGCCCGCGAGCTGGCCGGGGCGGCCGGACACTGCGCCGAGCGGGGCGCCGGCCGTACGGCGGCCGAGCTCTATCTGCTGGCCGCCGATCGCTGCCCGCACGAGCTGGCCGACGAGCGGCTCGACTGGCTGGCCACCGCCGCCCGCACCGGCCTGACCGGCGGCGCGTTCGCGCTGGCCGGCCGGGCCGCCGAGGCCGTACTGGCCGCCGACGCCCCGGCCGGGCACCGGTTGCGGGCCCGGCTCGTGCTGCTCGACCTGTCCGGGCAGGCGCTCTCCGACATGGGGGAGACGTTCGCGGCCGCGCTGGTCGAGGCGGGCGACGACCCGGCCCTGATCGCGCCGGTACGCCTGCGCCTGACCTGGGCCGCGATGATCGCCGGCGACCCGGACAAGTGGGCCGCCGAGGCCGCCCGCACGATCGACGCGGCGCGCCGGGCCGGCGACCCGACGATCGAGGCGATGGCGCTCGGGGCGCTGGCGCAATACCAGCGGGTCACCGGCGAGCCCCGCTGGTCGGACACCCTGGCCCAGGCCCTCGTGCTGCCCGCCACCCCGGCGCCGGACTGGCTGCACTACGCCCCGCACTACCTGGCGGCCCGGTTCGCGATGGTCGACGACCGGCTCGACGAGGCCCGGGCCGAACTGCTCAAGCTGCTGCCGCTGACCGAGCACGACCGGATCGGCGAGGCCCGGGTCGAGGTGCTGCGCAGCCTGTCCGAGGTGGCGACCCGGGCCGGCCGCTGCCGCGACGCCCTGCAGTACGCCCGCCGCGCGGTCACGGCGGCCCAGGAGGTCGGCCTGAGCCCCGGCCCGACCTGGTACACGGCCGCGGTCGCCGAACTGGCCGGTGGCAGCCTGACCGCGGCGGCCGGGTTCGCCCGCCGGGGCGTACGCGCGTCCGAACAGGAGGGTGACAGCCTCTACCTGCGTCGCAACCTGCACGCGCTGGGCCAGTCCGAGCTGCGGGCGGGGGAGACCCGGGAGGGGGTGGCGGCGCTGCGCCGGCTGCGTGACCTCGAGGCCGAACTGGGCGGTGCCGACCCGATGATCGTGCGCTGGCAGGGCGACCTGGCCGGTGGCCTGGCCGCGCTGGGCGAGCACGCCGAGGCCGCGTCGGTGCTGGCCGAGGCCCGGGCGGCGGCCCACCGGCTGGGCACCACCCCGGGTGTCACCGGCTATCTCGACCGGGCCACCGCGGTCGTGCTCTCGGAGAGCGGCCAGGCCGACTCGGCGGTCGTGCTGTCGGCCGCCGCGGCCCGCCACTTCGAGCAGCTGCACCAGCCGATCGAGCAGGCGCACGCCCTGCTGGTCCAGGGTGGAGCCGAACGTCGCCGCCGCCGCTACGCCGCCGCCCGCATGGCGATCACCGCCGCTCTGGCGATCTTCCTGGCGGCCGACGCCAAGCCGTGGGCCGAGCAGACCGAGCGCGCCCTGGCCCGCACCGAGGGCGGTAGCTCCGCCCCGGGCACCCTCCCGGTCGACCTCGGTCTCACCTCGACCGAGTTGAAGATCGCCGGTCTGGTCCGCGACGGCGCCAGCAACCGCGAGATCGCGAGCCGCCTCTATCTGAGCGTGAAGACCGTCGAGGCGACGCTGACCCGGGTCTACCGCAAGCTCGGTGTACGCTCCCGCACCCAGCTCTCGTCCCGCCTGCAGGCCGCCGATCCGGCCCCCGCGGTGTCCGAAGTCACCTCGACCGTCTGACCTGGAAGTCGACAGCGGAGAGTGACGCCGGTAACGGTCTGCGGGTGGCGCCGATCACTTTGGTATCCAGAGTTTTACCTGCGTGATTTGGGGATGAAAGACGGTCCCGGCATGGTTGTAGAGGAAGGAAACACCACTACTGAGAGTTCCGGGAGACAGGGCCACCATGCAGTTCACGATCAAGCTCCGCGACGCCCGTAAGGCGCTGGCCGACCGACGCGTCCAGCGCGTCGCTCACCGCCGGCTCGCCGACGAGCTCGCCGGGTTCCGCACCACTGCGGAACGGGCGGAGCTCGACGAGTTGATCAGCCGGCACAACCCTGAGGACACCGAGCACATCCGGGCGATCCTCTATCGCCAGGACATGCTGCGGCAGCAGTCGACCACCCGCCAGACCGCAGGTCTCGGCGGTTATCTCGGCTGACGTTCGCCCTCCGGAGCCCGGGCAGGTTCGCTGTCCGGGCTTCTTCGTGCCTTCATGAGGCTGGCCACGGTGGTGACGGCCAGGACGACCACGATGACGGCCAGCGAGAGCGGGGTGCCGATCTGGGGTACGCCGTGGCTGAGGTCGCTGTGCGCCCAGTGCAGCGCCAGCTTTACCCCGATGAACGCGAGGATCACCGACAGCCCCACCGACAGGTAGACGAGGCGGTCGAGGAGCCCCTTCACGAGGAAGAAGAGCGCCCGCAGGCCGAGCAGCGCGAACGCATTGGCCGCGAACACGAGGTACGCCTCGTCGGTCACGCCGAAGACGGCCGGGATCGAGTCGAGCGCGAACAGCACGTCGGTGCTCCCGATCGCGATCAGCGCGATGAGCAGCGGGGTGACCATGCGGCGGCCGCCGACCCGGGCGATCATCTTGCCGCCGACGTATTCGTCGGTCACCGGGCGGACCCGTTTGGCCGCCCGCACCAGGAAGTTTTCGTCGACCTCGCGCTTCTCGGCGCGGTGCCGGAACAGCTGGACCGCCGTCCAGATGAGGATCAGGCCGAAGATCAGGAACATGAACGAGAAGAGTGACAGCAGGGTGGCGCCGAGCGCGATGAAGACGACCCGCAGCACCAGCGCGATGACGATGCCGAAGGTCAGCACTTCCTGCTGATATTTCGACGGCACCGCGAACGTGCCCATGATGATCACGAAGACGAAGAGGTTGTCGACCGAGAGACTCTTCTCGACCAGGTAACCGGCGAAGTACTGGGTGCCGAACTCCCAGCCCGAGACGTGCGCGAGCACGAGGCCGAACGCGACGGCCACGGCGATGTAGAAGACCGACCAGACGGCTGCCTCACGGAAGCCGACGGCGTGCGGACGCAGCACACCCACGGTCAGATCGAGGGCGAGCAGGGCGACGATGACCGCGATGGTCAGCGTCCAGCCGAGCGCGGTGACCTCCATGAAAACGGGACCTCCCAGCGGTGGTTGTTTCGAAGATTGTCTCCGCTGCCCCTGGGAGGTCCCTGGTAGATCTTTGTTACCCGGCGACGAACGACCGCTTGGCGAGGCCGAGCCAGAACCCGTCGATCGGCTGCTCGGGGGCCCGCTCCGGGTCGTCGGAGGCGCCCAGCGCGAGGAACATCGGCGCGAAGTGCTCGATCGTCGGGTGCGCGTACGGCATGCCGGGCGCGCGGTCGCGGAAGCCGGCCAGTTCGTCGATCGCGCCGCGGGCCAGCGTCTCCCGGGTCCACGCGTCGAACTCGCGCGACCAGCCGGGCGCCGGCGCGCCGGGCCGCCAGTCGCGCAGGAACGGCAGGCCGTGGGTCGTGAACCCGGATCCGACGATCAGCACGCCCTCGTCGCGCAGCGGCGCCAGGCGCCGGCCGATCTCCAGCAGCCGGTCCGGCTCGAGGGTGGGCAGGGACATCTGGAGTACGGGGATGTCGGCGTCCGGGTACATCACGGTGAGCGGCACGTACGCCCCGTGGTCGAGGCCCCGGTTCGTCCGGGTGACGCGCTCGTCGTCCGGCATCAGCTTCTCGATCTGGGCGGCCAGCCCGGGTGCGCCGGGCGCCCGGTACTGCGTCTCGTAGTAGCGCTGTTCGAACCCGCCGAAGTCGTAGACCAGCGGGACCGTCTCGGTCGCGCCGAGCATGAGCGGCGCCGACTCCCAGTGGGCCGAGGCCATCAGGATCGCCGTGGGCCTGGGCAGCGTGGCGGTCAGCTCTTTCAGCTGGCCGACCCAGCGTTCGTCGTCGACCAGCGGCGGGGCGCCATGGCTGAGGAACAGGGCGGGCATGCGGGTCACGGCGACCTCCGTTGACGCTTCAACTAACTGCCGCCTACCTTACTGCGGGAAAGTTGCGCCGTCAACTAAATTTGAGGCGGCCCTTCCAACCGCCGAGCGCCCGGGCCGGGTCGCTGCCGAGCACGTCCTGCAGGAGCAAGGCGTACACGTCGCGGAAATCGACAGTGAACTTCAGGTCGCCGTCGTCGAGGTCGGTCAGGCTCGGCGCCTCGCCGTACAGGCCGCCCGGGATACCGTCGCCTGCCAGCAGTATGTTCGACGCCGTGCCGTGGTCGGTGCCCTCGGAGGCGTTCGCCCGCACCCGGCGGCCGAATTCGGAGTAGACCGCCACCACGACGCCCTTGCCGGCCATCCGCTCGACGAACGCCGACAGCGGCTTGTCGAGTCTGGCCAGCAGCGTCTCCTGCGCGCTCTTCTCGTCGGCGTGCAGATCGAAGCCGCCCAGCGACACCGAGAAGACGCGGGTGGCGGCGCCCGCCTCGACACATTTGGCGACCAGGGCCAGTTGCTGGTCGAGCGGGGGAGCGGCGCCGCCCGTCGCGGTCGCCGCCGCGTCTTGGTCATCGTCGGAGGAGGACAGCGAGACGTCGGCCATCAGATCCTGGACACGCATCAGGTCGGCGAAGCAGGTCGCCGCCCGCGCCAGGGCCGGTGACTCGCCGGCGACCGGGGTGCCGAGCTGCCTCAGCAGGGCGGGCGTCACCGACGCCGGCAGCTTCACCGCGCCGCCGGGCACGGTCGCCCCGGCGCTCTGCGCCCCGGTCAGCAGGGGCGGCAGCACGGGTTCGAAGCTCACCGCGAGACGAGGGTCGCCGCCGGCGGCATCCAGCCAGCGGCCGAGCCAGCCGGTGGTGCCGGGACGGTCGGGCTGGGCGGTCTGCCAGATGTCCATCGACCGGAAATGACTGTGATCCGGTTTCGGGTAGCCGACCCCGCGGACGATCGCCAGCTTCTTCTCGCCGTACAACTTGTGCAGCCCGGCCAGCCCCGGGTTCAGGCCGAAGTGGTCGTCCAGCTTCAGCACCTTGTCCGCGTCGTAGGCCAGCTGTGGGCGTGCTTTCGCGTACGCGTCATCGGCGTACGGAATCACGGTGTTGAGGCCGTCGTTGCCGCCGTAGAGGGTGACCAGCACGAGGGTTCTGGCGTCCGCAGGCCGCTCGCCGGCGGTGGCGAGCAGGTCCTTGATGCCGTACGCGGTGGCGCCGGCGGCGACCGTGACGCCGCTGGCGACCAGGAACCGTCGACGGGTGATCTTGTCCATGGCGAAATGCTCCTCAGTGGACGGCGTACTCGGGGCTGGCGAGACCGAGGGCGAGCAGCCGGCGTGGATCTTTGATGCCGGACAGCGCGGCCCGCGTGCGATCGCTCCAGCCGTCGACGACGAGAAGATCGGCCAGTGCGTCCAGGCGATCGCTTCCGGTCAGCCGGTCGGTCGCTTGTTCTGCTTGCGCGGCCAGCGCCTGACCGGTTCTGATCCGCGCCTCGGTCGACGAGGTGGTCAGCCAGGCGTCGCCGACCGGCCATCCGCCGACCGACGGCGGCCGGAACGGCACCTGACCGAGCGATCTCAGGACGGCCGGCGCCTTGACCTTGGACACGTCGATCCCGAGCTGCCGGACCGCGCCGATCAGCCACTCGATAGGCTGCTTGACCAGCTGCCCGTCGGTCGCCGGGAACTCCGGGTCGGTCAGCACCGCCCGGAGCAGCGCGCTGCCGGTGCGCCCGGCCGCGACGATGCGGCCGGTCGCCGCCGCCGACGGCGCGGCACCCGAGCCGTACCGGACCCAGTGCCGCTGCGCCAGGAACGGCAGGTGGTGCTCATTGCGGGTGAGAAGATCCGCGTACGCGTCGACGTCGAACGTTCCGGTCCGCCCGAGCAGGGTGACCGTCCCGTCGTCGTGCCGGGCCGGCTTGAGCGTGGCCTTCCCGGTCGCCTTGTCGACCACCCAGCCGGTGAGCACCCGGGCGCCCGCCTTCACGTCGTCCTCGGAGTAGTTGCCGACACCGAGCGTGAACAACTCCATCAGCTCGCGGGCCAGGTTCTCGTTCGGCGCCTTGCGGGTGTTCTTCTGCCCGTCGAGCCAGATGATCAGCGCCGGATCGCGCAACATCGCCCGGATCAGCGCGCCGGTGTCGCCGGGTCCGTAACGCCGGAACGTCTGCTGCTGGCCGAGCATGAGGTGGGCCGAGCGCACCTTCTGCGCGCTGGTGGCCCAGTGCCCGTGCCAGAAGAAGACCAGCTTCTCGGCGCCGGTCCGGTCGGCGGCCATCCGGCCCAGCCACCAGTCGAGCGCGGCGGTGACCTGCTTCTGCTGGGCCTGCCGGGCCTGCTGCCGGGCCGCCCGGTCGCCCCCGGCGGTCACCGATGGCTCCGGCCCGATGTCCGGCAGATTGATCGGCGTCGCTGGAGCGAGCAGCGTCGTCACTGTCTGTTCAACACCTGACCGCACCGCGGCGTCGACCTCGGCCGATGTCGGTCCGAACGTCACTCGGCGTAGAAGGTGAGACATCTCGCGACGGTCCGTCATGCGTCGAACGTAGATCCGCCACGTAAGAGAACGGTTAGGGCGACGTTCGGCGCAGGTACGCCAATCGGTGGAAATTGCTCGATGTCTTGCCCACCGTTTTTAGAAACTTGCTGGTAACACTGCCATGCAGAATGCATCCTAGGTGGACTGAAGGTTTGTCCGCACAGGACATTGCGCCGATCCCGTCACTTTGGCATGCTACGCGGGGTCGTGCGGGGGAACGCTCACAGTAACGCTCGGCTGTACCCCATTCGAGTGACCCTGCGTAATCACTTCGCGGGTCCCACCTTGAGGAGAGGAGGCCCGCCGTGGCGTCACCGCCGCAGCTGCCTCTCGCCGACGACCTCTTCCTCACCGCCCACGACACGGTTCGCGGCAAGTGTCTGCTCTCCCCGGCGACACTCGGTCTCGGCCTCTCCGCCGCCCTGCTCGCCGAACTCGTGCTCTGGCGCCGACTCGACGTCGTCGACAGCAAGATCGTGATCATCGACGATCACCCGACCGGTGATCCGGCCACCACCGCCGTCCTCGACCAGTTGCTGCGCGAGGGCAGCCACCGGGTGGTCCGCGACTGGATCTCCTTCCTGGCCACCGGGGTCGCGGTCGACCTGGTCGAGCGCCGCCTCGCCCGGGGCGGCCACGTCACCCGGCAGGAGAAGCGCAGCCTCCTCGGCGGCAACAAGGTCTACTTCGTGCCCGCCGACTCGATGACCGCCGGCTGGCCGGCCACCCGGGTACGCACCAGCGTGTCCCGCGGCGAGCTCCTCGACGTCTCCGACCTGGTCTTCTCGGGCCTCGTCCTGGCGACCGGGCTCGACCAGCAGGCCTTCGTCACCCTCGACCCACGCAGCCGCGCGGCGCTGTTCGACCAGCTCCGGCGACGCATGCCCGCGATGCTCCAGGAGCTCGTCGCGCACGCCGAAGCCGCGGTCGGCGATGCCGTGATGGCCCGGCGGGCCTGAACCACCCTTCCCCTCAACCAACCCCCTCTTGGAGAGAACTCGTGGCTACCACCACAAGCTCCGTTGCCGAAGAAAGCCAGTTATCCAACGCCCTAGCAAAAGACCGCCTCGGGGTCGCGGCGGTCGTGTTCTTCGTGATGTCGGCGGCCGCCCCGCTGACCGTCGTCGCCGGCGTGGTTCCCACCGGCCTCGCGGTCACCGGCCTGTCCGGCATCTCCATCGCGTTCGTCGCGGTCGCCGTCGTGCTCGCGATCTTCGCCGTCGGCTACGTCGCGATGGCCCGGCACATCGCCAACGCGGGCGCGTTCTACGCGTACATCTCGCGGGGCATCGGCAGACCGCTCGGCGTCGGCGGTGCCTGGGTCGCCCTGATCGCCTACAACATGTTCCAGTGCGCGTCGTACGGCGGCTTCGGCGCGATCGCCGCGCCGCTGTTCAAGGACTGGTTCGGCCTCGACATCAAATGGTGGGTGCTCGCACTCATCTGCTGGGCGCTGGTCGCGATCCTCGGCGTCCGCGACGTCGCGGTCAACGGCAAGGTGCTGGCGACACTGCTCGTCGCCGAGATCCTGCTGGTCGTGGTGTTCAGCTTCAGCGACATCCTGTCACCCAACTTCCACGCCTCGTCGGCCCCGATCAACCCGCACAGCCTCGTCGGTGCCGGTGCGGGCGCGCTGCTCGCGATGGCGGTCACCGGCTTCGTCGGCTTCGAGCAGTCGGTCGTCTTCAGCGAGGAGTCCCGCGACCCCCGGCGTACGGTGCCGCGCGCGACCTACATCGCGATCGCGCTGATCGCGCTGCTCTACGGCTTCGCCGCCTGGGCGATGATCTCGGCCGCCGGTGGCAACGTCGTCGACCGCGCGGGCAAGGAAGGCCCCGACCTGTTCTTCAACGTGGCCTCCGACCGGCTCGGCGGCGCCGCCCTGCACCTCGGCCACGCGCTGTTCCTGACCTCGCTGATCGCCGCGATGATCTCGTTCCACAACATCATCGCCCGCTACACGTTCTCGCTCGGCCGCGAGGGCGTGCTGCCCCGCGCGTTCGGCAAGACCGTGCCCGGCACCGGCGCGCCCAAGAACGGCTCGATCGCCCAGTCGGTCGTCGGCTTCGTCGTGATCGTGTTCTACGCGGTCATGGGGTGGGACCCCCTGGTCCAGCTCTTCTTCTGGGGCGGCACCGGCGGCGGCATCGGCGTGCTGCTGCTGATCACCGTGACCTCGATCGCGATCATCGGCTACTTCGCCAAGCACCGCGAGGGCGAGGACGCCTGGCACCGCATCGGCGCGCCGGTCCTCGGCACGATCCTGCTGCTCGTCATGTCGTACCTGACGCTGAGCAACATCGCGACGCTGTTCGGCGTCGATGCGGGCAGCAAGCCGACCTGGGTCGTGCCGACCGCCTTCGCGGTGGTCATGGTCGCCGGCATCATCTGGGCGCTCGTGCTGCGCGGCAGTCGCCCGCAGGTGTACGCGGGCATCGGCCTCGGCGCCCGCAGCGTCAGCTCCACCGGTGGTTTCGCCGCCGCGATGAACAATTCCCCGGAGGATCCCGCCGCATGACCGACCAGTTCATCATCCGGCCCGCGCGTGAGGACGAGATCCCGGCGGTCGGCTACCTCATCGCGGACTCCTTCAACGACCTCCTCGCCGACGCCTACCTGGTGCCGCCGCTGGAGGACCGGCTGACCGTGATGGCCGACTTCTTCACGCTGCTCACCGAGCACGCCCAGTCGTACGGCCGGATCGACGTGATCGACCGGCCGGGCGGCGGGCTGGCCGCCTGCGCGGTGTGGTTCGACTACACCCGGGAGGCGCCCGACCCGGACAACTACGAGGAGCGGCTGGCGAAGCTGGCCGGCAAGTACCTCGACCGGTTCCAGGCGCTCGACGAACTGTTCGCCGAGCACCACCCGCACGACGAGCACTGGCACCTCGCCTTCCTCGCCGTGCACCCGGAGGAACAGGCACACGGCCTGGGCAGCAAGCTGATGGAGCGCACCCACGAGGAGCTCGACAAGGCCGGCACGCCGGCCTACCTCGAGGCGACGAACGCCAACAACGTGCGGCTCTACCGCCGCCACGGCTACGTCGACATGAACCCGTTCGAGATGCTCCTGCCCGACGACACGCCCTTCTTCCGCATGTGGCGCAAACCGGCCTGACACCGAACCCGGCGGGAAGGTGCACGCGCCTTCCCGCCGGGTCTGGCCTCCGCCGGACGATCGCCGGACACTGGCCGGCATGACCGTATCGCTGCACCACATCGTGATCGACGCCCACGATCTGCCGGCTCAGGCCCGGTTCTGGACGCAGGTGCTGAACTGGACGATCCTGTCCGAGCGGGACCGCGAGATCGTCATCGGCGTCGACGAGAACGCGCCGGTGGGAATCTGCTTCATGCCCGGCTCGGCGGCCCGCAAGACCACCAAGAACCGGCTGCATCTGGACCTCACCCCCGGCCCCGACGGCCGCGACGCCGAGGTCGACCGGATCGTCGCACTCGGCGCCCGCCGGGTCGACATCGGACAGACAGGCACCGAGTCATGGACCGTGCTGGCCGACCCGGAGGGCAACGAGTTCTGCATTCTGCGCCCGAAGACAACGCTGATCGCCTGAGCGACCGGCGTCAGTTGTGAAGGTCGAGGGCGTCCTCCCGCCGGCTCTGATCTCTCGGCCGCATCCGAATTGCTTCATGATCGTTGTATGAGGCGATTCGACGCGAACATTGATTTTCTCCGGCACGTTTCTCGGCGAAAGTAGCCGAGAAGAGCCAGACATTTGGGCGATGCGTTCTCCCATCGAACGTCGATAACGTTCACGTCGCACCGGACCAAATGGGGGTTGATGTGGCACGACGTGGGTTCTTCGCCGAGCTGAACTATCAAGCGCAGCAGGCCGAAAAACGGCGCCGACAGCAGGTGGCAGCGGCATATCGCGCCCAGGCCGCCGCGCAGCGCGAAGCCGAGCGCGCGCGGAAAGCCTCCGACCGAGCCGTGGCGTCGGCTGCCCGGGCGAGTGCCGCGCAACGGGCGGAAGCGCAGAAGCTTGCCGCGCAGATGCAGCTCGAGGCCTGGGCCGCCGAGGTCAACGCGCTGAACGCCGACCTGGCCCAGGTGTACGCGGACGTGGACGGCCTGCTTGCCTCGACGCTGGAGGTCGACGACTATGTGGACCTGGAAGCCCTGAAGATCACGTCGGTGGAACATCCGCCTTTCGACCCCGGGCCGCTGTCGGTGCCGGTGCCCCCGATGCCGCAACTGGTCTACCCACCCGAGCCGGTGTACCAGGAGCCGGAAGCGCCCAAGGGGCTCTCGGCGACGTTCGGCGGCCGGAAGCGTCACGAAGAAGCGGTCCTGGCGACCCGCGCCGCTTTCGAGACGGCACACCGAGGCTGGCACGAGCACTGCACTCGCATGCATGCGGACCACATGGCGGAGTTCGAGCGGCGACGGCGAGCCGACCAGGACCGTCTTCAAAGGCTGAACGCGGCCCAGGCGGCCTACCAGCATCAGTGCCGGCAGCGGGAGACAGACGCGGAAGCTCACAATCAGAAGGTTTCACGCTTCATCAATGACTTGGCATTTGACGTGGAGTCCGCGATCCAGGACTACGTCGGGGTGGTGTTGTCGAATTCCGTCTACCCGGACGCGTTTCCGGTGTCCTTCGAGCACGGCTTCGATATCGGCTCCCGCGAGCTGGTCCTTCGTGTGACAGTTCCGGGGCCGGACGCCGTTCCCTCGGTCAAGGAATACCGGTACGTCAGGGCCAAGGACGAGATCGTGACGTCCGCATTGCCGCTGAAGCAGCAGAAGGACCGGTATGCCGGGGCGGTGTGGCAGGTGACGCTACGGACGCTGCACGAGATCTTCGAGTCCGACCGGGCCGGAAAGATCCGGTCGATCGCGCTCGTCGTCAGCGCCGGCCGAACGGCTCCGGCGACCGGTCTGCCGGAGGAAGTGCCGCTGGCGGTCGTGGCGGCCGACCGCGAGACGTTCCTGACGTTCGACCTGGCCAATGTCGTCCCGCACGCCACGCTCACCTACCTCGGTGCGGCCCTGTCCAAGTCTCCGTTCGATCTCGTGCCGGCCGACGGGGCGGGCGTGCGGGTCCGGGGGAGGTAGTCGTGCGGTTCAATGCGCCGCCCGGCTGGCCTCAGCCGCCGGCCGACTGGTCTCCGCCCGCCGGATGGCAGCCCGACCCGTCTTGGCCCCCGCCGCCGACCGGCTGGCAGTTCTGGTTGGCCGACGCTCCGCCTCCGGTGCCGGAGAAACCCCAAATCGCAGAAGGTCGTTCGTACTCTCCGCCGCCGTTTGCC
>NZ_JBITEL010000017.1:46583-179653 GCF_044455125.1 Actinoplanes sp. NPDC051343
CACCGATGCTGCCGTCACCGATGCTGCCGTCACCGATGCTGCCGTCACCGATGCTGCCGTCACCGATGCTGCCGTCACCGATGCTGCCGTCACCGATGCTGCCGTCACCGATGGTGCCGCCACCGATGCGGAGACCGGCGCGCTGGTCGCTCGGATCGCGGAGCTGGAGGGGGCGCTGGCGCATGCCCGGGCCGGTGCGGACAGCGAAGTCGTCGAGCTGGACGACCATCTGGTGCTTCAGGACGTGGGCATCTATCGATACCACCATCCTCTCGAGGACGCCGCTGCCTACAAGGAAAGGCTTCGTTCTCTCGAGGCGGAGATTGATTCCACGGTCAAGGCGGGGCGTGCCGTCCTGGCCGCCGACATGTTCACCTTCTCGGGGTCGCTCGCGAAGGGCCGGAAAATGGTCGCGGATCTGTCCAAGCTCATGCTCCGTGCGTACAACGCGGAGGCGGACAACTGTGTTCGGTCCCTGCGCTCGGGCAACATCACCACTGCGAAGAAGCGTTTGCAGTCCGCGGTCACTGCCATCGAGAAGCTGGGCGCGATGATGGAACTGCGCATCAATCCGGAGTATCACGCGGTGCGTGTCCGGGAACTTGAGCTGACGGCCGATTTCCAGATGAAGGTTCAGGAAGAACGTGAACGGGCCCGGGAGGAACGCGAACTCCTGCGCGAGCAGCGGCGGGCCGAGCAGGAGCTGGCGGCGGAGCGCGAGCGTCTCGACAAGGAAAGGGCGCACTACCGAACCGCCCTGGCCGCGCTGCGCGACAAGGGTGACGATGTCGCTGCGGGCGACCTGGCCGCTCGGCTGGCGGAGATCGACGAGGCCATCAAGGCGAATGACTATCGCATCGCGAATATCCGCGCCGGCTACGTCTACGTCATCTCCAACATCGGGGCCTTCGGGCCCGACATAGTCAAGATCGGCATGACTCGGAGGCTGGAGCCGCTCGACCGGGTGCGCGAACTCGGCGATGCGTCGGTTCCGTTTCCCTACGACGTTCACACTCTCTACTTCTCCAGCGACGCCATTGCACTGGAAAACGAATTACACAAGGCGTTCGCTCATCGGCGGGTGAATGTGATCAACGAGCGACGCGAGTTCTTCTTCGCTACGCCGGTCGAGGTGCGGGAAATCCTTGAGAAGAAGACCGGGGGATTACTGGAGTTCAATGAGCATCCCCAAGCGGTCCAGTACTTCCAGAGCAAGGGGCACTGGCCGCGGTTCTAGTGGCCGTCAACTTGGGTTCAAGGAAAGGTACATCCGCAGACCGGTGCCGAGCGCGGTGGAGACCGGACCGACCGGCACGAATCCGACGGCCAGGTAGAAGGCCGAGGCGTGCGGATTGCCCGTGACCCACAGGCGCCGGTGACCGGAGTCGCATGCGGCGTTCGCGATCTGCCGGACCAGGTGTCGGGCTGTGCCGCGGCGGCGCCAGTCCGGGTCGACGAAGAGGTCCTCGAGTTCGGGGCCGGTGTCCTGCCCGGTGCCGCTGGTGGCGAAGCCGACGACCCGGTCGTCGCCGGGTGGGCCGGCCAGTGCCACCAGCGTGCGGCCGTCGGCGATGCCGTCGCCGGTGAAGACCAGGAACTCGGGCCGCCGCAACAGGATCGGAGCGTCGTCGGCATTGGACAGCGACGCCGCGCGGTAGACCCGCTGCAGCGCCGGTAGGTCAGCGGCGACCGCGCGGCGGATCGCCGGTGCGGAGCCGGCACGCTGGTTCATGCGCACACTCCAGCAGCGCCGGCATCGGCCGTCAACGGCATATCCGATCGCGGAGCCGTGGGCGGCGGAGGCTCGGGTCGTTGTCAGTGCACGTCGTCGCCGAACTCGTAGTAGTCCGGCTCCTCCAGCGGTGGCTCGTCCATCCCGTCACCCCACAGCGAATCGCCAGCCCGGGCACCGGACTCGGCCGGAACCGGCGGCCGCTCGTTGTCGGAGCCGAATCGCGAGCCGGCCGAGCCGGCCGAGCCGGCCGAGGTGGCCGAGGTGGCGCCGCGCGTGCCGGCCGAGGAAGTGGGGCGCGTGCCGGCCGAGGAAGCGGGGCGCGAGCCGACCGGCGAGGCGGCGCCTGGGGACGCGACTGGTGAGGGACCGAAGCGGGAGCCGGCGGAGGGGGTGGCCGGGGGGTCGGGCAGGTCGTTGATGGCGTCGAGGACCGGCTGGCCGAACTTGGTCAGCTTGCTCTGGCCTACGCCGCTGATGGTGCCCAGCTGGGACAGGGTGGCCGGGCGCAGTGTGGCGATCGCTCGGAGGGTGGCATCGTGGAAGATGACGTAGGCCGGGACGCCCTGTTCCTTGGCCGTTGCCGCGCGCCACGATCGCAGGTGCTCGAAGAGCGGCGTCGCCGACTCGGGGAAGTCGGCGGGGGCGGCCGCCGGAGTGGCGCTGCGGGACGCGCGGGACGGGCGGGCCGGCTTCACCTCGCGGCGCATCATCACCTTGGCCTCGCCGCGGAGGAGCTCGGAGCTGCGGTCGGTCAGCACCAGGGCGCCGTAGGCGGGTTCGACCGCCAGGTAGCCCGCGGCCAGCAGCTGACGGACGACGCCGCGCCACTCGGGCTCGCTCAGGTCGGCGCCGATGCCGAAGACCGACAGCTCGGCGTGGCGGAACTGGGCGATCTTGTCGGTCTTCTTGCCGAGCAGGATGTCGATCGACTGGCCCGCGCCGAACTTCTGGTTGCGCTCCTTCTGCAGGCGGAACACCGTGGACAGCAGCTTTTGCGCGGGGACCGTGCCGTCCCACGACTCGGGTGGGGTGAGGCAGGTGTCGCAGTTGCCGCAGTTGGGGCCCGAAGGGTCCTGGCCGAAGTAGGCCAGGAGCTGGGCGCGCCGGCAGGTGACCGTCTCGCAGAGGGCCAGCATGGCGTCGAGGTGCTGGGAGGCGTTGCGGCGGAACGCGAAGTCGCCGTCCGAGCTCTCGATCATTTTGCGCTGCTGCACGACGTCCTGCAGCCCGTACGCCAGCCAGGCCGTTGAGGGCAGGCCGTCGCGCCCGGCCCGGCCCGTCTCCTGGTAGTAGCCCTCGACCGACTTGGGCAGGTCGACGTGGGCCACGAACCGCACGTCGGGCTTGTCGATGCCCATGCCGAAGGCGATCGTCGCGACCATGACCAGCCCGTCTTCGCGCAGGAAGCGGGACTGGTTGGCCGCGCGGACGCGGCTGTCGAGGCCGGCGTGGTAGGGCAGAGCGGGCACGCCGTTGGCGCTGAGGAACTCGGCGATCTTGTCGACCGAGGCGCGGGACAGGCAGTAGACGATGCCGGCGTGGCCCGGGTGCTCGGTGCGGAGCAGGTCGAGCAGCTGCTTGCGCGGCTCGGCCTTGGGCACGATGCGGTATTGGATGTTGGGCCGGTCGAAGCTGGACGTGAAGTGGCGGGCGCCGGTCAGCTCGAGCCGCATGGCGATCTCTTCGCGGGTGGCGCTGGTCGCGGTCGCGGTGAGCGCGATGCGCGGCACCTCGGGCCAGCGCTCGTGCAGCATCGACAGGCCCAGGTAGTCGGGGCGGAAGTCGTGGCCCCACTGGGAGACGCAGTGCGCCTCGTCGATCGCGAACAGCGAGATCTTGCCCCGGTCGAGCAGCCGCTGGACGCCCGCCGTGCCGAGGCCCTCGGGTGCGACGTAGAGCAGGTCGAGGTCGCCGTTGACGAACTCGGCCTCGACGACCCGGCGCTCCTCGAAATCCTGCGTCGAGTTGAGGAAGTTGGCCCGGACCCCGGCCGTGCGCAGGGCGTCGACCTGGTCCTGCATGAGGGCGATGAGCGGCGAGATGACCACGCCGGTGCCCGGGCGGACCAGGGCCGGGATCTGGTAGCACAGCGACTTGCCGCCGCCGGTCGGCATCAGGACCAGCGCGTCGCCGCCACCGATCACGTGCTCGATGATTTCGCGCTGCTGGCCCCGGAACTCGGGGTAGCCGAAGACGGTGTTGAGGACCTCGAAGGCGGGGGAAGTCACCCCGCGACAGTACAGAGGGGGACCGACATTCGCCTCGGACGCCTGTGGACAACCTGGGGGACGCACCGGGCGTCCCCCGTCCCCGTCCGTTGTACGGGGGAAGAGTAAAGGCTGTTGACAATTGCCAGCAAAGTGAATTACTTCGATGTCAGCGGCAGCGCGACCAGATCGAGCACCACCTGGGCCGGGCTGCCCGGCGGGGCGTACAGACGAAGGGACGCCTTCTCCGCCACCTTGTGCAGAGCCGACACGCCGGCGCTCGACAGGTGCGTCACCCCGGTCAGATCGACGGTCAGGCCGACGGTGCCGCCTCGCGAACGTCGCAGAAGTTCGGTGCCGACCTGGCCGGCGGTAGCGGCGTCGATCGGCCCGTCGACGCGTACGGAAGTCTCGTCGTCCCCTTCCAGTTCGGTGATCTGCAGGGGCGTCGCCGCCGGCCGATCGGGCCGGGACGGCCCGGCGGCCGGACCGAACAACCGGGCGGGCCGGCCGAGCCGCAGTTCGATCCGTGCCCGGGTGCCCTCCCCGGCCGGCGTGACCAGCAGGTGGTCGACCAGCTGGGCGGTCAGCGCGAGACCGCGACCGCGCAGCGGCTGCCGCACCGGCTCCCGCCAGCGGCCCCGATCGGTCACCGTGGCGTCGAGGCGTCCCGAGTCGGTGAGCGTCGCGTGCACCGAGACGGTCGCGTCGCCGTCGGAGTGCTCGATGGCGTTGGTCATCAGCTCGCCCAGGGCGTGCTGGACCACGAACACGTCGGGCCCGGCCGCGCCGAGCGCGTCGAGCCAGGCGGCGATCGCGGCGCGGGCTCCCCGCAACGCCGTCGGCTCGGCCGGCAGATCAAGTTCCAGATCCGGTACGCGGGGGAGACGCTGCACCGCCAGCAGGGTGATGTCGTCGTCGTGCCCGGTCGCCCGCACCAGCAGCTCGATCGCCTGATTGCAGACCCGCTCGGCCGGAATGCTCGCCGGGTCGTGCAGCGCCCGCCCGGCCGCGCTGTCGGCCGCCACCCGGGCCAGTTCGGCGATGCTCGCCTCGTGGCTGCGCCCGGGGCGTTCCAGGATGCCGTCGGTGAACATCAGCAGCAGCTCGCCGACCTCGAGCTTGTCGGTGTGCACCGGGAACGACCCGCCCGTGCCGAGCGGCGTGCCGCCGGTGCCGGTCAGATGACGGCCGGGCCGGCCGTCGGGCGACACGACCAGCGGCGCCGGGTGTCCGGCCGTGCAGTAGGTCAGCTCGCCGGTCGCCGGGTCGAGCACGGAAAGGCAGACCGTCGTCGCGTGGGCGGTCGGCCGCCGCCGCGCGAACCGGTCGGCCGCGGCCAGCGCGCGGGCCGGGTCGTCGCCGTCGCTCAGCCGGTCCTGCAGCACCGCGCGGAGCTGACCCATCACCCCGGAGGCGGCCACGCCGTGCCCAACCACGTCGCCGGTGACCAGGGCGACCCGGCCGTCGGGGCGGACGATCGCGTCGAACCAGTCGCCGCCGGCCGCGGTGTCGGAGCCGGCGAGCAGGTAGGCGGCCGCGATCTGGGCGCCCGGCAGCACCGGCAGGCCGGCCGGGAGCAGCTCCCGCTGCAGGGCGGTGATCACGTCACGGCTCTGCTCGTAGCGTTCCTGCAGATGGGCCGCGGCCTCGGCGGCCGCCGCGCGGGCCCCGACCATCGCGGTGACGTCGAAGCCGACCCCGACCACGCCCCGCCGCTCGCCGTCGACCAGCCACGGGGTGATGGAGAAGTTCGCGTACATCTCGTGCACCGAACCGTCCGGCCGGTCGAGGTGGACCCGCCACTCCCGGCCGAGAATCGGCTCGCCGGTGCGGAAGACCTCGTAGTAGGCCTCGGTGATCTGCTGCCCGGCCAGGTCGCTGATCACCTCGCCGATCGGCAGGCCGAGCCACGGGCGGCCGGGCAGCACCGCCCGGGTGGCCGCGCTGAGGAACCGCACCCGAAGGTCGGGCCCCTCGCAGACGGCCAGGATCACCGGCGCCTGGTCCAGCGCCGCCAGCCGTACGTCGTCCATCACCTCATGGTGCCTGATGAAGGACCGGCCCCGTTACTCGGCCAGGGGTAGCTCGATCGTGTGAGCTGTGTGGGAGGCCTTCGTGGCCAGGTAGCGCACATTGGCCGACGACATGTGCACCCCGGTCGGGACCCGCTGGGTGACGTCGATGCCGTACGACCCGAGTTGTACGGCCTTGTCCGGATTGTTGCTGAGCAGCCGGATGCGGTCGCAGCCCAGCGCCGACAGCATCTGGGCCGCCGCCGCGTAGTCGCGCTCGTCCTCACCCCGCCCGAGCGCCACGTTCGCCTCGTAGGTGTCGAGCCCCGAGTCCTGCAGGGCGTACGCGTCCAGTTTGGCGTAGAGGCCGATGCCGCGGCCCTCCTGGCGGAGATAAAGCAGGACGCCGCCCTGGTCGGCGATCCGCTCCACGGCCTCGCGCAGCTGGGGGCCGCAGTCGCAGCGCTGGCTGCCGAAGACGTCGCCGGTCAGGCACTCGCTGTGCGGCCGTACGAGCGGCGCCCGGCCCCCGGCCGCCGACTTCTTCAGCGCCCGCTGCCAGTCGCCGAGACCGAGCGCGAGGTGCTCCTCCTTGTCGACCAGGCCGTCGAAGGTCATTACCTGGGCGGTGGTGGCATATCCGTCCGCAAAGCGCAGCGGGACAGTGACCTGCTGCCTCACCGTGGCTTTCAACATCGGTCCTCCTTTATGGTTCCCGGCTGATCCGCCCCACCGGCAGCCCGTGTCACGACACCGCCACAGACAGCAAATGTGCCTGTAATCGTCGCCCGGATTATCTTGGACGCAACTCGTGATCTGGGTGACGATCGTCGCTCGACTGGAGGCATCATCAGTGCTTGAGCGTCCTTACACGCTTCTGAGCTGCGGAATGTCGATCGATGGCTACCTGGACGACGCCGGTCCTGATCGACTGCTGCTCTCCAACGACGCCGACTTCGACCGCGTCGATGAAGTGCGCGCGACGTGCGACGCGATCCTGGTGGGTGCCGCGACGATCCGCGCCGACAATCCCCGCCTTCTCGTACGCGCCGAGCACCGTCGCGCCGCCCGCGAGGGCCGCGGCCTGGCGTCCACGCCGCTGAAGGTGACCGTGACGAGCCAGGGTTCGCTGGACCCGTCGGCGCAGTTCTTCGCCGCCGGCGACGTCGAGAAGCTGGTCTACTGTCCGACCCCGGCGGTGGCCTCGGTCTCGGCCCGCCTCGGAGCGGTGGCCACCGTGGCCGACGGCGGCGATCCGGTCGACGTCGCGGTGATCGTGGCCGACCTGGCCCGCCGCGGCGTGGGCCGCCTGATGGTCGAGGGCGGCGGCACCATGCACACCCAGTTCCTGACGTCGGGACTGGTCGACGAGCTGCAACTGGTCGTCGCGCCGTTCTTCGTCGGCGACTCGCGGGCGCCCCGCTTCGTCGGCGACGGCAAGTTCGGTTGGGGACCGACGCACCGGGCGGTGCTGGCATCCGTCCGCCAGATCGGCGACGTGGTGCTGCTGCGCTATGCACTCTCGGATCGGTTCGTGGCAGCTTAGGGACAAGGAACCGGCGCTCCTCTAGGCGCCGGTGCGGGCCAGCTCGCGGCCCGCCGGGACCGCCTCGTGCATGACCGGCGCCGGCGACACCGGGGCCACCGTGCGTACGGTCTGCAGCGCGCGATCCATCGCCGCCGCCCGCAGCCGCGCAACGGCCCGGACCACCAGTACGATCGCGCCCGGCAGGGCCGCCACGAAGGCGAACAGACCGTAGACCACCGCGATCGTCAGGCCCTGGGTGGCGCTGAGCCCGGCCGCGCCGAACGCCCACGCCGTCACCGCCTCGCGCGGGCCCCAGCCGCCGACGTTCACCGGCAGAGACATGGCCAGCAGCGCCAGCAGCATCAGCGGGGCCAGCCGCAGCAGGGACGTGGTCGAGCCGGCCGCCCGGGCAGCCACCACGAACGTCGCGAGGTGCCCGGCGAGCACGACCGTCGAGGCGAGCGTGATGCCCGGCCAGTTCTTCCGGGCGAGCAGACCCGTGCGGATCTCCGACAGCGTCGTGCGTACGCCCGAAGCAAGCTTGGAACCTCCCTGCCGCAACCGGCGGCAGGCGAGAAAGACCAGAGCGCCCGCCAGGGCGACCGCGCCGGCCGCGACCGCGACCGTGGCGCCGTGCTCGGTCAACGCGCTCAGAATCGGCGAGGGGACCGTGAGCAGGACCGTCACGCCGACGCCGAGCAGGACGATCTGGCCGGCGGTGCGCTCCAGGACGACCGCCCGGACGCTGCGACCGACGTCGCCCTCGTCGCGACCGTGCTGAACCGCCCGGTCGACGTCGCCGAGGACACCGCCGGGAAGTGCGGCGTTGAGGAAGAGCGCCTTGTAGTAGTCGGCGACCGCGGTCCTGATGCCGAGCCGCAGACCCATGCCGCGCGCGACCAGGCACCAGCGCCAGGCGCTGAACACCGTCGTCGTCACCCCGATCAGGAACGCGAGGGCGAGAGCCGGCGCCGAGATCACCCGCAGGCCGTCCAGGAACGCGCCGGTGCCGAGCCGCCACAGCAGCACGGCGATGATCGCCGCTCCGCCCAGGATGCGCAGCCAAGCCCAGATCGATCGCGTCACTTCGTTCGTCCCCTCGTTCGGCCCTTCATCCCCTAGTACGCCGGGGCGGGCACAAAGGGTTCAGCCGAAGATGGCCAAAAGATCAATGTGTCCGACCGTGGCCCGCGTCGTCGTGCTCAGCCGCTCCTCGAGGTAGGCGTCGAGCCGCAGGTCAGGGCGCTGTTCCTGGGCCGCGCCGACCCAGCCGCGGAGCCACTGGAGCGTGAGCGGTGCCTCTTTTGCGCCGAGCCGCCACGGGCTCTCACGGGTGACGACCGTCGCGCCGGCCCGCTCGAACGCGGCCCGGGCGACGTGCGGCGCGTCCGGCCCGAGCTGATGATCTCTCCGCTGGTGGTCGTTGAACGCGTCCTGGACCACCTTGTCATGCTCGTCGGGCGGGTCGAGGGTGACCTGGCCGGTGACACTGAGCGTGAACAGCGCGGGCGTCCGGCTGTCGGCGCACGCGCGGACGAGTGACTCGATGCCGTCGGCCGTGAGGATGTCGAGCAGGGCCGAGCAGGTGACCAGGTCGGTGCCGGCCAGATCCGCGGCGGTCAGCGCGGTGACGTCGCTCAGTTCGGTGGTGACCGTGACGCCGTCGAAGGGCATGTTGGCCTGGGCGTGCTCGAGGAGTGCGGGGTCCCGGTCGGCCATGATCCAGTGCTGGGGGACCGGCAGTTGAGGGGCCAGCCAGCGGCCGAGGGAGCCGGTGCCGCAGCCGAGGTCGCGGATCGTGCGGATGTCGGCGGGCAGCAGCCCGACGAGGTCCCGCGCACGGGCCGCGGCGTCGGCCGGCTCGCGCAGGCCCAGCCAGGTCTCGCTGAACTCTCCGGTCATCGCGGGCTCCTTCGTCTCGTGCCGGCTCGTGTTGTCCACAGTCGTTCCCCGTGATCTTCAAATTCCCGCGAGAATAGATCCGGGGGAGGCCCCGGCGGGGTTGATCACAGTTGGATGATCTCGGTCAAGATGCGGGCGGTTTCGTCCCACGTCGGGAGGGTCCGGCGACGGTCCTGTGCCGCAATGCGCCAACGATTGCGCAGGTCGGGGTCGGTGAGCCACGCACGCAGGGCGTTCGCCAGAGCCGGCGGATCACCGGGCGAAATCAGCGTGCCCGGCCGGCTGCCGTCGGCCGCGAGTCCCAGGGCCTCGGGAACTCCGCCGACCTCGGTCGCCACGACCGGCAGGGCGCGGGCGAGGGCCTCGGTCACGACCATGCCGTAAGTCTCGGCCCGGGACGGGAGCACGAACAGGTCGGCCTCGGCGTAGGCGGCGTCGAGATCGGCATCGGCCAGCGGGCCGACGAAGCGGATCCGGGGGTCGGTGTGTGGGACCGGCTCGACGAGGGCGCCCGCGAACGTGCATCGCCAGTCGAGGTCGGCCAGGTGGTCCTGCAGTGCGGAAACCAGCAGGTCCTGGCCCTTGCGGTGGGTCACCGAGGCGACGCAGAGCAGCCGGCCGCCGCTCGGTGACGGCGTCGCGGGATCGGCCGGCGAGACTCCCGGGGCGGCTACCTTCACCGCCGGCAGGTCGTGCATCCCGGAGATGGTGGCAGCGGCCTGGGACGACGTCGCGATCACGGTGTCGGCCAGGTGCAGAGTGCGGCGTTCGAGCGCGCGCAACCGGTCCCGCTCCGGCGCGGGCAGGCCGGTTTCGTCGCTCAACGGCAGGTGCACCAGGACGATCAGGCGTAGCCGCCGGGCGTGGGGTTCCAGCAGCGACGGCACCCCGCAGGCCACCAGCCCGTCGAGCAGCACATCGGAATTGTCGGGAATGTCAGCCAGGGCGCGCGCGAGCGCCGCCTGCGCAAGCGGCGCGGGGGACGGCCACGAACCTGCCACGGCGATCTCGTGCACGTCCCGGTCGAGCAGGGACAACACGATGCGGTCGTACCGGTTGCCGCCGCTCGGTGCCGCCGGGTCGTCGATCCCGCCCGGCAGCACCGCCCACAGCGGGGAGCTCACAGATCGCGCTCGTACGAGGCCCAGGCGATGTGCGACTCGTGCAGCGTCACCGCGACGCCGGTCAGCCCGGACGCGCCGGCGCCGAGCGAGCCGTCCGCGACCGCGCCGGCCAGACGGTCGGCGATCACCTTGGCCAGGTATTCCGTCGACGTGTTGACGCCCGCGAAGTCGGGCTCGTCGTCGAGGTTGCGGTAGCTCAGGGCGCCGCAGATCGCGTGCAGCTTCTCGAGCGCCAGGCCGATGTCCACCACGATGTTGTCGTCGTCGAGCGAGGGGCGGCGGAAGGTGGCGTCCACCACGAAGGTCGCGCCGTGCAGCTTCTGGGCCGGTCCGAAGACCTCGCCGCGGAAGCTGTGCGCGATCATGATGTGGTCGCGGACCGTGACGCTGAACAAGAGCTACTCCTCGGGGTAGTCGATGACGTGGCAGAGGGCCGGAAGGCTACCGTCCGCGAGCCGCGGCATCACCTCGGGCAGGGACGCGAACGGTGACCGCCCGGTGATCAGTGCGTCGAACACCGGATCGCGCAGCAGGTCCAGCGACAGGGCCAGGCGCTGGGCGTACGTGCGGCGCCGGTTCGGGGCGATCCCGCCGACCTGGCTGCTGCGGACGGTCAGCCGGCGGGAGTGGAAGAACTCACCCAGCGGCACCGAGACCTGCCGGTCGCCGTACCAGCTGAGCTCGACGACCGTGGCCTCCGGCGCGAGCAGCTCCAGCGCGCGGGTCAGGCCCTCGGAGGTGGCCGACGCGTGAACGACCAGGTCGCAGTCGCCGTCGGCGTCGGCCGGGGCGGCGTAGGAAACCCCGAGAGCCTCGGCCAGGGCGGCCCGCGACGGGTCGGGGTCGACCAGCTGGACGCGTACGCCCGGAAGCCCGGCCGCGACGGCCGCGACCGACGCACCCACCATGCCCGCCCCGACCACGGCGATTCGATCGCCGATTTGCGGGCATCCGTCCCAGAGTGCGTTGACCGCGGTCTCGACCGTCCCGGCCAGCACGGCCCGGTGGGCGGGAACGGACGGGGGCACGACGGTCACCGCCGAAGCCGGAACGACGAAACGGGTCTGATGCGGGTAGAGGCAGAAAACGGTCTGGCCGACCAGGTCGGGTATGCCGTCCTCGACCACCCCGACATTGAGATATCCATATTTGACCGGGGCCGGGAAGTCGCCCTCCTGGAACGGTGCCCGCATGGTCGCCCACTGGCTCGACGGCACGCGGCCGGTGAAGACCAGCGTCTCGGTTCCCCGGGAGACCCCGCTGTGCAGGGTGCGCACCAGCACCTCGTCGCGGGCCGGTGCGGGCACCCGTTCTCCACGGATCTCACCCACCCCCGGTGCGGCGAGCCAGAACGCCGACGCGTCACCCGACATGGAATATCCCCCCAACCGACGAGACCGCTGAACCGATCGCGTTCTCCGCGCGTGTAAAGCGCTGACAGCGGCAACCATATCCGGCGGCCGATTTTGCACCTGGAGGCACGGTGACACCCAATATCGCAGTGACCACGACCACCCCCTCACGGGGTCCGGTGGCCGGTCTTGCACTCCAGGTCGTGCTGCTCGCCACCCTCTTCGTGACCCTCGGGCTGACCCCCGAGGGTCTTCTCAGCGGTGCGGTCTACGGCCTGGCGCTGTTCGCCTTCCTCGCCACCGGGCTGCAGCGGGCCGCGATGGCGAAACTCGGCCCGGCCAACACCGTCACGCTGGCCCGCGCGATCCTGGTCGGCGGGGTGACCGCCCTGGTCGTGACCTCGTTCTCGCACCCGGTCAGCACGCCGGCACTGGTCGCCATCGCCGGCGTCGCACTCGCCCTGGACGGCGTGGACGGACAGGTGGCACGGCGTACGGGAAGCACCTCGGCGCTCGGCGCCCGGTTCGACATGGAGATCGACGCGTTCCTGATCCTGGTCCTCAGCGTCTACGCCGGTGACCGTTTCGGCTGGTGGACGGTCGCGCTCGGCGCCTACCGCTACCTGTTCGTCGCCGCCTCGTGGGCGCTGCCCTGGCTGAACGCCGCGCTGCCGCCCAAGTTCTCCCGCAAGGTCGTCGCCGCGCTGCAGGGCGTCGTGCTCGCGGTCGCCACGGCGCACCTGCTGCCGTACACCGTGACGACCGCCGCCCTGGCCGTGGCCTTCCTGTCGCTGACCTGGTCGTTCGGTCGCGACACCGGGTGGCTCTACCGGGCCGGGCGGGTGCGCGAGGCGGCCCGGGTGCGGTGGTCGGCACCGGGTCAGGCCGCTCTCGTCAGCTGACCCTCTTTCGCCGGGTCCGTCCTGGACGGATGCAACATCGCGGCGATCGCCTCGACCCCGTCGACCAGGCGGGGTCCGGGCCGCACGACCAGGCCGTCGCCGTCGATCGCCCACACCTGGGCGCCAGCGAACTCGTGTTTGATCCGATGGGCCTGCTCGGTCGCCCCGTCCAGGTGGAAGCCGCACGGCGTAACCAGCACGACGTCGGGCCGGGCGGCGGCCAGTTCCGCGTACGTCGTCTGCACCGACCGTTGCCCGCCGCGCGCGCCCACCGGTTCGCCGCCGGCGGCGACCACCAGATCGGGCACCCAGTGCCCGGCGGTGAAAGGCGGATCGACCCACTCCAGGATCGCCACTCGCGGCCGTCGTTCCCCCGCGACCCGGGCGGCCACCCGCGCCAGTCGCGCGCGGAGCCCTTCGACGAGGTCGAGCGCCCTTTCCCGTACGTCGGCAGCCGCCCCGACCGCAACGATCGTCCCGAGCACCTCTTCCAGCGAACACGGATCGAGCGACAGCACGTCGGCGCGGCAGCCGAGGTAGTCGAGAGCGTCGCTGACCTGGCCGGACGGCAGCGCGCAGACCCGGCACAGGTCCTGGGTGAGGATCAGGTCGGCTTGCAGCCCGGCGAGCGCGTCCGCGTGCAACGTGTAAAGGTCTTCGCCCGCCGCCATCTGCGCCTTGACGTAGTCGTCGATCGCGCCGGGCGTCATCCCGCTGGTGTCCCGCCCACCGACGACGACGGTTTTCTCCCGGCGGGCGGAGGGCGGCTCATCACATTCGAACGTCACCCCGACCAGGTCGTCGCCGAGCCCGAGGGCGTAGACGATCTCGGTCGCGGACGGCAGCAGCGAAACCAGGCGCATGTCACCCATCCTGCCCCGAGCCCAGTTCCTCGACGCCTGACAGCGCACCGGTCCGCATGTTCTCGGTCAGATGGGCCATGCTGCCCGTGCCGGGGATGGCGAGCACGTGCGGCCCGCGACTCAGGGTCCAGGCGATCCGCACCTGGGCCGGGGACACCCCGTGGGCGTGGGCGAAGGCCGTCACGGCGTCGTTCGCGAGCACGCCGCCCCGCTCGCGCCCGGTGCCGGCCAACGCGAAGAACGGCACGAACGCGATGCCGCGCGCCCGGCAGACGTCGAGCATCTCGTCGTTGACCCGGCCGAAGTCGACCCCGTACCGGTTCTGCACCGCGACGACCGGCGCGATCGTCTCCGCCTGGGCGAGGTGAGGGAGCCGGACGTTGGAAAGGCCCAGGTGCCGGATCAGGCCCGCCTGACGCAGGTCCGCGAGGACGCCGAAGTGCTCGGCGACCGACTCGAGACCGTACTGACGCAGGTAGACCACGTCGAGCCGGTCCCGGCCGAGGGCTCGCAGATCGGCCTCGACCAGCCCTCGCAGCTGATCCGGCCGCGCCAGCCCGGCGGCGGTCGGGCCGACCTTGGTCGCGATCACCAGCTCGTCCGGATAGGGCGCGAGCGCCTCCCGGATCGCCTCGTTGGCCCAGCCGAGCGCGGTGGAGTCGTGCTCCCGGTGTTCGGCGCCGGCATGGGTGGGATAGAAATCGGCCGTGTCGATGTGGTCGACACCCGAGTCCACCGCGTGGCGCAGCAGTGCGATCGCGTGCGCCCGGTCGTGCCCGAGGCGCTTGGCGCCGAAGCCGATCCGGTGCACGGTCCGATCGCCGAGGGTCGCGGTCTCGTATGCGGGCATCGTGCGACCGTAGTGGTTTTGGCGGGTCCGGTGCGGGCATGTGACGCCCATGTTCCCCGCTGAGAACCTGCGTGACTGGCGCGGCCAGAAGGTCATCGACCCCAACGGCGACAAGATCGGTGACCTGGAGGCCGTCTATGTCGACACCACGACCGACGAGCCCGCCTTCGCCACCGTCCGGGTCGGCATGATCGGCCGGCACCGCCTCGTCTTCGTGCCGCTGGGCGGCGCGTCCGTGATGCCGGACGCGGTGCGCGTGCGCTACGACAAGAAGCTCGTCAGCGACGCCCCGAGCATTGACGTCGACGGCGAGCTCGCGGCCGCCGACGAGCCCCGGGTCTTCGCACACTACGAGCTGCCGGCCCAGCCCGGCGCCGGCGGCACCCGCCGCCTGGCCCGCCGCTGACCGGGATCTTCGGGCGGGCCGGCGGTCGTCAGGCGAACAGGATGTGGGCGGCGCCCGGGACGGGGAGGCTGCCGGCCACCGCGCCGGGGATGCCGGTCGTGGGGGAGACCGGGAGCCAGGTGATCGTGCCCGAGTTCTGGTTGGCCACGTAGAGCCAGCCGGCGTCCGGGGTGAGGGCCAGGTTGCGGGGCCAGTCGCCGCCGCAGGCCGGTGCGGCCACCGGGGTCAGGGTGGAGCCGTCGGCCGACGTCGTGAAGACGCCCACGGTGTTGGCTCCGCGGTTGCTCACGTAGACGAAGCGGCCGTCGGGCGACGTGACGATCTCGCCGGGGTAGTTGGTGACCGCGGCGTCCGAGGCCGGGAGTGACTGGCCGGGGGTCAGCACGCCGTTCTGCCAGGAGCACACGGTGACGTTGTTGCCGTTCTCGCCGGCCAGGTAGGCGTGCGTGCCGCCGGGGTGGAAGGCCAGGTGGCGCGGGCCGGTGCCGGTCGGGAACTGCACCTGCCGGGACAGGGTGAGGCGGTTCGCGTTCAGCGTGTAGACGAACACGCTGTCCCGTCCCAGGTCCATGGCGAGCAGATATCGGCCGGTCGGGTCGACCACCACCTGGTGGGCGTGGGAACCACTGCCCTGCTTGCGGCTGTCGGTGCGCGCCTTGACCGTGCCGTCGGCGGCGATCGGGTGGGTGACCGTGGCGCCGCCGTCGTAGAGCGAGGTGAACAGCAGCGCGCTGCCCGGCTGGACGGCCACGTGGGCCGGCCCGGAGCCGGTGGACACCGTGTTGCGGACCGCCAGCGTCGACGGGTCGACGGCGCTGACGGTGCCGTTGGATTCGCTGATCGCGTAGAGCGCCTTCGGGCCGGGCGCCAGCCAGGACGGGTCGGCGACCGCGGCGCTTTTGACCTGCACGGTCAGGGCGCCGGTGGCCGGATCCGCGGTGCCGAGCAGCATGCCGGGGCCGCCGGATGAGGTGTAGCTGCCGGCATAGAAGCGGCGGCCGGTGACGGCCCGGGGCATCGGGAACGCGCTGGCGGCCGCGGCGAAAAGCAGACCCCGGCGACTGATCTTCATCCCATCCATGACAGTAAATATACCTAAGAGATCAGACCAGGACGGAACCGCCGTCGATCGTCGTGACCGTGCCGGTGGCGTACGGCTGGGTCATCAGGTAGAGGTAGGCGGACGCCACGTCGCCGACCTCGCCCACCCGGCCCAGCGGCAGCGACCTGCCGATCGTCGCGTACATCTGATCCACCTCGGCGCCGTCGCCCCACAGCGGGGACCGCGTCACGCCGGCCTTGACCGCGTTGACCCGGATCGGCGCCAGCTCGACCGCCAGCGCCCGGGTCAGGGCGTCCATCGCGCCGCAGACACCGGCCGCGGCGGCCCAGCCGGGGCCGGGCCGGTCGGCGGCGGTGCCGCTGGTCAGGGTGATCGAGCCGCCGGGGCGCAGGAACGGCCGGGCCGCCTTCACCGCGGCGAGCGCCCCGAAGAAGCGCAGGCCGAAGAACGCCTGGGCGGCCTCGGGGGTCAGGTCCTCCAGCCGGGTCAGCGACAGCCGGTCGGCGGCGGTGTAGACGAGGTGGTCGAACGGGCCGATCTCCTCGAAGAGGGACACCGGCGCCGAGCGCAGGTCGGCCACCCGGCCGGCGACGCCGAGAGCGGCGGCTGCTTCGGAGACCCGCGACGGCGTACTCGAGACAACCGTGACCGATGCGCCCCGCGATGCCGCCAGGGAAGCCGTCGCGTACCCGATTCCGCTGGTCCCGCCCAGAATGACCACGCGTTGATCCTTGATTTCCATGACTCGACGATGCGCCCGGTCGCGGGCGCCCGTCCAAGACCTGTTCCGCGGTCTGTAATACCCTCAGGGTATCGACGTCGACCTGCGCAAGCTGCGCTACTTCGTGGCCGTCGCCCGGCACCTGCACTTCGGCCGGGCGGCCGCCGACCTGCACATCGCCCAGCCGGTGCTGTCGCGGCAGATCCGGGCGCTCGAGACCGAGCTGAACGTGACGCTGTTCCGGCGCGACAAACGGTCCACCGAGCTGACCGGGGCGGGCCGGCAACTGCTGTCCGACGCCGTACCGCTGCTGGCCCGAGCCGACGCGCTGCGCCGCCGGGTCGCCCGGGCGGCCCGCGGCCCGGACCGGTTCGTGGTCGGGTTCATGCCCGGCCTGATCGTCACCGACGCCGTGCGGGCGATCCGCGAGCGGCATCCCGGCCTCACCGTCGACCTGCTGCGCACCGGATGGAACGACCAGACCGACGTGGTGCACGACGGGCGGGTCGACGTGAGCTACGTGCGGCTGCCGGTCGACAAGCGCGGGCTGACGCTGCGGCCGCTGCTCGGCGAGCCGCGGGTGGCGATGCTGCCCGCCGCGCACCGGCTGGCCGGCAAGGAGACCATCGAGATCGCCGAGCTGGCCGATGACCAGCTGCTGCAGGACCCGGCGGCGGTGCCGGAGTGGCCGGTGCGGTCCCCGGCGGCGCCGCCCACCTACGCGGTCGAGGAGAAGCTGGAGCACGTCGCGGCCGGGCGGGGCGTCGTCGTGCTGCCGCTGTCGACCGCCCGGTTCTACACGCGGCCCGACGTGGTCTGGGCCCGGATCGCCGACATCCCGCGCAACCGGGTCAGCCTGGCCTGGGACTCGACCCGCCGGGACCCGCTGATCGCCGAGTTCGCCGCGCTGGCCGAGGAGTTCCCCGCCGCGTGATATTCGCGCGTTCATCCGGCAAAACCCGGTCGACCGGCCAGGGTGAAGTGCATGTGGCTCCTCCAGTACAACCCCGCCCACGAGCAGCCCGCCAACCGCTGGCCGATCCGCCGCTATCGCGACCGGATCGGGGTGGGCGACGAGGTCGCGCTGTGGGCGAGCGGCCCCGGCGGCGGCGTGACCGGCCTCGGCCAGGTGATCGCGACGACCGACGGTGCCGTCGAGATCGACCACGTCCGCAGCTTCCCGGTCATCCGGCGGGAGCAGCTCAAGGACGACCCGCGCTTCGCGAAGGCGCTGATCCTGCGGATGCCGGGCGGGGGGAACCCGTTCCCGGTCGAGCCCGGACAGTGGCCGGCGATCACCGAGCGGGTGCCGGCCGAGTTGCACCTGGTCGGCAAGACGGTGCTGGGGGCGGCCGCGCTCGCCGCGGCGGGAGCGACCGCGATCCGGGAGGCCGTCAGATCGGTGCGCCGCGCACAATGACCGGGTGACTCGGATCCTCTGCGTCGGGCTGGCGACCGTCGACCTGGTCTACGCGGTGCCGTCAATCCCGGGCACCGACGAGAAGGCGCAGGCCTCGAACCTGACGATCGCGGCCGGTGGGCCCGCCGCCAACGCGGCGGTCACGGCCGCCGCGCTGGGCGCGGAGGTCACCCTGGTCACGGTGGTGGGTTCGCATCCGCTGGGAGTTCTCGTACGCGAGGAGTTGCGCGACCGCGGCATCGAGCTGATCGACACCGATCCCG
The DNA here is from genome assembly GCF_044455125.1 of Actinoplanes sp. NPDC051343. Taxonomy (NCBI): domain Bacteria; kingdom Bacillati; phylum Actinomycetota; class Actinomycetes; order Micromonosporales; family Micromonosporaceae; genus Actinoplanes; species Actinoplanes sp. NPDC051343. Next base: position 64,935 of record NZ_JBITEL010000017.1, read on the forward strand.
GCAATCCGAGCCCTCCGCCGGTGTCCTCGGTGATCGTCGGTGAGTCGACGGGGGAGCGGACCGTCGTGAGCCGCAATGCCGGGGACCGGGCCGCCCGCGTGCCGGGAAATGCCCTGCCCGACGCCGACCTGACCCTGGTCGACGGGCATCATCCCGCGCTCGCGGTGGCCGCGGCGCGCGCCGCGCGGCGCCTGCTGGTCGACGCCGGCAGCTGGCGCCCGGTCTTCCCGGAAATCTTTCCGCACGCCGAGGTCGTGGCGTGTTCCGCCGCCTTTCGCCACCCCGGCGCCGGCGCGGCCGACGCGGCGCTGGCCGTCGCGATCGGCGCCCCCCACGTCGCGGTGACGCACGGGCCGGACCCGGTCACCTGGTTCTCCGGCAGCGAGTCGGGCCAGGTCACGGTGCCGGAGGTCGCGGCGGTCGACACCGCCGGTGCCGGCGACGCCTTCCACGGCGCCCTCGCGGTCGCCCTGGCCCGAGGCGAGGATTTTCCGGTCGCGCTGGCGTCGGCGGTCGCGGTTGCGGGGGTACGCGTCGTCCACCGCGGACCGCGAGCGTGGCTGGCCGCGCTCTGACCATCGGCCGAGTAGTCCATTGACGACGCAGTGTGATCAAGATTACTGTCGTCCTCTCAGGATCACCGTCCGGCCATGATGTGCGGCCCCGCACTTCGCGACCGGCCACCCGCCGCGCGCCTGCTCCCGGGCGCCGGCGTACCCCTCGATCTACTACGGGAGGCCACGTTGCACCTCGGCAGTGTGTCCGGTGAGCGCCCACTCACCGCCGACCAGTTCCGTCAGCGCACCGCGCTGACCGCCGCGTTGACCGCCGTCCGGTCCCGGCTCGACGAATTCGCTGATCCGCCGGCCGCGCGCCGCGAACTCACCATCGTGGAACAGGACCCGCACGACGCCCGCGCCCGCCAGGCGCTGCAGGAGCTGATGCGCTACGTGCGGCCCGGCACCGAGTCCCTGATCGCCCTGACCGCCCTGGTGTCGGCGGTCCGCGCGCTCACCGCCTGAACCGACAGGCTCGACCCGCTCCCCTCACCTGCCCAGAATGCGGGGCCGGCCCCGCACGTCCCGCGGCCGGTTTTTCCGGGCACAACGATGCGCGGCCCCACGTCAGCGGGTGGGGCCGCGCATCGTTCAAATCCGGTGCGCCTCAGACCGTGCGGGCGAGGCGGTCGGCCAGGATTTTGGCGAACTTGGCCGGATCCTCCAGGTCGCCGCCCTCGGCCAGCAACGCCGTACCGTAAAGAAGCTCGGCCGTTTCGCCCAGCCCGGCGTTCTCCGCGTCGGCCTCGTGCGCAGCACGAAGGCCCTCGATCAGCGGGTGGCCGGGGTTGAGCTCGAGGATCCGCTTGATCCGCGGGGCGTCCTGGCCCATCGCGCGGTACATCTTCTCGAGCATCGGGCTCATGTCGTCGCTGTCGCTGACCAGGCACGCGGCCGACGTGGTCAGCCGATGCGAGAGGCGCACGTCCTTGACCCGGTCGTCGAGCGCTCCCTTGAGGAACGTCAGCAGGTCGGCGAAGTCGCCCTCGGGCTTCTCCGGCTCGTCGTCCTTCTTCGGGAGGTCGACCTCGCCGCGGGAGATCGACTGGAACTTCTTGCCGTCGTAGTCGGGCACCGCCTCGACCCAGATCTCGTCGACCTGGTCGGTGAGGATCAGCACCTCGTAGCCCTGAGCCTGGAACGCCTCCATGTGCGGCGAGTTCTCGACCTGGGAGCGGGTCTCGCCGGTCAGGAAGTAGATCTCCTCCTGGCCCTCCTTCATGCGCTCCACGTAGGCGGCCAGCGTCGTCGGCTCGGTGCCCCGGGTCGAGGCGAAGGAGGCCACGTCGAGGATGGCCTTCTGGTTGTCCTGGTCGCTGAGCAGGCCCTCCTTGACCGCCCGGCCGAACTCGCGCCAGAACGTCTCGTACTTCTCGGGCGCCGACGAGAGCAGGTCCTTGATCGTCGACAGCACCTTCTTGACCAGCCGGCGCCGGATCATCTGGATGTGGCGGTCCTGCTGGAGGATCTCGCGGGAGATGTTCAGCGACAGGTCGGCCGCGTCGATGACGCCCTTGACGAAGCGCAGGTAGTCGGGGATCAGCTCGGAACTGTCGTCCATGATGAAGACGCGCTTGACGTACAGCTGGAGCCCGCGACGCGCGTCGCGCTGGAAGAGGTCGTGGGGTGCCCGGGCGGGCAGGAAGAGCAGGGCCTCGTACTCGAACGTGCCCTCGGCCTTCATGTTGATGATCTCGAGCGGGTCGGTCCAGTCGTGGCTGATGTGCCGGTAGAACTGGTGGTATTCCTCGTCCGACACCTCGGCGCGCGGGCGGGCCCAGAGCGCCTTCATCGAGTTGAGCGTGTCATCGCCCATCTTTATCGGGAACGCGATGAAGTCCGAGTAGCGCTTGACGATCTCGCGGATCTTGGACTCGGAGGCGTAGTCGTAGAGCGCGTCCTCGGTGTCCTCCGGCCGCAGGTGCACCGTCACGCTGGTGCCGACCGGCGCGTCGGGCGCGTCGTCGATCGTGAACGTGCCCTCGCCGGCCGATTCCCAGCGGGTGCCGTGGCCCTCGGTGCCGGCCTTGCGGGTGACCAGGGTGACCTTGTCGGCGACCATGAACGTCGAGTAGAAACCGACGCCGAACTGGCCGATCAGCTCGGGACTCTCCTTGGCCTCCTTGAGTTTGGCCAGCAGTTCGGCGGTGCCCGACTTGGCGATCGTGCCGATCAGCTCGACGACCTCTTCGTGGGTCATGCCGATGCCGTTGTCGCGCACGGTCAGCGTGCGGGCCTCGGTGTCCACCTCGATCTCGATGTGCAGATCCGACGTGTCCGCCTCGAGGCCGTCCTGCAGCGTGGCCAGACGCAGCTTGTCCAGGGCGTCCGAGGCGTTCGAGATCAGCTCGCGCAGGAAGATGTCCTTGTTCGAGTAGATCGAGTGGACCATCAGCTGCAGCAACTGCCGCGCCTCGGCCTGGAACTCCAACGTCTCCATCGCGTCAACTCCCGTGTGTGTACGTCTTGCTCACACGGATGGTATTGGGTTCGCTAACAGCCCGGCCCTGCGGCCATGCCGTCGACGATCCGATAGGCCGAGATATCTCCCTTGACCAGACTCTTCAGCTCGCCGACCGACTTCGGGTCCCGGTTGTTGATCGCGACGTAGGCGACGATGGCCTCGTCGACCGCGCGGCAGTCGGCCTGCGCGGCCACCACCCGGGCCTTCTGCTCCACATCCTTCGGCTTCAACGTAGCGTAAGAAACGCTGGCAATACTGAGAGTTACGGCTGAGGCTACTGCGAGATGTATCAACTGCACGGAAGCAGCGTAGGCGATATGACAGTGCGTGATGAGCTGGCCGATCAGTTGATGATCTTAGCCGCTCGTCTCACTCTCCGTAAATCTCCTAAAGGCCGTGCGGTAGGACTCCGGGGTCACTCCGCGCGCCCGCCGGAAATGCCGACGTAGCGTGTCGATACTGCCGAAACCGCAGCGCCGGGCGATCGCGGCGATCGTCGTCCGGTCCGACTCCAGCAACTCCTCGGCCCGGCGCACCCGCTGATCGCGTACCCAGGCGCCGGGCGTGGCGCCGGTCGCGGCGGTGAAGTGCCGCACGAAGCTGCGCGGAGACATCGCGGCCCGGGCGGCGAGAGCGCCGACCGAGAGATCGGCGTCCAGGTGCCGGGCCGCCCATTCGAGAAGGTCACCGAAGGCGGTGGGTTCGGCTTCCGGCGTACGCGTGAACTGCGCCTGCCCGCCCGAGCGGTGTGCCGGCACCACCAGTTCACGCGCGACGCGGCCGGCGATCTCGGCGCCGTACTCGCGCCGGATCAAGTGCAGGCACAGGTCGATCGCGGCCGAGGAACCGGCGCTGGTCGCCACCGGGCCGTCGACGACGTGGATGAGGTCCGGCACGACGCTCACCGCCGGGTGCCTGCGGGCGAGTTCCGCCGCGTACGCCCAGTGGGTCGTTGCCGTCCGCCCGTCGAGGAGGCCGGTGCCGGCCAGCACGAACGCACCGGTGCAGACCGCCGCCACGGTGGCGCCACGCTCGGCCGCATCCGTCAACGCCGTGATCAGAGCGGGCGGAGGCGGCGGCACCGGCGGACTCGCCCCCGTCACCACGATCAGATCGGCGGTGGCCAGGCGCTCCCAGCCGTCGGTCGGGGTGATCTGAAAGCCGCTCGACGTGCGCATCGGCCGCCGGCCGGCGGCGCAGACGGCGTACCGGAAATGGCGTCTGGGGCTCGACCTACCTCGCCCAGAAGATCGGATTGGAAGGCCTGCCGCCGCTGACGGAGAACGCCGCCCGGTTCCTCATCGCCGGCGCGCTGCTGTTCGCCTACTGCGTCGCCCGGCGGTGGCCCCGGCCGGCCCGTGCCCACTGGCGGGCCGGCGCCATCCAGGGACTGCTGCTGCCCGCGGCGGGCACCGGCGGCGCGGCCTGGGCCGAGCAGAAGTTGCCGTCCGGCACGACGGCGCTGCTGCTGGCCACCATCCCGCTCTGGATCGTGGTCGGCCGCCGATTCTCCGATCAGGAGCGCATCGGCCTCCCCGTCGGGCTCGGCCTGCTCGCCGGCCTCGCCGGGGTGGCCGTGCTGGCCCGCCCGACCGGCGGCGGCAGCCTGCTGTCGACCGTGGTCGCCCTGGCCGGGGCCGCCTGCTGGGGACTCGGCACGGTCTACGCCGGTCACGCACCCCGCCCGGAGCACGCGCTGCAGGCGAGCGCGATCGAGATGCTGGCGGCCGGCGGTGCACTGACCGTGCTCGCGCTCATCTCCGGTGAACCCGGCCGGATCCACGTGACCGGACGCTCCGTGACGGCACTCGCCTACCTGATCGTGTTCGGCAGCATCGTCGCCTACACCGCGTACGCCTGGCTGCTCGACCACGTCGCACCGCGCGTCGCCGGCACCTACGCCTTCGTCAACCCCGTCGTGGCGGTGTTCCTCGGCGCGCGGCTGCTCGGCGAGCCGATCGGCCCCCGGGAACTGATCGCCACCGCGATGATCGCCGTGGGGGTGGGCCTGATCGTCCTCGCGCCACCAGTCACCGCCAAGCCCGACTTCGCGTTGCAAAAAGGGTGAGACGACGCATAGTGCTGGTCGGCGCGGGGACGATCGCCCTCGCGGCCGCGATATCCGGCTACCGCCACCGGCAGCCCGGGTTCGACCCGGTCATCCCGGCCGCACCGACCGGCGACGAACGGGTCGAGCAGCGCGCCTCGATCATGCGGGGTAGAACTGTCGACTTCTACACCGCCGTACCGGCCGGCTACGGCGACGGGAAAGGCCTGCCGATCTGCCTGGTGCTGCACGGCGGAACGGCCCGGCCGGCCGACTTTCCCGGGCTCGGCTTCGGCCGTTTCCTCACCGACGCCGTACGCCGTGGAACGCCCCCGTTCGTCCTGGCCGGCGCCGACGGCGACCGCCTGTCGTGGCGCCCTTCGGGCGGCGACGACCCGCAGCGGATGGTGCACGAGGAAATCCCGCTGTGGTGCAGACAGCGGGGCTTCGACGTGTCCCGGCGGGCGCTGTGGGGCTGGTCGATGGGCGGGTACGGCGCCCTGGGGCTGGCCGAGGCGTTCCCGGCGTGGGCCTCGGCGGTGGCCGCGTTCTCACCCGCGGTCAGCCCCGGCGACGACGTGTTCGAGGCGGCCCGCCTGCTGCGCGGAACCCCGGTCGGGCTGTGGTGCGGCCGGCAGGACCCGCTGTTCGGCAACGTGACGGCGTTGCGGAAGGTGCTGCCGGAGCCCGCCGTCGCCGGCTCGTTCACCGACGGACGGCACAACATGGGCTACTGGTCGCGGCAGATCCCGGCCGCCTTCGACTTCATGGGGCGCCGCCTCGGCCGGTGATCGGCAACAATGAGGCCGTGGTCACCGAGATGATGCTTCCGGTCAACGGCATCGAGGTCTGCGCCTCGACGTTCGGCGAGCGTTCCGATCCGGCCGTCCTGCTGATCGGCGGCGCCGCCTGCTCGATGGACTGGTGGGCCGACGAGTTCTGCCGCCGCCTGGCCGCCGGGGGCCGCTACGTGATCCGATACGACCACCGCGACACCGGGCGCACCACGTCGTTCCCGGTCGGCGACCCGGGCTACTCCGGTGTGGACCTGGCCCACGACGCGCTGGGCGTCCTCGACGCGCTGCACATCCACCGGGCCCACCTGGTCGGCCAGTCACTCGGCGGCATGCTGGCGCAGCGGATCGCGCTGGACCGCCCGCACCGCGTCCTGTCCCTGACCCTGATCTCAACAAGCCGCGGCCCCCGCTCCACACCCCCCACCTCGCCGCAGCCTTCGCCCTCGCAGTCGCCCTCGCAGTCGCCGGCCGCATCGCAGGCCCCGCCGCCGCTGGAGAAGGCGCCGGAACAACCGGATTGGACCGACCGCCGGGCGACCGTCGACCACATCGTCGAGAGTGTCCGTTCCATCGGCGGTGCCTTCACCGCGGAGGAGCCCCAGCTGCGCCGCATGGCCGAACGCGTCTTCGACCGCACCAACGACATGGCGGCCAGCCAGACCAACCATTTCATCGCCGAACCCGGACCGCCCTACCGCGACCGGCTCGGCGAGCTCAAGGTGCCCACCCTGGTGCTGCACGGCACCCAGGACCCCTTCTTCACGCCCGCCAGCGCCGAAGCCCTGGCCGCGGCCATCCCCGGCGCCAAGCTGATCTGGCTCGAGGGGGTCGGCCACGAGTACGCCCCGGAGGCCCTCTGGCCGGTCGTCCTCGAGGCCATCCTGAGTCAGCCCCGCTGATCCACGATGGTGCCGGAGCGCCAAGCTCGCTGACCTGGACAGTGCCGACGTCAGACCTGCGGCCGAAACGGTGTCCGAGGCCAAGCCCGCTGACTTGGACGGTGCCGAGGTCAGGCCCGCGGCCGAAACGATGTCCGAGGCCAAGCCCGATCGCCTGGACGGCCTCCGAGGTCAGATCCAGTGACCTGGACAGGTGTCCGGCGTCGGATTCGCTGGCCCGGATCGGTGTCCGAGGCCGGACCCACTGGCTCGGACCGGGGTCTGAGGTCAGACTCGCTGGCCGAGCCGGATGGCCGCCACCAGCGCCTCCGGCGGGCCCAGCCACCGCACCACCTCGGCCGCGTCGCGGGTTGTCGGCTGGCGGGAGTTGATGTAGCGCGCCACGGTCACCATCAGCTCGTCCCGGAGGCGCGGCGTCAGGCCCTCGCTGTGCGACCAGAGCTCTCCGAGATATTCCAGGACCACCGCGTCGGCCCTCGTCAACTGCGCCGTCGTCGTCATGCCTCCAGCATTCGCGCGGTACCCGCCCGGCGGCATCGGTCCGAGGTCCCAGTTCCGACCCCCAACCCTAAGACTTTCGGCCGACCCGGATGGTGTCAGAGAGGTGCAGAACCGCGCTTTGGGCACCCGGTCTTCCGGTGGTCCTTCACGTGCCGGCGCCACAGGATCACGTCGAGGGCGCGCAGGATGCTCACCTGGTCGTCCACGCCGACGGTCGCCCGGGCCCGGGCGAGAGCAGTTCGCAGTTCGCCGTCGGCGAGCTGGGCATGCAGCTTCAGCCAGACGTGATCCGGCTCCCCGAACTGGCAACTCACGACCGCGTCGTAGACGGGTATGAGCTTGGGCCGCTTCCGAGCGAGAAGTTTGCCGGCGATCACCCTTCCGACGCCGGTCTTCTCGCCGCGCTCGTTCCGGCTTTTCAGCAGATGCCAGGCCTGGTAGGCGGGCCCGTGGTCGGCGACCAGTTCGTCAGCGCCCTCGGTGCCCAGCTCGGCGCCGGTGGGAATCTTCTCGAGGAGCGCACCGAGGTCTCGCCCGAGCTGCCCTTCGAGCAGCTCCCGCCCGACCGCGAACGGCACCTGCACGCTCAGCGCCTCCACCGCGTAGAGGTCCTCCGCGGCGATCCGGTGGGGGTCGCCGCCGGCTGCGAACGTCTCGAACCACTGGCCGGTGTAGGCGCCGGGCGCGAAGTAGGCCGTCAGATGGTCCACGCCTTCGCGGCGCGCGATGTCGATCAAGGGCTCAGGGTCGATCAAGGGATCGGGCACCGGCCGATGCTAGTGATGCACCGGTCAGTTGGCGAGGTTGCGCAGGAAGACGCCGATGTTGCGGAACGCCTCGGCGAGGCCGTGGCCGATGCCCTGGGTGATGTCGGCGGCGGGCCCCGGGTTGGTGCCGATGTAGAAGATGACGAGAATGAGCACGATCCAGCCGATGACCTTCTTCATCTGACCGGCTCCCTTCCGCGACCGGGCGGTGGCGTACATGATCGTGGCACGTCCGCGCCTCGAGTTCCCGGATCTTCACCCGTGCGGCGTGGTTGCGATCAGGTTGTGGGCGTTCGTCCAGCACACGGCCTTCAGCCAGTCGTCGCCGAGGTCGAGTCGTTCGAGCGCCTCTAGCTGGTGGGCGTACGGGTAGGGGATGGTCGGGAAGTCGCTGCCGAGGAGCACCTTGCCGGCCAGGCCGAGGTCGCGCAGCCGGGGCCGCAACCCGACCGGGAACGGGGCCATCTCCTCGAAGAAGTCCGTGAACGCCATCGTCGTGTCCAGGCAGACCCGATCGTAGCGGGAAGCCAGGTCGAAGAAGCCGGTGTATTCCGGCGCGCCCGCATGTGCGATGACCACCGCGAGCCGCGGGAACCGCGCGAGCACGTCGCCGATCGGCCCCGGGCCGGTGAAGCCGCGGGCCACCGGCCCCGATCCGGCATGCACGACGATCGGATGGCCGGTGGACGAGAGCAGGTCCCACACGCCGGAGAGCAGCGGGTCGCGCGGGTCGAAGGCGCCCACCTGCAGGTGGAGTTTGAAGATCTGGGCGCCGCGCGTGAGGGCGTCGGCAACGTACGCGGCGGCCGAGGGTTCCGGGAAGAACGTCGCGCTGCGCAGGCACCCCGGTGTGCGTGACGCGAAGTCGAGCGTCCACTCGTTCAGTGACTCGGCCATCTCGGGACGGTGTGCGTAGGCGAGCGCGCTGAACATGCGTACGCCCAGGTCTTGAAGGGTTTTGACCCGGGTCTCCGCCGGGTCCCGGTAGTGGATCGGCCAGTTGCGGCCGATCAGTGGGCCGGCTTCGTCGAAGTGGGCCCAGACCCGGCGTTCCATCCGCGCGGGCAGGAAGTGGGTGTGCACGTCGGCGAGGCCGGGGAGGCCGAGGCCGGCCCAGAAGCCGGGCACCTGCGAGTCGATCACACTGACACTATAGGACTTGACAGCTGCTATGAAATGACAGCTACTCTCAAAACATGGTTACTCCCAAATCCCGCTGGTACGCGCTGGCCGCGCTCGCTCTGAGCACCGTGGCGGTCGGCCTCGACACCACCGTGCTGAGCGTCGCGCTGCCGACCCTGGCCCGGGACCTCGACGCGTCCACCGGCGACCTGCAGTGGTTCACCTCCTCCTACCTGCTCGTCCTCGCCGCGGCGCTGCTCCCGGCCGGCATGCTCGGCGACCGGGCCGGCCGCAAGAAGATGCTGATCGGCGCCCTGGCGATCTTCGGCCTGGCGTCGGTCGCCTGCGCGTACGCCCAGAACGCCGGCCAATTGATCGCCGCCCGCGCCCTGCTCGGTATCGGTGCCGCCGTGATCATGCCGATGTCCGGGGCCGTCCTGACCGTGCTGTTCGAGCCGAAGGAACGCGGTCGCGCGATGGGCGTCTGGGTCACCGCGAGCGCCCTCGGCATCCCGCTCGGCCCGCTGCTCGGCGGCTGGCTGCTCGACAACTTCTGGTGGGGCTCGGTCTTCCTGATCAACGTCCCGGTGGTGGTGGCCGGCATGATCGCGCTGACCGCCTGGCTGCCCGAGTCGCACGGCGAGCGGGGCGGCCGGCTCGACCTCGGCGGCATCGTCGCCTCCACCGCGGGGCTGGTGGCGCTGACCTACGGCATCATCGAGGCCGGCGACCGGGGCTGGGGCGACGCCCGCTCGCTGGCCACGGTCGGCGCCGGGCTGCTCCTGCTCGCGGGCTTTGCCTGGTGGCAGCGGAAAAGCAAGGCGCCGCTCATCGACCTGGCGCTGTTCCGGAGCCGCGCCTTCACCTCGGGCGCCGTCCTCGCCACGATCGCCAGCTTCGCGATGCTCGGCCTGCTGTTCTCGCTCCCGCAGTTCTTCTCGGCGATCGGCGGCCACGACGCGTTCGGCTCCGGCCTGCGGCTGCTGCCGGTCATCGCGGGCCTGGTCGTCGGCGCCCGGCTGGGGGAGCGGATCGCCCGTAAGGTCGGCGCGCGCCTCGTGATCACGGCCGGCCTCGCGCTGATCGCGGCCGCCTCGCTGGTCGGCGCGTTCACCACGGCGTCGAGCGGCTACGGATTCATCGCCGTCTGGATCACCGTGACCGGCGTCGGCCTGGGCTTGACCATGCCGGTGGCGCTCGACGTGGCGATGAGCGCGCTTACCGCTTCCCGCAGCGGGGTCGGCAACGCCGTGCTCCAGGCGTTGCGGCAGGTCGGCGGTGCGATCGGCGTGGCGGTGCTCGGCACGGTGTTGAACTCCGGCTACCGCGATCACCTGCCGGCGGCCGCGCCGCCGGCCGCCCGCGACGGGATCTCGGCCGGGCTCACCGTGAGCGATCCGGGCCTGCTTGCGGGTGTACGCGCCGCCTTCGTCCACGGCATGGACCTCTCCCTGCTCGTGGGCGGCGGGGCCGCGCTCGCCGGCGTGATCCTGGCCCTCGCCTTCCTGCCCCGGAAGACGGCTCTCGAGGAGCCCGCCCTGGTCCTGGCAGAATCGGGGCTATGACCTCCTCACCCCCGGCCGGGCTACGCGAGCGGAAGAAGGCGAAGACCCGCGCGGCGATCCGCGAGGCGGCCATGACCCTCTTCGAGCAGCAGGGATACGGTGCGACGACCGTCGAGCAGATCGCCGAGGCGGCCGAGGTCTCCCCGAGCACCTTCTTCCGCTACTTCCCGACCAAGGAAGCCGTGGTCATCACCGACGACTGGGACCCGCTGATCGCCGACGTGATCCGGTCCCAACCGCCGGAGGTGTCCGCGGTCGACGCCCTGATGGCCGGCATCCGCGCGGTCATCCTGACCGCGACCCCGGAGGACATGGCGGCCGAGCGCCGCCGACAGCGACTCTTCCAGGACGTGCCCGAGCTGCGATCGCGCTACATGCAGCAGATGACCGACGCGATCGACATGTTCGCCGGGGTGCTCGCCGAGCGGGCCGGCCGGGCCACGCCCGACCTGGCGCAGCGAGCGGTCGCCGGAGCGCTGATCGGGGTGGCGATGGCGGTTCTGCAGGCCGAGAGCGGCTTCATCGAGGTGGCCGACTACGAGCGCTACGAGGAAGCGCTGCGCCTCGTCAGCCGTGAGCTGGGCGCCCGCTGAACCGGGTCAGCCCGGGACGACGACCAGGCGGCGGCCGCGCAGGTCGGTGCGGTTCCACGCCTCGGCGACGAGGCTGAGCGGCATGGTGGTGACCGGGATGGTCAGCGCGCCGTCGCGCACCCAGTCGACGACCTGCCGGTAGGCGGCGGGCATGGCGGCGGCCGCATTGCGGGCAGCGCCGTAGATCTCCAGGCCCGAGGTGCGCAGGGCGTCGGCGGTGAGCCGGACGGCCGGTCCCGCCGACTCGCCGATCTGCACCAGCCGGGTCGGCTTGGCCAGGGCGAAGCTGTCCGGCACGAGGGCGCGGGTGAGCAGTTCGGCCGGGCGTCCCCACAGGTAGTCGACGACGACGTCGTACCCCTGGCCCGCGTTCTCGCGGAACGCGCGCACCAGCCGGTCTTCGTCGACCGCGGTGTCGATGACCGCGTCGGCGCCGAGGGCGGCAACCTCGTCGAGCGCGGCTCGGTCGCGGCCGGTGGCCACGATGCGGCCGGCGCCCAGCAATCGCGCGATCTGGACGGCGAGGCGCCCGGCGACGCCGGTGGCGCCCTGGATCAGCACTGTTTCCCCGGCCGTGAGACCGGCGGCGGTCCGCATGCACATGGCGCTGATGGCCGACGACAGTGCCGCGGCGGTCGGCGGCTCTATCCCGTCGGGGATGGGGACGGTGTGCGTCGCCGGGACGATCACGTGCTCGGCGAGGGCGCCTTGCGGCGGTTTGAGGCCACCGAAACCGACCAGCGAACCGTCCGGGAGGTGGCCGATGCCGTCGAAACAGGGAATCGCCGGGAGTGCGGACTGGAACTCGGCCGCCGTGTAGTGGGTGCCGGCCACGATCGCCCGGTCCACGTTCTCCACGGCGACCGCGGCCACGGTCACCCGTACTTCACCGTCGTGCACCGGCGGTTCGCCGACGTCCCGATATTGCGGGGTCCCGCCCAGCCGGTCGACCACTGCTGCCTTCACGTCAGCCTCCTCTTACGGTGTTAGAGAGGTACCGTATCTCTAACACCGTAAGAGGAGAAGTCGAGTGTCGCTTGATCGCGAACAGGTTCTGAACGGGGCCATGCGGCTGGTCGACGACGACGGACTGGACGCGCTGAGCCTGCGCACGCTCGCCGCCCGTCTGGGCGTTCAGGCGCCGACGCTGTATTGGCACGTCAAGAACAAGGCCGCCCTGCTCGACGCGCTGGCCGACGCGATCATGGACGAGGCCATCGCCGGAGTTCCGGGGTCCGGCGGCGACGGCCGGGAGTGGCTGCTCGCCGCCCTCGGTCAGTTGCGGGCGGCGCTGCTGCGGCATCGCGACGGCGCGCGGATCGTCGCCGGTGCCCGCTACTCGATGCGCCGCGGTGACTTCTCCGAACTGGCCATGGCCACGCTCGTCGGCCACGGCATCGATCTGCACCATGCCCGGCTGCTCGTGCTCGCCGGCGAGCGCTACACCTTCGGATGGGTTCTCGAGGAGCAGGGCACGGTCCCCGAGGAGCCGGACATCGACGTCGACGCGCTGCGGGCCCGCTTCCCGGTGGCGACCCGCGCGATCACCGAGTACTTCACCGCCGGCCGCACCGCCGACGATCTCTACCGGGACATCGCCCGCCTCGTGCTCAACCTGCCGGACGAGACCCGCTAGACGGCCTTCGTGAGCGCCGCACGCGCCGCGTCGAGGATGCGGTCGGAGATGTCGAGGCCGGCGGTCGCGCGGGCCAGCATCACCGCGCCGACCATCATGCTGACCGCGGCCAGGTCGGGCGAGGCCTCGGTGCCCAGCCAGCGGCTGTAGCGGTCGACGCCCGCCGCGTACGCCTCGCGCGCCGGGGTCACGTCGTCGGCATGGGCCAGGTCGCCGCCGAAGCCGGCCGTCGGGCAGCCCGGGCCCGGGTCGTCGCGGTGCTCGGCGGAGAGGTAGTCGGTGATGAACGACGACCGGGCCGCACCCTGGTCGGGCTTGTCCCGGTAGTGCTGCAGGGTGTCCGCCTGCTCGGCGAACGCCTGCGCGATCGCCTCGACGACCAGCGCGTCCTTCGACTCGAACTGCTTGTAGAAGCCGCCGTGGGTGAGGCCGGCGGCGGCCATCACGTCGGCCACGCTCACCGCGTCGATGCCGCGCTCGCGGAAGAGCCGGCCGGCGGTGCGGACCACGGTGCGCCGGTTTTCCTGCGCCTGTGCCTGCGATACCCGTCCCATGGCAACCCAGCTTAGCTTAGATGGTCTATGTCATCTATTACCTTGCGCAGATTAGATGACGTACCTAATCTAACCTGCATGGACATCACGAACTCCGTAGTCGTCGTCACCGGTGCCAACCGCGGTCTCGGCCGCCAATTCGCCCAGCAACTGCGGGCCCGGGGCGCCAAGGTGTACGCCGCGGCCCGCAACCCCGAGTCGATCGACCTGCCGGGCGCTATCCCGCTGCAGCTCGACGTCACCGACCCGGCCTCGATCGAGCGCGCGGCCAAGGCCGCTCCCGACGCGACCTTCCTCATCAACAACGCCGGCTCGTCGACCGGGCAGACCCTGATCGCCGGGGACCTCGACCGGATCCGGCTCGAGATGGACACCCACTACTTCGGGACGCTCCTGGTCACCCGCGCGTTCGCGCCGGTCATCGAGGGCAACGGCGGGGGCGCGGTCCTCAACGTGCTGTCCGTCCTGTCCTGGGCCCACCCGGGATCGATCGGTGCCTACTCGGCCGCCAAGGCGGCGGCCTGGGGGCAGACCGACGCCGTACGCGATGAGCTCGCCCCGAAAGGCATCGCCGTCTCCGCCCTGCACGTCGGCTACATGGACACCGACATGGCCGCACACATCCCGGCCGACCAGAAGACCGACCCGGCGATCGTCGCCGAAATCGCGCTGAACGGTGTCGCCGACGGGCAGGCCGAGATCATCGCCGACGACCTCACCCGCGCGGTCAAGAGCAACCTCTCCGCGGTCCGGTGAAAATCGAAGGTTGAAAATCGGCGAAGTCGGGTACCGCCGCCGCATGTCGACCTTGGCCGCGGAGGCTCTGACCAACGCTGGATCCGGACAACTCATCCTCGCCGCGGTGCTCGGTATCGCGGTGGTCATCCTGCTCATCGCCTGGGCCAAATGGCATCCGTTCCTCGCCCTGATCCTGGGCTCGGCGGTGCTCGGCCTGGTCGCCGGCGTCGGGCCGGGCAACATCGTCACCTCGTTCACCACCGGGCTCGGCAGCACGGTGGGCAGCGTCGGCCTGCTGATCGCCCTCGGCTCGATGATCGGCGCGCTGCTGGCCCAGTCGGGCGGCGCCGACAGCATCGTCCGCCGGATCGTCAACGGGGTCGGTGGCGCCGCCCTGCCGTGGGCGATGGCCGGGGTGGCGGCGCTGATCGGCCTGCCGCTGTTCTTCGAGGTCGGCGTCGTGCTGCTGGTGCCGATCGTGCTGCTGGTGGCCCGGCGTACGGACGTCGGGCTGCTCCGCATCGGCATCCCGGCGCTGGCCGGGCTGAGCGTGCTGCACGGCCTCGTGCCGCCGCACCCGGGTCCGCTGGTCGCGATCGCGAGCCTGCACGCGGACCTCGGCCTGACCCTGATCTTCGGCCTGATCTGCGCGATCCCGACCGTGATCATCGCCGGCCCGGTGTTCGGCAACTTCATCTCGAAGCGGGTGCCGGTTCCGGTGCCGCCGCCGCTGCAGAAGGAGAAGGACGAAGAGGCGGAGATCGAGGGACGGAACCCGGGCGTCTGGCCGGCGGTCCTGACGGTCCTGCTGCCGATCGTGCTCATGCTGGCCCGGGGCATCGCCGAACTGACCCTCGACAAGGGCAATGGCGTCCGGTCGGCGCTCGACGTCCTCGGGAATCCGCCGGTTGCTCTGCTCCTCGGCGTACTCCTGGCGATGTGGACCCTCGGGAAGCGCGCCGGATTCGACCGCCGCGGCACCTCGGCGGTGATCGGCGGCTCGCTGCCGCCGATCGCCGGAATCCTGCTGATCGTCGCCGCGGGCGGCGGGTTCAAGCAGGTGCTGGTCGACGCCGGCGTCGGCAACGTGGTCGCCGACGCGGCGAAGGACGCCAACATCAACGCGCTGCTGCTGGGCTTCCTGGTGGCGGTCGGCATCCGGGTCGCGACCGGCTCGGCGACCGTGGCCACGATCACCGCGGCCGGCATCGTCGCGCCGCTGGCGACCACCCTCGATCACCCGACCGTGGCGCTGCTCGCGCTCGCGATCGGGTGCGGCTCGTTGTTCTTCTCGCACGTCAACGACGCCGGGTTCTGGCTGGTCAAGGAGTACTTCGGGATGACCGTGGGCCAGACCATCAAGACCTGGTCGATCATGGAGACGATCATTTCGATCGTCGGTTTCGGCTGCGTGATGCTGTTGAGCCTGGTGGTCTAGTCCCGGTCTAGTTCTTCGAGTCCCGCCAGGCCAGCCACTCACGCAGCGGGCCGAGGTCCGGCTTTGGGCCGCCCTGGCTGGCGATGAACTGACGGACGCCGAGGTCGTAGTAGGCCTCGGCGTTCTCGGCCGGCAGCGCGTCGCCGATGCCGACCGAGATCTCGATCTCCGAAACGTCGCGGCCGACGGTCTCGCAGTGCCCCTTGAGCACGTCGATCTTGCGGATCAGGTCGTCGCCCTTGGCCAGCGTGTTCCAGATGTCGGCGTGCTTGGCGACCATCCGCAGCGTCTTCTTCTCGCCGCCGCCGCCGATCATCACCGGGATCTTCCGGGTCGGCGGCGGGTTGAGCTTGCCCAGGCGGGCCTCGATGCGGGGCAGGGCCTCGGCCAGCGCGTCGAGGCGGGTGCCCGGGGTGCCGAACTCGTAGCCGTACTCGTCGTAGTCGCGCTGGAACCATCCGGCGCCGATGCCGAGGATCAGCCGGCCGCCGCTGATGTGGTCGATCGTGCGGGCCATGTCGGCCAGCAGGTCGGGGTTGCGGTAGCTGTTGCAGGCGACGAGCGCGCCGATCTCGACCCGGGAGGTCTGCTCGGCCCAGGCGGCGAGCATGCTCCAGCACTCGAAGTGCAATCCGTCCGGCTCACCGTAGAGCGGATAGAAGTGATCCCAGTTGTACAGCAGGTCGACGCCGAGCTCCTCAGCCTCGGCGACGGTGTCGCGAATGGTCGAGTACTCCATGTGCTGCGGCTGCAACTGCAGCCCGACGCGTACGGGTCGAACGATCATGGGACAACCCTAGCGAGTGGTCAGTCGCACCGGCCGTCGAGCTTGTGCGCGATGTCGGTGAACCCGCCGTTGACGTAGGAGCTCGGGTCGGGCTCCCGGGAGGCCGTCGTCAGCTCGGCCGCGATGTCGCCGATCGCCTGCCGCAGGCTTGGGTCGGTGGTCCTGGTGCCCTCGGCCGAGATGCGGGTCGCCATGTCGGCCAGCGTGGCCTGGGTGGCCTGGTGGTCCTTCGCCGACTTTCCGCCGACCGAGCCGGTCAGCCGGGCCGCGCCCGAGGTCAGGATCTGATAGACCGTGGTGCAGACGTAGGCCGGTTGGCCGGTCGAGGCGGACGGCACCGGGGCCTGACTGAACGGCGCCGGCACCGACGACGGGTCGATCTTGATCTCGCAGGCGGCCAGGGCCGCCACGGCGGCCACCGCGAGGGTCAGGCCGGCGAGGCGACGCTGCGGCATGGGATTCTCCCTCTTCGATTTCCGTACGCCCGGAGCGTACCGAGGTTTCTCCGGACCGCACGTTCTGCGCCCGGGACCGCGTCCTCCGTGCCGTCCGGGCGTTAGCCGACAATGTGCTCAACACTCGTAAAAGTGCCAAGGCGGTCGCGCGCCGGACCTTGATCGTCGGCGTCGCGACGATCGTGGTCGCGGCCGGTGGGGCCGCGCTCGCCGAGGTGGTCTCGCCCGACCCGGCGACCTCGCCCTCGTTCAACGGCCCGGTGTACGCGATCGCCTACCGGGGCAGCACGGTCTACGTCGGAGGCAACTTCACCGGCGCCGTCGTCAACGGCAAGAACTTCGCCCGCGCCCACCTGGCCGCGTTCGACGCCCGCAGTGGCGCGCTGCTCGACTGGAAGCCGGCCGCCGACGACAACGTGCGGGCCCTCGCGGTCGCCGGGAACACGGTCTACGCGGCCGGCGACTTCAACACGATCAGCGGGCTCACGCGCGACGCGGTCGCCGGCATCGACGCCACCTACGGCACCGTGACCCCGATGCGGCACACCGTCCTCGGGCAGCCGAACGCGCTGGTCGCCGGCTCCGGACGGCTCTACCTCGGCGGCCGGATCACCTCGGTCGACGGGACACGCCGGGCCAACGTGGCGGCCTTCACGCTGAGCACCGGCGCCCTCGATGCGTGGGCACCGACCACCGACGACACGGTGAACGCCCTCGCCTATGCGCCCGGCCGGGTCTATCTGGGCGGCAGCTTCCACCGGACCAACCGGGTCAGTTCGACGTTGCGGCTCAGCGCGGTCGACCCGGCCACCGGCGTACTGGACAAGACCTTCCTGCCGAAGCCGGTGTCGCAGGTCTTCGGCCTGGCCACCGATCAGGCCGGCGTCTATGCCGCCCTCGGCGGCCAGGGCGGACGGGCGGTCGCCTATTCGCCGGCCGGGGCGCTGCGCTGGACCCGCGTCTTCGACGGCGACGCCCAGGCGGTCGCCGCCGTGGACGGGACCGTCTACGTCGGCGGGCACTTCGACAAGGCGTGCACGACGACCAGCAACGGCATGAAGGGTCTGTGCACCGACGGCTCGGTGCCGCGCGGCAAACTCGCCGCGATCGACCAGGAGGGCAACCTGCTCGACTGGGCGCCGCAGGCCAACGGCGTGGTGGGCACCCGGGTCCTGGCCGCCGACCCGGTATCGCGTGCGGTCGCGGCGGGCGGCGACTTCACC
This sequence comes from Actinoplanes sp. NPDC051343, assembly GCF_044455125.1. Lineage (NCBI taxonomy): Bacteria > Bacillati > Actinomycetota > Actinomycetes > Micromonosporales > Micromonosporaceae > Actinoplanes > Actinoplanes sp. NPDC051343. Next base: position 83,078 of record NZ_JBITEL010000017.1, read on the forward strand.
CGCATCGGCACCAGCACCCGCAAGCGGTACGCCGCGTTCGACCGGTCCGCGCTGATGGAGAGCTCGCCCGCGTCGCCCTATGTGGCCTCCTACAACTTCGACTCGACGATCGCCGACGGCACGTTCGACGACGGCTCGGGCCACGGCCACCTGCTGCGGGCCGTCGTCCGCAACGGCGGCAAGATCGCGATGAGCCCGCACGGCGCCGGACATGCGCTGACTTTCCCGCCGAAGTGCACCGGCACCACCTGCCCGAGGCTCGTGCTGCAGGCCGTCGACACGCCCGACCTGAACCCGGGCTCCGGGCCGCTCGCCTACGGCGCCGGCATCCTGCTCGGCACGGCCGAGACCTCGAGCGGCGAGAACGTGCTGCAGAAGGGCTACTCGACCGGCGGCGGCCAGTACAAGCTGCAGGTCGACGGCGTCTCCGGCAAGCCGAGTTGCGGCATGAGCGACAAGACGGCCACCACGCTCTACCTGGCCCGCAGCCGGGCCTCGATCGCCGACGGTAGGTGGCATTCGGTGGAGTGCCGCCGGACCGGTCCGACCCTCGCCGTCTACGTCGACGACCAGATGCAGTCGAGCATCGCGATCCCGGCCGCGCTGGCGGTGGCGTCGACCCAGCCGTTCAGCCTCGGCGGCAAGGGTGTGGGCGCCAACAACGACCAGTTCCACGGCAGCCTCGACGACGTCTGGATCCGCGTGGGCTGACCTGCGCAACTCAGCCTTCCGGCGTGGCGACGGCGACCACGTCGGCGGTCGGTGTGCCGCCGCCCGCGCCCGTGCCGCCGGCCGCGCCGGTGGCCGGCGGACCGTCGCCGGTGGTGGCCGGCGGGGTGGTCGGGGTCTGCTTGGTAGTGGTGGCCGACGACGGGGTGTGGCTGGGCTTCCCGGTCGGTTCGGTGGTTTCGTCGCCGCCGCCACCCTTGGGGGCGGTGGTGGTCGGGTGGCCGCTCGTGGGCTCGGTGGTGTGGTGGGAGCGGCCCGTCTCGGTGTGCTGGGGTGCGCCACCGGGATTGGTCTTCGCGCTGGGGGACACCGAGACCGGGGCCGAGGGGACGGCCGGGGTGTTCTTGTCGTCGTGGCCACCCGGGTTGGCGAAGGCCAGGATCCCGAGCACGGCCAGCAGGGCGATCATGATGCCGGCCACGATCAGGAGCGCGCGGCGGTGCTTCCCGGGCGGCGCCGGCGGGTCGGCGAGCGGGGCCGGCATCACCGAGGTGGCCGGGCCGGCGACGGGCTCGGTGGCCGCGCCGGCAGCGAAGCCACCGGCTCCGGACGCGCCCGCGCCAGCGGCTCCGAATGCGCCCGCGCCGCCGGCTCCGGGCGTACGCGCGTCCGGGTCGCGGCCGTTCGCGACGCCCCGTGCGAAGCCTCGTCCGTCGTCGGGGGGCAGCGCCGGATCGACGCCGAGGGCGGTCGCCGTGGCCACGCGGGCCGGGTCGACGACGGCGGCCAGGGCGGCGGTGCTGTCGGGCGGGCCGGCCAGCAGGCGGCGGCCGGCGTCGGCGGCGTCGGCCATCGCGGCGGCCGAGGAGAACCGCTGGGCCGGGTCCTTGGCGAGGGCGGTGGCCACCAGGACGCGTACCGGCTCGGGAATGTCGCCCGGAAGGGCGGGCGGCGGGTCCTTGAGGTGTTGCATCGCGACAGCGATGGGATTGTTGCCCGGGAACGGCGGGTGGCCGGTCAGGCAGTGGTAGGCGACCGCACCCAGGGCATAGACGTCGGCCGGTGGCCCGGTGGTCTGCTTGGAGACCTGCTCGGGGGCGATGTAGAGGGCGGTGCCCACCACCTCCTTGGCCCCGGTCAGCGCGGCCGACTGGGTCGAGCGGGCCACGCCGAAGTCGACAAGCACGACCGTCCCGTCGGGCTCGACGATCAGGTTGCTGGGCTTCACGTCCCGGTGCACGATGCCGGCCTGATGCGCGGCCTCCAGCGCCCGCGCCGCCTGCGCGACGATCGACATGGTCTCGACCGGGGTGAGGCGGCCACGGGAGGCGATCAGCTGGTTGAGGGGTTCGCCCTGCACCCGGGCCATCACGATGTAGGCGTCGCTGCCGTCGCCGGTCTCGCCGTAGTCGTAGACGTCGGCCACGCCGGGGTGGTGCAGGACGGCCATCGCGCGGGCCTCGTGCTGGAACCGGTTCTGGAAGCTCGGGTCGGTGGCCCGGTCGCCCTTCAGCGTCTTGATCGCGACGTCGCGTCCGAGCACCGTGTCGGTGGCCTGCCAGACCTCGCCCATGCCGCCGGCCGCGATCCGGTCGTCGAGCCGATATCGATCGCCGAGCATCTGTCCAGGGTGGGGCATGGCTTCCCCTCTACCCACGCGGCGCGTTCCATAAAAGCGCGAACTGCATAACATTGCTTTTATATGAGCCTTGAGTCATGTTAAAGCCGTGGACATCTTCGTCGCGTTGGCCGACCAGACCCGCCGCGGCATGCTCGACCTCCTCACCGAGGGCGAGCGGCCGGCCGGTGACCTGGTGGCGGCGTTCCCGGCCCTCACCCAACCGGCGGTCTCCCGGCACCTGCGGGTGTTGCGGGAGGTCGGGCTGGTGGCGGTACGCACGCAGGCCCAGCACCGTATCTACTCACTTCGCGCCGACCGCCTGGCCGAGGTGGACGCGTGGCTTTCGCGGTACCGGCAGTACTGGGCCCGCCACCTCGACGCGATCTCCGACCACCTCGACGGGAAAGGACGTAACGATGACCGTTGACGACCGCCTCGGCCGCCTCGACGTACGCGGCGACCAGGCCACGATGACCTTCCGGCGGCGACTGCCGCACTCGATCGACGCCGTCTGGGCGGCTGTCACCGACCCGGCCGAGCGAGCGGTCTGGTTCGGCACGACGACGATCGAAGCGCACGCCGGCGGACGGATCACGATGATGCCCGACGAGCCGCCCGTGGCACCGTCGGCGAAGGAGATGACGGGCCGCATCCTGACCTGGCAGCCGCCGTCCGGGGGCCGCGCGGTGTTCGAGCACGAGTGGCACCAGAGGATCGTCGAGGAGGGTGTGGTCCGCTACGAGCTGACCGCGGACGGCCCCGGAACGGTCCTCGTCTTCACCCACCACGGCCTGAGCACCCGCAATGCCCAGGGCTTCATCCCGGGCATGCACGCCTACCTCGACCGGCTGGCCGCCCACCTGGCGGGCGACCAGGTCCAGCCCTGGAGCGACCTCTACGGCCGGTTGGCCCCCGCCTACGCCGGGCAGTCGTGATAGGCCTCGACCAGCCACCGGCCGGACCGGCCGGACACCACCCACGTCGCGATAGACGACTGGTCCGCGGGCGGCTCGGTGGCACTGCGGGTGATCACGATCGCGGTGGTGTCGTCGAGGAACCGCACGCTCTGGACCCGGTGGATGCGCCGGGTGCCCTTGAGGGGCCCGGCGAACGCCGCCGCCATGGCCGTACGGATCGTTGCCCGGTCGAGCAGCGTGAACCCGGGCAGGATCGCCGTCGCCTCATCGGCGTAGTTCTCGACGAACGAGTCCGCGTCGCCGGCGGCCCACGCCTGCGACGCGGACTCGATGACGGCCCGCACCGGGGTCTCTCGAGCGCTCATGATTGATCCTTTCGTCAGCTGATCCGGTCACGAATATCGACTCGACCGGCGCGACGAACGAATCGGTCATCGGCAGGGGTCCCGGAAAGGGGAGGCGGCGACGTATCGGGCCCATTCGGCCCGGGTCAGGCGGTCGCCGCCGTCCCGGCAGACCGCCGCGGCCGCCGACCGGGGGTCGGTGTCGAACAGGGTCACCGTGCCCGCGCTGCCGGCGGCCGCCAGGGTCGAGCCGTCGGGGCTGTAGGCGACCGCGTACGTGGAACCGCCGTAGTCGGCGGCGTGCAGTTCGGTGGCGGACGTCGCGGTGCCGCCCGTCAGCCGCCAGATCCACACCGACCCGTCGCCGCCGGCCGCGGCCAGCCGGGTGCCCGCCGGATCGAAGGTGAGGCCGAAGATGTAGTGCGTCGGGCCGGGCAGCGGGGGGCCGAGGGCCCGCGGGGCCGACGGGTCCGACACGTCCCACAGCCGGATCGTGTCGTCGGCGCCACCGGCGGCGAGCGTCTTCGAGTCGTGGCTGAAGGCCACCGACCAGGCGTAGTTGTCGAACCCGCCGGGCGTGGCGAGCAGCCGCGCGTGCGCCGGGTCGCCGACGTCCCACAGATGGACGCGCCGGTCCACGCCGGCGGCGGCCAGCAGCTTTCCGTCGTGACTGAACGCCACCGACGCCGCCAGCCCGCCGGAGTCGAGGGCGGGCAGCGAACGCGGCGCGGCGGGATCGCGTACGTCCCAGAGGTGGACGTGTCCGTCGTCGGAGGCCGCCGCCACGACCCGGCCGTCGGGGCTGAAGGCGAGCGACTCGATCATCTGCGTGGCGCCGGTCAGGACGGTCGAGACGCCGGCACCGACCAGGGCGACCTTGCCGGACGCGTTGCCGGTCACCAGGAGCGTGCCGTCGGGGGAGACCGCGCTGGTGCCCTCGGGCTTTCCGAAGGAGGCGGGCAGGGACTGTCTCGCCTGGGTGCCGGCCGTGCGGACGATCAGGCCGGCGGAAGCGCCGTTCGAGGCGAACGCGAGCCGCCGGCCGCTCCCGTCGTAGCCGACCGAGAAGATCGCCCCGCCTCCCGCGGTGATCGATCGCCGGGCCATCGGGAAGCCGCGCACGGTGCCGTCGGACGTCGCCGCGAGCAGTGCCTGGCCGTTGGCGGCCCAGGCCAGACCGGTGATCGGGCTCGAACCGGCGACGGTGTCCAGGCGGGTGGCGGTGGCCGCGTCGAACAGCGCCACGGTGCCGTTCGACCCGCCGATCGCCAGCACCTTCCCGTCGGCCGAGTACGCGGCCGCGTTGACCCACGAGGTGAACCCGGTGTCCAACCGGGTTATCCGGTCGTGGTCCCCGACGAGCTCGGCCGTGCCGTCCTTCGCGCCGACGACCAGGCCGGAGCGGCCGGGCGCGAAGGCCACCGTGGTGATGGTCGAGGTGCCGAGGGCGAGCTCGGTGGGTGCGCCCGGTGTCGGCGCGCCCGGTGTCGCCGCCGGCCGCCGGCGGAGCGTTCCGTCGGTTCCGCCGGTGACCAGCGTCCGGCCGTCCGGGCTGAACGCGACCGCCTGGACGACCTCGTCGCCGCCGGAGACCGCCGCCGGCCGCCAGCCGGTGCCGTCCCGCTTCCACGCGCGCAACGCCGGCTCGGCGCCGCCGGCGACCAGGGCCGAGCCGTCGGCGCTGAAGGCCAGCGCCTCGACCGCGCCACCGGAACCGGCCGGCGCAGGTAGCGGCCGGGCCCGGGCCGGGTCCGAGACGTCGAACAGCCGGACCCGCCCGGCCGTGCCGCCGACCGCCAGCGTGCGTCCGTCCGCGGCGAAGGCCAGCGCGAACACCTGGTCGGTGGCGGCGGCGTCGGTGGCGGTGGCGGCGGCGTCGGTGGCGTCGGTGGCGGCGTCGGCCGCGATCACGCCCAGCCGGTCGCCGACGATGCCACCGGCCTGGCGGTAGAGCACGACGTCGCCGGTGCGCGCATCGCTCACGGCTAGGACGTCGCCGCCCGGGGAGAGCCGCATCGCGGTCGGCCCGTAGGTGCCGGCCCGCCGGTTGACGACACCGGCCGCGGTGGCGTCCAGCAGGGCCGATCCGGCGTCGGGGGTGGGCGAGATCCGGTACGCGGCGAGCGCCAGCTGCTCGGCGAGCGCCGGATCGGCGACGATCGCCCGCGACGACTCGATGGCCACCTGACGGGACAGCGCGTCGTCGCGCGCCCGCTCGGCCGAGTGCTCGTCACGGACCGCGCGCGTGGCCGAGACGGCGGTCGCCACCAGCGCCGCGACGAGACCGCAGGCCAGGCCGGCCAGGAGGCGTACCCGCCGGCGGGCGGCCCGCTGCTCGGCGGCGCGCGCGGCGACCGCCGCGGCCAGGAACGCGCGTTCGCGCCGGTTCATCGCGGCCCGGTGGTCCGGGTCGGCGGCCCATTCCTCGGTGCCGGCCAGCTGGGTGCCGCGGAACAGCCGGTGGGAGTCGTTGCCGTGGTCCGTCCAGTCGTTGGCGGCGCGGGTCAGACGCTGGTGGGTCAGCAGGCCGGCGTGGTCCGCGGCCACCCACTCGGCCATCCGCGGCCAGGCGATCAGCAGGGCTTCGTGGCTGATCTCCACGTGCCGCTCGTCGACCGTGACGAGCCGGTGCCCGACGAACGCCTCGATCACCCGTGCCTCGTCGCCCGGCTCGTCGCCGCCCGGCAGTTCGCTGCGGTCGATGCGGCGCTTGGTCGTGACCACGCCCTCGTCGAGGTTGACCAGGCGCAGGAACATGCGCCGGGCCAGCTCCCGCTGTGCCGGCGCCAGGCCGCCGTACGCGGCCTCGGCGCTCTGCTGCACGGCGCCGCGCAGGCCACCGGCCGCCTGGTAGTCGCCGACGGTGAGCCGATCGCCGCCGCGGCCCTCCCACGCGGCCAGCAGCGCGTGGGAGAGCAGGGGAAGCACGTTCTGCCCGCTGCGGGCGTCGGCGACGAGGATGTCGGCGAGCGCCTGCTCGACGGCCACGCCCCGGCCGGCGGCCGGGCCGACGATGATGGCCCGCAGCTCCTCGTCCGTGGGCGGTGGCACCACCACCGGCCCGGCCTGCAGCGACTCGACCAGCCGGGGCTCGCCGGCCACCGGGGCGAAGAAGTCGGCTCGGAGGCCGGCGACGACGACCGTGCCGCGGTCCAGCGTCGTGAGGTGGTCGAGGAAGCGACCGGCCGAGGCGGGGTCGGCGAGCGTGTAGAGCTCCTCGAACTGGTCGACGACCAGGACCCGGACGCCGGGCGTCTCGGCCAGGACCTTCTCGAGCTCGGCCGCCGGGTCGGCGCCGGGCACCAGCAGGCGCGCCGGTGCGGTCAGAGCCGGCAGCAGCCCCGCTCGAAGGACCGACGATTTGCCCGCGCCGGACGCCCCGACGAGGAACAGCAGCCCGGACCCCGAGCGGACCTCGTCGACGCGTTCGACCAGGCGCCGCACGAGGCTGTCCCGGCCGAAGAACACATCGGCGTCGGCAGGCTCGAACGCCGCCAGACCGCGGTACGGAGCCGGCTGCCGGGAGCGGCGTCGCGCCAGGCGCCCGTCGGAATCGGCCCGCACCCGCTGAAGTGCCGTCACCCAGCCGTCCAGATCGGACTGCTCGCGCACGCCGCACGCGCGGAGCAGCGCGCGGAACTGACCCGTCTGGGTGAGGCCGGGGAGGTGCCGCGCGCTCAGGTAGTCGTCGGCCGTCGCCCGGGGCACGTCCGCCCGCCGGGCGATGTCGCGAATGGTGGCTCCGGCGCTCCGGCGCAGCGTCGTGAGGGCGAGCCGCAGTTCGTCGCGGCTGCTGATCCCAGCGGGGTCGATGTCGACGTCAATCGCTCTGTCCTCCCGGGCTCGGAGGACGGACTCTATGACCCGCTGATCCGGACTCCTATCGATCCGACGGTCGGCCGGCATCGCCCGTACGGGCATCGTCGCGGTTCGGCGGTTTCCTCGGACATCTCTCGGACAGCGCGGCCGTCCGGAGATGTCCGAGGTCGGCGCCGGCCGCGGCGACCGGGGTCCGAAGGCACCTAGCGTTGGCGTCCCGACCACGCCGCACAGAGGAGCCGAGCGTGACCGACATCCAGTCCCATCCGAACTTCGGTAACGCGTACCACCGGTTGCGGCCGGCCGGCCGGGAACAGCCGCAGAAGATCGACTGGGCCGTCTACGGCGAGGCGCTGGAAGCGGCGGGATTGCCTCCGGCCGGGCTCCGGGCGCTGTCGTGGGGTCGTTTCAGCGAGACCCAGATCGCGGCGCTCACCGAAGGCACGACACTGATCGGCGTCTTCGACGAGGCAGTGTTCGAGAGCCTCGGCAAGCGGCACCTGTTCGGCCGGTCACCGAAGTACCGGCTCATCGACTTCGGCCAGGTACGTGCGTTCGCGGCCGAGGACTACGTGGTCGAGCATCACCGGCTCCACAAGTTCTGCATCGAGTTCAACGGCTACGGCGGCGTGCTGCTGGGCCGCCTCGAGTGGCATGTGCAGGCGCGACGCTTCGCCGACAGCCGCCCGGAAATCATGGCCACCGCCCAGGAGCGCGACCGGGTGCTCGAGGCGGTCGACCGGATCCTGGGCAGCTGAGATCACCATCCGTTTCCGACCGAAGAAGGAGTCAGTCATGGCGTGTGCGTGCGAGAAGGACCGGGGGCCGGGCAACAAGTGCGCGTGGTGCAAGGAGGCCATCGCCAACCGCATCCCACCGGCAAGGCACCGGTGCTCGTCGTTCGGAAAGTGCTCCTGATATGCCCGGACACGACATCTCGATCTGGGACGACCCGGATGTCATGCGGATCTACCAGGTCCGCGATGGACAGCCGTTCCCCAGCTTCTCCGTCTTCAACGACGATCCACGGCAGCTTCACCTCGTCAGTGACTTCGTGATGGCCGACCAGAACGCCGGTTCGGAGGGCCCGGCGAGCGCCTACGTGGACGCCTGCCTGGCCGCGATCCGGGCGGTCGAGGGGCTGACGGGCGAGGTCGGGCCCGGCTGGCTGAAGTTCTTCGTCTACATGTGCGACGCGAACAACCACTTCCTCTGGGATCTCCACCACCCGCGACTCGAGGTCGGCGCGATCGCCTCGTGGATCGTCGAGACGATCGAGAAGAACGGGTGGGGCCCGGACGGCAACGCCTCCGCGATGGGTCAGCGGCACAGCAACTCCCTGGCGCTCGCCGCCGCCGCGGGCTGGGTCCCGCCCGGCCCGGGCGACCGGGGCCGCCAGGCTGCCCACGACGGCCACTTCTGAGCGGGAGAGTGGGCGACTCATCGGAGGGTGCCCCGGCGGCCGGTGAGGACGGGGATGAACGGCCGGCCGCCGGGGCGGGGCGTGCGCCGGGTCGGAGGCCCCGGTGGGCACGCTGGTCGCCTTTCGTGCGGTTTCAGCTTCCGTACGCCTCGAGCGCCGCCAGCTGACCGGCGGGCCAGCCGGAGTTGGCGGTGAAGGTGGCCCGTACGTAGCGCACCGAGGCGGCCGTGACGGAGACCGTCACCGCGTTGCCGCTCGCCGGGTCGAAACCGCGTGCGGCGGCCGCGGCGAGCGGGCTGAAGGACGAACCGTTGGTGCTTCCGCTGAGCGCAATGGTCTGGCTTCGGGCACCCCATCCGGCGGGCAGCCGGAGCACCACCCGGCCGACCGGCACCGACGATCCGAGGTCGGCCTGCACCCACTGCGGGAAGGCGTTGTTGGCGCTTTCCCAATAGCTGCCGGCATCGCCGTCGACCACATTTGGAGAACCGTACGTCTGCACGTGGCTGCTTTCCGACGTCGGCCGGCCGCGGGCCAGGTCGCCCGCCGGAGGCGGTGGGGCGGTGCTCGCCGCGTACGCCTCGATCGTGGCCAGCTGGGCGGCCGCCCAGCCGGTGTTGCCGGCGAAGCTCAGCCGCAGATAGCGGGCCGTCCCGCCGGAGAGCGTGACCGTGACGCTGTTGCCGGACCCCGGGTCGAAGTTGTAGCCGGCCGAGCCGGCGAGCGTGGCGAAGGACGAACCGTCGGTGCTTCCGCTGACCGTGATGGTCTGCGTGCGCGCGCCCCAGCCGGACGGGAGGCGCAGTACGAGACGGCTGACCGTGGCCGCCGCGCCGAGGTCGACCTGGATCCATTGCGGAAACGAGCCGCTGCTCTCCCAGTAGGTGGCGGCATTTCCGTCGACGGCGTTCGACGCGGCATAGGCGCCGTTGGACGAGCTGGCGCTCACCGGACGCCCGGCCGCCAGGTCACCGGTGGCCGGTGGGGGAGTGGAACCCACGACCGGCTGGGTGGGACGCGTGGCGGTGAGAGCGATCTGCCCCTTCAGCATCCTGCCGCCGTCGCCGGTGATCCGGAGGTAATAGTCGGACGAGCACGCCGTCCCGTCCTCGTCGAGCGCCCGGATCCCGGTTCCGGCCGGCACGAAGGCGGCGCTCTCGGCGGTTTTCGCGATCTGGTTGCCCTCGTTGAACTCGTCGAACATCGACACGTAGAGGCCATGCGAACCGAGCCGGATCATGTTGTAGAGGCTGCGCCAGTAGTAGTCGCCGTGCGCCCGGGCGCCGGTGGACAGATCGCCGGGCAGCACGCAGGGCTGATAGTCGATGCCGTGCGCGGCGCAGTCGGCCAGGTCGGGCGTGTTGACATTGGCGTAGAACTGGTCGAGCCCGTCGATGGTGCCGGTCCGGCCGACCATCCACGGCGAGATCATGTTGAAGGCGTGGTAGACATCGAGATAGCCGGTCCGCGAGTCGTTGATGCCCTGCCGCCAATAGGTGGGGACGCCGCCGATCACGTAGCAGCCCTGGCTCTTGAACCAGTTGATCACGTCGAGGCAGGCGGCCGGCGTGAAGGTGTGATTGTCGTCGTTGAATCCGAAGCCCCAGATGCAGACGACCGGTTTGCCGTTCTGGACCGCGTAGGACGAGCTGGCCGTGTGGGCCTTCATCTTGTTCGTCCAGTCGTCCTTGATCTGCTGCTGCATCGCCGACCAGCCGCTGACGTCGTACATAAGGTAGAACTTCCGCCCGTGGGCCTCGGCCGCCGCCCGCACCTTGACCGCCATGGCGTCGCGGGTCGGGCCCTCGTCGCCGACCGGGTTGAAGCGCTGCAGCGCGGCGGTGTCGATGCCGTAGGTCTGCATCCACTGGAAATGCGTGTCGACGGTCTGCGCGTCGTAGGACGAGAAGAGCGACGCGGTTGAGCCGTTGCCGAGGTTGGGGTAGGCCGTCGGGTAGGTGTGGGCGAACTCGCGCACGTCCGGCCAGGAAACGATCGTGGTGTTGCTCGGCGAGGGCGGCTGGGAGCGGTCACGGCTCCAGTGCCACCAGCCGCCGATCGGGGCGCCGTCGCCCGGGCAGGCGAACCAGCCCTGGTAACCGACGCTGATCTTGCCGACGACGTCGCCCGGGCCGGAAGCGGCCCGGGCGGGGGACACGTCGATCAGAAACGATGCCGCGGTGCCGGCGGCCACGGTGGAGAGAAAGGTACGTCGACTGACGACCATCGGGGACTCCTGCCGATCCGGTTAGGGGGAGACGGATCGACGGTCATCGTGACAGTCCGCGTCACAGGAACGCAATAGTTGAACTTATCGCTGCAAAGATCGGCGACCAGGAAGAAATACTGCGACGATCGCGCCGGCCCCTACGATGGCCGCGCCGACCAGGACGGCCGGACGGAGTCCGTCGACGAACGACTGGTGACTGGCGAAGCTGCCGTACGAGGAGAAGATCGACGCGAGCGCGGCCACGCCGGCCGCCACCCCGAGTTCGCGGATCGTGTTGTTGGTGCCCGACGCGACGCCCCGCTCCTCGGCGTTGACGCTGTTGAGGGCCAGCGTGCTGATCGGGGAGAAGGTGAGACCCATACCGACGCCGGCCATCACGAACGCGCCGATCAGGTGGGTGTAGGGCACGTCGGCGGTCGTCGTCAGGCCCATCCACAGGATCGCGCCGGTGAGCAGCACCTGGCCGGCCACGATCAGGTTGCGGCTGCCGATCCGGTCGCCGAAGATGCCGGCCAGCGGCGCCACGATCATCGGCGCGGCGGTCCAGGGCAGCGTGCGCAGGCCGGACTGGAGCGGGGTCGTCGACTGCACCACCTGGAAGAACTGGGAGAGCAGGAAGACCGCGCCGAACGTGCCCGCCGAGAACGTCAGCTGAACGACGTTGACCAGGCTGAACCCGCGCGAGCGGAACAGCGTGAGCGGCAGCATCGGCGTCGAGTTGCGCCGCTGCCAGGCCAGGAACGCCAGCACCAGGGCGCCGCCGCCGATCAGCATGGACAGGATGCGGGCCGAGCCCCAGCCGTGGGACGGGCCGTCGACGACGCCCCAGATGATCAGCAGCGTGCCGGCCGAGGAGAGCACCAGGCCGAGCGGGTCGAGCCGTTTCGCGGCGCCGCGGGACTCGCCGAGCACGGTCGCGACCATGATGACCGCGAGGACGCCGACCGGCACGTTCAGGAAGAAGATCCAGTGCCAGTCCAGGCCGGTCACGACCGCGCCGCCGACCACCGGGCCGACCGCGACGCCGAGCCCGCTGATGCCGCCCCAGATGCCGACCGCCGCCGTCCGGCGGTTCTCCGGCACCGCCTGGGCGAGCAGGGTGAGGGCCAGTGGCATGACCGCGGCGCCGCCCAGGCCCTGGATCGCCCGGGCGGCGGTGAGCTGCCACGACTCGGTGGCCAGGCCGGCCGCGGCCGAGGCGAGCGTGAAGACCACCAGGCCGGCCAGGAACATCCGGCGTCGGCCGATGCGGTCGCCGATCGCCGCGGCGGTGAGCAGGAAGGCGGCGAACGGCAGTGTGTAGGCGTTCACGAACCACTGGAGGCTCTGGAGCGACGCGCCGAGGTCGGTGCGGATCACCGGCAGGGCGGTGCTGACGACCAGGTTGTCGAGCGTGACCATGAAGGTCGGGATGCCGATGGCCACCAGGATCAGGGCCATCGGGCGGGTTTTCGCTTTCACCGCGGGCGGCGGTGCGAGCGTGGCGGCGGTCATGAGAGTCTCCCCGGAAGTTGTTATCCACTGATAACTAACAAGGGCGACAGTAGTTATTGACTGATAACCTGTCAACCATGACCCGGACCCGCCTCACCGCCGCCGAGCGCTCGGAACAGCTCATCGACGCCGCCGTCACCGCGTTCAGCCTGGGCGGATACGCCGGCACGACGACCGATCAGGTGGCCCGGCTGGCCGGGGTCAGCCAGCCGTACGTGATCCGGATCTTCCACACCAAGCAGGAGCTGTTCATCGCGGCCGTACGCCGGGCCTGCGACAAGATCGACGCGATCTGGCGGGCGGCCGAGCCCTCCCTGCCCGGTCTCGGCGAGGCCTACAGTGCTCTGCTCGCCGACCACGAACTGATCACCCTGCTGTTGCACGGCTTCACCGCGAGCGCCGACCCGGCGATCGGGGAACCGGTACGGCGGGGCTTCGGACAGCTTTACGACACTGTCCGGGAACTGACCGGCTGCACGGCCGAGGAGGCCCGAGACTTCTTCGGCATCGGCATGCTCCTCACCTGCCTCGGCGCCATGCGCGTGGTCGGTCCCCAGGCGGTCCAACCGCAGCCCTGGATGCGGGACTTGATCTCCACCCTGGGCAGCGAGCAGAGTGCGTAGGCGGGGTACTGTTCGGCCCCTGAGCTGGGGGATGAGGAGAAACACGGCGGCATGAGCGGCATGATCGGCTTCACCGACAACTACCAGGACCGGTCCACCCGCGAGGGTTACCAGTTCGAGTTCTACTGCGAACGTTGCGGTAACGGATACACGTCGTCGTTCAAGCATTCGGTCACCGGGTTCGGCGGGCGCCTCCTGCAGATGGGCGGCGACCTGCTCGGCGGCGACATCGGCCGCAAGGCGTCCGAGCTGGGCTGGGACGCCCAGTGGATGCGCGACGGTAACCGCGGCAAGACCTGGGACAAGGCGCTGGCCGCCGCGGTCGAGGAGATGCGCCCGCACTTCGACCAGTGCCACCGCTGCGGCGAGTGGGTGTGCGGCCAGGTGTGCTGGAACGGCGAGCGCGGTGTCTGCGTCAACTGCGCGCCCAAGCTCGACCAGGAGATTGCCGGCATGCAGGCCCGCGCCCAGGTCGACCAGCTGCGCGACAAGATCGAGCAGGTCGACTGGACACAGGGCACGGTCTACGGCCAGCCGGTGACCGCCCGCTGCCCCTCGTGCAGCAACGACACCGGCGGCGGCAAATACTGCCAGCACTGCGGCACCCCGCTTGCGGCGGCGCCCGAGGCGTCGAAGTTCTGCGGCCAGTGCGGCACGAAGGTCAACGCCGGCCAGATGTTCTGCACCGGCTGCGGCACCTCGTCGGTCTAGATGTCGGTCTAGATGTTGTGGCGGGTGAAGGCGGGTTCCCGCCAGCCCATGATCGCCTCGGTCATCCGGACCGCGTCCACGGTCGCCCGCACGTCGTGCACCCGCACGATGCGGGCGCCGTGCAGCACGCAATAGACGACGCTGGCCAGCGTGCCGGCCAGCCGTTCCTGTTGCGGTGCGTCGAGGGTCTCGCCGATGAAGTCCTTGTTGCTCACCGCCACCAGCAGGGGATAGCCGATGGCGGCGATCTCGTCGAGGCGGCGGGTCACCTCGAGCGAGTGATAGGTGTTCTTGTTCAGGTCGTGGCCGGGATCGATGATGATCTGCTCCGGGCGTACGCCGCGGTCCTGGGCGGTGGAAATCCGCTCTTCAAGAAATGCTGTTACTTGACCGACGACGTCGTCATATTTCGGGCTGGGCCACAGAGTCCGCGGCGCGGCCAGACTGTGGGCGATCACCAATTGGGCGTCCGTTCCGGCGATCGCATCGGCCATTGCGGGATCGCGCAAACCGGACGTGTCGTTGATGACCCCGGCTCCCGCGGCGATCACCGCCCGGGCCACTTCGGGCCGGAACGTGTCGACCGAAACGACGGCGAGATCGCGAGCCGCCTCCACCACAGGCAGCACACGGTCGATCTCCTCGGCGGCACTGACCTCCGGCCCGGGTGCGAACGGGACCCCTCCGATGTCGATCCAATCGGCTCCCGCCGAGGCCGCCGCGCGAACCGACTCGATTGCCGGCTCGAGGGCGAATGTGCGGCCTTTGTCGTGGAATGAGTCGGGAGTTCGATTGACGATCGCCATCACGGCAACACGTCGCGTAAGATCGAATTTACGCCCAGCGATGACTCGCGTACTCTTTGCTTCGCCCACGGTCGGGAGAGTAACAGGCTGATCTAGGGGGGCTGCTTGACTCGCGGACCAGTGCGCTACCTGCTCTGGCTGGCCCGCTGCCAGTGGCCCCGCGTCGCGGCCGGTGGTCTTCTGGGCAGCGCATCGACACTCAGCCTCGTCCTCGCGCCACCGGTGATCGGCCAGGCCATCGATCACGGACTGAGCGAAAACCACTACGGCGTCCTCGCCGCCTGGTCGGCCGTCCTGCTCGCGCTGACGGCGGTCGGCGCGTTCCTCGGGATGGCCCGGCACCGCACGATGACCCAGATCAGGATGGACGCGGGTTACCGTACGATCCGCGTCGTCCTCGGGCACGCCATCGACCTCGGCGCGGCGCTTCCGCGCCGGCTCACCGCCGGCGAGGTGGTGACGATCGGCGTCGGCGACGTCTGGATCATCGCCCGGGGGCTCACGGTCACCGGGCCCGGCGTCGGCGCCGTCGTCGGGTACGCCGTGGTGGCCGTTCTGCTGCTGCGCGTCTCACCGCTGCTCGCGGTGACGGTGCTGGCCGGCGTGCCGGTCGTCGGCCTGGCGATCGGGCCGCTGCTCGGTTCGCTGCACCGGGCCGGCGCCCGCTACCGCAACCAGGCCGGCCGCCTCGCGGCCCGCCTGCTCGACATCGTCGGCGGGCTGCGCCTGCTCAACGGGCTCGGCGGCAAGGACGCCCACCTGGCCCGCTACCGGGCCGGCTCGCGCGGCCTCGTTACCGAGGGCTACCGGGTGGCGTCGGCCGCCAGCTGGATCGAGGCGCTCGCCACCGGCCTGCCCGCACTCTTTCTAGCCCTGGTCACGTGGCTCGGCGCGCACCTCGCCGCGCGCGGCGACATCACGATCGGCGAACTCGCGGCGGTCTACGGCTACGCGGCGATCCTGGTCGTACCGGTCGAGATCTTCATCTCCTCGGGCCAGCAGATCATCCAGGCGGTGGTGGCCGCCCGCCGGGTCACGGCACTGCTCAATGTGGAACCCGAACCGGTCGCCGGGCTCACCCCGCCGCCCGGCGGCCCGGCCAAGCTCTACGACCCGTTCTCCGGTGTCACGGTCGAGCCGGGCCTGCTCACGGTGCTCGCCGGCTCCGGTGCGGCGCCGATCGTGGACCGTCTCGGACGGTACGGGGAGACCGGCGCGACCTGGGGCGGCATCCGCCTCGACGAGATCGAGCGAGGTGAGGTGCGCGAACGCATCCTGGTCGCCGACGACGACGCGCACCTGTTCGCGGGCACGCTGGCCGAAGTGGTCGCCGGGCGCGGCACGGTCGACCCCGACCGGATCGAGGCGGCGCTCAACATCGCGGTCGCCAACGACATCAGCGGGCGGGTCGAAGCCGACGGGCGCAACCTCTCCGGGGGGCAACGTCAGCGCGTACGGCTGGCGCGCGCTCTCTATCGGGAGCCGGAGATGCTCCTGGCCGTCGAGCCGACCTCGGCGGTCGATGCCCACACCGAAGCCGCCATCGCGGAACGGCTCAGCAAGGCCCGCCGAGGCCGCGGCACCCTGATCGTCACCACGTCGCCGGCCCTGCTCGACCAGGCCGACGTGGTGCACTTCCTGCGCGACGGCCGGGTGGTCGCCACCGGCACCCACCGGTCGCTGCTGGCCGAGGTGCCCGACTACCGAGCACTGGTCTCACGCCAATGACCGCACTCCCCGTCGCCGGCCGCGCCCAGGTCCGCCGGGCCGCCGTCCGGCTGCTCGCCGCCGACCGCCGCGCCGTCGGCACCGTGATCGCGCTCAACGTGCTCGCCACCCTGGCCGGCCTGGCCGCGCCGTGGCTGCTGGGCCGCATCGTCGACGGCATCGGCCACCGCAACGCACCGATCGACCGCTACGCCGTCGCCATCCTCGCCTGCACCGCCGCCCAGATCCTGCTGGCCCGCTACGCCCTGCTGGCCGGGCACCGCTTCGGCGAACGGACGGCCGCGCGCATCCGGGAAACCTTCGTCGAACGCACCCTCGCCCTGCCGGCCGCGGTCGCCGAACGGGTGCCGGCCGGAGACCTGGGCGCCCGCGGCACCGGCGACATCGGCACGGTCGCCGAGACGGTCGCCGAAGCGGTGCCGACGGTCTTCATCGCGGTCCTGCAGGTGACCTTCCTGGCCGTCGCGGTCGTCGTGGTCTCGCCGCTGGCCGGCGGCATCGGGGTCGCCACGCTCTCGCTGATCTACTTCGTCCTGCGCTGGTACCTGGCCCGGGCCCGCGACGGCTACCTGGCCGAGGGCGCGGCCAACTCGGTGGTCGCCGAGGAGTTGGGGGCCACGGTCAGCGGTGCCCGCACCATCGAGGCCCTCGGCCTGCAGGCCCGCCGGCTCGCCTCCGGCGAGACCGCCGTCGCCGACAGCCGCAAGACCCGGTTGTGGACCCTCTTCCTGCGCAACGTCCTCTTCCCGGTCGCCGAGATCGCGTACGGCGTACCGGTGGTCGTCGCGCTCTTCGTCGGGGGCATCCTGCACCTGCGCGGGCTGCTGTCGCTGGGCTCGGTGGTGGCAGCCGTCTTCTACCTGCGCCAGATCGCCGGCCCCCTCGACTCGATCATGATCTGGGTCGAGCAGCTGCAGAGCAGCGGAGCGTCCTTCGCCCGGGTCGAGGGGCTGGCGGTGGTGCCTTTCGTCGCCGCGCCCGACCCCGGGGAACCCTCCGGCGACCGCATCGTGGTGCAGGACGTGCACTACTCCTATGACGACGGGTCGGACGTGCTGCGCGGGGTCTCGCTGTCGGTGCGGCCGGGAGAGCGGCTGGCGATCGTAGGGTTGTCCGGGGCCGGGAAGTCCACGTTGGGGCGTCTGCTCGCCGGGGTCGACCGCCCCCGCCGCGGCTCGGTGACCGTGGGCGGGGTGCCGGTCGCCGACCTGCCGCCGGACCGGCTGCGTCAACAGGTGGTGCTGGTGACCCAGGAACACCACGTCTTCCGCGACTCGCTGCGGGCCAACCTGATGAGCCCGCACCAGGACGTCGCTCTTCGGGCCGCGCTGGCCGAGGTGGGCGCGGACTGGGCCTCCGATCTGGACCGTGACCTGGGCGCCGACCCGCTGAACGGCGCCCAGGCCCAGCAACTCGCCCTGGCCCGGGTCATGCTGGCCGACCCGCACACGGTGATCCTCGACGAGGCGACGGCCCTGCTCGACCCGACGACGGCCCGTACGGCCGAGCGGGCGCTGGCGGCGGTGCTCCACTCCCGGACGGTCATCGCGATCGCCCACCGCCTGCAGACCGCCCACGACGCCGACCGGGTCGCGGTGATGGACGACGGCCGCATCATCGAACTGGGCACCCACGACGAGCTGGTCGCGGCCGGCGGTGCCTACGCCGCCCTCTGGCACACCTGGCACAGCCTCCCGGACCGCTCGGCCAACCTCCGCGAGGGCACCAGCGGCCGACCGGGTCACGACGGTTCGTAGCCGCGCCGCCGGACGTAGTAGATCGTGTCTTCCCAGTCCGGCGTCGCGGAGGTGGGGGTGAAGCCGGCCGCGGAGGCGCATCGTGCGCTGGCGACGTTGCCCGGGTCGATGCCGGCGGCGAACAGGGCGACGTCGGCCACCGCGGGAGCGTTGATCAGAGCGAGCAGTGCGGCGAGCCCGAAACCTTGCCGCCATCGTCGCGGGTCGACCACGTAGCCCAGCCCCATGGCCGGGCCGGGTTCCACCGCGTCGATGACCGGCCCGTGCGGGGTTTCGGCATATCGGCACCAGCGGTCGAAGACGTCCCCACCGACCTTGGCCACCGGGTCGCCGGCCGCGTCGAACGCCACCCACGAATGGGTGCGGACCACCCGGCGTCCCCGGAACATTTCCCCGATGCCCGAGCCCAGCAGACGCAGCTCCCGCTCCGGCCACTCCGGGCCGCCCAGCCACCGCCGGACCTCCGGGTGGTGGAACCAGGGACGCACGGCCGGCAGCAGGTCCTCGGTGAAGGGCGACAACGTGAGCGCGGGCGGGATCCCCATGAGGCCCGAGTCTGCCGACTCCGTCCGAGGAGCGCAAAGGTCGCGTTTTCCGGTCCGGAACCCGGGTACCCGGGAGTCTTCCGAGGTAGGGAGTGGCCGAGTCAGTGGCAACCGTCTGGGTTCCGGTCGACGACATGGACCGGGCGTTGCCGCACCGGGCCGAGGTTGACAGCGGCGGGCCGGCGCGACAGCTTGGAGGCAAGCGCTTTCCGTTGGAGGTTGTCGATGGCCGGGATCAGTCGGCGTGGGGTTCTGGGCGGTGGGCTCGCGCTTGCCGCCGGGCCGATTCTTCCGGTGCCGCGGCACGCGCGGCGGGCGCTGTCGGTGCGCGGCGCCGACCTGTCGTTCCTGCCTCAGCTGGAAGAGGCCGGGGTGAAGTACCGGGACCTCGGCGGGCGGGTCGAGCCGGCCGAGCGGATCCTCGCCGAGCAGGGCGCGAACGCGATGCGGCTGCGGGTCTGGGTCAACCCGCCGGCCGGTTACAGCGACGAAAGAAGGGCGCTCGGGCTGGCGCGGCGAGCGAAGCGGGCCGGCCTGAAGATCGTCCTCGACCCGCACTACAGCGACTTCTGGGCCGACCCGGGCAAGCAGCCGATCCCGGCCGGCTGGCCGGTTGATCTGGCCGGCCTCACGGCGAAGATCCGGCAGTACACGCGGCGGCTGGTGCGTGACTTCGCGGCCCAGGGCACGCCGGTCGACATCCTGCAGATCGGCAACGAGATCACCAACGGGATCCTCTGGCCGGTCGGGCAGCTCTACCCGCCGGACGGCACCCAGCGGTGGGAGGCGTTCACCCAGCTGCTCAAGGCGGCGATCGGCGGGGCCCGCGAGGAGTGCGACGCGCGGATCATGCTGCACATCGACAAGGGCGGGCTGATGGGCGACACCCGCTGGTTCTTCGACCACATCGTCGCCCACGACGTGCCGTTCGACATCATCGGGCAGTCCTACTATCCGATGTGGCACGGGTCGATCGCCGACCTGGCGGCCAATACGAACGATGCGGTCGAGCGCTATCGGAAACCGGTGCTGCTGGCGGAGATCGCCTATCCGTGGACGTTCGAGGACGGCGACGGGCGGGGCAACATCGTCGGGCCGGGCACGGTACTGCCCGACGCCGCGCGCTTCCCGGCGACACCGGACGGGCAGGCCGCCTTCTTCCACGGCGTACGGGAAGTGCTGGCGAAAGCACCCGGCGGGGGCGGACTTGGTTTTCTGGCCTGGGAACCGGAATGGGTTCCCGGTGTGGGCTGGGAACCGGGCGCGGAAGCGTCGAACGACAATCTGACCCAGTTCGATTTCACCGGCCGGGCCCTTCCGTCGATCCGGGCCTATCGGCGGCCGTGATCATTGCAGCGGAATGTCGTCCTCCGGCCCGGAACGGGGCCGGACAGGCGCCGCTCCGACTCGCTGATCGGCACGTCGTTGATCGAGGCCTCGCGGCGGCGCATCAGGCCGTTCTCGTCGAATTCCCACAGCTCGTTGCCGTAGCTGCGGAACCACTGGCCGCTCGCGTCGTGCGATTCGTACTGGAAGCGGACCGCGATGCGATTGCCGCTGACCGACCACAGGCTCTTGCGCAGCACATAGTCGAGTTCCCGCTCCCATTTCGCGGTGAGGAACTTGACGATCTCGTCGCGGCCGGTGACGAACTGGTCGCGATTGCGCCACACCGAATCGGGCGTGTAGGCCAGGCTCACCCGGTGCGGGTCGCGAGTGTTCCAGGCATCTTCGGCCGCCTGCACCTTCTGGCGGGCGCTCGCCTCGTCGAAAGGCGGAAACGGCGGGCGGGACTCGGGCATGGCGGCCTCCTTACGGTTCGGGTCGGTCCGACCGTACGC
Organism: Actinoplanes sp. NPDC051343; assembly: GCF_044455125.1. Lineage (NCBI taxonomy): Bacteria > Bacillati > Actinomycetota > Actinomycetes > Micromonosporales > Micromonosporaceae > Actinoplanes > Actinoplanes sp. NPDC051343. Next base: position 103,606 of record NZ_JBITEL010000017.1, read on the forward strand.
CCTCAGCTCAGCACGGCGAGGGTGACCGAGCCGCCCGGCCAGGTCCCGGTGAGCGTGAGCGTCGCGTCGGGCGGCGTGGCCAGCGGAAAGCGGGACACCGAGAGCTCGCCCACGTTGGTCAGGATGACCGCCGGGTCACCGTCGTCGACGCGGATGATCTCGGCGACGCTGCCTTTCGCCTGGGTGCCGGAGCCGAGCATGGTCATCAGGGGTTCCCGCGCGACGAGCGGTCCGCCGGGCGTCTGAAAATATTCCGTCGCCTGGTGACCGCCGGTGCGGATGGCCTCGGCCGTGGTGGCGACGAAGACCGGATCGGCGACGGCGTCGTAGACCCAGCGGGCGCCGAGCGTCGAGTGCTCGGTGGTGCCGATCAGCCACTCCCCGGCGCCGTCGAGCGGTGCGGCGCGGTAGGTCATCGGCACCTGGGTGAGTGGCCCCTCCGGCGTCCGGACCAGAAAGATCTCCACGCCGACCGCATCAGCCGGGTCGTCGAACCGGGCCGCCCCGACGCGTTCGAGGCCGGCCGCGACGGCGCCCGGGTACCAGGAGCGGGTCGGCAGCCACGCCTCCAGCAGTTCGAGCTTGGTCGGGGTCAGCGTCGCCTGATGGATGAGGGCCATGCGGACGGATGGTAGCGGCTGCGAGTAACGGCCGGGGGTGCGACGATCGCGGGATGACCGTCATCGCGACGCTGACCGTGACCCGCCCCGCCGGCTCGTGGGCGGCCCGGCTGCGCCCCCACGAGATCGTCGTCGACGACGTCTCGCGGGGACGCCTGGCCGCCGGCAGGAGCCTGTCGCTGGCCCTGCCCCCAGGGCGCCACCGCGTGCGGGCCGGCCACGGCGACGAGATCGAGGTGCACCTGGGCCCGGGCACCGAGGAGCGGCTGATCCTGGACGGGACGTCGCTCAGGGGCGCCGGAGCGTAGCGACCAGTCGTCGCCGGCGACGTAGGCCACTCCACACTCGAGTGCTCCGGCCCGTTCGGCCGGCACAGCAGCGGTCGCTACGATTCCGCGCGGCTCACCTGCAGCCGGCCGGGGCCCCGTGTCCAGTGCGGGCGGCGGCTCAGGCCGGCGATCAGCAGGATCAGCGAGAGCAGCGGCATCGGGTGACCGATGACCAGGGCCAGCGCCAGGTCGGCCAGGCCGCCGAGTACGGTCGCGGCGAAGACCCAGGCCGGGGCGGTGCCCGGGAGCGGGCGGCGCGGGCCGATGCGGCCCCACGGTTTGGCGATCGACAGCCAGCCCTGGAAGGCGATCGCGGACGCCATCAGGCCGCTGCCGACGATCTGCGCCGGGCCGGGACCGGATGTCGTCGCCGCGTCGAGGGCGGGGGACAGCACGAAGATGGCGAGCACGAACTGGACCATCGAGATCGCGAACTTGGTGAACACCCACCAGTTGCGGAAGATGCCCCACGCCGTGGCCGCGCCCAGCATGACGCCGGTGAAGACCGAGGCGTCGGCCATCGGGCCGACCAGGCGGCCGTCGAGGGCCTGAGCCATGGCGGTGGCCGCGCCGGAACCGATCGAGAGCAGCACGCACAGGGACATCGCCTGGGCCATCCAGCCGACCGAGGTCAGCACGTGGAGCCACACGGTGAGCTGCCGCCAGCGTCGGGTCATGGGCCGATCCTCTTCGGCGGCCGCACCGAGAAACCATCCGGAAAAACCCTTAGGGACCGATGACTTGACGGCCCGGAGCCGGTCTGCACTCACATGACACTTCCGGAAATCGTTTCGCGCGAAGACTGGCTGGCCGCCCGCAGGGAGCTGCTGACCAGCGAGAAGGAGGCCGTGCGGGCCAAGGACGCACTGAACACCCGGCGCCGCCTGCTGCCGATGGTCCGGATCGAGAAGGACTACCGGTTCGACGGCCCGGACGGCCCGGCCGGGCTGCGCGACCTCTTCGACGGGCAGCGCCAGCTGGTGGTGCAGCACTTCATGTTCGACCCGGGCTGGGAGGACGGCTGCGGCAGCTGCACGGCCGCGGTCGACGAGCTTTCCGACGGACTGTTGCGGCACCTGCGTGCCCGTTCCACGACGTACGCGGTGGTGGCGCGCGCCCCGCTCGCCAAGCTGGAGGCCTATCGGGCCAAGCGCGGGTGGACGATCCCGCTGTACTCGTCCTACGGGTCGGAGTTCAACTACGACTTCCAGGTCAGCCTGGACGCCGGCGTCACCCCGGTGATGTTCAACTACCGCGGCCCGGACGAGCTGCGGGCGGCCGGTCAGGGCTGGGCGCTCGACGAGCCGATGGAACAGCCCGGCATGAGCTGCTTCCTCCGCGACGGCGACGACGTCTTCCACACCTATTCGACGTTCGCCCGCGGCACCGAGCAGATGGGCGGCGCCTACGGGGTCCTCGACATGACCGTCCTCGGGCGGCAGGAGGAGTGGGAGGAGCCCAAGGGCCGGGCCGACACGTCGCGCGGCCCGATCCCCGACTTCACCTGACCGGCGGTCTGCGCTTCACCGACCAGGCGCGGCAGGCAGCGGCCTACCGCATCGGGCGGGTCCCTGACCAATCCCATCTTCCTGGGTCAGGTGAATTCTCGGTCGGTGAGGTCGTGGTCGTCTCCCCGGCTGTCGTAGGCTGGCGGCGCCGAGACCCAGCGGAGGTGCGGATGCCGGAGCGGGCCACCGCGGTCGCCGGCATGGCCGAGGGCCGGCCGACCGCCGAGAGGCCGGCCGTGGGCCGCTTCGAGCTGGTTCCGGGCTGTCGCTTCGGCCGGCCGGTGCCGGCTGATCGAGTCCCGCCGGCGATGGCCGCATGACCAGGGTCCTGATCACCAACGACGACGGCATCGCCGCTCCCGGGCTGGCCGCGCTGGCCGGCGCCGCCCGCCGGCACGGCTTCGACGTGGTGGTGGCCGCACCGGCGCGGGAGATGAGCGGCATGAGCGCCGCGCTCCGCCTCGAGCACACGTCCGTGCGCCGCACCGACGCCGGGCTCGCGGTCGACGCCACACCCGCCTCGATCGTCGGGCTCGCGGCCCGGGGTGCCTTCGGTGAGCCGCCCGACGTGGTGCTGTCCGGCATCAACCGGGGCGCCAACGTGGGCCTCGGCATCCTGCACTCGGGCACGGTCGGCGCGGTGCTGACCGCGGCGAACGGCGGCCTCCGCGGCCTGGCCGTCTCACTCGACGTACTGCTGCCGGGCGGCGACCTGTCCGAGCCGCCGGACGGCGAACTGCCCTGGCGGGCGGCGGCCGAGGTCGCGGCCGGCCTGTTCGACGAGGTGGTGGCGGCGCCTCCGGGCACGGTGCTCAACCTCAACGTGCCCGGCCGGGTGCCGGTGGCCGGGCTGCGCACGGCCACGCTGGCGCCGTTCGGCCAGGTCGAGCTGGTCATTGCCGCGCCCACGTCGGACAGCTTCGAGCCGGGCCTCGAGCGGAGCAGGGCCAGCGCGCCCGGCAGCGATGTCGACCTCCTCGGCGAGGGCTTCGCGACGGTGACCGCCATCCAGCCGCCGGCCGCGGTGGCCATGCCCTTCATCCCCGCCCAGCGTCAGCCGGCCCAGCGTCAGCCGGCCCAGCGTCAGCCGGCCCAGCGTCAGCCGGCCCAGGGTCAGCCGGCCCAGCGTCAGCCGGCCCAGCGTCAGCCGGCCCAGCCCAAGGTGGATTAGCCGGACGACCTCACGGTCGCCGCGGCCACCATCCCGGGCGTACGCGGGCACGCCGTGCTCGCCGAGGACGCCGACGCCACCGCCGTCCGGCGTCTCGACGCCTTCGGCACCGCGATCGGCGCCTGGGTCGTACCCCGGGCCGGCGACCCGGATCTGCCAAGCCTCGCCGACGTGTACCGTGGCCTGCGCGGCTGCGCGACGGTCGCCTGGGCCGGCGACGAGAAGGTCGGTCCGGATACCCCGGTCCTGTTCATCGACGACCTTCTGGACGAGATCCGCGAGCACCGGCAGCGCTACGCCGAGGCCCACGACGCCTTCCGGGCCACCCGCAGGGCGAAGATCACCGACTTGGACCGGGCGTCCGAGGTCCCGCCGCCCGGCCGGGCCCGGTCGCTGCTCACCGTGCGCCGCCCGGCGGCCTCCCCGGTCGCCGCGAGCGCCCTGGCCGTCGCGGGCGCGGTGCGCACCGCCATCGAGCTTTGGGTGGTCCACGAGCAGGTCCGCTACCGCCGCGTGCACCTGCGATCGTCCGGCGACGCCCAGCCGCTGCCGCCCCGCTGGCTGGCCGGGCTCCGCGCGGCGTACGGGCGGTAGGCGCATGTACGCGGTGATCGACCTGGAGACGACCGGGTTACGCACGAGTTGGCACGAACGCGTCGTGGAGGTCGCGGTGGTGCGGCTCGACGCGCCTGGCCCGGCATTTCCTGCCGGCGGCCGGCCGTAGCCTGGCGGCCTGCCGGGCCGCGGCCGGGCTGCCACCGCACCGGGCGCACTCCGCGCTGCACGACGCCCGGGCCGCCGCCGACCTGCTCGCCCTGCATCGGCGGGCGGCGGGTGATCCGCCGCCCTGGCCGGCCCCGGTGGACGAGGCCTGGCCGCCGCTGCCCGCCGCCGGTTCCGGTCCCGTGTCGCGTCGTCGGCCCGGGGAGCGCGAGCCGCACTTCCTGACCCGGCTCGTCGACCGGCTGCCGCGGTCGGCCGACCCGCGCGGCGACTCCTACCTCGCCTGCTCGAGGGGGCTCTCGTCGACCGGCACATCTCGGCGTCCGAGGCGGACGACCTGATCGCGGTCGCCATCGGTTCGACCTGTCCCCGGGCCGACGTCGAGCACCTGCACCGCGGCTACCTGGCCGGGCTCGCGGCGGTCGCCCTGGAGGACGGCGTCGTCACGGCCGCGGAGCGTCACGATCTTGACGGCGTCGCCGTCCTGCTCGGTCTGTCCACCGCGGCGGTCGACGAGGCCCTCGCGGCGCCCGCACCGGCTCGCGACCGATGGCAGCTCCACGTCGGTGACCTGGTCGTTTTCACGGGCGCGACGAGCCCGCCCCGCGAGGACTGGCAGCGGGAGGCGGTCGCCGCGGGCCTCACCGTCGGTGACAACGTCACCACCAAGACCCGCCTGCTGATCGCCGCCGACCCCGACTCGATGTCCGGTAAGGCCAAGAAGGCGAGGCAGTACGGGGTGCCGATCGTCCATCCGGTCGCCTACCAGGGCATACTCGCGGGCCTCGGCGCAACTGTCTGACCATCGGCGTGTCGTCCGGAAAAGGTCGGCTGAGCGTCGCGCGGTATGGACGCGTACCGGAGTTTTCTCGGATGGGAAGGTTGTTAACGTCAGCTCCCGGAAGATCGTGGGGGCAGGATGTACGCGGTGGTCGACCTGGTGACGGCCGGGGCAGGGCTCGGGGTCGCCGAGATCGCGGTGGTGCGGGCGGACCGGCTCGGCCGGGTGATCGACGAGTGGTGCCGGCCGGTGGCGGAGGACTTCGCCGCGCTCGCCGGCCACCTGGTGTCGCTCCTGAAGGGCCGGACGGTGGTGGCGCACAACCTGGCGGCGCGCGGGCTGGCGCTGGCCGACGAGTTCGGGCGGCTCGGTGTGACCGCGCCGCTCGACGGTCTGTGCACGATGCGGCTGGCCCGATATTTCCTGCCCGCCGCCGGCCGCGGGCTCGATGCCTGCCGGATCGCGGCGGGGCTGTCGCCCCACCGGGTCACCGGCGCACTGCCGGACGCCCTCGCGGCCACCGACCTGCTTGCGGTCTATTTGCGTACGACCGGCGCGCCGCCGCCCTGGCTGCCGATCCTCGACGAGGCGGCCGTCGCGCGCTGGCCCGACCTTCCGCCCGGCCGTGCGGAAGCCCCGGGTGGCTGCACGGCGACCGAGCAGGCGCGAACCCTCCGGACGCGACTGGTCGAGCGGTTGCCCCGGGCCGCCGAGCCGGCTGCCGACGCGTACCTCGAACTGCTCGACCGCGCCCTGCTGGCCCGCCGCACCCACCTCGACCACGGCGAACTCCGCGCCGTGGCGCGCCACCTGGGCGTGCCCGACATCGAAGTCCTTCACCGCCGATATCTGGCCGACCTCGCGGCGATCGGCCGCGACCTCGACCCGCATGGCGCCGCCCGCGCCGACCTGACCGAGATCGCCCATCTGCTGGGGCTGACCGACGAGTGCGTCGACGCGGCCATCGATCAGGTCTCGACGGATCCGGGCGAGTCGTGGCGGCTCCGTCCGGGCGACAGCGTCGTCTTCGCCGGCATGCTCACCCCGTCGAGGGATCGCTGGCTCAGCGAGGCCCGCGACGCCGGGCTGGTCGTCGGCAACGCGGTCACCCGCAAGACGCGCCTGCTGGTGACCGCCGACCCCGAGGCACGGACCGGCAACGCCGAGAAGGCCCGCCGCTATCAGGTCCCGATCGTCCACCCGGCGGCCTACCGCGAAATCCTGCGCCGGGCCGGGCCCCGCAACTCCCGTTTCTGAGCAAGACTGAGGCGCATGTCGTTCCCGCGCCTGCTCTCGGACACCCAGAGCTTCCGACTCGGCCGCCCGGTCCGCTTCACGATCAGCCCCGACGGCCGGCGCGTGCTCTTCCTGCGCAGCCGGGGCGGCCACGATCCGGTGCGCCTGCTGTGGAGCCTCGAGGTCGGCAGCGGGGAGGAACGCCTGCTGGTCGATCCGGTGGCGGCTCCGGCGGCTCCGGCGGCTCCGGCGCCTGCGGCGCCGTCCGCGCAGGAACGCATCCGCCGGGAGAGGGCCCGGGACCGAAGCTCCGGCATCGTCGATTACAGCACCGATGACGAGGTACGCGTCGTCGCGTGCACGATCGGCGAAGGCCTCCGGGTCCTGCACATGGGCACCGGCGAGGTGACGTCGGTGCCCGCGCGGACGCCGCTCTCGCACGCCGCGATCAGCCCCGACGGCTCGGCCGTGGCGTACGTCTCGGAAGGCTCTCTCCGGATCGTCGGCACCGACGGGCAGGACGACCGTGAGCTGGCCGGGTCGACCGGCCCCGACGTCACCTACGGCCTGGCCGAGCACGTCGCCGCCGAGTCGATGGGCCGGCACTACGGCTACTGGTGGTCGCCGGACAGCGACCGGCTCGCGGTGGCGCGGGTCGACAACTCGCCCGTCCAGACCTGGCACCTGGCCGACCCGAGCCACCCCGAGATGCCGCCGATGTCCCGGCGCTACCCGCCGGCCGGCACCGACAACGCCGACGTGTCGCTCTGGGTCGTCGGCGTCGACGGCAGCCGGGTCGAGGTGCTGTGGGACCGGGAGGCGTTCGAATATCTGGTCGAGGTGCTGTGGGACACCCACGGCCTGTTCATCGTCGTGCAGGACCGGGCCCAGCACGAGTTGCGGGTGCTCGCGGTGGTGGCCGCCACCGGAGCGACCACCGAGATCGCCCGGGTCACCGATCCGGCGTGGACCCAGATCGTCCCCGGCGTACCGACCCACCTCACCGACGGCTCCCTGGTGTGGACGGTCGACGACGACCAGACCCGCCGCCTGACCGTGGACGGCACACCGGTCACCCCGGGCGGGCTGCAGGTCGGTGCGGTGCTGGGCGTCGACGGCGACACGGTGCTGTTCGCCGGGTCGCGGGAGCCGACCGAGGAACACCTGTTCATCTGGTCACCCGGCGCCGGGCCGGTGCAGCTCACCCGGGAGCCCGGGCGGCACGGCGGCCGACGGTCGGCCGGGCTGACCGTGATCAGCTCGTCGACGTTGTCCGGGCACTCGGTCACGGTCCACGGCGATGAGGTATATCCGGTGACGTCGCTGGCCGCGGAGTCACCGGTCCGGCCGGAGGTGACCCTGATGAGGGCCGGCCGGCGCGAACTGCGCACCGCGGTGCTGTTCCCGACCGGCTGGCGGGGCGAGCCGCTGCCGGTGCTGATGGACCCGTACGGCGGCCCGGCGGCGCAACGGGCAATGGCCGACCGTGACTTCTACTGGGCGTCGCAGTGGTTCGCCGACCAGGGCTTCGCGGTGATCGTGGCCGACGGGCGCGGCACTCCCGGCCGGGGCCCGGCGTGGGAACGCGAGATCTACCTCAACCGCTCCGACGCCCTGCTCGAAGACCAGATCGAGGCGCTGCAGGCGGTCGCCGCGGCGTACCCGCAGATCGACCTGGGCCGGGTCGGCATCCGCGGCTGGTCGGCCGGGGGTTATCTGGCCGCGCTGGCCGTGCTCCGCCGCCCGGACGTCTTCCACGCGGCGGTGGCCGGCGCCCCGGTGACCGACCACCTGCTCTACGACACGCACTGGCAGGAACGTTTCCTGGGCGACCCCCGGGTCGACGTGGGCCCCTACCAGCGCTCGTCGGTGATCGACGACGCCCCGAAGCTGTCCCGCCCGCTGATGCTGATCCACGGCCTGCTCGACGACAACGTCTACCCGGTGCACACGATGCGCCTGTCGGCGGCCCTGTTCGCGGCGGGCCGCCCGCACACGGTGCTGCCGCTGCCCGGCGCCAGCCACATGGCCCCGGACGCCGACATGCTAACCCCGCAGCTCGACTTCCTGCGGGCCGCCCTTCAACCGGCCGGCGCCGAATAGTCCCGCACGTCCTGCCGCGCCCGGTGGATCCCCCCTCCCCCGAGATGGGCCGCGACCTACGCGTAGCGGAGACGGCACAGATCCCGCGGCATGCAACGCCCCGACCGGATCGGGCCGCCGTGCCGCCGGCCTTTCCAGGAAGTCGATGCGCGAGCCGGCGATCCGCGGGTCCGCCGGGGAACTCGAAAGCCACCTCGCGAGACCATCGCCTCATGAGGTCCAGATGCTGCGCCGGGCCGACCCGGAGCGTCTCGTCCGCGTCCACGATTCCGGCGAACTGCCGGACGGCCGCTCGCCGAGCGGCTCGCTGCCGGGCCGATGTGCTTACGCGACGCGCTGCGCATCGCGCAGGCGGCCGATGACCTGCACGACGCGGGAGTTCTGCATCGAGACCGGAAACCGTCGAACGTCCCCTTCGGAACGGTGCGTGGCCCCGATCTGGCGCTTGCCAAGGCGATCGCGTGCTCGGGAGGTCGACGGGGTCGTGCTGCGCGCGCCGGCGCCGCAGCGGGACCGGCGTTATCCGACCACCGCGGCCCTGGCCGATGCGCTCGACGAGGCCGGCTCCAACCGAGCCCGGCCCCGGCGGCACGCGGTCCGCCTTCTCCCGCTCGCCGTGCGGGTTTCCGACACGACGGGTGCGACCGAGGTGGCGGCGCCGGGGGAGTGGGCCGCCCAACTGCGTGCTCAGGTCCGGGTCCGGCGGCGGTCGGCCTTCCGGCCGGCCGCGCGCCGGGACCGATCAGGCTGTTGCATCCACGCCGACGCTCCACGCAGAATGACGCTCGAAAGTGACGGTCACGGCCGACCCGGCAGCGGTGCGGTCAAGCGTGATCAGGATGCCGGGGCGTGCAGGGTGATCGTCGTCCAGGCGCCGACGTGCACCTCGTCGCCGTCCTTCAGGGTTCGGGTCTGGCCGGCGCTCAGCGGGGTCTGCTCGTCGTTGAGGTAGGTGCCGTTGGTCGAACCGAGATCGGACACCAGCCACGTGCCGTCCACGCTCAGCGTCAGCAGGGCGTGGCTGTGCGAGGTGCCGGGGTCGGTGTCGGCCAGGTCGATCTCCGGGTTGGTGCCCTTCGACGCGCTGCGCCGGCCGATCCGCGCCTGCGGCGACGGCAGCGTGATCAGGCGCTCGCCCGCGTCGGCCGGGAACTCGACGCCCTCGATCGCGTTCTCCTCGAAGTATTTCCGGTCGGCGCGCACGGTGGCCGTCCAGCCGCCCACCGGCGTACGCGAAGGAGCCGGAACCGGCGCGGTGAGAGTGGGCACCTTCCCGGTCGTGTGGTCGAAGCCGCAGTCCTCGCAGAACCGGCTCGCCCCGGCCCGCGGGGTGCCGCAGTTCGGGCAGAGGTCGCCGGTCGCGGCCGGTGCGGACGGGACCGCCGCGGGCCCGGTCCCGCCGATCTTCGCCCCGCACTCGTCGCAGAAGTCGGCCTCGGTCGACTCGTGGCCCTTCGGACAGGTGTAGGTGCTCACTGGCTGGACCGTCCCACCCGGACGGTCTTGGTCGAGCGGGTGTCGAGCGCCATCTCGTCGGCCGCCTCGACCTTGCGCCGCAGCCGTACGGTGCCGGTCGCCGCGTCCTCGATGTCGACGACCGTGGCCAGCAGTTCCTCGGTCTGCTTGTTGCCGGTCTCGTGGGCCAGCTGGGCCGCCCGGCCGAACTTGATCGTCGCCGTGCGGTCGTCGCCCGCCTTGCGCGCCTCGATGCCGGCCTGGATCACGTCGGCCAGCTCGGCCTGCCCCGTGTAGTGGGCGACCTGCCGGTTGATGCGGGTCGACAACGCGGTGTCCTCGGTCCAGACCGCGCGCACCAGCGTCTGGGCCAGCACGTCGTCGCCCTCGACCACCGACACCCGGGCGGCCAGCATCTCGTCGCCCGCCGCGCCGGAAGTCACGTCGATGCAGACGTGGTAGTCGCGGCTCTCCGAACCCCAGGAGCCGATCGGGTAGCGGCCGGCCCGGGCGCCGTCGGCCACCCGCTTGCCGGTCAGGTCCATCACCTCGGGTTCGACCTGCTTGACGAACCGTACGGTCGAATTGACCGGCGTCCACACCTTGAGCTGCACGTCTCCGCTGGTCTTGCCCATCGCCCTGGTCATCATCTCCTGGAAGGAGGCCGCCAGGTCGGCCGGCCGGGCGACGATGTCAACCGTGCCCAGCATCGCCTCGGCGATCTTGCGGATCTCGGAGACCTTCCAGTTGGTGCCGACGCCGCGCGAGTCGACGACGAACCGGCCGCCGATCGAGTCGAGCACCGTCTCGAGGTAGCCCTGGCGCTCGCCGTTCTCGCCGTCGGTGAGCAGGATCGCGTGCGCGATGTCGCCCGGCCGCTGGCTGAACAGCTGGGCGGCGAGCAGCAGCCAGGCGCCGATCGCGGTGCCGCCGCTGGCCTGCAGCCGGTCGATCGACCGGACCGCCTCGGCCCGCGACTCCGGCGACGATACCGCGAGCTGACCCGGGCCGGGGTACAGCTGCTGGGCGGTGCTGACCCCGGCGATGATCGCGAAGTGGACCCCGTCGTCGATGCTCTCGACGGCGGTCTTGGCGGCCTGGCGCGCGGCGGCGATGCGGCCCTCGGCCTGCATCGAGCCGGACGCGTCGACGATGATGATCTCGGTCGCGCCCGATGTGCGGCGGCCGCCCTCGGCGCCGGACGAGGTGACCGTGACGATCGCGTTGACCTCGGTTGCGCCCAGGGCGAGGAACTCGTTCTGGAAGGCCTCGGCGGTGTACGACATCCCTACTCCTTGATCTCCGTGTCGGCGGGGGCTACGGGGATGAGAACTACGGTGATGTTGTCGGCGCCGCCGGCCGCATTGGCGAAGTCCGCCAGCTGCCGGGCGGCGCCGAGGAGGCTGGTGCCGTCGAGCGCGTCGCGGACCGTGTCGGCGAAGCGCGCGGGATCGGGCAGGTAGTTCCACAGGCCGTCGCTGCAGAGCACCAGGTGCCCGGGGGCGGTGACGGTGAAGCCGGCCGTTCGTGGCCGCACCGGCCCGGCGTCGGCGCCCAGCCAGGCGGTGATCGCGTGCGCCTTGGGGTCACGCAGCGCCATCTGAGGGTCGGCACCCAGCGCGATCGCGTGGGTCGCCCACGAGTCGTCCTCGGTGAGCTGCTCGGCCGGTCCCTCGGCGGGAAGCCAGTAGGCGCGGCTGTCGCCGACCCAGCCGACGTCGACCAACTGGTTGCGGACGGTGGCCGCGACGATCGTGCAGGCCGGGTTGGAGGCGGCCCGGCGCGGGTCGCCGCTGCCGGCCAGCTCGGCGACCGCCGCACCGGCGGCCCGGATCGCGTCGGCGAGGCGGTCGGCCTCGGAGCTCTCGGCACCTGCGGCCACCGTCCCGCCCGGCGCTGTGCCGGCCAGCACCGCCCCGGCCGTGTCGGCCGCGGTCTGCGAGGCGACGTCGGGGTCGAACGAGGCCGAGACGCCGTCGCTGACCACCGCGTCGATGTGACCCGCGCTCCCGGCCAGCCACATCGCGTCCTCGTTGCGGTGGTGCCGTTGCCCGCGGTCGGTCACCGCGGCCGCCGCGTCCAGCTCGATCTCGATGTGGTCGCGGGGCCGGGCGGCGAGCATGCCGCAGTTCTCGCAGTAGCCGTCGGCGCCGACGGATCCGGCGGTGCCGCAATGCGGGCACGCTTTCGGGTCCTTCGCCCCGTCCGCCGCGGCGTCCGGGATCCCGGACGCCGCGGCGGACGGGATCTCGGCCTCGGCTTCCGCTTCGGTGTCGGCTTCGTTGAGCTTGTTGCCGCATGCTTCGCAGAAGGCCGCGCCGGCGGCCCTCTCATCGGCGCAGGAGGCGCAATCGGTGATGGTCATGGTGCCTCGCTGCTTCTCAGGTCCGGGTCCGGGGGCGGGCGGCATTGGCCAGGTCGACCAGGCGGATCTTCTCCGGCCCGTGCGCCGCCCGGGCCATTTCGCGGTACGCATCCTCCAACGCGAACCGTACGTCGCGCTCCCCGGCCTGGCCGTTGCGCGCCGAGCCGAGAACCGTGCCCGGCAGTGTGGCCCCGCCCAACAGCGATTGCAATGCCTGTTCGAGCAGTTCCGCCCGCAGTGCCGCGAGCTGGGCCGCCTCGACCTCCAGCCGCTCGATCAGCGCCGCCGCGGCGGCCAGCGAGATCACGTCCGCGGCCGCGGACGGGTGCGGCTGCACCAGCGCCCGCACCGCGCCGACCTGCGACGTCCGATAGGCCGACGACGTGCCGGGCACCCGGTTGTACGCCTCGACGGCCCCGCTGCGGTCGCCGGAGCGCAGCCGGCAGCGGGCCAGACCGGCGGCGGCCGTCGTGTACGCCGGGTCGGTGCGGCTCACCGTGTCGTAGTAGCCGGCCGCGGCGGGATCGCCGGCCATCTCCAGGGTCAGGCCGATCGCCAGCTGCGGAGCCAGTTCGCCGGGCAGCGCCGAGTAGACGGCGTCGAACCGCTGATGGGCGTACCCGAAATCACCCGTGGCGAGCGCGAGCAGCCCGTCGTACCAGGCCAGCCGCCAGTCCGCGCCGTCGGTGGTGAACAGCGCGTCCCGTGCCTTGCGGGCATCGTCGAAGTATTGATGGCGTACGGCCAGGTCGATCTCGGCCCGCAACGCCCGCAGCCGCACCTCGACGGTGTCGTCCGGCGCGTTCTTGAGCAGCTGCAACACCTCGGACGGGTCGGTGACGGTCACCGAGGCGAGGAACGCGGCCGCCGGGTCGGTCAGGTCGATCAGCGGCGTCGGCAGATCCTGCCAGCGCGGTCCTTCCGACTTCAGGTCGGTGCGCATCTCGCCGGTGAACAGCTTGGACGGCGCCGGGTGGGCCTCGCCGGCGCTCGCCAGCACCTGACGCAGCACGCCGAGCATCTGGTCGCTCATCTCGCCCGCGTCGATGAACCGCTCGGCCGGGTCGAGGCGGGTCGCCCGCAGCAGCAGCCGGTAGAACGACTCGTGTTTGCGGTAGACCTCGACGTCGCCGCGATCCGGCAGCGACTCCTTGAACGTGCTCTGATAGCCGCGGAAGTCGGTGGTCAGCACGGCCAGCGTGCGGCCGATCGTGAACAGGTCGGAGGCGATCGACGGCCCGAGCGTGGCCATCTCGGGCGCCTGGTAGCCGACCGTGCCGTAGATCGCGGCGTCCATGTCGTCGAAGCGCACCACGCCGCCGAGGTCGATCAGCCTCATCTGGTCGCCGGACTGGATCACGTTGTCCGGCTTGAAGTCGCAGAAGATGAGCCCGCGGTCGTGCAGGTAACCGAACGCCGGCATGATCTCCAGAAGGTAGGCGAGCGCCTGGTCGACCGGCAGCGGGTCGGGGTTGCCGCCGTTCGCGGTCCGCCGGTCCTTGAGGATGCTCTTGAGCGACTCGCCGCCGACGTACTCCATGACGATGTAGCCGGCGCCGTCGTGCTCGACGAAGTTGTAGATCTTGACGATGTTGGGGTGCTCGACCTCGGCCAGGAACCGCCGTTCGGCCACCGCCGCGGCCAGCGCATCCTCGTCACCGGAGTTGAGCAGGCCCTTCAGCACCACCCAGCGGTCGGAGACGTTTTTGTCGACCGCCAGATAGATCCAGCCGAGACCGCCGTGCGCGAGGGCGCCGACCACCTCGTACTGCCCGCCGACCAGCTCACCCTTGGTCAGCTTGGGGCTGAAGTTGAACGGTTCGCCGCAGTGCGGGCAGAAGCCGGAGGTGCGTCCGGGCCGGTCGCCGCGGGACCGCCCGACCGGCTGCCCGCACTTCGCGCAGTACCGCTTGTCCTCCGGCACCTCGGCGTTGGCCATGATGGCGGTCGCCGGATCCACCTGCACGATCGGCGCGACATCGACGAGACCGCCGCCGAAACGGCGGCGGCGGGAACCGGTCCGGGAGCTGCCGGTGCGTCCGCTCCCGGACGTACGCGTGGAGAGCGCGCCCGTTCGTGCCGAGGCCTCGCTCGCCCTGGTCGCCGTGCTCGCCGTAGTGCTCCGGGGAGCCGCCGCTTTATGCAGAGGGGCCAGGCCACACGTGTCGCAGTAGCCGTCCTCGATCGTCCCGGGGCAGTCACGTTCGCATTTCATCGGTTGGTCCTCGCGATCGTGGCGGTGAGGGCTTCCTGGTAGGCGTCGACGGCGCGGCGGGCCGCGTCGAGGTCGCAGGGTGCGGTGTAGAGCAGGTCGCGGGCCCCCTCGGCCAGCGGGGTGAGCGTCGCGTCCTCGCCCAGGCCGCGGCTGAGCGCCTTCGCCCGGTAGGCGTCGAGCCGGCCACGCATCTCGTTACGGCCGGTCAGCAATGCGGTGTTGCGGGCGGTGGCGGTCTGGATCGCGGCCAGGTGCTCCCGTGCGCGGCGCGTCCAGTCGGACAGGCGGGGGCTGATCAGGGCCCACTGCCCGGCGGCGGCGAGCGCGTCGAGAGCCGCCAGGTCCGGCAGCAGCGCGACGTCGCGTACGGTCGAGATCTCCCGATCGTCGAAGCGGCCGTCGGCCCTCTCGCGGGCCGCGTCGGCGGCCCGGCGGGCCGCCGCGATATCGGTGGCCAGGGTGTGCGCATCGCTCAGGCGGCGCTCCAGCGCCTGCCGCAGCTCGGCGGCCGACGTGCGCTCGGCGTCGGCCCGGGCGATCAGATCCCGTACGCCGGTGAGCGCGCTCCCGTCGGCTCCGAGCGGATCGTTCGCCAGCGTCGAGGTGAACGCGCCGAGCCGCCGGTCGGCCTCGTCGAGAGTGGCGGGGCTGCCGCCGGCCTCGCGGGTCAGCCGGCGCACGTTGTCGAGCTCGGCCGCGGTGTCGGCGGCCGACGGGAGCAGCTTCTGCCAGACGTCACCGGCCCGGGTGACCACGGTGGCGGCGGTCGCGAACGCGGTCTCCATGGCGCCGAGCAGTTCGGCCGGTGAACACGTCGTGCTGATCTGGCCGGTACCGAGCAGACCCCGCTGGGCCAGCGGGACGGTCGTGGTCGACAACGTGACCGACTTGCCGAGCACCAGATGGACGAACTCGGCCCGTTCCCGGTCGTTGAACCGCCGCTGGTCGCGCAGGCCGCGAGCCTTGGCGATCAGCTCGGTCAGCATGCGGTAGCCGTCCCACAGCTCGGTCAGCGCCTCGGTGGCGTCGGCCCAGGCGGTCGCGGTGCGGCCGGTCAGCCGGGTCTTGTCGAGTTCCTTGCGGTGCGGGTTGTCGTCGAGGTCGACCAGGTTGGCGGCGATCGCCGTCACGGCCGTCTCCAGCCGGAGCAGTTCGGAGTCGGCCGGCGCGACGTCGGGTGCGGTCATTGATATTCGGCCTTCGGCGGCTGCGGCGCCGCCCCGAACGCACCCAGCCACCGCTTGTAGGTCGCGGCCCAGGTGCCGTTCTGCTTGTTCTTCTCCAGCACCGCGTTGACGAAGCGCGTGAAATCGGGCGTCTTCTTCGACGTCGCCATGCCGTACGGCTCGTCGGTGAAGCGCGGCCCGACGACCTTCGCGTACGGGTCCTGCGCCGCCATGCCGGCCAGGATCGTGTCGTCGGTCGAGATCGCGTCGACCTCGTTCTGCTGGAACGCGACCAGGCAGTCGCCGAACGCCGGTTTGGCCACCGCGATCGGCTTGGTCGGCACCTTGGCGATGTTGTCGTACGAGGTCGACCCGGACGCCGCGCAGACCTTCCTGCCGCCCAGGTCATTGATGCTCTTGGCCCCCGAGGTGCTGTTGACAAGCACCTTCTGCCCGGCGTTGTAGTAGATCGTGGAGAAGTCGACGTCCTTCCAGCGGGCACAGTTGGCGGTCATGGTGTCGGCCACGATGTCGACCGACCCGTCGACGACGGAACTCACCCTCTTGTCGTACCCGATGACCTTGATCTGGATCTTGTCAGGGTTCCCGAAAATGGCCTGCGCGAGCTGCCGGGCCATGTCCACGTCGAACCCCTCCACCTTGCCGGAGAACGGGTTGCGCGAACTGAAGAGCAGCGTGTCCTGGCTGGTGCCGAGGATCAGCCGCCCGCGCTTCTGGATGGTGGCCATCGTGCTGCCGGCCGGCATCCGGCCGGGCGCCGGCAGCGCGCCGCTGGGCCGCAGGCTGGCCCGCGGGTTGCACGAGGTGGCTTCCGGCGCCGCGGCGTCCGGCGCGGGCGCGGAGGCGGACGGCGCTCCGACCCGGGGCGGCAGGGGAGAGGAGTCGCCGGCACAGCCGGCGAGCCCGAAGCCCAGCAGGACAAGGGTCACGCTGGCCGCGGCGGCCAGGGCGGCACGGGTACGCACGAGCTTTCCTCCCCGATCCAAGTTCTCCTGAGCCGACATCAGCGGTACTCCTCCAGCCGGGCGCGGATGCCGACGAAGGCGAGAGCGCAGACCGCCAGCGCGACCAGCGGCCCGAGCACGGTCAGCAGGCCCAGCCCGTTGCCCGCACTGTCGATCTCGGCAGTGAACGCCGCTTTGCGTTCGTCGAGCGCCGTCCCGATATCCGTCGTAACGGTGTCGAACGCCTTGGTGGTGTCCGGCCCGATGGCGAGCTGCACGGCACCGTCGTAGTTGCCGCCGTCGTCCAACTGGCGAACCTGCTTGTGCTGGTTGAGATAGGTCTCGTGGGCGATGACCGCCTCGTTGGCCAGAAAGTCGCTGGTCAGCGGCCCGTGCGCGGCCGTCAGTTGCTTCTGCGCCTGCCCGAAGTCGGTCTCGTAGACGCTGCCGCTGCCGTGCGCGGCCAGTTCAAGCGCCTCGTCGCCGCGTTC
The DNA here is from genome assembly GCF_044455125.1 of Actinoplanes sp. NPDC051343. Lineage (NCBI taxonomy): Bacteria > Bacillati > Actinomycetota > Actinomycetes > Micromonosporales > Micromonosporaceae > Actinoplanes > Actinoplanes sp. NPDC051343. The sequence continues at coordinate 120,734 of NZ_JBITEL010000017.1, forward strand.
CTGCAGCGCGAGGATGCGTGCCTCGGCGAGCTGTGCGGCCGGGGTCGAGCCCTGCTCGCCGGCCCGGTGCAGGTGCACATTCTGACTGATCAGCACCCCGGCCGCGCCGAGCCCGAGCAGGACGGTGAGGCCGGTGGCCGCGAGCAGCGGCAGGTTGAAGGTGCGGTGCGTGGCCCGGCTCAGGTAACGCTGGGCGAGCAGCAGCCCGGCCAGCAGCACCAGCACCAGCAGCGTGAACAGAACCACCCACACGATGCTGCGCGCGTTGCCGTACCCGTCACTGACCTCGCTCTGGGCGACGCCGAACAGCGCATCCGCCTGCTTGAGGAGCGTGTCGCGGTTGAGCTGCGAGGCCGCCGACAGATAGGACGAACCGACCGGAAGCCCCTGCCGGTTGTCGGCCCGCGCGGTCGCGACGAGCGCCGAATATTGCGCGACCCCGGAGGCGAGCGCCGCCACGGCACCGGCCGACTTGCTGCCGTCCGGCGTGAGCCGGGCCGCCGCGGTCAGGGCCGTGGTCGCGCGGGACAGGTCGTCCTCGTACCGCCGGGTCAGCGCCACCGGCTCGAGGCCGCCCGCGAGGAACGCCTGGGCGGCGGTCGTGTCGGCGTCGGCGAGCGCGGAATAGATCGTCTCCGCCTGGACCAGCAGGGGCTGCGCCCGGTTGCCGAGATCGTCGGTGCCGGACCGGGCCGATCGCGCGGTCAGGCCCGCCACCAGCCCGGCAAGCACCCCGAGCACCAGCAGAACCGACAGGATCAGCTGAAGCCGCCCCGGCGACGTACGCCGTAGCGCGGCCACTCGCCGCAACGGCCCCCGGCCGCTCGCCGTCACGGCCGCCGGCGTCCCGCTGACCGGCGCAATCGCGTCCCGCGTGCCCGGCGCGGGCCGGGCCACCAACCCAGTGCTCAAGCTTCCTCCGTCGGCCCCGTACCGCCTCTGTTCCGGCGGTGTCATCTCTGCTCGTTACCGTCCGGTACCGACTCCACTGTGCGGCACCGGCGCAACTGATCATCACCGTGCGTGCCGTGATCGAATGAGTCTACGGAGGCGGCACACGGTCGCGCGCCCCCGGCGCGGCTCAGCTCAGCGCGCGTTTGAGGAGCTTGCCGGTCGCGGTCATCGGCAACGTCTCCACGATCGCGACCATGCGCGGGTACTTGTACGCGGCCATCTGCTCCCTGCCCCAGGCGACCAGCTCCTCCTCGGTGGCCGAGACGCCGTCCTTGAGGATCACGAACGCCTTGACCTCCTCGCCGTGACTCGGGTGCGGGACCCCGATGACCGCGGCCAGCGACACCGCGTCGTGGGTCATCAGCACCTCCTCGATCTCCCGCGGATAGACGTTGAAGCCACCGCGGATGATCATGTCCTTGGCCCGGTCGACGATGTAGTAATAGCCGTCCTCGTCGCGCTTGCCGAGGTCGCCGCTGCGGAACCAGCCGTCCCGCATGACCTCCGCGGTCGCCTCCGGCCGGTTGTAGTAGCCCCGCATGATGTTGTGGCCCCGGATCGCGATCTCGCCGATCTCGTCGACCGCCTCGACGGGGTTCCAACCGGCGTCGATCAGCTTCACCTCGACACCCCAGATCGGTACGCCGATCGAGCCCGGCCGCGGGTCGCTGCCCGGCCGGCTGAACGTCGCGACCGGCGACGTCTCCGACAGCCCGTACCCCTCGAGGATCGTGACCCCGAGCCGCTCCCGGACCTCCTTGATGATCTCGACCGGGAGGCTGGAGCCGCCGGACACCGCGACCCGCATGTTCCGGGCGATCCGCTCCACGTCGACCTCCTCGGTCAGCGCGTTGAGCAGCCCCCAGTACATCGTCGGGACGCCGGCGAAGAAGGTCACGTTCTCGCTCTGGAGCAGCGTGACCGCGGCTGTCGCGTCGAACCGGGGCAGCAACACGAGGGTCGCGGCGGTGGCGAACCCCGCGTTCATGTTCACCGTCGAGCCGAACGAGTGGAACAGCGGCAGGACCAGCAGATGGGTGTCGGTGCCGGGCACTGAGCCGAACAGCCGGTTGCAGGTGAGCGCGTTCAGGACGAGGTTCGAGTGCGACAGCTCGGCGCCCTTGGCCTGCCCGGTCGTCCCGCTGGTGTAGAGGATGACCGCGGGGTCGTTCTCCTGCGCGAGCACGGGCTCGAACACCGGCGACTGCCCGGCCAGCGCCGCTCCGAGGGTCTCCGCGCCCTCGATCGGCGACGGGGCGGCCGGGTCGGCGGTGATCAGAAAGAAGTGCTCGCAGTCATCGGCCTGACCGAAGCCGGTGTACCCCTCGGCGCCCATCGGGAGGTCGGCCGTGCCCTGGAAACAGAAGTAGGCCCGAGCCTCCGAGTCCTTCAGGTGGTAAGCCACCTCGCGGCCCTTGAGCAGCACGTTCAGCGGCACCACGACGGCGCCGGCCTTGAGGATGCCGTAGTAGACGACCGGGAAATACGGCAGATTGGGGCAGGAGAGCGCAACCTTGTCGCCCGGCCGGATGCCCCGGGCCACCAGCATGTTGGCGACCTGGTTGGCCGCCGCGTCGACCTGTGCATAGGTCAGCCGCTGATCGCCCAGCACCACCGCCACGCGCTCCGGGTAGTTGCGGGCGCTGTCCTCCAGAAAAATGGAGAGGTTGAGCATGCGGGCGCTCCCTTTCTAGGTGTAGCCGTCCATCTCCAGGGTCGCCCCGGCACCGCTGGGGCGCACGTCGCAACCCAAGCACGCCGACCCCTTCGTGAAGAACCCTCCGTTCCGCTGCTTTCCCGCTCGCCGACCCGCAGGCGCCGGCGTCAGAAGTTGTGGGCCAAGGGGTTGTCGGCGGCGGCGCGGAGCTGGTCGGCTACCCGGCGGGCGTCGGCGTCGCGGCCCTCGGAGGCCCGGGCGGTCGCGATCGCGCCGGCCAGGGCGCGCAGTTCGCCGACCGGCAGGCGTAGAGGCAGGCGGACCGGGGTTGCGGCGTCCGGGTCCTTGGCGATCAGGGTGGGGACCTGGCGGATCACCGGGTGGCCGTCGTCGGTGGTGCGGCGGGTGATCAGGTCGATCGAGACCTCGGCGGTCGACAGGTCGGCCCGGCGGGTGGTGAAGGCGTAGCGGAGGTGCAGACGGGTGCCGTCCAGCCAGGCGGCGGAGCGCAGGACCCGGACGATCAGGTACAGGCCGATCAGGGCGAACGGCAGGCCGATCAGGCCGACGAAGCGGATCGGGCCGAGGCCGGAGTCGGGTACGCCGGCTGACGGCAGATTGACGCAGTCGCGGAGTTCCGGCGGGAGGGCGTCGGGCGGGATGCCCTGCAGGCCGTCGCACGAGCCGCCCTGGCCGGTCAGGTCGCGCAGCCAGCCGTCGGCGATCAGGGGCAGCGCGGCGAACGCGGTGCCGACCACGACGAAGATCAGGCCGGCGATCACACCGATCACGCGGGCCGCGAGCGAAGGCGTCGCGGACAGGCGGAGCTTCTCGGTCATCCGGGCAGCATAGGGACCACCGCCGACAACCCGGCAGCGGGCGGCTAGCGGGCGGCGGCCGCGCGGAGCTGGTCCAGGACGAGCGGGTCGATGGCGCCGGCCACCAGGCGCTCCTCCAGGTTTTCGATGCCGGCCCACGACGCCAGCGCCCTGTCGAGGTCGGCGTCGGTCTCGTCGACGGCGGCGAGCAGCGCCCGGACCTCCGACGCGACCTCGCCGGACAGCGGGATCAGGGTCTCCGGGTCGGGGCGCTCGAAGTAGAGCGTGTGCAGCTCCAACAGGCGCAGCAACTCGGCCACCGGGTCGGGGTGGTCGTCGACGCGCAGGTCGACCCAGACGTCGCTGGTGCCGCCGTAGCCCATGCCCTTCGCGGCCACCAGCAGCGCCGCGCTCTGGCGGCCCCGGCGGTCGCCGCCCGCCTCGTCGCCGGTGCCCAGGGCCTCCAGCAGGCGGTAGGGGAACGACAGGGACTCCGCCGACCGCCACGCCGCCTCCATCGCGCCGACCACGGACGGGCCGGCCAGCATGTTGCCCTGGATGGCGTAGTCGTCGCCGGCCACCCCGCCCGCCCACGGGTGGCATTCGTCGCCGGTGAACGTGGCGCCGGGGCCGGTGGCGCCGACGACGCCGACCTGGCGCTGGGCGACCGGGCCCTCGTCGCCGGCGGTCAGGGCCTGCACGGCGAACGGGGCCGAGACGCCGCTCGACAGCAGGGCCAGCGCCTGTGGGCGATAAGCGAGATTTGCATATGACTGCGTCGCCACCGCGCCGACGTCGGCCAGGGCGGCCGGGACGGCGGCCCCGACACCGAGGAACTTGCTGGCCACGGCCACGCCGAGGGCTTTGCCGTCGGCCGAGCGGGCCACGATCGAGAACGTCACGGGCGAGACATTAGCCGCCCGGGGCTGCAACTTGTAACACCAGGAGAGCAGACTGGCCGGCATGGAATGGTTGGTCCTCGCCCGCGACGACGAGGTGGGCACCCGGCCGATGGCGGTGACGGCTCAGGGCGTACCGCTGGTGCTGTGGCGTCCGGAAGCCGGCGCCGAGCCGGTGGTTCTTGCCGACCGGTGCCCGCACCGGCTGGTTCCGCTGTCGGCCGCCACGCCGGTCGACGGGCGGTTGCAATGCGCTTATCACGGGTGGCAGTTCGACGCGTCCGGCGCGTGCACCGCACTGCCCTCGCAGGAGGGCGCGGCGCCCCCTCGGGCGAACCTGCCGACCATGACGACACGCATTCACGAGGGTCAGGTTCAGGTCGCGGCCGCCGATCTGCCGGAAAAAGATCCGGGCGATCTTTTCACCAACGAGGATCCGTCGCTGGCCAAGGCCTGGCATCCGGTCGCGGTCGTGGGTGAGGAGCTTTCTTCCGTACGCCTTCTGGGGCGCCGCATCGACCCGGGCGATTACGCCACCCGGGAACGGTGGGGCCTGCGGTGGCTGGCCCTGGAAGAGCCGTTGACCGACCTTTTCCCCGACCCGGATGAGGACGACCGCAATTATGTCGGCGCGTGGCTGCCGCCGGTGCGCACCCCGGCCTCGGCCGGTGTGGTGGCCGACAACTTCCTCGACGTCGCGCATTTTCCTTTCGTGCACGCCAAGACGTTCGGCGCGGCCGAGGAGAAAGTGGTCGGGCGTTACGAGGTGACCGCCGAGGAGTTCGGTTGTCGCAGCGTGCAGGAGCAATGGTTCGACAACCCGGAGGACCCCGGGGTTCTCGAGGGGGAAAGGCCGCTGCGGCAGCGCCGCCGGGCCACGTACGTCTATCGGGCGCCGTTCCAGCTCATGCTGCGCCTCGAGGAGCTGGACGCGGGCGCCGTCAAGACGATCCTGTTCTTCGCCCAGCCCGAGTCGCTGACCAGTACCCGCGTCTATACGAAGATGCTGCTGCACGGCATCGGCGGCGTCGCCGACCCGGGACCGGACGTGGTGGCGAGCGAGGTCGCGTTCGAGGACGCCGTGCTGGCCGAAGATCTCGAGCTGCAGCACAAGATGCGGCTTTCGGGTCTGCCGTTGCGCATGCGCGACGAGCTCCACGTCCGCGCCGATCTGCTCGGTGTGCATCTGCGCCGGGTTCTCAGCGAGTTCCGGGAGACGGCGTGATCGACCTCCTGCTGACGAATACGTCCCGTGGCGACATCGGCATCGACCACGGCCGCATCGTGGCGGGGGAGAAAGAGGCCAGGGAGACCCGTGACCTCGGCGGCCGCCTGGTCACGCCGCCGCTGGTCGAGCCGCATATCCACCTCGACGCCGTCCTGACCGAGGGGCAGCCCCGCTCGAACGCGTCCGGTTCGTTGTTCGAGGGCATCGCGATCTGGGCCGAACGCGTCCGGGACCTCAGCGTCGACGACGTGAAGGACCGGGTCCGCCAGGTGCTGCGCTGGCAGCTGGCGCACGGCGTCCAGCACGTCCGCAGCCACGTCGACGTCTGCGACCCCGGCCTGACCGCGCTGCGTGCGCTGGTCGAGGTTCGTGAGGAAGCCCGCGGCCTGGTCGACCTGCAGCTGGTGGCGTTCCCGCAGCAGGGCATTCTCGGCTTCGACGGCGGCCGGGAGCTCATGCGCAAGGCGGTCGAGGTGGGTGCCGACGTGGTCGGGGCGATCCCGCATTTCGAGCTGACCCGCGAGGACGGTGTCGAGTCGGTCAGGTTCGCGATGGCGCTGGCCGAGGAGCACGGCCTGCGGGTCGACGTCCACTGTGACGAGACCGACGACGAGCATTCCCGGTTCGTCGAGACGATGGTGGCCGAGACGATCCGGCGGGGGATGGGCGGCCGGGTCACCGCCAGCCACACCACGGCGATGCACTCGTACAACGCGGCGTACGCCAGTCGCCTGATCACCAACATCGCCCGCGCCGGGCTGCACATGGTGACCAACCCGCTCGACAACGCCCTGCTGCAGGGCCGTTTCGATCAGGGCCCGATCCGGCGCGGGCACACCCGGGTGAAGCAACTCCTGGAAGCGGGCGTGAACGTCGCGATCGGGCACGACTCCGTCATGGACCCGTGGTACCCGCTGGGTCACGCCGACCCGCTGCAGGCCGCGTTCGTGCTCGCCCATCTCGGGCACATGAGCGGCGCCGAGGAACTGCGCACCCTCATCGACATGATTACGGTCCGGCCCGCCGCCGCCCTCGGCGTGGCCGACTATGGACTGCACATCGGCGGGCCGGCCGATCTGGTCGTCTTCGACGCGCGGTCCGAAGCCGAGGCGCTGCGTTTGCAACGACCGCGGTTTCAGGTGCTGCGGGCGGGCCGGGTGGTTGCCGCCACCGAGCCCGCCCGCAGCACCGTCACCTGGAACGGAAAGGAAGAGGAAGTGACCTTCCGGCCGGCCTAGCGGCTGGCGTGCAGGAAGGTCGAGTGGCTGGCCGACCCGCAGTAGAGGCAGTCGGTGGCCTCGAGGGCCGGCTCGCTGTGGTGGTGCGGGTGGTTCTCCTCGGCCCACTGCCCGAGCCGGTAGACGGGCAGGTTCCAGCCCTCGGCGGGGCCGTCGGCCTCGGCCCAGCCGGGGTTCCAGGCGAACACACAGATGACCACGGCCGCCGCACCGGCGGCGAAGATGAGACCCAGCACAATCGTCATCGGAGCACCCCTTCGTTCACGGGGCATCTCTGACGGACAGAACTCCACCGATGGTCAGCGCGGGAACCGGAATCGGGTCTGCGAGTAGGGTTCGCCCTTGCCGAAGGCCAGGATTTTGGCCGGCGTCACCGCGAAGACCAGGCCTTTCCGGTCGCCGCCGTCGGAAAAAGAATCTTCGCCGACCTCGAAGTCCCAGTTGAGCCGCTCCTTCCACAACGTGGCCAACGTGGCCAGCCGGTCACGGTCGGTGACTCGTTTGGCGGTGCCCTCGACGATCACGTCCAGGCCGGTGTCGATCGAGGGGGTGCCGGTGGTGAGCACGCAGTGCGGGTCGTGGTCGAGGTTGCGCGTCTTCTGCTCCTGTTCGCCGGTGCAGATGTGCAGCGCGCCGTCGTGCCAGACCGCGGGGATCGGGGTCACGTGCGGACGGCCGTCCGCCCGGACGGTCGAGATCCAGAACATCTCCGCCGCGGCGAGCACCCGCTCCACCTCGGACCATGGCCGGGCGGCGGCCTCCGGGGAGCTGAATTCGGTGTTGAGTGTGGTGATCGGTGCGGTCGCGGCCATCAACGGATGGTAACGAGGACAGTGGATCATCGACGGGTTTGGCAGCAACTACTACTCTCTGCTTCTGTATCGGCACCGATTGTCGTCGTAGTCTGACGCCATGACCGTGACCGCCGATGAACAAGCGGCCCACCGGCCCGCCCCGGACCCCGTCGCCGAGACACCCTGCCTGGTCGTCGATGTAGCGGTGGCCGAAGCGCAGTACCGCCGGATCGCCGGCGCCTTCCCGGACGCCGACGTCCATTACGCGGTGAAGGCCAACCCCGAACCCGCTCTGGTGCGCCGGCTCGTCGCGGCCGGTTGCCGGTTCGACGTGGCCGGCCCGTCCGAGATCGACCTCTGCCTGGACGCCGGCGCCGACCCGTCCGACCTGTCCTACGGCAACACCATCAAAAAGGCACCGGACATCGCGTACGCGTACCGCCGGGGTGTCCGCCTTTTCGCCTTCGACAGCTGGGCCGAACTGGACAAGCTCGCGATCCACGCCCCGGACGCGTCCGTCATCTGCCGGGTGCTCGCGTCGAGCCGGGGCGCCCGCTGGCCGTTGAGCCGCAAGTTCGGCTGCGCCCCCGAGATGGCGGTCGACCTGCTGCGCCGGGCCGCCCGCCTCGGCCTCGACGCGGCCGGCATCGCGTTCCACGTCGGATCGCAGCAGATGACCCCGGCCCGCTGGGAGCCCAGCATCGCGATCGCGGCCGACGTCTTCGCCCGGCTCCGGGCCGAAGGCGTCAACCTGCGCATCCTCAACGCGGGCGGCGGGTTCCCGGTCGACTACCTGGCCCGGGCCGCCCCGATCCAGGACTACGCGGCGGCGATCGAGGAGGCGCTGGTCCGGCACTTCGAGTTCGACCAGCCCGAACTGATGATCGAGCCGGGCCGCTACATCGCCGCCCCGGCCGGGGTGCTGCACACCGAGGTCGTGCTGATCTCGCAGAAGTCGTACGGCATCGAGCCCCGCTGGGTCTACCTGGACGTGGGCCGCTTCGGCGGCCTCGCCGAGACCGAGGGCGAGGCGATCCAGTACCGCCTGACCACCCCGCACGACGGCTCCGGCCGGGTCGGACCGGTGATCGTGGCCGGGCCGACCTGCGACAGCGTCGACGTCCTCTACGAGCGCACCCGCTACGACCTGCCGATGGATCTGCGGGTCGGCGACATCCTGCGCATCGAGGGCACGGGCGCCTACACCGCCACCTACGCCTCGGTCGGCTTCAACGGCTTTCCGCCGCTGCGCACGGTCTGCGTCAACGGTTGAATTTAATTGCGTTGCCCGCTCCGGCGCGCGTTCGTAGTGTGATCGGCACAGGAACGAATGAGGAAAGGGGTTCGAAAGTGTTGTCGAAACAGCCGCAACGAGCCCCTCGACACTTGCGTCCCCGGCGGACGTGACGCGCCACCACCGCGTCGCGAGCGCCGCCCAGCGGGTCGAGAGACCTGCGGGGCGGCGTCTTTCATCTGCTTTCCGGTGCGTAGGCGGACGGCTACTTCTTTCGTAGAGAATGTCCCTCATCGGGGCTTCGGGGTTCAATTCCCCTCAACGCCGGCCGCCGCTCTGATCTCGGAAAGCGCGAAGAAAGCGCGAAGAAAGCACGGAAAACGTCAGCGGGGTGCCCGGTGCGAAGGCATTCGGTTACTTCCGCTCATAACGGAGAGGTCGCGGGTTCGAATCCCGCCGGTGGCTTCGGGCCGCCGTAGCTCAGCGGGCAGAGCACTTACGTACCGAGGCCGACTCCGATCTCGGGCACCCCTGACGTCCACAAAGGAAGCGGCACGCCCATGAGCAAGTTCAACCTCGCACGTACCCGGGGCGCCGGACCGATCACCGCCGAGACGGTGCCGACCGCGCTCACCCACGAGGGCGGCAGCGGCTACGCCCACGACGACAAGAGCGCGCTCTTCCTGCTGGCGGTCTCCAACTTCGTCGGCGAGGACACGTTCTACGAGTCGGGCGGCGAGCGCGACCGCCGCTTCACCGACCTGATCCGCCGGGTCGCCGTCGCCGACCCGGAGTGGATCGGCCGCTTCCTGAGCTGGCTGCGCACCGGCGCGTACATGCGCTCGGCGTCGCTGACCGGCGGCCTCGAGGCGGCGCTCGCGCTCCGCGACGCCGGCGTGCCGGGCGGTCGCCGGATCGTCGACTCCGTGCTGCAGCGGGCCGACGAGCCGGGCGAGGCGCTGGCCTACTGGACGGCGGCCCACGGGCGGGCGCTGCCGAAGCCGGTCAAGCGGGGCGTCGCGGACGCGGCGGTCCGGCTCTACAACGAGCGGTCGCTGCTGAAGTACGACACGGCCTCGCACGCCTTCCGCTTCGGCGACGTACTCGACCTCACGCACCCGTCGCCGGGAACGGGCAAGGTGTGGCAGGGCGATCTCTTCGCGTACGCCATAAGCCGTCGCCACGCCCGCGAGGGCGCCCCGCCGGCCCGTCTGACCACCGTGCTCGCGAACGGCGATCTGCGCCGCCGCGCGGCGCGGGAGCCGGGCGCCCTGCTCGACCCTTCCGCGCTCGCCGGCGCGGGCATGACCTGGGAGGACGCGCTCTCGCTCGGCGGGGATCGCGTCGACAAGAAGCGGCTGTGGGAGGCGATGATCCCGGGCATGGGGTTCATGGCGTTGCTGCGAAACCTGCGCAACTTCGATGAAGCGGGCGTCAGCGACGAGGTGGCCGCCGCCATCTGCGCGCGGTTCGTCGACCCCGGGGAGATCGCACGGTCCAAGCAGTTCCCCTACCGGTTCCTGGCCGCCTACGAGAACGCGCCGTCGCTGCGCTGGGGCCCGGCGCTCGACAAGGCGCTGCAGATGTCGCTGTCCAACCTGCCGGCGCTGCGGGGTCGCTCGCTGATCCTCATCGACACGTCGGGCTCGATGATGAGCGGGCATTCGTCGATGCCTCCGGTCAAGGCGGCCGCGGTCTTCGGGGTGGCCCTGGCCGCCCGGGGGGAACGGGTCGACCTGCACGGTTTCGCCGACGGGGTGTTCCGGCACGACGTGCGCCGGGGTGCGTCGGTGATCCGCGAGGTGGACCGGTTCGTGCGCCGGGCCGGCGAGGTCGGCCACGGCACGCGGATCGCGACGTCGCTCGCGGCGACCTTCCGGGCCCACGACCGGGTCTTCGTCTTCTCCGACATGCAGACCTTCGCCGACGGGTCGGTCACCGCGGCGATGCCGCGGGAGGTCCCGCTGTACGGGTTCAACCTCGGCGGGTACGCGCGGACGGCGTTCGACGCGGGCACCGTCAACCGGTTCGAGTTCGGCGGCCTGACCGACGCCACGTTCCGGATGATCCCGTTGATCGAGGCGGGAAAGCGGGCGGCGTGGCCGTTCTGAGGTGCTGCGGTGGCCTCCGCGAAGCAGCGGAGGCCACCCGGTGTGCGGTCCTTGTCGCTCAGCACTGCTTCCACTGGAACTGGACGACGGTGTAGACGTCGCCCTCCGAGGCGCGGAGCGAGATGTAGCTCGTGGTCGCCGTCGCGGTTCCCGGGTCGACGCGCAGCTCGGTGTTGATGTTGAGGCTGCGTACCGCGCCGCACGCGGCGTAGACCAGTTCCGCGTCGTCGGTGACATCGACGGTGTGCCAGGTGCCGGCGGTCGGCCCGGCGATGGAGTGGTCGACGTAGTTGTCGTCGGACGAGCCCTGGTAGTAGTAGTTGGACCGCTCCAGGGCGGAAGCGCCGGCGGCCAGTCTCAGCTTGCCCCAGTAGTCGGCCCGGGCGACCGCGAAGGTGAAGCCCTGCGGGATGTGCACGAGCAGGTTCACCTGGCAGTTCTTTCGGAAGTCGGTGGCCGGCACGGTGCCACCCGCGCGGGCGAGGAAGTCGCTGTAGGTGATCCGGAAGCCGGTGTTGTCCGGCAACATCGTGACGGACGCCGTGCCGGCGGGGCAGCCGGAACCGTTGACGGTCTGCACCGTTACGGTCACCGGCGTGCTCGGCGGCGCGACTGCGGCGTAGTCGCCGGAGCCGAGTGCCTGCCCGGGCAGGGCGAGGGCGGACAGCGTGATCACGGTCGCGAGCGTGATCCACCTCGCGCCGGTCTGCCTGACGGTCATGGGTGTTCCTCTCTCGGCGGTCCCGGCTCTGCGGTCCCGGCTCAGTGGTCCTGGGAGTGGTCCTGGGAGTGGTCTGGGAATGGAAGATCGATTCAAAATTGACGGCTCTCGATGTTCGAGACGAATCGTAGCGGCGTTATGCGACCGTAACAAGCGCCAGTTTTTCTGCTCGCTTGATCCTCGTGCCGGTCAATCGTCCGACTTATTGGGCGACCTCGCGCGGTTACCGCACTCCCGGCGACCGTCGCATCAGCTGGTCGGTGGATGTGCAAGGAGCTGCTTAGATTGATATACGTCAATCAAACTGTGCCGGCCAGGAATACCTCAGAACTTTTATAAAAACCCGGAAGTCGCGATTCTTACATTGACCTCTATCAATGTCACAAATAGCATGACGGCATCGTCGGCACCTGCTGACAATCTTGGAAGGAGTGCCCATGCGCAAGGCGCTGCTCGCTGTCTTCGCGACGCTGGGACTGTTCGCGTCCACGCTCTTGGCCGGCCCGGCGTCGGCCGAGGGCTTCATGAGCCTTCCCGTGCCCCCACCCAGCGACCGCATCGTCATCGACCTGGTGACGGTGAACGGATCCGGTTGCCCGGCCGGAACCGCGGCGATCGCCGTCTCACCGGACAACACCGCATTCACGGTGACCTACTCGAACTACATGGCGCTGATCGGCGTCGGCTCGACCACGACCGACTGGCGGAAGAACTGCCAGCTCAACATCGTCGTACACGTCCCGCAGGGCTTCACCTACGCGGTCAGCCAGGTCGACTACCGGGGATTCGCCTCACTGGCGAGCGGCGCTTCGGCAATCGAGCGGGCAAACTACTACTTCCAGGGCCAGACGCAGACCGTCTACAGCAGCCACACCATCGCCGGCCCGTTCGGCGACGACTGGCAGACCACCGACAACGTCGACATGGCGGCACTGGTCTACGCACCCTGCGGTGTCCTGCGCAACCTGAACATCAACACCGAACTACGGACGATGGCGGGCACCTCGAACCCCGCCACCACGACAAGCTTCATCTCCATGGACTCGACCGACGGCGCGATCAACACCGTCTACCACTTCTCCTGGGCCCAGTGCCCTGGCCACTGACCCGGGCCACTGATCCGCGCACGCGGCCACACCCTCGCTGTCGGCCGAGGGTGTGGCCCGCACTGCCTCGGCAGGTGTGGCCGGCCGCGGCGTCGCATCTGGTCGACCGCGGCCCGTCGCATCATCTCTGCCGGGAGTTCCGGGTCGCCTCGCTCACCGCGGACCGGCCCGCGCTGAGCGGTCAGCCAGGCTCGCGATGCCCGGCCGCCTTGCCGACGATGCCTCACCTTGCTGAACGTGCGGGCGTCCCGGTCGGCCGGCGAAGCCCCGCTCGGCGAGCACGAACCGGATCGGCGCGGCCAGCACCGTGACGCTGACCGGCGGCCCGAGGGTGTCGGTGAATCGCCTACGGCCGTCGATGCTCGGCCGGTAGGCCGGCTTCCTTTGATTCGGGCCGTCGCCTCCGAAGAAAACCAAACGACGGTGACAACGGGATGGTTGCCCCCCGGTCACTACGCGAGTTCAACCGGTCGTTGCAACGCCAGCCTCTTGGGCCGAGCGTAGTTGTTCCTCGAATACCTCGGCCGGGGTGCGCCAGCCTAGGATCTTGCGAGGTCGGTTGTTGAGTGCCAGGGCGACGGCTTCGAGGTCGTTGGCGGTCCACCTCGACAGGTCGGTTCCCTTCGGGAAGTACTGACGCAGCAGTCCGTTCGTGTTCTCGTTCGTAGGCCGCTGCCACGGGGAGTGCGGGTCGGCGAAGAACACCTTCGTGCCGGTCTCGAGCGCGAACTGCGCGTGCGCCGACAGCTCCTTGCCCCGGTCGCAGGTAAGGGTCTTGCGCAGCTGCTCGGGCAGCTCGGTCATCGACGCCGTCAGGGCGGCGATCATCGCGATCGCGCCGTAGCCGCCGAGTGCGGGGCCGTTCTTCACCGGTGGCGTCTCGCCCCACCCGTCCAATCGTGGCAGCTGCACCAGCAGCGTGGAAGGGCTGGCGCGTTCCACCACCGTGCCGATCGCCGACCGACCGGTGCCGATGATCAGGTCTCCCTCCCAGTGCCCAGCAACGGCGCGATCGTCGGCTTCGGCCGGCCCTTGACTGATGACCACGTCGGCGGTGACGTGGCCCTGCAGCTTGCTCCGGGCCCTCGCGCGCGGCTCACGCAACGCACGTCCGGTTCGCAGGCACGCGACCAACTCCCGCTTGAGCGCACCGCGGCCCTCGATGAACAGGGACTGGTAAATAGCCTCGTGGCTGATGCGCATGGACTCATCGTCGGCGAAGTCGATCCTCAGCCGATGGGCGATCTGCTCCGCGGTCCAGGCCGTCGCCCACCGCCGGTCCTGTTGGTGCGCCTTGTTGAACCCCTTCCACGCAGGCGTTTTCGGCCCGGCGACAACCGTGCCATCGGGTCTGTGGACGCTGCCGCACAAGCGCTCCTGCACGTACTCGCGCAGCCGCGGATTCGACACCAGCTTGGCTGTCTTCGGGCGCTTGGCCGCCTGCTGTGCCTTCCACTGCGCCACCGTGGCTCGATACTCCTGCTTGCCGCTCCGTGTCGCCGCGTTGCGTCGCAACTCACGCGAGATCGTCCCCGCATCGCGCCCGATGCTGCGGCCGATCTCCCGCACGCCCTTGCCCTGCACCCGAAGCAGCGCGATCTCCTCGTGTTCGACGAATGACAGATAGCGGCCCGAGGGTTCGTCCAGGCTGATCGGCGGCATCCCGCCGGCGTGGCGAAACCACCGCGCCCCTACCGGCCACGACACGCCAACATGAAGCGCGCTCTCGACCGTCGTGATCCCCGTCGCGATCAGGCGCCAGAACTCCCGCTGCACAGCGCGCGAGGGCTCAGGCCGACCCGGCGACCGCATCGCCGGCCGTAACGCCCGGTCCGCCGACCACTGCCTCCGCGCCCGTTCGGGCACCCGTTCCAGCTTCGTGTTGCCGCCCATCGCACACCTCCATGATCGAGGTGTTGCGACGACCGGTTGAATTCGCCCTATCAATGATCGACCGTATGCCCTCGCGGTTGCTTGCCCGGACCGAGGCGTCACGGCCGGACTGCGCGAAGCGCGGTCAGCGACGCCGATCGGATGCCGGGACGCCGAGCCCTTGCGATCAGAACGACCCGTGACCCGCTGGCAGAACACGGAGACTGCCTGAGGGCCGGCGCGGGGGCCGGGCCGTCCACGCCGTCAACCCTCTGGCCGTCGCCCGGCACCGCGGTCGCCACGCCGTAACCGGCAAGGAGTCCGGTAACAGTCCTCTGGATCGACGCGGCCGTCCATCGGGCCGGCCCAAGCTATTGCCGTGCTCGCCCGCGCTCAGCCGGGCCCGCCGACCCGTGGCGGGCGCCCGACGGCACCCCTTCAGCCGCCCGCACCACTGCCCCGGCCGAAGGCTGCGCATCGCGGCCCTCGGCCGGGCCTCTGAAGGGCACTCAGATGACGGCGGCCTCGGAGCGGTTGCGGTCGGGCTGGAAGCGGAACAGCACGGCGTAGACCAGGGCCGCGATCACGAAGCCGGCCTCGAACGCGATGTCGCCGAAAGCGGGCCAGTGCGAGGGTACGAGGCCGACGTAGTCGCTCTGGTTGGAGAACAACCAGATCGACAGGCCCATGCCGGCCACCATCGCGATGACGCCGCTGAGCGGGTTGTGCTTCCTGTCGTAGAGGAAACCGTCGACCTGCCTGCCCCGGCGCAGCAGCCAGTCGGTGAGGTAGACGGCCAGCCACGGCCCGATCCAGTACGAGATGATCAGCAGGAAGTTCTCGTACTTCTCGCCCGCGTCGCTCAGGCCCGACCAGGCCAGCAGGAAGCCCAGTACGCCGAAGACGCCGGAGACGATCGCCCGGCGGATGTGCGACGGCAGGTTGATGCCGAGGGCCAGGAACGACATCGAGCCCGAGTAGATGTTGATGGCGTTGGCGCTGATCGCGCCGAGGGCGATCGCCAGCAGCGTCAGGTCGGCCAGCCAGGTCGGCAGGTGGCTGGTGAAGGCGGCGGTCGGGTTGAGACCACCCTTGGTGACGATGGTGGCCGAGGCGGCGCCGACGATCTCGAGCAGCGTGCAGGAGATGAAGACGCCCAGGCCGGCCCAGAGACCGGTGGCGACCCGGCTGGTGTCCGGCTTCATGTAGCGGGTGTAGTCGGTCGCGTACGGGTTCCAGCCCGCCGCGTACCCGAAGGTGGCACCGACCGAGATGAGGAAGCCGCCGACGCCGCCGACCACGCCCGGCGTCGCGCCGCTGTAGTGGCCCTTCGACAGCGTGACCACCGAGGTGATCAGGAAGATGACCGCGAGTACGGGGAACGCGTACCGCTCGAAGGCGTGCACCAGGTTGTGCCCGAAGAACGCGACCACGACCTGGGCCAGCACGACGATGACCAGGCAGAGCAGGTCGGGCAGCTTGGTCAGGGTGGCCAGGGCGAGCGCGCCGGAGACGCTGTTGACGGCGAACCAGCCGATGCCGGCGACCAGCGAGTTGATGCCCGCGGGCAGGATGTTGCCGCGGTAGCCGAAGCCGATGCGGGAGAGCACCATCTGCGGTACGCCCATCCGCGGGCCGCGGGCCGACAGGATGCCGTGGGTGGCCGACCCGAGGGCGGTGCCCAGCACGATGGTGGCGACCGCGGCGCCGAACGACTTCGTGAAGACCATCGCGGCCAGGACACCGACGAAGATGGTGGCGAACTCGAAGTTCGGCGACATCCAGGTCCAGAAGAGCTGCAGAGGGCGGCCGTGCCGCTCGTCCAGCGGGATGAAGCCGGCGCCGCCGGGCTCCACCGCAGTCACCCGGGAGCCGTAGCTGCCCTCCCGGACCTCGGCCGAAACTTCGGCCGGCGAACCCACCGTCATGGTCGTGCCTTTCTATATCGGTGCTGGTCGTTGCATGAGGAGATCATGGCAGTACACGCCGGTCACATTCCAAGATTGTTGCCGCGACGTATCACACATGGCGGCTTCCCCTGGGCCACGAGTGCGGCTCGCTGAT
The DNA here is from genome assembly GCF_044455125.1 of Actinoplanes sp. NPDC051343. NCBI lineage: Bacteria > Bacillati > Actinomycetota > Actinomycetes > Micromonosporales > Micromonosporaceae > Actinoplanes > Actinoplanes sp. NPDC051343. The sequence goes on from NZ_JBITEL010000017.1 coordinate 137,430, forward strand.
CTCCTAGCTGCTCGCCTTCGTGATGCTCCGGGTCGTGTGGCGGCAGCACCAACCGCTGGGGCGTGCTCGACCGGCGGCTAGTCGTGATGGCGTAGGCGGAACAGCACCTCGCCGGCATCCGGCACGACGAGCGTGTCCGGGTCGGTCTCGTAGGCGGCGAGGTCGATCGAGGCCGGGTCGAGATAGTTCAGGTTGACCGCGCGTACGTCCGCCTCGCTGATGCCCGTCGCGAGGGTGACCGTCACGCGGTCTTTTTCGCCCTCGACCGGGTCCCAGGTGCCGGCGCCGCGCAGGTGGGTCGAGTGGGCGAGGTCGCCCCAGTGGTAGCGGGAGAACCGGTCCCACTGCTTCACGAAGTAGTCGCGGCAGTGGTAGCCGATCTCCTGGATGGCGGGGTGCGTCGACGCGATCTCGGTGATGTGCGGGGCGTAGATGATCACTTCGCCGCCGTCGGCGACGACCGGCTCGACCTTGTAGAAGCCCTTGGCCCCGGTCCACATGTCGTCGTATTTCTCGCCGACCAGCGAGAGCACGCGCCGCATCGGGCGCGGCAGGTAGCGCACGTGGACCTCGGCCGAGACGTCGGCGCAGGCCGCCCAGGCCTGCTCCGGGGTGCCGAAGGACGCCGCGTGCAGGCGCTTGGTGCCCGACTCGACGACCAGGCAGAGCGCCAGGCGGCGGGTCGGGATCAGGCCGGCGGCGTCGTCGATGAGGGCGCGCACCGGCGTGATGCCGCGGGTGCCGATGATCTCGGAGCTGGTGATCAGGGCGCCCAGCCAGTGCGAGAAGTCGATGATCTCCTGGCCGGCGACGCCGGGCACGAAGTATTTGTTGCCGCCGGAGAAGCCGACCACCTCGTGCGGGAAGACCGGGCCGACGACCAGGCAGACGTCGTGCTCGACGACCGCGCGGTTGACGACGACGTCGATCGGCTCGGTGAGGCGGCCCTCGGACAGCTCGGCGACCCGCTCGGCGCCGATGGCGCCGACTGAGGTCAGCCTCGCCGGATCCCACCACTCGTGGTTGCGGACCTCGATGTTTTTCCGTACGCCCAGATGACGCTCGAGATGGTCGGGGGTCATCGCGGCGTGGGTGCCGAGGGCGACGAGCACCGTGATGCGGGTGGCCTTGCCGTCGAGGGCGTCGCCGATGGCGTCCAGCAGCAGGGGGAGCGGGCCGGAGCGGGTCGCGTCGGGGACGATCACGCAGACCGATCGGCCGTCGAGCCCGGCCGACTCGACGCTGCGCCGGACGAAGTCGCGGACGGCCGCGTCGTCGAGGGTGTCGGTGGGGCCGCCGATCGTTTCGCTCACGGGTTCACCCTGCCACTCTTCGGCCGGCTCTGGCGCGGCGGATTGTGGGGAGTTATGGTCTTCGATATATGGGAGCGCTCCCATACCAGCTTCGAGGAGGCTCTCATGCGGATCCGTCTGCTCGGCGCGGCCGCCGCGCTGCTCGCCGGCGCCGGCGCCGGCCTGGTCGCGGTGACCCAGGGGGTGGCCACCGCGGCCACGCCGGTCTGCGGCGTGGTCTACACGCTGAACAGTTGGTCCAGCGGCTTCACCGCCGACGTCAAGGTGACCAACAACGGGCCGGCCGTCGCATCGTGGACGCTGGGCTGGACCTTCAACGGCACCCAGCAGGTGACCAGCGCCTGGAACGCGACCGTGACGCAGTCCGGTCAGTCGGTGAGCGCGGCCAGTGTGGGCTGGAACGGCGCCCTGGCCACCGGCGCGTCGGCGTCGTTCGGCTTCCAGGGCACCTATTCGGGTGGCGTCGACGCGGCGCCGGCCTCGTTCACCTTCAACGGCGTGGCGTGCGACGGAAACGTCCCGACCTCGCCGCCCACAACCGCTCCGACGACGCCGCCGACCACGCCTCCCACCACCCCGCCCACGACGCCTCCCACGACGCCTCCCACCACGCCGCCGACGACCCCGCCCACCACGCCTCCCACCTCGGTGCCGCCGACCGGTGGCTGCGCGACCGGGGCCAACTGCGACGGCTTCGAGAACCAGACCGGCACCGCGCCCTCCGGCAACTGGGCCGTCAGCTACCCCGACTGCTCGGGCGCCGGCACCGCCGCCATCGACCGCACCACCGCACACAGCGGCACCACCTCGCTGCGGGTCAACGGCGCCGCCGGCTACTGCAACCACGTCTTCGTCCGCGACACCCAGATCCTCGGCACCACCAGCAACGTCTGGTTCGTGCGCTACTGGGTCAAGCACACCACCGCCCTGCCCACCTCCCACACCACCGCGGTCGCCCTGCAGGACGCCAACGACGGCAACAAGGACCTGCGGTTCGGCGGCCAGAACGGCGCGATGCAGTTCAACCGGGCCTCCGACGACGCGACGCTGCCCGAGCAGAGCCCGGCCGGTGTCGCCCAGTCCGCCCCGCTGCCCACCGGCACCTGGAACTGCGTCGAGTTCAAGGTCTCCGGCGCCGACGGCACCATCCAGACGTGGCTCAACGGCCACGCCGTGGTGGGTCTCACCGAGGACGGCACGCCGACCCACGACATCGACAGCCAGTGGCTCAACCGCACCTGGCGGCCGCGGCTCACCGACCTGCGACTGGGCTGGGAGAGCTACGGCGAGGGCGCCGACACCCTCTGGTACGACGATGTGGCGGTCGGCTCCCAACAGATCGGTTGCTGAGCGGCCGAACCGAAACCACGATGTAGGGCATGGCAGATCTTCGGCTTCACCCCGACCGGCTGCTTCCCGCCGAACCTCAGGTCCGCGACATCGCCCGCCGGCTCTACACCGCCGTCCGCGATCTGCCGATCGTCTCCCCGCACGGGCACGTCGACCCGCGCCTGCTCCTCGACGACCCGCCCTTCACGGACCCGACCAGCCTGTTCATCCAGCCCGACCACTACGTGACCCGCCTGCTGCACGCGGGCGGGATCACGCTGGATCGCCTCGGCGTCGGCGCCGGGCCACTGCCCGAGGAGCAGGCCCGCGAGGCGTGGCGCCTGCTCTGCGCCAACTGGCATCTTTTCCGGGGCACCCCGGTGCGCTACTGGTTCGACGCCGAGCTGTCCGAGATCTTCGAGATCGAAGAGCGGCCTTCCGCCGCCAACGCCGATCTTCTGTACGACGTGATCAGCGCGAAACTGCAACAGCCCAGTCATCGTCCTCGCGCCCTGCTCGAGCGGTTCGGCATCGAATTCCTGGCCACCACCGACGACCCGGCCGACGACCTGGAGACGCATGCCGCGCTCGCCGCCGACCCGGGCGTGAAGACGCGGGTCGCCCCGACGTTCCGGCCCGACCGCTACCTCGAACCCGGCCGCACCGACTGGCCCGACCTGGTGAAGCGCCTGGGCGGGGCCGCGGACACCGACGTCGGCTCGTACGCGGGCTATCTGCGCGCCCTCGGCGCGCGCCGCCGGCACTTCATCGACCACGGTGCCGTCTCGGCCGACCACAGCCACGCCGACGCGGTCGCCGAGCCGCTCACCCTCGGCGAGGCCGACCGGATATTCCGGCGGGCGATGGCCGGGCAGGCCAACCCAGCCGAGGCCACGGCGTTCCGGCGGCACATGATGTTCGAGATGGCCCGCATGTCGGTCGAGGACGGTCTGGTGATGACCCTGCACCCGGGCGTGCGGCGCAACCACCACCCGGAGACCCTGCACCGGTACGGGCCGGACACCGGTCACGACATCCCGGTCGCGGTGGAGTACACCCGGGCGTTGCAGCCGCTGCTGTCGGCGTTCGGCACCGAACCCGGCTTCCACCTGGTGCTGTTCACGGTCGACGCCGACGTGTTCGGCCGCGAGATCGCCCCGCTGGCCGGCTTCTACCCGGCCGTCTACGCGGGCGCGCCCTGGTGGTTCCTCGACAACCCGTCGGCGATCCGGCAGTTCCAGTCGTCGGTGACCGAGATCGCCGGGTTCAGCCGGCTGTCCGGGTTCATCGACGACACGCGGGCGTTCTGCTCGATCCCGGCCCGGCACGACATGTCGCGGCGGCTCGACGCGGGCCACCTCGCCCGGCTGGTCGCCGAGCACCGCCTCGACCTCGACGAGGCCGCCGACACGCTCGCCGATCTGGTCAGCGAGCAACCGAAGCGGGTGTTCAAGCTATGAGGTCAAGTCACCGCAGGCTGGTCCACCTCGGACTGGGGAACTTCTTCCGTGCTCATCAGGCCTGGTACACCGCTTCGGCCCCGGACGCCTCGCAGTGGCCGATCGCCGCGTTCACCGGGCGGTCGCCGGACATGGCCGACGCGCTGAACGCTCAGGGCGGCCGTTACTCGCTGCTGACCCGGGGCCCGGAGCGCGATGACGTCGAGGTCGTCTCGGCGGTCGACGTGGCGTACGCGGGAAGCGACCTCGAAGCGTGGCGGACGCACCTGGCGTCACCACGCACCGCCGTTCTGACCCTGACCGTGACCGAGGCGGCCTACCTGAGGTCACCGGACGGCGGCCTCGACGCCGGCCACGCCCGGGCCGTCGCCGACCTGCGGGCCTGGCGCCGCGGCGAGCCGGTGTCCAGCGTGCCCGGCCGCATCTTCGCCGGCCTGGCCGAACGCCGCGTCTACGGCGGCGGGCCGATCGCGGTGGTCTCCTGCGACAACCTGCCGGGCAACGGCTCGGCGACCGCCCGGGTGGTGCTCGACTTCGCCGCCCTGGTCGAACCGGCCCTGGTGCCCTGGATCCGCGACCACGTCTCCTTCGTCTCCACGATGGTCGACCGCATCACGCCCCGCACCACCCCGGCCGACGTCGAGAGCGCAGCGTCACTGGCCGGCTTCCCGGATGCCGTCCCGGTAGTCACCGAGCCTTACAGCGAGTGGTTGCTGAGCGGGGTGTTCCCGGCCGGCCGGCCGGCGTGGGAGGCGGCGGGCGCCCGGTTCGTCGCCGACGTCCACCCGCATGAGCAGCGCAAACTCCTGCTCCTCAACGGCGGGCACTCGCTGCTGGCCTACGCGGGCAGCGCCCGCGGGCACGAGACGATCGCCGAGGCCGTCGCCGACCCCGTCTGCCGCCGATGGCTCGACCAGTGGTGGGACGAGGCGGTGCGGCACGTGCCGCTGCCGGCCCCCGAGCTGTCGGACTACCGGGCCGCCCTGCTGGAGCGTTTCGCCAACCCGCGGATCCGGCACACGCTGGCCCAGATCGCGGCCGACGGCTCCCAGAAGATCCCGATCCGCGTCCTGCCGGTCCTTCGCGGTGAGCTTTCCCAGGGCCGGCCGGCCACCGGGGCGATCCGCGTGCTGGCGGCCTGGACGGCGCACCTGCGGGGCGTCGGCGCTCCGGTCGCGGACGCCGGCGCCGCCCCGTTCCAGGAGCGCGCGTCAACTCCCAAGGCCTTCCTGGAACTGCTGGCGCCCGACCTCGCGTCCCACCCGGACGTGGTCGCCGCCCTGGAACCCTGACCCGAACGGGCGAATTCGGCCCGCAATGCTGGGACGCGCGGCGCGGAGATGCTATTTGCATTTCCGCGCGGTTATGGTGCCGCCAATAGCCACGCGATCCGGAGGATTCCATGAAAGCGATTCGGAAAATGCGGCCACTGCTGATCGTCGGTGGCGTGGTCGCCCTGACCGCCGCGGGCAGCGGCGTCAGTTTCGCGTCGACACGCAGTTCGGCGTGCAATGTGCCGGCGCGTTATCCGACCATTCTGTCGGCGGTCGACGACACCGGCTGCAAAACCGTTCAGGTGGCACCCGGCGCGTACACCGAAAGCGTGACCGTCTCCCGCAGCCTGACCCTGCAGGGAGCCCAGGCCGGTCAGGACGCCCGTTCCCGCCGGGCCGGGCGCGAGTCGGTCGTCAACGGCTTCACGGTCAAGGCCGACAACGTGACCGTCGACGGATTCACGGTGAACGGCCCGGCCGATCAGGGCTCGGCGGGACTCGTCATGCAGGGTGCGAACAGCGGCGAGACGATCCAGAACAACATCTTCAACAATCCGGGGCGGGCGGCGTCGTTCACGACCAGCCGCACGGTCTTCCGGCGCAATGCGGTGAAGAATACGGCCACGGCGGGCGACGGATTCCAGGGGAACAGCACGGCGGTGCACGACGTCACCATCGCCGACAACAATTTCAGCGGCGCCGACCCGAGCAAATACAATGCCGACGTCACCTTCATCGAAGGCGACAAGAACCTGACCGTCAGCGGAAACCGGAGCACGGGCGACGGCACGCTTGTCGCGCTGTTCAAGACCACCGGCGCCAAAATCACCGGCAACACGGTGACCGGCAGCAAAAGCTCGTCGGCGATCTACATCGGCGGCACCGACCACGCGGTGACCGTCAGCGACAACACGATCAGCGACGCCGGCACGGCCGTGAAGGTCGCAAACGACTTCGGCGGCACCCCCAACTCAGCGGTCACCATCACCCGCAACACGCTGCGCAGAAACCAGTACGGCGTGAACGTCGCCAAGGGCGGAACCTCCGACCCGGTCCGGGCCAACCGCAACACCATCACCGGCAACGCCCTGTACGGCGTCTTCAACGACCCGGCCGCCGGCGCCGACACCGACGCCACCTGCAACTGGTGGGGCGACGTCCGGGGCCCCGGCCACGGCGACAAGGTGAGCGCGAACGTCACCTACAAGCCGTGGCTGAAGCTCTCCAGCCTGTTCCTCGGCTGCCACTGACGCGCCACAACCTACGTCGCCAACCGCATCCGCGGCCCACTCATCCCGGGCATCTCACCGCCTACTCCCGGCCTGACCCCAGGTCACCCGCCGCGCGGGGGCGGCAGCCGTGGTGAACACCCACCCGAAGGCGGCAACAAACAGCGGTTGTGGATATCGGCCAGCTTCCGGCCCAGCTCGACCAGGACAGGACGGCCCAGGTCACGAAGCCGGTCACCGTCGCGGCGGCGCCGATCAGGGTGACGTCGTCCACGGACGCGCCCGGCACCTACGACGTGCACTGGGCCGGCCGCGAGCAGGAGCGCCCCGGCGAGGCCGGCCGGGAAGTAGAGGCGCTGATCAGCAGCGCGGGCCGAAGCACGAGCGGGCGGTTCCGGTGCGGGCGTGTCACGCTGGGGTCATGTCTGACGCGAGCACCGCGCGGCCGCGCGGCGAGACCTTCCAGTACGCCGGTGCGACCGTTGAGCTGGTCGAACCGGCCACCGTCCTGGCCGCGGCCCGGGTCAACCCGGTCGAGTTGCTGCGCCGCGCGTCGTGGCCGGCGCCGGTCAACCGGGTCGACCTGACGGTGTCCAGCGAGGACCGGCCCGACGGGCCGGTGCACACGTTCACCGCGGCGATCAGCACGGCCGACGAGCCGATGAGCAAGGAACGTATCCGGTCCCTGGTGCTCGGCCACGACCCGGTCGGGCTGCTGCTGGCGAAGCGGATCGAGGCCGGCGACCCGATCGCCACCCGGTTCGTGGACGGGGTCGGGGCGGCTGCCGTCGCCGCGTACCGGAAATTGGGCCTGGACCGTCCGGAAAAGCCGGCGGCGAGCCGCGAACCCGGCACCCTCGCCGACGCCGTCGTCGGCCTTCAGGCCGGCGTGACCTACGACGAGAGCGGAACCGTCATGCGGCTGACCGCCGAGGTCGCCCGCGACGAGGTGACGCCCGCCCACCTGCAGGCCTTCGTCGGTCTGTTGCTGCAGGCGGTGGTCGAGCTCGCCGGGCCCAAGGCCCTCGAAGGACGACGGTACGCGGTGAGCCGCGACAACCTGCCCCGCACGCCCGCCACCACCCAGGACGTCACGCTCGACATGGTCGGCGGCCTGGCCGACATCGTCGGTGAGCTGCGCCAGGTCGCGGTGTCGTTCCGCCATCCCGAGGCGATGGCGAGATGGGGTGCCCGGCGCCCGCAGGGCATTCTGATGTACGGGCCGCCCGGCACCGGCAAAACCATGCTGTCGCGGGCCCTCGCCAACGAGATCGGCGCCGACTTCCGCGAGATCCGCACCCCGGAGATCCTCGACAAGTGGCTGGGCGGCTCCGAACGCAACATCAAGCAGATCTTCCGGGACGCCCGCAGCTACCGGCAGCCCACGCTGATCCTGTTCGACGAGTTCGACTCGATCATCAGCTACGCCGGGGCGGGCGGCGACGCGGCCAGCCAGGCGATCAACGCGGTGGCCGGCATCTTCAAGCAGGAGATGAACGACCTGATCGAGGCCAACCCGAACGTCATCATCGTCGCGACGACGAACTTCCCGCACCGGGTCGACGACTCGCTGATCCGGTCGGGGCGATTCGACGTCAAGATGAGCGTGCCGAAGCCCGACGAAGCCAGCCGGGCGGAGATCTTCCGCAAGATGATCCGCGGCCTGATCGCCGCCCACGAGTCGGCCGGCTTCCAGATGTTCGCCGACGACCTCGACCTGGCCGCGCTGGGCCAGGCCAGTCACGGCATGACCGGCGCCGACATCAAAGAGGTGCTGCGCCGGGTGCAGCTGTCCAAGGCGATGCAGGACGCCCGCACCGGCGGGTCGGTCGAGCCGATCTCGCAGGCCGAGCTGCTGGCCAGCATCCGCGACCTGTCCGGCCGCAGCACGTGAGACCCGGCCCGTCGAGTTGATCGTCCTGAGGCCCGGCGGCATGCTGGGCCAATGGCACCGGCAGTCAAGGCCCGGCGGGGTGAGGCGCGGCTACCGTCCGCCCTCGTGGTGGTCGCGGCGATCGCGCTCTACGCGCTCCTGCCCGAGCAGTTGATCGTCGGTCCGCGCCTGGTCATCCCAGTGCTCGAGGCCGTGCTGCTCGTGGCACTCATCGTCGTGAACCCGCGCCGGATGACCCGGGACAGCCCTTGGGAGCGCGCCGCCGCGCTGACCCTGGTCGCGCTGATCGCCGTGGCCAACGCGGTCGCGCTGGTGCTGCTGCTGCGCCAGCTGGTCACCACCGACGACTCCCGCGCGGTCGAGCTGCTCATCGCGGCCGGACAGGTGTGGCTGACCAACGTGATCGTCTACGGGCTGGCGTTCTGGGAACTCGACCGGGGCGGCCCGGTGGCCCGCACGCACCTGCCCCGGCCCCAGCTGGCGAAGGCCGACTTCCGGTTTCCGCAGGATGAGGACCACGACACGGTCGACGAGGTGCAGGCCGGGTCGAGCAAGGTCAGCGACTGGGTCCCCGCCGTCGTCGACTATCTCTACGTGTCGCTGAGCAACTCCTCGGCGTTCAGCCCGACCGACACGATGCCACTCTCGACCCGGGCGAAGATCCTGATGGGCCTCGAGTCGACGTCGGCCCTGGTCATCTCGGTCCTGGTGATCGCCAAAGGCGTCGGGAGCCTCAGTTCGTAGCTTTTCTCTCGGCCAGCCCGTTCTCGTAGGCGAAGACGACGATCTGGACCCGGTCGCGCAGGCCGAGCTTGGTCAGCAGGCGTCCGACGTGGGCCTTGACCGTGGCCTCGGAGAGCGTGAGCGCGGCGGCGATCTCGGCGTTGGAGAGCCCGCGGGCGACCAGGTCGAGAGTTTCGCGTTCCCGGCCGGTGAGGCGCTCGACGAGCTCGTCGACCGGGCCACGCCCGTCGGCGGGGCCGGGCAGGTGAGGGATGAAGCGGTCGAGGAGTCGCCGCGTCACCACCGGCGCCACGACCGCCTGGCCCCCGGCGACCGCATGGATCGCGGTGATCAGCTCCGCCGGCGGCACGTCCTTGAGCAGGAAGCCGCTGGCACCCGCCCGCAACGCGGCATAGACGTATTCATCAAGGTCGAAAGTGGTCAACACCAGCACCCGGGCGGTGCCCTGCCCGACGATCCGCTCCGTGGCGGCAATGCCGTCGAGCACCGGCATCCGCACATCCATCAGCACGACGTCGGGCCGCAGCGCCCGCGTCATCGCGACCGCGTGCGCGCCGTCCCCGGCCTCGCCGACGACGGTGATGTCCGGTTGCGCCTCCAGGATGAGCCGGAAGCCGAGCGACAGCAGCGGCTGGTCGTCCACCAGGAGCACCGACACCGGCCTCGTCGCCTCCCGCCCGTCGGCCGTCATCGCCGCGACCCGTTCGCGTCGGCCGGGCTCGGTGCGGCCGACGGAGGTCCGTCGAACCGGAGGACGGCGTGCACCCGCCAGCCGCTGCGACCGGCGAGCGGTTCGGCGGCGAACTCGCCGGCGTAGGCCGCGGTGCGCTCCGCCATCCCGATCAGGCCGTGCCGACCGGCGCCGCCGGCGGCCCCAGCGGCCTGTTCGGCGTGGGCGGCGGCCCCGGCGGCGTGTCTGGCGCTGGCGGTGGCCCCGGTGGCCTGTCTAGCGCTGGCGGCGGCCCCGGTGGCCTGTCTAGCCCCGGCGGCGTGTCTGGCGCTGGCGGTGGCCCCGGTGGCCTGTCTAGCCCCGTCGGCCTGTCCGGCGCTGGCGGTGGCCTCGGTGGCGTGTCTGGCGCTGGCGGTGGCCTCGGTGGCCTGTCTGGTGCTGGCGGCGGCCCCGATGGCCTGTCCGGCGCTGGCGGCGGCCCCGGCCACCTGTCCGGCGCCGGCGGTGGCACCCGCCACCTGTCCGGCTCCGTCGTCGACAATGTCCAGCTCGGCCCGGTCGGGCGCGAACCGCAGGCGAACCTCGGCGTGCGCCAACGGACCCGCGTGCTTGAGCGTGTTGGTGAGTGCCTCCTGCACAATGCGGTAGACGGCGAGCCCTGCGCCCGGCCCCCAGGCACCCGGGGCGCCCTGGTGCGTGACGGTGACCCGCAGCCCGGCGGCCCGCACCCGATCCACCAGGGCGTCGAGATCATCGAGGCCGGGCTGCGGCGCGTGATGTGGGACCGGCGCGGTGAGCGGCCGCGGACCGGCGGGCATGGGTGCGGGCGCTGGAGAGTCGGTGGGTGTGGGTGCGGGAGAGTCGGTGGGCGTTGGCGTTGGCGTTGGCGTTGGCGCGGGTGCCGGTGCCGGTGCGGGTGCCGGAGGGTCGGTAGGCGCGGTCTCGGGCGCGGTCTCGCTCGCCGGAGAGTCGGTGGACGCGGATGTGGGTGCCGGAGGGCCGGTGGGTGCGGTCTCGGGTGCCGGAGGGCCGGTGGGTGCGGTCTCGGGTGCCGGAGGGCCGGTGGACGCGGATGTGGGTGCCGGAGGGCCGGTGGGTGCGGTCTCGGGTGCCGGAGGGCCGGTGGGTGCGGTCTCGGGTGCCGGAAGGCTGGTGGGCGCGGTCTCGGATGCGGGAAAGTCGGTGGGCGCCGGTGGAAGTGCCGGAAGCGGGTCGGCGGGGGAGCGGAGCACGCCGACCAGGCGGCGCATCTCGGCCAAGGCCTCGCGACCGGTGGCTGCTGCCAGCGTCATGACGGTGGCGGCCCGGGACGGATCGCCGGGGACGGTCGCGGCGGCGCCTTCGGAGAGGGCGGTCATGACCGTCAGGTGGTGGGCCACGACGTCGTGCATCTCGCGGGCTATGCGGGCGCGTTCGTCGGCCACGGCCAGGCGGGCGCGCTGGTCGCGGTCGCGTTCGAGGCGTTCGGCGCGGTCTTCCAGGGCGGCCAGGTAGGCCTGGCGGGTGCGCTGGCTCATGCCGATCGCCAGGATGGACACGCTGATCGCCACCAGCGTGAAGAGTGCCGCCCAGCTTTTCGTGCCGTCGAGGTGGGCGGCGAAACCGGGCGGGATGACGAAGCAGATGGCGGGCACCGCCCAGACCGGTGACCGGTAGCGGGCCACGGCGTGCAGGGCCGTGAGTGGGACCAGCACACCGGCCGGGGACTGGGCGCCGGCAGCGAGCGAGAACCAGTAGAGCAGGACAACGGTCCAGAAGACGATGACCGGGGCGCGGCGGCGCCAGATCAGCGGGGCGGCGACCACCACGACCCACGCCCAGTCGAACGGCGAGGCCGGAGTGACAGTTGCGCCGGTGCGCCCGCTCAGGATCAGGGCGCACGCACCGGCTACCAGCGCGGCGATCAGCGAGTCGGCGACGCGCGGACGGCGCCGGGCGGCCGCCACCAGGTCGACGGAGCTCATCTGCCCATTGTCGCCGACCGGCGCCTCCACGATGGGGGGCCGCGTCATGGGTCACGGTGCCAGAGGGTCAGCGTGCCCGCGGCCAGGGCGGCCGCGACCCAGGCCAGCAGGACCAGGGCGGCCGGCGTGGGGGAGAGCATGCGGAAGGGGTTGTCGGCGGCGTACATGCCTTGGGCGGCGGCGACCGGGACGTAACGCACGACGTGCTCACCGAGCCGGTCCGGGAGGGCGGCCTGCAGCAGGGCGGGCAGGACGAGCATCGACAACACGTACACGGTGATGGCGGCGGCGGTGTGCCGCACCAGGGCGCCCAGGCCCAGGCCGAGCAGGGCCAGGCCGATCGGCGCGGCCGCGGCGCCGATCGTGGCGCGCACGACGCCCGACTCGGGGAGCGGAGCGCCGGCGAACAGGCGGTCGGCGAACAGGGCGCCGCAGCTCGCCACGGCCATCACCGGGAGCGCGACGAGCAACAGGACGACCGCCTTGGCGGCCAGCACCGGCGCCCGCCGGGGGACCGCGGCGAAGGTCGCGCGGATCAGGCCCGAGGAGTATTCGCCGGTGATCATCAGAATGCCGAAGACGCCCAGCAGCAGGGAGAAGAGGTCCACGCCGAGGAAGGCGTCGCCCAGGCGGGTGGCCCGGGCGTGATGGCCGGACGCGCCGGCGATGCCCACGGTCAGCACGATCACCGTGGCCAGGACGATCCAGGTCGAGCGGAGGGCCGCCAGTTTCGTCCACTCGGCGCGGACGACGCGGGGGAAGGTGATCATCGGGTCAGCTCCATGTAGGCCTCTTCGAGTGATGCCCGGCGCGGGGTGAGTTCGTGCAGGACGAGCCCGGACGAGGCGGCCGCGGCGCCGATCGCCGGTGCGCTCAGGCCGTCGACCTCCAGGCAGCCGGGGCCGGGCGAGCTCACCGTGGCACCCAGGCCGGCCAGCAGGTCGCGCAAGGATGCCGCGTCGGGTGAGTGGACCACGACCCGGCCGACCTCGACCTGGTCGATCAGGTCGCGCACGCTCGTGTCGGCCAGGAGGCGGCCCTGGTTGATGATCAGGAGGTGGTCGGCGGTCACTGCCATCTCGCTCATCAGGTGGCTGGAGACCAGCACCGTGCGGCCCTCGGCGGCGAGGTCGCGCAGCAGCGTGCGGATCCAGAGCACGCCGTCGGGGTCGAGGCCGTTGACCGGCTCGTCGAGTATCAGCACCGCGGGATCGCCGAGCAGCGCCGCCGCGATGCCCAGCCGCTGGCTCATGCCGAGCGAGAAACCGCCCGCCCGGCGCCCGGCCACGCCGGCCAGCCCGGCCTGGGCCAGCACCTCGCCGACGCGCCCGGCGGGCAGTCCGTGCGTGCGGGCCAGGGCCAGCAGGTGGGTGTGTGCGCTCCGGCCACGATGGACCGCCCGGGCGTCGAGCAGCGCCCCGGCCTGGCGCAGCGGGTCGCGGTGGGCCCGGTAGGGGCGTCCGTTGACCGTCGCGACGCCCGCGCCCGGCCGGTCAAGCCCGATGATCATGCGGAGCGTGGTCGACTTGCCGGCGCCGTTCGGGCCGAGGAAGCCGGTGACCCGGCCCGGCCGCACGACGAACGAGAGCCGGTCGACCGCACGCGTGACCCCGTAGCGTTTCTCCAGTTCGCGGACCTCAATCATGGTGTCGACGCTAGGGATCCGGCGCCGCGCGAGGCTAGAGCCGGAAGTCGCTATCGGCCGCGCCGGGCTTAGACCAAAGTCGTAGCCACCGGGATACGGGAGTCGACGATCGCCTTCAGCATCGGCAGATTCTTGCTGATCACGCCCGTGACGCCGATCCGGCGGGCGCGCGCCAGCGCCTCCTCGGTGTCCACCGGCCAGGCGAGAACCCGGTCGGTGGCCCGGCGAAGCTCGGCGACCACGGCCGGCGTGAGAAGGCTCAAGCGGATGGACACGCCGTACACCCGCTGCCGCCGCAGGCGGCCCCGCAAGCGGGCCAGCTGAAGCGGATCGCCCGCCGAGAGCACCCGCCCGGCCCCCGGGTCGCCGGCGAACGCATCGAGCATCTGCCACTGCTTGGTGCAGACCGCGAACGGTACCCCCGGCGCGTGGGCCCGCAACGCGGCCGCGACCGTCGGCGCGACCGCCGGCGACGGGCCCTTGAGGTCGAACATCAGGCGCGGATCGCCGGACGCCACCGCCAGCACCTCGTGCAGCTGCGGCACGACCAGCGACCGCCGCCGGGTGACCTCGGTCCACTGCTCCCAGTAGTAGTGCGGTCCGACGGCCTTGCGATGCCGCACCTCGAGGGCGCCGCGGTAGAGGTGCACGTCGGCCTCGACGAGGTCGACTCCGGCCGCCAGCGCGGCCCGCAGATCGGCGAGGTTGTTGCCGGCCCGGTGCGCGACGGCAAGCAGGGGGCGGTCGTCCATAGCCGGAAAGCTAGACGTCGATGAAAGCCGCCATGTCGATCGCAGGCGACCGGCGGTTGATCGCCGGGCGAACGGCGATCGCTGTCCGGCCGCGTGCGCTAGGCGGGAGCCGCGCGCTCGACGATTTCCTTCGTGGCGGCCGACGACGGCAGGGTGCCGAGGGCGTGCCCCCAGTCGCCGTCCAGGCGGCTCGCGCAGAAGGCGTCCGCCACCTCCGGGGCAGCGTGCCGCACCAGCAGCGACCCCTGCAGCACCAGCGCCATCCGTTCGACTTCGCGCCGCGCCTCGCTCTCGCCGGCCCGGCCCAGCCGGGCTTTCAGCCCGGCTGTCGCGGCATCCAGCCGGCGGTCGCTCCCGGCGGCCAGTTCCACCTCTTCGATGTACGCGGTGAGGCTGTCCGGATCCTTCGTGATCGTTCGCAGCACGTCGAGGACCTGGACGTTGCCCGAGCCCTCCCAGATCGAGTTGAGGGGCGAATCCCGGAACAGCCGCGGCAGGCCCGACTCCTCGACGTAACCGTTGCCGCCCAGGCACTCCAGCGCCTCGCCGACCACGGCCGGCTGCCGCTTGCACACCCAGTATTTCCCGATCGCCACGGCCAGCCGCTGGAACGCCCGCTCGCCCCGGTCGGCCGCGCCGGCCAGCCTCATGCTCAGCGTCACCGCCGCCTCGGACTCGATCGCCAGGTCGGCGAGCACGTTGGTCATCGCCGGCTGCTCGGCCAGGATCCGGCCGAACGCGCTGCGGTGCCGCGTGTGGTGGATCGCCTGGCTGAGCGCGGCCCGCATCCCCGACGCCGACCCGGTCACGCAGTCGAGCCGGGTCATCGCGACCATCTCGATGATGGTGCGCACGCCGCGGCCCTCGTCGCCGACCAGCCACGCCACCGTGTCGTCGAACTCGGGCTCGCTGCTGGCGTTGCTGCGGTTGCCCAGCTTGTCCTTGAGGCGCTGAATGCGGAAGGTGTTGCGTTCGCCGCCGGGCAGCACGCGGGGCACCAGGAAGCACGACAGGCCGTTGGCCGTCTGCGCGAGCACCAGGAACAGGTCGCACATCGGCGCGCTGGTGAACCACTTGTGGCCCCGCAGCAGCCAGGTGCCGTCTTCTTGCGCGGTGGCGGTCGTGGTGTTGGCCCGCACGTCGGAGCCGCCCTGTTTCTCGGTCATGCCCATGCCGGCGAGCAGGCCGCGCTTGGCCGTCGGGGTGCGCAGCCCGGGATCGTATTCGCGGCTGGTCAGCAGCGGTTCGTAGGTCGCGGCCAGATCGGGGGCGTTGCGCAGCGCCGGCACGACCGCGTAGGTCATCGTGATCGGGCACGAGTGGCCGGCCTCGACCTGCGACCAGACGTAGAGGCCCGCGGCCCGCGCGACGTGCGCGCCGGGGCGATCGTCGGCCCAGGCCGCGCCCGCGAGCCCGGCACCGACCGCGACCCCCATGAGATGGTGCCAGGCCGGGTGGAACTCGACCTCGTCGATCCGGTGCCCGTAGCGGTCGTGGGTGACGAGCCGGGGCTCGTAGCGGTTGGCTTCGTCGGCCCAGCGCTGCGGCTCGGCCGTGCCCGCCAGCTTCCCCAGCCCGTGCAGGTCGCCGACCGCCCAGGGCGCCCCCTCGCGGGCCACCCCGGCGAGCAGGGCGGCGTCGGCCCCCACGTCGTAGTCGACCAACGGCGGCGGCTGGTTGAACACCTCGTGCGTCGCACTCACGCCCCGAATCTACTCCCGGTAACCGAGCCGGAAAGTCGCTGGACCGGCCCGGTACGTTGCCAGAGTGGACTACTCGACCGTCGGTACGCTCACCGACCAGTTGCGGGCGCTGGGGGTGCGGCGGGACGGCGTGCTGCTGGTGCACTCGTCGTACAAAAGCCTGGGTGAGGTGATCGGCGGCCCGCAGGCCGTCGTCGAGGCCCTGCTCGCGGCCGCCGGCACGGTCGTCGTTCCGACACACACGCCGGAAAACTCCGACCCCGCCACCTGGGCCCACCCGCCGGCCCCGCCGGCCTGGTGGGACCCGATCCGGCAGGAGGCGGCGGGCTTCGACGCCGCCCGCACCCCGGCGAGCCGCTGGATGGGCCGGCTCGCCGAGCTGGTCCGCACCTGGCCGGGGGCCCGGCGCAGCGACCATCCGCAGGTGTCGTTCGCCGCGATCGGTCCGCGGGCGACGGCGGTCGTCGACGAGCAGAGCCTGACCGGCAATCTGGGCGAGGAGTCGCCGCTCGGGGCGATCTACCGGATGGACGGCCAGGTGCTGCTGCTCGGCGTGGGTCAAGCCGTCAACACCTCGCTGCACCTGGGCGAGACCCGGCAGCCGTCGCCGCCGATGCACACGGCCGGGGCTTCGCTGCGGGGCCGCGGCTGGACGACGTGGACCGAGGTCGACGTCGACGCGAGCGACTTCGAGGCGCTCGGCCACGACTTCGAACAGACGGGTGCGGTCACGCTCGGCCCGGTCGGCGCGGCGACCGCCCGACTGATGTCGCAGCGCGCGGCGGCCGACTTCGCCACCTCCTGGATCCCGGCCAACCGGGGATGAACGCGTGGGAGGAGGTCGCGGACCGCGCGCGCCGCGGCCACCTCGCCGGGGTGGAAAAGCTGTTCCTCGACGCGACCGAGGAGGAGCCGGTTCTGGTCTGATGGGCCGATGGAGGATCTCCCGGCTCGGCTGGCCCGCACCCGCCGGTTCACCGCCGGCACGCCCACCGGCCTGAGCTGGGCCGGCGGCAACCTGCGTTTCCTGCGGGACGGCGACCTGTTCGAGGTCGACGGTGCGACCGGTGCGGAGCGGCTGCTCGCCGGCGGTGTCGAGGCGTACCACGGGCCGGCCTTCGTGCGCCGCGGCGAGCTGTGGACGTTCGCCGGCGGCCGGCGGGCCGCCGGGCCGGTGACTCGCCTGCGGTCCGATGCGGCTGGGCGCCGGATTGCGTACGCCGTGAGCACCGTGCTCCGCGTGCTCGACCATGATGTCGATCCGGGTCCGGCCGGGCGCGACTTCGTCTGGTCGCCCGACGGCACGCGGCTGCTGGTCACCCTGGTCGACGATTCCGGGGTGCCGCGGCGGCACGGCGTCCCCTATGCGGTGGCCGGCGAACCCGGTCCTCGCATCACGCTTGCCGTGGTCGGGCTCGACGGTTCGCGGCGGGAGTTCCCGGTCGGCGCATATCTGGTGCGGGCGGGCTGGGACCGGCACGGGCCGTACGCCGTGGTGCTGAGCCGTGACCAGCGCACCCTCCGGCTTCTGAGCCTCGACCCGGAGGGCGTGGTGCACGAGCAGCGCGGCGAGCCGTGGGTGACCGTCGTCCCGGGTCTGCCCGCCCGCCTCGACGACGGAACGCCGGTCGCGCACGAGGACCGCGGCGACACCCGCCACCTGACCGTCGGGGGAGAGGTGGTCACGCCGCCCGGCCTGCACCTGCGGGAGGTGCTGTCGGCGGGCGACGGCGTGGTCTTCACCGCCTCAACCGAGCCGGACGCCACCGGGCTCTGGTCCGATCGGGGTGGGCTGCGCTGCCTCGCCGGCGTGCCGGGTGCCGTGCAGGACGGCCACTTCGTCCACTTCGGCACCCCGGGGCACGTCACCGTGGTGCGGGCGGCGGAACGGCCGGTGGCGGTGCGGTCCTGGAGTGAGCGGGGCGAGCTCCGCGCGTACCGGATCGGTCTGAAGCGTGCCTCGCTGATGCTGCCGCCCGGGCACCGGGCCGGCGTCGCCCTTCCGGTCCTGCTGGATCCGTACGGCGGTCCCACCCGGCAGCGGGTCGCCGGTGTGCCCGACTGGCGTGACCTGGTGTCGGAATGGTTTACGGAGCACGGCTTCGCGGTGCTGGTGGCCGACGGCGCCGGCACCCCGGGCGGCGGCCCGCGCGACGAGCGCCGCATCTACGGCGATCTCTACACCGAGCCGATCAATGATCAGATCCGGTCGTTGACCGAGGCGGCCCGGGTCTGTCCGGACCTGGATCTGACCCGGGTCGGCATCCGCGGCTGGTCGTTCGGGGGTTCGCTGGCGCTGGCCGCCGTGCTCCGCCGCCCGGATGTCTTCCACGCGGCGGTCTGCGGCGCCGCGGTCACCGACCAGCGGCTCTACCACGCCGAGTCCCGGGAGCGCTATCTGGGCGATCCGGGTGAGCATCCCGAGCATTACGACGCGGGTGACCTGGCCGCCGACGCGGCCCGGCTGACCCGGCCGCTGCTGCTGATGCACGGGCTCGCCGACACCAACGTGCTGCCCGGGCACACGACGCGCCTGGTCGCCGCGCTGCGGGCGGCGGGCCGCGACCACGAGGTGCTCTTTCTGCCGGGCGTCGGCCACTCGGCGATCGGTTCCCCGGCCACCGAGCGGATCCTGTCGGCGCAGCTGGCCTTCCTCCGCAAGCACCTGTCGCCCGGGGCGGGTGGCGTCCGTAGGGTGGCCCGGTGACGATTCGACGAGGCGCCGCCAACCGGCGTCCCCGCCCGGGCCCACCGCGACCGCCGAAGATGCCCGCCGAGCTCCGGCCGGCGAGCGACCTGCAGCGCGAGCTCGAACCCGAGCAGACGGTCGAGGCCGCCGCCTACGACGACGCCGACCTGGCCGGTGCGCCGGCCGAGGGAGTCGCCTTCGACCGCTGCGGCTTCCGGCGGACCGGTTTCGCCGGCGCGCACCTGGCGGGCGTCCGCTTCGTCGACTGCGTGCTGGAGAGCTCCGACCTGTCGAACCTGCGGGCCGAGAACGCGCGGCTCGAACGGGTGCGGCTGTCGGGCTGCCGGGCGACCGGCCTGGCCGCCAACGGCGCGCTGCTCTCGGACGTCGCCTTCGCCGGCTGCAAGGCCGACCTGACGAACTGGCGGTTCGCCCGGTTCGACGTCGTCACGTTCGAGGACTGCAATCTGGCCGGCGCCGACTTCACCGAGGCCGACCTGCGGGGCGCGAGCTTCACCGGGTGCGATCTGTCGGGGGCGCAGTTCCACCGGGCCACGATGGCCGGTGCGCGTTTCCGGCGCTGCGAGTTGGCGGGGATCGGCGGCATCACCAGCTGGGAGGGCGCCGTGGTGCATCCCGACGACCTTCTCGAGCTGTCGTACGTCCTGGCCGGCGCGCTCGGCATCGTGGTGGACGCGGGCGGCCGGTAGCGGTGGAGGTGGTCGAGCGGTTCGTCCTCGGCAAGCGGGCCGACCCGGCGCTGTGCGAGGACGCGATCGTCGTCACCGCCGGCCATGCGGCGGTCGTCGACGGGGCCACCGACGTCAGCGGCCGCCGTTACGACGGCGTGACCGGCGGCCGGTGGGCGATGGCGGCCTGCGTCGAGGCGGTCCGCGCGCTGCCGGCCGGCGTCGACGCCTACGCCGCTGTCGAGGCCCTGACCCGCGCGCTGGCCGGGCGGGACGAGCCTGCGAACGAGCGCCCGAGCGCCTCCGTCACGATCTATTCGGCCGCGCGGCGGGAGGTGTGGCAGGTCGGCGACGTCGGGTTCCGGTACGCCGGGATGTCCGGCCGGTCGCCGCGCAAGCTGGTCGACGAGGTGGCGGCGGCGTTCCGGGCGGCGGTCATCGCAGCCGAGGCCGCGGCTGGAACGCCGGTCGTCGGCGACCCCGGGCGCGCCGCGGCGCGGGCGCTGATCGGTCGGCAGGGCTTCCTGCGGAACACCCTCGGACCGTACGGCTATGCGGCCGTCGACGGCCGCCCGGTGCCGCGCTCGCTGGTGGTGGTCCGCGAGGTGCCGGACGGCGAACTGGTGATCGCCAGCGACGGCTACCCGGTGATCGAACCGACCCTGGCCGCGAGCGAGGCGACGCTGGCCCGGCTGCTCGAAGCGGACCCGGCGTGCGTGCGCGAACTGAGGGGAACCAAGGGGCTGCGGGACGGGCAGGTCAGCTTCGACGACCGGGCCTATCTAAGATTGCGCCCGTGACGGAACGGGTCTTCGCCGCCGGGGAGGCGGCCTGGCAGAGCCATCTGGGCACCCTGCGGCAGGTCGTCCGGCAGGAGCTGGTGACCCGGCAGCTGGCCGAGCACGTCGGGCCTGCGCCCCGGCGGGTCCTCGATGCCGGGTGCGGGCAGGGCACGCAGGCGTTGCGCCTGGCGGCGGCCGGGCACGACGTCACCGCGGTCGACTCGTCGCCGTCGCTGCTTCGGACGCTGCGCGATCAGGCGGGGTCGCTCCGCCTGCGCGTGGTCGAGGCGGACCTTCTCGACATGCCGGTCGAGGGAGTGTTCGACGTGGTGCTCTGCCACGGCGTACTCATGTATTACGCCGACCCGGCGCCGGTCCTCGATGCGCTCGCCGCGCGGGTGGCCCCCGGCGGCCTGCTGTCGTTGCTGGTCCGCAACGCCGACGGACTGGCGTTGCGGCCCGGCCTGCGCGGCGAGTGGCCGACGGCGTTGCAGGCGTTGTCGGGCACGGCCTACCGCAACCGGCTCGGCCTCGACACCCGGGCCGACCGCCGGGCCGAGCTGACCACGTCGCTGAGCGACCGCGGCCTCACCGTCGCCGACTGGTACGGCGTGCGAATCTTCACCGACACGGCGCCCGACGACGCCCCGCTCCCGCCCGCCGACGAGCTGGCCGTCCTGCTGGACGCGGAGGCCGCGGCCGGGCACACCGACCCGTACCGTTCGGTGGCCGCCCTCGCCCACCTCCTGGCCCGCCGCTGACCCGTTCGCATCGCCGGCTCGGTTAGGCGGAGGCGCGGGTGAGTTCGGGCGGGCCGACCACGGTGGTGCCGCCGGCCGTCGGGAGTTCGCAGGGTCATGCGGTCGGCCCGGAAGGTGCGCCGGTCGTGGCGGTCGAGGTCGAAGGCGACGAGGTACCAGCGCCGATCCCAGGTGACGACGTGGTGTGGTTCGGCCGGCATGACCTGCCGGATGGTGTTCAGGGCCCGTGCGGCCGGTTCGGCGAGCCCGGCGCGCAGCCCGCTCCGCCGGCACCGGCCGGCGGAGCCAAAACACCGACAAGATGTAGGTGAATGGCTGTCGAATCGAGGGTATAGCACCGAGGGTGAAACGCGACCAGACGATCCAGGTTCGGGTGGCCGTCGCGGCGGCCGGAGCCGTGGCGCTCCTGGTGCCCGCGGCGCTGATCGGGGTGCTGATCGTCGGGAACGTCGGATGGCTGCACCGTTTCGATCTGCACGTGACCGCTGCCGGGCACGACCTGGCGCTGCGGCACCCGGCCTGGGTGCGGTTCATGGAGATCTGGAGCCTGGTCTTCGACCCCAACTCGTGGCGGGTCGCCGCGCTGCTGGTCGTGATCTGGCTGGCCCGGCGCCGCGCGTGGCCGCTCGCCGTGTGGGTCGCGGTCACGATGGCGGCCGGCGGTCTGCTCGGGGTGGTTCTCAAGCTTCTCGTCGGGCGGCACCGGCCCGACCTGCTCGATCCGGTGGCGCGGGCGTCCGGCTACTCGTTCCCCTCCGGGCACGCGCTCAACAGTGCGCTCGGCGCCAGCGTGCTCCTGCTGGTGCTGCTGCCCGTCTTTCACCGGCGGCGGGCGTTGCTGTGGGCCGCCGCGATCATCGTCCCGCTGATCACCGGTCTCAGCCGGATCGGCCTGGGCGTCCACTGGACCAGTGACGTCGTGGCGGGCTGGCTGCTCGGGGTCGCCGTGACCGCGGCGACTGCCACGGCGTACCTGAAGTGGCGGAGCAGGCGCGCCCGGCGCGACCCGCACCCGATCTTGGAAGGATTGGAGCCCGGCGTAGGCGGGTAGAGCCTGCGCCATGTTCGCGGCCTACGCACTGCAGACGTTGAAGCGCATCATTGTCCCGACCGTGGTCCTGCTCCTGGCGATGATCGGACTCGGGCTGCTGATCACGAAGGTGCTGGAGCACGACTGGCCGTTCAGCGTCGAGGACGGTATCAACCGCGGCTTCGCCGCCCACCGCACCGATCCGGCCAACTTCATCACCATGATCGGCAGCTTCATCGGCAGTACCCCGTGCATCATCGCGGTCACCGCGATCGTCGCGCTGATCCTGCTGAAAACCCTGCACAGCTGGCGGGAACCGCTGTTCCTCTGCGCCGCGGTCAGCGCACAGGCGCTCGTCTTCCTGTTCACCACGCTCGCCATCGACCGCCGGCGCCCGGCCGTACACCACCTCGACAACTCACCGCCGACGTCGAGCTTCCCGTCCGGTCACACGTCGGCCGCGACCGCGCTCTACTGTGGACTCGCCCTGGTGCTGGCCATGCAGGTGCGCCGCACCTGGGCGAAGGCCCTGTGCTGGCTGCTCGTCGTGTTCCCGCTCTACGTGGCGACCTCCCGCCTCTACCGCGGCATGCACCACCCGAGCGACGTCACCTCCTCGTTCCTCAACGCGGCGGCCTGCATCACGATCATGGCGTTCGCGATCCTCGACCGCCGCGTCGCCTGGCGGCGATCGAAGATCGCCGCTTAGGGTCTGTCCTGCCGGTCACGGGGGAGCGAGGCGAGGTCCGGGTGGTGGCTGAGG
This sequence comes from Actinoplanes sp. NPDC051343, assembly GCF_044455125.1. Lineage (NCBI taxonomy): Bacteria > Bacillati > Actinomycetota > Actinomycetes > Micromonosporales > Micromonosporaceae > Actinoplanes > Actinoplanes sp. NPDC051343. The sequence continues at coordinate 160,121 of NZ_JBITEL010000017.1, forward strand.
CCGGGCGCGGTCGCCGTCAGGCGCCGGCTGGACCGCGCCGCAGCCTCTCGTGACCGGCCGGACAGACCCTAGGCTTTGGCCAGCTCTTCGAGCGTTGCCCGCGCGCCGTTGCGGTGCAGGGAGTCCAAGACCTTCCGGTACGCCGTGACGAAGCGCTCGTTGTCGACGAGGTCCCCGAACAGTTCGCGGTTCTCGACGAACGCCAGCGGTTCGGACCGTTGCCGCCGGGCGATCGGGACCAGGGTGTCCCTCAGCTGGTCGACGACGTCGATCGGCTCGCCCTGCTCGTCGACCCCCTCGGCGTAGCGGGCCCAGGACGCCACCACTGCGGTGGCCCGGAGGATCTCGCCGCCGGTGTCGAGGTTGTGGCGGATCACCGGTAGCAGCCACTTCGGGATCCGGTCCGAGCTTTCCGCGCACAACCGGGCGACCGTGTCGCGCACCTGGGCGTTGGAGAACCGCTCGATCAGCTGCAGCTGGTACTGGGCCAGGTCGACGCCGGGCACCTCCGCAAGCGTCGGGGTCGCCTCCCGCCGCATGTAGGTCAGCAGGAAGTCGGCGAACAGCGGGTCCTGCGCGGCGTCGTGCACCAGCCGGTAGCCGGCCAGCCAGGCGAAGTAGCAGAGCCCCTGGTGGGAGGCGTTGAGCAGGCGCAGCTTCATCAGCTCGTACGGCTCGACGTCGGGCACCACCTGCACGCCGGCGTCCTCGTACGGCGGGCGGCCCAGCCCGAAGCTGTCCTCGAGGGCCCACTGGGTGAAGGGTTCGCACACCACCGGCCAGCCGTCGGAGATCCCGAAGGTCTCCTCGACTGCCGCCCGGTCGTCGTCGGTCGTCACCGGTGTGATCCGGTCGACCATGCTGTTGGGAAACCGAACCTCCTCGGCCATCCAGGTGGCCAGCGCCGGGTCGCGCAGCCGGGCGAACGCCACGAAGCTGCGCCGGGCGGCGTCCCCGTTGCCCTGAATGTTGTCGCAACTCATGATCGTGAACGGCGGTACGTCGCGTTCCCGCCGCCGCTGCAGAGCCGCCGTGATCAACCCGAACGTGGTTTTCGGCCGGTTCCCCGGCTGCAGGTCGTGCTGGACGTCCGGATTGTCGGCCATGAACTCGCCGGTGACCGCGTTGAAGTTGTACCCACCCTCGGTCACGGTCAGCGAGACGATCCTGGTGTCGGGGGAGGCCATCTTCTCGACCACGGCATCCGGGTCGTCCGGCGCGTACAGATATTCCCTGATCGACCCGATCACCCGCGCCTCGAGCGTCCCGTCCGGCGCCTTGACCACCAGCGTGTAGAGCCCGTCCTGCGCGGTCAGCACGTCCCGCATGCGCTGGTCGGCGGGCATCACCCCGACCCCGCAGATCGCCCAGTCGAGGGCTTTGCCGTCACTCATCAGCCGGTCCAGGTACATCGCCTGGTGGGCCCGGTGGAAACCGCCCACCCCGAAGTGCACGATGCCGGTGCGCAGCGCGCCCCGGTCGTAGTTCGGCGTGGCCAGCCCGTCGGGCAGTGACGACAGGTTCTCGGCATTGAGCGACAGCATGTCGGAATCCTCCCTGCGGTGGATCGCGGATCGCTCTCAGCATCGCACCGAACCCGCGGGGCCACCGGTGCCCGACTCCGACAAACTTTTTACCGCCCCGGGCCCCTCCGGCGAGGAGGCGCGAGCGAACCGGCCGCCCGCAGACACCGATCTTGGCGTTCGTCTGGGATGGTCGGTGGGGAGGTGCGATGTGGGATTCTTCCGGCGCCGGCCGAAGGTCGGCACTACCAGGCATGTCGATGAGTTCGGCGAGATGTCGCTGACCGTCGACCGCAGCGGCAATGCCAAAATTACCCTGTCGCCGAAGCTCGCGGTCGGGGCGCTGCTCGGCACCACCATCGAGCAGCGCGGGCCCGACCACCCGGAGACGTTGGAGCTTGCCCACCGATATGCGCAGATTCTGGTCGGTGACCCGAAGGATCGGCAGCAGGGCATCGAGCTGTTCGAATGGCTGGCCGACGCGGTGCGGGACGACCCGAAGCGGCGGCGGCGGGTCCTCGACGAGCTGGGCCGGGCGCGGCGGGCACGCCGGTCGCCGTGACCGGAGAACGCGCACGTGTTGGATGGGCTGACCCCCGACGCCTGGTCACGGCATCAGCCGGGAGAGTGCGGCCGCCAGGGTTGCGGCGATCTTGCGGTGGCCGGCCGCGTTGGGGTGGTCGCCGTCGGCGGCCAGCAGCGACGTGTCGTTCCGGGTGCCCGAGGAGCCCTTGAACGGGGTGAAGATGTCGACGTAGGTGGCGCCGTTCTGCTCGGCGGTGGCCTCGATCTGGTCGTTCTCGGCCCGGGTGAGGGCGACGCTGTTGCGCACGTAGCCGGCGCCGCGGGTGGCGGCCACGTCACCGTCCAGGAAGACGTTCCAGTAGCCGGTCACCAGGACCGTGGCGTCCGGGTCGAGCAGCCCCTCGACCCGGTCGAACACCTCGTCGAGCTGTGACTTCTGCTGCTTCAGGGTGGACTGGAAGCAGTACAGGCCGGCGCACGACGACGAACCGACCGAGCCGGTGTCGAAGTCGTTCGCGCCGATCGTGATGATCACCAGGTCGGCGGCGGCGATCTTCTTCTTCACCGAGCCGTCCTTGAGCTGGTCGAGGAGGCCGGGCGTGGTCAGGCCGCCCTGGGCGAGATTCGACACGTCGGCGGTCGTCCCCTGCCGGTTGGCCGCCTGCCTGCCGACCAGATCGACGTAGGTGGTGCAGCCGCAGGCGTTGCCCGCCGGCACCGAGTCGCCCAGTCCGACCACCCGGTAGGGGGCCGCCTTCTTCGCCGATGCCGATGCCGAGGCCGAAGACGAACCCGGTTTCGAAGGAGTCGTGGAGTCGGCCACCGGCGAGGGCGAGGCGGCCGACGGCGAGGCGGCCGACGGCGAGGCGGCCGACGGCGAGGCGGCCGACGGTGCGGCGGCCGATGGCGAGGCGGCCGGCCCGACCAGCGCGCTGGCCCGGTCCGGCCCGACGACCAGCAGCAGCGTCGCGGCGATCAGGAGCCCGGCGGTCGTGTACCCCACGGTCTGGGCAGCATGAGCAGGCATGCGGCCCAAGTTCCCCAGCTTTGCTATGGATATGCCCGGTGTCCGCTGTAATCCGGCTGTGCCTCGTGCCCGACCGGGCATTTCCGGCGTACGGGTGACCCGGATGCATTGTCGGACATCGATAGACGTGAAAGTCTGCAGGCATGCGCATCCCTCTCCGGTCCCTCGTCGTTCTCGGGACTGCCATCGTTGTCATCGCCTCGGCGGGCGTTGCCCAGGCGGCGCCGGCGAAGGTTGGTTTCGCGAGTAACCACGCCTCCGCAGCCGCCCTCGACTCGTACTGGACCGCGGCGCGGATCAGCGCCGCGCAGCCGATGCCGGCGCCCGCCGGGCGGTCCGCGACCGCCGGCCTGGCGGCGCCGCTGAAGGCCGGTAAGCCGCACTTCGTGCACGCGACGGAGCCGACCGTGCCGCACACGCTGGCCAGTGAGTGGATCACCAACGGGCGATTGTTCTTCACCAACCCGGGCGTCGGCGACTACGTCTGCTCGGCCAACGTGATCGCGGCCGGCAACCGGGACGTGATCGCCACCGCGCGGCACTGCGTGATGGACATCGGCAGCGGCAGGACGTACACGAACTTCCGGTTCGCGCCCGCCTACAACCGGGGGAACGCGCCCTACGGATGGTGGAACTGGCGCTCGATGGGGTGGCGGGCTGACGACACCTCGCCCGGCGGCGACAACGCGTTCATCGTGCTGGCGACCGGCGGCAACTCCGGCGCCCACGTGCAGGACGTCGTCGGCGGCTCCGGCGGCGGCTTCAACTGGGCCACCGGCAGCTACGCCCACGCGATCGGCCTGCCCGCTTCGGTGGACTACGCGGTGTGGTGCGAGGGGCAGCCGTACGACGGGCCGTCGGGCGGCGTGCAGATCCCGAACTGCAACGGGCTCTCGGGCGGGGCGAGCGGCGGCTCGTTCATCGTGAACTACCAGGCCGACGGGTCGGCCGTGCAGACCGCGAGCTACTTCGGCTCCTGGGGTGACTCGTACTTCGCGTACTGGCGGGACGTGACGTACCAGGTCTACCTCGGAGCGGCGAACGCCTGAGGGAGCGCGACCACGGTTCCGGCGTGCCGGGACCGTTCGGCCGCCCACACCACCTGATGACTGGCCAGACTGGTCGCGGCGTCCGAGCTGAGCAGCCCCGGGTCGTTCGCCGCGACCGCGGCCAGGAACGTGTCGGTCAGCGTCTCGTCGGCGTCGGTGTGATCGGCCTCCAGGTCGCCCGGGCCGCCGGTGTCGATGATCTCCTCCGAGCCCGTACGGAAGTCGACCAGCCGCAGCTGCGAGCCGTCACCCTCGAGGTAGCCGTGGGTGCCGAAGAGCCGGGTCTTGCGCAGCTCGAACGGGCTGAACGCGGTCATGGTGAACGAGCAGGTCGCGCCGTCGGCGAATTCCATGCTGACGACCTGGTGGTCGACCGCGTCGTTGTCGCTCGCGTACACGCAGCGGCCGTACGGTCCGTCGCGCAGCGCGGCCCGTACGCCGGCCTCGGTGTGGTCGCTGGTGACTGCCGAGAGCGGCCAGAACTCCCGCTCGGGGTCGCCGAGGCATCCGAGGTAGAGCCGGGGAGCGGAATAGGGGCAGCTGGGTTCGAGCGGGCAGTCCAGGCACCGGTCCGCGGCCGAAGCGGGCCGTGACGACGGGCGGAAGTGCGAGAGCCGGCCGAACGAGCTGACCCGGGCCACCGGCCGGTCGACGAGGTGCATGAGCCAGTCGATGTCGTGGCACGCCTTGGCCAGCAGCATGGACGAGGACGTGCGGCTGTTGCTCCACTCGCCGCGGACGAACGAGTGCGCCTGGTGCCACCATCCGACCGGTTCGAGGTGCTGCACGCTGACCAGCGTGCCGATCCGGCCGTCGTCCAGCAGCCGTTTCAGCGTCCGGGAGTACGACGTGTAGCGGAGCACGTGGCAGAGCGCGAAGATCACCTTGTTCCGCTGGACGGCCTCGGTGATGCGGACCGCCTCCTGTTCGGTCGGCGCCATCGGCTTCTCGAGCATCAGGTGGTAGCCGAGGTCGGCCAGCGCGACCGCCGGGCCGGTGTGCGCCCGGTCGGGGGTGGCGACGATTGCCGCGTCGGCGAGCCGGCCCGCCGCGGCCAGCTCGCGCCAGTCGCGGAACACCGCGCTCTCGTCGAGACCGAACTCGGCCGCGAAACGCTCCCGGCGACCGGGGTCCGGCTCGGCGACCGCCACCGGACGCCCGGCGCCGGTGGCGACCGCGTGCCGGGCATAGCGCTGGCCGCGGAGGCCCGCTCCCACAACAGCTAGGCTGACTTGGTTCACACCGGTCTCACTTTCTATGCTCTCCATAATTAGTAGCAGGATTTTCAAGGGGGCGGAATGGCCGAGGCCATCGCCGGCGGCGATCTCTCGCGGCTCCGGCAGCTGAACACGCAGAGTGCCCTGCGACTACTGCGCGGCGCCGGTGCGATGACGCTCACCGAGCTGTCCAAGCGCACCGGGCTCTCCCGGGCGTCGACCGAGGACGTCGTCGACGACCTGCTGGCCCAGCGGTGGGTGGTCGAGGAGCCGCCGGTCGCCGGGGCGATGGGCCGGCCCGCGCGCCGGTTCCGGTTCCGCAGCGACGCCGCCCACGCGCTCGGCGTCGACATCGGCGGCCATCGGGTGCGCGCGGTGATCACCGATCTCGACGGCACGGTCCTCGGCCGTGCTCAGGGCGAGGTCGACGCGGACGCGGGCCGCGACCGCCGCCTGGCGGTCGCCGACGATGTCGTCGCGGAGTGCCTGCGGGCCAGTGGGTTGACCACCGGTCAGCTGTGGGGCGCCGGGGTCGGCAGCAGCGGGCTGATCGATCCGACCGGCAAGGTCGTGCTGTCGGTCGACATCCCGGAGTGGACCGGGCTGGGCCTGGCCGACCACTTCGGCGCCCGGCTCGGCGTGCCGGTGCTGGCCGACAACGACGGGCGGCTGGCGGCCCTGGCCGAGCGGTGGCGCGGGGTGGCCCGCTACGCCGAGGACTTCGTCTACCTGTTGGCCGGCCTGCGCACCGGGCTCGGGCTGGTGATCGGGGGCCGGCTGCACCGCGGCTTCGGGGGAGCGGCCGGCGAGATCGGCGCGCTGCCGGCCGCGGGGTGGATCCGGGCCCAGGAGCATCTGCGCCGGGGTGGTGCGGAGGCGGGCGACCTGTTCGCGGCGGCCCGGGCCGGCGACCGGGGGTCGCTTGCCGCGGTCCGCCGCTATGTGCGCGATCTGTCGGTGGGCACCGCCGCCCTGGTGCTCACGCTCGATCCTCAGATGGTGGTGCTGGGCGGCGGCTTCTCCCGATCGGCCGACCTGCTGCTCGACCTGCTGCGCCGTGAGCTCGACAAACAGTGCATCCGGACGCCGGAGGTGCTGGCGTCCCAGCTGGGCGACGAGAGCGTGGCGCTCGGGGCGGTCCGGCTCGCCCTGGACGATGTCGAACTCCGTCTCTTCGGAATCCGTCCTTGACAAACTTTCCATGGAGACCATAAATAGTTTTCAACCTGACGGCACGATTGAGCCGGCGTGGAAGGAAACTGCTGATGGCACGGTTCCGACGTGCGGCGCTCGCCCTGGCGGGCACGGCCGCCCTGCTGATGGCCGCTGCGGCCTGCGGCAACGATGACTCCGGAAGTGGCGACCCGAACGCCAAGGTGACGCTGTCGTACGCGATCTGGGACAAGAGCCAGATCGCGGCGATGCAGCAACTGGCCTCGGCCTTTACCAAGGAAAACCCGAATATCAATGTCGACGTCCAGCTGACCCCGTGGGAGACCTACTGGACGAAGCTGAAGGCGGCAGCGACCGGGGGAGCGGCGCCCGACGTCTTCTGGATGAACGGCCCCAACTTCCGGCTCTACGCGACGAACGGGGTGCTGGCCCCGCTCGACGCCTTCGACACGAACAACTACCCGAAGTCGCTGGTCGATCTCTACACCGTCGACGGCAAGCACTACGGGATCCCGAAGGACATCGACACCGTCGGCCTCTGGTACAACAAGTCGCTGTTCGACGCGGCCGGCGTGAAATATCCGGACGACACCTGGACCTGGGACACGTTCAAGGCTGCGGCGGCCGGACTCACCGACAAGGCCAAGGGCCAGTACGCGATCGCCGCCAACCTCACCTCGGCCCAGGAGTACCAGTACAACACCATCTACCAGGCCGGCGGCTACGTGATCTCGCCGGACGGCAAGACCTCCGGCTACGCCGACCCGGGCACCGTGCAGGGGCTGAAGTTCTGGACCGACCTGATCGGGGCGGGCCAGTCGCCGGACCTCAAGACGATGACCGACACCGCGCCGATCAACCTGTTCGAGTCGGGCAAGACCGCGATGTACTACGGCGGCTCGTGGGACGCGGCCGAGTTCACCACCAACTCGTACACCAGGTCGAAGGTCGACGCGGCGGTGCTGCCCAAGGGGGTCAAGCGGGCCACGATCATCCACGGCCTGGCCGATGTCATCGCCGCGAAGACGCCGCACAAGGCCCAGGCCTGGAAGTTCGTGCAGTACCTGGGGTCCAGGGAGGCGGCCGACGTCGTGGGCAGGGCCGGCGTGATCCCGGCGTTCAACGGCAGCCAGCAGGCGTGGGTGCGGGCGCACCCGGAGATGCACCTGCAGTCGTTCCTCGACGAGCTGAACTACGCGGTGCCGTACCCGGTGTCGCGCGACACCGCCGCGTGGAACGAGCTCGAGACCACCTATCTCACGCCGGCCTGGAACCAGAAGGAGGACGTGTCCTCGGCGGCCACGAAACTCGCTTCGGCCATGAACGCCGCACTCGCCAAGGAGTAGCGGCGTGGCCACCGACTCCGTCGTCGAGACGAAGGGGATCGCGGAGCAGGGCTCCGCGGTCCCGGCCCGCCGGCGCCGGGTCCGCCGGGGCGAGGCCCTCTGGGGGTACGCGCTGATCGCGCCCACCGGACTCGGGCTGCTCGTCTTCTACCTCTGGCCGGTGCTGCAGACCGGATATCTCTCGTTCACCCACTCGGGGCCGTTCGGCGGCGCGGCCCAGTGGACCGGGCTGGCGAACTACCGCGAGCTGATCGGAGACCCCGAGGTCGGACGCGCGCTGCGTAACACCGTCGCGTACACGTTCCTGGGTCTGATCGGCGTGCCGATCGCCGTGTTCTTCGCGGCGCTGCTGAGCCGGCCCGGCCTGCGGGGTGTCGCGGTCTACCGCGCGCTGTTCTTCCTGCCGGTGGTCACCACGCCGGTCGCCGTCGCGATGATCTGGCGCTGGCTCTACAACGGCGACTTCGGCGTCATCAATTACCTGCTGTCGCTGGTCGGCGTCCACGGCCCGCACTGGATCGCCGATTCGCGGACCGCGCTCTACGCCATGGTGATCGTCGGAATCTGGATGGGGCTGGGCTACAACCTGGTGATCTTCGTGGCCGGCATCCAGGCGATCCCGCGGCACTACTACGAGGCGGCCGAGCTCGACGGGGCCGGCCCCGTTCAGCAGTTCTTCCGCATCACCGTGCCGCTGCTCTCGCCGACCGTCTTCTTCGTCTCGGTGGTCTCGGTGATCGGTTCGCTGCAGCTGTTCGACCTCGTCTACGTGCTGATGGGCGGCTCCGACCAGAGCTCGCGGACCAACCCCGCGTTCGGAAACACCGAGACGATCGTCTACCTGTTCTATGCCAAGGCGTTCCAGACCAACGACAAGGGCTACGGTGCCGCGATCGCGATGCTGCTGCTGGTCATCATCGTGGTGCTGACCGCGGTGCAGTTCCGGCTCCAGAGGCGGTGGGTGACCTATGCGTAGGCCGGGCTCGCGGCTCACCCACGCGCTGCTCACGCTGGGCGCGATCGGGATGGTCGCCCCGTTCGTCTGGCAGTTCCTGACCTCGCTCAAGACGCTGCCGCATGCCACCCACGTACCGCCGACCCTCGTGCCCGACGGTCGCTGGAGCAACTATTCGCAGATCTTCGATCTGCTCCCCTTCGGGGAGCAGTTTCTCAACACCCTGGTGATGACGGCCGCCCGCAGCCTCGGCCAGGTGATCTTCTGCGCCATGGCCGCGTACGCGTTCGCCCGCCTGCGTTTCCCGGGCCGCACGTTCCTGTTCGGTCTCTTCCTGTCGGTGCTGATGGTGCCGCCGCAGCTGTTCATCATCCCGCAGTACGAGATCATCTCGAAGCTGGGCTGGCTCAACAGCCTGCCCGCCCTGATCGTGCCCGGCCTGTTCAGCGCGTTCGGCACGTTCCTGCTGCGGCAGTTCTTCCTCGGGCTTCCGGCCGAGCTCGACGAGGCGGCCCGCCTGGACGGCGCCAACCCGTTGCGCATCTGGTGGTCGGTGATGATGCCGCTCGCCCGGCCGGGGCTGGTCGCGCTCGGCATTCTCACCACGATCTGGTCGTGGAACGACTTCTTCTGGCCGCTGGTGGTCAACAACGACCCGGAGAAGATGACGCTGTCGGCCGGGCTGGCCTCGTTGCAGGGCCAGTTCATGACCGACTACCCGGTGCTGATGGCCGGGTCGCTGCTCGCGTCGCTGCCGGTCATCGCGGTGTTCGTGGTGATGCAGCGGCAGTTCGTCCAGGGGATCGCCTTCACCGGTACCAAGGGCTGATTTTCGTGCCCGACACATCGATACATGGAGATGCTTCGAGAGGACTGTCATGCGAAGATCCGTCATCCTCGCCGCCGCCGTCGCCGTCCTGGCCGTCGGTGCCGGCATCAGTGCGACGTCGGCCTCGGCCGCGGCCACCACTCAGCACATCGCCGTGCCGGCCTACTTCAACCCCAGTGGCAGCACCTACTGGACCCAGCTCGCCCAGTCCGCGCCCGCGGTCGGCGTGGCGATCGCGAACCCGAACAACGGGCCCGGCACCGCGTTCGACCAGGGCTACGCCAACGCGATCCGGGCGGCGGCCGACGCCGGCGTCCGCGTCATCGGCTACGTCGACACCGGCTACTTCGGTACGACCGGGCGGACGACCCGCAACGGGCAGACCACCACGGCGGCCTGGACCACCCAGTCCGAGGGCGACGTGGCGACCTGGTATTCCTTGTACGGCTTCTACGGTCTGGGTGGCATCTTCTTCGACGACGGCCTGGCCGACTGCGCGCACGTCGGGCTCTACCAGGCGGTCAACACCTACACCAAGCAGAACCACGCCGGGGCGTACACAGTGGACAACCCCGGCACGGCGGCCGAGCAGTGCTACGCCGACGCGGCCGACACGATCGTGATGTTCGAGGGCTCGTACGCCTCGTACACGGGCTGGAGCGCCCCGGCCTGGGAGCTCGGCTACGCCGATCCGAACAAGTTCTACCACCTCGTGTACGCCACACCGTCGCAGGCCAACGAGGCCAACGCGATGACCCTCAGCAAGCAGCGCAACGCGGGCTACGTCTACGTCACCCCGGACGACCTGCCCAACCCGTGGGACACCCTGCCGACCGGCAGCTACTGGTCGGACGAGCTGACGCGGGCGGGCGGCACCGGCCCGGGCGGCGGCACCACCACTCCGCCGCCGGTCGGCAGCTGCGCCTCGGCGCCCGGATCGGGGGCGGTCACCGCGATCTCGGCGTGCCGGGACACCACGTCGCTGCGCTTCAAGGCGACCTACAACACGGCGGTGAGCCTGCACCACGTCTACCTGAACACCGACAACAACGCGGCCACCGGCTTCCAGTTGCCGTCCCCGTCGCCGTCCCGCCTGGGCGCCGACTACATGATCGAGAACAACATCCTCTATCGCAGCCTGTCGTCCGGCTGGAGCTGGGCGGCGGTCGGCGGCGTCAGCCCGGGCATGACGGTCAGCGGGTCGACGTACTCGTGGACGGTGCCGCTGAGCGCCCTGCCCGGCCTCGCCGCCACGCAGCAGGCGGTCTTCAACGGCAACACCGTCTACACCGGCGTCCTCACGTACGGTCAGTAGTGTGAATGCGCGCTAGCCGAATAGAGGGCAGCGGCGCCAGCGAAACGGCGAGGCCGTGCCCCCGGCCTCGCCGTTCCGCCCGATCTCGCCGGGGCCGTCAGGCTGGGACCTTGGGCTGCGAGATCGCCGGGGTTCCGGCGCCGCCGGACAGGTGCCGGAGGTACGCCGGCAGCGTGAGGAACTCCGGGCAGGTACGTTCCGTGAGCAGCACCGTCAGGAGGGTGCGGGCCTGGCCGAAGAGCCGGGCGGCGTCCTCGTCCAGTGCGCCGGTCTCGCTGAGTACGTCCACTTCCTCGCGTAGCATGCGGGTGACCAGGGCCGCGCTGACCGGCACGCCGTAGTCGGTCGGTGTGCCGGTGGCGATCCACTGCCAGAGCTGGGCGCGGCAGATCTCGGCCGTTGCGGCGTCCTCCATCAGGCCGTTGAGGGCGACCGCCCCGCGACCGCTCAGCCAGGCCGCGATGTAACGCAGCGCGACACTGGCGTTGGTGCGCAGAGCGACCTCACTGACCTGGACGCCTACCGTCTTCACGTCGAGCAGTTCGGCGGCGGTGACCTGGACGTCGTCGCGCCGGCGGACGATCTGGTGGGGTTCGGTGCCGAGCCACTGGTCGAAGACCTCGCGGCAGGTCTCGACCAGGCCCGGGTGGGCGACCCAGGAGCCGTCGAAGCCGTCGCCGACCTCGCGGCGCTTGTCCTGGCGGACCTGGTTGAGGGCACGCTTCGCGGCCACCGGCTCGCGCGACGGCACGACTGCGGCCATCCCGCCGATCGCGTGGGCGCCGCGCCGATGGCAGGTTTTCACCAGCAGTTCGGTGTACGCCCGCATGAACGGCGCCGTCATCGTGACCTGGGAGCGTTCGGGGAGCACGACGTCCGGACGGTTCTTGATCATGCTGAACAGGTAGTCCCAGCGGCCCGCGTTGAGGCCGGCGGAGTGTTCGCGCAGCTCGTAGAGGATCTCGTCCATCTCGAAGGCGGCCGGGATCGTCTCGATGAGGACGGTCGCGCGGATCGTGCCGCGGGGGATGCCGAGTTGCTCCTGCGCGAACACGAACACGTCGTTCCAGAGGCGTGCCTCCAGGTGGGACTCGAGTTTGGGCAGGTAGAAGTAGGGTCCGCTGCCCCGGTCGATCTGGCGTTGCGCGCAGTGGAAGAAGTAGAGGCCGAAGTCGAAGAGGGAGGCCGAGACGGCGCGGCCGCCGATCCGCAGATGGGCTTCGGGGAGGTGCCAGCCGCGCGGCCGCACCATGATCGTCGGGAGTTCCTCGCCGATCTCATAACGCTTGCCGTCCGGCGCCGTGTAGTCGAGGGTGCCGTCCAGCGCGTTGCGCAGCCAGAGCTGACCCTCGACCACGTTCTGCCACGTCGGGGAAAGGGCGTCCTCGAAGTCGGCCATCCAGACCTTCGCGCCCGAGTTGAGGGCGTTTATCGTCATCTTGCGTTCGGGCGGTCCGGTGATCTCGACCCGGCGGTCGATCAGGCCGGGCGCGGGCGCGGCGATCCGCCAGGAGGCATCGTCGCGAACGTGCGCCGTCGACGGCAGAAAGTCCAGATCATCCGTGCGGGCCACCTGGCGCCGGCGACGTCGCTCCAGCAACTGCACCCGGCGCGCGCCGAATTCGCGGTCCAGGGCGACGATGAAGCCGATGGCCTCCGGCGTGAGAACTTCCGGATATTGAAGGCCGACAATGGTCACTGTCTCAGACATCAGAACTGCTCCGATTCCGTGCTGCCGGTCAGGGCGGTCGTCGAACTGTCGGGGTTGAGCGCCGTGGAGACCGCGTCGAAATACCCGGTGCCGACCTCGGCCTGGTGCCTGGTAGCCGTGTAACCGTCGGCCTCGGCCGCGAACTCGGCCTCCTGCAACTTCACGTACGCCGTCATGCCGTTCTCGGCGTAGCCGCGCGCGAGCTCGAACATCGAATGGTTGAGCGCGTGGAAACCGGCCAGCGTGACGAACTGGAACTTGTAGCCCATCGCCCCGAGTTCCTTCTGGAACCGCGCGATGTCGGCGTCGTCGAGGTTGCGCTTCCAGTTGAAGCTGGGCGAACAGTTGTAGGCGAGCATCTTGCCCGGGTGCTCCTTGTGCACGGCCTCGGCGAACTGCCGGGCGAACTCGAGGTCGGGCTTTCCGGTCTCGACCCAGAGAAGGTCGGCGTAATCGGCGTACGCGACGCCGCGCGCGACCGCCGCGGCGGGCCCCGACTTCACCCGGAAGAAGCCTTCGCTGGTCCGCTCGCCGGTGAGGAACGGGCGGTCCCGCTCGTCGACGTCGGTCGTCAGCAGATCGGCGGCGAGGGAATCGGTGCGGGCGATGATGATGCTGGGCACGCCGGCGACGTCCGCCGCGAGGCGGGCGGCGTTGAGCGTACGGATGTGCTGCGAGGTCGGAATCAGCACCTTGCCGCCCAGGTGGCCGCACTTCTTCTCGCTGGCCAGCTGGTCCTCCCAGTGCACGCCCGCCGCGCCGGCCGCGATCATGGCCTTCATCAGCTCGAACGCGTTGAGCGGCCCGCCGAAGCCGGCCTCCGCGTCGGCGACGATCGGGGCCAGCCAGTCCCGCTCGCGCTTACCCTCCGCGGTGTCGATCTGGTCGGCCCGCAGCAGCGCGTTGTTGATGCGCCGGACCACCGACGGTACCGAGTTCGCCGGGTAGAGCGACTGGTCGGGATAGGTGTGCCCGGACAGGTTGGCGTCCGCCGCGACCTGCCAGCCGGACAGGTAGATCGCCTTGAGCCCGGCCCGCACCTGCTGCACGGCCTGACCGCCGGTGAGCGCGCCGAGCGCGTTGATGTAGTCCTCGTTCTGCAGCAGGTCCCACAGTCGCCGGGCACCCCGTTCGGCCAGGGTGTGCCGCTCCTGGACGGTGCCGCGCAGCCGGATCACGTCGTTCGCGGTGTAGCTGCGCTTGACGCCCAGCCACCGCGGATCGCCGGCCCACGTCCGAGTGAGGTCCGACGCGGTACCGCCCCTGACTTCGGTCAGCTGATCAGTCATTGCCCTATCCCCTCTGTTCGAAGAACTCGAGTTTTGCGCATCGAATCCCCGCCCTTGAAGGCGTTTGTGAGCAGAAATTCTGCGTTTCTTCCGCTAGGGTGAAACCCGTGACCGCTTCACAAAGTGTCGATCTCGTGACCCTGGGCCAGCGCCTGCGCCACCTCCGCCGCACCAGGGGCATGACCCTCGAGCAGCTGTCGGCGGCGGTCGGCCGCGCGCCGTCCCAGCTCTCGGTCATCGAGAACGGCAAACGCGAACCCAAGCTGTCGGTGCTCCAGGCGATCGCGGCGGCGCTCGACGTCTCTCTGCAAGACCTTCTGCGGCCCGAGGCGCCTTCGCGCCGGGCCGGCCTCGAGATCGAACTCGCGCATCTGCAGAAGGCGCCGGCCTATCAGGGGCTGGGCCTTCCTTCCGTACGCGCGGGCCGGCGCCTGCCCGCCGACGCGCTCGAGTCGCTGATCGGTCTGCACCGCGAACTGCAGCGGCTCCTGACCGAGCAGAGCGCGACCCCCGAGGTGGCCCGCCGGGCGAACGCCCAGCTGCGGGTCAACATGCGGGAGCGCGACAACTACTTCGCCGAGATCGAACAGGCGGCGGCGAACGTGCTGCGGTCGGTGCGGCACGCCACCGGCCCGCTGTCCCAGCGGGGCATCCTCGACATCGCCGCCCAGCTCGGCTTCACCCTGCACTACGTGAGCGACCTGCCCGGCTCCACCCGCTCGGTGACCGACCTGCGCAACCGCCGCATCTACCTTCCGCAGGTGGCGAGCAACAAAGGCCACGACCCGCGCGCGGTCGTCCTGCAGACCCTGGGCCACTTCGTGCTCGGCCACGCCGACCCGTCCGACTACGGCGACTTCCTGCGGCAGCGCGTCGAGGCCAACTACTTCGCGGCGGCGCTGCTGATGCCGGAGACGTTCGCGGTCGAGTTCCTGCGCGAGGCCAAAGCCGATCGGGCCCTGGCGATCGACGACTTCCGCGACGCGTTCGGCGTGTCCTACGAGACGGCCGCCCACCGGTTCACCAACCTGGCTACCCACCACTTCGGCATCCCGGTCCACTTCACGCGGGTCCACGAGAGCGGCATCGTCTACAAGGCGTACGAGAACGACGGCGTCCAGTTCCCGGCCGACGTGACCGGCGCGATCGAAGGCCAGCCGGTGTGCCGCAAGTGGGCATCCCGCGAGATCTTCCAGGCCGACGACCGATACTCGTCGTTCTACCAGTTCACCGACACCGCGGCCGGCACCTACTGGTGCACCGTCCACATCGAGTCGACCCGCTCGGGCGAGTTCTCGGTGACCGTCGGCACCCCGTTCGAGCACGCCCGCTGGTTCCGGGGCGGCGACACCACCCGGCGTACGGTCTCTCGCTGCCCCGACCCGACGTGCTGCCGGCGCCCGCCGGCCGACCTGGTGTCCCGCTGGTCCGGCAGTGCCTGGCCCTCGGCCCGGGTCCACTCGCACCTGCTGGCGGCCCTGCCGCCGGGCACCTTCCCGGGCGTCGACGCCCAGGACGTCTACGAGTTCCTCGACCGCCGCGCCTGACCGGTTTCGGCCGATCCGCGTACACCGGCCGTCCGACCCGGGGAGAGTCCGCCCCGCGGTCGAACTCCTGCGCCGATGGCGGATCGGCACCCGGGTGCTCCTGCTCAGCGCGGTCGGGCCGGCGCTCGCAGCGGTGCTCGGGGTCACTGCATTCTCCGGGCAGCGCAAGGAGTTCCTCGCGTCCGTGGCCGCGCTGCGCACCGGGTACGCGACCGTCGCGCAGTCCGCGCTGACCGCACCCGAGCAGACCCTGCTCGCCCAGGCCCAGGAGGCGTTCGAGGCGTTCCTCAACATCGACAGCCGCATCGTCGCCGGCTGCCGGGCCGGCACCCCGGCGTCCGTCAAGGCGGCCGACGACCTGGCGTCCGGCGAATCGCTCGACGCGTTCGGCAGGGCATCGGCCGCCACCAGCGACCTCGCCCAGCAGATCCGCGCGGACGGGCTGCGGACCACGCAGGACGCGGAGGCGTCGGAGGTCAAGGAACTGGCCTCGGAAACCGCCCGGGCAACCGCCGACATCGACCAGCGCATCGGCGCGATCCAGGCCGACACCAGCGAGGCGGTGCAGGCGATCGCCCGGATCGCCGAGGTCATCGACCGCATCAACGCCCTGCAGACCACCATCGCCTCGGCGATCGAGGAGCAGACCGCCAGCACCGGCGAGATGAGCCGCAGCGTCAGCGACGTGGCGGCCGGCTCGGCCGGCATCAGCGACGACGTAACCACGGTCGCCGGCGCGGCAACGGCCACCTGCCCGAGTCGGCTCGATCCGCGAGGCCGCCACCGACCTGGCCCGCGTCTCGTCCGACCTCCGCGCCCTGGTCGGCCGCTTCCAATACTGATCGGCTTCCCTCGGTCATTGCCCTCGGCCATTGCTCCGGCGGGCGCTACCGGGAGCTTTCTCCGGGGCGGATCACCAGCGGCGGCGCAGCCAGGTCAGGGAGGCGGTGCCCAGCCTGGTCATCATGGTGACCAGTCGCGGGTCCGTGGTGGGGCCGGCGGCGCCGGCCACGCGGAGGAGGAAGCCCGCGTGCGCCGCCAGGAAGACGTTGACCGCCAAGGGATCCAGGTCCCGGGTCAGCGGGTGGCGGCCGGCCAACCCCTGAGGGTCGATGCCGCTCAGCGAGGCGCTCGACATCAGGGTCAGCGCGTCGCAGTAGGCCGGGCCGATCGCGTGGTGCTGATCGAGCACGGCCGAGGCCCGCCCGTCGGCCAGGCGGATCCGGGCGGCCAGGCCCTCGGAGAAGCCGCCCGGCTGGCTGTCCGCCGCGACGATCTCGCTGCCCAGGGCGTGTCCCAGCGCGGCGGCCACGTGCGGCGGGAGGCCGGACCAGGTGATGCGGTGGCTGCCGGTCATCTGCTCGTACATTCTGTACAGCATGGGGTTTGTCAGCCGGGTGGCCACGCAGGGGGATCTGCCGGCGTTGATGCCGGTCATCGACGCCGCGATCGGCGAGCTGCAGAAGGGGTTTCTGGACGCGGCGCAGATCGAGTCCAGCCGGGCGATCATGGGGCTGGACACCCAGCTGATCGACGACGGGACCTACTTCGTGGTCGAGGAAGCGGGACGCATCGCCGGCTGCGGCGGGTGGAGCCGCCGGGCGACGCTCTACGGCGGTGACCATTCGGCCGGACGGGATGCGGCTCTGCTCGACCCGGAAGTCGAGCCGGCCAAGGTGCGCGCGATGTACACGCATCCCGATTTTGCGCGGCGCGGGGTGGGACGCCTGATTCTCCGGCTCTGCGAACAGGCGGCGAGAAAGGAAGGATTCCGGCGGCTCGACCTGATGGGAACGATGGCCGGCCGCCCACTGTACGAATCGGCCGGATTCCGTGTGGTCGAAGAGCTTACGGATGCGGCCGGTGGCGTACCGGTGCCGCTCGTGCGCATGCGGAAAGCGCTCGGCCCGGAGTAATCTGCGTTCGTGCATCGGAGCCGAATGTCCGTCGTCCTCATCGATGTCCCGCAGGCCGAGGTGCCGGCGGCCGCCGCGTTCTGGTCGGCCGCGCTCGGCGTTCCCGCCCAGCCGGTGGCCGGCGAGGAGCAGTTCACGTCGCTGCCCGGCGCATTGCCCGGGCTCGATCTGGCGATCCAGGCCGTCGACGACCAGGCGCGCTACCACGTCGACATCGAGACCGACGACGTCGACGCCGAGACCGCGCGCCTCGTCGGGCTCGGCGCGGTCGAGATCAACCGGTGGCTCGACTGTCACATCCTGCGGGCACCCGGCGGCCACCTGCTCTGCGTGATCCCGCAGCACAGCGACCCCGCGCTCTTCGACCGGGAGGCCCGCGCCTTCGGCGCTTGACCTCAACCACGATTCAGCTTTTAGGCTCGCGACATGACACGACGGACAGTCCTGGTGACCGGTGCGACGGGCCGGGTCGGCGGCCAGGTCGCTGCGCAACTTGCGCTTTTCCCGACCGTACGCGTGAAGGCCGTGACCCGGCACCCGGCCGTCACCGTTCCCGGGGCCGAAATGGTCGCCGGAGATCTCACCGAACCGGCCTCTCTTGATTTGGCCGACGTCGATGCCGTTTTCCTGGTTTTCCCGTCCGTCGCAGCCGATTTCGCGGCACGCGAACTGATCGCCGCGCTCGCTCCGCGCCCGATCGTCTACCTTTCGGCGCACGGCGCCCATCATTCCGACCGGCCGGACGGCTCAATCATGGGTTCGCACGGTTATCTGGAAGGGCTGATCGCGGCGGCGTCCCCTTACACATTCCTGCGGTCGAGCGGTTTCGCGGCGAACACGCTGGCGTGGGCATCGCAGCTGCAGCATTCGGACACCCTCCGCTGGATTTTCCCGTCCGCGCGCCGCGCGCTGATTCACGAGGCCGATCTGGCGGCGGTGGCGGTGCAGGCGCTGACGTCCGGCGACCACTGGGGACAGGCCTATCACCTGACCGGCCCGGCGCAACTCACGCAGGCCGAACAACTCGCCGTCCTGGGTTCGGTGCTCGAGCGCCCGTTGCGGTTCGAGGAGGTCCCACCGGCCGAGGCGACCTCCCTTTTCCCGCCTGCGCTGGCATCGTCGATCGTCGCCGGTCAATCCCATCTGGTCGACCACCCGGAACCTTTCACCGACGAGGTCGCCCGGCTCACCGGCCGGCCGGCCCTCCCGTACGAATCGTGGGCCCGCGACCACGCGGCCGCGTTCCGGCTACGATCCCCAGACCACCGGGATCAAGGAGTCTGAATGCGCATCGCGGTCCGGCTGGGGCAGGTCCTCACCGTCGTCCTCCTGGCCGTGGCCACCTTCGCGCTCGTACACAGCAACACCTCCCCACAGCCGCAAACCGTGGCCGCCGGCGCCCCGCCGGCGACCGCGGTCGGCCCGGACGGCATCGGCAGGCTCCGGCTCGGCATGACCTTGGAGCAGGCCGACGCCACCGGCGATCTCAAAATCGCCACCCACTGGCTGAACAACGGCTCGACCTGCACCATCGTGGAGCTGGCCGGCGGCGGCTACGCCCACTTCTCCCGCCACCACGGCCTGGCCGTCATTACCGCACCGCCGGCCGCGGCCACGCCCGAGGGCATCCGCGCGGGTGCCACGATCCCGCAGATCGCGGCCGCCTACCCCAAATACCGAAACCCGGAGTTCGGCACCCCAGCCGAACAGGTCCGGCTGTTCGGCGACTTCCTCGCCCCCGTCCCCGGCAACGCCTCCGCCCTGTACGTCTTCTTCTTCACCGCCGGGAGCGACCACTCGGCGTCGCCCACCCTGAAGTACCTGCTGCTGATCCTGAGCAAGCAGGACGGCGAGTGCACCCACGCCGCCGAGTGACTGCCGCTAACCGCAGGCCTCCACCGCCGGCACCGTGCCCGAACCGGAGTTTCTACTCCCAGGCGCCTCAATCTCGGCCGGCTCGGCCCACAACGTCGAGTACCCATGGAATCGAATCGACAGGGGCCTGGGTCCGGACTCAGAGGGCGTCTGATTCACGTATTTTGTGTGTTATGTGATTTGGGGGTCTCGCCAGGTTGGGGTGGTTTCGCCGGTGGCTCGGCGGGTGAGGGTGT
>NZ_JBITEL010000018.1:0-165266 GCF_044455125.1 Actinoplanes sp. NPDC051343
CAGCTCAGCAGACTCGACGACGGGTTACCGAGACGATCACCCGCAAGCGTCACAGTGGATCTGCGCCAGACCCCCAACCCGAAAGGTGTCTAGACACTCGCCGACCTGTTTCATCGACCCGGCAGTTCCACCTCGGGCAGTTCGGTCGGGCGCGCCGGCTCGCCCGCCTGAACCGTCCACGCCAGGCCGGTGCGGTCGTCGGCCAGCACGACTTCGACCGCGTCGGCCACCTCGGCGGGGTCGGCCAGCCGGAAGCCGTGGGCGCGGAGGGCCGGCGCGAGCGCGGCCAGCGCCGGAGTGTCCACCAGGCCGGGGCAGAGGGCGTTGATGCGAATACCGTCGGCCGCGAGCGCGGGAGCGGCCGAGCGGACCAGGCCGATCAGCGCGTGCTTGCTTGTCGCGTAGAAGACGTCCGGCGAACCGGTCAGGCCGGCGATGCTGGCGGTGACGATCACCGAGCCGTGGCCGCGCAGGTGGGGCCGGCAGGCGTGCAGGCCGTAGACGACGCCGTCGAGGTTGGTGCCCATGGTGGCCCGGTAGCCGTCGACGGTGAAGTCGCCGAGGCCGCAGCGACCGGGGATGCCGGCATTGAGGACGGCCAGATCCAGGCGACCGAAGTGGGCCACGGTCGCGGCTACCGCGGCCAGATTCGCGTGCGGATCCGAGACGTCGGCCCGGAAGACGAACGCGGGGCCCACCGGCTCGGCCGGGCCGGGCTCGGCGCGGTTCCCGGACTGGCCGGGCTGACCCCGGGCAGCGAGCACGTCACGCTCGTCGGGGTCCGCGAACAGGTCGGGCTCGGCGCGGGCCGCGAACAGGTCGGGCTCGGCGCGGGCCGCGAACAGGTCGCGCTCGGCGCGGGCCGCGAACAGGTCGGGCTCGGCGCGGGTCGCGCGCAGAGGCGACTCGGGGCCGCTCGCCCACTGGCCGGGCTCCCCTTGGGCCGCGGGGCGGGCGGAGGGCGGAGGCGGCTTGCGGGCGTCGGGGGTGGGGTGGGTGCGGTCGACTGCGGCGACTCGGTAGCCGCGGGCTGTGAGCCGGGCGGCGATGGCGGCGCCGATGCCGCTGGCGGCGCCGGTTACCAGCGCTACCGGGGCGGTCATGGGCGCGGTCCGGCGGAGTCAGGGCGGGGCCGGGCGGGCGGTGGGGTGCCGGTGCGGGCGGGCGGTGGGGTGCCGGTGCGGGCGAGGGGTGGCGGGGTAGAAGGGCGGTCCTGTGGGTACGGCTCCAGGACTACGCCGCGGAGGCGGAGGCCGTGGCGGTTCAGGTAGGCGCGGCCGAAAGTGCGCTGGATCAGCATCAGCAGGATCAGCGTCACGACGAGAAGGGCCGCGTCGAGGGCCGGCACGCTGTCGACCGGCAGAGTCAGGGCGAGGGTCAGCCGGATCGCCGCGTCGAGCAGGCAGCCGGCCGCCCACACCGTACCGAGCAGGCTCAGCACGCGGCGGAACGGTGGGTGGCGGTCCCAGTTGTCCTGCCAGATCCGCTGCTTGTCGGGCGGGAGGACGGTGTGGGCGGCGGTGTACAGGAAAGAGCGCCTCGTGAGCAGGAGGAAGACGCCGAGGGCGGCCATCAGCACGGCGCTGCGGACCAGCAGGGCGCGTGGGCTGCCGGTGATCAGCGAGGCCGCGACGGTCGAGGCCATCACGGCCAGGACGAAGAGGCGTACGCCGTCGGGCCGTCGCCGGGCGGCCAGGTCGCGCGCCGCGCCGGCGAGCGGGAGGACCGCCCCGGCCACCAGGGCGGCCAGCGGGGAGGCGCCGGCCGCTCGGAGGCCGTAGAAGACGGCGAGCGGGGCCACCACGTCGAGCAGCAGGGTGCGGCTGAGACGGTTCACGTCAGGCCTCCCGGCGGGTCGCGAGGACGAAGGTTGTGACGACCTCCCCCGCGTACGCGGGGAAGCTGAAGCCGGGCTCCTCGCGCAACCGGCGCGCCGCGCCGTCGATCGCCCCGCGGATGATGACCGCCATCGAGCGGACGTCGAAGTCGCGGAACTCGCCTCTGGTCTGGCCCTCGGACAGCAGTTTCTCGAGCGGGGCCACGCTGACCTCCTGGGCGCCGGTCGAGGTGTAGGGCCGGCCGGTTCCGGTACGCAGGTGCGGGCCGATCTCGGTGAGCGTGGCGATGTCGGCCGGGTGGTCGCGCAGGAACTCCAGGTTGGCCTCGAGATAGGCCCGCAGCTTCCCGGACACTGTCGAGGCGGCCGCCATCCGCTCGGCCATGTACGCCGCGCCGGCCGTGAAGACGTGCACCACGATCTCGTGGATCAGTTCGTCCTTGTTCGCGAAGTGGTACGAGATCAGCCGCGGGCTGCTCAGCCCGGCCCGCTCGGTGATTTTCGCGAACGACGCCTTCGCGTACCCGATGTCGGCGATCGTGTCGATCGCGGCCTGCACGATCTGGGCCCGCCGGGCCTGGTTGGTGAAAGTCCGATCCATCGCTCCCCCGATTTATTCAGCCAGATAAATTCCACTATGGCTGAATAAGGAGCCGGAGCGCAACCCGAGTCCGGCGGGTCACCGCCGTAACGCGCCGGAAACAAGGGCTTCGCGGGAGCGAAACGAGGGTTGGTGAGGCTGGGGTCCGCGGCAGCGCGGCCGGCCATCCCGTACCGAGAAGAGGAGGCCGCATGTCGGCTGGTGATACCGCCTGGCTGCTGGTCAGCGCCGCACTGGTGCTGCTGATGGTGCCGGGGCTGGCGCTCTTCTACGGCGGCATGGTGCGGGTCAAGAGCACGCTCAACATGCTGATGATGAGCTTCATCTGCCTGGCCGTGGTGACGCTGGTCTGGGTGCTGTACGGCTATTCGCTGGCGTTCGGGCCGGACGCCGGCGGCGGGCTGATCGGCACGCTGAAGTTCGCCGGGATGGCCGGGATCGGGCCGCAGAGCCTGACCGGGTCGGTGCCGACGCTCGTGTTCGCCGGGTTCCAGCTGATGTTCGCGATCATCACCGCGGCGCTGCTCAGCGGCGCGATCGCCGACCGGGCCAAGTTCGGCACGTGGGTGGCGTTCGTGGTGATCTGGGTGACCGTGGTCTACGCGCCGATCGCCCACTGGGTGTTCACGGCGCACGGCTGGATCGCCGCCCACCTGCATATCCTCGACCTGGCCGGCGGCACCGTTGTCGAGATCAACTCGGGGTCGGCCGGGCTGGCGCTGGCGCTCGTGCTCGGGCCGCGGCTCGGGTTCCGGTCCGACCCGATGCGGCCACACAGCATGCCGCTGGTCGTGCTCGGGGCGGGGCTGCTCTGGTTCGGCTGGTTCGGGTTCAACGCCGGGTCGGCGCTGGCCGCCAACGGGTCGGCCGGGGTCGCGTTCTTCAACACGCAGGTGGCGGGCGCGGCCGCGGTGGCCGGCTGGCTGCTCGTCGAGCGGATCCGGGACGGCAAGGCGACCACGCTCGGCGCGGCCTCGGGCGCGGTGGCCGGACTGGTCGCGATCACGCCGTCCTGCGGGTCGGTGAACCCGCTCGGGGCGATGCTGATCGGGGTGATCGCGGGAGTGGTCTGCGGTTACACGGTCGGTCTCAAGCACCGGCTGGGCTACGACGACTCGCTCGACGTGGCGGGGGTGCACGGGGTCGGCGGGTTCGTCGGGACGGTGCTGATCGGGCTGCTGGCCACGGCGTCGGTGACCGGCGGGCCGCGAGGGCTGCTGTTCGGCGGCGGGGCGGGGCTGCTCGGGCGGCAGGCGCTCGCGGCGGTCACGGTCGCGGCGTACTCGTTCACGCTGACCTGGGTGATCGCGACGGTGCTGACGAAGACGGTCGGGTTCCGGGTCGACCGGGACGAGGAGCACGGCGGCCTCGACCTGGCGGTGCACGGCGAGACGGCGTACGACCTGGTGCCGCACGTGGTCGGCGGCGGCGGCCGGACCGCGGGTCAGCACCAGCCCGGCCGGATCCCCGCGGCCCAAGGCTGAGGGCGCGGGGTCCGGCCGGGGCTCATCGGCCCGGTCAGGAGGCGCGCTGCACCTCGGTGGCCGGGTTGCCGTCGACCGCCGCCGCCATCTGCGGCACCAGCTTGTCGAGCAGGTACGGCAGGCTGAGCGCGGTCACGAACGAGGTCGCCGACCCTTCGAGCTCGGTGTTCGTGAGGTAGATGTCGCGGCCGGCGGTCTTCACCGCCAGCTTCGCGTAGAGCGGGTCGGCCTGGACCTTCGCCTTGTCCTTGGCGTAGTCGTCGACCAGCCAGACGAGGACGTCGGTGTTCAGCATGTCGGTGCGTTCCCGGCTCAGGTTGGCCCCGAAGTCCTTGCCGGTGACCGCGGCCAGCCCGTCCGGCAGCGTGAAGCCGAGGTCGGTCAGCAGCCGGCCGCGGGCGTCCTCCGGGCCGTAGACGTAGTAGCCCTCGTACGTCGTCGCCATCAGCGCGGTCCGGCCGACGAACTCGGGATGGGCGGTCCTCACCGCCGCGAGCTTCGCCTGCACGTCACCGACCACCTGATCGGCCTGGGCCGAACGACCGACCGCCTTGCCGACGGTGCGGGTCACGTCCTGCCACGAGGCACCGAAGTCGAGGGCGCCCGGCGGCTGCGCGACGGTCGGCGCGATCTTCGACAGGGTCTTGTAGTCCTGGTCGGTGAGTCCGGAGTAGAGGCCCAGGATGAGGTCGGGCCGCAGCGCCGCGACCTTCTCGAACTGGATGCCGTCGGTGTTGGTGAGCACGGCCGGCTTGGCGGCGCCGCCGAGCTTGCCGGCGGCCCAGGGCCAGATCGCGCCCGGCTGCTCGCCGAACCACTCGGTCGTGCCGGCCGGGACCACGCCGACCGAGAGCAGGGCGTCCTGTTCGACGAGGCCGACGACGACGATCCGCTTCGGCTCCGACTTGATCGTGGTGCTGCCGAACTTGTGGTCGATGGTGACCGGGAACGCCGCCTCGGCCGCCGGACCGTTGCTCCCGGCGGCGGCCGGCGTCCGGTCGTCGTTGCTGCCGCAGGCGGCGAGCAGGAGCACGACTCCCGCTGCCGCGGCGAGGGCGCTGCGCCGGAGGGTGGATAGCCGCACGGCTGGTCCTTTCGGAGGTCGTATAGGTTAGGCTCACCTAACCACACGAGGCCTACCTAAGCACATCCACCCCATCGGAGAAGTAGACGTGACCGCTGGCACCGTCGTACGACAGCAGCTGCCGATCGAGAAGGCGTCTCGCTGGACCGGCCTGGTCATAGTGGCGGCCGCCCTGATCGTCGCGGCCGCGCTGAGCATCGCCGTCGGCAGCCGCACGATCGGCCCCGGCAAGGTCTGGCACGTGCTCTGGCACGACGACGGCTCGCCCAGCGCGGTGATCGTCCACCAGTTGCGCCTACCGAGAACGGTGCTCGGCATCGCGGTCGGCGCCGCGCTCGGCCTGGCCGGCACGCTGATGCAGGCCCTCACCCGCAACCCACTGGCCGAGCCGGGGCTGCTCGGCGTCAGTCTCGGCGCCTCGACCGGCGTGGTGCTGGCGATCGCGTTCCTCGGCGTCACCAGCGCCACCGGCTACGTCTGGTTCGCCTTCATCGGCGCCGCGCTCACCTCGCTGGCCGTCTTCTTCCTCGGCGGCGCCGGCAAGGCACCGACCCCGGAACGCCAGGTGCTCGCGGGCATCTCGTTCACCTCGGTGCTCGGCGCGATCGTCTGGGCGGTCCTGGTCACCAATCGGGAGATCTTCGACCGCTACCGGCACTGGGACGTCGGCTCGCTCGCCGACCGGGACAACTCGACCATCGTTCAGGTCCTGCCGTTCATCGCCGCCGGGGTGCTGCTCGCGCTGGCGCTCGGCCGGCAGCTGAACGCGCTCGGCCTGGGCGACGAATCGGCCACCTCGATGGGCGCCCGGCCGACCCGGATCCGGCTGCTCGGCATGCTCGCGATCACCCTGCTGTGCGGGGCCGCGACCGCCGCGGCCGGGCCGATCGGCTTCCTCGGGCTGGCCGTCCCGTACGCCGCCCGCCTCTTCACCGGCTCCGACCACCGCTGGATCCTGGCCTACTCGGTGGTCCTCGGTCCGGCCCTGCTGCTCGCCTCGGACGTGCTCGGCCGGGTGCTGGTCGCGCCGGCCGAACTGCCGGTCGGGGTGGTCACGGCGTTCCTCGGCGCGCCGCTGTTCATCGCGATCTGCCGCCGGCGCCGACTGAGTGCCCTGTGAGTTATCTGGTCTCCCGGCGCGGCCGCTTCTCGGTGCGCGTCCACGTGCGCACGCTGATCGCCTCCTGTGCCCTGCTTCTCGCCGCCGCCGTGGTGGCCGTGGTCAACCTGTCCAGTGGCGACTTCCCCGTCCCGGTCGCCGATGTGCTGAAAAGCCTTGCCGGGCAGGGCGATGCGGGAACCGACTTCATCGTCTACGACCTGCGGTTGCCCCGGGTGCTCATCACCCTGTTCGTCGGCGCCGCTCTTGGCGTCAGCGGCGCCACCTTCCAGGGGTTGACGCGGAACCCGTTGGGCAGTCCCGATTTCGTCGGCCTCACGGTCGGCGCGTCGTCCGGCGCTCTCGTCGTCATCCTGCTGCTCGGCGGCAGCGGCCTGGCGATCGGCGCCGGGGCGCTCATCGGGTGCCTGGGTACCTCGATCACGATCTATCTGCTGGCGTTCCGGCGCGGCGTCCAGCCGTTCCGGCTCGTGCTGATCGGCATCGGGGTGTCGGCGCTGCTCGACGCGTTCAACTCGTTGTTCGTCTACCGGGCCCGGCTCGACGAGGCGGTCGAGGCGCAGGTGTGGCTGATCGGCAGCGTCAACGGGCACGGCTGGACCGAGGTGGCGGTGGTCGGGATCCTGCTGGCCGTGCTGCTTCCGGTGGCGCTCTACTTCGGACGGCACCTCGACCTGCTGGCGCTGGGCGACGAGACCGCGGTGCTGCAGGGCGTACGCGTGGAGCGCAGCCGGGCGTTCCTGGCCCTCGCCGGCGTGGGCCTGGCCGCCGGGGCGACCGCCGCGGCCGGCCCGATCTCCTTCGTCGCCCTCGCCGCCGGCCCGCTCGCCGCCCGCCTCACCCGCTCGCCGCGCGCCGGGCTGCTGCCCGCCACGCTGATGGGCGCCGCCCTGCTGGTGGCGAGCGACTGGCTCGCCCAGCGGGTGCTGCCGGGCAACGACGTCCCGGTCGGTGTCGTCACCGCCGCTCTCGGCGGCATCTATCTGACCTGGCTGCTGGCCGGACAAGGAGCCAAGCGATGAACGACGGGCGACTGCGCGGCGACGCGCTCACGCTGGCCTACGACCGCCGGGTGGTGGTCAAGGACCTCGACGTACGCATCACCGACGGCTCCTTCACCGTGATCGTCGGCCCCAACGCGTGCGGCAAATCGACGATGCTGCGGTCGCTGGCGCGCGTGCTGAGGCCGCAGTCGGGGTCGGTTTACCTGGATGGGCAGGCGATCGCCTCGTACCCGTCGAAATACGTCGCCAAGCAACTCGGCATGCTGCCGCAGTCGCCGATCGTGCCGGCCGGCATCGTGGTCGAGGAACTGGTCGCCCGCGGCCGTTTCGCGCACCAGCGCCTGCTTCGCCAGTGGTCGGGCGAGGACGAGGCGGCCGTGAAGGACGCGATGCGGCAGACCGAGGTCACCGATCTGGCCGACCGGTTCGTCGACGAGCTGTCCGGCGGCCAGCGGCAGCGGGTGTGGCTCGCGATGGCGCTGGCCCAGCAGACGCCACTGCTGCTGCTCGACGAGCCCACCACGTTTCTCGACCTGTCCCATCAGTTCGAGGTGCTCGATCTGTGTGCCGAGCTTCACGAGCAGGGCCGCACGGTCGTCGCGGTGCTGCACGACCTCAACCACGCGTGCCGCTACGCGACCGAGCTCATCGTGATGAAGGCCGGCTCGATCCTGGCACAGGGGCCGCCCTCGTCGGTGATGACCCCGGCCCTGGTCGAGGAGGTCTTCTCGATGCCGTGCCGGGTGATGGACGACCCGGAGACCGGCACCCCGATGATCGTTCCGGCGAGTCGTGCGCGGCGGCATGCGCTCGCTTCGTGAACAGCGCCGGTGGATCGCCCTGAGCACGGTCTTCATCGCGCTGTGGCAGGCCGGTGAGGTCGCGGTCCCGGTGCTCATCGGCGTCGTCATCGACCGGGCGCGGCACGGCGGGCTCGTTCCCTGGCTCGCCCTGCTCGCCAATGTCTACATCGGACTGTCGTACAGCTTCCGTTACGGCGAGCGGTTCGGGGAGCGCGCGTCCGAGCAGGCCGCCCACTCCCTGCGCCTGCGCGTCACCCGGCGCGCCCTGGACGACCGCGGCGGCGCCGAATCCCTTCCCGGCGCCCTGGTCTCGATCGCCACCAGCGACGCCGCCCGGGTGGGTGCGGTCGCCGTCGCCCTCTCGTCCGGGGTGGCCGCGCTGGTCGCACTCGTGCTGGCCGCCGCCTTCCTGCTCGGGATCTCCGTGCCGCTCGGGCTGCTCGTGCTCCTCGGCACCCCTCCCCTGCTCTGGCTGACCCACCGGCTCGGCGGCCCGCTGGAGGAACGCAGCGAGGAGGAACAGGAACACGCCGCCCAGGCGTCGGGCATCGCGGCCGACCTGGTCGCCGGACTCCGCGTCGTGAAAGGCCTGCGGGCCGAGGACGCCGCCGTCTCCCGCTACCGGCGCCGCAGCCGGGCCGCTTTACGGGCAACCGTCCGGTCCGCCCGCGCCGAGGCCGCCTACCAGGGCGTCGTGGCGACGCTGAGCGGATTTTTCCTCGCCGTCGTCGCGGTGGTCGGCGGCCTGCTGGCGCTGCACGGCCACCTCAGCGTCGGCCAGCTCGTATCGTCGGTCGGCCTCGCCCAATTCCTGGTCGGGCCGATGTCCACGTTCGGCTGGGTCGGCTCGGATCTGGCTCAGGGCCGGGCCTCGGCCCGGCGCATCGCCGCGGTCCTGCAGGCGCCGCCGGCGGTCACCGGAGGCGATTCGGCGCCGGCATTCCCGGTCGTCGGGCAGATTTCCGTACGCGACGTGACCGCCTCGCCCCTGCAGGAGCTGACCCTCGAGGTCGCCGGAGGTTCGATGGTCGGCATAGTCACCCCCGACCCGGCCTCGGCCCGCGAACTGGTCCGGCTGCTGGGCCGCGCCCACGACCCGTCCTCGGGCTCGCTGCACCTGGACGGGATCCCCTTGACATCGCTGGCGCCGGACGCCCTCCGGGCGGCGATCCTGGCCGTCGACCACCACACCGAACTCTTCGCCGGCCCGCTCCGCGACGGCATCCCGGACGCCGCGCTGGCCGCGGCCGCCGCGGACGAGGTGGCCCGCGCCCTGCCGGACGGCCTCGGCACCGTGCTCGACGACGGCGCCCGCACCCTCTCCGGCGGCCAGCGCCAGCGGGTGGCCCTCGCCCGGGCACTCGCCTCGGACGCGCCGGTGCTGGTCCTGCACGACCCGACCACGGCCGTCGACACCGTCACCGAGGCCCGGATCGCCTCCGGCCTCCGCGACCTGCGCGCCGGCCGGACCACCGTCCTGGTCACCACCAGCCCGGCCCTGCTCGCCGTCACCGACCGCGTCATCGTGCTCGGCTCGGGGGCGGTCCGCGCCGAGGGCACCCACACCGATCTGATCGCCACCGATCCGGCCTACCGGGAGACCGTCCTCTCATGACGACGCAGCCGCTGCCGACCGCCACTCCGCGCCGCACCCTCGGCCACCTGCGGATCCTCGCCCGGGCCCACCGCGGCGGCCTGACCGGTGCGCTGCTCCTGCTCGTGGCCGGTACCGCGGCCGGGCTGATCACGCCGCCGCTGCTCGGCCACATCGTCGACCTGGCCGGCACCCACGGCAGCACCGCCGCGATCGTCCGGTCGGGCGCCGGGCTCCTCGCCGGAGCAGTCGCCGAGGCCGCCCTGGCCGGGGCCGGCGCGGCGCTGCTCGCCCAGGCCGGCGAGAGCATGCTGGCCCGGCTGCGGGAACGCTTCGTCCGCTCGGCCCTGCACCTGCCCCTGGAACAGGTCGAGCGGGCCGGGGCCGGCGACCTCACCTCCCGGGTCACCAACGACGTCACGGTCGTCGCCGAGGCCGCCCGCAGCGCCCTGCCCTCGTTCGTCCGGGCGGTGCTCACCATCGCGCTGACGCTCGGCGGCCTGGCCGTGCTCGACTGGCGGTTCCTGCTCGCCGCGCTGATCGCCGTGCCGGTCCAGCTCCACACCGTCCGCTGGTACGCCCGGCGCGCCGTCCCCCTCTACGCCGAGCAGCGCGTCGCGGTGGCCGGCCAGCAGCAGCATCTGCTCGCCACCATCAACGGCGCCTCGACGATCCGCGCCTTCCGCAGCGCCGGCGAGCACCGCAACCGGGTCGCCGCCCAGTCCCAGCGGGCGGTCGACCTGCTGCTGCGCGGCGTCGCCCTGCAGACCCGCTTCTACGCCCGGCTGCACGTGGCCGAGTTCGCCGGCCTGGCCGCGGTGCTGGCCACCGGCTTCTATCTGGTCCGCGCCGACCTGGTGACGATCGGCACGGCGACCGCGGCCGCCCTCTACTTCCACGGCCTGTTCGAGCCGATCAACGTCGCCCTGGCCCTGGTCGACGACGCCCAGGCCGCCGCCTCGGGCCTCGACCGCCTGGTCGGGGTGGCCGAACTCGACCCGCCCGCGCGCGCCGCAGCGACCGCCACCACGGCCGGGAACGCCGTCGTCGTCAGCGGCCTCGGCTACGCCTATCACGCGGACCGGCCGGTGCTGCACGGGATCGATCTGACGATCGCGCCGGGCGAACGCGTCGCCGTGGTCGGCTCCAGCGGCGCCGGCAAGACCACGCTGGCCAAGGTGATCGCCGGCGTCCACCCGCCGTCCACGGGCACGGTGGCCGTACCGGCCGGCGAAGTCGCCCTGATCACCCAGGAGGTGCACGTCTTCGCCGGCACCCTGGCCGACGACCTCCGGCTGGCGCGGCCGGACGCCACCGACGACGAGATCCGGTCCGCGATGGCAGCGGTCGACGCGCTCGCCTGGGCGGAAGGCCTACCGGACGGCCTCGGCACCGAGGTCGGGGCGGGCGGCCACACGCTGACCGCCGCCCAGGCCCAGCAGCTCGCCTTCGCCCGCGTGATCCTGACCGATCCCCCGGTGGCCGTCCTCGACGAGGCGACGGCCGAGGCCGGGAGCGCCGGTGCCCGCCTGCTGGAGCGGGCCGCGGCCGCCGCGCTCGCCGGCCGTACGGCGCTGATCGTCGCCCACCGGCTGACCCAGGCCGTCGCGGCCGACCGCGTGCTGGTCATGGAGAACGGCCGCATCGTCGACTCGGGCACCCACGCCGAGCTGGCCGGGCGCGCGGGCCCGTACGCCACCCTGTGGCAGGCCTGGTCCGACCAGCGACCGGCGGTCACCCGGGATTGTCGATGAACCTCTGGTTGCTGCCGCCGTTCCACGGCCACGCGTCGATGGCCCCGCCCTGCGTGCGGCTGCCGCCGTAGACGTCCATGTACAGACCGCTGGCCGGGCTGTGCAGCGAGAAGGTGAGGGTCGCCGTTGTCGGTGATGCCGGCGCACCGGATCAACCGTCCTCATAGGGCGATCGGCCTAGCCCTTGTAGTACTCGTCCTTGGCGTAGCTGTCGCCGTCGAGCAGCAACGTGTGTATGGCTTCGCCGTAGACCTCCGTGCCTTCGACGCTCCAGCTGCGGGCCTTGATGAACACGCGGCCGTCATTGGCGTACAGCGTGATCTTCTGGCCGGCCACCCGGCTGTAGCCGGCGAAATGGATGTTGGTCTGGCGGTTCTCCATGGTGAATTTGCCGGAGGCGGTGAAGGTGTACCAGAACGCGTCGTTCGCGCCGCCCTGCCACCGGCCGACGAGGGCGGACGGCGTCCGGGTCGGCGGCAGCGCCGCCACCGTCTTCTTGGGGGACGGAGGCGGGGTCGTCCGGTGCGTCGCAGGGGCGGTTGTCGCCGGAGCCTTGCCGTCGCCGGTGCAGCGCGCGGTCAGCGTACGCACGCCGCTGGTCATCCTGGTCTGGTCCTTCTTGAGGTAGCCGTCACCCAGGTCGACCACACCGCGCATGAGGTCCAGATCCTGGCTGACGCCGGCGCTGTCGGACATCGTGTTGATGAGGGCCTGCCGCTGCTGGTCGCTGAGCGAGGCGTAGTTGGTGCGGAAGTTGCCGAAGTCGGTGCACGTCCGGGCGACCGGGTCGGCGTTCACCGTCGGGGTGGCCGGGCCGGGTGCCGGGTCGTGCGAGGTGGTGCAGGCGACCGAGAGCAGCGCGACCGCCGCGAGTTCGGCGGCGACGACGGCCCGGGTGGGGGTTCTCATGGGTACTCCCGATTGATGATCGGCGACGCGGACGGTCCGCGCCGCACCAGATGGGCCAGCCCGATGCCGGGCAGGGCGAGGAGCACGGCGGCAAGACCGCCTTCGAGGACGGTCCAGCGGAGTACGAGTTCGACGTACGCGCGGTCCAGATCCCAGGCGCACGGGCCGGGCCGCAGGCTCATCGCGGGAATGCAACCGCCGAGCGGGATCGCGGCCAGTTGCGCACCGGCCGCGAGCAGCCCGGTGACGAACGCGGCCAGGACGGCCGGGGCGACCCGGCGGGTCCGGGCCGCGACCACGGCCGCGACCAGCGCCTGCGCGGCGACCGCGAGCATCGTCTCCAGGTAGGCGAACGCGAGCGCGAACTGCGGTCCGTTGCGGACGGCGGCCGGCCGGTTCGTGTGCAGGTTCAGCCGCCAGACGACCAGCGCGGCAGCGAAACCGGCGCCGCCGGCTGCAGCGGCGAACAGCGCGAACCGCACCCGGGCCCCGGCCAGCAGCGGGAAGAGCCAGGCCGCGACGAACAGCGGCGGCAGCACGCCGGTCCAGATCAGCTGCAGGGCCAGGCTGTGCCCGGAGAGCAGCCAGATCGCGTACGGGCCGACCGGCAGCCCACCCGACGCGAGCGCCCGATAGTCGGTGCGCGCCTGATCGGCCAGCGTGGCGAGCATCGGGTGCAGGTCGTGCAGCAGGAACCAGTAGCCGACGAGCACCGTCGCCGCGTACCCGCACAGCAGCGCGCCCCACCACCCGGCCGCACCGGTCCGCCGGCCCGAGTCCCGCCAGGCTTTCGCCGTCGCGGCCGCCCAGGCGACCAGCGCGGCCGCACCGGCCACGGGCAGGACGATCAGCACCGTCAGCTCGGCCGGCCCCGGCGTGCCGAGGGCGCCGAACGGCCCGGTCTGCGCGGCCGGCAACGACAGCGGGTACGCGGCGAGCACCCCAGCCGCGAATCCGGCCGCCACGCCCGTGAGCGCCCGGAATCCGGCCCGCCGGGCGAGGACCGAGCGCCACACCGTGATCCCGAGAACCGCCCCGCCGACCGACGCGAACGGCGCCGACGCCACCCAGCGCACCATCAGCGGGTCGGCCCAGCCCGACTGCACGAGCAGGGTGACGACGTCGTTGACCGGCAGCACGCAGATCAGGCCGGTCGCGGCGGCCTCGGCCGCACTGGGCACCGCGAGCAGGCCCGGGTCGGCGGCGACGGCGGCCCGGCGGGCGTGCGAGGGGTGGGTCCAGCTGAACCGGCTCCTGGTTGCGGGCGGGGCGCTGCGGGCGGTGGCGTCCGCCTCGAGTTCGCGCGTGCGCAGGACGGCGTTGCGGATGAGCAGGACGATCGCGGCGAGCAGGACCGCTCGTACGCCGACCTGTTCAATAGCCGCCAGCGGAAGCAGCGCGACCACCACGAAAGCCCACCAGGTCGCGTTCGTGAACGAGTGCCTGCCGACGTCGCGGTTGGCCAGGTGGGCGAGTTCGTGGCGGACGACCGCCTCGTTCTCGTCCAGTTTCATGAGCAGGCCCCCGTCGAGGCGGACGAACGTGCGGTTGCGCCGCCCGAACGCGCCGGCCGAGACGTCGCGGCGGCTGCTGGCCAGGAAGGTGGGCGGCCGGGCCAGCCCGGACTCGCGGACCAGCCGGTCAAGCATCGCCACATTGCCGTCGAGCGGTTCCCAGCTGCCCCGCCGGATCATCCACATAGGAGTGGCGAGGTGAATGGCGCCGGCAAGGCCGAGGAGGAGAACCGGGCCACCGATCATCCAGAGCACCGCCGCTTTCCCGTACGGCGCGAGACACGGTTCCGCGGTCACACACGGCGACCCGGCGGCGGCGAGATTCACGTACAGGTAGTCGTACACGAAAATGGTGATGCCGACGGCCGCCGCGATCAACAGCGTGAACCGGCCGGTGGTGGCCGACGGAAGGGAAGTCACCGCGGATCTTTCGCGGTGAGGGCGATAACCGCGTCCGCGATCGCCCGCGCCTTTGCTTTGCTGATCTTCAGCCTCAGCCCCTCCTGCTCGATCCGCTCGTGCAGCGCGTCCAGAGCCGCGGCGTCGAGCACGATCGGTTCACGCTGGGCCGGGCCGACGCGGAAGAGCGCACGCAGCTTCGCCACGGTCGCCTTGGCGGTGTGTTTGGTGCCGTCGGCGGCCAGGTCACCGAGCATTCCGGTGACCACCGGCAGGACCACCGCGGTCAGCAGCTCGACGCTCTCCTGCCCGCCGTAGTCGAGCCCGCCGGACCGGCGGCGCCCGGTGAAATAGGCTTTCGCGGAAGCGCTGAAGAACAGCAGTTCACCGGGCGCGACGTCCCGGATCACCTCCCGCGCGACATCGGCGACAAGATCATTGTCAATGGTTTTTACCATTCGCTTTCGTCTCCCCCTGAGCACTTACGGGTAAGTACGCAGCAAGGAAGATCAGCGATCAGCCATCGACAATTTATATATTCACCCGAAAGGCGGACTCCATTCCGGCTGATTGCCGCCGAACGGACCCATTGTCACGCCGAGCGGCCGAGGAGTTCGCGGGCGAGTTCCGGATCCAGGTCGACGTAGTACCAGATCCGGAAAGTTCAGAGGGTGTCGGCCAGTTCGTCGGGTACGCGCATGCGCCAGGCGTCGGTGACCAGTTCGGCCAGGCGGACGACCGAGACCTTCGCCAGTCGGACCATCACCAGCGGCAGACCGTCGTAGCCCGGCGTGGTGAAGAACAGGTCGGGTTCGCCGAGGACCAGCGCCTGCTTCTCGCCCTCGTCGCCGACGTAGAGAACGGCGATGTCGGTGCGGATCACCCGTCGCTGCCCGGGGTTGCGCTCCGGGTACGACCAGACGAAACCCTTGTTGAGCACCCGGAAGTCGAAGCCGTCGCTGTCGATCTCCACCACCTGCGGGAGGGAGAGCGCGAGGCGGCGTACGTCGTCGGCGTCGGCCATGGGCCGAGGCTACCCCGCGGCGGGGTAGCCCCGGCACCGCTCAGCGGTCGGCGTCGATCAGGGACTGCGGGCGCATGTCGGTCCAGTTCTCCTCGACGTAGTCGAGGCACGCCGGCTTCGGGGCCGGGCCGAAGACGGTACGCCAGCCGGCCGGGACCTCGGCGAAGACCGGCCACAGGCTGTGCTGGTTCTCGTCGTTGACCAGGACGGTGAAGGTGCCCTCGGCGTTGTCGAACGGGTTGGTGCTCAACGGGTGCTCCTCGTGTCGATGTGGGTGACCAGCGATTGCAGGGCTGCGAACCAGGCGGAGGCCAGCGCCTCGACCGATTCCGGCGGGAAGAGGGCGGCCGGCCAGGCCCAGGTGGCCACCAGGTAGGGGCCGGTCGGGCGGTCCTCGGTCTGGGCGTTGAGCACCAGGGCGTACGTCTCCGGCATGGCGTCGTCGGCGCCGTTCTCGGCGGCTTCGGCTTCGGGGGCGTAGTCCCAGTCGGCGGCGTCCGGGAAGTCGAAGCGGCCCATGTAGTTGAACTGGATCGGCGGGTGCGGCAACGCGGCCAGCACCGGCGCGGTGTCCGGGTTCAGGTACCGGAGCAGGCCGTACCCCATGCCGTTGTCGGGCAGGGCCGTCAGCTGACCGCGGACCCTCGCCACCGCCGCGGCGACGGCCGGGCCGCCGGAGGCGAGGTCGATGCCCGCGGTGTCGAGGCAGACCGGGAAGACGTTGGTGAACCAGCCGACCGTGCCGGACAGGTCGGCGCCGTCGACGAGATGCTCCTCGCGCCCGTGCCCCTCCAGGGAGACCAGAACCGCGTCGCCGGACCCGCGCCAGCGGGCCACGGCGACGCCGAGGGCTCCCAGCAGTACGTCGTTGATGCTCGCGCCGAGCCCGGCCGGCACCCGGGTCAGCAGGGCCTCCGTGACGGTCGGCGGCAGGATCAGGGTGACGTCGAGCAGCGTGGCGGCGACGTCGACGGCCGGATCGAGCGGCCGCCGGACGGGCAGCGGGCCGGCGCCGCGGGAGAGGATGTCCGTCCACATCGGTAGCTCGGCGAGCCGGGCCGGGTCCGTTGCGGCGGCGGCGAGCCCGGTAGCCCAGCGGCGGAACGAGGTGCCGGGGAGAAGCAGCGGCCCGCCGGCCACCGCGGCCTTGATGGCCGGCAGCAGCACCCGCCACGAGACGCCGTCGACCGCGAGATGGTGGACGAGCAGCAGCAGCCGGCCGGGCCGGGCCGGGCCCGCGTCCAGCCAGACCGCCCGGATCATGGCCCCGGCGCCGGGATCCAGAGCGGCCTGTGCGGTGCGGGCCTGGGCGGCGACCACGTCCCCGAGTTCGTCGAGGCCGCCGACGTCGACCCGTGTGGTCCAGTCCTCGGCGCGGGAGGATCCGCGCGGCGGCACGACCATGTGCCAGCCGGCGGTCCGGTCCAGGCGCGCCCGCAGGAGGTCGTGCTGATCGACGATGGTCTGCAGTGCGGACAGCAGGCGGTCCCAGCCGAGGCCGGCCGGCACCTGGACGACGGCCGACTGGTTGAAACCTTCGATCGGGCCCTCGACCTCGCTCAGCCAGCGCATGACCGGCGTGAGCGGGAACGGCCCGACGCCGTCCGCCGGGCCGGGTCCCGCCGAAGGCGCGAGCGCGGTTGCCCTCTCGGCCAGGGCGGCGACCGTCCGCGCCGCGAAGACCTGGCGGGGAGTGAGGCGCAGGCCGGCCGCCCGGGCCCGGCCGACCAGGTGCATCGCGACGATGCTGTCGCCGCCGAGCGCGAAGAAGTCGGCGTCGGCACCGACCGACGGGAGGCCGAGGGAGGCGGCGACGAGGCCCGCGATGATCCGCTCGCGTTCGGTGGCCGGTGCCCGCCCGGCTGCCGCCTCGAGCGCCGGGGCCGGCAGAGCGGTCTTGTCCAGCTTGCCGTTGGCGAGCAGAGGCAGCCGGTCGAGCTCGACCAGGGCCGACGGAATCATGTAGCCGGGCAGCTCGAGCTGAAGGACGGCCGGGTCGGCGGGTGCGCCGACCGTGTAGCCGACCAGACGGCGGAAGCCGGGCCGGTCCTCGCGGGCGACGACCGCGGCCCCGGTCACACCGGGCTGGGCCGCCAGCATCGCCTCGATCTCGCCCAGTTCGACCCGGAAGCCCCGGATCTTCACCTGCTCGTCGACCCGGCCCAGGTATTCGACGCTGCCGTCCTCGGTGCGGCGCACCAGGTCGCCGGTCCGGTACATGCGCGCGCCGGGTGGCCCGAACGGGTCCGCCACGAAGCGGTCCGCGGTCC
This sequence comes from Actinoplanes sp. NPDC051343, assembly GCF_044455125.1. Classification (NCBI taxonomy): domain Bacteria; kingdom Bacillati; phylum Actinomycetota; class Actinomycetes; order Micromonosporales; family Micromonosporaceae; genus Actinoplanes; species Actinoplanes sp. NPDC051343. The sequence continues at coordinate 17,398 of NZ_JBITEL010000018.1, forward strand.
GGCCGGGCCGGCGCAGGTAGCCGCGGGCCAGTCCGGCCCCGGCGACGTAGAGCTCGCCGGCGATCCCGGCCGGCACCGGGCGCAGGGCGTTGTCGAGCACATAGGCGCGCGCCCCGGCCACCGGATGCCCGATCACCGGCGACGGGGTGTCGGCGATGCGGGCGCTCAGGGCGTCCACGGTCGTCTCGGTCGGCCCGTACAGGTTGAACGCGGCCGTGCCCGGCAGCGAGCCGAGGCGTTCCCACAAGGCCGGTGAGACCGCTTCGCCGCCGACCCCGACCACCGCGAGCGGGCAGACGCCGTCGCGGATCAGGCCGGCGTCGGCGACCTGGGCGAGGTGCGACGGGGTCAGCTCGATGAAGTCGATGCCCTCGCGCCGGATCAGTTCGGCGAGCTGGGCCGGGTCGCGCTGCGCCTGTTCGGTGACGATGTGCAGGGCGTGCCCGTCGAGCAGCCACAGTTGCGGCTGCCAGGAGGCGTCGAACGCGAACGACCACGCGTGTGCGACCCGCAGGCGGCGGCGCCCGGTGGCTTCCCGGGCCGGCCGGTGCAGCTGGGCGTGGTGGCTGCGGAACAGGTTGACCAGGTTCCGGTGGGTGACCACGACGCCCTTCGGGCGGCCGGTCGAGCCGGAGGTGTAGATGACGTAGGCCGGGTGGTCGGGTCCCGGCGGGATGACCGGTTGCCCGGGGAAATCGTTGGTGGGCAGGGCATCCAGCACGAGCTTCGGTCGCGCGTCGTCGATCATCGCGGCCCGGCGGGCCGCCGGGTAGGCGGGGTCGATCGGCAGATAGGCCGCGCCGCTTTTCAGTACGCCCAGAATGGCGACGATCGCATCGGGGGTGCGGGGCAGCGAGATCGCCACGATGTCGTCGGTGCCGACGTCGTGGGCGGCCAGATAGCGGGCGAGCCGGTCCGATCGCTCGTCGAGTTCGCCGAAGGTCCACCGGGTGCCCTCGCCGACGACCGCTGTCGCGTCGGGAGACTCGGCCACCTGGGCTTCGAAGAGGGTGACCGCGGTGGTGTCCTCCCGGGGTGGCACGTCGGCGATCGGGTGCACGGCGGGCATCAGATCGAGTTGCCCGACCCGGCTTCCGGGGTTGGCCGCGAAGGACGTCAGGACGGCGGTCATGGCCTCGAGAATCCGGCCGGCGACCGGCGCCGCGAACAGGTCGGTGCGAAACTCCAGGCCGATCCGCAGCCGCTCGCCCGGGTCGACGACCCAGGTCAGCGGGTAGTGGGTCGCGTCCCGGCCGCCGGCGTCCACGGCGTTGAGCAGCGTGCCCTCGTCGTCGCCCCGGTCGGGGTAGTTCTCGACGATCAGCAAGGTGTCGAACAGGTCGCCCACCCCGGCGAGGCGCTGGATGTCGGCCAGTCCGAGGTGCTGATGGTCGAGCAGGGCGGACTGGGAATCCTGCACCCTCGTCAGGAACTCGGGCACGGTCTCCCAGGGATCGATGCGCACCCGCACCGGGATCGTGTTGATGAACAGGCCGATCATCGACTCGACGCCCGCAAGCGCGGCCGGCCGGCCGGAGACGGTCGCGCCGAACACCACGTCGGTCCGGCCGGTGAGGCGGCCCAGCACCACGCCCCAGGCGGCCCGGATCAAGGTGTTCAGGGTCAGGCCGAGCCGCCGGGCGAGCCCGGTCAGCGCGGTGGTCGTGCCGAGGCTCAGCTCGTGCCCGGTCAGCGACGGAACGACCGGTTCGCGTTGCGGATCCGCCGGGGCGAGCCGGGTGGCGTCGCCGACGCCGGCCAGCGCTTCGGCCCAGGCCCGGCCGGCGGCCGCGCGGTCCTGCCGCCCGAGCCACCCGAGGAAGTCGCGGAACGACGGCGTCCCGGCATCCGGCGACGGTGTGGCGCCGCTGCTTCCGGCGTAGAGCTCGGCCAACTGCGCCATCAGCGGGCCGCGGGACCAGCCGTCCATCAGGAGGTGCTGGTGGGTGAGAACCATGCGGTAGCCGCCGCCGGCCTGGGCCAGCAGGACCCGCAGCAGCGGCGCGACCGACGGGTCGAAGCGCCGCCCCTCCTCGGCCAGGCAGCGCCGCCACGCCTCCTCGAAGGCGTCGCCGTCCAGCCCGGACAGGTCGACCTCGGCCCACGGCAGCGCGACCGAGCGGGCGGCGACCGCGACCGCCCGGCCGGAGCCGAGCTGATGGAACGACGCCCGCAGGTTCGCGTGCCGCCGCAGCAGGGCCTGGCCGGCCGCGCGCAGCCGGGCCGGTTCGACCGTGCCGGGCAGATCGAACACCATCTGCACGGTGTAGAGGTCGACGCCCTCGTCGTGGAAGGCCGAATGGAACAGCAGTCCGGCCTGCAGCGGCGTCAACGGAAGGACCTCGTCGACGTCGAGGCCGAGCGCGGCGATCTCGGCGGTCTCGGCCTCGGTCGGATCGACCAGGGCGCCGCCCTCCGGCACCGCGGTGGAGGTCGCGCCGGCCGCCTCGGCCAGCGCGGCGGGCGTACGGAGTTGGAAGACCTGCCGCAACGACAAGGCGAGTCCGGCCGCCCGGGCCCGCCCGACCAGCGCGATGGAGACGATGCTGTCGCCGCCGAGCCGGAAGAAGTCGTCCCCGGCACCGGCCGGGACCCCGAGCACCTCGGCGAACAGCTCGCAGAGCAGCTGTTCCCGCGGGGTGCGGGCCGGCGCGCCGGTGCCCGCGGCGGCGAGGTCGGGGGCGGGCAGCGCGGCCCGGTCGAGCTTCCCGTTCACCGACACCGGCAGCCGGTCGAGCACCACGAAGGCGGTCGGCACCAGGTGCGCCGGCAGTTCGGCGGCCAGGGCCGTCCGGAGCGGTTCCTCGGCGTACGCGTCCTCGACCGTGAGGTAGGCGATCAGATGGGCGGCACCGGGTTTGTCCTCCCGGAGGAGGACGACGGCCGAGCCGATCCCGGGCTGCCGGGCGATCGCCGCCTCGATCTCGCCCGGTTCGACCCGCAGGCCCCGGATCTTCAGCTGCCCGTCGCCGCGGCCGAGGAACTCCAGGACGCCCGGCTCGATCCACCGGACCTGATCGCCGGTGCGGTACATACGCTCGCCCGGAGGGCCGAACGGATCGGCCACGAAACGCTCCGCGGTCATCGCCTGGCGGCCGCGGTAGCCGCGGGCCAGCTGAACGCCGGACAGATAGAGCTCGCCCGGCACACCGGCCGGAACCGGCCGCAGGCAGCCGTCGAGCACGGTCACCCGGGTGTTCGCGAGGGGACCGCCGATCGGGACGGTGCCGGAGCCGGTCCCCCGCGCGGCCGGCCAGGCGGTGACGTCGACCGAGGCTTCGGTGGGTCCGTAGAGGTTGTGCAGGGCGGCGTCCGGGAGCAGGCCGCGGCAGCGCCCGGCGAGAGCGGCCGGCAGAGCCTCGCCGCTGCAGATGATCCGGCGCAGCGTGGCGCACGCTCGGCCCTCGGGCAGGAACGCCGTGAGCATCGACGGCACGAAGTGGACAGTCGTGATCCGCTCGCGCCGGATCAGCTCCGCGAGGTAGGCCGGATCGCGATGGCCGTCGGGGCGGGCGATGACGAGGGTCGCGCCTACGGTGAGCGGCCAGAAGAACTCCCACACCGAGACGTCGAAGCCGGCCGGTGTCTTCTGGAGCACCCGGTCGGCGCCGGTCAGGGCGTACGCGTCCTGCATCCAGCGCAGGCGGTTCACGATGCCGGCGTGCTCGACCGCGACGCCCTTGGGTGTCCCGGTCGAGCCCGAGGTGTAGATGACATAGGCCGGGTTCCGCGGTCCCGGCCTTTCGAGGAGCACATCGGGGTCGCCGAGGGGCCGGTCGAGCACGATGGTGTTGCCCTCGAGTCGTGCTGCCGCGGCGGCATGCGTGAGGACGGCGACCGGGCGGGCATCCCGCAGCATGGCCGTGATGCGGGCGTCCGGGTGGTCGAGGTCGAGCGGCAGATAGGCCGCTCCCGCCCGCACCACCGCGTGGATCGCGACCACGAGGTCGATCGAGCGTGGGAGGGCGAGGGCGACCACCTTCTCCGGCCCGGCGCCGGCGGCGGCGAGCACCCGGGCGAGTCGGTCGACGCGGTCGCCGAGCTCGCCGTAGGTGAGCGCCTCCCCCTCCGGTCCGAGCAGCGCGAGGGCCTCGGGGGTGGCCCGGATCTGAGACTGGACGAGCTCGGGAAGCGCGGTCGCGGGAAGGTCGCGCCGCTCGCCGGTGCCGTCGGCCAGCATCGTGGCTTCCTCGCCGGGAGTGAGCAGCCCGATCCGGCCGACGGTCGAATGCCGATCGAGGGCGGCCAGCAATGCGTCAACGACCGTCGCCAGCGCGGCCACGATCGCGGACGCCCAGGAGCGCTCGATGGCGCCGGGGCGGAATTCCAGGGCCAGGCGCAGAGCGGACGGGCCCGGCTCGGCGATCAGGGTCAGCGGGTAGTGCGTGGCGTCCTGGCCGTCGGTGCCGACGACGGGCAGGCCGCCGGGCTCGGCCAGGTCGTCGCCGGGATAGTTCTCGAAGACCAGCAGGCTGTCGAAGAGTTCGCCGTGTCCGGCCAGGCGCTGGATGTCGGCCAGCCCCAGGTGCTGGTGTTCGATCAGGGCGGCCTGTTCATCCTGCAGACGGGCCAGGAGGACCGGCACCGGCTCGTCCGGATCCAGGCGCACCCGGACCGGCACGGTGTTGATGAACAGGCCGATCATCGACTCGACGCCCGGCAGGTGCGGCGGGCGGCCCGCGACCGTGGCCCCGAAGACCACGTCCGAAACGCCGGTCAGGCGCGACAACATCAGGCCCCACGCCGCCTGCACCACGGTGTTGAGGGTCAGGCCGTGCGAGCGGGCCACGGCCAGGCGCGAAGCCGGCACCGCGACCTCGACCACCGAAAGCGCAGCGGCGGCCGGCCCGGAGGCAGCCACCCGGGTCGGCCCCGGCAGGCCGGCCAGCGCCGACGACCAGGCCGCGGAGGCGACGGCCCGGTCCTGCGCGGTCAGCCAGGCCAGGTAGTCGCGGAACGGGCGGATCGCCGGCGGCGCTGCGGCATCGCGGTACAGGGCCGACAACTCGGCCAGCAGCGGGCCCCGCGACCACCCGTCGAGCAGCAGATGGTGATGGGTCACCACGAGCCGGTGCCGCGACCGGCCGTCATGCACCAGCGCGAAGTGCATGAGGGGTCCGGTGCCGGGGGAGAATCGGCGCGGGGACTCGGGCGGGCCGTCGGTTTCGGTCCACGGCACCGCAACCGAGGCCGGGACGACGCTCACCGCCGCACCCGACGACAGATGATGGAACGACGCCCGCAGGTTGTCGTGCCGGTCGAGCAACGCTTGACAGGCCTGCCGGAGGCGGTCGCCGTCGACCGGACCGTCCAGCAGGAGCTCCATGCGGACGGTGTAGACGTCCGGCCCGGCGTCCTCGAGCATCGAGTGGAACAGCAACCCCGCCTGCAGCGGGGAGAGCGGAAGGACTTCCCGTACGTCGTACCCGAGCGCGGCGATCTCGCGGCGATCGGCGTCGGTGAGAGTGACGAGCGAAAGGCTCGCCGGTACGGCGTCTGCGCCGGTGGCCGTTCCGGCGACCGCGACCAGCCGGCCCGGGGTGCGGTGCTGGAACACCTGCCGGGGCGTGAGCACCAGCCCCGCCGCGCGGGCCCGCCCGACCAGCTGCATCGACATGATGCTGTCGCCGCCGAGGGCGAAGAAGTCGTCGTCCACCCCGGCGCCGGCCACGCCGAGCACGCCGGCGAAGACGTCGCAGAGCAGCTTCTCGCGGGGCGTGCGCGGCGTGCGCGAGGCGGATCCGGCGGTGAACGAGGGCGCGGGCAGGGCGGCCCGGTCGAGTTTGCCGTTCACCGACACCGGCAGGGCGTCCAGCGCCACGAAGGCCGCCGGCACCATGTGGTCCGGCAGGAGCGCGGCCACGTCGGCGCGCAGGCGCGTGGGGTCGGCGCCGCCCACGACGTACGCGATCAGCCGCCTGGCCCCGCCGTCCTCCCGGACCACCACCGCCGCCCGGCGGACGCCCGCCTGGCGGGCGATGACCGCCTCGACCTCGCCCGGCTCGACCCGGAAGCCGCGGATCTTGACCTGGTGGTCGGTGCGGCCGAGGAACTCGAGGGCGCCGGAGGCGTTGCGGCGAACCAGGTCCCCGGTGCGGTACATGCGCGATCCGGCCGGGCCGAACGGGTCGGCCAGGAAGCGGTCGGCGGTGAGGCCGGGCCGCCCGAGATAGCCGCGGGCGAGGCCGAGGCCCCCGAGGTAGAGCTCACCGGCGACGCCGGGCGGGACCGGGTTGAGACCGTTGTCCAGCACGTGGGCGGTCTGCCCGGGGTCCGGGAAACCGATCGGGACGCTGCCGGCGGCGGTCGGCGAGCACTCCCCGAGGGTTGCGTTCACGCTGGTCTCGGTCGGCCCGTACGCGTTGAACATCCGCCGCCCGGCCGCGAACCGCGCGGTCAGCCGGGCCGGCACCTCCTCGGTGCCGGCGAGCAGCGTGACCCCGAGGGGCAGATCGGCGTCGAGGGGCAGCGCGCCGAGCACCGACGGCGGCAGGGCCATCTGGGTGACCTCGTGCTTGACGATGTATTCGACCAGCGGGCGGCCCGGCGCGCGCAACTCGGCCGGCACGACGACCAGCGCACCGCCGGACAGCAGCGCCTGGCCGATCTCCCAGTACGCGAGGTCGAAGCTGGGTGACGCGTACTGCAGGACGCGGCTGTGCTCGTCGATGCCGAGCCGGATCTGCTGGGTGGCAACCAGTTTGGCGACGCCCTCGTGGGTCATGACGACGCCCTTGGGCTGCCCGGTCGATCCGGAGGTGTAGATGACGTAGGCCCCGTCCAGAACGCCGGGGCGCCGCGGCGCGGCCGGCCCGGACGCGGTCACGTCGACGACCGGGAGCCCGCCCGGCAGCACGTCCCGCGCGATCGCGGCCGACGGGCGGGCGTCCTCGATCATGTAGCGCAGCCGGTCGGCCGGGTAGTCCAGGTCGAGCGCCAGGTAGGCGGCGCCCGAGCGGAGCACGCCGACCAGCGCGGTGATGAGGTCGGCCGAGCGGGGCAGGGCAACCGCGACGACGTGTCCGGGGCCGATCCCGCGGGCCGCGAGCGCGCCCGCCAGCCGGGCCGTACGGGCGTCCAGTTCGGCGTAGCTGATCTGCTCGTCCGCGCAGATCACCGCGGTGCGGTCAGCGAAGGCGGCCGCCGTCACGGCGAAGCGCGCCGGGAACGTGGTCGGCGTGATGCCTTCGACGCTGCCGCTGCCAATGCCGGCAGCACCGGCCAGCCCGAAACGGCCGACCGGCGTACCCGGTTCATCGGCGAACCGGGTCAGCAGCGCGACGAAACGGTCCATCAAAGCGTCGGCCGCGTCGCCGACCCGATGCCGGATCTCGAGGTGGATGCGCTCGCCCGGCTCGGCGATCAGCACGACCGGATAGTGGGTGGCGTCGTCGTCCTGGACCGTGGTGACCGTCAGGCCGGGCACCGGCCGGCCTTCGCCGGACGGGTAGGACTCGAAAACGGTCAGCGTGTCGAACAGTTCACCGTGCCCGGCGAGGCGCTGGATGTCGGCCAGACCGAGGTACTGGTGGTCCATCAGAGCGGCCTGCTCGTCCTGCAGGCGGACGAGCAGGCCGGTCACCGGTTCGGCCGGGTCGAGCCGCACCCGAACCGGGATCGTGGTGATGAACAGGCCGATCATCGACTCGACACCCGGCAGGTCCGGCGGCCGGCCGGCCACGGTCGCCCCGAAGACGACGTCGTCGCGGCCGGTCGTGCGGGCCAGCAACAGGCCCCACGCCGCCTGGACCACGGTGTTGAGGGTCAGGCCGTTGGTCCGGGCCAGGTCGCCCAGCCGCGCGCTGAGGTCCGCGTCCAGAGCCCTTTCGATGCCGGCCGCCGGAGCTTCGGGAGCAGCCAGGCGGGTCGGGCCGTCCAGGCCGTCCAGGGCCTGCTGCCAGGCCGACACGGCCGCCTCCCGGTCCCAGCGGGACAGCCAGGAAAGGTACGCCTTGTAGGGCGCGACCGGCGGCAGGGACCTCCCCGCGTACAGGTCGAACAGGTCCCGCACCAGCAGAGGGGCCGACCAGCCGTCCAACAGGATGTGGTGATGGGTGATGGTCAGGCGATGGCGCTCGGGGGCCAGCCGGACCAGCGTCATCCGGAGCAGCGGCGGCTTCGCCATGTCGAAGCCCGCGGCCCGGTCCGCGGCGGCCGCCTCCGGCCACGCCGCCGGATCGGCCGCGCTCAGGTCGTGGAAGGACCAGGGCAGGCGCACCCGGGACGGGATGGCGGCGACGGTGCCGCCGCCGGCCGTACGCCGGAAGGCCGCCCGCAGGTTCGCGTGCCGGTCGAGCAGCGCCTGCCCGGCCGCCCGCAGGCGCGAACCGTCGAGCGGCCCAGCCAGTTCCAGCGTCGTGGAGACGGTGTAGACGTCGGTGGCGCCCTCGTCGTACAGGGCGTGGAACAGCAGGCCCTCCTGCAGCGGCGACAGCGGCAGGACGTCCTCGAGCCCGGTCTTCTTGGTCACTGCGTCTCCCACTCGGACTCCAGATCGGCGAACTCCGCCTCGAAGCCGTCGATGTCGTCCTGGCTCAGCTCGACCAGGTTCAGGTCGGACGGGGTGTAGCCGCCGCCGGTCTGCCCGGCCAGCGAGCGCAACGCGGCCAGCCAGCGGTCGGCCAGGTCGCGCACCTGCCCGGCGTCGAGCAGGCGGCGCGGCCAGGTGAAGGTGGCGCTCAGGCGGGGCCCGTCGGCGCCGTCCTCGGTGACGGCGTTGATTTCCAGCAGGTAGTCGGCCGGCATCTCGCCGTCGGCGCCGCCGCCCCAGCCCTCCCCCGCGGGTTCCCACGGCCGCTCGCCGGCGTCCCCGGCCGCGAACCGGCCGAGGTAGTTGAAGCCGATCGTGGGTCGTCTCCTCAGCGCGGGCGCGGTCGTCGGATCGAGGTGACGGAGCAGCCCGTACCCGATGCCGTTGGTGGGCACCGCCCGCAGCCGTTCCTTGACGACCCGCAACGCCTCGTCCGGCGCCTCGGCGCCGAGGTCGAGCCGCACCGGGTACTCGCTGGTGAACCATCCGACCGTCCGCGACAGGTCGGCGCCCGGCACGAGTTCCTCCTCGCGGCCGTGCCCTTCCACCATCACGACCGGGCCGAGCCCGGCCGGCCACTCGCGCATCGCCATCGCGAGCGCCGTCAGCAGCACGTGGTCGACCGGCGCACGGAATGCGGCCGGCACGCTGGTGAGCAGCGGCCGCGTCTCCTCCGGCGGCAGCGACACCTCGTGCTCGTCGCAGGAGGAGACCGGGTCGAGGCGGCGGCCTTCCGGCACGCCGGTCATCACCTCTTCCCAGTACGCCGCCTGCCGCGTGACCGTCTCGTCCCGGGCGAGCCGGTCGAGCTCGCGCGCCCAGCGCCGGAACGAGGTGCCGGCCGGGGGCAGCGTGACCGGCCGCCCGGCCCGATAATCGGCCCAGGCCGCGGCGAGGTCGGGCAGCAGGATGCGCCACGAGACACCGTCGACGACCAGGTGATGGACGACGAGCAGCACGTGCCGTTCCTGCCGGACCGCCCGGAACATCACGCCGCCGGCCGGGTCGAGCGGCCGGTCGAGGGGGCCGATCGGCGTTCCCGGCGCGGGAATCTCGATGCCGTCCGGCGTCACCCGGGCCCGCAGCATGTCGTGCCGGTCGGCCAGCGCCTGCAGGATCGCCGTCAGCGCCTCGTCGGTGAGGCCGGGCGCGGCGTGCAGCAGCATCGACTGGCGGTAGTTGCCGGTCGGGCCGTCCACTTCGGAGAGCCAGCGCATCACCGGCGTGAGCGGGGCCCGGCCCCACGCCTCGCCCGGATCCTCCCGGCGGACCACGTCGTCCGGCACCGCCGCGGCCAGCCCGGCCGGGGTCTTGTGCCGGAACACGTCCCGCGGGCCGATCGCCAGGCCGGCCGCGCGGGCCCGGCTCACCAGCTGGATCGAGACGATGCTGTCGCCGCCGAGCGCGAAGAAGTCGTCGTCGGCGCCGACTCCCGGCCGCCCGAGCACCTCCGCGAAGAGGTCGCACAGCAGCCGCTCGCGGTCGGACCCGGCGGCCCGGCCGGTGGTCGTGAACTCCGGCTCGGGAAGTGCTGCCACGTCGAGCTTCCCGGCCGTCGTCCTCGGCAGCGCGTCCACCTCGACGACCGCCGCCGGAATCATGTAATCGGGAATTTTGCTTCGCAGGTCGGTGCGGTCCGGGCCGACGACGTACGCGATGAGCCGCCCGTCCCGCACGACCACCGCGCCGGGCTGGCCGAGCGCGGCCTCGACCTCGCCCAGCTCGACGCGGAACCCGCGGACCTTCACCTGCCCGTCGGCCCGCCCGGCGAGGCGCAGCGTTCCCCACCTGTCGCGGCGACCCAGGTCGCCGGTCCGGTACATCCGGCTGCCCGGCGGGCCGTAGGGGTTCGCCACGAAGCGGTCGGCCGTCAGCCCGGTGCGGCGCAGATAGCCGTGCGCGAGGCCCTCGCCGGCCACGTAGAGCTCGCCCAGCACGCCGGCCGGGACCGGCAGCAGCGCGTTGTCCAGCAGGTAAGTCCCGACGTGGCTCAGTTCGTAGGCGTCCCGCTCCGGCCCCGTCCAGCCGTAGGCGTCCACGGAAGCCTCGGTCGGGCCGTACAGGTCGATGACCCGCAGGCCGGGCGTGGCCGCGATGCGTGACCACAGTTCCTGGTCGGTGGCCTCGCCACCGACCAGTAGGGTCGACAGGCCGGCCTCGAGGATCCCGGCCCGGATCAGCTCGCGGAGGTAGGTCGGGGTGACGTCGAGGACGTCGAGGCGGTGCTGCCGGACGTAGCCGACGAGGGCCGCGTCGTCGCGGTATTCGTCGTCGTCGAGGACGTGCAGGGTATGACCGTCCAGCAGCCAGATCAGCGGCTCCCAGGAGCCGTCGAAGGTGAACGACGCGACGTGGGCGACCTGCTTCTTCCCGCCCGGCATGAGCCGTTCGCGGTGGGCGGCGAAGAGGTTGACGATGCCGCGGTGCGGGACGACGACGCCCTTCGGCCGGCCGGTCGAGCCGGAGGTGTAGATCACGTACGCCGGATCGCCGGGTTGAACCCTCCCGCGGAGGGCGGACCATGCGGCGCCATCCGCACCAGGATCACCGTCGGCGGACACGAGCAAGCGCGGGCCGGTCCAGGGCACATCCACGCCGTCGGCCGTGACCAGCACCGCCGGGGCAGCGTCGTCGAGCATCGCGGCCACCCGCGCGGCGGGCTGGTGGACGTCCAGGGGCAGATAGGCGGCACCGCTGGCCAGAACGCCGAGGATGCCGGGCACGGTCAGCGGGCGAGGCAGCGCCAGCGCCACCAGGTCACCGCGGCCCAGACCCCGGCTGCGCAACGCCGACGCCACTGTCGAGGCCCACTGCGCCAACGCGGCGAAGGTCCAGGAGCGCCCGCTGGAGACCAGGGCGACCGCGTCCGGTGTAGCCGCGGCCTGCGCGGCGAACAGGTCGACGATCGAACCCTGCGCCCCGGCGAAGGTCCGGCCTCCGGCCCCTTCACCGGGCAGGAGCACGTCGACCCGGCTCACCACGGCCGTGGGATCCGAGACGACGGCGGACAACACCCGCTGCAGTCGCTCGACCAGCGCCGCGGCGGACGACGGGCGGTAGAGGTCGGTGGCGAACTCCAGCACGCCTTCGATCCCCCGGCCGTCCGCGGCATCCGCGAAGTCGAACGACAGGTCGAACATCGCCCCGCGATGCCCCACCGGCTCCGGGCGTCCGGTCAGCTCGGCGAGCCGCCACTCGCCTCCGGAGGCCGGCAGGTAGGAAACCATCGTCTGGAACAGCGGATGCCGTCCCAGTGACCGCTGGGGGTTGAGCGCCTCGACCAGATGCTCGAACGGCACCTCCTGCCGATCGAACGCCGCCAGGTCGGCCTCCCGCACCCGCGCCAGCAACTCCCGGAAGGTCGGGTCGCCGGAGACATCGGTCCGGAGCACGAGCGTGTTGACGAAGAACCCGACCAGGTCGTCCAGGGCCGAGTCGGGCCGTCCGGCGACCGGGGACCCGAGCGGGACGTCGGTTCCCGCGCCGAGCCGCGACAACAGCACCGCGACCGCCGCCTGCACGACCATGAACAGGCTCGTGCCGGTGGCGCGGGCGAGCGCCCGCAGCGACGAGGCCACGTCCTCCGGAAGCACGAACGGGACGACCCCGCCCTCGTAACCGGCTTCGGCCGGGCGCGGCCGGTCGACCGGCAGGTCCAGCTCGGCCGGCAGCCCGTCCAGGGCCTCCCGCCACGCTTCGACGAGCGGAGCGAGAGACGCCGATCCGGCACGCTGCCACAGGGCGAAATCGGCGTACTGCACGGGAAGCGGCGGGAACTCCGGGGCGCGCCGGGCGCGCCGGCTGGCGTACGCCGTTGCCAGATCCGACTTCAGCGGCTCCTCCGACCATTCGTCGCCCGCGATGTGGTGCAGCAGCAGGAGCAGGACGTGCTCGTCCTGTCCGACCGAGAACACGTGCACCCGCAGCGGCACCTCCCGGTCCAGCTGGAAGGCGTGCGCGGCCGCCTCGGCGAGCCGGCCGGCGACATCGGTCCCGGCCACGCCGGCAAACGTGACCGGGACCGCGTCCGGGCCGAGCAGCTGCTGACCCGGCGTGCCGCCGACCGACGGGAACACGGTCCGCAGCGTCTCGTGGCGTTCCACGACGTCCCGGACCGCGGCGGTCAGCGCGTCCTGGTCGAGCGGTCCGTGCAGCCGCCACGCCATCGGCATGTTGTAGGTCGGGCTCGGCCCTTCCAGCCGGTAGAGGAACCAGAGCCGCTGCTGGGCGAAGGAGAGCGGCACCCGTTCCGGCCGTTCCCCGGCCACGAGCGGTGCTCGCGTCGAGCCGGTCAGCCGCGGCAGAAGCGCGGCCACCGTGGGCGTGTCGAACACCGCCCGCACCGGAACCTCGACGCCGAGCACCGCGCGCACCCGGCTCGCGAGACGCATCACCAGCAGCGAATGGCCACCCAGCGCGAAGAAGTCGTCGTCGATCCCGACCACCGGCACACCCAGCACCTCGGCGAACAGGTCGCACAACCGCTGCTCCCGCGAGCTGCGCGCGGTTCTTCCACCGGTAGCCGAAGGCGAAGGTGGCGGCAACGCGGCCACGTCCAGCTTGCCCGCCGCAGTCCGCGGCAGCGCCTCCACCTCGACGATCGCCGACGGAATCATGTAGCCGGGAAGCTTGCCACGCAGATCGGTCCGGTCCCGCCCGACCACGTACGCGATCAGCCGCCCGTCCCGCACCACCACCGCACCCGGCTGCCCGAGCGCCGCCTCGACCTCGCCCGGCTCGATCCGGAAACCGCGGACCTTCACCTGCCGGTCCGCCCGCCCCGCGAAGCGCAGCGTCCCGTCGCGGTCGCGCCGGGCCAGGTCGCCGGTCCGGTACATCCGGCTGCCCGGCGCCCCGAACGGGTCGGCCACGAAACGGGCGGCGGTCAGCGAGGTCCGGTTCAGATAGCCGTGTGCCAGGCCGGCTCCGGCGACGTAGAGCTCGCCGAGCACTCCGGCGGGCACCGGCTGCATCGCCGCGTCCAGCAGATAGGTACGCACATTGCTCAGCTCGTACGCGTTCCGCTCCGGTCCCGTCCAGCCGTAGGCATCCACGGACGCCTCGGTCGGGCCGTACAGGTCAACCACCCGCAGGCCGGGAGTGGCGCCGATGCGCGACCAGAGTTCCTGGTCGGTGGCCTCGCCACCGACCAGCAGGGTCGACAGGCCGGCCTCGAGGATCCCGGCCGGGATCAGCTCGCGGAGATAGGTCGGGGTGACGTCGAGAACCTCGATGCCGGCCGCCTTCACCCGCGCGACCAGGCGGTGCGGGTCGCGGTATTCGTCGTCGTCGAGGACGTGCACGGTATGACCGTCCAGCAGCCAGATCAGCGGCTCCCAGGAGCCGTCGAAGGTGAACGACGCGACGTGGGCGACGTTTTTCCGGCCGCCCGGCATGAGCCGTTCGCGGTGGGCGGCGAAGAGGTTGGCGATGCCGCGGTGCGGGACGAGGACGCCCTTCGGCCGGCCGGTCGAGCCCGACGTGTAGATCACGTACGCCGGATCAGCCGGCGAGATCCTTCGGTCGCCGGTGGAGGTGGGCGCCGGGTCGAGAGGCAGCAGCAGGCGAGGGCCCGTCCACGGCACGTCGACCCCGGCGGCGGTGACCAGCACCGCCGGCGAGGCATCGGCGAGCACGCCCGCGATCCGGGCCGACGGCTGATCGGGATCCAGGGGCAGGTAGGCAGCTCCGCTCGCCAGAACCCCGAACAGGGCCGGCACGGTCAGCGGCCGCGGCAACGCCAGCGCAACCAGATCGCCGGGCCCCACACCACGCTGCGCGAGAACGCCGGCCAACCCGGACGCCCACGATGACAGCTCGGCGAAGGTCCACTCCCGGCCACCCGAAACCAGCGCAACGGCGTCCGGCGTCCGGGCCACCTGCTCGGCCAGCAGACCGACGATCGAACCGTCCGGCGGTACGACGGTCGGGCCGGCGATCCCTTCACCGGGCAGGAGCACGCCGATGCGGCTCACCACGGCGGCCGGATCGGCGGCGACGGCGGCCAGGACCAGGAGCAGCCGCTCGACCAGCAGCAACGCCGAGGAGCGGTCGAAGCGGCCGGTGGCGAACTCGAGCTCGCCCCGCACCCCGTCCCGCGCCTCGACGAAGTCGAACGACAGGTCGAACATGGCGACCTGCTGCCGCACCCGCTCGGTCTCGACCCGCAGCGATCCCAGATGCCAGGTGCGGTCGGCCTCGCCGAGGTAGGACACCATCGTCTGGAACAGCGGGTGCCGTCCGAGCACCCGTCGCGGGTTGAGCGCCTCGACGAGGTGCTCGAAGGGGACGTCCTGCCGGTCGTAGGCGCCCAGGTCGGCCTCGCGCACCCGGCCGAGCAGTTCGCGGAACGTCGGATCGCCGGCGAGATCGGTCCGCAGGACCAGGGTGTTGACGAAAAATCCGACCAGGTCGTCGAGCGCCGAGTCGGGCCGGCCGGCGACCGGCGACCCCAGCGGGATGTCGGTTCCCGCCCCGAGTCTCGACAGCAGCGCCGCCACCGCCGCCTGCACGACCATGAACATCGACGTCCCGGTCGAACGGGCCAGCGCGCGCAGCGGCCCGGTCACCCGCTCCGGCAGCCGGAAGGCGACCACGTCACCGTCGCCCGTCCCGGCCGCCCGGGGCCGGTCGGCGGGCAGGTCGAGCTCCTCGGGAAGCCCGTGCAGCGCCTCCCGCCAGCCGTCGAGCGAAGCAGCGAGCGACGACGCCTGGTCATGCTGCCAGACGGCAAAATCGGCATACTGCACCGGCAGGGCCGGGAAGCGCGGCGCCTGCCCGGCGCAGCGCGCGGTGTACGCGGCGACAACGTCCCGCCGCAGCGGCACGTCCGACCATTCGTCGCCGGCGATGTGGTGCAGCAGCAGGAGCAGGACGTGCTCCTCCGGCGCGACCCGGAACAGGTGGGCGCGCAGCGGCGGCTCCCGGTCGAGCTGGAACCCGTACGCGCCCAGCGCGGCCAGCCGATCGCCCAGCGCGACCTCGTCGATGTCCTCGACCAGCACCGCGACCGGCCCGGCGGGGAGCACTGTCTGGAAGGCCTCGCCGTCCTCCTCGCCGAAAACGGTGCGCAGAGTCTCGTGGCGGCCCACCACGTCGCCGACCGCGGCGACGAGCGCGTCGCGGTCGAGCCGGCCGCGCAGCCGCCACGCGATCGGGATGTTGTAGGTCGGGTCCGGCCCTTCGAGCCGGTAGAGGAACCAGAGCCGTTGCTGGGCAAAGGAAAGCGGCACACGCGAGGGTCGCGCCCGCGCCACGAGCGGCGCCCGGGTCGAGCCGGTCAGCCGTGGCAGCAGCGTCGCGACCGTGGGCGCGTCGAACACCGCCCGCACCGCGACCTCGACGCCGAGCACCGCCCGCAGCCGGCTCGCGAGACGCATCACCAGCAGCGAATGACCGCCCAGCGCGAAGAAGTCGTCGTCGATCCCGACCACCGGCACACCCAGCACCTCGGCGAACAGGTCGCACAACCGCTGCTCCCGCGAGCTGCGCGCGGTTCTTCCACCGGTAGCCGAAGGCGAAGGTGGCGGCAACGCGGCCACGTCCAGCTTGCCCGCCGCAGTCCGCGGCAGCGCCTCCACCTCGACGATCGCCGACGGAATCATGTAGCCGGGAAGCTTGCCGCCCAGATCGGTCCGGTCCCGCCCGACCACGTACGCGATCAGCCGCCCGTCCCGCACCACCACCGCACCCGGCTGCCCGAGCGCCGCCTCCACCTCGCCCGGCTCGATCCGGAACCCGCGGACCTTCACCTGCCGGTCCGCCCGCCCCGCGAAGCGCAGCGTCCCGTCGCGGTCGCGCCGGGCCAGGTCGCCGGTCCGGTACATCCGGTCGCCCGGCGCCCCGAAGGGATCGGCGACGAACCGCTCGGCCGTCAGCCCGTGGCGTTTCCGATACCCCTCGGCCAGTCCGGCCCCGGCGACGTAGAGCTCCCCGGTGACACCCGCCGCGACGGGGCGGAGGGCGCCGTCGAGCACGTACGTCCGTACGTTGGTGAGCCGGTAGGCGTCCCGGTTGCCGCCCGTCCAGCCGTACGCGTCCACGGACGCCTCGGTCGGGCCGTACAGGTCGAAGCAGCTCAGCCCCGGCGCCGCACAGGCCTGCGCCCACAGCTGGGGATCGACCGCTTCGCCGCCGACGAGCAGGGTGCCGAGCCCGGATTCGAGGACTCCGGCCGGGATCAGCTCGCGCAGGAAGGTCGGGGTCACGTCGAGCACCCGGACGTCGTGCGCCCTCAGATAGCCGACCAGGGCTGCCGGGTCGTGGTACGTCCCGGCGTCGATCACGTGCAGTTCGTGGCCGTCGAGCAGCCAGAGCAGCGGTTCCCAGGAGCCGTCGAAGGTGAACGACGCGACGTGCGCGACCTTCCGCTTCGGGCCGCCCATGAGGTGTTCCCGGTGGCTGGCGAAGAGGTTCACGATTCCGCGGTGAGGCACGACGACGCCCTTGGGACGCCCGGTCGACCCCGACGTGTAAATCACGTAAGCCGGATCGGCCGGACATCTGGGGTCATCGGCTGTGGATAACAGAGGGGTGTTCTCAGCTTCGGCCGGTTCACTTGTCCCCACCCAGTGCAGGGTGGGGGTGGACCGGGAAGGCGCCGAACCGATCAAGATCGAAAGGCGCCGGGCCGGTCCCGGCACCTCGGCGCCGGGAGCCGCAATCACCACGGCCGGCCCGGCGTCGTCGAGGATCGACCGGATGCGGGCGGACGGCTGATCGAGGTCCAACGGAAGATAGGCGGCCTCGCTCGCCAGCACACCGAAGATCGCCGGCACCATCAGCGACCGCGGCAACGCCAGCGCCACCAGGTCGCCGCGCCCCACGCCCCGGCCACGCAGCGCCGACCCCAGAGCCGAGGCCCATCCGTCCAGCGAGGCGAACGTCCACGAGTCCCCGGCGGTCACCAGCGCGACCGCGGACGGCGTCCGGGCGGCCTGCTCCCGCAGCAACCCGCCGATGCTCGTCGACGGAACCGGTGCGACGGGACCCTGCGCCACCGCGAGCTCCGGCTCCGACAACACCGTGACCGACCCGAGCGGAGCATCCGGTGCCGCGCAGACCTGCTCCAGCACCCGCTCCAGCCGATCGAGCAGCACCGCGGCCGAGGAGGCGCTGAACAGATCCCCGCGATACTCCAGATTCAGGTGCATCCGCTCGCCGGGGCGAGCGGTCAGCGTCAGCGGGTAGTGCGCGCAGTCCCGCACCGAGGCGTCGGTGATCCGTAATGAAGGGCCGAGCGACGGCAACGACGACCCGAGCGGATAGTTCTCGAACACGGTCAGCGAGTCGAACAGCTCGCCGTGCCCGGACAGCCGCTGGATCTCGGCCAGCCCGAGGTGCTGATGGTCGAGCAGCGCCGCCTGACCGTCCTGCAGACCCCGCAACATCCCGGCCACCGACGACGCCGGGTCGAGCCGGATCCGCACCGGCAGCGTGTTGATGAACAGGCCGATCATCGACTCGACGCCCGCCAGGACGGGCGGGCGGCCCGCGACCGTCGCCCCCACCACGACGTCGTCCCGGCCGGTCAGCGCGCCGGCGACGACTCCCCACGCGCCCTGGACCACCGTATTGAGGGTCAGGCCACGGTACCGGCCCAGTGCCACCAGCCGGGCGGTCAGGGCGGCGGGCAGGTCGCGTACGACTCGGAGCGGAACCACCGCGGTGGCCGGTGCCCGTCCCGCCAGGAGGGTGGGCCCGTCGAGGCCGGCGAGGTTTTCCCGCCAGGCCGCGGCGGCGGCCGGGCGGTCCTGCGCCGCGGTCCAGGTGAGATAGGTCCGGAAGCCGGCCGGTGCCGCAAGCGGAGAACCCCGGTAGAGCGCCGCCAGCTCGTCGACCAGCAGCGGCACCGACCATCCGTCCAGGAGCAGGTGGTGGTGCGTGATGACGAGCCGGTGCCGGTCCGGTCCGAGCCGGACCAGCGTCATCCGCAACAGTGGCGCCGTCGCCGGATCGAACCGAAGGCCGAGATCGTCGTCGAGAGCGAGCTGCTCGACCTCCGACCACGGCAACGCCACCTGCCGCGGCACGATCGCGACCGCCTGACCGTTCCTGCGGCGGCGGAAGGCGACCCGCAGGTTGGGGTGCCGGTCGAGCAGCGCCTGCCCGGCCGCCCGCAGCCGGGGACCGTCCAGCGGTCCCGCCAGCAACAGCGACAGCCGGCCGGTGTAGACGTCCGGCCCGTCGAGCTGCGTGTGGAAGAGCAGGCCCTCCTGCAGCGGGGTCAGGGGAAGGATGTCCGAGATACCAGAGCTCACGGGAGCTGCCATTCCGCTTCGAATTCCTCGATCTCCCGCTGGCTGAGCGAGGCGGTCAGGTCCGACGGCGTCAGGCCGCCGGTCGCCGGGCCCCGGGTGTGCGAGACGAGGGCCTCCAGGGCGGCGAACCATCCGGCGGCGAGACTCGCCACCGCGCCGTCGTCGATCAGCTTGCGGGGGTACGCCCAGGTGACGCCCAGTTCGGGGCCGCTGCCCGTGTCCTGGACGTAGGCGTTGACCTCCAG
This sequence comes from Actinoplanes sp. NPDC051343, assembly GCF_044455125.1. Taxonomy (NCBI): domain Bacteria; kingdom Bacillati; phylum Actinomycetota; class Actinomycetes; order Micromonosporales; family Micromonosporaceae; genus Actinoplanes; species Actinoplanes sp. NPDC051343. Next base: position 36,432 of record NZ_JBITEL010000018.1, read on the forward strand.
TGTGTACGGCACGACCGGCATGCCGAGGTCGAATCCGCCGGCGAGGATGCCGTGCCCGGCGACCGGCTGCCAATCGCCGTCCCCGGCCGCGAAGCGCCCCAGGTAGTTGAAGCTGATCTGTGGTCCGGGCAGCGCCGCCAGAATCGGCCCGGCTTCCTCGGACAGGTAGCGGAGCATCCCGTACCCGATGCCGTGATCGGGGATGGCCCGCAGCTGTTCCTTGATGCGTTTGAGGGCGATGCCCGCCGCCGGGCCGCCCGCCAGCGCCTCGTCCAGGTCGGCGTCGCCGGGGTCGAGCCGCACCGGGAACACGCTCGTGAACCAGCCGAGCGTCGGCGCGAGGTCGGCGCCGGGCACGACCTGTTCCTCGCGGCCGTGGCCCTCGAGCGCGACGAGCACCGACGATCCGCCCCGCCAGCGGGCGACCGCCAGCGCCAGCGCGGTCAGCAGCACGTCGTTGACGCCGCCGTTGAACGCGGCCGGCACGCTGCCCAGCACCGGCTCGGTCACCGCCGGGCCGAGCCGGACGGTGTACCGCGCAACGGAATCCAGGTCGCCGACGGGCCGCAGCGGCCGCGCGCCGAGAGGCGGGTCGGGCCCGTCCAGAATGCGTTGCCACAGGCCGACCTCCGAGGTTCGCCCGGCCGCCGCCGACGACAGCGCCGAGGCCCAGCGCCGGAACGAGGTCCCCCCGCGCTCCAGAGCGGAGCCGGACGCGGCCGCGGCCATGTCGTCGGTGAGGAGGCGCCAGGAAACCCCGTCCACGATGCTGTGATGCAGCACGAGCAACAGTTGGTCACGGGCGGGGAACCAGACCGCCTGCGCCATGACCCCGTTCGCCGGGTCGAGTCGTGCGGCCGCCGCCTGTTCCTCGGAGTGGACCGAGGATTCGGACTGCCGCAAGGGAATCGGCGCGCCCGGCAGCGATACCGTCAGCACACCGGCCGCGCGGTCGAGCCGGGAACGCAACAGATCGTGCCGCGCCACCAGCGCGTCCAGCAGCACCCGGAGGTCCGCTTCGACGGCGCCCGGCGGTGTGCGGACGACCAGTGACTGGCTGAAGGCGTCGACCGCGCCGCCGGTCTCGTCGAGCCACCGCAGGATCGGCGTGAACGGGATGTCCCCCACCCCGTCGTCGTCCGCGGTGGTGCCGCCCGGGTCGAGTTCGGTGACCACGGTTGCCAGCGCGGCCACCGTCCGCTGCTCGAAGACCTGGCGGGAGGTGCAGACCAGCCCGGCCGCCCGCGCCCGGAGCACCAGCTGGATCGAGACGATGCTGTCGCCGCCGAGGGCGAAGAAGTCGTCTTCGATGCCCACTCCGGGCACACCGAGCAGGTCGGCGTACAGGTCGCGCAGGACCCTCTCGTGCGGCGTACGCGGCGCGGTCCCGGTCGCCAGCACCGCGAAGTCGGGCGCCGGAAGCGCCGCCCGGTCAAGCTTTCCACTGCTCAGCGTGGGCAGCCGGTCGAGCACCACGAACCCGCTGGGCACCAGGTGGGCGGGAAGGCAGGACTCGGCGTGCAGGCGTAGTGCCTTGACGAGTGCGGCCGGACCGGTGCCGGCGGCCGGGATGTTGGCCAGCGGGAACCCGCCACCCGGCCGATAGGCGTCGCGGGGCGGCGATCCCAGCTGGAACACCGCTTCCAGCCGGCCGTCAGGCGAGGAACCAGCCCACGTCACGACGAGCTCGTAGCCGCACGAGGAGGCCAGCGCATGCAGGTCCTCGACGTGCGCCCGCTCATGCGGGATGCCGGTCAGGCGCACCCGGGGCTCACCCCGGGCGAGCACCTCGCGCACGTCGGCGCCCCAGCCGTACGCGGATTCCGGCGGCGCACCGGGCGCCGGCCCCGGGGAGAGCAGCACGTCGTACCGGTATCGGCTCAGCTCGTTGTCGTACCGCCCGCGCTTGACCCGGATGTCGACGCAACCGAACCCCAGCGAGGCGAAGAAATCCGGGTCGAGCAGCAACTCCCGCTCGGCCCGCAGGGCCCGGTCGACGGCGTCCGGCGAATCGTCGCCGCGCGCGGCCTGCGTTGCCGCGACGAGCTCCCGGTGCAGGCGCAGATTCCGTACGTCACCCAGAAAGACCTGACCGCCCGGCGCGAGCCGCGAGGCGGCCGTGCGCAGCACGGACCGCAGGTAGCCGGCGCTCGGAAAGTACTGCGTCACCGAGTTGATGACGACGGTGTCGAAGTAGCCGGCCGGCACCCCCTCGAGGTCGTGAGCCGGTTGCGCCCGCAGGGTGACCCGGTGGGGCGACATCACCGCCCGCAAAGCGGCGATGGCCTCCTCCGACAGGTCGAGAGCCCAGTAGTCGGCGCATTCTCCGGCGAGCCGCGACAGCAGCAGTCCGCTGCCGACGCCGATCTCGAGGATCCGCCGCGGTCCCAGTGACCGGATGAGGGAGACGGTCGCATCCCGCCACGCGCGCATCTCGTCGAGCGGGATCGGAGCGCCGTCGAAGCTGCTGTTCCATCCGGTGAAGTTCTCGTCGGTCCGCTCGGCCCGGCCGGACCGGTAGAGCAGCTCGTGCAGCTCTTTCCACTCCGCGACCTGATCGCCGTCGTGGACGGCGCCTGCGGCCGGCACCACATAGGCGGCCAGCCGTTCGTCGCGGACGACCACCGCGGCCTGCCCGACGCCGGGATGCCGCGTGAGCACCGACTCGATCTCGCCCGGCTCGACGCGGTAGCCGCGCACCTTGACCTGGTCGTCGCTGCGCCCGAGGAAGTCGAGCCGGCCATCCGCACGCCGGCCGGCCAGGTCGCCGGTCCGATACATCCGGCCACCGGCCGGCCCGAACGGGTCGGCCACGAAGCGGTCCGAGGTCAGGCCGGGCCGGTTGAGGTAGCCACGGGCCAGCCCCGGACCGGCCAGGTAGAGCTCGCCGGGCACGTCGTTGGCGACCGGCCGCAGTGAGGCGTCGAGCAGGTAGGCGCTGGTGCCCGGATCGGGCCGTCCGATCGGCACCGACGTCTCGGCCCGCTCGGGGTCGCACTCCCCCAGCGTCGAGTTGACGGTCGCCTCGGTCGGCCCGTACGCGTTGAACATCCGCCGTCCGCGCGCCCACCGGGCCACCAGTTCCGGCGACACCCGCTCGGTTCCGGCGAGCAGGATCCCCGGCGGCAGCTCGCTGTCGGCGGGGAGTGCGGCGAGCAGCGCCGGCGGCAGAATCATGAAGTTGACGCGATGTTTCCAGGCGTACTCGGTGAGGGCCGGGCCGGCGACCCGGCGCTCGCTCGGCACCACGACCAGCCGGCCGCCGGAGAGCAGCGCCAGGCACAGATCCCAGAACGCCACGTCGAAGCTCGGCGAGGCGAACTGCAGCACCCGTACGTCCGGCGTGAGGCCGAATCGCTCGAACTGTGTCGACAGCAGCTTCGCCACCCCGGTGTGGGTGAGCAGAACGCCCTTGGGCCGGCCGGTCGACCCCGAGGTGTAGATGACGTAGGCGGCGTTCTCGACCCGCAGCCCGGGCCGGGCCGGGTCCGTGGCAGGCGCGGCCTCGATGTCGCCCGGGTCGTCGAGAAGCACGTCGGCCCGTGCCAGGACGTCCGATGTGCTGACCAGGCAGACCGGCTGAGCGTCGGACAGCAGGAAGGCCAGACGTTCGCCCGGATCGGCCGGGTCGAGCGGCAGATAGGCGCCGCCCGCCTTCAGCACGGCCAGTTCGGCCACGATCAGGTCGATCGAGCGGGGCAGCGCGAGCCCGACCACCCGGTCGGGCCCGACGCCGCGCGCCTGCAGCACGTGGGCCAGCCGGTTGGCCCGCACGTCGAGTTCGGAGTACGAGAGTTCGGTGTCCTCGAAGACCAGCGCGACCGCGTCCGGGTCCCGGCGGACCACCTCCGCGAACAGATCCGGCAGAACGGCCGGGGCCACCGTGAGCGGTCCCCCGCTGGTTACTACTCCGTCGGTCGGCATGTGGCCGACTATAAGGTAAGGCTTACCTAATTTGGAACAGGGTGGCTCGTGAGATATCCGCCCATGGTCCTGAAGTACGACGCCGCGGGCAGTTCGGTGCCGTCGTCGAGCCGGACGCGTTCCAGAGCGAGGCCGCGACTCTTCCCATAGCGGGCCCCGGCGCCGGCGACGATCACGACCGCGTCGCCCTCGCTGATGAAGATGCGGCCGGGCGTGCCGCCGTACGTACCCTCGGAAACCGAGGCACCCACGATGCGCAAGCGGGTCCCGCGGTGGAAGGCGAAAGCGTTCGGATAGGGGTCGGACTGCGCGCGGATCAGCCGGTCCAGTTCCTCGGCCGTCCAGGTCCAGTCGATGCGACTGTCCTCTTCGGACCGCTTGTGGAAGAAGCTGGCCTTCGACCGGTCCTGCGGCGCCCACCCGGTCTTCCCGGCGGCGATGAGCGCCAAGCCGTCGACCGTGATGGGCCCGAACAGAGCGAGGGTCTTGTGGAACAGGTCGGTCGTCGTGTCGCGGGGCCCGACCGGCACCGGGCGCTGCAGCACGATGTCGCCGGCGTCCAGTTCGGCGTCCATCATGTGGGCGGTCACACCGACCTCCGGCTCGCCGTTGATGAGGGCCCAGATCAAGGGCGAGAAGCCCGCGTACGCCGGAAGCAGCGAGTCGTGCACGTTGAGCGTGCCGAGCCGGGGCAGTTCGTAGATCTCCGGCGGGATCCACGTGCGCCAGTTGGTCGCGACGATCACGTCCGGGGCGGCCGCCTTCAGCGCGCCGAGCAGGCTGTCGTCCGGCCGGTCGCGGACCTCGACCGGGATGCCGCGCCCGGCGGCCAGATCGGCGACCGAGTCGCTCCAGATCCGCTCGTACGCGTGGTCGCTCGGCGGATGGGTGACCACCAGCGTGACCTCGTGCTCCGAGTCGATCAGCGCCTGCAGCGTCCGATGACCCCACGTCTGGTACCCGAACATGACAACTCGCACAGCGCCTCCTGGCTCATCCATCGCGAAAAGTTAGGTTAGTCTAACCTTGCCCGAGGCGCCCTCGATCTTGCTGGGAGACTGCCGATGTCAGCGATGTACGACCTGGTCGGAGTGGGTTTCGGCCCGTCCAATCTGGCCTTGGCCGCAGCCCTGCGGGACCACGACGCCCCGGTAACGGCGGCCTTCTTCGAGCAGCAGCCCCGGTTCGGCTGGCACCGCGGGATGCTGCTCGACGACGCCACGATGCAGGTGTCGTTCCTCAAGGACCTGGTGACCCTTCGCAACCCGAGCAGCGAGTTCAGCTTTCTCTGCTATCTCAAGCAGCGGGACCGGTTGATCGACTTCATCAATCACAAGAATCTCTTCCCGCTCCGCGTCGAGTTCCACGACTACCTCGAGTGGGCGGCGGCCAAGGTGGACGATCTCGTCTCGTACGGCCATGCGGTCACCGGCGTCGCCCCCGTCGTCCGGGACGGCGTCCTCGAGGCCTTCGACGTCGAGGTGGCCGGCGCCGGAGTCCGCCGGGCCCGCAACCTCGTCGTCGCCACCGGGCTGCGCCCGCTGCTGCCGGGCGGCGTCACCGCTTCGGACCGCATCTGGCACAGCCGCGACCTGCTCACCAACATCGGCTCGGTGCCGCCGGACGCCCGCCGCTTCGTCGTGGTCGGCGCCGGGCAGAGCGCCGCCGAGATCACCGCTTATCTGCACGAACGCTTCCCGGCCGCCGAGGTGTGCGCGGTCTTCTCCCGCTACGGCTACAGCCCGGCCGACGACAGCCCGTTCGCCAACCGCATCTTCGATCCGGCCGCCGTCGACGACTTCTTCGCCGCCCCCGACGCGGTCAAGGAGATGCTGATCGACTACCACGGCAACACGAACTACTCGGTCGTCGACGCCGGCCTCATCGAGGCCCTCTACCGCCGCGCCTACCGCGAGAAGGTCACCGGCGAGCGCCGCCTGCGCCTGCTCAACGTCTCCCGGCTCGCGTCGGCCCGAGATCTGGGCGACCGGGTCGCGGTTTCCGTCCGTACGCTCACCACCGGCGAGACGACCACGCTGGACGCCGATGTCCTGGTGTGCGCGACCGGCTACCAGCCGGTCGACCCGTTCCCGCTGCTGGGCGCGGCCGCCGGCTTCTTCGAGCGCGACGAACTGGGCCGCCCGCTCGTCGAGCGCGACTACCGCCTGCGCTCCCGCGCCCCGATGACGGCCGGCGTCTACCTGCAGGGCGGCACCGAGCACACCCACGGCATCACCGCGTCCCTGCTCTCCAACGCGGCCGTCCGCGCCGGCGACATCCTGGAGTCCATCACCGCCCACCGCACCAGCCCCGCCACGATCGGTGCCCCTGTTTGATCTCCCTACCCGGTGCGCCCAGAATGTCTGCCATGACAGGCGACGTGCGTGACCGGATCCTCAGCCTTCTCCGCGCGGGCCCGGCCACCGTGGCCCGCCTCTCGGCCGGGCTGGGCGTCGCCGGCGGCGTCGTCAGCTACGAACTCAAGCTCCTGGAACGCGACGGCCTCGTCCGCGTCGGCACCAGCCGCCGCGAGCACGGCGTACCCACCCCGGTCTACGTCAGCACGGCGGCGGCTGCTCCCCCGGCCCTGCCCGCGCCGGCCCCGATCCCCGGCCTCACCTGGCTCGCCGGCGAGCCGTACCCGACGCCGCTCTGGACCGTCCCCCGGCCGCCGGACCCGCCGTCACGCGCCGCCGGCTCCACGGAAGATCCCGGCGCCGGCCCGGTGGCGCGGCCCGCGGACGAGTCACTGCCGGAGGCTGTCCCGGCCGAGCCCACCGAAGGCGCCGACGCCGCGCCGCGGGAGCGCACCGCGGACCGGAGCCCGGGCGAATCCCCCGAGGTGTCCACGCCGCCGTCACACGCACCCGCCCCGCGGCCACGTCGGTCCCCCGGCCTCGAGTCCCCGCGTGGCCCGCGGCTGCAGGACATCCGCCGGGTGCCGATGGACGACGCGACCTTCTACGAGTTCGCCGAGCGGCTCGACGCGCTGTCCCGCGAGTTCGCCGCCCGCGCCACCCCGGGCGCAGCCGCGGCCGAGCTGACGATCCGGCTGGACCGCCCCGGCGACGAATCCGTCGGTTACGGCTCCTGACCGTCGGCGGCGGCCGCCGCCGCGGCTCTCACGGCCTGAGGACCGGCATCGCCTCGTGCAGCATCGATCGCCAGGACGGCAGCGGGGCCACGCCCGTCTCGGCCCACCGGTCGTGCCCGAGCACGCTGTAGGCCGGCCGGGGCGCCGGGCGCACGAACTTGTCGCTCGTCGTCGGCCGCACCCGCTCCGGGGCGAGCCCGGCCTCCTCGAACACGGCCCGCGCCAGCCCGAACCACGACGTCGACCCGCTCGCGGTGCCGTGATAGACGCCGGGTTGCGCGCCGGAACGGGCCAGCGCCACGATCTGCCCGGCCAGCGCGAACGACCACGTCGGCGGCCCGACCTGGTCGTCGACCACGTCCACGGTGTCGCGCGCGGCCGCCAGACGCAGCATCGTGCGCACGAAGTTGGGCCCGTGCTCGCCGTACAGCCAGGCGGTGCGCACCACGAAGCCGCCGGCCGACAACGCGGCCTGCTCCCCGATGGCCTTGCCCCGGCCGTAGGCGTTGATCGGCGCCCGCGGCGCCTCCTCGGCGTAGGGCACGGCCGCCGCACCGTCGAAAACATAGTCGGTGGAGACCTGGATGAGCCGCTTCCCGGCCGTTTCGGCCAGATGCCGTACGGCGTGGCCGTTGACCGCCGACGCGGCCTGCTCGTCCGTTTCCGCCCCGTCGACGTTGGTCCACGCCGCCGCGTTGACCACCACGTCGGCGCCGTCGGCCGCCGCCCGGACCGCGTCCGCGTCGGTGATGTCGAGGTCGGCCCGGCCGGCCGCGACCACGTCGGTCTCCCCCGCCGCGGCCAGCACAGCGCACAGATCCCGGCCGAGCATGCCGCCGGCTCCGGTGATCAGCCACCGCATCAGATGGCCGCCCGCGCCTTCAGCGGCTCCCACCAGTCGCGGTTCTCCCGGTACCACCTGACCGTGGCGGCGAGACCCTCGTCGAGGGTGACCTGCGGGGCGTACCCGAGCTCGTCGCTGATCTTCGTGATGTCGAGCGAGTAGCGGCGGTCGTGGCCCTTACGGTCCTCGACCCGGCGCACCATGTCCCAGCCGGCGCCGCAGGCCTCGAGCAGCCGCCCGGTCAGCTCCTTGTTGCTGAGCTCGGTGCCGCCGCCGATGTTGTAGACCTCGCCGGCCCGGCCCTTCTCGAGCGCCAGCTGGATGCCCCGGCAGTGGTCGCTGACGTGCAGCCAGTCGCGGATGTTGCCGCCGTCGCCGTAGAGCGGCACCTGCTTGCCGTCGAGCAGGTTGGTGACGAACAGCGGGATGACCTTTTCCGGGAACTGGTGATGCCCGTAGTTGTTGGAGCACCGGGTGACCACCACGTCCATGCCGTGTGTGCGGTGGGCGGCGAGCGCCATCAGGTCGGAGCCGGCCTTGGAGGCGGCGTACGGCGAGTTGGGTGCGAGCGGCCAGTCCTCGGTCCACGAGCCTTCGGCGATCGAGCCGTACACCTCGTCGGTGGACACGTGCAGGAAGCGCCCGACGCCGGCGGCCCGCGCGGCGTCGAGCAGTGCCTGCGTGCCGAGCACGTTGGTCTGCACGAACGGCAGTGCGCCGGAGATGGACCGGTCCACATGGGATTCGGCCGCGAAATGGACGATCACGTCGTGACCGGGCACCAACTCCCGCAGGAGCGCCGAATCCGATATGTCGCCCTGGACGAAGCGCAATCGGGAATCCGTCAGCGGAAGGTTCGCGCGATTACCGGAATAGGACAACAGGTCCAGAACCGTCACGGACGCCCCAGCCGCACCGGCGTATTCATCCTGCAAGAGGGCCCGGACATAGGCCGATCCGATGAAACCGGCACCGCCGGTCACGAAAATCTGCACGACTGGGCACTCTACCTGCTTTGCCGCCCCTGTTTAGTCTTCCCCGGTGCGCGGAATCCTGCTCGCCGGTGGCACCGGCTCCCGGCTCTGGCCGATAACCCTGGCCATGTCGAAGCAACTCATGCCCATTTTCGACAAGCCGATGATCTATTACCCGCTGACCACCCTCGTGTCGGCCGGGATCCGCGAGGTCCTGGTGATCACCACGCCGGAGGATCAGCCCCACTTCGAGCGGCTGCTGGGCGACGGGAGCCGGTTCGGGCTCTCACTGAGTTACGCCGAGCAGCCGAAACCGGACGGAATCGCCCAGGCGTTCCGTATCGGCGCCGATTTCATCGGCGACCAGCCGGTCGCCCTGATCCTCGGCGACAACATCTTCCACGGCGTCGGCCTGGGCCGGCAGCTGGGCGCGTTCCAGCAGCCGGCGGGCGGGCGCATCTTCGCCTACCCGGTGGCCGACCCGGAGCGTTACGGCGTGGTCGAGTTCGACGAGCACGGCAAGGTGCTCTCGATCGAGGAGAAGCCGGCCCGCCCGAAGTCGACGTACGTCGTGCCGGGCCTCTACTTCTACGACGCCGACGTGGTGCGCATCGCCGAGAAGCTGGAGCCCAGCGAGCGCGGCGAGCTCGAGATCACCGCGGTCAACGAGGAGTACCGCAAGCAGGGGCGCCTCGACGTGACCCCGCTCGACCGGGGCACGGTCTGGCTCGACACCGGCACCTTCCAGTCGATGGTGCAGGCCTCGGAGTACGTCCGGGTCATCGAGGAGCGCCAGGGTCTCAAGATCGGGTGCGTCGAGGAGGCCGCGTGGCGTAACGGCTTCATCACCGACGACGAGTTGCTCGAGCTCGCGCAGCCACTCCTGAAAAGTGGATACGGCGGATACCTCGCGAGGCTGCTGACCACCGGAGAGTACGGTGTTGCGCGATGAAGATCCGCCCGCTCGCCATCCAGGGTGCCTTCGAGGTGACCCCGGTGCAGCACCGTGACCCGCGTGGCGCCTTCATGGAGTGGTACCGGTTCGACGCGCTCGCGGCCGCGGTGGGCCATCCGCTCGATCTGGCCCAGGCCAACCTCTCGACCTCGGCCAAGGACGTCGTCCGCGGCATCCACTTCGCCGACGTGCCGCCCGGTCAGGCGAAATACATCACGTGCGTGTCCGGCGCCGTACTCGACGTGATCGTCGACATCCGTGTCGGTTCGCCGACGTTCGGCACCTGGGAGGCGGTCCGGCTGGATGACGAGGACCGCCGAGCGGTCTACCTTGCCGAGGGCCTCGGCCACGGGTTCTGCGCGCTGTCCGAGGGCGCCACGGTGACCTACCTCTGCTCCAGCACCTATCGCCCGGGGCACGAGCACGGCATCGACCCGCTCGATCCGGAACTCGACATTGCCTGGCCTGTAACCGTCCCACTACTGTCCATGAAGGACGCGGAAGCGCCCTCGCTCGCCGAGGCGCGCGACAGCGGCCTGCTCCCGAAATACGAAACCTGCCTCACGTTCACCGAAGACCCGGCCCAGAAAAAGAACGGTCGGATTTAATACATTCCCGTTCATCCATGACCGATTGACCGCCGCAGTTCGGTGGAGTATGGGTGCGCCGCTCCCGGCGGCAATTCCCATACGTTGTGCTCCGAAGTACGCGGTGCACGGCGTTCGCCCGAATTGAACACCTTGCACCAGCTTGTGAATTGGCATCCTCCGATTCGTCACCCGAGTCGAACGGAAGGATGTAGCGCGAACGAGGGACTATTCAGCAGTATTCCCCGGGTGAGGTCTACCGGCTCGCCGAGGAGACCCTTCCCAACCAGCAGTCGAAGACCCTGGTTGGCCGCAGTCGATGACGGAGGCTAGGCGTGCAGACGATCGAGTCAGGGTCGACCGTCGATATCAACCAGAAGAAGCGGCAGCTCAACACTCTTGGGGAAGACGAGCTGCCCACTACACCGGCCCGCTCCGACTGGCGCGGCAAGTACGCGCTTGGTCTGATCTTCATCGACTGGATCGTGGGTCTGGCCGCCGCGTCGGCCGCACTCGCCCTTCGATTCCGCGGATCAAACACGGATACGTTCCTGCTGGACTACCGACTGTTGACGTTGGTATTTCCACTGCCCTGGATCGCGGTGCTCGCGCTCAATCGAGCCTATGAGTCGCGCCACCTTTTCGTCGGCACCGACGAATACGCCCGGGTGGTCCGTTCCGGGCTCGGCCTGACCGCCGTCCTGGCCATTATTTCCTTCTCGTTCGACCTCCGTCTGGCTCGCGGCTACGTCATCATCGCCGTTCCGATGGCCACGGTCGTCGACGTGGCGGCACGATACGTGTTCCGTCAGTTACTGCACCGCTCCTGGTCGCGGGGCGATCGATTGCATCGGGTGATCCTGGTCGGTCACGCGAAGGCGGTCGCCGAGATGAGCCGGCGCATGCGGCACGAGAGCCATCACGGTCTCGGCATCGTCGGCGCCTGCCTGCCGCCCGGCACCCACAGCGAGCCGGTCAACGGGCTACCACCCATATACGGCAACTTCGACCAGGTCGCGGCCGCGGTCATCGAAGCCGGGGCCGACACCGTCGTCGTGCTCAGCTGTCCCGAGATCGACGGCGCCGAACTGCGCCGCCTGGCCTGGCAACTGGAACGCGACGAGATCGACCTGATCGTGGCCAGCACGCTTGTCGACGTGGCCGGCGACCGCACCACGATCCGCCCGGTCGACGGCCTGCCCATGCTGCACGTCGAGCACCCGCGCCTGAAAGGCAGCGCCCGCCTGGTCAAGAACGCGTTCGACCGGGTCGGCGCGTTCCTGCTCCTGCTGATGCTCTCGCCGCTGCTGCTCGTGGTGGCACTGCTGGTGCGGTTCGGGGCGGGCGGCCGCGGCCCGGCCATCTTCCGGCAGGAACGGGTGGGCAAGGACGGCCGCCCGTTCGTGCTCTACAAATTCCGCACGATGGTCGTCAACGCCGAGGCCCGGCTGCAGGAACTGCGCAACCTCAACGACAGCGACGGCGAGCTGTTCAAGATGCGGTCCGACCCCCGGGTCACCCCGGTCGGCCGCTGGCTGCGCCGCCTCTCCCTCGACGAACTGCCCCAGCTGATGAACGTGCTCAAGGGCGACATGTCGCTGGTCGGGCCCCGGCCACCGCTGGCCCGCGAAGTCGCCGGCTACCCCGACGACATGCGCCGCCGGCTGGTCGTCAAGCCCGGCCTCACCGGCCTCTGGCAGGTCTCCGGCCGCTCCGACCTGTCGTGGGAGGAGTCGATCCGGCTCGACCTCACGTACGTCGAGAACTGGTCGCTCGCGATGGACGTGGCGATCCTGGCCCGCACGGTCAGCGCCGTGGTGCGGAGCTCCGGAGCGTACTGAAGGAATTTCGGACGCAGTCCAATGACCGAATGTGTGGATGTGCCGACCGGACCCGGCAGAAAGCCAGTACGGGTCCGTCGCGGCAACGGCCACTGCATAAGATCCGTGCGTCTCTGGCGCCCGTACCCTGGAGTTAAGGCATGCGAGTTCTCGTAACCGGCCACGAGGGTTACCTCGGCAGTGTGTTGGTACCCCGTCTCATCGCCGCCGGTCACGAGGTCGTCGGCCTCGACACCGGCCTCTTCGCGGACGGGACGATCGGGCCGGCGCCCGAGGACGTGCCCGCGCTGCGGGTCGACCTGCGCGACGTGACCAGGGACCACCTGGCCGAGGTCGCCCCGGACGCGGTGATGCACCTGGCCGCCCTCTGCAACGACCCGCTCGGCGACCTCGACCCCGACCTGACGTACGAGGTGAACCACCGCTCGACCGTGCGGCTCGCCCAGGCGGCCAAGGACGCCGGCGTCACGCGGTTCCTGTTCTCCTCGTCGTGCAGCCTCTACGGGGCCGGCACCGACGACACGCCGCTCGACGAGAACGCGGCCTTCGCGCCGCTCACCCCGTACGGCGAGTCGAAGATCCTGTCCGAACAGGACCTGGTCAAGCTGGCCGACGACGACTTCTCACCGGTTTTCCTGCGCAACGCCACCGCGTACGGCTTCTCGCCGCGCCTGCGCGGCGACCTGGTGGTCAACGACCTGGTCGGGCACGCGCTGCTGGCCGGCAAGGTCGGCCTGCGCAGCAACGGCATGGCCTGGCGCCCGCTGGTGCACGCCGACGACATCGCGTCGGCGTTCATCGCGCTGCTCGAGGCGCCCCGCGAGACGGTGCACGCCCGGCCGTTCAACGTCGGCCACTCCGACGAGAACTACCTGATCCGCGACGTCGCCCAGCTGGTGCAGGAGATCGTCGGCGGCGAGGTCACCTTCGCCGAGGGGGCCGGCGCCGACGCCCGCAACTACCGGGTGTCCTGCGACCGGATCGCCGCCGAGGTGCCGGGTTTCAAGCCCCAGTGGACCGTGCGCACGGGCATCGAGCAGCTCGCCGAGCAGTACCAGCGCTACGGCCTGCGGCTCGACGACCTCTTCGGTCCGCGCCACCAGCGGCTCAAGAAAATCAACGAGCTGCACGGTGCCGGTCGCATCGGCTCCGACCTGCGATGGACCGAGGAGTCCTGATGACCGCACCGGCCACCAACCCGCTCGTGCTCAAGGTCGGCGACGTCGTCGAGGTCCGCAGCCGGGCCGAGATCCTCGCCACCCTCGACGAGACCGGCGAGCTCGACAACCTCCCGTTCATGCCGGAGATGCTGGAGTACTGCGGCAAGCGGCTGCGCGTCGGCAAGGTCGCGCACAAGTCCTGCGACACGCTCACCCGTGGCGGCATGCGGAAGATGGAAAACGCCGTGCACCTGCTCGGCGTGCGCTGCTCCGGCGGCGCCCACGGCGGCTGCCAGGCGGCCTGCCTGATCTTCTGGAAGCTCGACTGGCTGCGGAAGGTCGCGCCGGACACCCCGGTCGACACCACGCCGGAGGCGGCCGACAACGAGCCGCGGCTGCTGCCGCTGCTGACCATCGCCAGCCGGCGCCCGGACGGCGACGCCGGGCAGCCCCGCTACCGGTGCCAGGCCACCGAGCTGGGCCGCGCCACCCCCCACCAGCTGCCGGTCCGCGAGCTCGCTCAGTACGTCCAGGACGTGCGCAGCGGCAACGTCAGCGCCTTCTGGATGACCCGTTCGACGCTGGTCGGCCTCTACAACCGCATCCAGGACGTCTCGATCCGCAAGCTGCCGCCGAAGCTGCGGGTGAAGGGCGGCAAGCGCTGGGGTGACCTGGTCGGCCGCGTCGAAGGCAAGACGCCGACCGCCGTGCTCGGCCTCCAGCCCGGCGACATCGTCCGCATCAAGTCCCGCGAGGAGATCGAGCAGACCCTCAACCCGGAGCTGCTCAACCGCGGCATGGGCTTCGACGCCGAGATGGCCCGGTTCTGCGGCCAGACCGCCCGCGTGCTGCGCCGCGTCGACCACATCATCGACGAGCACACCGGCGAGATGCTGGTGATGCGGCAGCCGTGCATCGTCCTCGAAGGCATCATCTGCGAGGGTGCGTTCAGCGGCAGCTGCCCGCGCTCGATCACCCCGTACTGGCGGGAGATCTGGCTGGAGAAGGTGGAGTCGCCGACCGTGCCCTCCCGTGACACCGACACGGCAGGAGTGCGATGACCGCCGACTCGGCGATCGACGAACCGCAAGTCGTGGAAACGATCGGCCAGCGGGCCGGGCGCGGCCTGCGCTGGAGCCTGCTGGGTACGTTCATCACCAAGATGGGCTCGTTCGCCATGGGGCTGGCCCTGGCGCACATTCTCGCCCCGGCCGACTTCGGCGTGTACGCGATCGCCATCGCGGCCACCGCCGTGCTCATGCACATCAACGACGTCGGCCTGATCGCCGCCACCGTGCAGTGGCGCGGCAAGCTCGAGGACATGGCGCCGACCGCGGCGTCCCTGGCGATGGCGCTGGCCACCCTCATCTACGGCCTGTTCTGGCTGGCCGCTCCGGCCTTCGCGGCGGCGGCGGGCAACCGCGAGGCGACCGGCGTGGTCCGCCTCCTGGCGCTGATCATCGTGATCGACGGCATCACCGCGGTCCGCAGCGGCGCGCTGATGCGCAACTTCCAGCAGGGCCGGCTGGTCACCGCCAACGCGGTCGGCCTGGTGGCGAACGCGGCGGTCGCCATCGGCCTGGCCCTGCACGGAACCGGGCCGGCCAGCTTCGCCTGGGGCGCGGTCACCGGCGCAGCGGTCACCGGCGTGATGGTCTTCAAGTTCGGCGAGGTGCCGTTCCGGTACGGGCTGGACCGGGCGATCGCCCGCCGGCTCCTGTCCTTCGGCATCCCGCTCGCGGCCAGCCTGGGCGTCGAGGCGTTCGTGACGAACGTGCAGTTCACCATCATCGGCCACCTCACCGGTCCGGTCCTGGTCGGCTTCTACCTGCTGGCCTTCAACGTCTCCAGCTGGGCACAGAACACGCTCGGCCAGGCCATCCGGTACGTTTCGGTGGCCGGCTTCTCCCGCCTGTCGGAGGACAACGACGCGGCCCTGTCCGACGGCGTGCAGCGTTCGCTGCCGCTGCTGGTGATCGTGGTCGCGCCGATCATCGCCCTGACGTCGGCGCTCGCCCGCCCGCTGATCGGCTTCCTGTACGGCGACCGGTGGGAACCGGCCGCCCCGGTGCTGACGATCCTGGTCGCGCTCACGCTCGTCCGCATGGTCACCGGCCTGTGCGTGGACGCCCTGATGGGCGCCGGCGCCACCCGGGCCACCCTGTGGCTCAACCTCGGCTGGGCCGCGGTGCTGTTCCCGTCCCTGTGGGTGGCCACACAGCACGACGGCATCCGCGGCGCGGCCATCGCGCAGGTCGGCGTGGGCTTCGTCGTGGCGATCCCGCTGGCCGCGATCGCCCTGCACCGCAGCAACGTCAAGCTGGGGCCGGTGGCAACCGCCCTGATCCGGCCGATCCTGGCCGCGGTTCTGGCCGGCGTGGCCACCGCGGCCGTGGTCCGCTACGTCGGGTCGATCGAGTTCTTCCAGCTGGCGATCGGCGGCATCGTGGGCGTCGCGGTCTACGTGCCGGCCGCGATCCCCCGCGCCCAGCTGCTCGAATGGATCCAGCTGATCCGCCGCCGCCGGCAGCCGGCGGCCGCGCTCGACTGAGCCCGCGTACGACAGGAGAAGGCGCTCGGCAGGACAACCTGCCGAGCGCTTCTTCTTTGCCCCTGTAAGCCGTTTTGAGGACGTGAACCGGTGCGCCCCGGGTTCGGGGGTGCGGCCCGCCCGGAGCGGCCGTCAGCGCGCCTCTGACCCGGCAGAGGCGCGCTGCCGCGGCACAGCTGGCGCAGGTGGCTGGCTGACGAGGGGCGGGGCGGTGTCGGTGCGGGCGGGCGGCCCGTCACAGGCAGCCCAGCGCACGCAATCCAGCTCAGACCGGCAGGGCCAGCTCAGACCGGCAGGCCAAGGCGGGCTGGCAGGCCAAGGCGGGCTGGCAGGCCAAGGCGGGCTGGCAGGCCAAGGCGGGCCGGCGGCCGCGGGTGGGCCGGCGGCCGCGGTGGGCCGGCGGCGAGCGGGCAGGCAGGCAGGCAGGCAGGGGCCAGCGGGCAGGCCGGCGCGGGCGGGCCGGCGCGGGCGGGCGCGGCTCGCGCGCAAAGCGGCCCGCCCCAACTCACCAGGGGCGGAGCCGATGGGCGGGGCGGCTCAGCGTTCCAGGAGCGGGCGGGTGGCCGAGGTGCGCACCATGCGGGCCGGGTGCGTCAGCCGCCAGACGGTGCCGCACAAGCCGATCGTCAAGCCGAGCGTGGTGGCGTACGTCAGGTAGCCCAGCGAGTCGAATGTCGCCGCGACGATCAGGCCCATGAACTGGGTCGAGATCAGGGCCGCGCACAGATGGCGGACCTCCGGCTCGTTCGAGCGCTTCAGCGCCATCCACGCGACCGTGATGGCCGTGACGTGCAGGGCGAAATAGCCTATCGCGCCGACGAACCCATTGTTGAGCAGGATGTCCAGCCACTGGTTGTCCATGACCTGGTACTGCGGCGAGACCCACGTCCCGGTGCCCCGGCCGAGCCACGGCCGTTCGGCGATGTACTTGAAGGCCATCGGGTAGCGCTCGTAGCGCACCGAGATCGACGAGTTGTCGGTCGGGTTGTCGAACAGGTGGAACAGCGTGTTGAACAACCCCGGCTTGGCGGCCATCCCGGCCGCCAGGACGCCGGCGATCATGATGCCGATGTTGTAGCGCATCCGCCAGGTCCAGACCGGCACCAGGGCCAGGAACATGATGGCGATCGCGACCATGCCGGTGCGGGAGATGGTGGAGGCGATGCCTGAAGCGATGATGACCGCGCACGTGATCGCCACGACGCGTTCGCGGGGCCGCCGGGCGTGGATCGCGAAGTGCAGGGCGAACGGCAGCACCAGGGCCAGGTAGGCGGCGAGCTCGATGTAGTGCCCGGTGGTGCTGGCCACGCGGGCGCCGGCGCCGCGGTCCTCCAGGGTCGGGGTCCAGCCCTTCTCCTGCAGGCCGGGAACGAGCAGCAGATAGCTCAGGTCGCGGTTGAGCGCGTATTCGACGACACCGAACGCGGCGACGAATGTCGCGGTGCCGACCAGCGCTTTGAGCAGGGAGCGCAGGCGCACCCAGTTCTGCAGGCCGTCGGCCGCGGTCAGGACCGCGCCACCGAACACACAGAAATAGAGGATGGTACGGTCGGCGGCATTCGCTTCGATCGATGTCAGACCGCGCAGGAAACCGACCGCATAACCGACCAGCAGCACGGCGAGCCAGCCGAAGAATGCCCACCGGATCGGCTGTGGGCCCTGCATGGCCAGGCTGGTGCTGAAGCGGGTGATGACCCACCACAGGAACAGCGCGAAGCCGACCAGCAGCGAGGGCCGGCCGAGGTCGGTCGCGCCCGGCACGATGAGCCGGGCCGGGAGCACGCCGAGCAGGATGAACATGAAGCTGAGCAGCACCGCGGCGTCCACGTACGTCACCCGGCGACGGGTCGCGTAGGTCCGCTCGTACAGGAGCGTGGGTTCCAGGTCGGCCGGATCGGCCAGCACGCTCGTCGTCAAAGTCATTCACACCCTGTCACGATGGCTGCCGTACACATGCCGGAAGGCCTCGGGTTCCCCCGCGGCACTTCGACGGCCCTACGGTAGCCGTGTCCGGCGCGCGCGGACGAATGCGTCGCAGATATGCCTGGACGGCTGAGTCGGAATGACGACATGCGGTTGGGGAGCGGCCGACCAGCGAACCGACGAAGAGGCATGCGGTTCGCCCGATCTACCGATATGCGTACCCGTTCGGGCGTCTGAGGATGGCTGAGCCAGCGACCCGATTCGAAGGACCACGAGCGCCGGGAGCACTGTTGGTGACCACGCCACCATCGATCGTTACTCTCAATCTGCACGGAATCGGCGCGCCGGTTCGCGAACTGGAGCCCGGAGAGGACGAGGTCTGGATCACGGTCCGGCAGCTCGAGGACGTCCTCGACGCGGTCGCCGGGCGGCCCGACGTCCGTCTGACCTTCGACGACGCGAACGCGTCGGACGTCGAGATCGGACTCCCGCACCTGTTGAAGCGGGGCCTGACCGCGCAGTTCTTCCTCTGTGCCGGCCTGCTCGGCCGCCCCGGGCGGCTTACGCGCGACGGCGTACGGGAACTCGTCGGCTCCGGCATGCCGCTGGGCACCCACGGCTGGACGCACCGTGACTGGCGCCGGCTGACCCAGCCCGAGGTCATCGAGGAGCTGGTGCGGGCGCCGCAGGTGTTGTCCGAGTTCACCGGGCAGCCGGTGACCGAGGCCTCTATTCCCTTCGGGTCGTACGATCGCCACGTGTTGCGCCGGCTTCGGGAGGCCGGTGTCACCCGGGCGTACACAAGCGACGGTGGCCGGGCCGCACCCCGGTCCTGGCTCCAGGCGCGCAACAGCCTGAAACGAACGGTCGACGCCGCCTGGCTCGACCAGGTGCTCGACGGGGCGCCGGCGCTCCCCCGCCGGGCCCGCAACCTGGCCGCCCGCACGGTGAAGCGGTTCCGTGGCTGAGCAGCGAGGAGAAGATGTGAGTGTCGCCGTCGTCATCGTGACGTACAACAGCGGTGCGGTGCTCGAGGGCTGCCTGCGGTCACTGGCCACGCAGACCGGGGTCGACCTGTCCGCGGTCGTGGTCGCCGACAACGCGTCGGAGGACAACTGCGTGGCGATCGCCGAGGCGGCCGCGGACGTGCCGGTGCGGGTGGTGCAGATGGGCCGCAACGCGGGCTACGCCGCCGCCATCAACGCCGCCACGGCCACGCTGGAGCTGCGCAAGCTCGACGCGGTGCTGGTGCTCAATCCGGACTGCCGGCTGCGGCCCGACACCCTGGCCACGCTGGCCCGCGCGCTGCGCGAGCCGGGCCGGGCGGTGGCCGCGCCGAAGCTGCTCAACCCGGACGGCTCGCTGCAGCCCTCGCTGCGCCGCACCCCGACCGTGGGCCGCGCGCTGGTCGAGGCGGTCATCGGGGGCGACCGGGCGGGCCGCATCGGGTCCCTCGGTGAGCTTGTGTTCGATCCCGCGGCGTACGAGAAAGCCGGACCGGTCGCCTGGGTGACCGGCGCCGCCATGCTGGTCTCGGCCGCCGCCGTCCGCGAACTCGGGCCGTGGGACGAATCCTTCATGCTCTACAGCGAGGAAACCGATTACTGCCTGCGGGCCACCGACCGGGGCTGGACGCTCTGGTACGAGCCGGACGCGGTCGTCGAGCACATCGGCGGCGACTCGGCGGTCAACCCGGTGCTGTACGCGCTGATGGTGGCCAACAAGGTGATCCTGTTCCGCCGCCGGCGGGGCGCCACGGCCGGTTTCGCCTACCGCGCCTCGGTCGTGCTCGGCGAGGCGATCCGGGCCGCGGCCGGGCGCCGCACCTCGAAGGCCTCGCTGCGGCCACTGATGAAGCTGTCCCGGCGGGACGACCTGATCGCAACGCTGACTGGAGCCAAGCCGTGACGTTGCGCTACGTGGCGTTCGACGCGCTGACCGACGCCGACCTGGACGCGTGGCATCGGCTGCGGGCGTCCAACCCGGCGCTCGACAGCCCGTACTTCCATCCCGGTTTCTCGGCCGCCGTTCATGCCGGCCGGCCGGTGCAGGTCGCGGTGGTCCGCAACGAGCGCGGTGCGGTGACAGCGCTGCTGCCCGGGCATCGCGAGGGCGCGATGCTGCGTCCGGTGGGCTGGCCGGGCGCCGACTTCCAGGGTCCGATCCGGGCCCCGGGCACGCCGTTCCCGCCCGCCCGGCTGCTGACCGACGGCGTGAAGCGGTTCGCCTTCGACCACCTGCTGGAGCCGGCCGACGAGTTCGCGCCCTGGTTCGAGTCGACCCGGGTGTCGCCGTTCGTCGACACTACCGGCGGCCTCGAGGGCTACCTGGGCCGGGCGTCCAAGAGCGGCAAGGACAACATGGGCCAGGCCCGGCGGCGCACCGCGAAGGCCGAGAAGCAGCTGGGCGCGATCCGGTTCGCCGCCGACGTGGTCGACGAGAAGGCGCTGGCCGAGGTCGTCCGCCTCAAGCGCGGGCAATACGAGGCGACCGGCGCGGCCGACTACTTCGCCGAACCCGACCGGGTCGACCTGCTGACCCGGCTGCTGCACACGCGCGGCACCGAGTTCGCCGGCATCCTCTCCACCGTGCACGCCGGGGAGCGTCTGCTCGCCGCGCACTTCGGCATCCGCTCGGGTGAGGTCCTGCACTGGTGGTTCCCGGTCTACGATCCCGAGTTCTCGTCGCTGGCCCCGGGCTGGATCCTGCTGCGCGAACTGGTGCAGGCGGCACCCGAGCTCGGCGTTGGCCGGATCGACTTCGGCCGGGGCGACGACGAATACAAACGACGGGCCAAGACCGGCGAGATGAGCGTCGCCCAGGGCGTCGTCAGTCGCAGCAGCGCCTATCGCGTCGCCCGGCGCGCACGCAACTCTCTGATCACCGCGGCGAAGTCGTCGGCCATCGCGCCGCAGCTCCGCAGCATCGCGCGCCGGCTGCGCGCCAACAACCGCTAGGGGGGAAGTCCATGAGGATCAGCGTTTTCGGGCTGGGCTACGTCGGCAGTGTGTCGGCGGCGTGCCTGGCCGCGCAGGGACATGAGGTTGTCGGCGTCGACGTCAACCCGACCAAGGTCGAGCTGCTTCAGCGGGGCCAGGCCCCGGTCGTCGAGGAGCGCATCGGCGAGCTCACCGCCGAGGTGGTCGGCTCAGGCGCGCTGCGGGCGACCACCGACGTCACCGAGGCGGTGCTGGGGACCGAGATCTCGCTCGTCTGCGTCGGCACGCCCAGCGCGTCCAACGGCAGCCTCAGCACCGCCTACCTCGAGCGGGTGGCCGAACAGATCGGCGAGGTGCTGGCCGCCCTCGACCGCTGGCACACCGTGGTCTTCCGCAGCACGATGCTGCCGGGCACCTGCACCGACCTGCTGATCCCGATCCTCGAGAAGCAGTCCGGCAAGACCGCCGGCGTCGACTTCGGCGTCGCCGTCAACCCGGAGTTCCTGCGCGAGGGTTCGAGCGTCAAGGACTTCTTCGACCCGCCCAAGACGGTCATCGGCGAGCTCGACGCGCGCAGCGCCGACTCGGTCGCCGAGATGTACAAAGGCCTGCCGGGCGAGATCCACCGGGTGCCGATCGCGGTGGCCGAGATGGCCAAGTACGCCGACAACTGCTTCCACGGCCTCAAGATCGCGTTCGCCAACGAGCTCGGGGCGATCAGCCGCGCGCTCGGCGTCGACTCGCACAAGATGATCGAGGTCTTCCTCTCCGACACCAAGCTGAACATCAGCCCCGCGTACCTCAAGCCGGGTTTCGCCTTCGGCGGTTCCTGCCTTCCGAAGGACCTGCGCGGCCTGGTGTACGCCGCCCGCCGCGCCGACGTCGCGGTGCCGCTGCTGTCGCACGTGCTGCCGTCCAACGAGGAGCACCTGAAGCGGGCCATCGAGCTGGTCGTGGCGACCGGCAAGCGCAAGGTCGGCCTGTTCGGCCTGTCGTTCAAGCCGGGCACCGACGACCTGCGCGAGAGCCCGCTGGTCGAGCTGGCCGAGCGGCTGCTGGGCAAGGGCTACGACCTGAAGATCTACGACTCCAACGTCGCCCTGTCGCGCCTGATGGGCGCCAACCGGGAGTACGTCGAGGGCCGGCTGCCGCACCTCGCCGACGTCCTCACCAACGACGTCACCGAGGTGTTCGAACACGCCGAGGTGTGCGTGGTCGGCAACACCGAGCAGGCCGTGCTGGACGCGCTGGCCGAGCCGGGCGACCGCCTCGTCGTCGACCTTGTCCGTATCCCCGACGCCGAAGAGCGCCGGGAGACCGTGGGGTATCAGGGCCTTGGCTGGTAAGCACGCACTCATCCTGGTCGAAAACCTGTCCGTGCCGTTCGACCGGCGCGTCTGGCAGGAAAGCCTCGCGCTGCGGCAGGCGGGCTGGGAGGTCAGCGTCATCTGCCCGCAGGGCACGAAGCGCGACACCGAGACGTACGCCGAGATCGAAGGCGTACGCATCTACCGCTACCCGTTGAAGGCGGCGGCCGGCGGCCCGCTGGGCTACCTGCAGGAGTACGGCTCGGCGCTGTGGCACACGTTCCGGCTGGCCCGCAAGGTGGGGCACGTCGACGTGGTACACGGCTGCAACCCGCCGGATCTCTACTACCTGCTGGCCAAGCGGCTCAAGCGGCGCGGCACGAAGTTCATCTTCGACCAGCACGACCTGGTGCCCGAGCTCTACCTGTCGCGCTTCAACCGCGGCGAGGACCGGCTCTACCGCGCCGTGTGCTGGGTCGAGCGGCAGACCTACAGGACCGCCGACGTGGTCATCTCGACCAACGAGAGCTACCGGGCGGCCGCCCTCGAGCGGGGCGGGAAGCGGCCGGAAGAGGTCTTCGTGGTGCGCAGCGCGCCGGCGGTCGAGCGGTTCCGTCAGGTGCCGATCGAGCCGGAACTCAAGCGGGGCAAGCCCTACCTGCTCTGCTACCTGGGTGTGATGGGGCCGCAGGACGGCGTCGACTACGCACTGCGGGCGCTGGCCAAGCTGCGCGACGAGCAGGGGCGTACGGACTGGCACGCGGCCTTCGTGGGCGGTGGCGACACGTTCGACCAGATGGTCGCGCTCGCCGCCGAACTGGGGTTGTCCGACCAGGTCGAGTTCACCGGCCGGGTGTCCGACGACGACCTGCTGCGCTACCTGTCGGCGGCCGACGTCTGCCTCTCCCCCGACCCGCTCAACCCGCTCAACGACGTGTCGACGATGAACAAGGTCATGGAATACATGGCGATGGGCAAGCCGATGGTCTCCTTCGAGCTGAAGGAGGCCCGGGTGTCGGCGGGCGAGGCCGCGCTGTACGCCCCGGCCAACGACGAGTCGCAGTTCGCCAAGCTCGTCGCCAAGCTGATGGACGACCCCGGGGAACGCCGTCGGATGGGCGAGATCGGCCAGGCCCGGGTCAGCGGCCCGCTGTCGTGGAACGAGTCGCGCAGGCACCTGCTGGCCGCCTACGCGGCCGCCGTCGGCTCAGCCGCCGACCCGGGTGCTGGCGTCGCTGCCCCAGGTGTCGGCGCGGTTGTTCCGCACCCGCGTCAGCGCCCGGTCGAGGACCATCACGGCCAGGTAGCAGCCGGAGTCGACGACGCCCACCCGGCGCCCTCGGACCAGTCCGGCCAGTGAGCCCAGCGTGAGCCGGCTCTCGCCCGAAGCACGACCCAGCTGGGCGAGCTGCCGGTTCCCGCGCCGCACCCGCACCCTCCGGTTGAGATATGTCCGGACGGTGCGGGCCGGTCGGACCACCGACCGCGCGGTGCGCACGACGACCCGCTCATGGGGGGCGAAGCTGGCATGAACCAGACCATCGTCGGAGATGACGTCCGGCATCGGGAACACCCGCGCGTGACCGGCCTCGGTGAGCACGTACACGCCGACGCCGGCCAGCGCCCGCTGCGGCGCGATCAGCGCCTCGTGCACCCGATGCACCCGGCGCACCACCGGCCCCGTCCCGGCCAGGTCGAGCTCGGGCGCCGGGGCGCAGGCGAGCACGCCCGGCTGGGCGCAGGCCACGACCAGCTCGCGCACCGAGGCGGCGTCGAGTTGCACGTCGGCGTCGAGGTAGGCCCGCGGGAACGTCGTGCAGGCCTCGTCGCCCAGGCGCAGCGCGTTCGGCTTGCCGCCGACCGGGGTCTCGAGCACCCGGACGCCCTCGACCTCGGCGGCCGCCTTCGCGGTGGCGTCACTGCAGGCGTTCGCAACGACGATGACGTCGAACTCGCCGGGGGCGCTGCCGTCGAGGAGCCGGCGCAGGTTGCCCGCGATGACCGCTTCCTCGTTGTGCGCCGGAATCACGATGCTGACTGCTGCCGCGTTCACGTTGGCCAGAATAGCCACACCAGGGTCCAGGAGAGCCGATGACCTCGAACGCTTCGGAGTCCGCCGTCACGAACCGCCGTGTCGTCGGTCTGGACGGCATCCGCGGCATCGCCGCGCTGTTCGTGGTGCTGCACCACACCTATCTGATGTCGTACCCGACCTATCCGGTCAACTCCGGGCCGCGGGGGCTCATCTGGCTGATGTACGGCCATCTCGCCGTCGTCGTGTTCATCGCGCTGTCCGGCTTCTCGCTGGGCATCGGGCCCGCCCGGCGCGACTGGCAGCTGGGTGGCAAGGGCCGCTTCGCGTGGCGCCGGGCCTGGCGGATCCTGCCGCCCTACTGGGCCGCCCTGGTCTTCAGCCTCATCATGTGCTGGACGGTGGCGGCCGAGCCCGGCTCGGCCGAGCCGAACGCCAAGGCGGTCGTCGTCTACGGCCTGCTGCTGCAGGACGTCTTCGGCTCCCCGGTCCCGAACGGTGCGTTCTGGTCGATCGCCGTCGAGGCGCAGCTGTACATCGTCTTCCCGCTGCTGCTGGTGATGCTGCGGCGGGCCGGTGCGGTCGCCATGGTGGCCGCGGTGACCATCGTCGTCACCACGGTCGGGGTGCTCGCCCCACACGTGTCGGCGGTTCACCTGCTGATCCGGCTCACCCCGCAGTTCGCCTCGCTGTTCGCGCTCGGCCTGGCCGCGGCGGGCATTCTGCGGGCGAGCGACCGGGTACGCAACCTGCCCTGGCAATGGTTCTCGCTGGCCGCCTTCGTCCCGGTGCTGGTGCTGCTGATGGTGCAGGGCACGGTCTGGTTCAACGACAACCAGTACTGGGCCGACCTGGCCCTCGCGCCGGCGATCGCGTGCTTCCTGGCCGCCGTGGCGACCGGCCGCGCCCGCTCGGTGCGCTGGCTCCTCGACACCTGGCCGGTACGCCGCCTGGGCACCTTCTCCTACAGCCTCTACCTGATCCACGCGCCGATCGTGGTCGCGGTCAGCGAGAAGATCGTCGGCCCGCACTTCGCGCCCGGCCTGCCCCGCTTCCTGCTGACGCTGGCGATCGTCCTGCCGCTGTCCCTGGTCGGGGCCCGCTGGTTCGCCGCGGTGTTCGAGATCCCGTTCCAGCGGTACCGCAGCTGGGCGGCCCTCAGGGACGCGGCCCGCAACCGGTGGCGCCCGGTCCCCGCAGTTCCCGCCGAGGCTCCGGCGGCCACGGCCACGGCCGCCGCCACTGTCGCGGTCGCCACCGCCGAGCCGGACCGGTAGGCCCGCACAGAACAGAGACCCGGCGTCCCCCGAGGGGGAACGCCGGGTCTACCGAACGGCACGGCCCGGACGGTGACGAAGTGCCTGCCCCGGACGCGGTTGCCCGCGTACGGGGAACTCCGGGGGTGTCAGAGCGTCGGTGTGACGTTGCCGCCGTTGGACCACTTGTTGTTGTGCCAGACGTTGCCCGGCCCGTCCATGTTGTAGCTGCTGACCGGGCCGTAGTCGGCGCACTTGCCGTTCTTGCCGCGCTCGAAGACGTTGTCGGTGACGACCACCTTGTTGGCGTGCGGGAACGGCTTGCTGGCCGCGTCGCCGCCGTAGAAGCAGAACGACGAGCCGGTGTTGGCGCCCAGGAAGTTGTCGTCGATGACCACGTCGGAGATGACCGCGAAGTCGCCGAGCAGGTTGAGGTCGCCGGTGCAGCCCTGGCCGTCCGGGGTGACCGGGGTGTCACAGACGATGGTGTTGTGACGGATGCGGATGTTGTGGCCGCCGTTGGAGAGGAACCCGCCCAGGTGCCAGTCGGTGCCCGGCTTGATCTGCTGGCCGTGCAGCCACGAGTCCTCCACCGTGCAGGTGATCGCCTTCTCGCCGCACTGGACGCTGGTGATGCCGCCGTAGATGTTGCTGCGCAGCACGGTCATGTTGCCGTAGCTGACCGCCGGGTGTTCCTGCACGCCGGCGTCGACCTCGGAGTCGGCCAGCGTGTAGGACCAGCGGTCGGAGCCGGGCACGTCGCTGTCCAGGAGTACGACGCCGTTGATTTTGCTGCGCTTGATGGTCACGTCGGCGGCCCGCACCACGATGTCGCAGCTGATCTTCTTGGCGTCGATGGTCGTGCCGGCCTTGGTGATGGTGCACGGGCCGTGGTAGTCGCTGAGGCTGGTGCCCTTGGGCACGCCGGTGTTCGAGCCGTCGGGCCGGCCGCCGGACGCGTTGCGCGGGACCCCGCCGGTCGGTTTGGACGACGGCTTGGCGGATGAGGGCGCCGCGCTGGGCGAGGGCGAAGCGGACGCGGTGTCTGACGGCAAGCCGGAAGGCAGCAGGGTGCTGCCGGCCGCCTCGGGCGTCGTGGAGGGCGCGGCCCGCGGCGAGTCGCCCCGCGTCGCATAGGCATAGCCGCCGAGCAGGAGCAGCAGCAGGGCGCCGAGCAGCAGCGGGATGCGGGCGCGGTCGCGGCGGCGCGGCGGCTCGGGGCTGGGGAGCTCGGAGGTGCCCGAACCGGGGTAGGGCGGGTTGGGTTCCATCACGCCTCCGTCCGCTGCGGGTGACCGTTGACAGGTGCGAGCATGGGAACGACTCCAGCCACGTGGTGTTTCGGACGCCGGAAGATGCCGGGCAGGGCTCGGTCGAGCCCGTCCCGGCGGAAGACCTCCCGGCGTAACGGCAAGGGGCCGCCTAGCCCTGCGGCCCGGCGGCGAGCAGATTGACCAGGAACGCCACCGTGGTCGGCGCGGCGGAACGGCTGCCGTCGAAGACCCCGTCGAGCCAGCCCCGGTCGAGGATCGGCTGGTCGTAGAGGGCCTTGGCGGCGGACGGCTCGGCCCGCCAGTGCGCCAGCACCAGTTCGGCCATGCCGGCCGCCCCGAGCTGCGGGTTGCGGCCCTGCGTGAGCCGCTGGCGCACCTTGCGGGCCGCCTTGCGGGCGGTGACCGTGGCCAGCGACAGCCGGGTCGCCGCGCCGCGCCGGCCGAGCCGGGCCGGGACCAGGCCGGAGTCGAGCGGCATCCGGGCGAGTTCCGGGTCGAGGCGGCTCATCAGGCGGCCGAGCAGCAGGGAGTCGCGCTTTTCGGACGGGGCCACGGCCAGCGCGAGCTCGATGAACCGCCGGTCGAACATCGGGTTGACGGCCAGCCGGCGGACCGCGGCGACCGTGCCGTGAGCGCCGGACCAGCGGTGCATGCGGTGGTAGAGGTAGAACTGGTCGGTCGCGCGCAGCCAGTCGCCGGAGTCGAAGAGACCGGTCAGGGTCTCGACGGCGCCGTCGCGGGCCTCGGTGCGGAACGCCGGGGCGAGGGCGGCCTCCTCGACCGCCTCGTTGGCCATGATGCGCCACTGGGCGAGCCGCTTGACCAGCCGGGGCGAGGTCTCGGCGCCGGACGGCTGGCCCGCGTAGTAGAAGCCGCGGGCCACCTCGCCGCCCAGGCCGGAGAGCCGGTAACCCTGGTCGAGGTGTGCCTCGGTGAGCAGCAGCGGGGCCAGCGCCATCGGGCTGGCCAGGCACTCGAGTGCCTCGGCGGCGGCCAGCGAGACGGCGTGCGCGTCGGCCGGGGTGGGGTGCTCGTCGTCGAGGCGGCGGGCGTCGTGGCGCAGCCCGTAGCGCTGGCTGATCCGGGCCGCGATGACGACGTCGGGGTGGCCCGGCTCGCCGAGGGTCAGGGCGGTCAGGCCGTGGCGCAGCTTCTCGGGGATGGCGCCGAGCAGGATGCGGGAGTCGTGGCCACCGGTCAGCTGGAGCACCGTGTCGGGATGGGCCCGCAGAAGGCTGCTCTGCAGGCTCAGCAGGATCTCGGCCATCTCGGCCACCGCGTCGTCGACCGAGGGCACCGGGCCGGTCAGGGACAGCGGCTCGGCGTACGTGCGGAGTGTCGCCTCGCCGTCGGCGAGGGAGACGATCGAGGCCGGCGGCAGCGCACGGACCCCCTCGAAGATCGTGCGGTCGCCGACCTGCCAGCCGATCATCGCCTGGGCGGCCAGCCCGGACCGGTCCAAGCCGCCGCCTGCGAGCAGCGAGAGTGCGCGGGCGCTGGTCGAGACGGCCGCGATGCCGTCGCCGCGCCACCAGTAGAGCTGGCGGTAGCCGAGCCAGTCGCCGGCCAGCACGACCGGTCCGCCGGCCCGCTCGCGAACCGCGGCGGCGAACGGCGGCAGCAGTCCGGCCAGCGGCGCGCCGGCGGCGATCAGGGCCGGCAGGTCGGCGGTGGCGGGCTCGCTGTCACGGGTGCGCAGCAGCTTGCTGAGCCGCACCGTGAAGGCGCCGCCGGGTTCGCCGAGGAGGTCGGCTGGGTGGCCTTCGTCGGCACCGGCGAAGGCCACCCAGCCGCCGGGCGACTCGTCGACGCGCCGCACCTCGGTCTCGTGGTCGGAGAGGCAGGCCAGCACTGCCTCCGACGGGCGCGGCAGGCGCGCGACGGCATGGGGCGCGACCGAAACCGCGAGAAACGCTCTCATGGCACCCCAAGCTAGTGAAAGCGCTCAAGGACCCCCATCGGTCGGTCGGGCAACCGACCGTGCCGCATCGGTCGGCGCTCGAGGGCCGTGGCGTTCTGAGCCCGGATCGGAGGTCAGCGGGCCGTCGCCAGGCGGACGAGCTTCTTGCTGCGCCGGCGGACCAGCTTCCACTGGCGGGCCAGGTACATCTTGCGGATCGCGGCCATGGCCTGACGGCGCTGCTCGGCGGTCAGGTCGGTGCGGCCGTTGACGTAGTCGGCCGTCTCACGGGCCTGCAGGGCGTTGCGCATGCGCCACTGCCACCGAGGCACGTTGAGAAGCCGGCCGAGCTGGGCCACCGAGTCGTCGGCCCAGTGCCGGTGCGCCAGCACCTCCGGCAGGTGGCCCCACGGGCCGGCCAGCGCGAGCTTCCCGGCGAAGATCTCGTCCTCGTGCAGCATGTTGCGGCGCGGGAGGGCGGCCACCACGTCGCGCCGCATCATGCCGTACATCGGGTCGATCATCAGGTGGCTGGCGTTGAGCAGGCGCATCAGCTCGCCGAAGCGGACGGCCGGGTCGTCGGACCGCAGGGCCGTGCTTTCGTACGGCTCGGTGGCGACCGTGCCGTCCTCCGCCGTGTACGAGATGCCGGTCGTGACCAGGATCAGCCGCGGGTCGGCGGCGAACTCGGCCAGGCAGCGGCTCGCGAACTCGGGCTCGAGCCGATCGTCGTCGCCGATCCACCGGAAGTAGCGACCGTGGGCGGCGTTCATCGCGAAGATGAAGTTGGGCAGCAGCCCGATGTTTTCCGGCTGCCGGTGGTAGGCGACGCGGCGGTCGGCGCGCGCCAGCTCGCGGCAGACGTCTTCCGTGTCGTCGGTCGACGCGTTGTCCGAGATGACCAGCTCGATGTCGGTCTCGGTCTGCGCGAGGATGGAACGGATGGTCCCGGCCACCTCGGGGCCCGCGTTGCGGACCGGCAGGCAGATGGACAGCACCGGCTGGGCATTCGACATCAGGACTCCCCTCATCGGGGTCGGAAGTGTGGGGGTCAGCCGCACCTTATCGCACCGTGCCGACAAGGCAACCACTGTCATTAACCGGACCGTCACAATGACAAATCGGTGCGGGCGGCCGGTCGTCCCAACAATTCTGTCCGAAATAACGAGGCCATGCCGACCGTCGCAGTCGCGGCCATTCGGCCGACCGTTGGATAACCGTCA
Organism: Actinoplanes sp. NPDC051343; assembly: GCF_044455125.1. NCBI lineage: Bacteria > Bacillati > Actinomycetota > Actinomycetes > Micromonosporales > Micromonosporaceae > Actinoplanes > Actinoplanes sp. NPDC051343. The sequence goes on from NZ_JBITEL010000018.1 coordinate 66,216, forward strand.
CAAGCGTGGCCACGTTCCCGGCCGCGTCCGTAGGATGACAATTCCCCGGGCGGCGGCGCATCGGGAAATCTGGACTGGAGACGTGATGGCGAACCCGTTCCGCTTCAGCACCGCGATGCCCGCCCTCACCGGGTCGGTGTCGCAGTGGCGCGACAAACTGCGCCGCATCGAGGATCTCGGCTACTGGTCGGTGGCGGTCTCCGACCACTTCACCGCCGGCTGGGTGATGGACCCGCTGATCGTCATGACCGCGGCCGCCGAGGCCACCACGACCCTGCGCATCATGCCGCTGGTGCTGGCCAACGACTACCGCCACCCGGTACTGCTGCACAAGGCCCTGGCCACGCTCGACGTGCTCTCCGGGGGCCGGGTGGAGATCGGGCTCGGCGCCGGCTGGATGGAGAGCGACTACCTCGCGGCCAACATCCCGTACGACCCGGCGCCGGTCCGCATCGAGCGGCTGGGCGAGTCGGTCGAGGTGATCAGGGGCTTGTTCGGCGACGCACCCTTCTCGTACGCGGGCAAGCACTACCGGATCACCGAGCTCGACGGGCTGCCCAAGCCGGTGCAGAAGCCGCATCCGCAGCTGCTGATCGGCGGCGGTTCGCGCCGGGTGCTCGAGCTCGCCGGGGCGGCCGCCGACATCGTGGGTATCAACCCCGTGATGCGCCGCGACCGCGCCGACGGCCTGGCCCTGCTCGACCTCAGCTCGGAGGGCGTGGGCAAGCGCATCGCGATCGCCCGCGCCGCTGCCGAGGCGGCCGGCCGCGATCCGGACGCCCTGCGCTATCACACGTCGATCCGGTCGGTCGACATCAGCGACGCCCCGGACGCCCGGCCCTGGGTGTCCAGCATGGCGTCCGAGGTGACCGATCCGGCCGTTCTGGCCGACTCCCCCGCGGTGCTGCACGGCACCGTGGCATCCTGCGTGCAAGCGCTGCAGCAGCGGCGCGACCAGTTCGGCCTCGACTACTTCCACTTCGGGGGCGATCCCATGGCCGCGGCGCCGGTCGTCGCCCGGCTGGCCGGCCGCTGACCTTCGGGAGGAACCCCTTTGTCTCGTCTGTGTGATGCGTGCGGCGAGAGCACGCTCGTGACCTTCGCCGATCTCGGCGACATCCCGGTGCTGTGCGGCGTGCACTGGGCCGACGCCGGGGCGGCCGCCGCCAGCCCGGTCGGCCGGATGACGCTGGGCTACTGCCCGTCCTGCGCGTACGTGCGCAACCTGGCGTTCGACCCGGCGGTCATGGTCTACGACACGACCATGGACACCAACCTGCACCACTCGCCGGCGTTCCAGGAGTTCTCGGCCGGGCTGGTCAAGCACCTCGCCGGGCGGTTCGACCTGGCCGGCAAGCGGGTGCTCGACGTGGGTTGCGGGCAGGGCGAGTTCCTGCGCGAGCTCTGCCACATCTCGGGCAGCACCGGCGTCGGCTACGACGCGATGTACGCCGGCCCGGAGGGAACCGACCCGTCGGGAGCCGAGTTCCACAGTGGATACGCTCCGCGCGGCGAGGCGCTGCCCGAATTCGACATGTTCACCTCGCGGCACTGGTTCGAGCACATCGACGACCCGTACGAATTCCTGGCCGACCTGCGGCAGCAGGCCGGCACCCGCCCGGTGTACGGCTACCTGGAGGTGCCGGACGCCGTCTACGACATGTCGACTGCCGGCTGGGAGGTCATCTACCCCCACGTCTCCTACTTCGACGCCTACTCCCTGGTCCGGATCGCCGAGCGGGCCGGCTGGCGGGTGGAGGACACCGGCACCTGGTTCGGCGGCATGTTCCGCTACATCGAGCTCTCGGCCAACGTCGACGACCGGCCGCGCCTGGGCAGCGAGCCGATTCCCGGCCCGGCCGAGCGGGAGCGCCAGCTGGCCGCGGTCGCCGGCTTCCAGGAGCGCAACGCGTCCGAGCAGAAGGCGTGGCGCGACCGCATCGGCGAACTCGTCGCGCGGGGCGCCCGGCCGGTGCTGTGGGGCGCGGGCTCGCGGGGCGTGCAGTTCCTGACGTTCGCCGACGCCGACCGGCGCCTGGCCGCCGTGGTCGACGTCAACCCGCGCAAGTGGGGCCGCTATCTTCCGGTGACCGCCCACCGCGTCGACCCGCCGGAGACGCTCACCGAGCTGAAGCCCGACGCGGTCATCATCACCAACCCGTCCTATCGCAACGAGATCGCCGAGGAGTTGCGCCGGTTGGGTGTCACGGCCGAGCTTCTGATCGCCTGATCACCGCGTACCGGAAAAGGCCGAGCCAAATGGCTCGGCCTTTTCCCGTCCGAAAATCCGTCAGACCCCGGCGGTGTCGTATTCGCCGATCAGCGAAGCCGGCAGGCGCTCGAGATCGGTGGCCCGCATGAAGTCACCCAGGTTGGTTCCGGTGCATTCCGAGTCGACGTTCGGGGCGCCGTTGTGTGACTCGACGTCGCGCCGGTTGACCACCCGGAAGTCGATCGAGAACCGGGTGCGGCCGGACGTGTTCGGCACGGTCGTGTGCAGCTGGGCGCCGGAGAAGATGAGGATGCCGCCGGGCGGTGTGATGACCCGGATGTCCGGCGTGCGCTCGACCTCCTCCTCCGCCTCGGGCTGCTTGCGCGTCTCCATGTCGATCTGGGAGGCCGCCGCGGCCCGGCTGTTGGCCACCCACTCGGCGTAGTTGTAGTCGCGCGAGCTGTTACGCACCCCGTTGCCGAAGTAACGCGGGTGGAACGCCATCGCGTTGTCCTCGGCCACGTCATAGACCGGGATCCAGTAGTTGAGCTGGGAGAACGGGGCCGAGAACCAGGTGTCGCGGTGCGGCTCGAACTGCAGGGTCAGACCGGCGTTCAGGTATTCGCTGGTCATCGTGCGCAGCCGCGGGACGTCGAGGTAGGCCTCCTCGATGTCGATGCCGAGGTCGGCCAGGATGCCGCCGACGAGTTCCTTGCTGCGCGCGTGGTTGATGAACGTCGGCTTCAGATCGGCCAGGACGTCGACGTAGGCCTGCTTCTCCATGTGGTGCTGGGCATCCGGCGGGAAGTGCGGCGCCAGCGCCTTCTCGGCCATCTCGCGGGCGAAGGCGACGAGCTCGAGCGAGTGTGCCGTCGGCGAGTAGACGAACAGGTCACCGCCGAACAGCTTCTGCCGGCGCTCGTCGTCCGACATCGTCGAGTCGTAATAGAGAACGGTCATGATCCCCCCTCGGATCCGAGCGTCAGCGATGCCTTGTTGCAGTCGAAGGCCTCGGCATAGCGCGACCGGCACTCCATGCCCCGCAGCCGCGCCAGTCCCAGGAAGACCTCGTCGTCCCACCAGTCCCGCCCCTTCTGGGACGGGAACGACGCGTGCAGCAGCTCGACCTTGCGACGGGCGATCTCGTCGGTCAGCGGGAGGTAGGTGTTGCGCCGGGACAGGTCGCCGTCCCATTTCGGGATCTCGTAGTGCAGCACCAGCTGGTCGCGGAAGACCGTCGGCGCCAGCTCGGCGAGGAGCCGGTGGTCCTGATGGGCGTCGTTCTGCGCCGGGCAGATCACGAGCTGGGCGCCCGGGAAGGTGGCCGCCGCCTCGTGCACGATGTTCTTCGTCGCGTTCCAGTGCGCGGGCAACCGGCTGTCCGGCAGGTCGTGCAGCGCGAAGGTCAGCTCGGCGCCGGGCAGGAAGGCGGCCGCGGCCGCGCGGGCCTCGGCCTGACGTTCCGGGCTGCCGGTGCAGAGCACGTAGTGGACCCGCAGGCCCGGGTTGGCCTCGGCCAGGCTCAGCAGCAGGCCGCCGGCCGCGATCTCGATGTCGTCGGGGTGCGCGCCGACCGCGATCATCGACCGCACCCCGGTGAGTGAGAAGCCGAGCATGTCCTCAGCCGACGAGTTCGGAGACGGTCAGCGCGGCCTTGCCGTTGTGGGTCGGGTCCCACAGCATCCACGGGCACTGGCCCCGATGGAACATGTCCTCGAGCTCCGCCCGGTCCTTGAACGTGTCGGCCGCACGCCAGAAGCCCTCGTAGCGGTGCGCGAGCAGCTTGCGCTGCGGGATGAGGCGATCGAAGGCGTTCGGCACCATGTCCTCGCCCTCACGCAGCTCGTCGAAGATCGTCGGCCGCATGACGAAGTAGCCGCCGTTCTCGTACTGCATGAGGTCGGTGACCGCGCGTACCCCGGTGACCTCGCCGTTGTCCGCGATCTCCACCACGTGGTGGGTCGAGACCGGCGGCACGGCCAGCATGCTGGCGACCGCCTCCGGCGACCGCTGGAACCGCTCGATAAGCTGGTCCAGCGGCGCGTCGGTGAGCGTGTCGGCGTAGTTGGCCAGGAAGATCTCCTCGTCCTGGACCAGCGAACGGACCCGCATGAGCCGCTCACCGATCGACGAGCTGAGCCCGGTGTCGATGAACGAGATGTTCCAGTCGTTGATGTCGGTGCTGTGCAGTTTGATGTCGCGGCCACCGGCCGTCATCGTGAAGTCGTTGGACTGGGCCTCGTCGTAATGAAGGAAGTAGTCCTTCACCGCCGACGCGCCGTAGCCCAGGCAGAGGATGAAATCCTTGTGGCCGTAGTGCGCGTAGTAACGCATCACGTGCCAGAGCAGGGGTCGGTCGCCGATCATGTTCATCGGTTTGGGCGCGCTGGCCGGCCCCTCACGCATCCGCATGCCCAGGCCGCCGCAGAACAGCACCACCTTCATGTCACACCACCTCGAGCGACGGGATGGGGAACACCAGCTTGCCGCCCCACTCACGCACGTAGCTCAGCTGCTCGCTGATCTCGGTGCGCAGGTTCCAGGGCAGCACGAGAACGTAGTCGGGGCGGTCCTCGGCGATCCGGTCCGGGTGGTGGATCGGGATGTGCGTGCCGGGAAGGAACCAGCCCTGCTTGTGCGGGCTGCGGTCGACCGTGTAGCTCAGGAGGTCGGACCGGATGCCGCAGTGGTTGAGAAGCGTGTTGCCCTTGCCGGGGGCGCCGTAGCCGACCACGGTCTTGCCCTCGGCGCGGGCCTGCATCAGGAAGCTGACAAGGTCACGCTTGATGCCGAAGACCGCCTCGGCGAAGCCGGCGTGGCCCTCGAGCGTGTGCAGCCCGGCTTCCTCCTCGGCGGCCAGGACCGCCTTGACGTTCGCCGACGGCTCACCGGCGGATTCCGCCGGGCGGGCGTGTACGCGCAGCGAGCCGCCGTGCGTGCTCAGCTCGTCGACGTCGACCACGACCAGGTTGCTGGTGGCCAGTGCCCGCGAGGCGGTCAGCAGCGACAGGTACTGGTAGTGCTCGTGATAAATGGTGTCGTACTGATTGCGCTCCATGAGCCGCAGCAGGTGCGGGAATTCGAGCGTCACCAGGCCGGTCGGCTTGACCAGCGCGGCCAGGCCGGCGGTGAAGTCGACGATGTCGGGCACGTGGGCGTAGACGTTGTTGCCGGCCACCAGATCAGCCCGGCCGTACGTCGCGGCCACCTTGGCGCCGGTCTCGGCGCCGAGGAACTCGACCTCGGTGCGGATGCCCTTTTCCCGCGCCACCACGGCGATGTTGCCGGCCGGCTCGACGCCGACGACCGGGATGCCCGCGGCGACGAAATGCTGCAGCAGGTAGCCGTCGTTGCTCGCCACCTCGGCGACGAGCGAGTCGGGGCCCAGGCCCAGCCGCTCGGTCATGTCGTCGGCGTAGCGCTTGGCGTGCTCGACCCACGACGTCGAGTACGACGAGAAGTAGAGGTAGTCGGAGAAGATGTCCTCACCGGCCACATAAGCCGGCAGCTGCACCAGAAGGCAGTTGCTGCAGGTGCGTACGTGCAACGGATAGAACGATTCCTGGCCGTCCAGCTTGTCGGCCGGCACATAGCTCTCGCACAGTGGCGACATGCCGAGGTCGACGAACGTCTCGGTCAGTGGTTCACCGCACAGTCGGCAGCTAACCGCGGTCATCTGGCCCCCTCCATCTACCGGATCGACGCTCAACCTAGTGGCATGGCTCGATCCGCTGGCCGCAGTTGCAAGTAAGCCGACAGCGGCCACTCAACTGCCTTCCGGCAAAGGATTTTCGGTACGCCCGTTGCGGGGCGCGGCCAAGAATATGGCCGCGCCGCGACGCCGGTCTGTCGGGCGTTCAGACAGTCACGACAGACCGACGAACGGTTACTTCGACTTACTGCCGTTCTCGCTGCCCACCCATTCGGAGGGCAGAACGGTACGAACGTCGGAAGAGTCGGCCGGGGCGTCCTCGTTGCCCTCCGCCGGGTTGTTGCCGTGCCGGTCGGTGCCCTCGTCGCCGCCGTCCTCGGCGCTCTGCGCGTTGGCTGAGCGGTAGGTGGCGGCGGGCGAGCGGCGCTGCTGCTTCGGCGGCGCCGGCTTTACCACCGAGGAGGTGCGCTTGATGATGATCGCGGTGCGTTCGAGCGACTCGGGTGGAGCGGCCCGCAGTGCGTTGTCGGCCTGCTCGCCGTTGAGCCGGTTGCCGACCCCGGACCGGGCCATCGGCACCTTGCTGCTGCCGTTGCTGCCGTTGGTGCTGCCGTTGGTGCCGGCCACCGCGCTCGCGGGTTCGGTGGTCGGCGGCGGGCCGTCGTCGGCGCCGAAGCCCTCGGTCGCCACGCGCTTGCGGCGCCGGCTCCGCTGGATCGCGTCGATGCCCACCGTGCCGCCCGCGGTGAGGATGAGTCCGGCCGCGGCCACCGCGAGGATCGCCCGCTTCTGCTTGCTGCGCGAGGGAAGCAGGTTCTGCCCCGCGTCGAGCCGCTGCGTGGCGATGATGTCGGCGTCACCGACGCCGGCGTTGCGCTGCAGCGACTCGGCCGCCGCCCGGAGGCGGCTGACGACCAGGTCGGTGGTGGCCCGCGCGTCGGACGGCGTCGTACCGACCACCTCGACCGTGACGATCGGGTTGGGGTACGTCATGGTGAGAGTGAAGTTGTCGGTGTGGTTGGTCTTCTTCAACTGTTCGAGGAAGCCCTGATCCTGCGTCGCGTAGATGGCGGCCTGGCCGAGCGTGTTCAGGCCGAGCTGGTTCCACGGGTTACGCAGCGTCACGTTAGGGTTGTCGGTCGCCCCGATTTTGGCCGGGATGAGCTGCACGTACGAGGTCATCGCGTAATCGGGCTTGGCGGTGAACGCGACGAACACCGTCCCGCCTATCGCCAGCAGCAGCAGCGGTAGAGCGATCTTCCATCGGCGAAAGATGAGCACAGTCAGATCCCAAAAGTCCAATTTGCGTCTCTCTCCGGGAAGGTTCACCTTGCCGCGATGGTGATCGACATCCCGCAGAAGATGTAGACCACCGTCGTCCGAGGAGCCATCGGCCACCGAGATCGAGGATACGACCCGGACCAGGGTAACTCTGTCCCCCTACATCAGGGACAAACGGATCATCGCGGTCTCGCGCCTTGGACGTCACCGGCAGCCCGGACACAGCACAGGGGCCGTACGGGTGAGCGTGGGTGGTCCGAGCGGTTCGGCCAGCGGATGTGCATAGGCCGTTATGGCCCTCCGACCGGGGCGGATGTCCGGGATGCCGGATCTTGAAGAGATCCTTTGTGGAGCCTTAAGAGGTAGTCAAATATCCGACACAGAAAGAGATGGATCTACTACCGTCCGTGTTCCCGTACGCTGAACCGGTCAAAGCGCCCTTGGAGGTCCGGGTGAGCCGTTTCGTCGACGACGTGATCGCCACGGCCGGGCGTGCTCGCACCGGCATGGTGACGGGCGAACCCGACGAGCCCTTCCGTCGCACATGGACCGAACTGCACGAGTTGTCCCGCCGGATAGCCGGTCGGCTGGCCGGGTCCGGGCTGAAGCCCGGGCAGGCGGTGGCCGTGCTCGCCGGGGCGCCGGTCCAGATCGCGCCGGTGGCCCAGGGCATCTGGCTGGCCGGCGGCAGCATGACGATGCTGCACCAGCCGACCGCGCGCACCGACCTCGAGGTGTGGCGCGACGACACGCTCCGGGTCCTCCGCATGATCGACGCCCGCACGGTCGTCATCGGCTCGCCGTTCGAGCCGATGGCCGCGGTGCTCGAGGCCAACGGCATCGGCTACCACCTCGCCGACGACCTGGCCACCGGCGGCAACGACTTCACGCCGGTCGAGACACCCGAGGACTCACCGGCCCTGCTCCAGCTCACCAGCGGCTCGACCGCCGAGCCCAAGGCCGTCCGCATCACCCACCGCAACGTCTGGTCCAATCTCCGCGACGCGGCCGAGCACCTGCGCAGCGACGAGACCGGCGTGATGGTGTCGTGGCTGCCGATGTTCCACGACATGGGCATGGTCGGCTGCTTCCTGCTGCCGATGATCAGCGGGATGGAACTGGTCAGCGTCACCCCGGCCGACTTCCTCAGCCGCCCGCTGCTCTGGGCCGAGCTGATGAGCCGCCACCGCGCCACCATCACCACCGCGCCCAACTTCGCGTGGGCGGTGCTGACCCGCCAGCTGGCCCGGGTGCCCGACGGTGCGCTCGACCTCTCCTCCCTCGAGGTGGCGGGCAACGGCGCCGAGCCGATCGACCCCGGCACCATGCACGCGTTCACCACCGCGGGCGCCCGGTTCGGCCTGCGGCCGGAGGCGGTCCAGTGCTGCTACGGCGCGGCCGAGAGCACGCTGGTCATCTCGCTGTCGGAGATGGCCGACCCGATGCTGCTCGACGTCGTCGACGCCGACGCGCTGGAGAAGGACGCCCGGGCGACGCCCTCCGAGGCGCCGTCGGGCGTCCGCCGGCTGCCCAAGCTGGGGCGCCCCTGCAAGACCGTCGAGGTGCGGGTGGCCGGCGACGACGGCCGTACGCTCGGCGACCGCGAGGTCGGCCGCATCATGCTGCGCGGCGACTCGGTCACCGACGGCTACCTGACGCCGGCCGGCTACGAACCGGCCCGCGACGAGCAGGGCTGGCTCGACATCGGCGACGAGGGCTACCTGGTCGACGGTCAGGTGGTGGTCTGCGGCCGGCGCAAGGACGTGATCATCATGGGCGGCCGCAACATCTATCCGACCGACATCGAACGAGCGGCGGCGACCGTGCCCGAGGTGCGCAGCGGCAACGTCGCCGCGGTCCGGCTGACCGCCGGCGACGACCGGGCCCGGGAGTCGTTCGCGGTGCTGGTCGAGTCGCGGGCGGCCGGCGACCCGGAGGCCGAGGAGCGGGTCGGCCGGGAGGTGATCTCCCGGATCGTAGCCGAGATCCACGTTCGTCCCGCCGCGGTGAAGGTGCTGCCGCCCGGCTCCCTGCCCAAGACGCCGTCGGGCAAGCTGCGCCGGACCGCCGCCCGCGACCTCCTTTGAGGCGGCTGCTGGCCGCGCTGGCGCTCATTGCCGCGACGCTCGGCGTCATCCTTCTGGCCGGCGACGGCCACGGCCTCCGCCGTACGCACGTGACCGCCGACGGTGTGCCCCTGTACGAGGTGCACCCGCCGGCCGGGCCCGGGAAGCGGCCCGGTGTGGTGGTGGCGCACGGGTTCTCGGGCTCGGCCGAGCTGATGGCGCCGTTCGGTGACTCGCTGGCCACGCAGGGCTATGTGGTCGTGCTGCTCGACTTCGCGGGACACGGGGCCAGCACGACTCCCCTGCCCGACGACGCGGCGGCGACCGACGCCTCGGTCGATGCGCTGCAGCACGACCTCGACGTCGCGGTGGCCCGGCTGCGGTCGCTGCCCGACGTCGACCCGGCGCGGATCGCCCTCGTCGGGCACTCGATGGGCGCGACCGAGGTGACCCGCTATGCGGCCGCCCATCCGGCGGTCGGGGCGACGGTCGCGCTGTCGCTGCCCGGTTCGTCGGTCGCGCAGAGCTCCCGGCCGGCTCATCTGCTGTTGCTCTACGGAAGCCTGGAGTTCCCGGGGTTCAAGGCGGCCGCGGCCGATGCGGTGGCGCACGGCGGGCCGGACCGGCGGGCGTCGGCGGTGCCCGGGGTCGAGCACATCTCGATCCTCTATGCGCCGCGCGCGCACCGGGCGACCGTGGAGTGGCTCGACCGGAACCTGGGCGGCCTGTCCGGCTCACGGCCGCTGCCGTCGCCGCTGCGGCGGATCGGCGGGGCGGCGCTGCTGACTTCGGCGTTTCTGCTCGGGTTGTACCCGATCGCCGGTTTGCTGACCGGCGGCCGGGTGCGGACAACCGGGGCAGGCGGCCGGGTGCGGACAACCGGGGCAGGCGGCCGGGTGCGGACAACCGGGGCCGGCGGCCGGGTGCGGACAACCGGGGCAGGCGGCCGGGTGCGGCTTCTTCGGACCGCCTCGGCAGCGGGCGTGGCCGTCGCGGCGGCTGCCGTCGCGGCTCTGGTCGCGCCGCGGCTGCCGACCGAGCGGCTGCCGATCGCCATCGGCGGGTTCATCGCCGGTTACACCACGGTCATCGGGTTGGCCCTCACGGCGTACGGGATCTGGCGCGAGCCGGCGACCGCGAACGGTCGCGGCGGGCGGCTGGTTCCGCTCATCGCGTACGCGGTGGCCGCCATCGCCCTGCCGACGAGCCTCGGACTGACCCACGCGGTGCCGGTGGGACCCCGGTGGTGGCTGATTCCGGTGTTGTGGGCGGGGTTCGCGGTGCTCGCCTACGGGACCGAGCGGGCGACCGCCGGCCACCCGCTCGGCGTGCCCGTCATCGCGGCGGTCGTGGTGGGGGCACTGACCGGCGCCGCCGTGGCCGGGCTCACACACGGGTTCGTGCTGCTGGCCGTGCCGCCGTTGGTGCTGCTGTTCGGATGGCAGGCGCTGTGGAGCGCGGGGCTCAACCGGCTCGGCGCACCGGCCTGGCTGATCGCCGCCGTCGGCTCGGTCGTCGTCGCCTGGCCGCTCGGCATCGCCCTGCCACTCGTCGGGTAGCGGAAAGGTCGCCCTCAGCGGATCGGTGGCCCGGCCGATCGGATGGTCGGATCTGCTTGACGAGAGGGAGATACGTGACCGGCTACGAGAAGCGCCATCATCCGGCTTCGTGGTGGGCCCAGTTCGAGGAGTGCTCGGACCGGCTCGATGCGGCGACGCTGACCGACGCGCTCAGTGACGTGATCACACCTGCCATCCCGTCGGCGCTGCTGCGGCGGGAGGCGGAGCTCGCCACCGAGACGGTGCTGCGGCACCTCAACCGGCCGGGCAGCGAGGAGGCGGCCGAGGCCGCGAGCCGGGCCACCGCCCGCCTCGTCGCCACCGTCGAGCGGATCAACGAGCGGGCCACCGGGGACGACGCCGGTACGGCCGAGGCGTACGCCCAGTGCCTGCTGCTGCAGGGCATGTGGGCCGAGGCGGCGGCCGAGATCGAGCCGCTGGCCGGTGCGGTGCCGCTGATCCGGGCGTTCGTGTCGGCGCTGCGGCTCGACGGCTTCGGCCACGAGCTGACCCTGCGGCTGCTGAAGGCCGGCGAGGAACCGGCCGTCGCGGTGCAGTCGAGCCTCGCGGTCGGCCGGTACAGCTGGTGGCCGGACTGGCTGCTGACCATCGTTACCGAGCGGGTCATCGCCGGCACGGTCGACGCCACCACGATCAACGCGCTGCAGCGGTGCGCGTTCGCCGAACTGAGCCCGTCGCAGGCGCGGATGGCGAAGCGGCTGTTCAACGCCGAGCCGCAGCTGGTCGAGGCGGCCGCCTCGCGCCTCGACAACCTCGGCGAGCACCCCGCGGCCCGGCTGCTGCGTGAGGGCGACCTCGGCACGGTCGCCTTCGCCGCCCGGCTCATTCCCGTCTGACAAAGGCGGCGAACAGCAGCACCACCGTCAGCACCACCTCGATGCCGAGGCCGGTGCCGACGCTCAGGGCATCGCGCAATGAGAAGTGCTCGAAATGGCCGACGTGGAAGGCGAAGTGGGTGGCCGCGTAGATCAGATAGCCGGTCAGCGCGGTCAGCACCACCGGGCGGGTCATCGCGACGGCGGCGATGACCAGCATCGCGGTCAGGGCCAGGCCGAGACCGCCCACATCGGACACCAGGTGCTCGTTGTACGGCGGGTCGAGCTCGACGGTCGGGAAGTCGTCGAAGAACGAGCGTGGAAACGCGTACTGCCAGACCGAGACGACGGCCTGCAGCGCGGCCAGGAGCACCAGACCGCCGCGGATCCACGGGTTGGACAGGCGGGTCATGAGGCCCGCCCGTCGGCCGATGACAGCCACTCCGCGTACCGGGTCCTGCCGACCAGCACCTCGCCGCGCGGCAACAGGCCGCCGTTCGCCTGCTCGCGCCCGGCCTTGCCCGGGAAGCGGATCGGGACCGCGATGCGGCGGAGGCCGCGGGTCCTGATGGCGTCGCGGACGAGCTTGTCGATGCGCAGTTCCTCCGGTCCGGCGATCTGCTCGATGTTCTCGCCCAGCGGCGGCCCGGCCGCGATGCGCACCAGTTCGGCCGCCACCTCGCGGGCCGCCACCGGCCGGCTGATCAGGCGCGGTGCGGGCACGAACGGGCCGACCGCGTGGCCGGTCATCTGCACCGCGAACTCGAAGAACTGGGTGGCCCGCAGGATCGACACCGGGATCGGGCCGGCCAGCGCGATCTCCTCCTGGCGCCGCTTGGCCACGTAGTAGCCGACGTCGACCCGGTCGACCGCGACGATCGACAGCACCACGTGGTGCCCGACCCCGGCCTCCGCCTCGGCCGCGAGCAGGTTGCGGGTGGTGGTCTCGAAGAACGAGGTCACCTTGGCTGCGCTGTTGGAGTTGAGGTTGGCCACGTCGATCACGACGTCGGCGCCGCGCAGCGCCTCGGCCACCCCTTGGCCGCTGACGAGGTCGACGCCGGTCGAGCGGGCGAGCACCACGGTGTCGTGCCCGGCGTTCCCGGCGGCCGTGACCACCATCCGGCCGATCCAGCCGGTCCCGCCGGCCACTGCGATATGCAATCGGTTCATGCCGTCAGGACGAGGCGGCCGCCGAAGTTGTGACAGGACCCAGGTCACGGACCGCGCGCAGGCTCAGCGGCGCGAGTTTGAACACCGCGTAGCCGATGCCGGCGATCAGGGCGACCCGCTTGGCGCCGATCACGGCCGCGAACGGGCCGGTGAGCAGCTGGCCGAGCGGGATCGCGGCGTACGAGATGAGGTCGTCGATGCTGGCGACCCGCGACAGCGCCTCGGATGGCACGTGGGTCTGCAGCGTGGTCTCCCAGGTGATGTCGGTGAGCGTGAAGCCGAGCGCCCCGACGAACACGGCGACCAGCAGCACCGGCAGCGGGGCGCCCACCCCGAGCGCGAGCAACGGCAGTGCGGCCACGACGCCGAACAGCGAGCCCGCCCGCAGCGGGTGCCGGAACGTGAGCCGGACGAGCAGCACGCTCATCAGCAGCAGCCCGGCCGCCCGCACGCTGAGCACGACACCCCAGGCCGCCTCGCCGCTGCGGGCCTGGGTGAGCGCCGGGCCGAGAATGTTCCAGGGGCCGACGTTGACCAGGTTGAGCATGCCGAACGAGACCGCGCCCGCGGCCAGCCAGGGCAGGCTGCGAAAGACCGCCCAGCCTTCGCGCAGGGCCCGGCCTTGTCTGCGGGGGACGACCGCACCCAGCCTCAGCCGGGCCAGAAATGCCGCGGCGAGGAAGAAGGAGGCCGCGTCGATCGCGATCGACCAGCCCGCCCCAACCGTGACGACGAGCAGGCCGGACACGGTCGGTCCGGCGATCCTGCTGGCGTTGCGGGCGGCGGCGAGCATCGCGTTGGCCCGCTGGACCCGTGCGGGTGGCACGAGTTCGGGCAGGATGCCGCGCAGCGCGGGCGACGCGAACGCCTCGGCCACCCCGTTCCCGGCGGCGAGGGCGCCCACCAGCGCGAGGTGGTAGTGACCGGTGATGATCACCGAGGCCACCGCGGCCTGGGTGGCGCCGGCGCCCAGCTGCGAGCCGAGCAGCACGGCCCGGCGCGGGAACCGGTCCGCCGCCACGCCCCCGACCAGCAGAAAAGCCAGCTGGGGGACGATCTGGCAGGCCAGCACGACGCCCAGGTCGGTCGGCCGGTGCGACGCGCCGAGCACGGCGAAGGCGAGCGCGACCGGGGTCATGGCGCTGCCCAGCAGCGAGATCAGGCGGCCGGCGAAGAAGAGGCGGAACACATCCGGCAGCTTCCGGCAGGTCCGCGGAAGGGCAAAACCTTGCGCCTACAGTCGCAAGGTGACCCTCCTCAGACTCAGCCCGCGGGCGCTGACGCGGTGCCGGTTCGCGGTGTCGCCGCTCGCCGAGACGGTCGGCACGCTGCTCAACCTGGAACGGCTCGCGGATCCGCGTTTCCGGCGCTGGCGCGATCGGTCGCCGGCGCGGCGCGGGCTGTTCGACCTGTCGGCGCGTACCAAATATCTGCCCGACCCCCTCGCGGTGCCGCCGGACGGCGGCCTGCGAACCAAGCTTTCCGACGAGCTCGCGCTGGTTGCCGGGTTCAGCGATTTTTCCGTACGCGACTCCGTGCGCCTCGCCGAAGCAGCGAGCTGGGGTGACCGCCCGGACATCTCCTGGGCTTCCGCCGACGGCCTCGCGAAGCAGATCGCGGAAGACCTCGCCGAGGCGTGGGAGCTCTTCGTCCGCCCGGACTGGCCGCGCCGCCGGGCCGTCCTCGAGCGGGACATCGCGTACCGCACCGAGTTGCTGGCCGCCGAAGGCTGGCGGGCGGTGGTCGCGACGATCGCCCGGAACACGTCGTGGGCGACCGACGACGCCATCGCGTTCGGCCGGCCCGGCCACCCCGACCGGATCATCGACGACGGCATCATCTTCGCGCCCCACACCGAGGGCACCGGCACCTGGACCTGCGAGTTCCCGCCGCCCCGGTTCGCGATGACCTACCCGGCCCGGGGCCGGGCAGCCGACGTCGACCCGGCGGCCGGCGCCGACCTGGCCCGGCTGATCGGCGACGGGCGGGCCCGGGTGCTGCTCGAACTGCGGGTGCCGGCGACCAGCACCGAACTGGCCCGGATCCTCGGCGTCTCGCTCGGCACGGTCAGCGCGCACCTGGCCGGGCTACGGTCGGCCGGTGTGATCACCGGCGTGCGCAGCGGGCGTACGGTCCGTTACCGATTGGACCCCCGGGGGTGGGACCTGCTGGCCGCGTTCGGCGTGCCGGTTTCTTCTTCCGTTCTTGATCAGGCAAGATCCTCGGGTGCTGATGGATTCCGATCTTGATACGTCGATGCTGACCGAACGCCGGCGGCAGGTCCTCTCGGTGATCCACAAGTGGGCGGTTCGCTTCGGTTACTCACCGTCCACCCGGGAAATCGCCGACGAACTGGGCCTGGCCTCGGCCTCGTCGATCGGGCGCCACCTGCGGGCCCTCGAGGATGCCGGCTTCCTGCGGCGCGGCCCGCGCACCACCCGGCCGGTCGACGTGCGGATGTTCCTCTCCGTCGACGAGGCGCCGCCCCCGGCGGAAACCGTGGGAGTGCCGCTGCTCGGCGACATCGCGGCCGGCACCCCGATCCTGGCCGAGCAGAACTCCGACGAGACGCTCCAGCTGCCGCGCGACCTGGTCGGCAAGGGCAACCTCTTCGGCCTGCGGGTCCGCGGCGACTCGATGATCGGCGCGGCGATCTGCGACGGGGACATCGTGGTGGTCAAGCAGCAGCCCGAGGCGTACAACGGGGAGATCGTGGCCGCCATGATCGACGACGAGGCGACCGTGAAGGTGTTCCGCCGCACCCGGGGCCACGTCGTGCTCGAGCCGCGCAACCCGGCGTACGAAAATATCGACGGCGACCACGCAGTGGTACTGGGCAAGGTGGTCTCGGTCCTCCGCCGGACCTGAGAACTAGGATGGGATGCTGCCCAACTGAAGGAACATCGCGGGACATGACTGACACCGACCTGATCGACCGGTTGCGCAAGGCGGGCGTCGGCGACGTGCTCGTCGACGACGCCAACCGGTCCGCCTACGCGAGCGACGCCTCCCTCTACCGGGTGGTCCCGCGCGCGATCGTCCGGCCGCGCGCGGACGACGAGGTCGCCGCGACGCTGGCGGTCTGCCGCGACCTGGGCGTGCCGATCACGGCACGCGGCGCCGGTACGTCCATCGCCGGTAACGCCATCGGCCCCGGTGTCGTGATCGACTTCAGCCGGCACATGAACCGGGTGCTGTCGATCGACGCGTCGTCGAAGTCGGCCCGGGTGCAGGCGGGCACCGTCCAGGCGAGCCTGCAGGCGGCGGCCAGGCCGCACGGGCTGCGCTTCGGGCCCGATCCCTCGACCCACACCCGCTGCACCATCGGCGGGATGATCGGCAACAACTCCTGCGGAGCCCGCACGCTGGGTTACGGCCGGACGTCCGACAACGTGATCGAATTGTCGGGGTTCCTGGCCGACGGTTCGCGGCTCGGACCGGACATGGCCGTCCTGACGCCGCTGCGCGAAATCATCGGCGCCAACCTGGCCGTCGCCCGCACCGAGTTCGGCCGGTTCGGGCGCCAGGTCTCCGGCTACGCGGTCGAGCACCTGCTGCCCGAACGCGGCTTCAACGTGACCGAGTTCCTGGTCGGCAGCGAAGGCACGCTCGCGATCCTCACCGAGGCCACCGTCAAACTGGTCGCCGACCCGGCCCACCGGGTGCTGATCGTGCTCGGTTACCCCGACTTCGGCACCGCCGGCGACATCATCCCGGCGATCCTCGAGTTCTCCCCCACCGCCTGCGAGGGCATCGACTCCCGCATCTGCGACGTCGTCCGCTCCCGCCGCGGGCCCGGCGCGGTGCCCCCGCTGCCCGGCGGCACCGCCTGGCTCATGGTCGAACTGGCCGGTGACGACCTCGGAGCGGTCCGCGAGCAGGCGGTCAAGCTGGTCGGGGTCGCCGAGGCGGTCGACTCCGTGATCGTCGAGGACCCGGTCGCGGCCGCCCCGCTGTGGCGCATCCGGGAGGACGGCGCAGGGCTGACCGGCCGGGCGCCCTCCGGCAAGCCGGCCCACGCCGGCTGGGAGGACTCGGCGGTCCCGCCGGCCCGGATCGGCGCCTATCTGCGCGACTTCGACCGGCTGGTCGACCGCCACGGCCTGAGCGCGATGCCGTACGGCCATCTCGGCGACGGCTGCGTTCACGTACGCCTCGACTTCCCGCTCGACCAGCCCGGCGGCCCGGCGGCGTTCCGCTCGTTCCTCTCCGACGCCGCCGACCTCGTGGCCGGCTACGGCGGGTC
The DNA here is from genome assembly GCF_044455125.1 of Actinoplanes sp. NPDC051343. Taxonomy (NCBI): domain Bacteria; kingdom Bacillati; phylum Actinomycetota; class Actinomycetes; order Micromonosporales; family Micromonosporaceae; genus Actinoplanes; species Actinoplanes sp. NPDC051343. Next base: position 83,241 of record NZ_JBITEL010000018.1, read on the forward strand.
ACTCTCAGGCGAGCACGGCGACGGGCGGGCTCGCAGCGAACTGCTGCCCAAGATCTACTCCCCGGCCGCCATCGACCTGTTCCGCCAGATCAAGCGCGCCTTCGACCCGGCCAACCTGCTCAACCCGGGCAACCTCGTCGACCCCGATCCGCTCGACGCCAACATCCGGGTCGCGCAGGCTCGGCCCGTACGCGAAAAGCTGGCCCTGGCCTATCACAGCGACCACGGCGATTTTTCGCAGGCGGTGCACCGGTGCACCGGCGTCGGCAAGTGCCGGGCCGGACATGCCGGGACGACCAATGTGATGTGCCCGTCCTACCTCGCCACCCGCGACGAGAAGGACTCGACCCGCGGCCGGGCCCGCGCCCTGCAGGAGATGCTCGACGGCGACCTGGCCCCGTCGTGGCGCTCCCCCGCCGTGCACGACGCGCTCGACCTGTGCCTGTCGTGCAAGGGCTGCGCATCGGACTGCCCGACCGGCATCGACATGGCGGCCTACAAGTCCGAGGTGCTGCACCAGTCGTACCAGGGCCGGCTGCGCCCCCGGTCGCACTACTCGCTGGGCCGGCTGCCCCGGTGGTCCCGCCTCGCCTCCCGCATGCCCCGGCTGGCCAACCGCGTGACCCGCCTGCCCGGCATCCGCCGCCTGGCCCTGTGGGCGGCCGGCGTCGACTCCCGCCGCTCGGTTCCCGCGTTCGCCTCGCGGACCTTCCGCAGCTGGTTCGCGGCCCAGCCGGCGGTGGAAACCGGCAAACCGGTCGTCCTGTTCGTCGACAGCTTCACCAACCACTTCTCGCCGTCGGTCGCGCAGGCGGCCGTGACGGTCCTGCGTTCGGCCGGTTACGCCCCGACCATCACCTCGGAGTCGGCCTGCTGCGGCCTCACCTGGATCAGCACCGGCCAGCTGACGGCCGCGCGGCGCATCCTGTCGTCGACAGCGGCCGAGTTGCGCACGGCGGCGGCCGCGGGCGTGCCCATCGTGGGCCTGGAGCCGTCGTGCACCGGCGTGCTGCGCTCGGACATCGTGGAACTGCTCGACAACGAGGACGCCCGCCTGGTCAGCAAGGCAACGGTGACGGTGGCCGAACTGCTGGCGGCCACGCCGGACTGGACAGCGCCGTCGCTGGCCGGGGTGAGCGTGATCGCCCAGCCGCACTGCCACCACCACGCGGTGATGGGCTGGGAGGCCGACGCCGCGCTGCTGAAATCCACCGGGGCGACGGTCAAGCGCCTGGGCGGCTGCTGCGGCCTGGCCGGCAACTTCGGCGTCGAGAAGGGCCACTACGAGGTCTCGGTGCAGGTGGCCGAGCAGCAACTCCTGCCCGCCCTGCGCGACGCCGCCCCCGGCGACATCTTCCTGGCCGACGGCTTCTCCTGCCGCACCCAGTCCGAAGACCTCGCCGGTGTCGACGGCATTCACCTGGTCGAGTTGCTCGCTCAGGCGCTGGTCAGCGCCCGAGACGCGGCATAGCCCCCTTTCCGACACAACACACCCGGCCCCGGGACTCGACCCATGGGTATGCCGGGCGCTAGGGTCCTCAACCGGAAAAACTGCAACCCGCAACTAGCTGCGGGCAAGTAGGGCTAGGCTATTCCGAATGAGAGGCAGCGCTGCCATGACGCGTACCGACGATCTGATCACCTCGATGGACGCTCGAGGGCCGGCGGCCTTCGACGAGCTGATGAGGCGCGAGCAGGAGTCGGTCCGCATCAGCTTCAACCAGCCGCTTTACCTTCCGGGTGTGTTTCAGATCGAGGGTTATGCCGCCGAGATGATCGGACGCATCCGGGCTCTCGACCCGGGCGACCCCGAGCTGCAGGAGCGGGTCGACGCCCGGATGCGGCGCGCCGCCGCGCTGGCCGACCGGCTGCGAGGCGACGCCCCGCCACAGGTCTCGGTGGTGACCGAAGAAGGCGTCCTGCGGCGCGTCGTGGGCGGCCCCAAAGTCATGCGACAGCAGCTCGACCGGCTGCGCGAGCTCTCCGAACTGCCCAGCGTCGAGCTGGCGATCGTGCCCGCCCGCTACGGCGCCTACCCCGGAGGCGACGCCTCGTTCGAGGTCCACGAGGATGCCAACGGCGACGCCGCGGTCTATTTCGAGGGGCATGAGGACGCCATCGTGATCAACAATGAGGCCGAGACCCAGCGATGCCGCAGGATCGTGGCAACCCTGCGGGAATCGGTGGTGTCCGGCGCCGACGCGCGGGCGCTGTTGGAGACGATCAGCCGCGAGTGGTGAGGAGCCGTCCGGTGCTAGCCCTCGCTTGCGCCGTTCTCGACGACGAAGGCGATGAAGTCCCGGAAGGCCGCCCGGTCGACGGTCAGCACCGGTCCCGAGGGGTCCTTGGAGTCGCGCAGGTGCACCAGGTCTGCGTCGAAGGCGACCTCCACGCAGTTGCCTCCGCCGCTCCTGGAACTCGTCCGCCACTGGAGTTCGTGCCGGTCAGTCATTGCCCCTCCCGCAAGCAACAGCAAGGACTCACGCGCGGGACAGCCACCCGTCACGCGAGGCCTTGGAAGAGGCGCGGTCGCCGGTGGGCGCCGCGCTCCTGGGCGACAGCTCCGTCGTTGGAGCCAGCTGATCACTTACAGTACCCGGAATCCAGCTTGGTGTATAAGCGCCGACCGTCGCACCGCCGACACTCGGCCCAGCAATTCAAAAATCGCTATTGCGATGCGATAGAGTCATCGGAATATGCAATTCGCTGTTTGCGCACAGCGATTTCACGATGGGTACGGGAGGACGAGCGGAGTGACCGTGGCTAGGCCGGGCTCGCGTGACCCGTCCGCCGGATCCGATGCGGACGTCGGTCCCACCGTGGCCCGGGAGCTGGTCCGCTCCCGCCTGAAGGCGCTCCGCGAGGCCAGTGAGCTGAGCTCGGCGACCGTCGCCGAGCACACGGGCTGGTCCACCTCGAAGCTCAACCGCATCGAGAACGGCGAGGTCACCGTCCAGCCGTTCGAGCTGCGGGCGCTGCTCTCCTATTACGGTGTCGCCGAGGGCGAGGTCGCGACCCTCGCCCGCCTGTCCAGGGTGTCCCGGGCCCGACAGTGGTACAGCAAGCATCGGCTGGAGGGTGACTTCCAACGCTTCGTCGCGTACGAATACGAAGCGTCGGTCATCAATATCTGGCAGATCCTGTTCTTCCCCGGTCTTCTCCAGACCGAGGAATACGCCCGCGCGATCACCGCCCTGTCGATGCGCCGCAGCCCCGATCATGAGGACGTACTGTCCCGGGTCAAGCTGCGGATGGACCGGCAGCAGGAGTTCCGCGAGCGGCTCACCCGGCCCCACCCGCCCCGGATCGTCGCGGTGATCGACGAGTCGGTGCTGCACCGCCCGGTCGGTGGCCCGGACTGCCTGCGCCGGCAGATCGACCACGTTCTCGACCTGGCGGAGCGGCAACCCGAGGTCTACACCATCGCGGTCACCCCGATGGACCTCGCGCACCACTCCGGCCTGGGCGGCACGTTCGAACTTCTGCAGTTCGACACGCCGGGGCATGACGACGTGCTCTACGTCGAGGCCGCCGCCGGCGCGTCCAGCCTGCAGATGAGCCCGGTCGAGGACAGCCTCTTCCGGGCCATCATGCAGGATCTGCTCACCTACGGCCGGACGGGCGACGAGGCGATCGAGATGATACGGAACGCCCGGACAACGTTGCCGCCACCATGATCTCGTGCCCGGCTACCAATCGGGAGGCAGCGTCCGCCTCCACGGCCCGGAGGACCGCCCGCCGGATCTGCTCGAACTCCTGCTGATTCTGACTGCTGAACAGCGCCACCGGGTGGCCGCGATGCTCGGCGAGCAGCACCATCCACCCCCGCTTGCCGCGACCGAGCGCCCGGATCGCCGCACCCATCGCCGCCGCGACGACCAGTCCGGCGATCGCGATCGAGGCCGCACCGGCGAGTGCCGCCGCGATCACCGCGACGGCCAGTTCCACCGCGGCGCAGATCATCGCGATCCGCCGGCCGGGGTAACCCTGGTAGACACATTGGAACTCGTCCAGATCGCGGACCAGAAAGCGACCGCCGGTGGTCTCGATGCGCCGGCTGGTCACCACAATGCGGGGGCCGGGGTGGTAAACCGTTTCGGAGTTCTGTGCCATGACGACCTCCCTGTCATCATGGTCTCCTAGCTGTCAGCTATCAGCAACGTTCATTCGTGTCGCAGCCGACTGCGTTACCCTGTCTGCGGATTGCAGGTTGTTCGAAATGGATTGATATGCCGGCTCATAGAGCGAATTTGATCGGCCGATTCGGTGGTTCTTGTGAGTTTCGGCGTCTCGGCCTGCCGAGGCGTCAGAGGATCTTCAGGTCGTTGACGGTGTAGGAGAGGGAGCCGCGGAAGCCGACGCCGACCCGGGTGGGGCCCAGGTCGGCGAGTTCCTCGCGCGGGGCCGGGAAGAAGTGCAGGTCGCCGGAGCCGACCCAGGTGTTGGCCATCTTCAGGTTGTCGAGGACCGACATGGTCAGCTCGTGGACCGGCGGGGTGTCCTGGCCGGACAGCGCCAGCTGCGGAAAGTGCCGCAGGTTGACGATCGGCCGGGTGAGGGCCGGCAGGCGGTCCGCGGTGTGGTCCAGGGTGACCGTGGTCTCGGCGAGGCGACGGCCGCCCGCGGACATGGTCGCGCCGAACCGGCCGCTCTTGCCGACGATCGGGCCGGCCAGGCTGTCGACCGCGAAGGCCCGGGTCTGCCTGATCTGGCCGATCTTCTTGGGGAAGCCCTGCACCCAGCCGCGGGCCAGCGAGGCGTCGTTGTCGACCCAGATGAACGGGCACCAGGCCACCGCGGTGCCCTGGTACGAGGCGTCCATCAGCAGCAGGAACTCGGAGTACTGGCTGAACGTCGGGTCGAGGTAGTCGTCCGAGGTGGCCGCGAACTGCCAGTCGATGAAGACGGCGTATCCGTGGCCCGGGTTGGCCGGGTCGGGGTCGAGGCCGGTGGGCAGCGAGGCCGCCGCGGCGTCGGGCCGGGTCCAGAACTCGGCGCCGACCGCGTCGCCGACGTAGTTCCACGGCGGCTTGCCGGCCAGGTTGGCCACGCCGCGCGCGCTCAGCGGCAGCGTGTAACCCTTCAACCTCTCGGGCGCGGCGGCGGGCGCGGCCATGGCCGGCCCGGCGCCCGTCGCGGCGGCGACGGTGCCGCCGGCCATCGCGGCGAGCACGGTACGCCGCTGGAGGTTCTTGTCCATCCGGGTCTCTCCTCAAGTAGGTGCAGCTGTGTCTACTGAGGAGGACGCGGCCGGCCGGGCCGGGTTCAGGGACAGGGATCTGGATCACTTTGAGCCGATCAGGTCGGCGATCGCGGCGATGCCGGGCTCGATGCGGCCGCGGGGCGTGTTGCCGAAGCCCAGGATCAGCTGCCCCGGCGCCGGCTCTCCGCGGTGGCGCAGGCTCCTCATGCCGTACAGGCCGACGCCGCGGGCGGCCGCCGCATCGATGACGTGGTCCTCGCCGACGCCGGGCGGCAGATGCACGACAGCATGGAAACCGGCGGCCAGGCCGGTGACCGCGACCTGCGGGGCGTGCCGGGCCAGGGCATCGACGAGGGTCCGGCGGCGGGCGGCGTACTCGGACCGCACCCGCCTCAGGTGGCGGTCGTAGCGGCCCGACTCGATCAGGCCGGCCAGGGCCAGCTGGTCGATGCCGGGGGTGCCGCGGTCGGCCAGCCACTTGGCGCGGGCGAGCGGCCCGAGCAGGCGGGTCGGCGCGACGATCCAGCCGAGTCTCAGCGCGGGCGCGAGCGACTTGCTGACCGTGCCGAGGGAGACGACGTGGTCGGGGGCGAGGCCCTGCAGCGAGCCGACCGGGTCGCGGTCGTAGCGGAACTCGGCGTCGTAGTCGTCCTCGACGATGACGCCGTCGCAGTCGCGGGCCCAGGCGATCAGCTCCCGGCGTCGCGGGCCGGTGAGCACGACGCCGGTCGGCCATTGGTGGGCCGGGGTGACCAGGACCGCCCGGGCGCCGGTGCGCCGCAACGCCGCCACGTCCAGGCCGTCCTCGTCGACCGGTACCGGCACGCCGGTTCCGGTCGGCAGCCCGGGGCCGGGGTCCTCGAAGGCGACGGTCACGTCCGCCAGCATGGCCAGCACCAGATTCAGCGACTGCTGCATGCCCGAGCAGATGATCAGGTCGTCGGCCGTCGCTGCGACCGCGCGTACGCGGCCCAGATAGGACGCCAGCACCTCGCGGAGCGGGCGCGCGCCGGCCGGTTCGCCATAGCCGAAGGCGGCGTTGGGCGCGGTGCGGCAGGCTTCGCGGACCGCCCAGGCCCAGTCCTCGCGGGGCACGAGTCCGAGGTCGGGCACGCCGTGCGCGAAGTCGGCGACCCCGAATCCCCTGGCCGGCGGCGGGTTCCGGGGTGGCCGGCTGAGGCCGGCCGCGGTCGCCGCGACCCGGGTCGCCGATCCGGCGCGGCTTGTGAGGTAGCCCTCGGCCTGCAGCTGGGCGTAGCAGTCCTGCACCAGCCCGCGGGACAGACCCAGGGTCCGGGCCAGCTCGCGGGAGGAGGGCAGAGGCTCGCCGCCGGCCAGACGGCCGGTGCGGATTGCCGTACGGAGTTGCTCCTCCAACTGCGCACGGAGGCCGGACCGGCCGGCGCGGTCGATCGTCACGAGCAGTTCGGGGCCCGAACCGGCCCACTCGACGGGCATGAAACTGGACCTTATCAGTGGGCTGGTCGGCTCCTAGCGTCATACCCATGAGCAGCTTCGTCTCCCGCCCGCTCCTGGTCCGCTCGGTGTCGATCCTGGGCGGGGCCATCGGCTTCTACCTGCCGCTGTCGGTGGTCCCCCTCTTCAACCCGCAGTCCGCCGGGTCGGCCACGGTCGCCCTGCTGGTGGCCACGGTCGTCGGCGAACTCGGCACACCGCGGCTGGTCGCCCGGATCGGCTACCGGTGGGCGCTGACAGCCGGGCTCACCCTGCTCGGCCTGCCGACGCTGTTCCTGCTGCTCGGCCCGGCCCCGGCGCTGATCCTGGCGGTGTCGGTCGTCCGCGGCTTCGGCTTCGCGATCTGCACGGTCGCCGGAGGGGCCCTGACCGCGGCCCTGATACCGGCCGACCGGCGGGGCGAGGGACTGGCGTTCGTCGGCCTGGTGAGCGGGGTCTCGGGTCTGCTGGCGCTGCCCGCGGGGGTCTGGGCCGCCGACCGCTGGGGCTTCTCGCCGGTCTTCCTGGTCACCACCGTCGCCACCCTGCTCGCGCTGGTGTCGGTGCCCGCCCTGCCGGCCCGGGCCTCGGCGACACCGGCCTCGGCCGGGATCCTGGCCGGCCTGCGGCAACCGTCGCTGAACCGCCCGGCCGCACTGTTCGCCACGTCGACTGCGGCCGTCGGCGTGCTCGTGACGTACCTCCCGCTGGCCGGCGCCGACAGGCCCGGCTGGATCGTCGCGCTCGCTCTGCTCCTGCAGCCCGCGGCCGCAACCGTCGCCCGGTGGGTCGCCGGTCGCCTCGGCGACCGCCGCGGCCTGCGCCGGATGCTGGCTCCGGGTCTGGTCTCGAGCGCCGCCGGGATGGCCGCCCTGGCCTGCACCGGCTCCGTGCCGATGCTTCTCGGCGGGGCCGTGCTCTTCGGGGCGGGCTTCGGCATCCTGCAGAACACCACGCTCGCATTGATGTACGCCGAGGCGCCGGCCGGCAGCGAGGACACGGTCAGCGCGGTCTGGAACATCGCCTACGACCTGGGCATGGCGGCCGGCGCGTTCGCGGCCGGGCTGACGGTCACCTCGATCGGGTACGGCTGGACGTTCCTGCTCGCCGCCGCCGCGATGCTGCCCGCGCTGCGACTGATTCCGGCCCCGAAACTGCACTTGCGCAAATTGGTTGGCGATGGAAACCTGTTGGCATGACGACAGATTCGATGTCCGAACCTCGCCGGATGCTGGCCGAGACGCGCTCCCTGGCCCGCCAGGTGCGCCTCGACCAGCGGCTCACCTGGGTGACGCTGGCGGTCCTGGCCGGGGTGACGTTCCTGGCGATCCCCTTCGACACTCACTTCATGTACGTGCACTGCAGGCCCGACGGCGCCTGCCAGTTCAAGCGCTGGGGCGTGCTCTACTACTGGCCGGCCGCGCTGATGCTGTCCTACGCGGCCATCGCGTACGCCTACATGCGGGTCGCACGGTCGCGGGGGCTGGGCGCGCGCGTCCTGCCGTACGCGATAACCGGCGCCGCCCTGACCGTCCTGTTCACCGGGGTCTATCTGTGGGTGGGGCACTACTTCGACACCCACCCCGTACCGGCCCACCCGTACCCGGCCTGGGTGATGGTCCTCGACCGCCTGATCGCACCGGCCGGCATCATCGGCATCGCCCTGCTGGTGCTGGCGCGACTCGAGCGAAACACCGCACTGCTGCTCTTCACCGTCATCTACCTGCTGTTCGTGCTCGTGCCGATCAACTTCGGCTGGGTCGGTCACGGCGACCGCACCCGCACGTTCTGGGTGCCGGAGCAGGTCATCAACGGCACCCTGCTGCTGCTCGGCGCGGCCGGCTTCGCCCTGGCCCGGCGGCGGCAGCGATGACCGAGACCCATCCGGCCCTCGGGCTGGACGACGTGGTGCACCAACGGGTCCGGCTCGGCATCCTGACCATCGCCCACGAGGCCCGGCGGGTCGAGTTCGGCTATCTGCGCGCCCAGCTGGAACTGACCGCCGGCAACCTGTCCAAGCACCTCGGCGTCCTCGAGACGGCCGGGCTGATCGCGGTCGAGAAGGGTTACGAGGGCCGCCGCGGCCGCACCTGGGTCACCCTCACCCCGGCCGGCGACACCGCACTGGCCGAAGAGATCCGAAAGCTGCGAGAACTGATCACGCGAGTCTCCGGGGAGGAACAATGAACGGATAAGGGCCGGGCGGCGCCTGATCGAAACCCGAGTATTGTCGGCACTCAACAAACGCCTCCGGCTGTCGATCGAAGAACCTGACCCGAACGCGGGACCAGGAGAGGCGCAGATGGAGACCATTGCGGTTGCGGAGGCCGACCAGGCGCTCATGGTGCACAAGTCCGATCCGCAGCTCGACCGGCTTCTCGGGCTGGCGCGCAAACACCTCGCGGCCGACGTGGCCTGGCTGGTCTCCGGCGACCAGGTGATCGTCAACGGCGGTCCCGTCCCGCTTCCCAGCGCTTTCGCGCTCCCCACGATCATCCCGGACGCCCGGCACCTCGGCCTCGGCTGGGTCGCCGGGGTCCCGCTGGACGGCCTCGACGGCATGGTGTGCTGCGCCGGTCTGCTGCCCGACCCCGCACTCGACGAGAGCGCGTTGCGGCCGCTCGGGCTCGCCGCCGACCTGATCGCCGAGCATCTCGGGAGCCCCGCCGCGCACGCGCGGCGCGAGGCCTCCCGCAACGAGACGGTGGTGCGGCAGATCCTGGCCGCCGGCGCGGCCCGGTCGGTGGTGCAGCCGGTCGTACGCCTTCAGGACGGCGTCATCGTGGCGTACGAGGCGCTGGCCCGTTTCGACCCGGCAGTGTTCGCGACGCCCGACCGTGCGTTCGCCGCCGCCGAGGCGTGCGGGCTCGGCCTCGAACTCGAGCTGCTGGCCCTGTCCAAGGCGCTCGAGCAGATCGACTCGCTGCCGCCCGGCATCTGGCTCGGGCTCAACCTGTCGGCGGCCACGGTCGCCGACCCGCGCACTCAGGAACTGCTGCTCAGCCGTCCCGACGCCAACCTCGGCGTGGAGATCACCGAGCACACGCCGATCGCCGACTACCAGAAGCTCAACGCCGACCTGCTGCCGCTGCGCACGGCCGGCATCAACATCGTGGTCGACGACGCGGGCGCCGGCTTCGCCAGCCTCAGCCACATCCTGCAGCTGCGCCCCGACACCATCAAGCTCGACATCTCGCTGGTCCGCGGCATCCACAGCGACCCGGTGCGGCGGGCGCTGGCGCGCTCGCTGGTCGGGTTCGCGCACGAGATCGGCGCGGCACTGATCGCCGAGGGCGTCGAGACCGAGGAGGAACGCGCGACGCTGGCCGCGCTCGGCGCCGTTTACGGCCAGGGCTACCTCTGGGGCCGCCCGGCCTGACACCCGCTCCCCTGAGAGAGCAGTGCTCTTGACTTGGAACACCGGGGGGTGTTCACTGGTCACAGGAGAGAGCACTGCTCTCGATTAGTGGGGAGACCACCATGCGCTACCTGGCCCCGGACCGCACCGCCCAGATCTTCAACGCCGTCACCAAATGGCTCACCAACCGCGGCGTCAGCCTCCTCGGCAGCCGCGTCCTGGCGGTGCGCGGCCGCAAGAGCGGCCAGACCCGCACCACAATCATCAACATGTTCACGTACGAGGGCTCCCGCTACCTGCTGGCGCCCCGCGGCCACACCGAATGGGTCCGCAACCTGAGGGTCGCCGGCGAAGGCGAACTGCGCCTGGGCCGACGGGTCGAACCCTTCACCCCGATCGAGATCGCGGATGTTGACAAGGAGCCGCTGATCCGGCTCTACCTGCGCAAATGGGCGTGGGAGACGGGCGCCTTCTTCGACGGCCTCAAGGCGGACTCCCCCACGGCCGACATCGAGGCGGCGGCCCCCGGCTTCCCGGTCTTCCGCGTCGTGTCACCGGCCCGCTAGAGCCGCCTCGGCGAGCGGTCGCACGTCACCGACCACCGGGCCCGAGGCAGCCGCCGCAGACGGGGTGAGCCAGTCGGCGAGCCGGACCCCGGTCGGGCGCGACCACCAAGAAGCCGGTTCGGCCGTAATCTCCGCGCGGCGATGGTGCCACCGGACGCCCGCGCGCGGTCAGCCGTTCGAGAACGTCGCCGACGAGCACGTTGATCCCCCGATGTTTTCGTGCCGGCTGCCAGGTCGCGAAGGCGCGTGGGCCGAGTCCCGGACGGCATCGCGGCGATCGGGCCCGGCGAGCGTCGATGACGTACGCGCCCGCGTCGCGCGCGAGCTGAACGGCGATCGAGCCGACACCAGCACAGCGCGGCCAGGCCGAAGCCCTACGACGCGGGGGCGCCCGGGGACGGTACTGACAGGTCGGCCGGGCGGTCGAGGCGGGACAGCATCGGGTAGAGGACGAGCCCGATGGCCAGCGTCGGGATGCCGCCGATGAGCAGGCTGCCTCGGGCGCCCAGGTTCTGGCCGACCCAGCCGACGATCGGGCCGCCGATCGGGGTGGAGCCGACCCACGCCAGGGCCCACAGGGCCATCACGCGGCCCCGCATGTCGGGCCTGGCGGTCAGCTGCAGGGCGATTTTTCCGTACGAGTTGAACGTGATGCTGCCGTAGCCGACGAACAGGAGGACGGCGTACTCGATCGGGAGTGTCGGGGCGAGAGCCGCGACGGTGATCGCGAGGCCCCACCCGATCGCGGCGAGGGCCAGGGCCCGGGTGCCGATGTGTTTGCGGGACGCCGAGACCAGCCCGCCGGCGACCGCTCCGGCGCCCATCACCGACGTCATCGCGCCGTAGGTGCCGGCGCCGCCGTGGAAGGTGGTGCCGGCGAGCAGCGGGAGGCTGACCTGGAACTCCCAGGCGAGCATGCCGACGACGGCCACCATCAGCAGCGGGAAGAGCAGCTCGGGGGTGTGTGCGACGTAGCGGAAACCGTCCCGGATCTGGCGGGGAGCGCGGGGAGCCCGCGGTGGCCTGGCGATCGTTGATTTGTCCATCAGCAGCATGGTCAGTACGACGATCAGGAAGGACACGCCGTTGAGCGCGAAGCAGAGCGCCAGTCCGAGTCCGGCCGCGATGACGCCGCCCGCCGCCGCGCCGAAGATGCGGGCCGCGTTGATGGTGATGGAGTTGAGCAGCACCGCGTTCGACAGCTGGGAACGGTCGACCAGGTCGGAGATCATCGACTGGCGTGCCGGGTTGTCGAAGACATTGACCAGGCCGAAGCCGAGGGCCAGGACGTAGACAATCCAGAGCCGGATGGCGCCGGTGCCGATCAGCAGCGCGAAGATGCCGGCCAGGACCGCCGAGGCGACCTGGGTGGCGCACATCAGCTTGCGGCGGTCGATGCGGTCGGCGACGACACCGCCCCACGGGCCGAGCAGGAAGACCGGGGCGTAGCGGGCGGCGACGGTGAGGCCGAGTTCGGTGCCCGAGCCGGTGAGCTGGAGAACCAGGAACGACTGGGCGACCGTCTGCATCCAGTTGCCCATGACCGAGGCGAGCTGGCCGAAGAAGAACCATCGGTAGTTGGGAACTGCGAGGGAGCTGAACATGTGCCGGCCGAAGGACGCCGACCGGTTCGCCATGCAGCCCCCTTTCTACAGTAGAAACATCTTACTTTTAGCTCGCCGCGGCCAGCGGGGCGTCCGCGTCAATGCGGCCCAGGTCACCCGCGCCGCCGGGCGACCCGAGCGGCGCGTCGCGGCCCGGGAGCACGCTCTCGAAGAACGCCGCGTTGTCGTCCCGCCAGGGCCGGTCGGGCTCGGACAGCGGGAGGTCGGAGGCGATCGCGGTGACCGGGCAGACCGCCTCGCAGGCGCCGCAGTCGATGCACTCGCGCGGATTGATGTACATCTTGCGGCCGCCCTCGTAGATGCAGTCGACGGGGCACTCCTCGATGCACGACTTGTCGAGCACGTCGAGGCACGCGCCGGTCACGAAGAAAGGCATCAGAACTCCTCAAACAGTCGCGGTCGAGTGACCGGGGAACAGCGAGGCCGACGGGTCGCTCGCCACGTACGCGTTGTTGACCGCGAGCGCCGCCTCGCCGAAGCCGACCGAGATGAGCCGGACCTTGCCCGGGTATTCGGTGACGTCGCCGGCCGCGTAGACGCCGGGCACGCCGGTCGCCATCGTCGAGTCGACGACGATGTGCCGGTCGACGATCTGCAGGCCCCAGCGGGTCAGCGGGCCGAGGTCGGCGGTGAAGCCGAGGGCGGCCACGACCCGGGTGCAGTCGATCTCGTGCAGTTCGCCGGAGGCGGTGTCGCGCAGGATCGCTCGGTCGACCGACCGGTCGCCGGAGAGGGCGTGGAGGACGAACGGCGTGCGGACGAGGGCGTCCGAGCCGTGCAGTTCGGCCACCGACGCCTCGTGGGCGGTGAACCGGTCGCGGCGGTGGATCAGGGTGACCGACTTGGCGATGGCTTGAAGGGTGAGCGCCCAGTCGACCGCGCTGTCGCCGCCGCCGACCACGAGCACGTCGTGCCCGGCGTAGGAGGACGGGTCGGTGACGAAGTAGTCGACGCCTCGGCCGAGGAACTCGGCCCCGACCGGCAGCGGGCGGGGTTTGAAGGTGCCGATGCCGGCGGCCAGCACGACCGAGCGGGTGGTCAGCGACGTCCCGCTCCTCAGGTGCAGCTCGATCCGGCCGTCGTCGAGCCGGGCGATCTGGTCGGCCGACTCGCCGAGCAGCCAGCGCGGCGAGTATGTCCGGGCCTGCTGGAGCAGGGCGCGCACCAGTTCGCGGCCGCGGACGCCGGGCAGGCCCGCGACGTCGTGGATGAGCTTCTCCGGGTAGAGCGCGGCGACCTGCCCACCGGGCTCGGGCAGCGAGTCGACCACGGCGGTCGTCAGGCCGCGGAACCCGGCGTAGTAGGCGGCGTAGAGCCCGACCGGCCCCGCACCGACCACGACCAGGTCGACGTCGTCACCACTCATCGGCACCTCCTCGTAATGGTCTAACCATTTGACCAGAGGACGGCGCGCGGTGCAAGACGACGGCGACGGAAGCGGCACAACCACCCCGCCGAAAGGCCGGGAACGGCCTGGTGCGGGTGAAGCGCGGCCCCTCCGCGTACGGAAAAGGCCGCCGCGCACAAAGCGCGGCGGCCCCACCGACCGAAAGGTCAGCCGTTGTCGCGGGCGGCCTTGGTCCGGCTCACCCGCCTCGCCGTGCGGTCGAGGTGAGCCCGCATGATCTGCTCGGCCTTCTCGACGTCCCGCCGGGCCACCGCCTCGACGAAGTCGCGGTGCTCGTTGGTGCCGCGGACGCCCATCAGCGGGGCCGCCACCTGCGCCTCGCGCAGCGACATGAGTAACGGCCCGTGGAACGAGTGGACCAGCATCTCGATCGCCGCGTTGTGCGTGCAGGCCGCGACCTTCACGTGGAAGGCGGCCGACATCTGCATGTTGTATTCGCCCTTTTTCAGGGCGCCTTGATGCTGGGCGACCATCTCCCGCAGGTCGGAGATGTCGTGTTCGTCGGCGCGGGCGATCACCAGCGGGATGATGCCGAGCTCGAACACCTGGCGGGCCTCGGTCACCTCGGCGGCGGTCAGCGGCGAGAGGCTGATCAGATCGGCCAGCCCGCTGCCCAGCTTGTTGGAGCTGGGCGTCGTCACGATCGCCCCGCCGCGCGCGCCGACCCGGATCTCGATCAGGCCGCCGGCCTCGAGCACCCGCATCGCCTCGCGCACCGTGACGCGGCTGACGCCCATCTGTTCGCCCAGGTCACGCTCGCTCGGCAGCCGGTCGCCGGGGCGCAGCTGCTCGGTGCGGATCAGGTTGCGGATCTGCTCGACGATCGCCTCGGACATCCGGTTGGACGACACCGTCTTGAACAGCCGGGGGTCACCCTTGACCGGCTCCCGGGGGGCCACCACACCCTCGCTCATGTTGATTCCTTCGCTGGACGGACAAGGGCTCAGTCGTTAAAGGTTAGACCAGCAGTCCACTAATGTGCCCATCATGTCAGACATAACGGCGACGATTGCCACCGCTTGTCGGGTGATGGCAGCCTGCGGACTGGTCGAACACGTGCTGGGTCACATCAGTGCGCGTCAGGGGACCTCCCATCTTCTCGTACGATGCCGTGGCCCGCGAGAGGCGGGCCTCGCCGCGACCGAGCCGGACGACATCCGGCGGGTGCCGATGACCGGTACGCCGGATCAACTTAACGGCTGGAGCGCCCCGAACGAGTTGCCCATCCACCGGGCGGTGCTGCGCCGGCACCCCCGATCCACAGTCGTTGTCCATGCCCATCCTCCGGCTGTGGTAACAGCCTCGCTGCTCGACGAGCCACTGTTGCCGATCTATGGCTCGTACGACATCCCGGGCGCGCGGATGGCGGCCGACGGCATTCCGGTCTGGGACCGCTCGGCTCTGGTCACGACCGACGAGCTCGCCGATGCCATGGTCGACGCGCTCGGCGACCGGCCGGTGGTGATCCTGCGCGGGCACGGCCTGGTGAGCGTGGCCGGCGGCGATCCCGACACCGCGGTGAAGACCGCGGTGCTGCAGGCCCTCGCCGTCGACACGCTGGCCCGGATGACGCTAGCGGTGCGCCAGGCCGGCGGCACCCCGCGGGCGATCAGCGACGACGACCTGGCCGCGCTGCCCGATCTCGGGGGCGGGTTCAACGTCGAGACGATGTGGCGGCACCTGTTGACACGCTTGCCGGCGAAAGCTTGACTGTCTAATGGACTGACCATTATCCAGGAGGCCCCATGCGCGACGACTATCTCAAAGGCGTGCTCTCGTCCGAGAAGAAGAACCAGGACTCCTCGGAGATCGCGGCCCGGGACGAGTTCAACAAGCAGCACCCGCCGATCACCGGCCTGGTCGTCGAGGACGACCTGCGCAAGATGGAGCTGCCGGCCCGCCCGTGGCGCAAGAACAAGGGGCACTACTTCGACCTCGCCGACTACGAGGTGCTGGGCGCGCACATCTCCGAACTCATGCCGGGCCGCAACTCGGTGCGCCACCGGCACACCACCGAGGCCTACCTCTACGTGGTCAAGGGCCACGGCTTCTCGCTGATCAACTATGACGACGAGCCGATCGAGGCGGTCGAGTGGCAGGAGGGCACGCTTTTCGCCCCGCCGCGCTGGGCCTGGCACCAGCACTTCAACCTCGACCAGGAGGACACCTCGCGCTACCTGGCGATCCAGGACACCGGGCTGTTGCGCACGCTGCGCCTGCACAACATCGAGCGGCACGCCGTGCAGCTGACTCCCGAGGACGCCCAGCTGGTGCTCGAGGAAGCGGTCAAGCAGGGCCGGAGCCACAACCACAAGCGTTGAGCGTTCCGGCGGCGGCCGGGCGGTTCGCCCGGCCGCTTTCCGTACGCCGTCAGACCACCACCTTCGTCATGATGCCCACCGGAAAGACCTCCTCGGGGTCGACCAGTTTGTGGGCGATGCCTTGCTGATGGGCGTACGTCAGCAGCTGGCTGAAGGTCGGACGGTTCGCCTCGATGCCGTACGGGAACGGGTCTCCCCCGAACCGCTCGCGCATCTGCCGTCCGTAGGTCGCGAGCCACGGCAGCGGATAGCGCGACACGGCCGGGTCGAGAAGCCGCTCCACGCTGCGGTTCTTCGACTCCAGGAACGCGTTGTAGAGGTTCCGCGCGACCCACGGGTGATCCTCGATGACCGACCGCTTCATCGCGATCAGGTGCATGATCGGCCAGACGTGGGTCTGTTCGTAGTACTCGGATTCCATGTCCTGGTAGCCGGGATAGAGCCGCACGACGTCCGGGTGACCCTGAAGGAAGCAGTCCGGCGGCCGCGCGATGATGGCGCAGTCGATGTCGCCGGCTGCCAGGAGGTCGGAGAGCGAGCGATCGCGTACGCGGGTGAGCCGCACCCCGTCCGGAAGCGCGAGTTCAACCTTCTCCTCGCGGCCCGGCGCGTTCGCGCCGGCCTGGCACCAATGCACCTCGTCGAGCTTCACGCCGGCCTCGTTGTGCATCCACCCTCGCATGTAGACGGCGGCCGAATGGGCCCACTCCGGGGAGCCCACGCGCTTGCCCCGCAGGTCTTCGATCGTGCGGATGCCACTGTTCCGGTTGACGTAGAACGAGCTGAAGCGGAACAGCCGCGAGCAGACCACCGGCAGGCCGACGATGTCCGGGTCGTCCCGGGTGACCTGGGCCGAGAACTTGGCGATCGACAGTTCGGCGACGTCCCACTCGCGGTGGGCGGTGAAACGGGCGAACACCTCGTGGTGGCCGAGAACCGACCAGGTGTGGTCGATGCCCTGCGCGGTGACCGTGCCGAGGCGGAAGTCGCGGAAGTGGTCGTAATCCGTCGTCGCGATGCTGAGATGAAGGTTTCCCATCGTGACTCCTCTGGAATGGTTAGACCATCAGTCCTATACTGACGCCCTGTCGTCAAGCAAGAGAAAGCGAGCAGCCAGCATGGGTAAGGGACGCACCTTCGTCCGGGGCCTGGACTCGGAGACCTACGGGCTCAACCACTTCCGGCGCGATCAGCTCGCCGCCGAGCGGGTCCGCGACGACTCCGTCGTCGTCGACACCGGCGACAGCGCCGCGCACTCCGGTGACTCGGCCAAATCCCGTACGTGGTGGCGGATCGGCCCCGGCGACGACCCGTTCCTCACCCAGACCGTGCAGATCCACTTCGTCGAGCTCCCGCCGGACAGCGCCAACCGCGGCCACGGCCACCAGAACGAGGCCGCGTTCTACATCCTCGAGGGCCGCGGCTACGAGATCCACGACGACCAGAAATACGACTGGAAGCAGGGCGACCTGGTGTTCGTGCACACCGACTCGGTGCACCGGCACTACAACCCGTACGACGAGCGCGCCGTCTGCCTGGTCATGAAGGCGAAGTCGACCTGGATGTTCATGGGCCTGATCCAGCAGGGCCGCAGCGGCCCGATCGACCGCCCCGGCGAGTTCGGCGACCGCGAGGACTGGACCCGCATCTGGACCCCCGGCGTGATGGACCGCAAGAAGGTCGTCGCGGCCGAGGACGGCACGTGGGAGACCACCCCGATGGGCCACATCCGGGTGATGAACTCCAAGGAGCAGACCGACCACCGCCAGTTCTCGGTCGACGTGCAGGAGCAGAAGATCGACGCCGGCAGCCGCTCCGGCAGATACTGGAAGATGGCCGACGAGGTCGTCTACGTGCTCGAAGGCGATGGCTACTCCCTGCACTGGGAGGTCGAGGCGGAGATCGCCGAGCGCTACTACGCCCGCATCGCCAAGGAACCGACCCGGCACGAGATCACCAAGGGCGACACCCTCTACGTCCCGCAGAACACGATCGTCCAGCACTTCGCGGCCGACGGCACACCGCTGCACCTCCTCTCGGTGCAGAACCGCATTTTCAAGTACCTGGGCTACGACAACACCCACTACTTCGAGAACGCCCCGGATTACCGGGCGGAGGCCGCGAAAACCGCTTGATCGGTGCGGAAGGATCGCATCGTGGACACGGTCCGATCGCCGGCGCCGTCTTCCGAGGGGTCCGCCGATGACGTACGACGAGTTGGTCGCCGAGGCGGTGGCGGTGCCGCTGCGCGGGTGGGACTTCGGCTGGCTGGCCGGGCGGGCCACCGGCTCCGATCCGTCCTGGTCCTACCCGGACATGGCCCGGGCGCTGGTCGCCCGCAGCACGGCCGTGCTCGACCTCGACACCGGCGGCGGCGAGCTGCTGGCCTCGCTGGGCCCCTTGCCGCCGGGGACGATCGCGACCGAGGGCTGGGAGCCCAACCTGGCGGTGGCCCGCGCGGTGCCCGGCATCGACGTCCGCTACGCCCCGGACGCAAGCCTGCCGGTCGACTCCGAGTCGGTCGACCTGGTTCTCAACCGGCACGGTCGGCTCGACGCGGGTGAGGTGGCGCGGGTTCTCCAGTCCGGCGGCGTACTTCTCACGCAGCAGGTCGGCAGCGACGACTGCGCGGAGATCAACGCCGCGCTGGGCGCGCCGCCCGCGTACGACCGGGTCTGGGATGCCGCCACGGCGACGACCCGGCTGACCGAGGCCGGGCTGACGGTCACCGACCGCATCCAGGAGCGGCCGGACTTCGTCTTCCACGACGTCGGCGCGCTGGTCTTCCAGCTGCGGGCGGTGGCGTGGCAGGTGCCGGACTTCACCGTCGGGAAATACGAGGAAGCGCTGCGACGCGTCCACGAACAGGGCGAGTTCCGCGCCCGCTCGCACCGCTTCCTCATCCGCGCCCAGCGGCCATAGGGCCCAGCCGGCTACCGATCGTCCGGAAGCACGTGAGTTCGATGGTCGTCATGTCCCACCATACGCAGCCGGAATCCTTGAATTCAGATGGAACCGCAGGCGTTCGAGGACCGCCACTACCCGTACGCCGACCTGGTGAACGCCGAACTGCTGGAGTTCTTCCGGTCCTGAACGCGTACGGGCAAGGGCCGAGAGCGAACTCTCGGCCCTTGTCGTGTCGGGGTGTCAGATGATTCCGCCGTTGGCCCGGACGACCTGGCCGTTGACCCAGTGGCCCTGCGGCCCGGTCAGGAAGGTGACGACGTCGGCGATGTCGCCGGCCTCGGCCAGGCGCTCGAGCGGCGGCAGCTTCGCCAAATGGTCGATGGTCGCCTGGTCCTTGCCGTTGAGGAACAGGTCGGTGGCGGTCGGGCCGGGCGCCACCGAGTTGACCGTGATGTTCCGGCCGCGCAACTCGCGGGCCAGGATTGTGGACATCGCCTCGATCCCGGCCTTGCTCGCCACGTACGGCCCGTAGGTCGGGAACAGCAGACCGACCTGCGACGTGGAGATCGTCACGATCGAGCCGCCGTCCCGCAGCCGGCGGGCCGCCTCGCGGAGCACGACGAAGGCGCCGCGGGTGTTGGTGTGGTAGATGCGGTCGAGCACCTCGAGGTCGAGCTCGGCGATCGTGGTGAGCGGCATGATGCCGGCCGAGTTGACCACCACGTCGACGCCGCCGAAGGTCTCCTGGGCGAGGTCGAACATGGCGGCGACCGCCTTCTCGTCGCCGACGTCGGCGCCCGCGGCGACGGCCCGGCCCCCGGCCGCGGTGATTTCGTCGACCACCTTTGCGGCCTCGGCCGCGCCGCCCGCATAGCCGACGACCACGGCGGCGCCCTGGGCCGCGAGCTTGACCCCGGTCGCGCGTCCGATGCCTCGCGAACCGCCCGTGACGATCGCGACCTGCTGCTCTGTCATGATGAAATCTCCGTCCTTCACAGGCTGGGGTTGGCGTTCAGAAGTTCCGCGATGCCGATGCGATGGTAGAACTCGGCGCGGATGCGGTCGTAGACCGCCGACACGACCTCACTGCCGTCCCGGCTCGGATCGATGTGAACACGATAGGGCCGCTCGGCGGCCGGCCGGTCGACGACCCGCACGATCTCGTCGGCGACCTCCTCGACGCCCCGGCCGGCCGGGAAGATGCCCTCGAGCCGCGCCGCCATCTCTTCACGGAGCTTCCCGTAGGCCTCGTCGTACTCGGCCGCGCGGGCCGGGTCACCAGGCGGCGACGCATGGAGGAAATGGTTGGTGCCGCTGGGGTAGGCGCCGGGCACGACGATCGTGGTGCCGATGCCGAACTTGACGAGTTCCGCGGCGTAGCTCTCGGCGAGCGCGTCCATGCCCGCCTTGGCGGCGAAGTACGGAGCCAGGAACGGCGGGTGGCCGCCGCGGGTGCTGGAGCTGCCGATCCACACGAGGTGGCCGCTGCCCTGGCGTCGCAGCAGCGGCAGGACCGCGCGGTTGACCCGCTGGGTGCTGATGACGTTGATGTCGTAGAGCTCGGCCAGCTGCTCCGGCGTGTACGCCTCGGTCGGCCCGAGCACCATGTGTCCGGCGTTGTGCACGACCACGTCGATCCGCTGCTGCTCGGCGGTGATCCGCGCGATCGCCGCGTCGACCGAGTCCTGGTCCTGCACGTCCATCTCGATGCCGCGCACGTCGATGCTCTCGGCCGCGGACAGCCGCCGCAGCTCGTCGACCTTGTCAGCATTACGTCCCGCGGTCTCCCGCATGCCGGCGTAGACGATGTGACCGCGGCGGCCGAGCGCGCGGGCGGCCAGGTTGCCGAAGCCGCTGGAGGCTCCCGTAACGATGATGACCTTCGAATCAGGCATGTAATCAGCGTGCACCCGTTTGGGGTCTGCGCGCCATGCAGAATCTACAATTGCGATATGCACCGGGCGCATCTCGAGAACGTCGACCTCAACCTGCTGCCCGCCCTGCACGCGCTGCTCGAGGAGCGCAACATATCGCGGGCGGCCGAGCGCGTCGGGCTGAGCCAGTCGGCGATGAGCCGGGCCCTCCAGCGGCTACGGCGCGTCCTCGACGACGACCTGCTCGTGCGGGCCACCCGCGACTACCGGCTGACGCCACGGGCCGAGCGGGTGCGGTCCCAGCTCGCGGTGCTGGTGCCGCAGCTGGACGAGCTCTTCGCGGGCTCCTCCTTCCACCCGGCTGACTATCGCCGCGCCATCCGGCTGGCCGGCAGCGACTACGCGACGGCCGTGGTCGGGCCCGCGCTGGTGCGGCGGGTCGCGTCGGAGGCGCCGCTCGCGACCATACGCTTCACGGCCTGGCACCCCCGCATCTTCGACGACCTCGCCGTCGGCGACCTCGACCTGGCCTTCTTCGGCGCGCAGCCTCCGCCGCCGCTGCGCACTCTCGAACTGTTCACCGACCGGTTCGTCTGCGTGGTGGCCCACGACCATCCGCTGGCCGGGCGCTCGGCGGTCACCCTCGACGACTACCTCAGATGCCGCCACGTGGCGATCGACGTCACGGCGGGCACCCAGCCGGCGATCGACCGGGTGCTGGCCGCCCGCGGCACACCCCGCGATGTGGCGTCGATCCTGCCGTTCCACGCGGTGGCGCCGCTGACCTTGCCGGGCACGGCGCTGATGGTCACCCTGCCGTCGCTGCTGGTGCCGTCGCTGGCCGGCCGCGACCGGCTGTCGGTGGTGCCGGCCCCGCCGGAGATCGAAACCCTGTCCTACCGGATGGCCTGGCACCCGCACGTCGACTCCGACCCGGGCCACCGCTGGCTACGCGGGATCGTGCGGGCGGCCGTCCCTACGGATTCCGGAACAGGGCCGGCAGAGCCCGGGCGGGCGGGCTTTCCGGGTCGAAGGTGAAGTGGCCGGGCGCGGGCTCGTAGGCCATCGTGTTGTGGCGCCGGAGGCAGAACGCCACCTCCGCCGGCACGGTGCCACCGGTCAGGAGGCGGCGCGGGCGACCAGGTAGAGGGAGGCCAAGGCGTTCGGCAGGTCCAGGGCGTCGCTGATGACGTGGTATTCCTGCGGGTCGGCCATCTCGCTCAGGTAGTCGCCGCCGGCCGGGTCGATCGTCACCAGGTAGGGGCGTACGCCGAGCGCGCGGGCCTCCTGCAGCGCCTTCGCGGTGTCGGCCACGGCGTAGGACAGGACGGCCGGGTCGCCGTACTGCTGGCCGTAGTCGAGGTCGTAGGGGCGGCCGTCCGAGACGATCAGCAGGATCTTCGTCGCTGCGTCGGCGCGGCGCAGCAACGATGTCAGGTGACGGATCGGCGGCCCCATGCGGGTGGTGTGGTCGGGGACCAGGCCGGCCAGACGGTGGACCATCGCCGGGGTGCGGCGCTCGTCGAGGCCCTTGACGACCGAGACGCGGACGTCGTCGCGGCCGCCGCCGGAGAAGCCGTAGATGCCGTAGCCGTCGCCGATCCGGTCCAGTGCCTCCAGCAGCAACGAGACGGCGTCGCGCTGAAGGTCGAGGATGCGTTTCGGCGGAGTCGTGCCGGGCAGGCGTTCGGCGGTCGACGAGCTCAGGTCGATCGCGACCGCCACCGCCACGTCGCGGCGGCGTTCCTGGACGCTGACGAAGACGCGGTCGCTCGGCTCGACGCCGGTGCGCAGGTCGATCAGCGCCTCGATGCAGGCGTCGAGGTCGAGGTCGTCGCCGTGGCGGCTGCGGCGGACGAAGTCACGGCCCGCCGGGCGCACCCTTTCCAGCTCACCGACCATCCTCGGCAGCAGGTGACCGTGCCGGGCCAGCGCGCCCCGATGGCTTCGGTCGGCCCGGGCTTTCACCAGCGGCGACGGCCGCCACTGCCGCACCAGGGTCCAGTCGCGCAGATAGTGACCGGCCACCGAATCCCATTCCGGGTAGACGAACTCGTCGCGTCCGTGGGCGTGCAGGTGCCCGTGGACGTGGTCGTGCTCCTCGTCGAGGTCGGGGCCGTGGTCGTGCGGCAGCGGCTCGGGCGGCGTGTCCGGCCGGTCGGTCGCCGTCACGTCGACACCGCCGCGCTCGGCCTGCAGCGACCGCTCGACCAGGCCGTCGGTGTCCTCGTCCGCCGAGGCCTCCGAGGAATCCGGCATCATCCGCAGGATGGCCTCCTGCAGCGGCATTCCCGACGCCTGCTGCCCGGCGTAGCGGGGCCCGGGCACGTCCCGGTAGCGCACCGGGTGGAAGCGCACTTCGAACTTCTCGTCGCCCTCCAGCTGGATCTCCTTCTCCCCCAACCTGAACCCCGGATCGTCCGGGTCGGCATCGGAGGAGAGGTAGGCGAACGGCCGGGCAGCGCGCTGCACGCCGACGTTCGGAAGCCCGGCCAGCACCTGGTAGATCCGGATCGCGGCTTCCACCGACGATTCCGGGGTGGCGGCCGGAGAGTCCAGGACGCGGGCCACGGCGGCCATCGACGCTAGCGGGCCGAACAGCGACGGAGGCGCCATGACGTCGCGAGCGCCCAGCGAAAACCGCACGAGAGCCTCGGCGACCGCGGCCCGCGGTGGCAGCAGCACGAGTTCGGGCCGGTTTTCCAGCGCTTCGCGCTGCACCGCACGAAAGGCGGCGGCCAGCCCCGGGAAGCGGCGCACGGCCGCCGCATCGATGCGGAGGTCTTCCAGTACGGCGTAGATCTCGACCGCCAGCGCCGATCGCCCGAACAGGCGGGTGAATTGTTCCAGCGCCGGCAGCGACCGATCGGCGGCCGGCCGGATGCGCCGGAACAACGGCTCCGGCCGGTCGAGGTCGAGCCGGAACGTGCCCATCGCGTGGTGCAGCGCGCGATGGGTCAGCGCCACGTCGTACCACCGGTCGACCGGCGGCGCCGTGGCGGGCAACCGGACGGTCGTCGCGGTGTCCGGGTGCTGCCACAGGTCGGCGTCGTCGGCGTACGGGGAAAGCTCGCACCCCCGGCCCGAGAGCGCCCGGAAATAGAGGGTGAGAGCCTGTTGCCGGGGTTCGAACTGCGGTCTCACGACGCGAAGACCGCCGACGCCACCTTGCGTACCGCCTCCTGGACCTCCGCGTCGTCGCTGATCGCCTGCACCAGCGCGACATCGCAGGCCCGCCGAGCCGGGATTCCCTTACGGACCAGGGCTCCCACGTAGATGAGCAGCCGGGTGCTGGGCCCGTCGATCAGGTCGGCCTCGTCGAGGTTGCGCAGCCGGTCGCCGAGGAACGCCAGCGATTCGGCGGTGCCGGCGTCGATGCCCGCCTCGTGCGCGATGATCGTCGCCTCCGGCCCGGCCCCCGGATAGTCGAACTCGATGGCCATGAACCGCTGCCGGGTGCTCGGCTTGAGGTCCTTCGCCGACGCCTGGTAGCCCGGGTTGTAGGAGACCACCAGGAGAAAATCGGGGTGGGCGGTGAGCTGGGCGCCGAGGCGTTCGATGGGCAGCGTACGCCGGTGGTCGGTCAGCGAATGCAGGACGACCGTGGTGTCCTTCCGGGCCTCCACCACCTCGTCCAGGTAGCACAGTGCCCCGGATCGGACCGCCTGGGTGAGCGGCCCGTCGAGCCAGGTCGTGCCGTCGGCCGCGAGCAGGTAGCGCCCGACCAGGTCGGCCGCGGTCATGTCGTCGTGGCAGGTGACCGTCACCAGTTCGTGGGTCAGTGTCCAGGCCATGTATTCGACGAACCGGGTCTTCCCGCAGCCGGTCGGGCCCTTGAGCAGCACCGGGATGCGCTCCTCGTAGGCCGCCCGGAACAGTTCGACCTCGTCTCCGGTGGGCAGATAGAACGGCGCTTCCAGCAGAAGGTCGGACATCAGGCGAACTCTCCCCGCTGCTCGCGCTCGATCCAGGCCACCGGGTCACCCGCGTAGTCGCGGTGGTAGTCACCCGGGAAGTTGATGCCGGGCAGCGCCGGGATCCAGTCGTACTCGAGGTGTTCGGTGCCGCCGAGGCTGCTCGCCAGCCGCACCACCCGGGGGTGGTCGAGGGCCGCGATGCGGCCCTTGTCGATCAGCGTGACCCACTCGCCGGTGTCCCGCCGCTTGATCCGGTAGGTGGCGAACAGGTTGTGCACGTGCGGGAAGTGCATGGTCGGCAGCTTGTTGCGCTTGGCGTAGTCGAGGAAGGTGTGGTCCCAGTGCTCGGCACCGAAGCCGAAGTGGATGACGCCGGCCTGGGCGCGCTCGGGGAGGTTGGTCCACGAGTCGTTGTACTTCCAGAGCGTCTCGATCTGCCGGTAGCTCTTCGGATTGGTGCCGATCGAGGCGTCGTTGAAGTATGCCCAGCCCGGGTAGGGGAATCCCGGGTATTGAACGTCGCGATAGCGCTCGACCACCTCGCGCCAGAGGTCGCCGTACCGGCCGCCTCCGTCGATCTTGGAGATCATCCCGCCTTCGATCGTGATCTGAATGTGCGGGTAGTAACCGGTGTGGTTGCTGGTTCCGCCGATCACGCCGTTGAGCGTGGGCATCAGGGTCTTCGCTTCTCTGAGAAACGTCTCCGCCGGGTGGCCGAAGCGGATGCCCTGGATGGTCGAGCCGAGGATATGCCCGGAGATGTACGCACCCCTGGGCCAGAGTTCCGCTTGGGCCTGGGTGACCTGCCAGCCGATGTCGGTGCCTTCCGGGCTGGTGATCCGCACCTCGGCGGCATTGCGGAAGGCGTCGACCACCATCAGGTCGACCGTCCGCCAGATCTCGTCCGGCACGCCGTTGGCCCGGGAGATGAAGTCCTCGTACGTCGAGTACACCCAGTTGTTGCGGATGCGCTTGCCGGCCGCCCTTTTCCAGTGCGACCGCCCGGCCTCCCCGGCATAGACCCCGGTGAACCCCGGCCGGTCGTCGAGGAACTTCTTCAGCGCGGCCGCGGCAACGTTGAACTCGACGCCCTCCTCGATCATCGGGGGCAGCCGGTCGGTGATCTCGCGCCAGCCGTCGGCCGCGCTGTATTCGCGCACCTCCATGCCGAGGTCGGTGACGTCGATCCGGTCCACTTTGGCCACTCCGAGTTCGAGCAGGGCCCGGCGCAGTGCCTCGAACACGAGCTCGTGCTGGTGCGGGAAGGTGACGATGAGCAGTTCGTCGCCCGGCCGCACGTCGCCGAGCGCCGACCGGCCGTACCGCCGGCGCACGTGCGCGCGGGCCAGCGGCATCAGCTCCTCGATGTCGTCGGTGCGGTCCTGCAGCAGGTAGCGGGGAAAGCGGGGGGCGGGAAACTCGAAACCGTCGAGGGGCGCGGGGACGCCGGGCCCTCGCAGCGCTGCGTCAGGCAAGACGGCTCACCTCGGCGGGGGTGGCGGCCATGCCGGTGGCGGCCGGCATGACGATCGCGCTGTCGGCATCGGGCTCCAGGTAGACGAGATCCCCGTGCTCGAGGCCGACCTTCTCCCGGTAGACGCGCACCTTCAGCAGGTCGTCGCCCAGGCGTACGTGGTAGTCCCAGCAGTCACCGTGGTAGATGCTGAATTCGATGGTTCCCGACCAGGCCTCGTCGCTGTGCTGCCGGCGCGACAGCTTGAAACTCTCCGGCCGCATGAACACGCTGACCGGCTGGCCGGTCTCGATGGACTCGCACTGGCGGCACAGCATCGAGCGCTTGCCGAACGTCACCGTCGCCCCGTCCGGCCCGACCGACTCGACGATCCCGTCCAGGCTGTTGGAGACGCCGAGGAAGCGGGCGGTGAACATGTCGCGGGGGTAGGTGTAGATGGCGTGCGGAACGCCGCGCTCGATGACGTGGCCGCCGTTCATGACCACGACGTCGTCGGACACCGCGAGCGCCTCGTCCTGGTCGTGGGTGACGAAGACGGTGGTGATGCCGAGCCGCTGCTGGACGGCCCGGATCTCGTCGCGCATGCGGCCGCGCAGGCCCTTGTCGAGGTTGCTCAGCGGCTCGTCGAGCAGCAGCACCTTCGGTTCGCGTACCAGAGCCCGCGCCAGCGCCACGCGCTGCTGCTGCCCGCCGGAGAGTGCCGGCGCCGGCCGTTCGGCGAAATCGGCCAGACCCACCGCGTCGAGGGCTTCCAGCGCCCGCTTGCGGGCCTCGTTTTTCCGTACGCGCGGACGGCTCACCCGAAGCGGGAACATCACGTTCTCGACGACGGTCATGTGCGGCCAGATGGCGTACGACTGGAAGACGATGCCGATCGGGCGCCGGTGTGGCCCGATGAAGATGCCGCGGGCCGGGTCGGAGACGACCTGTCCGCCGATCTCGACCGTGCCGGCGTCGGCCCGTTCCAGCCCGGCGATCAGGCGCAGGGTGGTGGTCTTGCCGCAGCCGCTCGGCCCGAGCAGGGTGGTCAGCTTGCCCTCGCCCACCTCGAGGTCGATGCCGTCGACGGCGTTCGCGCCGACCGCGCGGCCGGGGTAGCGCTTGACGAGCCCGGTCAACTTGATCATGAGCGTCAACTTCCGTTCTTGATGCCGAACCGGCGGCTGATCAACCGCACGACCAGCGCGAGCACGCTGAGGAACAGCACGATGAGTACACCCAGGGCGGCCACCACCGGGTAGTTGCCGGACGAGTAGAGGTCGTAGACCTGCACCGAGACGACCTCGGTGTTCGAGGTGTAGAGGAAGATCGCGGCCGAGATCTCGCGGAACGCCACGATCATCGTGTAGACGAACGCCGACAGCAGCGACGGCATGAGCAGCGGGATGAAGATGCGCCGGAACGCCTGTGGCCAGTTGGCGCCGCTAGCGGTCGCCGCCTCTTCCAGCTCGTCCTTGATCTGCGCCATGCCGGGCACCAGGTAGCGCATGGCGTAGGGCAGGGTGATCGTGACGAATGCGATGATCAGAATGGTGAGCGTGCCGTAGATATGGAACGGCAGCGGCGCCGAGAGGTACCAGTAGAGGACGCCGACACCCATGACCACGCTCGGCACCGCGATCGGAACCGTCGCCAGCCCGTCCAGCAGGCCCCGGCCCCGGATGCGGGTCTTCACGGTCAGGTAGGCCACGACCGCGCTCAGCGCGGTCACGATCAGCCCGGCCGCGAACGCGGTGATCAGGCTGTTCTCGACCGCGTCGAGGATGCCGGCCCGGTGCAGCACCTGGGAGTAGTTGGTGACGCTCAGGTGGTGCAACGCGTCCATCGACGGCGACTCGTAGGTCGGCAGCAACGACGCCCAGAGCAGCATCAGCAGCGGCAGGGCGACCGCGACCACGAAGAACACCACGAACCCGGCCAGGCCGGCCCAGCGCCAGCCGCCGATGTCCTGGGCGCGCGGGCGGAAACCCTTGCCGGTGATGGTGGCGACCGCGCTGTTCCGGCTCAGCCGCTGCGAACCGATCAGCCCCACACAGGCGACCACCAGCACGAAGATGCCGAGCACGCCGACCGTGCCGTAGTCGGCCGGGAACTGCTGCAGCGCGGAGTAGATCCGGCTGACGAAGACGTAGTGCCGGGCCGGTACGCCGATCAGCTGCGGCACCTCGAAGGTGGAGATGGTCTGTACGAACATCAGCAGCGCCGCGGACAGGATGGCCGGGCGGGCGATCCGCAGGGTGATCGTGCGGAAGGTGCGGGCCGGCGTGCAGCCGGACGCCAGCGCGGCCTCCTCGAGCGAGGAGTCCATCGAGGTGAACGACGCGGTGCCCATCAGGTAGGCGACGGGGACGACGTGCATCGACTGCACGAAGACCATGCCCGCCAGCGAGTAGACGTTGAACTCGGGCAGGTGCAGCGCGTGCAGGGCGAGGTTGGCCTGACCACGCTGGGGCGAGAGCAGCAGGCTCCAGGCGACCGTGTTGAGGATGCCGGGGAGGATCAGCGGGACCAGCGCGGCGATCCGGGCGAAGCCCTTGGCCGGCGTGTTGGTGCGCACGACCAGCCAGGCGAGCCCGAAGCCGAGGACCGTCGACACCACCGACGTCGCGGCCGCGTAGACGAACGAGTTGTAGATCAGGCTGCCGATGCCGGCCTGGCTGAAGGTGCTGACGTAGTTGTGCAGCGTCCACGTGCTCGGCGTGGTGCCCAGGAAGTCGGACTGGAAGCTGGCGTAGAGCATCGTGCCGACCGGCACCAGCGCGAGGTACGCGACGGCGAGAGCGGCGACGGCCAGCGTGATGTACCGGGGATTGAGACGGTCCTGCCAGCGCCTCCGGTAGGGCGCCGGCCGGTCGGGAGGTGGAGCGGTGGTCGGCTGTCGAGCGAGCAACGCCATCGGACGCGTCCCTTGGTCTGGCTCGGCGGCGCCGGGTTCTGGGCGCCGGCGCCGCCGAGAGCTGTCACGGCGCCTGCAGGGCCGTCTTCATCTCGTTGAGCTCGTCGTTGTAGGTCTTCGCCGGCAGGTTCGGCTCGCCCCAGGCCGGCGTCCACTTGCTGGGATCCCAGACCGCCGCGTCGTTCTTGACGTCGGGCCGGATCGAGGTGTGGTTGGTGACGTCGACGACCGCCTGCTGACCCTCCTGCGAGACCATCCAGTCCTCGAACAGCCGGGCGGCGGCCGGATGCGGCGCGTTCTTGACCACGTCGATGAGGTTCAGCGAGGCCGGGAGCTGGGTGGCGTTGACGAACTCGACAGTCTTGGCGTTCTTCTTCTTGAGGCTCGACGCCTTGTAGCCGTACGCCGTGGCCGCGCCGGCCGGCTCGCCCGCCTGCACCTGGGTCAGCGCCTGGGTGTGGCTCTCGACGAACACCGGCTTGTTGGCACCGAGCGCCTTCAACAGGCTGAGCGCCTGGTCGTGGCCCATGCCGTGCACGAGGCTGTCGTACCAGTTGACCGCGCCCGGGTCGATCGAGAACTGCCCCTTCCAGGCCGGGTTGGTCAGGTCCGGCCAGCCGGTCGGTACGGGCATGTTCTTCTGCTTCACGATCTCGGGGTTGTACGCCAGGACCGTGGTCACCACGTACACGATGCCCTCGTAGCCCGCGGGCAGCGACAGCCCGGACGGCAGCGGCGACTGGTCCTTCGGGGTGTACGGCTGGAGCGCACCGACCTGGAGCAGCTGGGCCAGCTGGGGCGAGTCACCGGAGACGATGTCGGCGGTGAACTGCTTGCCGCGCTGCTCGGTGATGACCCGTGGCGGGATCTTGTCGGCCGACAGCCGCAGCGGCTTGACCCCGACGTTCGGGTATTTCTTGTGGAACGCCGCGAGGATCGGCTGGACGTCCTCGTCGGCGAAGGTGGTGTACCAGG
The DNA here is from genome assembly GCF_044455125.1 of Actinoplanes sp. NPDC051343. Classification (NCBI taxonomy): domain Bacteria; kingdom Bacillati; phylum Actinomycetota; class Actinomycetes; order Micromonosporales; family Micromonosporaceae; genus Actinoplanes; species Actinoplanes sp. NPDC051343. The sequence continues at coordinate 113,220 of NZ_JBITEL010000018.1, forward strand.
TGAGGGTGCCTTCCTTGGCGGCCTGAGCGGCCAGGTCGGCAGTCGAGAGCGAGTCGAGGCTCGTGTCCTTGGCGGCGGCCTGAGTCGGCGCGCTGCCGCCCCCGTTCCCGCAGGCCGCGAGGACGAGGACCAGGGAGGTGGACAGTAACGCAAGCAATCTGTGTTGACGTACTCCGCGTGCTCTCATCTGCGTGAACCCTTCGAGGGGAGATTCGGCTGCGCGTCGAGGCCGGAACGGGCCGGCCGTGTCCTGGATCACGCCGTCAGCTAAGGGAGTATGGCCCGAAGGTAGGACCATTTGTCAATGGGACGTTACGGGGACGTGACGGCAGGCTCCGGCTCCGGAACGGTCCGGTAGTCCCGCAGGCGGCTCCCCCGCACCCAGAGGCCGGTCGCGTAGACGATCGGGACGATCGACCCCAGGGAGAGCGCCGAAACCGGGCCGAGCGCGGACGCAACGCCACCGATTATCGTGTCGCCGAGCGCCGGGCCGCCGCGCGAGGCCATCTGGTAGATCGAGGAAACCCGCCCCCGCATCTCGTCCGGCGTCTCCAGTTGCACCGCGGCCTGCCGGATCGTCGTGGCCAGCGCGTCGAACGCGCCGACCAGCAGACCGGCGAGCAGGGCGAGCAGCAGCCAGCGGGACTGGGCCAGCAGGAGCGTGGCCACGCCGTACCCGGCGGAGGCGGCCAGCAGGATCCGGCCGGTCCGGCCGGGCCGGCCGACCAGGTGCACCACCGGCCAGGTGGCCAGCAGGGCGCCCGCGCTGGGAGCGCTCGAGAGCAGGCCGTACGCCGTGGGCCCGGCATGCAGCACGGTGAGCGTCAACGCCGGCAGGACCACGCGATAGGCCCCGAACAGGGTGGCCGACAGGTCGAGGCTCATCATCATCCAGATCGTCGGGCGCCGGGCCACGAAGCGAGCCCCCTCGGCGATGCTGTGCAGCACCGGCAGGTGTCTGGACGCTATCAGCCGCGGCACCTTGAGCACGCCGAGCACGATCGCCAGCACGGCGTAGGTGGCGGCGTCGGCCAGGTACATCAGGCCGGGGCCGTGCACGGCGATGAACAGGCCGGCCAGCGCCGGACCGGCCAGCACCGCGATCTCGCGGGACGGGTTGATCAGGGCGAACGCCTGCGCCAGCTGGTTGCGCGGGACCATGGCCGGGATCAGCGCCTGCCGGGCCGGCTGGTCGAAGGTGCCGGCCGCGGTCGTGAGCAGGACGGACGCCAGCACCTCGGCGACGCTGGCATGGCCGGACTCGGTGACGATGCCCAGCCCGAGGGCGACGACCAGGGCCAGCAGCTGGGTCGCCTGCAGGAGACGGCGGCGGTCGAGGCGGTCGGCGTACGCGCCGCCGATCGGGCTGAGCACGAGCAACGAGATCGCCTGCGCGAGGCCGACGAGGCCGGTCAGCGCGGTCGAACGGCTCAGTTCGTACACCTGGTAGAGGTTCGCGGCCACGGTTCCCCGGGTGCCGATCTGGGAGAAGACCACGCCGAACCAGTAGAGATCGAAATCGCGGTGCCTGAGAACCGCCGGGACGGCCATCGATGAGAGCCCCTCTCGATTTAGTGGCCAAATGGTATTACAGTTTGCCTGCCAGTCAGTGAAAGGCGGAACCCCCGATGCTCAAGCAGGAAATCAACGAGCTGCTGACCCGGACCGGGCCCGGAACCGAGATGGGCGACCTGTTCCGGCAGTACTGGATCCCGGCGCTGCTCGCCGAGGAACTGCCCGAACCCGGCAGCCCGCCGGTGCGGGTCAAGCTGCTCTCCGAGCGGTTGATCGCCTTCCGCGACAGCGCCGGCAACTACGGCCTGATCGACGAGTTCTGCGCGCATCGTGGCGCGTCGCTCTGGTTCGGCAACAACGAGCCGCAGGAAACCGGGCAGGCGCCCGGGCTGCGCTGCGCCTACCACGGCTGGAAGTACGACACGACGGGCCAGTGCATCGAGGTGCCGTCCGAGCCGGACAACAGCACGTTCTGCCGCAAGGTCAAGCTCACGTCGTACCCGATGGTCAAGGTCGGCGACGTCCTCTGGGCCTACATGGGCGACCCCGGCCGGCAACCCCCGCTCCCGGAGTACGAGTTCTGCACGGTCCCGTCCGAGCAGACCTACACGTCCAAGCGCTGGCAGGAGTGCAACTGGCTGCAGGCCCTCGAGGGCGGCATCGACTCCAGCCACGTCTCCTGGCTGCACAACGCCGGCCTGAAGAACGACCCGCTGTTCAAGGGTTCCAAGGGCAACGAGTACAACCTGAACGACATGCGGCCGTTCTTCGAGGTGGTCGAGTCCGACGGCGGCCTGCTCGTCGGCGTGCGCCGCAACGCGGAAGAGGGCCACTACTACTGGCGCATCACGCCGTGGGTCATGCCGGCCTTCACGATGGTGCCGCCGCGGGCCGACCACCCGGTGCACGGCCACTTCTGGGTGCCGATCGACGACGAGAACTGCTGGGTCTTCACCTTCGACTACCTGCCGGTCCGGGCGCTCACCGAGGCCGAGGTTGCGGCGATGAAGGCGGGCCACGGCGTGCACAACGAGTACGAGCCCGGCGGCACGTACCGGCCGCTGCAGAATCGGGACAACGACTACCTGATGGATCGCGGCGCCCAGCGCCGCGGCGAGACGTTCTCCGGCATCCGGGGCATCGCCATGCAGGACGCCTCACTGCAGGAGAGCATGGGCCCGATCGTCGACCGGTCCAAGGAGCGGCTGGTCTCGGCCGACAGCGGCATCATCAAGGCCCGGCGCAAGCTGGTCACCGCCGCGGTCGAGTTGCGCGACAAGGGCATCACACCGCCCGGCGTCGACCCGGCCCACCACCGGGTGCGCTCGGTCGCCACGGTGCTCCCCCAGGACGAGTCGTTCGTCGAGGCCTGCCGCGAAGACCTGGTGGCCACGCCGGGCGTCCGCCAGACGACGGTGTGAGGCCATGACCCTTTCCACTACCCCTCATGCCAGGCCGACCCTGCTCAACAGCTGCGCCTGGGCGACGACCGCCCGGGAGGCGGCCTTCCGGATCGACAAACCGCCGGCGTACGTACGCACGAGCCGCGTGTTCGCCCTCGACCCGGGCGCCGCCGACGTGGTGCGCGATCTGGCCCGGATGCCCTGGCACGACACCCGCTTCATCGCGTCGTTCGACGCCGGCACGCTCGCCGACGAACTGCGGGACGCCGACTTCGCCATGATGATCGCGACCGCCGACGACGGGGCCGCCGCGGCGTACGCGATCGGGCACGCCTGCTGGGAGCGCGGCATCACGACCGCCGGCATCGTGCTCGGCCCGGGCGGCCCCGGCCGGCACCGGGCGGCCACCGAAGCGGTCACCGCATTGCGCCCGCACGCCCGGGTCCTTCTGGTGACCGAGGACCGGCAGGACATCGTCGAGGTCCTGGGCGAGGTGGGTGCCTGATGCCGACGCTTCCGGCGCTCGTCGGCCGCAAGAAGTCCGGCGAGAAGATCGTCGGTGTGGTCGCCTGGGACTACCAGATGGCCCGCATCGCCGACCGCGCCGGCGCCGACCTCCTCGTCGTCGGCGACTCGGTCGGGGTCAACCTGTGGGGTCACGCCAACCCGTTCGAGGTCACGCTCGACGAGATGATCGTGGTGGCCAGGGCGGTCCGGCGCGGGGCCGGCTCGGCACTTGTCTGCTGCGACTTTCCCTACGGTCCCCTCCAGCAGGGTCCGGCGAGCGCGGTCGCGGCGGCGATCCGCATCGTCAAGGAGACCGGGGCCGACCTGGTCAAGCTCGACGGCGCGGGCGACCACCTGGACGGCGTGGAAGCGGTGCGCCGGGCCGGGGTGCCGGTCTTCGCGCAGATGGGCGTCACCCCGCAACTCGCCCTGCGCTACGGCGTCGACTACGCGGCCCTGTCCAAGGCGGGCGCGCAGGTCCCCGACTCGCTGGCCGGCGAACTGGTCGCCGAGGCCAAGCGCCTCGAGGCGGCCGGCTCCTCGATGATCGACTTCACCAATTCCGGGCCGGTCGCCGGGCGCCTGGTCACCGAGGCGGTCTCGATCCCGGTCCTCGGCGGCTTCGGCGGCGGGCCGTGGCTCGACGGGCGGGTGCGGATGGCGCACGCGGCCATCGGCTATGCCGCGAGCGGCCTCGACACGCCTGCCGACACGTACGCCCAGGTAGCGCAAGTGGCGCACTCGGCTCTCGCCGCCTATGCCGCGGACGTGCGCGCCGGCCGTCAGATCAAGGGGGGAATCCGCGTTGCCGACAGCGGTCGTTGACGGCATCAGCACGCGCTACGAGGTGACCGGCGACGGGCCGCCGCTGCTGATGTACTCCCCCGGCGGTTTCGACTCGCGCCTGGAGAACTGGTCGTCGCTCGGCGTCTACGCCCGCCTCGGCCTGCTTCCCCGGCTGTCCGAGCGTTATACCTGCATCACGTTCGACCGCCGCGAGTCCGGCCGCTCCGGTGGACGCCTCGCGCGCCTCGGCTGGGCCGACTACGTGGCCCAGGGCAAGGGACTGCTCGACCACCTGGGCTTCGACCGCGCCTTCCTGATGGGCGGCTGCGTCGGATGCTCCGCGGTGCTCGCGCTCGCGGTGGCCTACCCCGCGCTCGCACGCGGCATGGTGCTCTATTCCCCGGCCGGCGGCCCGCGCTACCGGATCGCCCAGCACGCGCGCTTCGCCGACCATCTGAGTTTCGTCCGGGAAAAGGGTCTGGCCGCGGTGGTCGAGCTGGCCCGCACGACCTCGCTCGGCTTCACCAAGGACCCGCGGCTCGGCCCCTGGGCACCCGTCCTTCGCACGGATCCGGCGTTTGCCGACGCTTACGCGTCGTTCGACCCGGTGCGGTACGCCGTGCTGGTCACCGGCATGTCGCGGCTGCTCTACGACCGCGACACGGTTCCCGGGGCCGAGCCGGAGGACCTGATGAGCCTCGACGTGCCGGCCCTGATCGTGCCCGGCCAGGACGCCTCGCACGCGCCCTCGGCCGCGCGCTACCTCGAGGAATGCCTGCCCGGGGCCGACCTCTGGGACGTGCCGGTCGCGCTTCAGACGGCCGGCAACGCGCCGTCACGCGTGCTGGAGTTCCTCGACGCCCACTGACCCGGCAGCGTTGCGGGTGCGGATGATCCCCCAGCCGACGAGCGCGCCCGCCACGACGGTCAGGGTCAGGCCGGCCACCGTGACCGCCGTCCGGAAGTCCGCGGTCTGTGCGGCGGTCCAGTGCGAGGTCGCGAGGTCGCCGGCGAACAGCGTCGCCAGAATCGTGCCGGTGGCGGCGATGGCGGCGCCCGAGGCGACCTCGGTGACGGTGTCGGTGAGCGCGACGCCGATCGTGGTCCGGTTCGCCGGCAGACCGCGGAGCACGTTGATCGCGGCGACCACGCCGACGACGCGCATCCCGGCCGCCACGAGGACCAGCGCGACGGCGATCCAGACATATCCGAATCGGCTCAGCAGGCCGTAGACGGCCAGCCCGGCCACGACCGACGAGGCGCTGAGCCAGGCCGCCCGTTCCAGGCCGACCCGCTCGACGAACGGGTTGACGAACGCGCCGCCCGCGACGAGCACGACCACCTGCGGCAGCATGGCGGCCGCGGCGAGGGCGGGCGACCAGCCCCAGTCGAGCTGAAGCTGAAGGGTCGCCAGGTAGCCGAGGCCGGCGGTCGCCAGTCCGGCGGCCGCCTTGCAGGCGAGGCCGCTGGACACCAGCGGGCGCATGACGAGCTTCAGGTCGAGCAGCGGATACCGGGCCGAGCGCTCGCGGAGAACGAAGAGGATTCCGGCCCCGACGGCGACGGCGGTGCCGGCCCAGGGCGCCCACGAGCCGGTGCCCTGGTTGACGAACAGGGTGGGCGTGACGAGCGCGAGCACGATCGCGGCCGTGCCGAGCGCCGCGCCGGGGACGTCGACCGGGTCGCGGTGCAGGTCGGCCGGCTGGTCGGCGCCGATCCCGGACCGGATGCCGACGATCGCGAGCACCGCGATCGGCACGTTGACCAGCAGCAGGACCTGCCACGGGGCGACCGCGAGCACGAAGCCGCCGGTGGTCGGACCGATCGCGAGACCGACCAGACCGACGGTCGAGATGAGCGTGGTGGCCCGCACCCGCAGGCCGTCCTCGGCGAACAGCCGGAAGGCCAGTGCCATCGAACCCGGCGTCGTCATCGCGGCCGCGACGCCGGTCACGACCCGGACCGCGATGAGCTGCTCGGCGGTCGTGACGAACGCCGTGGCCAGGCTGGCGAGGCCGAGGAGCGTCAGGCCGATCAGCATGACCCGCCGCCGGCCGTAGCGGTCGGCGACCGCGCCGAAGACCAGCATGAGACCGCCGAAGACGACCGCATAGGCGCCGGTCACCCACTGCAGCGCGACCGTCGAGGCGTGCAGCTCGCGCCCGATGGTGGGCAGCGCGACGTTGAGGATCGAGTTGTCGAGCATCTCGAAGAGGAAGACCGCCGACAGCCCGGTGAGTGCCACCCAGGCCGCCCGCAGTGACTGCGGTTCTCGCTTGTCCATGCCCTCACCGTAGAGCACCGCTCGTATTAATACGAGCGCCGTTCGTATGGGAAAGAACACCGCTCGTTCCCGGCTAGACTGCGCTCATGTCACCCACCCCGCAGCAACGGCGCGACGCGCGGCACCAGCTCAGCACCGGCTCGAGCACCCCCGGGCCCCGCCGCGGGCCGTCGCGCGGAAGCAAGCAGCCGATCACGGTCGACGCCATCATCGGCGCCGCGTTCGGCATCGTCGAGACCGAGGGCTACGAGGCCCTGACCATGCGGCGGGTCGCGACCGCGCTCGAGACCGGGTCGTCCTCGCTCTACGCCCACGTGGTCAACAAGGAGGACCTCGACGAGCTGCTCATCGGCCGCCTCTGCGCCGAGATCACGCTGCCCGTGCCCGACCCCGCGGCCTGGCGGCAGCAGATCGTCAGCATCTGCACCCAGCTGCGCGACCAGTACCTGCGCTATCCCGGCATTTCGCAGGCCGCCTTCGCCGCCGCCCCGTCGAACCTCGACACGCTCCGGGTCAGCGAGGGCATGCTGGCCGTGCTGCTCGCCGGTGGCATCCAGCCGCAGATCGCAGCCTGGGCGATCGACGCGCTGACGCTCTACGTCAACGCCTACAGCCTCGAATTCTCCCGGGCGACCCGGAACGGCGGCGCCTGGGTCCGCAGCCGCGACGAGATGCTGGAGCGGTTCGCCGCCCTACCGGGAACGTTCCCCCACACCAAGCGCTACGCCGCCGAGCTCACCGCCGGCACGGCCCACGAACGCTTCGACTTCACGGTCAACCTGATGCTCGACGGTCTCCGCGCATGAGCGGGGACGTCTGGGCCGGCCTGGCCGACAAATTCGCCGACGAGGCCTACGCCTCGGTCAAGGGCTACGTACGCACGTACGTCATGCACCACCACCTGCTCGCCCACCTGCCGGAACCCCCGGCCACGGTCCTCGACGTCGGCGGCGGCGCCGGCCACCAGTCCTTCCCCCTGGCCGAGCTCGGCTACGACGTGACCCTGCTCGACTCGTCCCCCGCCATGCTCGGCAAGGCCCGCGGGCGGGTGCCCGCCGGCGCCCGGGTCACCCTGGTCGAGGCCGACGGCGAGCGAGCCGCCGAAGCGGTGGACGGCCGGCTCTTCGACGCGGTGCTGTGCCACGGCGTCCTCGGCTACCTGGACCGCCCGGAACCGATGATCGAGCAACTGTGCCTCTGCGCCCGTCCCGGCGGCATCGTCTCGATCATGACCGGCAACGCGAACGCGTCGGCGGTGCGGCCGGCCCTGGAACAGCGCTGGGACGACGCCCTGGCCTCCTTCGACGCCCGCACCGAGATCGGCGTCCTCGGCGCACCGAGCCGGGCCGACACGGTCGGCGAACTCAGCGAACTGCTCCGCGCTCACGACGTCGAACCACAGGCCTGGTACGGCGTCTGGCTCTTCGCCGACTGGCTGGAGTTCAGCGGCGCCACCCCCGACCGCACCCAGGCCGAGAAGATCGCCGCCGCCGAGCTTCAGGCCAGCCGCCGCGATCCCTACCGCGGGATCAGCCGCGTCTTCCACCTGCTCGGCCGCAAAAGCCGGCCCTAGCCGCTACACCTAGCACCTGGCGCGGGTGTAGGGCACGTCGCCGAGGTCGGGGAAACTCGGCAGGTCGACGAAGTCGGACCGCCCGGCCTGCGCATATTCGACGGTGAACAGCACCGGCAGCGGCGCCGGGCAGGCGACCAGCACGTCGAACGTGATCGTCAGCCAAGTCGTGCCGCCGCCGGCCAGCAGAAAGTCGCCGCCGCGGCCCGCGGCCGGCAGCTGCCCGCAGCCGCCCCAGGTGGCCGCCGCCGCGTGCAGTCCCCGCAGCGGAAGAATCGCCTGCAGCTGATGCAACGCCACGGTGCCCGCCGACCGGTTGACCACCTCGACGCCCAGCTCCAGCTGGTCCTTCACCTGGGTCGAGCACCGCTTGCCGGTCCCGGCGACCGCCTGGTCGACCACCGGAGCGGCCGACGGCAGGACCGCGGGCGCCGCGCGGTCGGCACCGTGCCGGCGTCCGACCAGGTAGCCGGTCAGGCCGGCCAGCACGACAAGGACCAGAACCCACCCGAGCGCGATCCGGCCCGGCAGGCGCGGCGTCTCCTCGGACCCCGACTCGATGACATCCACCGCAGCCGGGCCGAGCTCGATCGAAGGGTTGGACCCGTCGTCCCGCGCCGCCATGGACCGATCTTAGGCGTGCCTGGGAATAGGCGCCCCGGGTGTGGGTATGGGCCTCGCATGGGTTCGCGGGTAGTGGTCCTGACCGGCGCGTCGAGCGGCATCGGCCGAGCGGCAGCGCTGGCGTTCGCCGCTCACGGCGATCAGGTGGTGCTGGCCGCCCGGGACCGCGCCACCCTCGAGGCGGTAGCCGCCCTGGCCGACGGCGACCCGCTGGTGGTGCCGGCCGACGTGACCCGGGCCGCCGAGGTCGAGGCGCTGGCCGCCGCCGCGGTACGGCGTCACGGCCGCATCGACGTCTGGGTCGACACGGCCGCGGTCATGGCGTACGGAAGGTTCGAGGACCTCCCCCACGAGGTCTTCGACCGGGTGGTGACCACCGACCTGCTGGGCTCGGCCCACGTGGCCCGGGCGGCGCTCCGGGTCTTCCGGCGACAGGGTCACGGCACCCTGATCATGGGTAGCTCCCTGCTCGCCCATGTGACCGTCCCTTACATGTCGGCCTACAGCACGGCGAAGTGGGGCCTGCGCGGCCTCTTCCGCACCCTGCGCCAGGAGACCCGCGACCTCCCCGACGTGCACGTCTGCTGGGTGGCCCCCGGCAGCGTGGACACCCCGATCTATACCAGCGCCGCCAACTACGCCCGCTTCGTGGGCCGCCCACCCCCGCCGGTCGACTCCCCCGAACGCGTGGCCGACGCCATTCTCGGTCTGGCCGACCGCCCCCGCACCGGGGCCACGGTGGGCGCCGCCAATCGCCTGATCCAGGCCGGCTTCGTCCTCTTCCCGCCCCTCTACGACGCCCTGGTGACCCCGCTGATGCGCAACTTCGGCCTGTCCCGCCAGGCCGCGGTCCCCCACGACGGCAACATCTTCACCCCGAAACCAAGAACCGAGGGCGGCCCCGCCCGCTGGACCAGAACCCAGGTAGCGAGCGCCACCGTCGCCGCCGGCACCGCAGCCACCCTGCTGACCCTCTCCGCCCTGCGCGGCCTGACCGCCGCCAGGAAACGCGCGAGCTGATCCCGCCGGCTACCGGGACTCGTCTCGCTCGATGGCCATGATCGCGTCGACGCGCCGCTGGTGGACACCACCACGGAACCCGGTCGTCAGCCAGAGGTCGGCAAGTTGGAGAGCCAGCGGGGCGGACACCACCTTGGCCCCGAGGATCAGCACATTGCTGTCGTTGTTGAGACGCGAGATCTCGGTGGTGAACCGATCGAAGCCCAGCCCGGCGCGCACCCCGTGAATCTTGTTACAGGCGATGTGCTCGCCTTGGCCGCTGCCGCCCACGATGATTCCCCGGTCGGCCTGGCCGCGGACCACGCGGTGCCCGACGTCGAGGCAGAGGGCCGGATAGTCGACCGGCTCGGGCCCGTCGGTGCCGCGGTCGTCGAGCGCATGCCCGTGCGCGGTCAGCCGCTCGATCAGCTCGGCCTTGAGGGCGACCCCGTTGTGATCGGCCGCGATAGCGATGCGCACAGTGATCCTTTCAGGCCGACAGGTTCCAGGTGCCGCGTGCGAACAGCTCCTCGAGCGCCGGCGGGCGGGTCAGGATGCGCTGGCTCAGGGCCGCCTGCACCAGCGCCTGCAGCACGTGCCGGTTGGGCTCGATGCCGTACGGCACGGGGTCGGCGCCGGTGATTGCGGCGACGCGGCTGTCCAGTTCGGACATTCCTGCGGCCAGGTAGCGCCGCTTGGCTTCGGCGAACGCCTCGAACAGGGTCGGCGCCAGGCCGGGATCGGCTGCCAGCAACGAATCCTTCACTACCAGCAGGTGGTTGACCGGGTAGATCCCGGTGCGGCGCAACGAGGCCAGCCCGGCCTCGAGCGGGTCGGGGATCAGCGGCACCAGGCCGTCGCCGGCGGGTACGCCGATGGCCGCGGCCAGCTCGCCCGACGCGACCATGCCGGCGAGGGCGGAGCCGGGCGGGGCCGGGACCACGTTCGCGGGCGGGCGGTAGGACGCCACATGCTCGTCACCGGACAGCACCCACGTGATGCGGGACAGGTCGACGCCGTACTCGTTCTGCAGCACGGACCGCGCCCAGACCCCGGTGGTCACCGTGTAGCCGCGGTTGACCCCGACGGACCGCCCTTCGAGCTGCTTCGGATGATCGATCGGGCCGCGGTCGAGACGCACGATGGCGCCGTGGTGGAACCCGCGTACGAGAAAGACCGGAAGCGCGGTGAAGGCCGCGCCGTGCTCCTTGGCCACCAGGTAGGTCGTGGCCGCCATCTCGCACACGTCGAACTCGGTCGATCGGACCATCCGCCGGAAGGCCTGCACGAGCACCGGAACGTCCTGCCAGTCGAGCTGGTAACCGGCCGGCTGCACCGAGCCGTCGGTGACCGCCCGGTTGATTTCCGAGGGCCTGGAAACTGAGGTCAGCACGTTGGTATGGTAGCAAACGGTTAGACCATTAGTCTTCTAAACCCCTGGGGGTCAGATGGCCGGGACCGTCCTCGCCGCGGTTCGCACGGCGCCGGGCACGACCGAGATCCGCGAGTTCGGAATGCCCGAGATCGCGGACGGCTCCGCGCTCATGCGGGTCGAGGTCGCCGGCATCTGCGGCACCGACGTGAAGATGTACGGCAAGCCGCCGTTCCCCGGCCCGGTCATCATGGGCCACGAGAACATCGGCATCATCGAACGGTCCGGCGCGGCTTTCCGCGAGCGCCATGGCGTACGCGACGGCGACCGCGTCTTCGTCGAGCACTACGTCGGCTGCTACCGCTGCGAGTGGTGCCGCATCGGACAGTACCGGCACTGCGAGCTGACCGACTGGCGCACCAACCCGGACGCCCGCCGTTACGGCTACACCTCCTCCGACAAGCCGGGCCGGCTCTGGGGCGGCTTCGCGCAATACCTGTACCTGCCGTGGAACGCCGTCGTGCACCGGGTTCCCGCCGACGTCACCGCCGAGCTGGGCGGCCTCGTCACCCCACTGTCCAACGGCATCGAGTGGGCGCTGGTCGACGGCGGCGTCGGCTACGACTCGCGGGTGCTCATCCAGGGGCCGGGTCAGCAGGGCCTGTCCCAGGTCGTGGCGTGCAAGCAGGCCGGCGCCTCGCTGATCGTCGTCACCGGGACGGCCCGCGACAAGGCCCGCCTCGACCTCGCACGTCGGCTGGGCGCCGACTTCACCATCGACGTCACGTCCGAGGACCCGCGCGAGCGGATCCGCGAGATCACCGGCGGCCGAGGGGTCGACGTGGTGCTCGACTGCACGGCCGGCGCCGGGACCGCCCCGGTGCTGCTCGGCATCGACGTGCTCAAGCGCCGCGAGGGCACGCTGCTGATCCAGGGCGAGCTGGCCGCGTTCCCCGCCTTCCCGGTGAAGAAGCTCACCGAGAAGGCGATCACCATCAAGAGCGCCCGCGGGCACAGCTTCCGCTCGTGCGAGCTCGCGCTCGCGCAGCTGGCGTCGCACCGGTTCCCGCTCGAGGAGCTGGCCACCCACACGTACGGCCTGGCCGACGTCGACACCGCGATCCGGGCGGTCGGCGGCGAGGCCGGCGAGGACGTCATCCACGTGTCGCTGCTGCCCTGGCGGGACCTCTGATGGCCCACGTCGTCAACCAGAACCCGCCGCGCACGCCGCTCGATCTCGTCGACGCCTTCGCCGGCCTGGGCGTGGCCACGGTCCACGAGGCGCAGGTCCGCACCGGCCTGATGCGTCCCCGGATCAGGCCGATCTGGAAGGGCGCCCACATCGCCGGCACCGCGGTCACGGTCAGCGTCCCGCCGAACGACAACTGGATGCTGCACGTCGCGGTCGAGCAGTGCCGGCCGGGCGACGTGCTGGTCGTCGCGCCGACCTCGTTCTCCGACGCCGGCTACTTCGGCGAGCTGCTCGCGACCGCCCTGGCCTACCGGGGCGTGCGCGGCCTGGTCATCGACGCCGGTTGCCGCGACGTCGCCGAGCTCGAGGCGATGGGTTTCCCGGTCTGGTCGGCCTGCGTATCGGCGACCGGCACCGTCAAGGAGACACTCGGCAGCGTCAACGTGCCGATCGTCTGCGCGGGCCAGATCGTCGACCCGGGCGATGTCGTGGTGGCCGACGCCGACGGCGTGGTCGTGGTTCCGCGCGCCGACGCTTCGCAGGTGCTGGCCGCCTCCCGGGCCCGCGAGGAGAAGGAAGCCCGGTCCCGCCGACGCTATGCGGCCGGCGAGCTCAGCCTCGACGTGTCGAACATGCGTGACGCGCTCGCCGCCGAAGGACTGACCTACCAATGATCATCGACATCCACGGTCACTACACGACGACTCCGGCCGGGCTCACCGCGTACCGGAAGAAGCAGATCGCCTGGATGGACGATCGCCGGACCGCCCGGCCCGACCCACCGGCGATCTCCGATCAGGAGATCGCCGAATCCATCGAACGCAACCAGCTGCGCCTGATGGACGAGCGCGGCGAGGACCTCATGCTCCTGTCCCCGAAGGCCTCGGGCATGGAACACCACCGCCCCGACCGCTCGGTGGCGCGCGACTGGGCGCGGGTCAGCAACGACCTTGTGCACCGGGTCGCCGGCCTGTTCCCGGGCCGGTTCGCGGCCGTCTGCCAGCTGCCGCAGACCCCCGGGGGCTCCCTTGTCGAGCCGATACTCGAGCTGCGGCGCTGCGTCGAGGAACTGGGTTTCGTCGGCTGCAACCTCAACCCCGACCCGTCCGGCGGCTTCTGGACCGCGCCGCCGCTCACCGACGAGTTCTGGTTCCCGCTCTACGAGGTGATGACCGAGCTCGACGTGCCCGCGATGATTCACGTGTCCTCTTCGGACAATCCGGCGGTCGACACGCTCGGCGGCCACTACCTCAACGCCGACACCACGGTCTTCATGCAGCTGGTCGCCGGCGACCTGTTCGCCCGCTTCCCGTCGCTGAGGTTCGTGATCCCGCACGGCGGCGGTGCCGTCCCCTACCACTGGGGCCGCTTCGAGGGCCTGGCGGCCCGGCTGGGCCGGCCGCCACTGCGCGACCACGTGCTGGGCAACGTGTACTTCGACACCTGCGTCTACCACCAGGCCGGTTTCGACCTTCTGACGTCGGTCGTCCCCGCCCGCAACCTGCTCTTCGCGGCCGAGATGCTGGGCGCGGTCCGCGGCGACGATCCCACCACCGGCCGGTCGTGGGACGACACGACGGCCTACTTCGCGTCGGCGCCGCTCCGGCCGGCCGACCGCGAACGCATCGCCTCCGAGAACGCCCGGACCGTCTACCCGCGCCTCGACAAGGTGCTGTCGTGAACCGCCCGGTGGTCGGGGTGGCCGGCCTGGGCGCGATGGGCCGGCCCATCGCCACGCGGCTGGCCGCACACGGCTTTCCGGTGCTCGGCCTCGATCCCCACGTCACGCTTGCGGGCGTACGCCGGGTCGACCGGCTCGACGCGGCCGACCTGGTCCTGGTCGTGGTCCCGACCGACGACGACGTGACCGCGGTCGTGACCGACCTGCTCGCCGCCCCGCACCCCCGGCCCGGCCAGGTGGTCGCGATCTGCTCGTCGGTGCGGCCGGAAACCTGCCGGAGTCTGGCCGGCGCGGCGGCCGAACACGGCGTCGACCTGCTCGACGTGGCGCTCACCGGCGGCATCCGCGGCGCCGAGGGCGGCACGCTCAACCTGCTCGTCGGCGGCGATCCGGCGGTCGCGACCCGCCTCGAGGACGTCTTCGCCGTCATCGCGAGCGGCTATCACGTGCTCGGCCCGGTCGGCGCGGGACAGGTCGGGAAGGCGGCCGGCAACCTCATCCACTGGGCCGAGATCGTGGCCATCGTCGAGTCGTTCCGGCTCGCCGAGGCGTACGGCGTCAAGCCCGCGGCCCTGCGGGACGCGCTGCAGCAGGGCGGAACCGATTCCCGGACCCTGCGCGAACTCGAACTGATGAAGTTCACCTGGTGGGCCAAGGACATCGACGTCGCCGCCGCGATGGCCGCGGCCGCCGGCGAGCACCTGCCCGTGGCCGAGCTGTCCCGCCGCCTGATGCCCGCGGTCACCGTTGACTCGGTGCGGGAGCTGCTCACACCGTAGTTTGGAGCTCATGAAGGCAGCACGTTTCGCCCGGTTCGGCGGCCCGGAAGTCCTCGAGATCGTCGAACTCCCCGACCCGCACGCCGGCCCCGGCCAGGTCAGGATCGTGGTGCGCGCGGCCGGCGTCAACGCAAGCGACTGGAAGAAACGCCAGGGCCGGATGGACCCGGAGCTCCCGCAGACCCTGGGCTACGAGGCTGCGGGCATCGTCGACGAGGTAGGCCCCGGCGTCACCGGCGTGGCGCCCGGCGACCGGGTGTTCGGCCTGTCCGCCGAGGGCGCGGCTCAAGCCACGTCGGCCGTGCTGTCCTTCTACGCGCCGATCCCGGCCTCGCTGGACTTCGCCGAAGCGGCCGCCCTGCCGTCCGTCATCGAGACGGCTACCCGCGCCCTCGACCAGCTCGGCGTCGGCGACGGCCAGACGCTGCTCATCAACGGCGCCTCCGGCAGCGTCGGCAGCGCCGCCACCCAGCTCGCCGTCGCCCGCAACGCCCGCGTCATCGGCACCGCCGGCCCGGCCAACCACGACTATCTGCGCTCGCTCGGCGCCACCCCGGTCGCCTACGGCGAAGGGATGGCTTCGCGGGTGCGGGAGCTGGCCCCCGACGGCGTCGACCGGGCTCTGGACGTCGCCGGCAGCGGCGTCCTGCCCGACCTGATCGAACTCGCCGGGGGGCCCGGCCACGTGGTGACGGTCGCCGACTTCGAGGGCGCCCAGCGGTACGGCGTCCGGTTCAGCCGGGGCGACACCGGCCGAGCACTCCACATCCTCACCGAGATCGGCCCCCTGATCGAATCCGGCCGTTTCACGCCCCCACCGGTCCAAACTTTCCCGCTCGCCGACATAGCCGAGGCCCACCGCGTCAGCGAGGCCGGCAAGACCCGCGCCAAACTGGTCCTCCTGGTCGACCAGATGAGTGATGACAGGGCAGCCGGCCCCGACCACGCAGATAGCCCCGGTCATCACTCGCTTGGAAGACCAAGTTTCGTTACGCCGAGTGCTTGGAAGTCAACCGCCGGCCGCATTGACGATCTGACCCGCACCCGCCGGTGTTCCGGGTGAAGCGCAATCGGCACCAGGGCCGCCCGGGCAAGAAATCAGATGTCCCGCCCCAGCCCGCGAAAGTCACGCGGCGGAAAGGGCGCCTCGATAACGCCCGATCTCCACCGCCGGCATGGGCCGGGGAGGCGCCGCCGCAGCCGATCAGCGCGGGCGGCGACAGCGGCGGCGGCGACCCGATCGTGAGGTCGCCGCCGCCGATATTCGGTCAGCTTCCGTAGACGCCGAACTCCCAGAGCGAGTAGCCGTACTGGGTGGTGCGCTGGGTGCCGTTCATCCGCACGTACCGTCCCGAACCGGAGACCGTGAGGGTCTGGTTGCCGCCGGTCCCGGCGGTCGTGGCATAGATGGTGGTCCAGTTGGTGCCGTCGGCCGAGGTCTGGACCTGGAACGCCTTGGCCGCGGCCGCCTCCCAGTTGAGGTTGACCGAGGTGATGGTGTGGGTGGCGCCCAGGTCGACCTGGAGCCACTGCGGGTCGGTGAACGTCGATGACCAGCGGGTGCCGGCGTTGCCGTCGGTCGCCGCCGAGGCCGGGAACGCGGTGGTGTTCTCGGACGACGTGGCGGTGGTCGGCCGGCCCTGCGAGAGCAGCGTGTTGCCGGGCGGCGGGGTGGTGGTGCCGCCGCCGTCGGTGCTCCAGACCTTCAGGTCGTAGAGCGAGTAGCCGTACTGCGACTGGCGGGCGGTGCCGTTGACCCGCACGTAGCGGGCGGTGCCGCCGACCGGCGCGTCGATGTGTTCGCTGGTGCCGTTGGTGTTGGTGTACGCCGTGGCCCAGTTGGTGCCGTCGGTCGAGGTCTGGATCTGGTACGCCTTGGCCGCCGACGCCTCCCAGTTCAGCGAGACGTGGTTGAGGTTGTAGTTCCGGCCCAGGTCGACCTGCACCCACTGCGGGTCGCTGAAGCCGCTCGACCAGCGCGTGGCCTGGTCGTTGTCGGTCACGTTGGACGCGGAGAACTGGGCGCTCTCGCTCGACGACGAGGTGGCCGTCCTGCCGGCGGCGACGTTGCTGCCCCAGCCCGACTGGCCGGCCGGGGCCTTGTTGTAGACGGCGAGGTAGTCGATGTCGAGGTGGCCGCCGGAGACGGTGCCCGCGGTGGGACCGCCGCCGAACGCGGCCGGGAACTGCCCGCCGATCGCCAGGTCGTAGATCGGCGTGAAGTTGTGGTGGATCGCGTTGTTCCAGGTGGTGGCGTCCACCTGGCTGGAGTTGATGGTGAAGATGTTGGTGTCGTCGAGGTAGTACCGGATCTGCTCGGGGCGCACCGAACGGTCGATCTCCACCGCGTACTTGTGGAAGCCGGACTTGCAACCGGCGCAGGCCCTCTCGCCGGAGCCGATGCCGGTGTATTCGTTGCACGGGTTGGGCGCGGGCGCGAGCCCGCCGCAGTGCAGCGTCGAGAAGAGCGAGTCGTGGCCGTTGATGTTCTCCATGACGTCGATCTCGCCCGAGCCGGGCCAGGGGATGCCGACACGCAGCGGCGAGCCGACCATCCAGTAGGCGGGCCAGTAGCCGAGTCCGTTGGCGGTGTTGACGTCGGGTTGTTTGAGCACCGATTCGATGCGTACGACGCCGCCGTCGGGGGCGCCGAACCCGTCGGCCTGGGTTTCGACCCGGCCCGACGTCCAGCCCGAGTTGGGGTCGGTGCCGGTGTGAAGCGCTTTCAGGACCAGGTGGCCCTGGCCGTCCTGGTAGACGTTGGCGGTGCTGGTCGTGGTCGTCTCGATCTCACCGGTGCCGAAGTTGGCGCCGGCGCCGGCGTCGTAGCGCCAGACGCCGGTGTCGAGCCCGGTGCCGGCCGCGCCGTTGAAGTCGTCGGACCAGGTCAGCGCGAAGCCGGCGGGTGCCGGTGGCACGGCCGCGTTCGCAGCGGCGGAGGGGATGAACTGGGTTGCCGTGGCCGCGCCGAGAATCAGCGCGGCCAGGCCGGCCCTGAGCCGTTTGGACATGGGGGTCACCTCAAGGGGGATGAAAGAAACCCGAGCGCTGGGGAAGCGCTTTCTCACCCTCTCCTTGGAACGTGTCGCTGTCAAGAAATCCGGAACCGGGATCAGTGGCCCGTCGCGCCAAAACAGGACCGACGGCATCGCCAGGAATATCCCGGTCGCCAGCGCCGCCGCGCCGGTCGCCCGCAGCGCGCGGCGGCGCCACACCCGGCGGCGCCCCGATCCGACCAGATCCTCCACGGTGAGCCGGATCGCCGGTACCTCCACCGCGTCCAGCCGTTCCCGCAGTTCCTGCTCCTCCATCACGAGCGCTTCCTTTCCGCGGAGACCGCTTCCATCAGTTCGCGAAGGGTGGCGAGGCCGCGCGAGCACTGGCTCTTGACGTTGCCGGCCGAGCGCCCGAGCGCCTCGGCCGTCTGCTCGACCGACAGGTCTCTGAGGTACCGCAACACGATCACCGCGCGCTGGCCCTTCGGCAGTGCACGCAACGCGGTGAGCAACTCGTCCCGGTCCTCGAGGCCGCTCGCCGGTTCGGCCGCGGGCCGGTCGGGGAGGTCGCCCAACTGCACGGCCGCGGCGGGAAAGGTTGCACGGTTCATCCGAGCGGTTGGTGTACACGTCCGACTGCGGACACTTTGCTTCCGCGAACGCGTGAGCCGACTCACAGTCAGCAGATGACTACACCGACTCCGCGTCCGAGCCGCTACGGCTGGGTTCCTGATCTCCCCGACCACCGTGACCACATCTTCAACGCGCCGGCCCCCGTGCTCGGCACGCTCCCGCCAAGCGTCGACCTGCGCCCGCAATGTCCGTCCACCGTCTACGACCAGGGCCGGCTGGGCAGCTGCACGGCCAACGCGATCGGCGCGGCCTTCGAGTTCGACCTACTGAAGCAGGGGTTGGCCGACTTCATGCCGTCGCGATTATTCATCTACTACAACGAGCGGGTCATCCTGGACACCGTCGACAGCGACAGCGGCGCGATGATCCGCGACGGCATCAAGAGCGTCAACAAGCAGGGCGTCTGCGCCGAGGACGACTGGAAGTACGACATCGAGCGGTTCACCGAGAAGCCCGCCCCGTCGTGCTACCAGTCGGCGCTCGACAACCAGGCACTGGCCTACAAGCGCATCCCGCAGAGCCTCAACCAGCTGCGCGGCTGCCTGGCCAACGGCTACCCGTTCGTCTTCGGCTTCACGGTCTACGAGAGCTTCGAGAGCGCCGAGGTCGCCCGGACCGGCGACGCACCGCTGCCCGGTGCGAGCGAGGCGGTGCTGGGCGGGCACGCGGTGCTGGCCGTCGGCTACGACGACGCGACCGCGCGGTTCTCGGTCCGTAACTCGTGGGGGCCGGACTGGGGCAACGGCGGCTACTTCACGCTGCCGTACGCCTATCTGACCGACCGTGGACTGGCGTCCGACTTCTGGACGATCTCTCAGGTCGAGTAAGGGATTTTGATGGTGACCTCGGTCGGCCCACCGGCCGGGCTCACGATTCTCAGGGTGCCGTCGACCGCCTCCAGGCGGTCGGCGATGCCCCGCAGGCCGCTGCCCCCGCCCGCCTTCGCTCCCCCGCGGCCGTTGTCGCCGACCGTGATCCGGTCACCGTCGAAGATCACCTGCGCGGACGTCGCGCCGCTGTGCTTGACCACGTTGCTCAAGGCCTCGGCGACGGCGAAATAGGCGGCGGTCTCGGCCGCCGCCGCCAGCGGCGACGGCGGTTCCCCGGTCACGGTCACCGGGACGGCGAGATCCAGGGCCAGGGCGCGTACGGCGTCCCCGAGCCCCCGATCGGCCAGCACCGGCGGATGGATGCTGTGCATGACTGCCCGCAGATCGTCGAGGGCCGCCACCGCGGTCGTGCGCGCCTCCTCCAGCAGCCGCTCGGCGGTGTCCGGGTCGCGGCGCAACAGGTCGCCCGCGAGCCCGAGGCTGAGCGCCAGCGACACCATCCGGGCCTGCGCACCGTCGTGCAGGTCGCGCTCGACCCGCTTCAACTCGGCCACCTGCCGGTCCAGGGCGGTACTTCGCGACCGGGTCAGCGTGCCGACCCGGGCCACCAGTTCCTGCTCGCGACGGCCGGGCGGACGCCGGTACATCAGGTAGTGGAAGGTGAAGATCGCCGAGGTCGCGAGCATCATCCACATCGGCCAGAAGTAGCCACCGCCGCTGAGCGCCCAGGACGCCAGGTCGACCGCGACGAGGAGGCCGCCCGCGGCCGCGTCGAGGGCGAGCCAGCGTTTCCGGCCCTCCGGGCGCAACGCCTTGCCGATGAGGTAAACGGCCGCGGCCACGGTCAGAAGTCCGAAGTAGACCCAGCGGGGCCAGAAGTAGCCATGGGTGATCGTCGCCCACGCCAGCGTGGCCGCCGCACCGAGCACGACCGCCACCGCGACGGCTGTTCGCCGGGTCATGCGGCCACCTTGCTCCTGCTCCGATACGCGATGTTCCGGAGCGCGATCTCGGCCGGCCCCCGGTAGCCCGCGGCGCTCATCCGGTTGGCCGCCACACACGACACGGTCCACACCGCCAGCGCGGCGAACAGCGCCCACCAGGTGCTGCCGCCCAGGTCGAGGGCCCACGGCGAGAACAGGGCCAGCCACGCCACCGACTGGAACAGATAGCCGCTCAGCGACCGCTGCCCGAGCGCCACCACCGGGGCGACCAGGCGGGACCTCGCGTTCAGGCGGATTGCGAGCAGGCCGAACAGGGCGACGTAGCCGACACCGCCGTACTCGCCGGTGACGTCGTGGAGCAGGCTCATGAGCTGGACGCTACCGGCGTCCACCCGCAGCCATCCGGCCGACACCAGACCGTAGGGCAGACCGCCGGCGATCGAGATCGCGAAGCCCGCGACGGCGGCGCGGCGCAGCAGCGTACGGTGGGCGGCCGGCTCCTCCAGGAGCCGCCGCCGCGCCGCCCAGATGCCCAGCCAGACGATGACGATGAACGGGATCACCGTCGCGGTGTGCAGCGGCCACTCGTGCAGGCGGTCGATGAGCGAGGCGCGGTAGCCCGGCGCGGCGAGCGACGGGTTGGGGCTGTTGGTCAGCACCGCGTTTCCCGGGTGGACTTTGAAGACCATCACGATGGTCAGGACGACCGCTTCGACGGTCTGCAGACCCCAGAGCCACAGGATCAGGCGGTGGAACCGGTCGCTGCGACGCAGCAACAGCAGGGTGCAGATCACCCCGACAATCCCGTACGCGCCGAGAAAGTCCCCGAAGTACAGAAGCGTGGCGTGCACCAACCCGAACCCGATGAGCGCGACGTTGCGACGCAGCAGGGTCCTCCGGTCGTACCGCCGCGCCATCTGCACCAGCCCGTAGCCGAACATGATCGCGAACACCGGATAGGCCCGGCTGTTGACGAAGAGGCTCATCAGCAGGTTGACGACCCGCTGCGGCCCGTGCGGTGTGCCATCGAGGCCGGGCTGCCCGGCGAAGGCGAAATTGGCCGCGTTGGCGAACGCGATGAACAACAGCATGGAGCCGCGGAGGAGGTCGGGGGCGAGGGACCGCTCATATCGCTTCATGCCGTTGAGCCTGGCCGTACCGCCGTTCCGTCACGAGAAGGCTGGAACCCGTCTCGCGGTGGTACTAGTACCCCTCCAGGTATTTCAGAACCGCCAGCACCCGCCGGTTGTCGTCGTCGGACGACTGCAGGCCGAGCTTGGCGAAAATGCTGTTGGTGTGCTTGGCAACCGCCTTCTCGGTGATGAACAGCGCGGTGCCGATCGCCGCGTTGGACCGGCCCTGAGCCATCTGCGCCAGCACCTCCCGCTCCCGCGGCGTGAGCTGCCCCAGCTCGTGGCGGTCGAGCAGCTTCGCCACGACGGTCGGGTCGAGCGCCGTGCCGCCGGCGGCCACCCGCTTGACCGCGTCGATGAACTCGCCGACGTTGGACACGCGGTCCTTCAACAGGTAGCCGATGCCGCCCCGCTGGTCGGCCAGCAGCTCGCGGGCGTAGAGCCGCTCGACGTACTGCGAGAGCACCAGCACCGGCAGGCCGGCCACTTCCCGGCGGGCGGCGAGGGCGGCCTTGAGCCCTTCGTCGGTGAAGGTGGGCGGCAGCCGCACGTCGACGACGGCGACGTCGGGCTTGCGGTCGAGGAGCTCCCGGAGCAGCTCAGGCCCGCTGCCGACGGCCGCGACGACCTCGAACCCGTACGCCTCGAGCATCCGGATGAGCCCGTCCCGCAGCAGCGCCAGGTCTTCACCGACAACAACTCGCACCGGGCCACGCTATCCGACTTCGTCCGATCCATCGAGCTCGGGAAGATGCGGTCAGCCGGATCGAGGACAGCTAGCGCAGCGATGCCGGCTCGGGGGCCCCGGTCAGCCAGCGCTGCGCATAGTCCGCCGCCGGCACCGGCCGCGAATACAGATATCCCTGCCCGAACCGATAGCCCATGGAGCGCAACACCTCCGCCTGCTCCGCCGTCTCGATGCCTTCCGCAACCGTCGACAGATTCAGGGTGGCCGCGATTTGGCTGACCGCCCGCGCCACCGCGCGCGGCCGCGAAGCCGTGGTCACGTTCTCGACGAACGAGCGGTCGAGCTTCAGCCCGGTCATCGGGCAGGTCAGGATCAGGCCCAGCGACGAGGCGGCCGTACCGAAGTCGTCGAGGGCGAGTGTGACGCCCAGCTCGCGCAACGCGTACAGGGTTTCGATCGCCACCGCGTCGTCGAGGAGGGCCGTCTCGGTGACCTCGATGATGAGGCTGGGGCCGGGCAGGCCGGTGTCGAGTAGCGCCTGGCGCACTTCGGCGGCGAAGCCGGGTTCGCGGAGTTGGCGTCCCGCCACGTTGACCCCGATCCGCATGCTTCCGGCCGCCGGGTGGGCGAGCCGCCACGAAGCCAGCTGCTCCAGGGCGGACCGCAGAACCCAGCGTCCGATCGGCACGATCAGGCCGCTCTCCTCGGCGATCGGGATGAACTCCGACGGCGGCACTGTGCCGACGTCCGGCCCGGCGTCCCACCGCAGCAACGTTTCCGCGCCGGTCGACGTGCCCGTCTCGAGGTGGACGATCGGCTGGTAGACGAGGCTGAACTGCTCGGCGTTCAGGGCCTCCTTCAGACGCGCGGCCAGCTCGGCGGTGCGGCGGATGCGGTGGCCGAGTGACGGGGTGTAGCGCACCCACGTGGCCCGGCCCTGGTCCTTGGCCGCGTACATCGCGATGTCGGCGTTGGTCAGGAGTTCCGCCATGTCGCTGCCGAAGGCGACCCCGATGCTGCACTGCACCACCACCGCGTCCTGATGCATGAGGGCCACCGGCCGGGCCAGCTGAGCCAGGATCCGTTCGGCGACGGCGTCGGCTTCGAGAACGGTCGCGCCGGGCAGCAGCACGGCGAATTCGTCGCCGCCGAGGCGGGCGACGAACTTCTTTTCCGGTACGGCGGTGCGCAGGCGGGCCGCGACCTCGACCAGCAGCGCGTCCCCGGCCGCGTGACCCATCGTGTCGTTGACCGTCTTGAAGTGGTCGAGGTCGACCAGCACCAGCGCGGCCGGCCCGTCCGCCAGCGAGGCGGCCAGCGAGTCGTGGAAGTGGGCGCGGTTGGCCAGTTTGGTCAGGCCGTCGTAGAGGGCCTGGTCGCGCAGCCGGGTCTCCTGCCGGCGCAGTTCGTCGAGGAGGGCCGCGTTGTCCTGGAAGGAGACGAGCTGCCGGGCCACGACGAGGGCGACCACCGCGATCGCGCCGAGGACCGCGACCCACAGCCGCGTGGAGGCTCCGGCGGGCAGCGTGATGACGAGGGCGGCGAAGACGGCGCTGACCGCCGCGTACGGGGCGAAGCTGTAAGGCTTCCGCCGCCGTGACCCGAACGGGTTTCTGGCCCGGCGCGTGAGCGCCTGCTGGATCCGCGGGCCGCAGACGAGCAGCGGGGAGGCGAGAACCGGCGTGTACAGCACCCAACCGGTGGGCGGGACGGCCAGCCCGGCGCAGAGCACCACGACCGCCGCCGTCATCGGCAGGGCGGCCAGCCGGTGCATGGGCGCGTTGCCGGACAGCACCATCTTGACCGCGGCGAACGACGTCACCGCGGCGACCATCGCGGCCGCCCGCGTGACCGCCCCGCCGTCGGCGAAGCACCAGGCCACGACGCCGCCGCCGACGAGCACGGTGGCCGAGTCGAGCCAGCGGGCCAGGCGGACCCGGCCGCGCTGGTCGGCCGCCGGGTGCACGAGCATGACGATCGTCACCGCGAGCTGGGCGACGGCCGTGAACGCCGACTGCACCGGCCCGGCGACCGCCGTCACACCTGACGCGCCGGTCCACAACTGGATCGCCTGCACGGTGTCTCCGACCAGGCACAGACTCATCGCCGCGGCGAGCACCCGCCAGAACCGCCGGACCGGCCCGACGGCCGCCCGCTGCACCTGCCAGGAACCCCACACGCAGGCCAGATCGAGCGGCGGCTGCGTCGTCCAGAGCACGCGCGGATCGCCGTGGAAGCTCAGCAGCAGTGCCACCGTGAGGACCGACCACAGCCCGAGCGCCCACAGCAGGGGGTCACGGCGAAGGGTCACCTATGTTGAGTCGGCACCCGCCGGCTACTCCTGAGTAATTGCCTTATGACAACAGCAGGTCGGTCAGACCGAACACCGGCCCGGACGCGGGAAGCTGAGGCGTGAAGGACGGCTGGAGGCTCAGGTAGGAAGCCGGGTCGGCGCGCAGCAGCCCGATCAGCACCTCGGCGACGATCCGTCCGCCGACCGGGCCGAGCCGGTTGCCGTCCTCGAACTGCTCGGCCTCCTTCAGGATGTAGTACCAGAGCGGCGTACCGCGGTCCCAGCCGCCCGCGACCGCAGGCGCCCCGATCGCCGCCGCGACCTGTTCGCCGCTGGGCAGCCCGGTCGTGTCGCCGCGCAGCAGATCCCGCACCGCCAGCGACTGGTACGCCGTCGTGTCGACCGTCCCGGTCACCTGATGCGGCAACCCGATCAGGCTGGCCGGGAGCTTGCCGTCGAGCCGCTTGGCGCGCTGCGCGGGCGGACGCCCCGGCACGTCGAAGATCTGGGCGAGGTCGAGCCACCGGCCGTCCGGGACCGGGCCGAAGCCGACCAGGTCGGGGAAGAGCGGGACGGCCGGGCCGCCCTCGACGAGGCGGTAGCTGTGCCGGATCTGGCCGTGCCCGTACCGGTAGGCCGCGTCAGCGAACTCGAGCGGGATGAACGCCTGCATCGGCTCCGGCGCGAACCACGTGCCGCCCTTGGTCAGCACCTCGTCGACCAGGTCGGCGCCGACCAGCCGGGGCAGGAAGTCGTGCACCACGACCCACTGGTAGTGCCAGGTCAGCATGATGCGGGCACGGTCGAACACGTCCGCCTCGGGCGTACCCTGCGCCCGCAGCCAGTCGACGATGCGGTTGTGCGCGTGCAGCAGCGCGACGTGCAGGCTGAGCACGAAGAAGTGGACGTCGTTGCGCGGGTCGCCGATCAGTGCCACGCCCTGCTGGTTGCGGGGCACGTCGTGGCCGCCGGCCGAGAAGAGGAACTTGGCCGGGTCGTCGACGTCGAACAGATAGGCCGAGCCGACCGGGCCGTCCGAGTAGAGCATCTCCAGGTTGAGCTTGGGGCTGCGGGCGTTGCGCAGCGCCTCCGGGTCGATGCCGACCCCGATCGGCGAGCGGTCGGCGGTGATGTCGTGGGCGACGATCTGCCCGAACAGCGGCCATCCGGCTGCCTCGGTGGCGTCGGCGGCGTCGGCGCCCTCGGCCGGGTCGAAGCAGATGCCACCGGGACTGCCGGCCCGCATCAGCAGGGCCGGGTCCTGGCTCAGCGGGCCCAGACCGGCGAACATGCGGCCGTAGCGAGCCGGACCGGTCGGGTGGTCGACGGCTCGGACCAGGCTGAGGCAGTTGATCATTTCTCCTCCTTGACGCGTCACTCAACAAAGACCGGACAAGGCGCCGGGACGTGACGTCACAAATGCGGGCGCTGCCTTGTCTAAGCCTTCGAACCGAACCTCACGGAAGGCAGAACACCATGAAGATCGCTGTCATCGGCGGAACCGGGCTCATCGGCTCGCAGGTCGTCAAGATCCTGAACGCGGCCGGGCACGAGGCGGTCCCGCAGTCGCCGTCCACCGGGCTCGACCTGCTCAGCGGCCAGGGCCTGGACGAGGCCCTCGAGGGCGCCGACGTCGTGGCCAACCTCAGCAACTCGCCGACCTTCGACGACGCCTCGCCCGCCTTCTTCCGGACGACCATGGACAACCTGATCGGTGCGGCCGCCAAGCACGGCGTCGGCAACGTGGTGATCCTGTCCATCGTCGGCGCCGAACTGGTGCCCGACCTGGTCTACTACCAGGCCAAGGTGCTGCAGGAGGACCTCCTCAAGGCCGGCCCGGTCCCGTGGTCGATCGTCCGGGCGACCCAGTTCTTCGAGTTCATGCCGTCGGTCATGACGTGGGTCGCGGACGAGAACGGCGTACACCTGCCGGCCACCCCCATCCAGCCGATGGCCTCGGCCGAGGTCGCCGCCCAGGTGGCCGACGTCTGCGCCGGCCCGGCGCTGAACGGCACCCGCAACATCGCCGGGCCGGAGGTTTTCCGCCTCGACGAGCTCGGCAAAATCATTCTGGCCGCGCAGGGCGATCACCGCCCGGTGGTCACCGACGACACGGCCGGCATGTTCGCGGCCGCGCCGGGCGACGCGCTGATCGCCAAGGAGGGCGCGGTCATCACCTCCACGACGTTCCGCGATTGGCTGGCGTCGCGCCGATAACCGACAGCAACTCCAGCTTCTCGTGGCTCCCGCTGCCCGGTGTGGCGTTATAGACCACGAGAAGCTGGGTCGCGTCCGGATCGACCAGCCGCTGGCAGTCCAGCTCCAGCCGCCCGGCCTCCGGGCGCACGATCCGCTTCGGCCCGGGTGGGCGAACCACCGCGTTAATCCTTTGTGGACACTCGCGTCACCGCCGCATCCTGGAGCACCTCTGCCCAGGTTGATGTGGCCGGTGTCGGCCGACCGCTGCAGCGTGGCAAATCCGGCCAGCCGGAACACGTGATCCCGCCGCGCCCAGCATCTGCTCCGACGGTGCGGGGCCGCGCGGCGCAGCTCGGTCGGCGGCTCCGCAGATCCTCCGCTAGGCTCGCGCGGTCGTGTATTCCCACAGTTTCGCCGCCTCTTCCTCGTCCCGTACACGGCGATAGATCGCCAGCTCGGCCGGCCCGCCGGTGAACTGCCCGAACCCGTCCGGCCCGTAGAGCCGCCCGCCCCGGGCGTCCGGCGCGGCCGCGGCGTAGAGGATCGGCACCGCACC
Source organism: Actinoplanes sp. NPDC051343 (assembly GCF_044455125.1). Lineage (NCBI taxonomy): Bacteria > Bacillati > Actinomycetota > Actinomycetes > Micromonosporales > Micromonosporaceae > Actinoplanes > Actinoplanes sp. NPDC051343. Next base: position 140,207 of record NZ_JBITEL010000018.1, read on the forward strand.
CTGCTCGACGTGGTGCACGAACACACCCCAGCGGGCCAGGCGCGTCATCAGCGCCTCGTGCGGGGCCGGCCGGTCGCGCCCCAGGTTGGGCCCGGCGGCGTAAAGCCCGGTCAGCGTGGTGCCCGGGTGCGCGGCGTTGCTGACGATCCCCCACCCCGCGGCCCGGCTCCGGCGGTCGAGCTCCAGCGCGAACATCAGGTCGGCCAGCTTGGACTGCCCGTACGCTCGCACGGCCGAATATTTCCGGTCGCCCTGAAGGTCGGCCCAGTTCAGCCTGGCCGTACGGGCGGCGCTGCTGGTCACCGTGGTCACCCGCGCCCGCCCCTCGCGCAGCAGCGGCAACAGGTGCACGGTCAGCGCGAAATGCCCGACATAGTTGGTGCCGAACTGCAGCTCCAGCCCGTCCGCCGTGGTGTGCCGGGTGGCGGGCGCCATCACGCCGCCGTTGTTGACCAGCAGGTGGATCGGCCACCCCTCGTCGCCGAGCCGGTCCCCCAGCTCGGCCACCGACTTCAGCGAGGCCAGATCCAGCCGCCGAACCGACACCTCGGCCCCGGGCACCACGTCACGGATGCGTTCCAGCGCGGCCGCCCCCTTGGCCTCGTCCCGCACGGCCAGCAGCACCTCGGCGCCGGCATCCGCGAGGCGGGTGGCCAGTTCCAGCCCGAGGCCGCCGCTGGCGCCGGTGACCAGCGCACGGCGTCCACGAAGGTCGAGGTCGGTCGGCAGGGTCACTCTTCGGACGTCATCTCCCAATCGGACGGTGTTACCCAACGCTGCCGCGGCCCCCCGCCGGCCAACCATGGTCTGCCGATACAGGGCTCCGCGGCACTTTCCCGGCCGCGCCGACAACGCACCAGACGGTCCCGGCACGACACAGCGCGGCCCACCCGCGACGCCGCGAGACTTCAAGCGCGGCGCCGCCAGACCTCAGGCCCGGCACCGCCGAAGTCGAGGCAGCTGGAGTTCAGGGGTGATGCCAGCGGGCCAGCTTGGGCGGGCTGACGACGATCCAGAGGACCAGCACGTGGGTGCCGGTCACCTGCACGGCGACCACGGCGAGGGCCCGGCCGCCGCGGCGCAGCGCCAGGCCGGCGCGGCCGTTGACCGACTCGACGGTCAGGTCGGCGCCGGGGCGGCCGCAGAGAAGGACCTCGCAGAGGCGGCCGACGTCACCGCGCCCGTGCGCGGGGATCGGACCCGGGGCACCGCCGTCGCAGAGGGCGACGACCTCCGGGTGCAGGAGCGCGGCGACGTCGCCGGCGCGGCAGGCTTCCGCGAACCTCCGCACGACGTCGTCATGCGGATCGGGCATGCTCGGTCGGGACCACTTCCTTGTCGAGCGGCTCCGCCCCGGCGCCGTCCTTCGACAGCCCCGGCGGGGCACCGACATCCAACGAACGCCGCCCCACAGCGGCCTCCGACGGCACCGGCGAGACGTCGGCACCTGGCGTCACCATCCCACCAGGCACAACCGACGGTGTCGGCGAGGCGGTGGCCTCCGGCGGGGCCGGCGAGGCGGTGGCCTCCGACGGCGCCGGCGAGGCGGTGGCCTCCGACGGCGCGGGCGAGGCGGTGGCGTCCGATGGGGCGGGCGAGGCGGTGGCGTCCGATGGGGCGGGCTCGCCGGCCGTCACGAAGGCGCGTCGTGGGTGCTGCACGGAGGCCAGCGAGACGATGTCGCGGCCGAACAGTAGCGCCGTCAGCCAGACTGCCAGCACCCGGACCTTTCGCTCCCAGCTCGGCACCGCCAGCACGTGGTAGCCGCGGTGCATCAGCCAGGCCGGGAAGCCCTTGATGACGATGCCGTGGAACTGGAAGATGCCGCGGCCGAGGCCGAGCGTGGCGACCGTGCCGAGGCTGTGGTGCTTGTACTGCTTGAGCGGCCGGCCGCGCAACGACGCGACGATGTTGCCGGCCAGCAGCTTGCCCTGGCGTACGGCGTGCTGCGCGTTGGGCACCGTGGCCGCGCCCGGCGAGGGGGCCGCCAGGTCGGGCACCGCGGCGTCGTCGCCCGCACCCCAGGCGTCGGCGACCGGCGCCGAGGGTGTGCCCACCCGCAGATCGGCCCGCACGGTCAACATGCCGCGCGCGTCGATCGGCAGGTCGGTGTGGCTGCGGACCATCGGGTTGGCGCCGTTGCCCACGGTCCAGACTATGAGGCCGGAGTCGAAGGCCTCGCCGGTGGAGAGCCTGACGTGTCCGTCGCGCGCCGATTCCACCTGCGCATTGAGGTGTACGCGGCCGCCGCGCTTCTCGAGCGCACGGACCACCCACCGGCCGGGGCCGTCGGTGACCTCGGGCAGTATGCGGTCGCGGGCCTCGACCAGGTGGAAGTCGAGTTCGGCCGGGTCGATCTCGGGGTATCGCCGGGTCAGTGCGGCGGCCAGCGACAGCAGCTCGCCGAAGCCTTCGACGCCGGAGAAGCCGCCGCCCACGAAGGTGACGGTGAGCAGCCGTTGACGGGCGGGCCCGGGCGGGAGCATCGACGCCCGGTCGAAGTTGGTCAGCAGGCGGTCGCGGATCGCCACCGCTTCCTCGACGTGTTTCATGCCGATCGCCTGTTCGGCCACGCCGGGAATCGGGATCGTGCGGGTCACCGCGCCCGCGGTCACCACGATGATGTCGTATCTCAGGTCGAAGGGCGGGCCCGCCGACGGGTGCACGGTGGCCGTCCGATGCGCGTGGTCGACCTTCACGACCGTACCGGAAATGAGCCGTGACCGGCGTAGGTGCCGTCTCTGAGAGACGGCGGCGTGCCGCGCTTCGACCGAGCCGGCGAGCACCTCGGGCAGGAAGGGCTGATAGGTCATGTAGGGCCGCGGGTCGACCACGACCACCTCGGCCTCGTCGCGCCGGAGCTTCTTCTCCAGTTTCCAGGCCGTGTAGAAACCGGCGTAGCCGCCGCCGACAACGAGAATGGTCTTCACACGGCATAAGACAAGACAGGGTGCCGGATTGTGACGCCTCCGGGTCAGGAGAGCTGTGCCAGTTTTTCGGGAACGACCATCCAGAGCACCCGGTCGATGCGGGACTCCGATCCGGTGACCGTGATCACGCCGATGAATTCGCCGTTCTTGCGCATGACGGCCGCGGTCCCGCCGTTGGCGGAGGCCCAACTGATCTCGACGCCGTCCCAGTACCAGCCGGAGATCGCGGTGAAGAACTTCGCCACCCGCTCCGGCCCGACCACCGGCGTGCGGGCCACCCGGATCGCGCCGTTGCCGTCGGACACGCTCTGCACGTCGGCCGCGAACAGCGCCTCGAGGCCGGCCATGTCGCCGCTGCGGGCCGCCGCGATGAACCGCGTGAGGAGTTCCTTCTGCTCGTCGGCCGCCACCGGGGTGCGCCGGTCGCCGGCCACGTGCTTGCGGGCCCGGCTGACCAGCTGCCGCACCGCCGGCTCGGTCGACTGAAGGATGTCGGCGATCTGCCCGTACGGGTAGTCGAACGCCTCCCGGAGGACATAGGCCGCCCGCTCGTTCGGGGTCAGCTTCTCCATCAGGAGCAGGGCGGCGAACTCCAGCGCCTCACCCCGTTCGGCGCCCAGGTAGGGGTCGGCGGAGGTGTCGACCGGCTCGGGCAGCCACGGGCCGATGTAGGTTTCGCGGCGCACGCGGGCCGACTGCAGCTCGTTGATCGCCAGCCGGGTCGTGGTCGTGGCCAGGAAGGCTCCCGGGTTCTTGACCTGGCTGCGGTCGGTGGCCTGCCAGCGCAGCCAGACCTCCTGCAGCAGGTCCTCGGCCTCGCTGGCGCTGCTCAGCATGCGGTAGGCGATCCCGAAGAGCCGGGGTCGCAGGCCCTGGAACACCGCCGTCGCCTCGTCGAGATCCGTCACCGCCCCATCGTGGCGCACGAGTCCCCATTTACCAATCCGCCGATGACCTCGTCACAGATTCGGCCGCTGTCCGGTCACCCCTGCATGCAGCTCTTCGAACCCACCCTCGAACCGGCGGCCCAGGCGTTCGCGGACGCCACCGCCAAGCCCCCGTTCCTCTACGAACTCGGCCCGGAACGCGCCCGTCAGGTGCTCGACGACGTACAGGCCGCGCCGATCGGCAAGGCCGAGGTCCAGGAAAAATGGATCACGGTGCCGGTCGATGTCGGCGACGTCCGGGTCAGAATCCTCAAACCGGTGGGTGCGGCCACCGGGCCGCTTCCGGTCATCCTGTACGTCCATGGCGGCGGCTGGATTCTCGGCAACTCGGGCACCCACGACCGTCTCGTCCGCGAACTGACCGCCGGCACCGGCGCCGCGCTCGTGTTCGTGGAGTACGACCGTTCCCCCGAGGCGCGCTATCCGGTCGCGGTCGAGCAGGCGTACGCGACCGCGCAGTGGATCGCCCGCGAAGGCGGGGCGGAGGGCCTCGACGCCGCCCGCATGGTCGTGGCCGGGGATTCGGTCGGCGGCAACATGGCCACGGTCCTGACGATCCTCGCCAAGCAGCGCGGCGACGTCACGTTCCTTCACCAGTCGCTCTACTACCCGGTCACCGACGGCGGGCAGGACACCGGCAGCTACCGCACCTTCGCCGACGGGCCCTACCTGACCGCGGCCGCGATGGCCTGGTTCTGGGACGCCTACCTGCCCGACAAGGCCAAGCGCGACGAGATCACCGCGTCGCCGCTGCGGGCGACGCTCGACGAGCTGTCCGGCCTGCCCGAGACGTTCCTGATCGTCGACGAGAACGACGTCCTGCGCGACGAGGGCGAGGCCTACGGCCGCAAGCTAACGGGCGCGGGCGTACGCGTCACGAGCGCCCGTTACAACGGCACGCTGCACGATTTCATGATGCTCAATCCGGTCCGGGGCACCGCCGCCTCGACCGGCGCCATCGAGCAGGCCATCCACGTCATCCGTAAAGCCCTTTCCCGCTAGGAGTCGACAAATGACCACGGTTGTTCTCGTCCACGGCGCCTTCGCCGAGTCCGCCAGCTGGAACGGTGTCGTCGAGCGGCTGCAGGCCCGCTCGGTCGACGTCGTGGCGGTCGCCAACCCGCTGCGCAGCATCCCCGGCGACGCCGCCTACCTGCGTGACGTCCTCGCCACCATCGACGGCCCGGTCGTGCTCGCCGCCCACTCGTACGGCGGGATGGTCGTCAGCGAGGCCGCCGCCGGCTCGTCGAAGGTCGCCGGCCTGGTCTACGTCTGCGCCTTCGCCCCACTGACCGGGGAGTCGGCGTTCGACCTGTCCAACAAGTTCCCCGGCGGTACGCTCGGCGAGGCGCTGAACGCCTACCCGGTCGGCTCCGGCGGCCAGGAGTTCGCGATCCGCCCCGACGCCTTCCACCACCAGTTCTGCGCCGACGTGCCGGCCGCCACCGCGGCCGTCATGAGCGCCACCCAGCGCCCGGTCACCGCCGAAGCCCTGACCGCCGGCCTGCCCACCACCACGCCGGCCTGGCAGAGCATCCCGTCCTGGTTCGTCTTCAGCGACCAGGACCTCAACATTCCGGTTGCCCTGCACCGGTTCATGGCCGATCGGGCCGGGGCCAAGGGCGTACGGGAAATCGCCGGCGCCTCGCACGCGCTCAGCGTCTCCCGGCCGGAGGCCGTCGCGGCCTCGATCCTCGAGGCCGTCGACGCCTCCTGACCCGTCGTCGGGTCCCCGGCTTCCGGCCGGGGACCCGCACTCCCGGAAGGCCTGACGAGATGACCGAACTCCCGACCCAGCGCATCCTCACCAGCACGCTCGACGTCGCCTACCACGAAGCCGGTCCGGCGACCGGCCCGGCGGTCATCCTGCTGCACGGTTTCCCGTACGACGTGCACAGTTACGCCGGCGTCGCCCCGCTCCTGGCCGAGGCCGGCCACCGGGTGATCGTGCCGTACCTGCGGGGCCACGGCCCGACCCGTTTCCTGCGCCCCGACGAACCCCGCACCGGCCAGCAGGCCGCCCTCGGCGCGGACGTCATCGAACTCATGGACGCCCTGTCCCTGCCCACCGCCGTCCTGGCCGGTTACGACTGGGGCGGCCGGGCCGCCTGCGTGGCCGCCGCCCTCCATCCGGACCGGGTCGAGGGTCTGCTCACCGTCAACGGCTACCTGATCCAGGACATCGCCGCGGCCGCGAATCCGCTGGATCCGGCCCGGGAGGCCGGCTTCTGGTACTTCTTCTACTTCCTCACCGACCGCGGCCACGCCGGCCTGCTCGGCCACCGGCGCGAGATCGCCGAGGTGATCTGGCGCCGCAACTCTCCTAAGTGGTCATTCACGACGGCCGACCTGGACCGTGCGGCCGCCGCCTTCGACAACCCCGACTACGTCGACGTGGTCCTGCACTCCTACCGCCACCGCCTGGGAGCGGCGCCCGGCGCCCCGCGCTACGCCGCCCCCGAGGCCGCGCTGACCCGCACCCCGCCGATCACCGTCCCCACGGTCACCCTGGACGGCACCGCCGACGGCAACTTCCCGGCCACGAACGGCTTGGAGGACGCGCACCACTTCACCGGACCCCGCATCCACCGCCAGGTCCACGACGCCGGCCACAACCTCCCGCAGGAGGCGCCGGAGCAGTTCGCCGACGCGGTCCACGAGCTCGCATCCCTTACTGTGACGGCGTGACGGGGACCCTTCTGCGCGTACGCCTGCTGGCGGTTGCGGCGATCGCCGCCTTCCTGGCCCTGGCTCTGGGCATCCGCCTGGCCTTCACCGGAGGTGACGTCCTCGACAGCTCCCCGGCCCTGGCCCAATACTCGGGCACCACGCTGTACGCGGCGGTGGTCTACGCCGCTGTCTTCGCTTTGTTGCCCCGCACCCGCCCCGGGCCGGCCGCACTGGCCGCGCTCCTGCTCTGCTGGCTCGTCGAGTTCTTCCAGATGACCGGCATCCCGGCCCACCTCTCCGACCACAGCGCCCTGGCCCGGCTGGCGCTGGGCCGGTCCTTCGACCCGGCCGACCTCTTCTGGTACGCCGTCGGCATCCTCCCGCTGGCCGCGCTCCACGGCCTCGTCACCCGCCGCACCCGCGACTAGGGGTCGTGCATCCGGGATCTGAGCACGTCGAACTCGCATCCCGGCGCGTCCGGGTCGAAGCCGTGCCCGGTCAGCCAGCGCGACGCCACCAGGCTGCGCAGTGACCACCAGGCGCGGATCACGTCCCGGTCCGCGCCGGCGCCGTAGCCGGCAAGCAGGTCGTCGAGGCGTTCTTCGTGCCCGAGGGTCAGAGTGGCGAGGTCGAACATGGCGTCGCCGGGGGCGGCCTCGGACCAGTCGATGACGCCGGTGACCTCGTCGTCGTCGACGAACACGTGGGTGATCTGCAGGTCGCCGTGGATGAACGCCGGTTTCCACGGCCGGAGCGCGGCCTCGGCGATCCCGCGGTTGCGCCGGAGCACCTCGGCGGGCAGAACGGCGTTGGCGAGCAGCCACGCGCACTCGCGGTCGAGCTCCGCCGCCACGTCGTCGAGCCGGGCCCCCGGCCACGGCGGCAACGGCGCATCGTGCAGCCTCCGTACGGCCGCACCCGCCGCGGCCCAGGCCGCCGGTGACGCGGCCGACGGCTCGCCGAGGACGCCGAGCGCCTGGCCGGGCACCGCGGCGATCGCGAGCACGGGCGGCTCGCGCCAGAGGATCGCCGGGGTCGGTATCGGCGCCATGGCCATCGCCCGCACCTCGACGTCAGCGTGCGCCGGGTCGCCGTCGACCTTCAGGAACACGTCGCCGACGCGCAGCGTCGCACGCTGGCGGTGTGCGACGACGACTTCAACGTCTTCCATACCGGCCATCCTGGCGAGGACCGCCGCCGATGTCACCGGATTTTGCGGGTCCAGGGGAGTCACTCGACTAAACTGCCGCGATGCGATTCGCCCCCGGCCGGACCATCACCCGCCTACCCGGCGGGGAGGCGAACCCGTGACCGACGCCGGGGTCTTCGCGGCGTACGAGCCGGAGCCGTCCGGAAAACGGCCCCCGGCCGAGCCGGTCGTCATCCGCGAGGGCACGCCGGCGGACGTTCCCGGTTGTCTGCACCTGGTCGAGGCAGTCCTCGGATTGGATCCGGCCGGCTGGGCCGAAAGCCTGACCGCCAGCGCCACCGAGCCCGATCGCATGCTGCACGTGGCCGAAGACGCGGGCCGCATAGTCGGCTACGCAAGGGCCTCCCATTGGATTCGCCCCGCCGACGCCCCGCCGAACGCGGCCCCGTCCGGCTGGTACCTGCTGGGTCTGGTGGTAGCACCCACTCACCGCCGGCAAGGCCTCGGCGAGGCACTGACCACCGTTCGCCTGCGAGCGATAGCCGCCCGCGCCACCGAGGTCTACTACTTCGCCAATGCGCGGAACGAGGCCTCGCTGGATCTGCACACCCGCCTGGGATTCACCGAAGTGAGCCGCGATTTCTGGTTCCCCGGCCTGACCTTCGACGGCGGCGAGGGGGTTCTGGCCCGGGCCATCCTCGGGAACCCCGACTGACTCACCGGGCCGGAACCACATTCTTGGACCAGCGCATGGCTTCCATGACGGTCCGAGTCAGTTCGGCCCCCGAATACTGCCCCTCGAACGCCTCCATGTCGCCGCGCTGATAGGCCTCGACAGTACGGAGCAGCCGCCCCAGGGACCCGGTGCCGCGGGCGAGGGCAACGTCGATCTCGTCGCTCAACGGCAGGTGCTGCGCCAGCATCGCCGGCGTGACCGCCAGAAGCGCCGCCACCGCGGTGACGAGACCGGCCACGAACGCCGCGTCCGGGTCGGTCGAGAACGCCGGCGCCAGGTTGCTGCACAAGCGCGCCCGGTGCAGGGCATCCACCAGCTGGGCCTCGGTCGCCTCGGCCACGTCGTCGACGACCATCAGCATTGCCCATCGCCGGATCTGGTCGAGCCCCTGCATGACGACGGCCTGCCGGATCGACGAGATCCGGGTGGTGGGACAGGCGGCCGCCGAGTTGCTGGCCCGCAGAACGCGCATGGTCAGTGCGGGGTCGCTGGCGATGATCCTCAGGACCTCTTCGAGGTCGGCGTCCGAGTAGCCCAGCGCCGCCACCAGTTCGAGGCGGTGGAGTTTGGTCGGGGAGAGTGAGGCCGCCGTCAGCACTTGGGGCCGGGACAGGACGTACCCTTGCCGCAGTTCGAATCCGTAGTGGTTGGCCAGTTTCAGGTGGTCGGGGGTTTCCAGTCCTTCGGCCACGATCTGCATCTGCGGGTATCGGCGGCAGGCCGCGATGATCTCGTCGACGTGTTCGGTGACGCCGTTGAGGAGGTCGAGTTTGACGTACGACGCGTACGGGATGAGCCGTTCGTGGCCGGAGCCCCACACGAAGTCGTCGAGGGCGATCCGGTAGCCCTGCTCGACGAGCGCCGCCATCCCGTCGACCACCGCCTGGTCCACGGTGACCGTCTCCAGCACCTCCAGAACCACCTGTTCGGGCCCGAACGGCAGCGGGAGTTCGTTGACGAGGAACTCGCGGGTCATGTTGATGAAGCAGGTGCGGTCGCCGACGACCTCGTCGAGGCCGAATTCGGTGAACGCGTTCACGACGACCTGACTGGTTGCGTACGAGTCGCGCCGTTCGGCGTCGACCGCGTCCATCTGGCCGCGGAACAGCAGTTCGTACGCTACGACGTCGCCGGTCCGGTCGAAGATCGGCTGCCGTGCCACATGGACGAGATGGGTCCCCGGTGCGGGTGACGACAGGCGAATCAGCACGGTCCACCTATCGGGCGGCCGGCTCCGAATGTGAGAGGTAACGGCGGACCACCCGGGCCCCGATGCCGGTGAGGATCTCGTGCGGGTTGGTGTCGGCCCAGCGGGCCCAGTCGGCGGCCGTCGGCTCGCCGGCCGTGCCGGGGCCGAACATCACCGCGGTGTCGCCGGGCCGGACGGGCAGATCGCCGATGTCGACGACGACTTCGTCCATGGTGATGCGGCCGACGACGGGTACGCGTACGCCGTGCAGCTGAAACGACGCACGGCCCGACGCCCGCCAGGGAATCCCGTCGGCGAAGCCGAGCGGGATCTGCGCGAGCGGACCGCTCACCGAGACCACCCGGGCGCGAACCGTCATCGCCGGCGTGAGGCCGAAAGTGCGGCCGGGCACCGGCTCGCTGCCGTAGAGCGCGATTCCGGTACGCACGAGGTCGTGCCGGGTCTGCGGAAGGTGCAGCGTGGCGGCCGAGTTGGCCAGGTGGACGACCGGCGCGAGCACCCCGGCGGCCCGGGCGGCGTGGCGGAAGTCGGCGAACTGCCGGATCTGCTCGTGCAGCCCGGCGTCGGTGGTGTCCTCGGCCGTGGCGAGGTGCGACCAGAGCCCGGTGATGCGGATCGTGCCGGCCTCTTCGAGCCGGCGGGCGGCGTCGAGCAGCTTGGTCCAGTCCGGGGCGACGGCTCCCCCGCGGGACATGCCGGTGTCGGCCTTGAGGTGCACGGAGGCGGGCCGGCCGGATTTCCAGGCGTCGGCCGCGACGGATTCGAGCACCGCGACGTCGGCCACCGAGACGTCGATGCCGGCCGCCAGCACCGGGCCGAAGTCGTGGTCGGGCGGGTAGAGCCAGAGCAGCACCGGCGCGTCGATGCCGGCCGCCCGCAGGCGGAGGGCTTCGGCCGGGGTGGCCACGCCGAGCCACCCGGCGCCGTTGGCGAGCGCCGTCCGGGCGACCGGCACCATGCCGTGGCCGAAGCCGTCGGCCTTGACCACGGCCATCAGTTCGGCGCTGCCGGCCGTCCGGGTCAGCAGCCGGGTGTTGTGGGCGATCGCCGCGAGGTCGACGACCGCCTCGGACAGCACGTCGAGCGCGTAGGAGACGCTGGTCATCCGGCCACCGCGGCCACCGCCCGGCGCCCGGAGGCCAGCGCGGTGGCGATGAACTCGTCGAGCAACTGGCTGTACGAGACGCCGGCCGCCTGCCACATCTGCGGGTACTGCGAGTGGGAGGTCAGGCCGGGGATGGTGTTGACCTCGTTGACGACGGGGACGCTGTGGCCGTCGCGCTCGATCAGGAAGAAGTCGGCCCGCAACAGGCCGGCGCAGCCGAGGGCCCGGAAGACGCCGACCGCGGCCTCGGCGAGGAGCCGTTCCTGCGTCGCGTTGAGGTGGGCCGGGATGACGAAGGTGGTGCCGGCGTCGGTGTATTTGCCTTCGTAGTCGAAGAAGCCGCGGTCCTCGGCGATCTGGATCTCGAGGGCGGGCGCGGTGACGACCGTGCCGTCGGCCTTCTCGAGTACGGCGACGTCGATCTCACGGCCGCGGACGGCGGCTTCGACCAGCACCTTGCTGTCGCGGGCGCGGGCCTCGTCGAGGGCGGCGGCCAGGTCGTCCCAGTTGTCGACGCGGGAGACGCCGATGCTGGAGCCGCCGCGGGCCGGCTTGACGAAGACGGGCAGCCCGAGGCGTTCCCGGTCGGCTTCTTCGACGGTCTCGTCGTCGGGGCGGACGACCACGCCGTCGGCGACCTCGAACCCGGCCGTGCCCAGGAGTTTCTTGGTGAATTCCTTGTCCATCGCGGTGGCGCTGGCGAGGACGCCGCTGCCGACGTACGGCGTGCCGGCGATCTGCAGCAGCCCCTGCATGGTGCCGTCCTCGCCGAACGGGCCGTGCAGGACCGGGAACACCACGTCGACGCCGGTGAGCACCTTGAGCGCCGCGGCGATGCTGGCGAGCGGTTCGTCGTCCTTGGCGGCGGCGGCGAAGCCGGCGAGCAGCGACTCCACGTCGGCGGGCGGCCCCTGGTCGACGCCGGGCACCCAGACTCCCTCGGTGGTGATGTGCACCGGGGTGACCCGATAACGGGAGCGGTCGAGGTGGCTCAGCACGCCGACGGCCGACTGGCAGGAAACCTGGTGCTCCGTGTTACGCCCGCCGAACAGTACAGCGACGTTGATCAAGCCCGACAATTCAGTGACTCTCCGTATTTCGGTCGCGACCCGCTCGCGGATTCTGATTTCTCGGACGGCCCGGGAATGGTAGATGCACGCGCAATGTACCGGCAATCTATCGAAGCGTCGCAATGTGAGGTGTTCTGCGTCACACCCCGGCAGTACGCTGCGCAGTCGCGTCGTCTACCCGCTGTTCGCAGTGGCGGAAAACAGTTCTCGAACACATTTTTACCGCGCATTTCCCGGAATCACTGAGCAGCGATCCCGTCACTCTGGGTCGTATAGGTCCCGGAAACCGGGACAACCGCACGGGACTGTGGCCTTTTGTGGAGGGGACAACCGGCCGGATTGCATGCCCTTACCGATTCAACCTCTCGGTAAGGAGATCACACCTTGACCAGAACAATCGGTCGAAGCCTGGCGATCCTGGCCGCACTGCTGTGCGCCCTGGTCGCCGCGCCGACCACCGCAGCCTTCGCCGGCGGGACAGCCCCGGCCGTCGCCGCGGACGGGAGCACCGCCGCCTCGCCGGCGGTCGCCAAGGCCATGAGCGACTGCCCGCTCGAATACTGGTGCATCTACGCCTCCCCGAACTTCGGCGGCAGTCCCGGCAAGTGGAAGGACGCCGAGAACAACTACGGCTCGTGGCCGCACGCCGGCTGCCCGGACGGCACGTGGAACAACTGCGCCCAGTCGGTCTACAACCACGGCCGCAGCTACAAGGTCAGCTTCTTCGACGACTACGACCAGGGCGGGGCGTTCTTCTACCGGCTTCCGGCCGGCAGCTACCTGGCCAACCTGGCCCAGGACACGTGGAGCGACGGCACCAGCCCCAACCGGAAAATCGACTCGCACAACTGGCACGCTCCGTAGGGATGACCTGATGACCCGGAAAGTCTCCGTGGTCGCCGGTGTGATCCTGCTGGCTGCCATCGCCTGGGCGGTGGCAGCCGGTGCCCGGCCCGACCATGCACCGCTGCCCGATCCCGCCACTCTGAACACCGCCGCGCTGGACCTCGCGACCACGTCCACCGCCTACCAGCAGCGGGCTTACGTGCTCTCGCTGGCCGAGCAACAACTCATCACGCGCTGCATGGCCGGGCAGGGCTGGACGTACTGGCCGGCCGAGCCGGCACCGGTCACCGACCCCATCGACCTGCCGTACCGCCGTACGCACGGTTACGGCCTCAACGATCCGTCGGTCACGCCGCCCCCGGCCGGACCCCGGGACGACGATCCCGGCTTCGAGAAGGCCCTTTCCGGCAGCGCGCCGGCCTACCGTCAGATCACCCTGCCCAACGGGTCGACCCTCGGCTATCCGACCACCGGCTGCCTGGCGCAGGCCCGCGCGTCGCTCTACGGCGACGACACCACCTGGGCACGTGCCGACTCCGTCACCCAGATCCTCAGCAACACCGTGCTCACCCAGGCCGGCCGGGACCCCACTTTGACGAAGACCATCGAGCGATGGGCCGGGTGCATGAAGGCTGCGGGTTTCACCTACCAGTCCCCCGGCGCGGCGCTGTCAGCCCTCACCGCCGTCCACCCACGGGCCCGGGAAATCGCCGTGGCGACCGCGGACGGAAAGTGCCAGCTTCAGGTCGGACTGCCGGCGGCCGACCAGGCCGCGCGGCGGGCCACCGCCGCCGCCCTGCCGGTGGCTCAGCGCAGGGAGTTGCTGGATCTCGCCCGCGCGCATTGCCACGCCTACCGCCGGGCGGCGCAGGTGACCGGCCGATCCGGTCCGCAATGCTGACCGGTCAGCGAGACCGGCCCAGGCCGGCGTCCCGGGCCCGGACGATGGCCTCGGCCCGGTCGCGCAGCCGCAGTTTGGCGAAGATGGCCGACACCCGGTTGCGGACCGTCTTCGGGCTGAGCATGAGCCGCCGGGCAATCTCGTTGTTGGCCAGACCGCCCGCCATCATGTCGAGGACCGCCCGCTCGCCGGTGGTCAGCTCCGGGAACGGCGTCGCCGGAACGGGCGCCGCGGCGGCCGCGAAGTAGTCGGCCAGCCGGCGGGCGATCCGGGCCCCGAAGATCGCCTCGCCGTCGGCCGCGGCGTGCACGGCCCGGCGGACCTCGGCCGCCTCGGCCTCCTTCAGCAGGTAGCCCCGGGCGCCGGCCTTGACCGCGGCGAACACCGACTCGTCGTCGTCCATCATGGTCAGTACGACGACGGTGACGTCCGGCTGGTCGTTGCGGATCTCCCGGGTGGCTTCGATGCCGTCGAGCTCGGGCATCCGCAGGTCCATGAGCACGACGTCCGGCCGGGTGCGGGCCACGACCTCGACCGCCTCGCGGCCGGTGGCGGCCAGCCCGACCACCTCGACCTCCTCGAACTGATCGAGCAGCGCCCGCAAACCGTTGCGATAGACCGGATGATCGTCGGCGACCACTATCTTGATCGTGCTCGCGGTCATCGGCGCGTACCCTCCGTCGAAGAGCCGGGGCATTTATTGTTGACGATACGGGCAAAGGGGTACGCGTGGGGAGCGAGGACTTCGACACCGGTGTCGCCCATCCGGCCCGGCGCTACGACTACTGGCTGGGCGGGAAGGACAACTTCGCCGCCGACCGCGCATCCGGGGACGCCGTCGAGGCGCAGTTCCCGACGATCCGGGTCAGCGTGCGGGAAAACCGCTGGTTCCTGCACCGGGCCGTGGCGTTCGCCGCCCGGCACGAGCGGCTCCGGCAGTTCCTCGACATCGGCACCGGCATCCCGACCAGCCCCAACACGCATCAGATCGCGCAGCAGGCCGACCCGGCCGCCCGGATCGCCTACGCCGACAACGACCCGATAGTGCTCGCCCACGCCCGCGCGCTGCTGACCGGCACTCCCGAGGGCCGCACCGTCTACCTCGACGCCGACCTCCGCGAACCGGGCGAAATCCTCCGGCACCCCGAGCTGCTCCGCACGATCGACCTCTCGCAGCCGGTCGCGCTGATGCTGGTCGCCGTCCTGCACTTCCTCGGCGACGACGAGAACCCGCGCGCCGTTGTCGACACGCTGGTCGACGCCCTGGTCCCGGGCAGCCTGGTCATCGCCTCCCACGCGACCCTCGAACACCTCCCGGCCGACCAGGCCGAGGCGATCATCCGGGCCGACGGGCGGGCCCACCCGCGCTCCGGCGCCGCCCTGGCCGCCCTCTTCGACCGGCCCGACCTGCGACCGGTCGACGCCGTGAAGTCGGTCTCGCGCTGGTGGCCGGACGACGCGCCGCAGCCCCGCCCGACCGTCGAGGACACCGCCTGCAACGGCCTGGTGGCCCGCGTCGTCCGGAACACCCGCTGAACCGTCCGGCCTAGGCGGAGGCTTTCGCGGCCCGTTCGATGACCCGGGTGACTGCCGCCGGGTCGGAGATCAGGCCGAGGTGGCCGCCGCCGAAGTACGCGATCGACGCGCCTGTCAACTTCCACCAGCCGCCGCCCGGCAGACCGCCGCGCGGCCTAGCGGGAGGTGTCCAGCGCACGAAGCAGTTCGGCCTTCGTCATCGAGGAGCGGCCGTCGACGTTGCGGCGGCGGGCCTCGGCGTACAGCTCGGCCTTGGACCGCTCGTCCTTGGACCGCTCACCCTTCGCCGGGCTCCGGGGTTTGTCGGACGACTTCCTGGTGGGGCTGGGCTTGCCGAGCTCGTGCCAACTGCTCTCGGTCATCTCGACGCCGAACCTGCCGGCGGCCCGCTTGATCCGCTTGAAGGCCTCGTCGCGCTCGGCGTCGGAGACTTCGCGTACCTGGTCGAACCGGGCGATCGCGTTACGCACGTGCCGGGCGTCGTTCAGCGGCTCCTTGCGCACCCGCGGGAACGCGAAGGTGCTGTCGGACAGGGCGTTCCGGTCGGCGGCGTCAAGTTCATGCCTCTTGGTAGCCATGGGAAACAGGTACCCCCGCACGCTCACGGCTATGCACCGGCAGGGCTACCCGTCGGGGCCCCGCACAAACCAGTTACCTCCCGGAGCCGCCGGGTATGCCGGGCGGTGACGCCAATTTGCGGAGGTAATGATGAAGGCAGTCGTCTATCGGGGACCACGCCAGGTCGAGGTCACCGAGGTGCCGGATCCGTCGATCCAGGCGCCGACCGATGCGATCGTGCGGATCACCACGACCAACATCTGCGGTTCCGACCTGCACATGTACGAGGGCCGCTCGGCGGTCGAGGAGGGCAAGGTCCTCGGGCACGAGAACACCGGCGTGGTCGAGGCGGTCGGTGACGCGGTGGGCCGGGTCAAGGTCGGCGACCGGGTGTCAGTGCCGTTCAACATCGCCTGCGGCACCTGCCGCAACTGCGTCTCCGGCTGGACCAGCTACTGCCTGCGGACCAACCCGACCGACGGCGTCGACGGCGCGGCCTACGGCTATGCCAACATGGGCCCCTACGACGGTGGCCAGGCCGAGTTCCTGCGGGTGCCGTACGCCGACTTCAACCTGCTCGAGCTGCCGCCGGGGCGCGAGCACGAGAACGACTTCACGATGCTGTCGGACATCTTCCCGACCGGTTGGCACGGCACCGAGCTGGCCGGCATGCAGCCCGGCGACCGGGTGGCCGTCTTCGGCGCCGGCCCGGTCGGCCTGATGGCCGCACACAGCGCGATGATTCGCGGCGCCTCCGAGGTCTTCGTCGTCGACAAGGAACGCGACCGCCTCGACCTGGCCGGCAAGATCGGCGCCACTCCGGTCGACTTCTCCCGCGGCGACCCGGTCGAGCAGATTTTGGAGGCCACCGGAGGCCGTGGCACCGACTGCGGTGTCGAGGCGGTCGGTTATCAGGCCCACGACCCGTCCGGCGAGGAGCACCCCGAGCTGGTGCTCGACAACCTGGTCAAGGTCGTGCGGTCGACCGGTGGCATCGGCGTGGTCGGGGTCTATGTGCCTCAGGACCCGCACGCCGCGACCGCCCAGGCCCAGCAGGGGCGGATCGCCTTCGACTACGGCACGTTCTTCACCAAGGGCCAGCGCATGGGCACCGGCCAGTGCCCGGTCATGCGGTACAACCGGCACCTGCGCGACCTCATCGTCACCGGCCGTGCCCAGCCGTCGTTCCTGGTCTCGCACGAGCTTCCGCTGTCGGAGGCGGCCGACGGCTACGAGAAGTTCGACCGGCGCGAGGCCGGCTGGACCAAGGTGCTCCTCCGCCCGGCAGCCTGAAGAACGATCCGGTTGCCACTGCTCAGGTCGACAGTGGTGCGGCGGCCGGCGACGGCGACGGTCACCGTCGTGCGGCCCGCCGGTCGCCGGGCGTGCAGGGCGATCTCGGTCGGTGAGACCTGGCCGCCGCGGGTCTCCCAGGCCAGATCGACACTCACGCCCGGCCGCGCCACGAGGCCCGCCACGCGGCCGGACGGCCAGTCCGGGGGAACGGCGGGCAGTAGATCGATGAAGCCGCGGTGGCTCTGGACGAGCATTTCGGCGACTGCCGCGACGTAGCCGAAGTTGGCGTCGATCTGGTACGGCGGGTGGGCGGCGAGCAGGTTCGGGTAGAGGCCACCGCGCTCGCCGGACCGCTCGGTCGTCGCCGGGCGCAGCATCAGCGGGAGCAGGCGGGACACGTGGCCGGGCTGGCGGAGGCGGGCCCGCAGCGCGAGTTTCCAGGCCAGTGACCAGCCGGTCGAGTCGTCGCCGCGGTCGTCCAGGCTCCGGCTCGCGGCCGCCAGCAGCGCCGGGTCGTCGGGGGTGTCACCGGGATAGGCCCAGACCAGGTGGCTGACGTGCCGGTGGCCGGGCTCGCCCTGCGGCGGGTTGCCGGCCCATTCGGCGATCAGCCCGTCGGCGCCGATCGGCGGGGCCGGGATGCGGGGCCGCACCTCCCGGACGGCGGCAACCAGCGGGTCGCCGGAGCGGTCGAGCCGGGCGGCCAGGGCGGTCAGCGCATCGAACAGGCCCGCGATCAGGGCCAGGTCCATGGTGGCCGATCGACCGGCCGCCGTCGGGTGACCGCCCGACAGGTAGTGGTTCTCGGGTGAGGTGGAGGGCGACGTCCCGACTGAGCCGTCGCCGTGCGGAACCAGCCGGTCCAGGCAGAAGGCCGCGGCGCCGTGCAGGATCGGCCAGGCCCGGTCACCGGCGAACTCCGTCGACGCGCCGAAGCGGACGTGTTCGTGCAGCAGCCAGCTCAGCCACACCCCGCCCATGGGCCAGAACGCCCACGACGGATCCGCCCGGCCCCGGCCGACGGGCGCGGTGAACGCCCACGCGTCGGTGTTGTGGTGGGCGGCCCAGCCGCGGGCGCCGTACAGCTCGCGGGCGGTCGCGGCGCCCTCGCGGGCCAGCGCCTCGAGGAGGTCGACCAGCGGGGCGACGGTCTCGGCGAGGTCGGTGGTCTCGGCCGCCCAGTAGTTCATCTGCGTGTTGACGTTGATCGTGTAGTTGGAGCTCCACGGCGGCCGCATCTCGTTGTTCCACAGGCCCTGCAGAGTCGACGGCAGACCACCGGCGGCCGACGAGCAGATGGCCAGGTAGCGGCCGTAATGGAACAGCAGCGCGGCCAGGCCCGGGTCGCCGGCGCGGAGCCGCGTTCCGGTGGGCCGATCCGATGCCGGGCCGAGGTCGAGGGTCACCCGGTCGAAGAGTTCCGCGTGGGCCCGCTCGTGGCGGGAGACCAGCGCGTCGACACCGCGCGAGAACGCCTGCGAGACCCGCTCGCGAGCACCGCCGGAGGTTTCCGCCGGCGGCAAGCCGATTCCGGTGAACGTCGTCTCGGTGGCCAGGATCAGGTCGAGGTGGCGGACGCCGTCGGCCCCGCCGGCCACCGCGTGGCCGTCGTGCGAAACCCGGAACACCACCGCGCCACGCACCGCCGCGGCCGGATCGGGGTCCCAGACCGGGGACAGGTCGGGCTCGTGCGGCGGGGGCATGTCGCTCGGCAGCCGCACCGACAGCCAGGCGCCGTTTTCGTCGGCTCCCCGGCCGTACCCGAAAAGGGGTGACGTGATCTCCCAGCGCACCCCGACCGGTTGCTGCGCCCGAAGGCGCAGCACCAGGACCCCGTCGGCCCGGGAAACGAAGGAGGTCCAGCTCATGTCGGATCCGTCGAGCCGATAGGTGACGCGACAGGTCGCGGTCGAGAGGTCGAGCTCTCTCCGGTACGCCTCGACGACGCCGCCGGAAGCACCGGCGCTCAGGTGGAGGTCGGCGAACGGCAGGTAGGCCTGGGACCAGCCGCCCTGCAGGTCGTGGAGCCGCCGGTCGGCCTCGGCCGGGTCGCCGCGCTCGATCGCCGCCCGCGCCTCGTGCAACGCCGAAGCGGCGACCGCGGGGTCGATGCGGCTGTTGGCGGCCTCGTTGAGCGGGCTGCCCGACCACGCGGTGCCGTCGTTGATCTGCAGATGTTCCCGGCCCGGCCGGCCGTGCACCATGGCGCCCAGGCGCCCGTTGCCCAGCGGATAGGCCTCGAGCCAGCCGGCCGCCGGCGACGCGGACCAGAGAAGGTGCTCCACCGGCCGCATCCTAGACGGGGCGAGCCCGGCGCTCTGCGTCATCCGTTCGCTGCGGTGAGCGAGGTCCGCGGGCGGTAGCTCCCAGGCGGCGCGGGGTCGGTTAGTCTTCGATGCCCGCGCCGCCCCCACGGAGGGACCACAGTGACGATCAAGCCGCACGGCAAACGCCACAAATCGCCCGTCTGGGCGCGAATCACGTTGGCGCTGGGCATCGTCCTGGTCGTCGTGACGGGCAGCGGCTACGCGGCGATGGGCGTGGTGTCGCACAAGGTCAACTCGGCGTTGCCCGATGAGGACCTGCTCGGCTCCGTGCAAGGCTCGGGCGCCCAGAAGGGCGGCAAAGACGTCAAGGGCGCGAAGAACATCCTGCTGGTCAGCCTCGACACCCGGCCGAGCTGGTCGAAGTCGCACGAGCCGAGCCGCTCCGACTCGATCATCATCATGCACATCCCGGCCGACCACTCCACGGCGTACATGCTGTCGATCCCGCGGGACACGCTGATCGACATCCCGGCGTACGACAACGGCGCCCAGAAGTACGGCGGCGGCGCCAACAAGGTCAACTCGGCGTTCGCGTTCGGCAGCCGCGGCCTCGACGGCGACAAGGCCATCCAGAACGGCACCAAGCTGCTCGCCCTGACCGTACAGAAGAAGTTCGGCATCGTGCCGGACGCCGCCGCGATCATCGACTTCTCCGGCTTCAAGCAGATCATGCAGGTGCTCGGCAAGGTCTGCATGTACGTCGACGAGGACGTCACCTCGATCCATGTGGGACACACCGCGGACGGGAAGCAGGCGGTGCCGTACAAGACCGACGCCGCCGGCGCCCACCCCCGCAAGGTCCCGGGCGTCACCGCCAACAAATACACGGTCGGCAACCACTGCTTCACCCCCACCGAGGCGCTCGACTACGCCCGGCAGCGCGATCTGCTGTCCAAGGGCGACAGCGACTACGGCCGCCAGCGCCACCAGCAGCAGCTCCTCAAGGCGATCATGAAGCAGACGGTCAGCAAGGGGCTCAGCTCCCCGAGTAAGCTGCCCGGGCTGCTCAACGCCGTCGGCAAGGCGATGGTCATCGACAAGGGTGGCATCGACCTGGAGGACTGGGCGCTGAACATGAAGGACATCAACCCCGACCACCTGGTGACGCTGCGCACCAACGGCGACTCGCCCAACGGCTTCCGGACCGTGCCGTCGAGCCAGACCCCGCCCGGTGTCGGCGAGGCCCAGTACCTCGATGACGAGAGCCTTCAGATGTTCGCGGCGGCCAGGAACGACTCGCTCTCGTCGTTCGTCCTCAACCACCCCACCTGGGTGGCGGCCAACTAAAGGCGAACTAGCCGGCCTTCACCTTGTCGTGCAGACCCTTGATGGCCTGCACGTAGATCTCGGAGAAGGTCGGGAACGGCTGGATCGTGTCGCGCAGGATGTCGAGCGGCACGTTGGCCCGGATGGCCAGCGTGGCCTGCTGCAGCCACTCCCCCGCCTCGGGGCCCACCGCGTACGCGCCGGTCAGCACCTGCCCGTCGCTGAGCAGCGTGAGGAAGCCGGTCGAGTCGGCGTACTCGCGGGTGTAGGCGGCCGTCTTCGCCACGTCCTTGAGCTGCACCGTGGAGCTCACCGGTGCCTCGGTCACCCCGACCGCCGCGACCTGCGGATCGGTGTAGACGACGCGGGGAACCGCCCGGTAGTCGGCCGGGCGCGGGTTGCCGAGGATGTTGTCGGCGACCACCTCGCCCTGGTATTTCCCGACGTGGGTGAGCATGAACAGGCCGGTGGAGTCGCCCACCGCCCAGGTGCGGTCGGCCACGCGCAGGTTCTCGTCGACCGGGATGCCCCGGGACGTGCCCTCGACGCCGATCGTCTCCAGGCCGATGCCCTCGACCCGGGGCCGCCGGCCGGTCGCGACCAGCAGCTTCGAGCCCCGCAGTTCCTGGCCGTCGTCGAGGGTGAGGACGTACTCGTCGCCCTCGAGGCGGGCCGCCGTCGCGTGCGGGCCCAGCACCACCTCGACGCCGTCCCGGCGCAGAACCGTGCCGAGGGCCTCGCCGAGGGACTCCGGCTCCCGGGGCAGGACGTGCCGGCCGGGGCCGGTGATGACCACCTCCCCGCCCAGCCGGCGGACCGCCTGGGCCATCTCGACCCCCACCGGGCCGCAACCGAGCACGATCAACCGGCGCGGGACCTCCTTCATCCCGGTCACCTCGCGGTTGGTCCAGATGCCGGGCAGGTCCCGCAGGCCCTCGATGGGCGGGATGACCGCGTCGGCACCGGTGGCGATGACCACGTGGTCGGCCGTGTAGCGCCGCCCGGCCACCTCGACCACGCCCGTCCCGGCCAGCTTGCCGCTGCCCCGGATCAGCGCGATGCCGGTGTCGGCCAGCCAGCGCTCCTGCCCGGCGTCGGAGTAGTCCGACACCATGAAGTCGCGCCAGGCCAGGGCGGCCGCCACGTCGACCTCCGCGGTGGCCAGCGCCTCGTGGGCGGCCTGCACCGCCTCGCCCGGCCGCAGCAGCGTCTTGGACGGGATGCACGCGTAGTACGAGCATTCGCCGCCGACCAGTTCCCGCTCGACCAGGGCGACCCGCAGCCCGCCGTCGGCCAGGGCGCCGGCCGTGTGCTCGCCGGGTGAACCGCCACCCATCACGATGACGTCGAAGTCGCTCACGAAAATCTCCCGTCTAGTGAAGATGCCCGGCCCGGACGAGCATCTCGTTGACCGCCACCCGCCGCTCCCGGGTGACGATGTAGGAGATGGCGTCGGCGATGTCGGAGGCGTCCAGTGCCTCGCCCGGCGACACCACACTGACCCGTACGTGCTCGGCGAGCAACTCCTGCCGGAGCGACTCGGTGAATCCCCGCAGCCCGAACTGGGTCAGGTTGTAGACGCTGCGGCCCGGCCGGGCCAACCGGCCGGCGGTCGAGCCGACGTTGACCAGATCGGCGACCTGCCGCGGGGACGTCGCGGCCGCGTCGATCAGGTACGGGATCGCCGCGTGCGTGATGTGCAGCAGTGCCGCCACGTTGAGCGAGACCATCCGGTCCCAGTCCTCGACCGTGGTGTGCAGGGCCGAGTTGAGCAGCATGATGCCAGCGTTGTTGACCAGGATGTCGAGCCGCCCGAGCCGATCCAGCGTGCGCTGGACCACGTCGTCGGCTTCCACCGGGTCGGTGATGTCGGCCTCGATCGGAATGCCGATTCCCGCCCGGTCCAGGCGGTCCCGGTGGGTACCGACCAGCGCCACCGCCGCGCCCTGGAGGGCGAGGCGGCGGGCGATGGCGGCGCCGGTACCGCAACTCGCCCCGGTGACGAGGGCGACCGCCCCGTCCAACGCCAAGTCGGACATGGCCGCCGTTCCTCAGGAGGGCAGTTCGGTGCCGGCCTGCTCGGCCACCATGTAGGCCGCGTACCAGTCGGGCCAGTTCGGGTCCTCCTGGCCGGTGCGGGCCTCGTGCTCGCCGTGTGCGGCGGCGGCCCGGCGCAGCGCGGCGGCGAGGTCGGACGTGGACGAGAACTGGGTGACCGACGGGTCGAGCCGGCCCGGGAGCCGGTTGGTGATCTCCTGCAGTAGCCAGCCGTTGCCGTCCGGGTCGCTGAACGACAGGAACGAGCCGTAGCTGCCGCGGCTCGGGGCCGGACCGTCCACGCGGGCGTCGGTACCGCCGTGGTGGAAGACGCCGCCGGCGTCGTGGAAGACCTCGGTCGGCTCGGCACCCATCCGCTTGAGTTCGTCGCGGGCGGCCTCGATATCGCTGACGATCAGGTGGAGGCCCTGGGCCGTACCGGGTTCCTGGGCCGTCACCGACTTGCCGAAGATGACCGAGGTGGGCGAGCCCGGCGGGGTGACCTGCACGACCCGGAAACTCTCGTCCGTGGCGACGTCCGCGTCGAGCCGCCAGCCGAGGCCGGTGTAGAAGTCCTTGGCCCGATCGACATCGCTGACACCGATCACGACGACTTCCAGCTTCATATCCATGACTAGAGCCTCCAGCGCTCATCCGTGTTGCCGACGGGTAGAGATTCCCGCGCCCGGCACCGGGGTCGCGCCAGGGAAAGTCCCTGGCTTACGCCCGCCCGGGGTGCACACGGGCGCGAGCGAGGTCACCACGGCGGCAGGATCTTCACGCATGAGACTCCGATCACCGGCCGGTACCGCCCTGATCGCCGCGACCGTCCTCGCCTCCATGGTCGGCTTCCTGGACGCCTACATGATCAACGTGGCGATCCCGGCGATCGGCCACGACCTGCACGCGAGCGTCAGCGAACTCCAGTGGGTGCTGACCGGCTACCTGATCACGGTCGCGTCGATCCTGCTGCTCGCCGGGGCGCTAGCCGACCACTTCGGCCGCCGCCCGGTGCTGGTCGCCGGCCTGCTGGTGATGTTGGTCGCCTCGGTCGGCTGCGCCCTGGCCCCGAACACCGCCCTGCTGATCGTGGCCCGGCTGGTGCAGGGCGTCGGCGGCGCGCTGGTCGTGCCGAGCAGCCTGGCACTGCTCAACGGGACGCTGCGCGAACAGGACCGCGCCCGCGGCATCGGCATCTGGGCCGGCATCTCGACGCTGGCCACCACCCTGGGCCCGTACGGCGGCGGCTGGCTGGTCGACCACGCCTCCTGGCGCTGGGTGTTCCTGCTCAACCTGCCGCTGATCCTGCTCGCCCTGCTCGTGCTGAGCCGTCTCCCGATCGGCGTCACCACCCGGCGCCCGCTCTCGCTCGACGCCGCCGGCGCGCTGCTGGCCGTTCTCGGCCTCGGCGGGATCATCTATGCGCTGACCGAGGGCCCGGACGCCGGCTGGGCAACCGGCCCGGTGCTCGGCGCCGGCATCGTCGGCGTGCTCTGCCTGGCCGCGCTGGTGCCGGTGGAGCAGCGGCTGCGCCGGCCGATGCTGCGAACGTCGCTGTTCCGGTCCCGGCCGTTCGACGCGATCAACGCGGCCACCCTGCTGTTCTACGGCGCACTGGGCGCGGTCGGCTACCTGGTGGTGCTGCAGTGCGAGCTACGGCTGGGCTACAGCGCGACCGCGGCGGGCGCCGCGCTGATCCCCGAGTCGGCGGTCTTCCTGCTGGTCTCGCCACTGGTCGGCGGCGTGGTCGCCCGGATCGGCACCCGCTGGCCGATGGCGGTCGGCATCCTGGTCGTCGCGCTCGGCTTCGTCTGGCTGTCGAACGCCGCGCCGGGCGACTCCTACGCCGCGGCGATCCTTCCGGGCGCGCTGCTCTGGGGCCTCGGCATCGGCCTGGCCGTCGCGCCGCTCACCGCGGGCGTGCTGGCGGCGGTCGACGAGGGCGACCTCGGCGAGGCGGCGGCGATCAACGACGCCGCCTCCCGGGTCGGCGGCGTGGTGCTGGTCGCGCTGGTGCCGGTGCTGCTCGGCGCGGGCAGCGCCACCGGCCTGACCGAGCCGCTGACCCGCCACTACCAGTCGGCGATGCTGGTGCTCGCGGCGGTGACAGCGGTCGCCGCGGCGCTCACGGCCGTCTTCGTGCCGAGCCGCAAAATCCCGCCGGCCCACCTGCCGCCGGCTCCCCGCGTCACATCCTGCGCCGCGCCGGTCGCCGCCTAGGGCTTGCCCCGCCGATCACGCGGGAGCGAGGCGCGGTCCAGGTGGTGGCTGACGTCGGGCGCGCCGCGCTCGCATCCCGGTGTTGGATGTGGGCGTGGCGCGGCCGCCGCCAGGCGCTGGCTGGGCCACGCCGCAGGCCCTCGTGATCGGCAGGACAAGCCCTAGTACTGCAACGGCACTTAAGTTGATCTTCTGCGCCAGTGGGATAGTTCGGCTTGTCGTTGTCTGCGTCGTCGGAAGCGTGACCAGCTGACG
>NZ_JBITEL010000019.1:0-123322 GCF_044455125.1 Actinoplanes sp. NPDC051343
GAACTCGAGCCGGTCATCACCGACATCGCCACCCGCGGCCTGTCGTACGGCATTCACGTGGTCGCCTCGACCTCGCGCTGGATGGACTTCCGCCCCGCGATCCGCGATCTGTTCGGCTCCCGGCTCGAGCTGCGGCTCGGCGACCCGACCGACTCGCTGATCAACCGGCGGGCCGCGATGACCGTGCCCGAGAAGCCGGGCCGCGGCATCATCGAGCACCCCGCGGACAAGAACAAGAGCCTGCACCTGCTGACCGTGCGACCCGAGCTGAGCACGATGGACGACACCGCGGCGCTGGTCAAGGCCATCGCGACCAGCTGGCACGGCCCGGTCGCGCCGCGGGTGCGGATGCTGCCGTCCCTGGTGCCCTACACCGAGCTCGACGTCGAGCACACGACCGGCCTGCGGCTGCCGATCGGCATCGCCGAGGCCGACCTGAAGCAGGTCGAGATCGACTTCGCTTCCGACCCGCACTTCCTGCTGTTCGGCGACTCCGAGTCGGGCAAGTCGTCGTTCCTGCGCTCGCTGGCCACCACGATCATCCGGAAGTACGCACCGGAGGAGGCCCGGATCATCCTGGTCGACTACCGGCGCAGCCTCATGGACATGCCCGAATCGGAGCACCGCATCGGGTACGGCATCCAGGCCCAGAAGTCGCTCGAGTTGATGGAGTCGGTGGCCGGCTACATGGAACGCCGCCTGCCCGGCCCGGACGTGACCGCCCAGCAGCTGCGCGACCGTTCCTGGTGGACCGGACCCGAACTGTTCGTCCTGGTCGACGACTACGACCTGGTCGTGGCCGGCCCGACCAACCCGCTCACCCCGCTGCTCGAATATCTGCCGCAGGCCCGCGACGTCGGCCTGCACCTGGTGCTGACCCGGCGCTCGGGCGGCGCCGGCCGGGCCCTGTTCGAGCCGGTGATCCAGCGGCTGCGCGAGCTCTCCGCGCCCGGTCTGGTGATGTCGGGGTCCCCCGACGAGGGCGCGCTGATCGGCAACGTCCGGCCGACGCCGATGCCGCCCGGCCGCGGACGACTGATCACCCGCCGCGAGGGTGTCCGATTGGTACAGCTTGCCCATCTACCACCGTTCTAGGACCGCGGAAACCGACGCACTGGCTGTGCGATAACCATCGACCGATAAGGGCGCCGCGGCGCGATTTCGGAGTAATCTGCATCGACCATCCAGGATCAGGATTGGCGATGCGACCCGTGAGTGCTGCGCATTTGACTTGCCGGCCCGGCAGGGCGCGCCGTGTCATACCCGGCGGCGGTGAGCGTTGCTGATCTCCCGTCGATGGGGTTCCGCCGTCACGGCCGGGTTCCTCGCACTCGGCCTCACCGCCGGCCCGGCCAAGGCCGTCCCGTCGCCCGACGTCGACCCCAACCCGCTGGTCGGCGACTCGGTCCGCGAGGAGCAGTGGCACCTCAAGACGCTGAATGTGCCGGGCGCCTGGGTCTATGCCGAAGGCGCGGGCATCACCGTGGCGGTCATCGACTCGGGGGTGGACGCCGACCACCCCGACCTCAAGGGCCAGGTGCTGCCCGGCCTCGACCTGGTCGACCCGAAGGACGACGGCGACACCGACCTGGTCGGCCACGGCACCACGGTCTCGGCGATCATCGCGGGCCGGGGCGACGACAACGCCGGGGTCATCGGCATCGCCCCCAAGGCCAAGATCCTGCCGATCCGCGTGCTCAACGAGGAAAACCGCTACAACGACGCGATCATCGTGGCCAAGGGCGTCCGCTGGGCGGTCGACCACGGCGCCAAGGTCATCAATCTCTCGCTCGGCGGCAACGGCAGCAGTCCGGCGCTGGCCGCGGCCCTCGACTACGCGTTCGCCAAGGACGTCGTGGTGGTCGCCTGCACCGGCAACACGAGCGCCTCCACGAACGACCAGGTGTGGTACCCGGCCCGCGAGCCGGGCGTGATCGCGGTGGCCGGCACCGACCGGGCCGGCAACACCCTCTGGCCGGGCTCGATCACCGGCCCGGAGACGGTGGTGGCGGCGCCCGCGACCGACCTGGTCGGCGCCCGCCCGGGCGGCTACTGGAAGGTGCAGGGCACCAGCTTCGCCGCCCCGATGGTGACCGGCACCGCGGCGCTGATCCGCTCCCGGTGGCCGACGATGCCGGCCGGCGAGGTCATCAACCGCATCACCCGCACGGCGAAGGACCTGGGTCCGGCGGGCCGCGACCCGGTGTACGGCTTCGGCCTGGTCAACCCGACCGGCGCGCTGACCGCCGACGTCCCGGCGGTCATCGACAACCCGCTCGACACGTCACCCCCGCCGGGCATCGCCCGCTTCGGCGCGGCCCCGGTCTCGGGCCAGGCCCAGTCGGCGCCCGACGACGCGGTCGGCAACGTGCGGCGCCCGCCCGCTCTGGCCGACGCCGGCAGCGGCAGCGCCCCGACGATCCGGGCGGCCGGCCCGATCCGGCACGGCTGGTGGGCCGCCGCGATCCTCTTCCTGCTCTCCGCGCTGGCCGCGCTGCTGACGATCCGCCGTTTCTCCAGCGCGACCTGAACTCCGACCCTGGCTAGGCGCAGCCGCCGGTCTGTACGCCCCGGGTGCGCGTGGCGCCCTGCTGGGCGATCGGCGCCGCCTCCCGCGCGGTCAGTGCGAAGCCGGTGTTGCGGTCGTCGGCTGCCGCCGCGAAGATCACGCCCAGCACCTGGCCGCCCGGCGTGATCAGCGGGCCGCCCGAGTTGCCGCTGCGCACCAGCGACCGGATCGTGTAGATGTCGCGGGTGATGTCGTTCTGGTCGTAGATGTCGCGGCCGGGCAGTTCGTTGGCGTCGCGGACCCGGGCCGACTGCGCGTCGTACGGCCCGTCCTGCGGATAGCCGAGCACGATCGCGTTGGCCCCGCTGGCCGCCGCCTTGGGCGCGAACGGCATCACCGGCGCCTTGAGGCCGGGCACGTAGATCACCGCGAGGTCGCGCTCGGGGTCGTACACCACGACCGTGCCGTCGAGCCGGTCGCCGTTGTCCTCGACCACCAGTTCACGCGTGCCGGCGACCACGTGCGCGTTGGTCATGATGCGCTCCGGCGCGTACACGAAGCCGGAACCCTCGATGCGCCGCGAGCAACTCGGTGCCGTGCCCAGCACCTTGAGCACCGACTTCTTGGCCTTCTGCACGACCTCGGAGCCGGCCAGCTTGGGGTCGGGCGCCGCGACCTCCTTGGCGTTGGTCGGGGCGAGGCCGCCGAGCACGTTGGGGAAGCCGCTGGTGTCGAGGGTGTCGCGCAGGGCCGACGAGAGGGCCTGGGCCTGCTCGGGCATCACGCTGTTGATGCCGCCGAGGATCGCGCTGCTGCGCACCGCCTTGTTGAGCCCGGGGAACGGCGTCGACGCGAGCGGCACCGCGATCAGCCAGGCCACCAGCAGCACCGCGACCAGCGAGATGAACGCCCCGCCGAGGTCGTCGACCTTTTGCAGTGGCGGGCTGGAGATGGCACGCCGCAGGTGGGTGCCGAGCCAGCCCGCCAGGGTCTGGCCGAGCACCGCCAGCGCGAAGATCGCCACGAGCGAGACCACCAGGCGGGCGGTGCTGTCGCTGAACCGGTCGGCGAGCAGCGGGCCGACCTGCAGGCCGATGAGCACGCCGCTGAAGAAACCGCCGAACGACAGGGCGCCGATGACGAACCCCTGCCGGTAGCCGCTGATCGCGAAGATCAGCATGAGCAGGATCAGGATGCCATCGACCACGGACACTCACTCAGCGTAGAGACGCGGGACCACCCCGAGATCATGGCAGCACCTCGTCGGGCGCGCCGCCCCGCGTGGCCGGAACCGGGGCGTCCGGCAATTCCACCAAGCGCCCCGGCTGCCAGGGCCGGGACCAGCCACCGATGTCGAGCAATGTCGAGATCACCCCTGCCGTGAAGCCCCAGACGAGCATGCCGCGAACCTGGAACGCCGGTCCGATCCAACCACTGCGGTGCCGCACCCGGATACGGTTCTCCGGGTCGACGAGTTCACTGATCGGCAGCCGGGCGACGTGCGCGACCTCGGCCGGCTGACACGGGTGGACCGGGTGCGGGCGGCGCCACCAGGCCAGCACCGGCGTCACCACGAACGAGCTGACCGGGATGTAGAGCTCGGGCAGCCGGGCGAGCACCTCGACGCTGGCCGGGTCGAGTCCGACCTCTTCGCGGGCCTCGCGCAGCGCGGTGGCGACCGCGTCGGCATCGTCCGGGTCGGTGCCGCCGCCTGGGAACGCGGGCTGGCCGGCGTGGTTGCGCATGGTCGCCGCCCGCTGCAGCACGAGCAGATCGGGGCCGGCCTCGTCGCTTTCGCCGAACAGGACAAGGACCGCGCTGGGCCGGCCGGCGCCGGCCGGCGCCTGCAGGGCGGAGAAGTCTTCGGTACGCAACGACGCGACCCGCCCGAGCAGCGGGTCGAGCCAGTCCGGCAGATCGGCCGGCCGCTCGACCACCTGACCGCCGCTCACCGGGCCACCGTCACTCCGGTGTGGGCGTGCACCTGGTCGGGCAGCGTCTTGTCGGTGAGGGGCGCCCGGTAGATCGTGCGGCGGCCGCTCCGGTCGACGAAGACGGTCATCGGCAGCCCCTGCCCGGCCAGCGCGGCGAACAGCGTCTGGTCGGGGTCGAACAGGTTGGGCATCGTGACCTGCTTGGCGGCGGCGAACGACGCACCGGCCTCGCGCCGGTCGCCGGTGTCGACCCCGAGCACGGTCAGCTTCCCGGCGTTGGAGGTGGCGAGCGCCTGGATGACCGGCAGTTCGGTGCGGCACGGCCCGCACCAGGAGGCCCAGAAGTTGATCACGGCGGGCCCTTTGATCTCGGTGAGCGCGACCTGCTTGCCTCCGGTGAAGCAGGGCAGCCGCAGATCGGGTAGGTCGGTCGGTGCCGCGGCGGGCGCCGCGGACGGCGCGGCCGTGATCGCCGAGCAGTCGGCGAACGGCGAGGGCGTGTCGTCGTCGCCCTTGCCCGAGCAGGCGCCCCCGGCGAGGGCGAGCACCAGGGCGGCCGGCCCGGCGACCCACCGCCGTACGGCAGGTGGCCGCCCCGAGGGCGGCCGGGCCGGGCCCGCTGGCCTCACGGGGCTTCCGGGGCCAGCACGGCCGCGGTCGGCACGAGCTCGGGGTCGACGCCGGCGGCCACCGCCAGTTCGCGCGCCCGCGGGCCCTTGAGCAGCTTGGCCGCGGCGGCCGCCTCGGTCGGGCCGGTGCCGTACGACGGGCAGAGCGCGGCCAGCGTGCACGCGCCGCAGGCGGGCTTGCGGGCGTGGCAGACCCGGCGGCCATGGAAGATCACCCGGTGCGACAGCATCGTCCAGTCGCGCTTCTCGATCAGGTCGGCGACCTGGAACTCGATCTTGACCGGGTCTTCCTCGTGCACCCAGCCGAAGCGGTTGGTGAGCCGGCGGAAGTGGGTGTCGACGGTGATGCCGGGAACGCCGAACGCGTTGCCGAGGATCACGTTGGCCGTCTTGCGGCCGATGCCGGGCAGCTCGACCAGCCGGTCGAGCCGGTCGGGCAGCACCCCGTCGTACTTCTCGACGAGCGCCTGGCCGAGCTTCATCACCGAGTCGGTCTTGGCCCGGAAGAACCCGGTCGGCCGCAGCAGTTCCTCGAGCGCGGTGCGGTCGGCCGCCGCGTAGTCGGCCGCGGTCGGGTAGAGCTTGAACAGCGTCGGGGTGACCTGGTTGACCCGCACGTCGGTGGTCTGCGCGGAGAGGACCGTCGCGACCGCCAGCTCGAGCGGCGTCGTGAAGTCGAGCTCGCAGTGTGCGTCGGGGTGGGTGTCGGTGAGGATGCGCGCCATCTTGCGCGCGCGTCGCTTGCGCCCGATCGGTGTCTCCCCCGCGAATCTCCGGGCCGATTTCTCCAGCGCCGATCGCCCCACCACAGTCACCGGTAAAGAGTACGTCGGACCTACGACAGGAACGATCACCGACCGGGTGCGTCGGTAATCGGACTGAACGCCTTTCACATATCGACGTCGATGCGATGCCCGACCGGAAGCCCGACAGTCGGGACGGCGCGCCCGAAATGGGGCCGGGGCTGGGAATTCATCGACGGTGACGATACCGTCGGGTAGCGATCGCGGACGACCGTCGAATGGCTTGTACGACCCCGCCGAGGGGCCCGATTAATACTGGCCGTCACGACCGAAGCGGTTACCCTCCGGTATCTGGATCAAGGGGTGGCCGCCCGATTCTCGCCCGCGTGCGCCTAGACTGATCGAGCGCAAGCGTTGCGCGTGTTCGGAGGTGCGGGCATGGATGAGGTACTGGCGCGCAGCGGAATCTTCCAGGGTGTCGACCCGGAGGCCGCCGAGGCGCTCGCCAAGGAGATGGACACGGTCGAAGTCCGTAAGGGCGACGTCCTGTTCAACGAGGGCGA
This sequence comes from Actinoplanes sp. NPDC051343, assembly GCF_044455125.1. Classification (NCBI taxonomy): domain Bacteria; kingdom Bacillati; phylum Actinomycetota; class Actinomycetes; order Micromonosporales; family Micromonosporaceae; genus Actinoplanes; species Actinoplanes sp. NPDC051343. Next base: position 6,379 of record NZ_JBITEL010000019.1, read on the forward strand.
GGCCGGAGACAGTCTCTACATCGTCCTCTCAGGCAAGATCAAGCTGGGCCGCCGGGCGGCCGACGGCCGGCAGAACCTCGTTTCGATCATGGGTCCGTCGGACATGGTCGGCGAGCTCTCCCTGTTCGACCCGGGTCCGCGCACGGCGACCGCGACCGCGGTGACCGATGCCCGGATGGCCCGGCTCAAGAAGACGTCGCTCCGGCCCTGGCTCAACAACCGCCCGGAGATCGCCGAGCAGCTGCTGCGGGTGCTGGCCCGCCGGCTTCGGCGCACCAACGACGCGCTGGCCGACCTGATCTTCACCGACGTGCCGGGGCGGGTCGCTAAAAACCTGCTGCAGATGGCGGGCCGGTTCGGCACCCGCGACGGCGGTGTGTTGCGCGTCACCCACGACCTCACCCAGGAGGAGTTGGCCCAGCTGGTGGGCGCCTCCCGCGAGACGGTCAACAAGGCGCTGGCCGACTTCGCCTCGCGCGCCTGGCTCCGACTCGACGGCAAGAGCGTGATCATCCTGGACCCGGAGCGGCTCGCCCGCCGGGCTCGCGTCTGACGTCAGAAGGACCTTCTAGGGGCTGCCCACATGGGCAGCCCCTAGAAGGCGTTCATTACCCCTGAAAAGGCGACAAAGCGCGCGCAACTGAATCCGTGTCGCACCTACTCAGCCGCTCGTTACGGAGGTGGTCGAGAGGCACCGGCGGACACGAGAGGTTGCGGCTTTGAACATGCAGGGGGGCGTACTCCGCATCGGGGTGCCGACGTGACCGTGCTCGACACCGCCCTGGACCCGCGCAACCCCGGTTACCTTCACCGGCGCGGCGCCACGCTCGAGCGGCTGGTCCGGCTCGAGGCGGCCCTCGACCAGGCCCGCGCGGGCGGCGGCGAGAAGGCCGTGACCCGGCACCACGCGCGAGGCAAGCTGCTGCCCCGCGAGCGCGTCGAGATGCTGCTCGACCAGGACAGCCCGTTCCTCGAGCTGTCGCCGGTCGCGGCCTGGGGCACCGAGGTGCCGGCCGGCGCGGGCGTGGTCACCGGCCTCGGCGTGGTCGAGGGCGTCGAGTGCGTGCTGGTCGCCAACGACCCGACGGTCGCCGGGGGCGCGGTCAACGCGTACGCCCTGACCAAGATCCGCCGGGCTGCCCGGATCTCCTCGATCAACCGCCTGCCACTGGTGACCCTGGTCGAATCGGCGGCCGAGGACGCGCCCGAGGCGGCACCCGGCGGCGGCATCGCCCGCGACCTGAGCCGGCTGGCCGCCGAGCGGGTTCCCACCATCTGCGTAGTCTTCGGCGCGACCACCGGTGACGCGGCGTATCTGCCCGCGCTCTCCGACTACACGATCATGGTGCGTGGGCCGGTCCGCACGGTCACCATCGCGCCGCAGCCGACGGGCGAGGAAGCCGACGGTCCGGCCGACCAGCTGGCCGAGGACGAACGGGACGCCCTGCGGCTGGCCCGCCAGTGCGTACGCCGCCTCAACTGGCGCAAGCGCGGACCCGGCCCGCGGAACTTCCCGCCGCCCCGGCCCAAGTACGCCCCCGACGACCTGCTGACCATGGCCGACGTCGACCCGGGAACCCTGTTCGACCCGCGCGAGGTCCTCGCCCGGATCCTCGACGACAGCGACTTCGACGAGTTCAAACCGGCCCAGGGCACCGCGCTGGTGACCGGCTGGGGCGAACTGCACGGCTACCCGGTGGCCGTGCTCGCCAACGTGGGCGCCGAATTCACCCCGGCCGAGACCCAGAAGGCCGTGCATTTCATCCAGCTCGCCAACGCCGCCGACACGTCGCTGCTGTTCCTGCGCCACCCCGGGCCACCGGGCCGCGAGGAGCAGGCCGCCCCGCTGGTGCACGCGCTGGCCAAGTCGACCGTCCCGCACCTGGTGCTGCTCGTCGGCGGCGCCGCGGTGCCGGACGGCGTCGACGAGCCACGCTTCGTCTTCAGCTGGCCGGTCGAGAACGACAACGGCGCCGGCGAGAAGGACGACGACGGCGTCATCGACCCTCGCGACACCCGCACAGTGCTCGGCATCTGCCTGTCCGCCGTGCACAGCGCGGTGGTCGAGGGTGCTCGGCACGTCGGCGTATTCCGACCCGGAAAGGTTGACCAGTGATCCGACGTCTCTTGGTAGCGGACCGAGGCGAGATAGCCCGCCGGGTGTTCGCCACCTGCCGCCTGGTCGGCATCGAGACCGTCGCCGTCTACTCCGACGCCGACGCGGACGCCCCGCACGTTGCCGAGGCCGACTACGCGGTCCGCCTGGACGGTTCGGCGCGCAGCGCGTACGTACGCGGCGATCTGCTGATCGTGGCGGCGCAGCGTTCCGGGGCGAACGCCATCCACCCCGGCATCGGGATGCTGGCCGAGGACCCGGAGTTCGCGGCCGCGGTCGCCGACGCCGGGATGATCTGGGTCGGCGCGCCCGCCAAGACGCTCGGCACGTTGCGCAGCAAGACCGAGACCAAGGACATCGTGGCTGAGGCGCACGTGCCGGTGCTGCCGACGTTCACCGACCCGTCCGAGGTGACCTCGTTCCCGGTGCTGATCAAGCCGGAGGGCGGCACCGGCGGGACCGGCATGCGGGTGGTCCGGGACGCCTCGACGCTGGCCGAGGCGATCGCGCAGACCCGGCGCGAGGTCGGCGACGACGTCTACTGCGAGCCGTACGTCGAGAACGTGCGGCACATCGAGATCCCGATCATCGCCGACGAGCACGGCGCGGTGATCCCGTTCGGCGAACGCGAGTGCTCGATCCAGCGCCGCTACCAGAAGATCATCGAGGAGACGCCGTCCCCGGCCGTCGACCCGATCCTGCGCGAGCAGCTGTGCCGGGCCGCCGTGGTGGCCGTACGGGCGATCGGCTACGTCGGCGCCGGCGCGGTCGAGTTCCTGCTCGACGCGGACGGCGACTTCTGGTTCCTCGAGCTCACGCCGACCCTGCAGGCCGAGCACGCGGTCACCGAGTGCGTCTCCGGCTACGACATGGTCCGTCTCCAGCTGTTGGTGGCGGAGGGCGGCAGCCTGCCGATGCCGGGGCCGCCGCCGATCCGCGGGCACGCCATCGAGGTGCGGATCTGCGCCGAGGATCCGGCGTACGCCTGGCTCCCCGCCACCGGCACCCTGCACCGCTTCCAGGTGCCCGACGTGGCTGGGGCGTTCCGCCCGCTGGCCCAGCCCGGGCTGCGGCTGGACGCCGGGGTGGTGGACGGTTCGACGGTCGGCGTGCACCGCGACTCGACGCTGGCCAAGCTGGTCGCCTGGGCGCCCACGCGGCAGGAAGCGGCCCGGATGCTGGCGTCGGCGCTCACGCGTACCCAATTGCACGGCGTGGTCGCTAACCGCGACCTGCTCGTCCGGGTCCTCCGGCATCACATCTTCCGGACCGGTGACGTGGACACCGGTTTTCTCGACAAGCATCCCGAGGTGTTCGCGCCGCTGCTGAGCACCGTCGACGCCGTACGCATCTCGTGCCTGGCCGCGGCGCTGGCCGGCGCCGCCGGACGGCGCGCGACCGCCCCGGTGCTCGGATCTCTGCCCTCCGGCTGGCGCAACGTGCCGTCGGGCTGGCAGACCGCGGTCTACGACGGCCCGGTCGGGCCGGTCGAGGTCGGCTACCGGATGAACCGGCACGGCGAGCTGTCGGGCTGGTGGATGCGCGCGGTCGACCCGGAGGAGCTCGACCTCGCCGGCCTCGGGCAGGCGCCGGTGGTCGACGACCATCCACGGACCGTGGTCGTGCTCGCCAGCGACGAGAAGGTGGTGCTGGACGTCAACGGCATCCGGCTGACGTTCAACGTGCACCGGGTCGGTGAGGTCTCCTACGTGGACAGCCCGGAGGGTTCGGTCGGGCTGCGCGAGGTGTCCCGTTTCCCGCTGCCCGCCCCCGAGGCGGCCGAGGGTTCGCTGATCGCCCCGCTGCCCGGCGCGGTCCGGCGGGTGCTGGTTGTGCCCGGCCAGCGGGTGCGCGCCGGCGAACTGCTGCTCACGCTGGAGGCGATGAAGCTGGAGCACCCGGTGCACGCGCCGAGCGCCGGAGTGGTGGCGTCGCTGCCCGTGCGTCCGGGCGCCGAGGTCGACACCGGCGAGCTGCTAGCGGTCCTGGACCCCGAATAGGCCGAAGAGCCGCTTGCGGCGCGGCTGCTTGATCGGGGCGTGCACGGTCGGAGTGTTGTCGCCCGTGTCGTACAGCCGCGGCGGCGGGACAAAGGACGATCCCGGGAAGGAACTCGAAGGTCCGGCCGACCGGCCGGGCCCCAGCTGTACGCCGGTGAGCAGTTCCCGCAGCTGCTCGGCCGTCGGCCGGGACCGCGCGTCGTTGGCCATCCCCCACCGCAGCACGTCGAGCAGCGCGCCCGGCACCCCGGGCAGGTCGGGGATCGGCTGGTTGAACAGGTCCATCAGCGTGATCAGGCTGGGGCTGCGGTCGGTGTCCCAGCGGGGCGGCCGCCCGCGCATGACCGCGTAGAGCGTGGCGCACAGCGCGTAGACGTCGGCGGCGCCGGACGGCTCGTCGTGCCGGAACATCTCGGGCGGCGCGTAGGCCGGGGTGAGCACCTCGAGGGTCACCGACGAGTCGCGCATCTCGGCCAGCACGGCCAGCCCGAAGTCGGCCAGCACGGCCGTGTTGAAGTGCGAATAGAGGATGTTGGCCGGTTTCACGTCGCGGTGCAGCACGCCGTTGGCATGCGAGTGGACCAGCGCGTCGGCCAGCTTGATGCCGATGTCGCGGGTCTCGACGGCGTCGAGCGGCTTCACCCTCATCCGATCGAGGTACGACCCGTCGCACAGCTCCATGATCAGGTAGGGGTGCTGGTCGACCGTGACCCCGACGTCGAACAGGTCGACGACGTGCGGGTGCGACGACATGCGCCCGGCCGCCCGCGCCTCACGCAGAAACCGGGCCTGGTCGCGATTGGTCTCCAGGCGGCGGTTTTCCACCTTGATGGCGACCTCGCGGCCGACCGAATCCTGCGTGGCCCGGAAGACGGTGGCGTATCCCCCGCGGGCCATGACCGACAGGCCGGACATGCCCGGCACGTACGGCACGGGCAAGGCTCCGGGCGTGGTCTCCGTCATGAGACAAAAAATACGCCAGGAGAGCGGCTGATCATCCGGGCCGGTCAGACGCGTAGGCGACAGTTTCCGCCGGGCTGGGGTCGATCGCGGCCACCGCCAGGGTGTCGCGCAGTTCCTCCGCCCCGGCCCGTTCGCTCACCTGTTCGGTCCCGTACGCCAGGTGGACCGCCTCCTCGGCCGCCGCGCGGGCCTGGTCGCACATGCCGGCCGCGGCCAGCACCCGCGCCTGGACCATCGCGGCCAGCACCTCACTGCGTACGTCCTCGGCCGGCACCTCACGGGCCCGGCTGATCCAGGTCAGCGCCGACTCGATCCGGTCGTCGGCGAGCAGGGCCGACGCGTACGACGCGAGCGCCTGCCGCCGCGAGAACAGCAGCGAGGGCGCCGTGTCGCCGGCGATCGGCGCGAGCAGCCCGATCGCGGTCGTCGCGTCACCGGCCCGCAGCCGCGCCTCGGCCAGCAGCACCCGGGGCCCGACCTGGGCCGGGGCCAGCGGGTTGTGCGGCTCGACCGAGGTCATCACCCGGCGCGCGTCGGCCTCGGCCCCGGCGAAGTCACCCCGCTGCAGCGCCACGAAGCCGCGCATCGTGCCCGCCATGCCCAGCAGCAGCGGGTGCCCGGTGCGATCGGCGTAGCCGAGCGCGTCGGTGAGCAGGTCATAGGCGTGGTCGAGCTCGCCGAGACCGCGCGCGATCGCACCCCGCACGACCAGCGCGAGCCCGCGGCCCCAGTCGTCGCCGACCGCGTTGAAGTCGCGGTAGGCCCGCCGGGCCTGGCTGTCGGCCTCGCCCAGTTCGCCCAGCTCGGCCGCCGCGTACGCCTCGACCGCGCGCAGCGTGCCGACCGCCCACGCCTCACCGACCCGGTCGCCGAACGGCAAGAACACCCGGGCCAGCCGGCGCGCCTCGGCCAGCCGCCCGGCGAGCAGCCGCGCGAACGCGGTCGTGCCGCGCAGCCACGAGCGCCCGACCGGGTCACCCAGCTCGGCGAAGAGCCGGGCCGCCCGCCCGAGCACCGCGTCGGTGCCGGCGAAGTCGCCTCGGGTGGTGGTCACCCAGGCCAGGTTTTGCAGCGCCCAGGCCTGGCCGTGCCGGTCACCGGCGGCCAGCGTCACCTGGTAGGCCGCGGCGAACCGGCTGCTCGCCTGGCTCAGCCGCCCGCCGAGGAAGTCGGCCATGCCGAGCCGGCGCATCGCGTTGGCCCGCTCCGGCAGCAGTTCGGCCTCGGTCGCCACCTCGAGAGCCTCCTGCCAGGCGGCGGCCGCCTGACCGGGATCGCCGAGCGCCTCCTGGGCCCGCCCGATCACCAGCAGGGCTTCCGCCTTGGCCACCGGATCGTCGTCGGCGTGCAGCGAGATCTTTTCGCCGTAGGCCAGCGCCTCCTCGGTGCGGCCGAGGCGCAGCAGGGCACGCGCGTGCACCAGCTGGTCGGCCAGCGGCAGAGCGTCCTTGGCCAACGCCGAAGCCCGCTCGGCATATTCGATCGAGGCGGTCGGCTCGATGTTGGCCAGTGCCCGCCGGGCCAGGCGGCCCAGCGCGGCGACACCCAGCGGGGCGACATCGCGGACGGCCGCTTCCGGCCTCAGGCGTACGGCGTCGGCCAGCTCGACCGCACATTCGGCATGGGTCGCGACGAAGTTGTCCCGTTCGCTCTCGGTCAGGCTCAGGCGGCTGGCGCCGTCGTAGCCGAGCCGGTCGACGGTTTCCGGGGCGGCCCAGGTCGCCAGGTAGGCGTGCCGGTCGGCCAGGTCGGCCTTGCCGATGCCCGAGTACGCCGCCTCGCGCATGAGAGGTGTCGTGAAGGCATAGCCGCCGCGCATCCGGTGCAGCATGCGGCGCTGGAGCAGCTCGTCGATCGCGCGCTCGAGCTCGACCGCGGCGACCGCACCCGGCCGGGCGTCGCTGGCCGCGCGCCGCTCCCGCAGCGCCTCGATCACCCCGGTCGGCACGGCGTCGCCGACCACGGCCGCGTCCCGCAGCACCGACCGCGGCTCGGCCGGCAGCGCGTCGATGCGCGCGGCGAGCACCGCGGCCAGGTCACGGGAGAGCAGCTGGCTGCCGAGCGATCCGGCGGCGAGCTGCCATTTGCCGGCCGCGTTGGCGCCGACGGCCGGGGTCAGCGCGCCCCGCTCCATCAGCAGCGTGACCATCTCGGCCAGGTAGAACGGGTTGCCCTGGGCGGTCGCCAGCAGCCGGTCGTTGTCCGGCTGCGGCAGTTTGCCGCCGTTGAGATAGGAGGTGAGCAGGCGGGACGCGTCGGCACCCCGCAGCGGGGGCAGCGTGTGCACCTCGGCGTCGGCGAGCCGGGTCAGCGCCCCGGCCGTACGCACCAGCTCGGGGCGTCCGAGCAGCAGCACCACGACCGGTCCTTCGAGGCGTGACAGCGTGCGGCCGAGCGCGTCCACCGTCGACGCGGTCGCATCGTGCAGGTCGTCCACGATGACCACCAGCGGCGCTTCGGCGGCCAGCGCGGTGAGCAGTTCGGCGACCGCGTTGGAGATCGCGTCGGCGTCGGCCCGCTTGGCGGCGGGCTGCCAGTCGGCGGCCGCGGCCGGCCCGACCGGGTTGGCCGGGGCGTCACCGTAGCCGAGCAGTCCGAGCAGGCGGTCGATGTCGATGTGCGGGGTCTCGCCGTCCCGGGACAGCCGGTTGGCCAGCTTGCGCAGCCGCTCCTCGACGACCGTGCGGCCGACCGTGGAGACGACGTCCTTGGGCAGGCCGACCGACTTGCGCACCAGGTCGGCCAGGGGCGCGAACCTTCGCCGCTCACCGAAGGCGCGGCAGCGTACGCGCAGAACCCGGGCACCGGTGTGGTTGGCGTACCGTCCGTTGCCGACGTCGTAGCCGGCGGCGAGCCGCTTGACCTCGCCCGCGAAGCGCGATTTGCCGATGCCGGCCTCCGCGGTCATCACCATGACCCGCGACGTGCCGGCGTCGATCGCCTCGGCGAGCCGCCCGGCGACCCGGCCGAGTTCGGTCTCGCGCCCGACGAACGGCGCCTCGTCGCCCAGGCCCGAGCGGGTGCCCGGGGCGTCGTGCAGCCCGAGCAGTTCGTAGGCCGGCACCGGCTCGCGCTTGCCCTTGAGGCGCAGCGGCCGCAGTTGCCGCCAGGAAGCCACATGCCGGGTGCCGCCGCTGGTGCGCGCACCGGCGTAGACCGCACCGACCGCGGCCGCATCCGCGAACCGCGCGGCCGTGTTGACCGTGTCGCCGATGACCGTGTATTCGATGCCGGCCTGGATGCCGGCCACCACCTCGCCGGTGTTGACGCCGATGCGCAGGCCGAGCGGGGCACCGCCGCCGCGTTCGTCGTCGAGCACCCGGCGCACCGCGCGCTGCATGCTCAGGGCGGCGCGAACCGCGCGCTCGGCATCGTCCTCATGGGCCACCGGGGCGCCGAAGACGGCCATGATGCCGTCGCCGGTCAGCTTGTCGACATGGCCACCGAAGGTCTTCACCGCTCCGGCCAGCGCGGCCAGCACGCGGTCGGTCACCGCGCCGACCCGCTCCGGGTCGAGATCTTCCGACCAGGAGGTGAAATCGGACAGGTCACCGAAGAGCACGGTCACAATTCGTCGCTCGGCCGCCGGCAGAGTGGCAGCGGCCGGCAGGGCGGCACCGCAGTTGTGGCAGAAGCGGGCGCCGGGCACGGCGACGGTTCCACACACGGGACAGGTCACAGCCGATCCAACCCGTCGGGCGGTGTTCCTGATTCCCGATTTTTGTGACGCAGATAATCCAGTTGGGCGGCGGCCGACCACTCGGCCGCGAAACGCAGCCGCGGTTCGATCCCGGGATAGACGAGATCAACCACTTTCTCCGGAGTGTCCGCCCCGGCGGCCATCGCGGCCTCGACCTGCGCCAACCGCTCCCGGCGATGTTCCCGGTATTCGTCGGCGACGGCGGCGACGTCGGTGCGGACCGGGCCATGGCCCGGCAACATCAAAACCTTCCCGTACGCGGCGAGCACGTCGAGGCTACGCAGGTAGTCACCCAGGTCGCCGTCGGGCTTCGCCACGACCGTGGTGCCGCGGCCGAGGAGCGTGTCGCCGGTCAGCATCACCTGCTCGTTCCCGCATTCGACCAGAAAACACACCGAATCGGCGGTATGGCCGGGTGTGTCCAGAACTCGAATGTCGAGCCCGTTCGTCGTCAGCCGGGCCTCGCCGGACCGAACCGGCGTGCCACCCAGCAGCTCGGACAGGCGGGCAACGCCCTCGACGTGGTCGTGGTGACCGTGAGTGACAAGAATGAACTCAAACGGCCCGAGTTCGACGATCCGGGCGAGATGTCCCTCGTCCAGCGGACCCGGATCGACCACCACCGCCCGCTCGTGGCCGGGCGCGCGCAGCACCCAAGTATTTGTGCCGTCCAGGGTCATCGGCCCCGGGTTCGGGGCGCGCACCAGCGTCGCCCAGCCCGATAGGCCGTCCAGCCCAGCACCCCCCATGCGCGAATCGTACGTCGCGCATGGGGTGTGAGCCGAGGACCGGATGTGCGATCTCAGGCCCCACTCAGGTCACGCTGAGCTATCTGTTCGGCCGTTTTCCTATCATTCAGTCACACGATCTCGGCGATGATCTCGACTTCCACCGGGGCGCCCAGCGGGAGTTCGGCCACGCCGACCGCGCTGCGGGCGTGCCGGCCCAGCTCGCCGAGCACGTCACCGAGCAGGTTGGAGGCGCCGTTGATCACCGCGGGCTGCCCGGTGAAACCCGGCGCGGACGCCACGAACCCGGTCACCTTGACGATCTTGGCGATGCGGCCGATGCCGACCAGCGACTCGACCGCGCCGAGGGCGTTCAGCGCGCAGATGCGGGCCAGGTCGGTCGCCTGCTCCGGCGTGACCTCGGCGCCCACCTTGCCGGTCAGTTGCAGCTTGCCCTCGACCATCGGGAGCTGCCCGGACACATAGACATAGTTGCCCGACTGCACCGCCGGCACGTACGCCGCCAGCGGCGGCACCACGTCGGGCAGCGTCAGGCCCAGCTCGGCCAGCCGCTCGTATGCGTCCGCGGACCCCTCGCCCGCCACCGGCGTCGTCATGCTGTGCCCTCCGTCGGCAAGCTCGGCCGGCCCTCGGTCCGGGCGATCATGCCTTGGGCCGCTTCATATAGGCGATCAGCTGCTCCGAGTTGGGTCCCGGCACGACCTGCACGAGCTCCCAGCCGTCCTCGCCCCAGTTGTCGAGGATCTGCTTGGTCGCGTGGACCAGCAGGGGCACGGTCACGTACTCCCACTTCTGCATCGCTCGGTTACTCCCTATCAGTCGGCTACCGCGCCAGCTTAGGGCCCCCGGCCGCCCGGTTTGGCCTAGGCTGAGCGGGTCAACCGACCGACTCGCCGACGCCGTCACGGAGGGCTACATGACGCACCCGCAGGGCGGTCAGCCGGGCCATCCGGAGCCTGTCCCCGGGCCGTCACCCGAGCCCGAGCCGACGCCCCCGTTCCCACCACGCGAGCCGATCCCGCCGCCCGAGCCGCCGCACACCTGGCCTCCTTACGCAGACCCCCACTCGGGCGGCCCGTACTCCCAGCCCGGCCCGCACTCCCAGACCGGCCCGCATTTCCCGGCCGGGGCGGATTTCATCGACGCTCCGCCGGACCAGACCGCCGAGGTTTTTCCGCCGCCCGGCTCTTTTCCCGGTGAAGCCGTCTCGCCCGAGGCTCCTTCCAGCGTCATCCCCAGCGAGACCGCCGAGCAACCCCTCGTCGCGCCGGACCCGACGCAGGTCATCCCGGCGATCGGCGCGAGCGGCGGGCATCAGCCGCCGCCGGCGCCGCCCTGGCACGCCCAGCACGAGGCGCCCGGCCAGTGGCAGACCCAGCCGCCCGAGCATCTGGCCTGGCAGCACAGCCCGCCCGCCGACACGTCCGGCCGTCCCGCGCCGATCTGGTCGGACGCCCAGCAGCAGCCGCAGCCCTGGCAGGTGCCGTTCGCCCCGTCCGCGCCGCCGCGCCGGCGCCGGGGCACGCTCTGGATCTCGCTCGCTCTCGCCGCCACCCTGCTGCTCTGCGGTGGGGGCGCGGTATCGGCGTACTTCCTGTTGCGCGACGCCGACAGCCCGGGTTCGCCCGACCCGGCGACCGCGGTCAACCGCTTCCTGACCGCCGTCTACTCCCAGCAGGACGCCAACTCGGCCGAGCAGTTCGTGTGCCGCGAGTCGCGCGACAAGACGAAGCTTGCCGAGCGGGTCGACCAGATCCGGACGTACGCCGACGGTTACACCGACCCCGTCTTCCGCTGGGCCGACCCGGCCGTCTCCGACCAGACCGGCGACCGTGCGACCGTGGCAGTCCAGCTCACCATGTCGACCAGTGACGAGAAGACGGCCGAGCAGAACCTCCGCTTCACGGTGATCCACAAGACTGGCTGGCTGGTCTGCGAGGTTTCGGGTTAGCTCGGCGCCGTACCGTTGTGGCATGGGTGAGCACGTCAACAGGTGGCCGGCACGACTGCACGTGGTGACCGGCAAGGGTGGCACGGGCAAGACGACCGTGGCCGCCGCCCTGGCTCTGGGTCTGGCTGCGGGCGGCAAACGCACGCTGCTGGTCGAGGTCGAGGGCCGCCAGGGCATCGCCCAGCTGTTCGAGCTCCAGCCGCTCCCCTACAAGGAACTGCGCATCGCCCAGGTGGCGGGCGGCGGCGACGTGCGCGCGCTCGCCGTCGACCCCGAAGAGGCCCTGCTCGAATACCTCGATATGTTCTACAAACTCGGCGCGGCCGGCCGGGCGCTGCGCAAGATCGGCGCCATCGACTTCGCCACCACCATCGCCCCCGGCCTGCGTGACGTGCTCCTCACCGGCAAGGTCAAGGAGGCCACGACCCGGTCCCATGAGGGCCGGCGGGTGTACGACGCGGTCGTGCTCGATGCACCGCCGACCGGCCGGATCGGCCGCTTCCTCAACGTCACCGCCGAGACCGCGCGGCTGGCCAAGATGGGTCCGATCAAGACACAGAGCGAGGGCGTGGCGTCGCTGCTGCGTTCGCCGATCTCCTCCGTGCACGTGGTCACCCTGCTCGAGGAGATGCCGGTGCAGGAGACGCTGGACGCGATCGGCGAGCTGACCAAGCTGCACATCCCGGTCGGGCGGATCATCGTCAACGGCGCCCGTCCGGCACTGCTGACCGGGGGCAAGGTGACCAAGGCCCAGCTCAAGCGAGGACTCGGCGAGGCCGGCCTGCCGGGTGACACAGCCACGGTGACCGGGCTGGCCGCCGAGGCCAAGGCCTACCTGACCCGGCACGACCTGGAGGAGTCGCTGCGCACCGAGCTGGCCGACGCCGGCCATCCGGTGGTCGAGCTGCCGCTGCTGCCCGGCGGGATCGACCGGGCGGCGCTCGACGAGATGGCGTCGATACTCATGCGGGCGTGACCCGTCACAGTCGGCCAGCCTCCGATCAACTACCGATTACTCTGGAGTAGTGGCTGATGTGACCGCGGAGCGCCTCGATGTCGACGGCCTGCTCGCAAATCCGGCCACCCGCATCGTGGTGTGCTGCGGTGCGGGCGGCGTCGGTAAGACGACCACGGCTGCGGCGCTCGGCGTCCGGGCGGCCGAGGTGCACGGGCGGCGCACGGTCGTGCTGACCATCGACCCGGCCCGCCGGCTGGCCCAGTCGATGGGGCTGAGCGAACTCGACAACACCCCGCGCCAGGTCAAGGGCATAGACGGCGGGAACGGCGGCGAGCTGCACGCCATGATGCTCGACATGAAGCGCACGTTCGACGAGGTGGTGCAGCAGCACACCACGCCGCAGCGGGCCGCCGAGATCTTCGCGAACCCCTTCTACCAGGCCATGAGCTCGACCTTCGCCGGCACGCAGGAATACATGGCGATGGAGAAGCTGGGCCAGCTGCGGTCGGCCGACGAGTGGGACCTGATCGTGGTCGACACCCCGCCGTCCCGTTCGGCGCTCGACTTCCTGGACGCACCGGCCCGGCTCTCGCGCTTCCTCGACGGGCGCATGCTGCGGCTGCTGCTCGCGCCCGCCCGGGCCGGCGGTAAGAGCATGTTCAGCCTGGTCACCGCCTCGTTCGGCCTGTTCTCGCGGGCGGTGCAGAAGGTCCTCGGCGCGCAGTTGCTGACCGACCTGTCCGGTTTCGTGGCCGCCCTCGACTCGATGTTCGGCGGCTTCCGGCAGCGGGCCGACGACACGTACCGGATCCTGCAGGACCCCCAGACCGCGTTCCTCCTCGTTGCGGCTCCGGAGCGGGACGCCGTACGGGAAGCGGCCTATTTCGCCGAGCGGCTCGTCGCCGAGCGGATGCCGCTCGCGGGTCTGGTCCTCAACCGGATGCACCACTCGGACGTGGCCGGGCTCTCGGCCGAGCAGAGCGAGGAGGCGGCCGCCGCGCTCGAGGCGACGGGTGACCAGCCGATGACCGCGGATGTGCTGCGCGTGCACGCGGCCCTGATGCGCCAGACCGAGCGTGAGATCGGCGTCGCGGCCACCTTCACCGACGCGTTCCCGCAGGTCCCGTCGGCGGTGGTCACGGCGCAGCCCGCCGACGTGCATGACGTCGACGGGCTGCGGACGATCGGCGCGCTTCTCGCGTGAGCCCCGCCTCAGCGGGTCGGGACGAGCACCTTGTCGGCGCCCTTCTCCTTCATCGCGGCTTCGAACATCTTCCGCCAGCTCGCCACGTGCGGGTGGCGGCGCAGAAGAGCCCGCCTCTCCCGTTCCGTCATGCCTCCCCAGACGCCGAACTCGATCCGGTTGTCCAGGGCATCGGCGAGGCATTCGTAGCGGACCGGGCAGCTGCGGCAGATCCTCTTAGCCACGTTCTGCTCGGCGCCCTGCACGAAAAGCGCGTCAGGGTCGCCACTCTGACACGCCGCCATGCTGGGCCAATCGCTGATCATCCCCATCGGTTTACGTCCCCCCTTGCTTCCCCCTGACGTCTGCGCCCTCATGACCCTCGAGCAGGTTCTGTCCCCAAGCAGCGCAGACGTCGTGCGATGGCTCGCCGGACCATCATGCTCTGTAGTCGGGCGATTACGCAACGTTGTCCCTCAAATACGTATAGCCCGGGAGTTCTGGGCATAGGACACAAACCGCCGGGATCAGCTTTGGTGCAGTTCGGGGAAAACGGACGCGGGTTGGCCCCGAAGAGGCACAATCAGTCCGAGGGAGGGTTGACCTTCTCGACGGGCCGTCGTGTGCGTGCTTCGCGTACGCTGCTTCGGTGACCTCCTGGATGCGCAGACGTGATCACAACATTTTCGCCAACGCGAGTTCGTTGCTGATCTGCGGTTTACTGGCCGGCGTTGTCGTCGCCGCGGCCGCCTTCCCCGCCGCGGCCATGTCCGGTCTGGCCGCCAAGGCCGGTGGCGAAACCTTCGCCAAGCTGCCCAGTGAGCTCAAGGCCTACAGTTCGCCGCAGATCTCCCGGCTCTACGCGTCGGACGGCAAGACCCAGATCTCGCAGTTCTACGACGAGTTCCGCAGCGATGTCCCGCTCAAGGACATCTCGCCCTACATGCAGGGCGCGATCGTCGCCGCCGAGGACCGCGAGTTCTACCACCACAACGGTGTCGACCTGAAAGGCGTCGCCCGCGCCTTCGTCAGCAACAACAACGGCAACTCGAAGCAGGGCGCCTCGACCATCACCATGCAGCTGGTGCGGTTATCGCTGGCCTACTCGGCCACCAACCCGCAGGAGGTCGTGGCCTCGACCGAGGACACGCCCAAGCGCAAGGTCACCGAGATGAAGTACGCGCTGCAGATCGAGAAGGAACTCGGCAAGGCCGCGATCCTCGAGCGCTACCTCAACATCGCGCCCTTCGGCAACCAGGCGTACGGCATCTTCGCCGCCAGCCAGGTCTACTTCAACAAGAAGCCGAAGGACCTGACCGTCGGCCAGGCCTCGATGCTGGCCGGCATGGTCAAGGCCCCGAGCGGCTTCGACCCGACCACCCCGGTGGGCTACAAGCAGATCAAGGACCGCCGCAACAACTACGTCATCCCCGGCATGGTGCAGATGGGCGCCATCACCCAGGCCCAGGCCGACAAGGCGCTCAAGGAGCCGATCCCCACCAAGGTCACGCCGGTCGGCAACGGCTGCGTCTCGGTCGCCAAGAACAGCTGGGGCTTCTTCTGCGACTACTTCTACCGCTGGTGGATGAGTCAGCCACAGTTCGGCGCCACGGCGTACGACCGGGAGCGCCGCCTGAAGAGCGGAGGCTACCGCATCGTGACCTCGCTCGACGTCACCGCGCAGGACTCGGCCCGCAAGGAAATCACCGACGAGATCAAGGACACGAACAAGAACGCGATCCTGCTCGCCGGCATCGAGCCCGGCACGGGCAAGGTACGGGCGCTGGCGGCCAACCGGAAATACAAGCTCGACGACCCGTCGCACCCGGCGAACAAGATCTCGTCCGACCCGGCCAAGGCACGCCACAACCAGCGCGGCTCCTACCCCAACACGACCAACCCGCTGATCACCGGTGGCGGCGACATCGACGGCTACCAGGCCGGCTCGGTGTTCAAGATGTTCACCATGGTGGCCGCGCTCGAACACGGCATACCGCTCAGCCACACGATCAACGCACCGGTCCAGGCCAAGACGCACTACATCGTCGAGCCGAGCAGCCCCTCCGCCTGCGCGGGCACCCACTTCTGGTGCCCACAGAACTCCGACCCCAGCGAGGCCGGCGTCTACGACATGTGGGGCGCCTTCGGTAAGTCGGTGAACACGTACTTCGTGCCCCTGGAGGAACAGGTCGGCGCGCAGAACGCGGTGGCGGTCGCCAAGCGGTTCGGCATCCAGTTCCGCTCCTCGCAGGACGCGCAGTACGCCAACACCACGCAGGCGGCCAGCCAGTGGGGTGCGTTCACCCTCGGCGTCTCGGCGTCGACCCCGCTCGACATCGCCAACGCGTACGCGACCCTGGCCGGCGACGGCATGTACTGCTCGCCGACCCCGATCACGCAGATCACCACCCAGGACAACGAGAAAATCGACATCGGCAAGCCGTCCTGCATCCGGGCGACCAGCTCCGACGTGGCCCGGGCGGCGCTCGACGCGGCCCGCTGCCCGGTCGGCGACTCGGCCCAGCTGGGTCACTGCAGCGGCCGAACCGCGGGCGACGTGCGCGGCGTGGTCGGCCACCCGGTCTTCGGCAAGACCGGCACCACCGACAAGGACAAGACGGCCGCGCTGATCGTCGGCACCACCTCCCTGGTCGTGGCCGGCTACATGGTCAACCCCGACTACCAGAACCACTCCGACCACATGTCCCACCCCATGGTCAACACAGCGGTGATGGACACGCTGCGCGACTACATGAAGGGCAAGCCGAAGACCCAGTTCAAGGTCCCCGGCGACAAGAAGATCAGCGAGGGCGACCAGCGCTCCATCCCCGACGTAACGTGCCAGTCGATGGACGCGGCCAAGTCGGAGATCGAGGGCGCCGGCTTCGACGCCACGGTCGGCAACCCGGTCGACTCCAGCTGCCCGGCCGGCACGGCCGCCGACACCAACCCGAGCGGCCGCACCGAGAAGGGCGGCGTTGTCGTCATCGATCCGAGCAAGGGCGGCGGCGGCAACCAGCCCGGCAACGGCGGCCAGGGCAATGGCGGCCAGGGGAACGGCGGCCCAGGCAACACAGGCCCAGGCAACGGCGGCCCAGGCAACGGCGGCGGCAAGCCAAGGCGCTGACCAACGCAGCTCAACGGGCGGGACACCTCTGGTGTCCCGCCCTTCTGCGTTTCAGACGACCACGGACTACAGGCACAGCGGGCAGGAGCGGTGCAGCCAGGCATTGCTCATTGGACAGAAAAGCATACTGAGATGATCATCGAGCGCCTGAAAGGGCTGCGTAAAAGCCGCCATATTTACCGAGCAGCATCGCTATTTCTGCTGGTCCTGTCAGCAGCATCGCTCGCGCTTCTGGCCGGAGACCGTTGGCTGTTCCAGTCCGATGCACCCAGTCGACTTCCGGATGAAAAATCAAGTGTGGGGTTCGGGCTGCAGGGCGTGGACCGTCTAGAACCGTATAACGCGGTAAATCGACCCTACTTCAACTTCTGCCCGGTGGAAAACGGAAAGTGGCGCATACGGTTCAACTGGCAAATCGATGCGAGCGCGGACCCGCAGAAGTTCATCGAGACAGCCCCCACCGTTGTGCTCACCGTTCCAGACGACGCCACCGGAATAACCCCCGAGAAGACCGTCGCTTCGGACCCAGAGACCGGCGTGGTCCAGCGTGGAGGACACGCTCTGACTTCAGTCACCGAGTCCACGTCTCCACCTGGTGAAAGAAGGCTCAGTCTACGGCCCATAGCTCTGGCTCGCGCGACTGACGGTTCGCCGAGGTCCAACGTCGCCTATTACGGTGCCTATTTCGAGACTTCCTCGATGGATCGAGGTCGCGACGGTCTCGCGAAACGCCATTTCAAACTGTCTCTGGCCCAGCGCCCGACCGGCACGGACGCGGTACCTTCCTCGTACATCCCGAAATACACGGAGCCAGGAACACTGGAGTTCATACTCTGCTCGTCCGACGACGGCCGAAAGGGCGCGGTGGACACGGATTCCCTCTATCCCGCACCAGACCAGACACTTGAGCGCGGGAAACTCACATGGGGAACACTAGACTCCAGCGCATTCTCGATATCGGGGAACGTAAGCGGAGGCATCCTGCCCAAGATTGTCTCGAACGCCGGCTGGTTCGCTGCCAATTCATTTGCAGCCGCCCTCGGAGCCGTTTACGGCGCCGGGCTCGAAAAGCCCTTGCCAGATCCGCCGACTCCAAATACAACCAAAGGTCCGTCGAACCAGGCCGCCAAAGGTCGAACGCCGCCCGGCCGAGCGACCAGCCCGGAAAGATCCGCGGCAGCCCCGGCGCCCGAAACGAAGCGGCGCCGAAAGAAGAGCCGAAGAAAGTGATCACACAGGATCGTGCGATCTATTTTCGGCGACCCGGCGTAGGCCAGCGCCAGCCGGCGGCTCTGCTCGGCTTGACACGGCCCGAGGGAGCAACGCCCTGCCAGCACTCCGGTGGCTGAGGTCCCGCCGGAGACGCGGGCCCGACAAGATCCTCTTCCGATCGGCCTGGAGAAGCAGTCAGGCCCGGCCTCCCTGAGCGGAAGACCGGGCCTGACCTGCACTGCTCTTGGTCGGGGTGGCCGGAT
Source organism: Actinoplanes sp. NPDC051343 (assembly GCF_044455125.1). Classification (NCBI taxonomy): domain Bacteria; kingdom Bacillati; phylum Actinomycetota; class Actinomycetes; order Micromonosporales; family Micromonosporaceae; genus Actinoplanes; species Actinoplanes sp. NPDC051343. Next base: position 24,601 of record NZ_JBITEL010000019.1, read on the forward strand.
TTGAACCGACGGCCTCTTCGTCCCGAACGAAGCGCGCTACCAAGCTGCGCCACACCCCGAGCTGCTCCGAAATACTATCCGACGCCCGGGCCCAAGCGAAATCGGTATCCCCCCAAACCCAAAAACCCCAGGTCAGCGCGGTATCAACGTCAACACCGAAGCCTCCGGCCGGCAGCTGAAGCGGATCGGGGCGGTCGGATGAGTCCCTAACCCTGCCGACACGTGGAGCCACGAGTCGGAGCCGGGCCAGCGGTGCAGGCCCTTCGCCATCGACCTGGGCAGGTCGCAGTTGGTCGTCAGAGCCCCGTACCCCGGCACGCACACCTGCCCACCGTGGGTGTGGCCGGCCAGGAGGAGCTCGAACCCGTCCGCCGCCATCGCGTTCAGGACGCGCGAGGCCGGCGTGTGGGTGACGCCGAGGTGCAGGTCGACGCCGGCCGAGGCCGGGCCGGCCACGGACGCGTAGTCGTCCTTTTCGACGTGCGGGTCGTCGACGCCGACCAGTTCGAGGGTGCGGCCGCCCGCCTTGAGGACCGTGCGCGCGTTGTTGAGGTCGGCCCAGCCGGCGTTGACGAACGCGGCCCGGAGGTCTTCGAACGGCAGCTCGACGCCCTGCACGTACTCGTCTTCGCCGGGCAGCACGTACCGCAGCGGGTTGCGCCACACCGGGCCCTTGTAGTCGTTCGACCCGAAGACGAAGGCGCCGGGCACCGACGACAGGAACGGGTCGAGGGCCCGGAGCACGCCGGGAACGGACAGCGGGGAGGCCATGTTGTCGCCGGTCACGATGACCAGGTCGGGGTCGGTGCCGTACAGCCCGGCCACCCAGTCCTGCTTGCGCTGCTGGTCGGGCATCATGTGCAGGTCCGAGATGTGCAGGATGCGCAGCGGCTCGGCGTCCGGTTCGAGGACCGGCACCTCGAATCGGCGCAGGGTGAAAAGGTTGCGTTCGATCAGCGACGCATAGGCAAGGGTCGCGCCGCCGGCCGCCGTGAGACCGGCAGCCAGCGTGATTAGGGAGCGCTTACGCATGTCGGCAAGAGTAGTTTCTCCTGCCATGGGAACGCTGAAGGACCGCCTGAACGAGGACCTCCGCACCGCGATGAAGGGCCGCGACGAGCTGACCACGTCGACGCTGCGCATGGCGCTGGCCGCCGTCCGTAATGCCGAGGTCGCCGGCAAGGAGGCCCACGAGCTCTCCGACGACCAGGTCATCGACGTGCTGAAGAAGGAGGCGAAGAAGCGCCGCGAGGCGTCGACCGCGTTCGCCGACAACAACCGGCCCGAGCAGGCGGCCCGCGAGACGGCCGAGGGCGAGGTCATCGATCAGTACCTTCCGCGTCAGCTTTCCGACGAGGACCTGACGGCGCTGGTCACGACGGCGCTCGGCGACGGCGGTTTCACCGCCAAGTCGCAGATGGGTCCCGCGATGAAGGCGGCCCAGGCCGCCGTCGCGGGCCGGGCCGAGGGCGGAAGGGTTGCGGCTGAGGTGCGACGCCAGCTTTCCTGATGTACGCACGTCGGCTCCCCCAGATGCACCGACCCGGTCGCGTCCATAAACCTGTCCACGTCGCCTCCGCCCCGGCCGACGCCGACCACCCTTAACCCCGGGAGTGTCAATGAACTGCCCACACTGCGGTTCGCCCGCCGTACAGCCGAACGGCACCTGCTCCGCCTGTGGCCGTTCAGCCGGCACACCGAGCGACACGACAGCCCTGCACTACCCACCGCCGGTAGACCCGTTCGCCACATCGGCCCCGCTGACAGGCATCGACCCGCTGGCCCCCTACACCCCGCCGGCCCCCACGCAGGCGTCCCCGAGCGACCCGACGTCAGCCCAGCCAACCTCGGGCACGCCCGGCACCTACCCAACCTCAGCCGCGCCCTACCCGACGCCAACCCCACCCAACGGCGCCGAGCCAGCGCCCGCCCCAGGCCAGCCCACGCCCGGCCAGCCGACGTCAGCGCAGCCCTACCTCGGCCAGCCCGCGTCAGCACAGCCCTATCCGGGCCAGCCGACGTCGGCACAGCAGCCTTACCCGGGCCAGCCCTACCCAGGCCAGCCGACGTCCGGGCAGCCAGGGCAACCCCTCCCGCCGTACACGGCCCAGCCCTACCCAGCCCCCAACCAGCCCTATCCCGGGCAGCCCTATTCCCCTCAGGCCTACGGCCAGCAGCCGTACCCCTACGCACCCCCGCAGTCGACCAGCCAGGCTTTCAGCATCACCGCGTACGTCCTGGCCGCCATCGCCGTCTTCATCGTCCCCATCGTCTTCGGCCTGGCCGCGATCATCTTCGCCGCGATCGCCCGCCGCCGAGGCGAACGAAATGCCCAGCTCGCCATGCGCCTCGCCGTCGCCGGCATGCTCCTGGGCTTCTTCTTCGGCTACCTGGTCCGCATGCTCTGACCCTCGCCGGGTCGGTAAAGCTCCTGATCAAGCGACTAGCACCTGACGACGGACACCGTGGAACCGCCGCGTTGCCGAAATCAGGCCGACTGGTCGAACAGGCTCGCGCAGGGGGCCGGCAAGGGCGGGCTGTTTCAGCTGACCCAAACCTGTGGTCGAGGCTGGCCCTGGACGACGAGCTCAGCGGCCGTCAGGCAAGAACGGCGGCAACTGGCATAACGGCCGCCGGTCCAAGACGGCGTTGACCCAGGTCGGCCCGGTCGAGCTCGCGAGGCCGCGGCATCACGACCCCAGTCGCCATCGGATGAAGCAAGGTGCCGAAACCGCCGAACTCGCCTGAGCGGGGCGGGAGCTTCGAGCTTCAGGCCCATTCGAAGGAAGAGGCCGTCCGTTCAAATCCGGGCGGTGCGCCGGCCTCTTGTCGTGCCAAGGGCTGTCCAAGCAATGCGCCCCGAAAATCGACATTCCCTGTCCGCCAAGCATTGACCCGCGATAAGCGTCCTTCGGCGACGGGTAGGCGGAAACGAAAAGGGGGTACGGCCTAAATCGCCGTACCCCGGAAGGATTTGGTTTTAGAGCGCAAGCTGCGGCCGAACCGGAACCGCTGTCACCGCCGGCCCGGCGCAGCGGGGCGGCAGTTGCTGGGGCACCGAGTATGGCCCGCTCATCGATTCGACCGCCGGGGCGATGGCTGCGCGGTCGTTGAGCTGGATGAGTCGGGCGGCCCGGGCGAGGGAGCCGGTTTCGCCGTCGCGGAAGCCCTCGCGGTAGCCCTTCTCGTAGCGTTCGCCGCGGCCGAGCGCGCGGCCGAGTGCGAAGCAGGTGGAGCCGGCGAGGGCTAGGAGGAAGAACAGTGCGAAGGGTGTCACGGAACGTTCCTTCCGAGGAAAAGCCACTAATTAGGCGAAAAGTACCCCAAAAGGATCTCGCATGTTGGGGAGCGACGATCAAGTACGCAAACGGGTGACTGCGGCCATGGAGTCGAGCTTCGCCGGAATGTCGGAGGGGTCGGCCGGGCGGCACAGGTGATATCCCTGGCCATAAGCGCAGCCCAGGTTGCGCAGCGACGCCAGCTGGGTCACGTTCTCGATGCCCTCGGCCACCGTGCGCAGCCCGAGGATCTGGGCCAGCTCCACGATCGTGCGGACCAGCGCCAGATCCTCCGCGGTCAGTTCGGCCCGGGCGATGAAGGCGCGGTCGATCTTCAGCTCGTCGACCGGCAGTTCGCGCAGGTAGGCGAGCGACGAATAGCCGGTGCCGAAGTCGTCGATCGAGAGCTGTACACCCAGCGAGCGCAACGAGTGCAACGCCGCCTTGCCCAGGTCGGGCTCGCTCATCAGCACCGACTCGGTCAGCTCGAGGGTGACCGCGCTGGACGGCAACCCGGCGAGCGCCAGGGCCCGCATGACGTTGTCGGCGAACCGCGGATGCACCAGCTGGTGGCCGGACACGTTGACGTTGAGCCCCAGGTCCGGGAAGGTCCGCCGCCACTGCGCGACCTGGGTCGCGCTCGTCTCGAGCACCCACTGGCCGATGTCGATGATCAGCCCGAACTCCTCGGCGATCGGGATGAAGTCGACAGGCGAGACGAAGCCGCGGGCCGGGCTGTGCCAGCGGATCAGAGCTTCCACGCCGGCCGGCGTCCCGTCGGCCAGCCGGATCAGCGGCTGGTACTGCAGGCGGAACTCGCCCTCGCGCAGCGCCCGCTGCAGGTCACCGCGCAGGCTCAGGTGGTCGAGCACCTCGGCGTGCATGTACGACTCGTAGATCAGCACTCGGCCCGGTCCGTCCTTCTTGGCCCGGTACATCGCCAGGTCGGCGTTGTGGAGCAGGGTTTCCGAGCGTTCGGCGACCTCGCGCGAGGTGGCGATCCCGACGCTCGCGCCGATGAAGACCTCGCGGCCCGCCACCCGGAACGGCTCCTTGATCGACGCGACGATCCGTTCCCCGACCACGATCGCCGACTCGACCGGGGAGTCGTGCAGGAGGGCGGCGAACTCGTCACCTCCGAGGCGGGCGGTGGTGTCGCTCGCGCGTACGCAACTTCGCAGGCGCCGCGCGACCAGCGCAAGCAGCTGATCGCCCGCGTCGTGACCGAGGCTGTCGTTGACCACCTTGAACCGGTCCAGGTCGATGAACAGCACGCTGGTCGGATCGGTCTCGGTGCCGCGCGAGGCGAGCACCCGGTTGAGGATCTGCAGAAAAAGGGCCCGGTTGGGCAGTCCGGTGACCGGGTCGTGGTGGGCCTCCCGGACCGCTTCGACCGTGCGGGCGTCGGTCAGCGCCAGGCTCACCTGCTGGGCGAACGCGGCCAGCTGATCACGTTCCTCGGCGTGCGTCTCCACCGTGCCCGGCAGGTGGGCGACCAGACTGCCCGCCATCTCGCCGGTCACCCGCACCGGCGCGGCGATCGTCGTGCCGCTGTCGTCCGGCCGGATCAGCACCGTGGCCTGGCTCATCGCGGCCCGGGCCAGGCCGTCCGGGGGCACGATCTCGTCGCCGTACGTCGAGGCCACGGTCAGCCGGCGGTCCGGACCGCCCTCGGCCAGCATCAGCACCACCGTCGACCCGTCCAGCAGGTCGGCCGCGCCGCTGGTCACCGCGTCGAGGATCTCGGGCAGCGGCCGCCGCCCGGAGATCGCCCGCTGGATGGTCAGCAGCGTCTCGACCAGCCGTTGCCGGGTCTGTGCGCTGGTCGCCTGGCGTTCCTTCTCGGCCCGCAGGTGGCGTTCCGCGGTCAGCACCCGCATGCTGCGCAGGTTGAGCCCGAGCACCTGGGCCATGCCCTGGAGCATCTGCCGCTCCTCGGGCTCGAACGACTCGTCGAGCCGGCCGACGATCAGCGCGTCGCCGGCGGCATCCCCGAGCGGGCAGGCCACCGCGTACAGGTCACCGATGCCGGGTGCGATCAGGCGGCCTTCGCCGGTGGCCACGCCATGGAGCGCCCCTTCCGGGGCCGCACCACCGAAGCCGTACGCGCCGTGCACCCGACCGTCCCGCACGACGGCGCCGACCTCGGCCTCCACCATTTCGACCGCGCGCTCGACCGCGTCGCGGATCGCCTGGTCCTCGTTCTCGGCCGCGTTGACCGCCGCGAAGTATTCGGTGAGCAGGCGGGTTGACCAGTTGAGCATGGGCTACGCCAGGGCGAGGGTGACCAGGGTCAGATGGTGCATGCCGCTGGCGCCGCGCACGCGGGCGATCTCCCCGGTCGTGTAGAAGCCGGCGAACGGCGCGTCTCGCAGACCCTTCCGCAGAATTGCCAGTTCCTCGTCGAGCCCACCCTCGATCAGACCGGCCCGGCGCCCGGCGCAGTTGAACGCCAGCGCACCCAGCGGGGTCAGCCCGTCGAGGTGCGAGAGCGCGTCGGCGCACGACTGGGCGGCGCCGTTGAGCAGGTCGTGCCGGTCCGCCTGCATGATCCAGACGAGTGCGCCCTGGGTCATCTCGGCCGTGCCCCACACCGAACGCTCGTCGTCGTCGCCGGCGTGGATCACCCGGATGTCCTCGCCGTTGCGCCGGGACAGCCCGAGCGGCTGCAACTGGCCGCGCTGCTTGAAGAACTCCTCGGCCGTGCCCTTGAAGTTGTTGCGGTGCAGCAGCACGTCGAGGGCGGGCTTGTCGTCGAGCTTGAAGATGTGCGGGCCCTGACTCTTGCTGACGATCATCGGTTCGCCGACCTTGTGCCAGCCGTGGGCGATCCCGATGCCGATGGGTGCGTCCGAGCCGAGCGCGAGACCGACCACCGAGCCGGTGAGGATGCGGTCGTCGAGGAACTGGAAGTCGCCCTCGAACTGGTTGTCGTCGCCGCCGAAGCCCCCGACCAGCGGGACCGTCGCACCGATCTCCGTGTACGCGCCGCGGACGATCTCGTGCGGGACCGCCGCCAAGCCTTCGACCAGCATGATGAGGACCTTGTAGTCGTCCTTCATGCCCCGCACCGTCTCGGCGATCAGCGCGCCGGTCGCCCGCTGCCCATGCTCCTTGATCTTGGCCGCACGCGTCCGGACGTTGAAACCGTCGCCGCCGAGCGCGGCGATCGCCACACCGCCCAGGGTTGCCGCGTCGCTGCTCAACTCGCCGTGGGTGGTGCTGCCGACGATCGCGGCGTCCGGGCCCGCCTCGGCTCGCACGCCGGCCAGCAGGGCCGGCAGATCGTGGGCGATCGAGCAGAAGACGAAGACGGCTTTGGGCGTACGGCCGCCGATCGCCTCGGCCGCGGCCTGAGCGCCCGCCGTACCGGAGTCGGACACGCTGCTGTGCCCGACGCCGAACCACCGGTGCGGGTTAGTCTGCATGATCTTCTGATCGGCACGGTTTGTCGGTTGCTGAGTGGTTGTCAGTGGGGTGCTGTCTGACGTTCCGGACCGGCCTGCGAGGCTTGCCTGCGTGACTGACTCTGACCTTGCGCGGCAGGTCCGCGCCGTGAGCCGGCTGACCGGTGACTTCGTCCTGCGCTCGGGACGCGTCGCGAACGAATACTTCGACAAATACCAGTTCGAGGCCGACCCGGAGCTGCTCGACCGGCTCGCCGCCGACATGGCTGTGCTCGTCCCCGAGGGCACCGAGGTGCTGGCCGGCCTCGAGATGGGCGGCATCGCGGTGGTGACCGCGGTGGCCCGGCACGCGAAGCTGCCGACCGCATTCGTCCGCAAGGAAGCCAAGAAGTACGGCACCGCCCGTCTCGCCGAGGGCGCCGAGGTGGCCGGCCGCCGGGTGCTGGTCGTCGAGGACGTGGTGACGTCGGGCGGTCAGGTCGTCATCTCGACCAACGAGCTGCGAAAGCTGGGCGCGCACGTCGACCACGCCATCTGCGTGATCGACCGCCAGGAGGGCGGCGCCCAGGCCCTGGCCGCCGACGGCATCAAGCTGCGGGCCTTGCTGACCCGCGCCGACCTCGAAGCGTCAGCCGCCTAGTCGTCCCGCGTTTCCCGGCGTACCCACTCGAGGTATGCCGGGTTGCCGGCCACGATCGGCAGTGCCAGCACGCACGGCACCTCATAAGGGTGTTCGGCGTCGGCCCGCGCGACGATGCGGTCGACCAATGACTGCCGCGTGTGCAGCGCCACCCGCGCCTCCGGGTCGTCGTGCACCGCGCCGTCCCACCGATAGATCGAGCGGATCGCCGCCACCTCCTGCCCGCACGCGGCCAGCCGGTCCTCGACCAGGCGGCGGGTGAACGCGGCCAGCCAGGAAGAGTCGGCCGCGGTGATCACGACCTCGCAGATGTCGTCCGTCATTTCTTGATCTCGGCGCCGAGCAGCTCCGCGATCTGCACCGTGTTGAGCGCGGCTCCCTTGCGCATGTTGTCGCCGGTGACGAAGAGGTCGAGGGCCCGCGGGTCGTCCATCGCCCGCCGGATGCGGCCGACCCAGGACGGATCGGTGCCGACCGCGTCGATCGGCATCGGGAATTCGCCCGAATCGGGGTCGTCGACCAGGATCACCCCGGGGGCGTTGCGCAGCACCTGGCGGGCGCCTTCGGCGTCGACCTCGGAGCCGAAGACGGCGTGCACGGCGATCGAGTGCCCGGTCACGACCGGCACGCGTACGCACGTGGCCGACACCTTGAGAGCCGGGATGCCCAGGATCTTGCGAGACTCGTTGCGCAGCTTGAGTTCCTCGGACGACCAGCCGAGCGCCTCCGGCGCGCCCGACCAGGGCACCACGTTGAGTGCGAGCGGCGCCGGGAACGGACCGAGATCGTCGCCGACCGCCTGGCGCACGTTGCCCGGCCGGGAGCCGAGCAGCCGGTCGCCGGCCACCTTGCTCAGCTGGTCGTGCAGCGTGTCGACGCCGACCTGACCGGCCCCCGACGCGGCCTGGTAGGAGGCGAGCACCAGCTCGCGCAGGCCGTACTCGTTGTGCAGCGGGCCGATCGCCATGATCATGGCCATCACCGTGCAGTTGGCGTTGGACACGATGCGGCGCGGCCGATGGCGCAGTGCCTCCCGGTTGACCTCGGGGACGACCAGCGGCACGTCGGGCTCCATGCGGAACGCGGCCGAGTTGTCGACCACGATCGCGCCGTGCTCGGTGGCGATCGGTGCCCACTCGAGCGAGACCTCGTCGGGCACGTCGAACATCGCCACGTCGACGCCGTCGAACGCCTCCGGCGTCAGCTCGCGGACCGTGAGTTGTTCGCCGCGGCACGCCAGTTGCCGACCGGCCGACCGCGCGGACGCGATCAGCCGGACCTCACCCCAGACGTTGCGCCTCGACGTCAGCAATTCGAGCATGACTGTCCCGACGGAGCCGGTGGCTCCGACGACGGCGAGCGTGGGCTGCGCCACGGCCGCTCTTAGCGCCCGCTGCCCGCGTAGACGACCGCGGTCTCGCCGCCGCCCAGCTCGAACTGCTCGTGCACGGCGCGCACCGCGGTCTCGAGGTCGGTGTCGCGGCAGACCACCGAGACCCGGATCTCCGAGGTCGAGATCATCTCGATGTTGACCCCGGCCTCGCCGATGACCGCGAAGAACGTGGCCGCGACGCCCGGGTGCGACCGCATGCCGGCGCCGATCAGCGACACCTTGCCGATGTGGTCGTCGAACAGCAGGCTCTTGAACTTGATCTCTTCCTTGATCTTGTCGAGAGCCGCCATCGCGGTCGGGCCGTCGGCCTTGGGGAGCGTGAACGAGATGTCGGTGCGGCCGGTGCCCTCGGTCGACACGTTCTGCACGATCATGTCGATGTTGATCTCGGCCTGGGCCACCGTGTTGAAGATGCGACCCGCCGCGCCCGGCTCGTCGGGCACCCCGACCACCGTGATCTTCGCCTCGCTCGGGTCGTGGGCGACCCCGGTGATCAGCGCTTGCTCCACGTCAGGGTCCTCCATCGAGCCGGTGACGAGCGTGCCTTCTTTGTTCGAGTACGAAGAGCGTACGTGGATCGGCACCTTGAAGCGGCGCGCGTATTCCACGCATCGCAACATCAGCACCTTCGCCCCGCCGGCCGCGAGCTCGAGCATCTCCTCGTAGGTGATGCGCTTGATGTGCCGGGCGTCGCCGACGATGCGCGGGTCGGCGGTGAAGACGCCGTCCACGTCGGTATAGATCTCGCACACGTCGGCGTGCAGGGCCGCGGCCAGCGCCACCGCCGTGGTGTCGGAGCCGCCGCGCCCGAGGGTCGTGATGTCCTTGGTGTCCTGCGAGACGCCCTGGAAGCCGGCCACGATCGCGATCGCGCCCTCGTCGAGCGCGGTGCGCAGGCGGCCCGGCGTCACATCGATGATGCGCGCCTTGCCGTGGGTCGAGGTGGTCAGGACGCCGGCCTGCGAGCCGGTGTAGGACCGGGCCTCGTAACCCAGGTTGTGGATCGCCATGGCGAGCAGCGCCATCGAGATGCGCTCGCCCGCGGTGAGCAGCATGTCGAGCTCACGGCCGGGCGGCAGCGGACTGACCTGGTTGGCCAGGTCGACCAGCTCGTCAGTGGTATCGCCCATCGCCGACACGACGACCACGACGTCGTCTCCGGCTTTGCGGGCCGCCACGATGCGCTCCGCCACACGTTTGATCCGCTCCGCGGTCGCGACGGACGAGCCGCCGTACTTCTGCACCACCAGGGCCACGGGAACCAATTCCTTCAGGTCAGGTCAGTCGCAACCACATTAGTCGCGGGGGTCGCACCGGCCGACAGGCGATCCCAGATTCCGGCGTGTGCACCGCAACACGCCGGGCCTCGGAGGCGAGAATGTCTCGGTGAGCCCACCCTCGATGTCTCGACGCGGTTTGTCCGTGTCGTTTACCGCCCTGCTGATCCTGGGCCTAGCGGCGTGCGGCCACGACGATCCGGCCCCCGCGCCGACCACGCCGCCGCCCTCGCCGGCCGACGACGCCCCGGACGCCCGCGCCGACCTGGCCGGGCTGGCGACGCTGGCCCAGGACCACGCCTATGCCGCGCTCTACTCGATCGACGACGGTAAGGGCATCGCCCGCAACGTGGTCGCCACGGCCGCGGCCGACGGCACCTGGCGGGTGGACGTCGCGGGCGGCGTGCTCGGCGGCGCGGCCGATGTCACGATCGTCTCGACCAAGGCCGGCGTCTACCAGTGCTCGGTGAGCTCGCCGCAGCAGCCGATCACGCCGGCCTGCGTTCGGGTGGCCAACCCGGGCAAGAAGGTGCCGGCCGCCTACGACCCCGAGGTCGAGCGGTTGTTCCGGCCCGCGCTGAACGTCTTCACCGACCGGCAGGCGCCGCTCTCGGTCGGCGCGGTGCAGCCGCTGACCGGGGCCAAGGGCAGCTGCTTCTCGGTCGACACGATCGCGGCCGCGCTGAGCGCACCGGTCGACGTCGGCATCTACTGCTACCAGCCCGACGGCCTGCTCACCGCTGCCCGGGTCGGCTTCGGCACGCTGACCCTGGTCAGCACCGGCGCCGGTCCGGCCACCGTCACGCTGCCCGGGCCCGAGGTGCAGGGACAGCCGATGAGTACGGACAGCCCGTCGCCGCCACCGGTACCGACCGGCGGACCGTCCCTGCCGCTGCAACCGAGCATCCCGCCGGCGCAGTAGGGCTGTTCTCACGATCCGGGCGTACAGTTAGCCACGCTAAAGATGATCACGTAGGGTGATGGCGATATGTGGCACGGACTCCTTCTTCGCTGCCGCGACGAGGCCCCATTCCAGGCCGGCACCTCGTCGCGGAGTTGACGCGCGCCGCCTGACCAGGTCTCGCCCTTTCAGGAGCACCCGCCATGTCCGATCCTTTTAAAACTCAGCGTCCTAGCGCCATGCCGTTCGAGCGCTACCAGCCCTACCAGGAACAGTTCTCCATCTCGCTGCCCGACCGGCAGTGGCCCGCCCAGGTCGTCGAGAAAGCCCCGCGCTGGTGCGCGGTCGACCTGCGCGACGGCAACCAGGCACTGATCGACCCGATGTCCCCCGAGCGCAAGCGCCGCATGTTCATGCTGCTGGTGGGGATGGGCTACAAGGAGATCGAGGTCGGCTTCCCGGCCGCGTCGCAGACCGACTTCGACTTCATCCGCCAGCTGATCGAGCAGGATCTGATCCCGGACGACGTCACCATCCAGGTCCTGACCCAGTGCCGCGAGCACCTGATCGACCGCACCTTCGAGTCGCTGCGCGGAGCCAGGCGCGCGATCGTCCACATCTACAACTCGACCTCGGTGCTGCAGCGTCGCGTGGTCTTCGGCCTGGAGAAGGACGGGATCACCGACATCGCGACCAGCGCGGCCCGGCTGTGCAAGAAATACCAGGAGATCCACACCCCGGACACCGACATCTTCTATGAATACTCGCCGGAGTCCTACACGGGCACCGAACTGGAGTACGCGCTGGAGATCTGTTCGGCGGTGATCGAGGTGATCGACCCCACTCCCGACCGGCCGCTGATCATCAACCTGCCGGCCACGGTCGAGATGGCCACCCCGAACGTCTACGCCGACTCCATCGAATGGATGCACCGGCACCTGCCCCGGCGCGAGTCGGTGATCCTGAGCCTGCACCCGCACAACGACCGCGGCACCGCGGTGGCGGCCGCCGAGCTGGGCCTGCTGGCCGGCGCCGACCGCATCGAGGGATGCCTGTTCGGCAACGGCGAGCGCACCGGCAACGTCGACCTGGTCACGCTGGGGCTCAACCTGTTCTCCCAGGGCATCGACCCGATGATCGACTTCTCGGACATCGACGAGGTCAAGCGCACGGTCGAATACTGCAACCAGCTGCCGGTGCACGAGCGCCACCCGTACGTCGGTGACCTGGTCTACACCGCGTTCTCCGGCTCCCACCAGGATGCGATCAAGAAGGGCTTCGCGTTCCTGCAGGCCGACGCGGACGCCGCCGGGGTCGACATCGAAAAGTTCACCTGGGGCGTGCCCTACCTGCCGATCGACCCGAAGGACGTGGGCCGCAGCTACGAGGCGGTCATCCGGGTCAACTCGCAGTCCGGCAAGGGCGGCGTGGCGTACATCATGAAGGAGGAGCACAAGCTCGACCTGCCGCGGCGGCTGCAGATCGAGTTCTCCGGCGTGGTGCAGCAGCACACCGACGAAGAGGGCGGCGAGGTCGGCCCGCAGGAGATGTGGGACATCTTCGCGGCCGAATACCTGATCGACCACCAGATCGGCGCCGCCTTCAAGATGGAGCGTTACAGCACCGCGACGGTGGACGGTAAGGTGGAGATCGACGTCGAGGTGATCCACCGCGGGGCGCGGCGGCCGCTGGTCGGCGTCGGCAACGGCCCGATCGACGCGTTCGTGCAGGCCGTGGTGCCGCTGGGCATCCAGGCCCGGGTCCTCGACTATGCCGAGCACGCGCTCACCTCGGGCGGCGACGCGCAGGCCGCGGCGTACGTCGAGGTCGAGGTCGGCGACCGCACGGTGTGGGGTGTCGGCATCGACGCCAACATCGTCAGCGCCTCGATCAAGGCGGTAAACAGCGCGATCAACCGCGCGAGGTAGTAAGTCACTCCCGCGAGCCCTCGGGCTCGCGGGAGAATCCGCGCGGGGATGACGAGTCGGGCAGATCGGACGCCTCGCCCTTAGGCTGGCGTACGTGGCAACGCGTACTCCTCAATGGACTTTGGCCCTTCTGACCGCCGCGACCCTCATGCTGACCAGCGCCGGTTGCAAAGTGCAGGCGGAGCCCGGAGGCTCCGCCACGGTCAACCCGCACGTGACCGCGACCGGCAACACCAAGACCGCCGCGCAGCAGCTCGACAAGCTCGTGGTCGGCAAGCCCGCCTCGATGAAGGGCTACAGCCGCGAGAAGTTCCCGCACTGGAGGAGCACGGGCAAGAACTGCGACGTGCGCGACTCGGTCCTCAAACGCGACGGCACCAAGGTCAAGCTGTCCGGCTGCAACGTGGTCGCGGGCACCTGGAAGAGCGCCTACGACGACAAGACGCTGAGCTCGCCGACCCAGGTCGACATCGATCACGTGGTGCCGCTGGCCAACGCGTGGCGCTCGGGCGCCGCGTCGTGGACGACCGACAAGCGCGAGGATTTCGCCAACGACCTCGACGACCCGCAGCTGGTCGCGGTGTCGGCCGGCTCCAACCGGTCCAAGGGCGACCAGGATCCGTCGACCTGGAAACCGCCGTCGACCGGCAACTGGTGCCACTATGCGGAAAGCTGGATCGCGGTGAAGACCCACTGGAAACTCACGGTCACCACCGCGGAGAAGTCCGCGCTGGCCGACATGTTGGAGAAGTGCTGATGGATTCGAAGACGAGCGACCTGGTCCCCGGACCGGGCGGGGTGATGACCGACGAGGTCGGCGTGATCACCGGCGAGCTCACGCTGCGCAGCGAGCTGGACGGCGGCAAGCTCACGCTCCGCGTGCAATACAAGGAAGCCGACGAGTGGTACGTGGTGACCGGAGGCAAGGCGACCCTCAAGGACCCGGCCGACCTCGACGCGGTTCATCAGGTCGTCGTCGGCGTCCTCAACCGACCCGAGAGCTGAGCCTCAAAGATCAAGACCAAGGGACGGCCGCCCACGATTCCGCGAGCGGCCGTTCCCGTACGCCGTAAGCCCGTGACCGCCGAGCGGCCCGTACCTCTCGAGCCGGACCGCCAAGCGACGGCCGACCCGCTTCCCGTACCTCCCGAGCCGGACCGCCAAGCGGCGGCCGACCCGCTTCCCGTGCCGGTCAGGCCGGTGCCGCCGCGGGCCGGCGACCGGCGACCGCCTCGTCCTCGACCACCGGGAAGTGGCAGGCGGTGCGGTGGCTCTCCGGGTCGTCGAGCCGGGTGACCAGCGGTGGCTCCTCGGTCGCGCAGATGTCCTGCGCCTTCCAGCAGCGCGTGCGGAACCGGCAGCCGGAGGGCGGGTTGATCGGGCTCGGCACGTCGCCGGTGAGCAGTACCCGTTCCCGCTGGGCCTTGTCGCGACGGGTCGGGTCGGGCACCGGCACGGCCGACATCAGCGCCACCGTGTAGGGGTGCCGGGGATTCTTGTAGAGATCTTCGCGCTCGGCGATCTCCACGATCTTGCCGAGGTACATGACCGCGACCCGGTTGGAGATGTGCCGCACCACCGACAGGTCGTGGGCGATGAAGACGTAGGTCAGGTCGAACTCGTGCTGCAGGTCGTCGAGCAGGTTGACGACCTGGGCCTGAATCGACACGTCGAGCGCCGAGACCGGCTCGTCGGCCACGATCAGCTTGGGCCGCAGGGCCAGCGCCCGGGCGATACCGATGCGCTGCCGCTGACCACCGGAGAACTCGTGCGGGTAGCGGTTGTAGTGCTCGGGGTTGAGCCCGACCAGTTCCAGCAGTTCCTGGACGGCCTTCTTGAGGCCGTTGGGGGTCGGGATCCCCTGGATCTGCAGCGGCGCCGCGATGATCGTGCCGACCGTGTGCCGCGGGTTCAGCGACGAGTACGGGTCCTGGAAGATCATTTGCACGTCGCGTCGCAGCGGCCGCATCTGTCCGACCGACTTGTGACTGACGTCCTGCCCCTCGAAAACAATCTTGCCGCCGGTCGGCTCGAGGATGCGGGTGAACAGCCGGCCGGCGGTCGACTTGCCGCAACCGGACTCGCCGACCAGGCCCAGCGTCTCGCCCAGGCGCACCTCGAGGTCGATGCCGTCGACCGCCCGCACCGCACCGACCTGCCTTTTGAACAGGCCCTTCGTGATGGGGAAGTGCTTCTCCAGCCCGGTCACCTCGAGCAGGTTCTCGCTCATCGTCAACTCACTCCGCTCAGAGGTTCGGCAGGATTTCCTGCTGGAAGATCTTGGTGCGGTCCTCCTGCGGCAGGTGACACGCCACCGAGTGGGTCCCGCCCCGCAGCACCGGCACCTCGGTGAACGAGCGGTTACCGTTGCGGCCCGCGTACGGGCAGCGAGGGTGGAAGGCACAGCCCGACGGCAGATTGATCAGGCTCGGCGGGGTGCCCTTGACCGGCGTCAGCCGGTCACGGACGTCGCGGTCCATGCGCGGCATCGAACCCAGCAGACCCCAGGTGTACGGGTGCTGCGGGCTCCGGAACACGTCGACGGCCGGGCCCTTCTCGATGATCTTCCCGCCGTACATGACCAGGACGTCGTCGGCCAGTTCGGCCACCACCCCCAGGTCGTGGGTGATCATGATGACCGCCGATCCGAACTCTTGCTGAAGATCCCGGATCAGGTCGAGGATCTGCGCCTGCACGGTCACGTCCAGGGCGGTGGTCGGCTCGTCGGCGATCAGCAGCGCCGGGTCGTTGACCAGCGCCATCGCGATCATCGCGCGCTGCCGCATGCCGCCCGAGAACTGGTGGGCGTAGTCGTTGAAACGGCGGGCCGGCTGCGGGATGCCGACCCGCTCGAGCATCTCGATCGCACGCTCGCGCGCGACCTTCTTGTTTGCGCCCGGGTGGTGCACCCGGTACGCCTCGACGATCTGCGACCCGACCGTGAAGTACGGGTGCATGGCGCTCAGCGGGTCCTGGAAGATCATCGCCATCTTGCCGCCACGCAGCTGCCGGACCTGCTCGTTGGTCGCGGTGACCAGTTCGTCGTCGTCGAGCCAGATCTCCCCGCTCACCTTGGCGTTGCTGCGGGTGCGGTGCAGGCCGAGCACGGCCAGCGAGGTGACGCTCTTGCCGGAGCCCGATTCGCCCACGATGCCGAGCGTCCGGCCGCGTTCCACGGCGAACGATGAGCTGGTGACCGCCTGCACGATGCCGTCGTCCGTCTCGAACCGTACGGTGAGGTCCTTGACGTCGAGGAACGGACGTTGCGCGGTCCCGCCCGGCGTGGCCAGGCCGGCCAGCGAATCAGTTGACATGGTGGTTCCCTTCTCGGTCCGGCCTGTTCAGCCCAGTCGCACGCGGGGGTCGATCACGCCATAGAGGAGGTCGACGACCAGATTCATGACGACGATGAAGAACGCGGCGAACAGGGTGACTCCCAGGATGATCGGCAGATCGTTCTGCCGGATCGCCGTGAGCGCCTGATAGCCCAGGCCACGCAGGTTGAACACCGCCTCGGTGAGCACCGCGCCGCCGAGCAACGTGCCCAGGTCCAGGCCGAACACCGTTACCAGCGGCGTGAGGCCGGAACGCAGCCCGTGCTTGCCGATCACCATGCGCTCGCGCAGGCCCTTCGCTCGGGCCGTCCGGATGTAGTCCTCACCCAGCGTCTCCAACATGTTGGCGCGGGTGAGCCGGGCGTAGGTGGCGGCGAACAGCAGAGCCAGCGTCACCCAGGGCAGGACGAGCCCCTGGAACCACTCGAGCGGGTTCTGCAGGATCGGTGTGTAACCGGCTTCCGGGAACCAGCCCAGCTGGTACACGAAGATCAGCAGAGCCAGCTGGCCGGTGAAGTAGATCGGCAACGAGACGCCACCGAGCGCGATGGTCATCACGGTTCGGTCCAATATCGTGCCGCGTCGTAGCGCGGAGATCACCCCGAAGACGACGCCCATCAGGACCCAGACCACGGCCGCGCCGGCCGCCAGCGAAAGCGTCACCGGAAGGTCGCTGACCAGCAGCGGCCAGACCTCCTGGTTGGTCTTGAAGGAGTAGCCGAGGCAAGGCGCCGGGCAGTGCTGCACGTCCGGACCGTTGGCGTAGTCGCGGCCGGCCACCAAACCCTTAACGAACTTGCCGTACTGCACCAGGATCGGGTCGTTCAAGCCGAGCTTGATGCGGATGCCCTGGACCGCTTTCGCGTCCGCCTGCTTGCCGATGTAGAGCAGGGCGGGATCGTTGCCGGTGATCTTCGGGACCATGAAGAACACGAAGAACGTCACCAACGTCACCGCTAGTAGCGTGAGGATGGCGTTGACGATCCGCCGGATGAGATATGCCAACACGGAACTCGGCCGAACGCTGGGCGGGCGCCGATTCCTCGCGGAACCGGCGCCCGCCCAGCGGGGGCGGCCTTCACCTGCCCTTCGAATGACCCATTGGTGCGTTGGGTGAGTGAACGGCTATTTACCGTCGTCCACGCCGAGTGCCTGGAAATCAATCATGGCAAGACCCTGGTGCTCGTACACGTTGGTCAGACGCGGGTTGCGGTAGTTGAGCGCCCGGTCGAACACGAACGGAAGGTAGTACGCGCCTTCCATGATCTTCTGGTTGATCTGCGCGTAGATCGCGCCCGCCTTCGTCGGGTCCGCCTCGGCCAGCGCCTGGTCGAAGAGGCCGTTGATGGTGGGGTCGTTGATCTCCGGCAGGTTGTAGTTGCCGTTCTTGGCAATGAACTTGCCGTCGGCCAGGGCAGCGAGGAATCCGAAACCGGTGGGGAAGTCGGCGCCCCAACCGGCGATCATGATGCCGTAGCCCTTCTTGTGCACGTTGTCCGGCGAGCCCACCACCGAGGCGATCTGCGAGCCGTCGTACTGCTCGATGGTCGCGTTGATGCCGACCGCCTTGAGCGCGGCCTGCAGCGCGGTCGCGGTCGCGATCTCGGCCGGCTTGTTGTTCCGCACCGCGATCTTGGTGTCGAAGCCGGCCGGCTTGCCGCACTTGGCCAGCTCCTGCTTCGCCAGGTCGATCTGCGCCTTGCCCTGCTTACGGTTGTACGGGTCGTAGTTCGGGTCCGAACCGAGGATGTTCGGCGGCAGCATGTTCGTACCGATGTCACCACCGGCGATCGGGCCACCGCGGGCCGCCTGCAGCGAGGTCGGGTCCGACGCGTAGATGACGGCCTTGCGGCAGTCGACATTGTTGAACGGCGCGACGGCCTGCGACATCGCCGCGTACCGGACGAAGCCGGTGTTCGGGTCGTCCGAGTTCGCCTTCAGCTTCGGGTCCTGCAGGATCTGCGTACGGGCCTGAGCCTGCACGCCGCTCTGACCGGAGTCGAGGTCGGCCGTGCCGGCGATCAGGCGCGAGTCCATGTCGTTGGCGTTGGTCGTGATCGTCAGCGCGACCTTGTCCGGCAGCGCCTTGCGAACCGGGTCGACCGCACTGCTCCAGTTCGGGTTGCGAACCAGCGAGTAGCTCTTGCCCGGCTGGACACCGCCCGGCGCGAACATGTACGGACCGGACGACGCCGGGGAGAGCGAGTACTTCGCGCCGGTGTCCCGCTTCTGCGGCACCGGGGCGCCGATCGGCATCGAGATCATGTACGGGAAGTTCGCGTCCGCCTGGGTCAGGTTGAAGACGATCGTCGTGTCGTCCGGCGTCTGGACGGCCTTCAGACCCAGCTTGTCCGGCGACTTGTCCTTGTACGGGCCGGGGTAGTTCTGGCCCTGGTCGAGCTCCTGGATCGCGTACAGCGGGCCACCCGGCACAACGTCCTGAGCGAACGTGCGCTCGATGCCGTACTTGATGTCCTTGGACGTGATCGGGGTGCCGTCGTCCCACTTCAAACCGCTACGCAGCTTGTACGTGTAGGTCTTGTTGCTGTTGGTGATCGTCGGCGCGGCCTCGGCCAGGTCGGGCACCAGCTGCAGACCGTCCTTGCCGGGCTTCGGCGCGTACGTCATCAGCGTCCGCGCGAACAGCCGGTCGAAGTTGATGGTCCAGGCGTAGTACGAGATCGCGGTGTCGAAGGAGTCGGCGTCCTGTGAGCTCCACAGGTTGAGCGTGCCGCCCTTCTTGTCGCTGGGGTTCACGACGCCGGTCACCGCGGCGTTATAGGCCGAGCCCCCTCCGGAGGAACTGTTGTTGCTCTTCGAGCCGCCGCTGCCACCGCATGCGGCGGTCAGCCCCATAGCGACGAGGGCCGTGCCGGCCATCATCACTTTCGTCTTGCCTGCCACCTGTTCTCCTACCTCCTGATGCGGCGGCCACCTGGCGCGGTGTCCGCAGAAATCGCACGTCTTGCTGGCCACCCGAGGGTGGCCGGGTCACCGCGCCTTCGGATCGAGGGCGTCGCGCAGACCATCACCGAAGAGGTTGAAGGCCAGCACGGTAATGAAGATCGTTCCACCGGGAATGATCATGAAGAGTGGGTCGTAGCGGTAGAACTGGAGCGAGTCCGACAACATGCCGCCCCAGGACGGGTTGGGCGGCGGGATACCGACACCGAGGAAGCTCAACGCCGCCTCGGTGAGGATGTTGGTCGGGATGATCAGCGTCGTGTAGACGAGAATCGGGGCCGCCAGGTTGGGCAGCAGCTCCCGGAAGAGGATGCGCGGCGCGCGGGCGCCCAGGCTCCGGGACGCTTCAACGAATTCGCGTTCGCGCAGCGACAGGGTCTGCCCGCGGACGATGCGGCCGATGTAGGGCCATCCGAAGAACCCGATGACGACGACCAGCACCAGGACTCGCGACCAGCGCCCGCCGAGACCCAGGATGGTTCCCGGAAGAACCGACACCAGGGCGATCGCGAAAAGAAGCTGCGGGAAGGCGAGCAGGAAGTCCATCACGCGGCTGATGATCGAGTCGACCCAGCCGCCCACAAAGCCGGCCGTCAGCCCGAAGAACACACCGATGATGGTGGACAGGAACGCGGAGAGGAACGCGACCGTGAGCGATGTCTGCGCGCCGTAGACGATCCGGCTGAAGACGTCCCGGCCGGAAGTCGGCTCGACGCCCAGAAGGAAGTCCTTGCTGATGCCCCCGAAACGGCCTATCGGCGTGCTCAGCGTCGGGTCCACCTGATCGTTGTGGTATTCGTCGATCGGGTGCCCGAACCAGCGCGTCAACAGCGGCGCGGCAATCGCCACCAGGATCAGCAGGATGACCACGATTCCGCCGGCGATCGCCACGCGATCCCGCTTCAGGCGGCGCCAGGCGATCTGTCTCAGCGACCGACCAGCGATCGCGTTCTCACCGACGTTCCGCTCGGCGGCCGCGTCGTCGGTCGGCGTCGTCGACTCGTCAGTGATCGACGCCTCTGGGCCAAGCGACATCTATTCGCCGGTCCTCTCCCGGCGGCCGGAACGCACGGGAGTCCACGGTCACCGGCGCGAGGGGCAGCGAAGACCCTCCAGACCGGAGACGATGGCCCACGCAGCGAACGGCAACCGATCGGTTATCGCATGCCTCGAGTGCCGACCCTCGTCACGCTCGGTCAGATCAGACCGATGCCACGAAGGCACTCGACGGCGGGTGTGGCCGCCATCGGAAGGAACATTCACCTAATGGGCGCCTCTGGTCAAGTTCGCCGACGGTACGCGGGCAGTTCCGTGTCTCCCTCGTGATGCGACCGTGACCTGGGGCCCCGACCAAACGGAAACTACCCCTTAGATAGCCTGCAAACAGTGAATCCGGACTAAAACGCTGCCGGACTGTGATGATCACGTTACGGAAAGTGGATCTAGACTGCTCGGCGTCCCTCGAACGCCCGACCGAGCGTGATCTCGTCGGCGTACTCGAGGTCACCGCCCACCGGCAGGCCACTGGCCAGACGGGTGACCGCGATCCCCATCGGCTTAACCATCAACGCCAGATAAGTCGCCGTGGCCTCACCCTCCGTGTTGGGATCTGTGGCCAGGATCAACTCCTTGACCTCGCCCGTACCCAACCGGAGCAGCAGCTCACGGATGCGGAGGTTGTCCGGCCCGATGCCCTCGAGCGGATTGATGGCACCACCCAGGACGTGGTAGCGCCCGCGGAACTCACCGGTCCGCTCGACCGCCACGATGTCCTTGGGCTCCTCGACCACACACAACACCTCGTTGGTGCGGCGGGTGTCACGGCAGACCCGGCACTGCTCCTCCTCGGACACGTTGAAGCAGACCGTGCAGAAGCGCACCTGCTCCTTGACCCGGCGCAGCGCGGTGGCGAGCCGGTTGACGTCGACCGAATCGGCGGACAGCACGTGGAAGGCGATGCGCTGGGCGCTTTTCGGGCCGACGCCCGGCAGCCGCCCCAGCTCATCGATCAGGTCCTGGATGGCGCCTTCGTACACGAGATCAGAACCCCGGCAGAGACAGGCCGCCGGTCGCCGGGCCCATCTTTTCCTCGGTGAGCTCCCGCTGCGCCTCGGCCGCGTTGTGGATCGCCGCCAGCACCAGGTCCTCGAGGGTCTCGACATCTTCCGGGTCGATCGCCTTGGGGTCGATCTTCACCGACTTGTATTCACCCAGCCCGGTCACCACCACGGTCACCAGCCCGCCGCCGGCGGTGCCGGTCAGCTCCGCCTCGGCGAGCTCGGCCTGCGCCTGGGCGACCTGCGCCTGCATCTTCTGCGCCTGCTTCATGATCTGCTGCATGTTCGGCTGTCCACCGGGGCGCATCGCACCGCTCCTCAAAGTCGTTTAGGTCATGCCAGGTGACGGCCGTCAATGTCACGGCGGCCGTTCACCGCGCCCAGCGTAGCCGCCAGGCCCCGCCCGCCCGCAGAAGCCACGACCGCCTCGACCGGCTCAGCTTTCCCCGATCTTCTCGGCGCCGAACGCCTCCTGAAGCAGCCGCATCGCCTGCTGCTCACTGCTCTCCCGCGCGGTCTTCTCGTCGATCACGTCGTCGAGCGGCTCGTCCCCCGGGGCAAAGCCCTCCAAACTCGGCCCGTCAAACTCCGGGTCGTAGGGCGCCTCCTCAGTCGGAGACCCGTCGGACCACGCAGCGTTAGCCCCGCCGCCCGCCCGACCGCCCGCGCCACGCGCATTGGCCGCGGCAGCAGCCGCCGCCCGCGCGGCGGCCAACCCACTGCCCGGCCCACCGTTACGCCCATTTCCCGTACGCGCGGAGCCCGCCCCGGTCGATCCCGCACCGTCCCCGGCACCGGCCCGCTGCCCACCGCCGCCGGCCGCCTTGGCCGCGGCCCGAGCGGCAGCCATCGCCCCAGCAGACCCACCAACACCCGACCCTGCCGCAGCCTGACCCGCGCCCTGGCCAGCCACGCCCTGGCCAGCCACGCCCTGGCCAGCCGCGCCTTGACCCGCCGCGGCTTGGGGCGCCACGTTTTGGCCTGCCACGCCTTGGCTGGCTCCACCGCCTGCACCCTGACCGGTCGCGTCAGCCATTCCCGACCCGGCCGAGCCCGCTGCAAGGTCGCCGGTGACGGCCGCGCCGAAGTCGGCACCGCCTCCCGACGAGCCGATGGCTCCGCTACGCAGCCCGCCACCCTCTGGTGAAGGTCCAGCCTGATCTGCGCCGCCGTCGCCGCTCTCGGTTCCGGTCGCGGTCGGGCCGGCGGCGGTGCCGGACTGGGCTGAGCCCTGACCAGGCGCACCCGCCCCCGGCCCACTGCCGTGTCCAAACGCAACACCGGTCGACGCATCGCCGACAGCCGAGGCCGACGGTTCACCCTCGCCGCCCGGCGTCGGCGACTCCGAGCCGTCCAACCCCGTCGTGCCGTCGCCGGCCATCCCTGCTCGCGCCGAGCCGTCGCTGCCCTGCGCCCGCCCGGCCGCGCCGATCCCCGCGCCACCGGCGAAGCCACCACCCGCCGCGCGGCCCGCAACGCCGCCATCCGTCGCGCCACCGGCGACGCGGCCATCGCCGGCGTGGCCCGCAAAGCCGCCGTGCACCCCGCCGCCAGCCAAACCACCATTCGCCGTCTGGCCCGCAATACCGCCGTCCGCCGCGCCACCGGCCAAGCCACCGTCCGCCGCCTGGCCCGCAAAGCCGCCATCCGCAGCGCGACTGGCGGACCCAGTAACCGAGCCGGGCCCGTGGGACCGGGCACTGTCCGGCGGTGCGCTGCCGGAGTCAGCCGCCGCGCCGCCGACCGGGCGTACTTCCGGCCAGCCGTCCTCCTCGTCGGCCGGCTGGTCGGCCGGGGCCGCGACCGGGGCGCTGGGCGCCGACGGACCGCCGGGCCGGGCCGGTTCCGGCCAATCGTCGTCGCTCGGGGGTGGGACGTCCTCGGTGCGGCGCCGGCTCTGCGGGGCTCGTTCGGAGGCGCGGACCGCCTGCTGAGCGCCGGCCGGTGTCGCCTGGGCGCGCGGGGCCGCCGGGCCGCCCCCGGATCCGTTCCGCGTGGGGCCGCCGCCATTGCCGGACGCTGAGCCGCGGCTGGGGCCACCTGACGTCGGCGCGGTCGCGCCGCCGTCGCCGGCTACCTCGCAGCGGACCTGCCAGCGGCCACCGAGCGCCTCGTAGAGCGCGTTGGAGATCACGGACGCCTCGGGCGCGACCATCCGCGCGTGGGCCGGGAACCGGAACGTCAACACCACCGTGTCACCGTCGAGGTCACGCACCGTGGCCCCGGATGCGAGCGCCGCTACCTTTTTACTCTGCCGGCCGAGGGCGGTGACGATTTCCGGCCACACTTCGCGTACGGCCGTCACGTCGAGTGCACCCGGCACGCCCGCGTTGACCGCGGCCGCCCCCGACTCCTCCGGCGCGTCGGGCAGCACCCCGGCCGGCTCAGCCCGCCGGGTTGCCTGCGGCGGCACCGACGGCCCGGAACCCCGCCCGGCCACCTCGCCTGGCTCCGGCGCCTCACTGCCCGGCAGAGCGTCGCGACGCGCCGACAAATCGGCGGGACCCGCACCCTCGGCCCGCGGCGCCGGCTCGGCGTGCTCGAAGTCAGGCTCCGGCTCGTCGTCCCACGGTGGCTCGGCGTCGTAGTCGGGCTCAGCCGACGGCCCTGCTCCGGCGGAGACTGCCGCCTGGGCGGAGACCGCCGGTTGACCAGCGTCGGCCGACGCGGCCTGCCGGTCTGGACCCGCCGCCCCGGACCGTCCTTGACCTGCGGCATCCGAGCCGCCGGACGGGGCCTGATCGACTGCGCCCCGGTCTGCTTGTTCGCCCTGCTCCGAGCCATCCGCGCTGGTTTCCTCACCGCGGGCGGCGTCCGGGGCAGCACTCGCCGCCGCGGGAGCAGACGCGGGCTGGGCTGCCCGTGCGCCGGAACCGGCCGCCGGACCACGCCGACCGGCCGCCGCCGCAGCGGCCGCCCGGGCCGCCGACAGGCCACCCCCGGACGACGCGATGCCACCCGACCCCGCGGGCTCGCCGACCGGCGGAACGGCCACTCCGGCCTCAGTAGCGGGAGGCGGGGGGAGCTCACCGCGTACGGAATCGGCGCCGAGCGTGAGGCGCCGCTCCATGCGCTCCAACCGCTGGAGCAGCGCGCCCGACGAATCGTCGGCGCCCGGCAGCAGCATGCGCGCCATGATCAGCTCGAGCAGGAGGCGGGGGGCCGTCGTGCCGCGCATGTCGACCAGGCCGTTGTGCACGATGTCGGCGCAGCGGGAGAGGGTCGCCGGGCCGAGGCGGGTCGCCTGGGCGGCCATCACGTCGAGCTGGTCGGCCGGGCCGTCGATCAGGCCCTTGGTGACCGCGTCGGGTACCTGCTGCATGACGATCAGGTCGCGGAAACGCTCGAGCAGGTCGGAGGCGAAGCGCCGCGGGTCGTGGCCGGCCTCGGCGACCCGGTCGATCGTGGCGAACGCGGACGCGCCGTCGCCGGCCGCCAGGGCGTCGCACATGTCGTCGAGCAGTGTGACGTCGGTGACGCCGAGCAGGGCGACCGCCCGGGCGTAGCTCACGCCGTCGGGGCCGGCCCCCGCAATCAGCTGGTCGAGCACCGACAGCGAGTCGCGCGCGCTGCCACCGCCGGCCCGCACGACCAGCGGGAAGACCGCCGGCTCGATCGGGATGCCCTCGGCCTCGGCGAGCTGCTGCAGGTAGGGCCGGAGGGTCGCCGGCGGGATCAGCCGGAACGGGTAGTGGTGGGTGCGGGAGCGGATGGTGCCGAGCACCTTTTCCGGCTCGGTGGTCGCGAAGATGAACTTCACGTACTCCGGCGGCTCCTCGACGAGCTTCAGCAGCGCGTTGAAGCCGGCCGACGAGACCATGTGGGCCTCGTCGATCACGTAGATCTTGTAGCGGCTGCCGGCCGGGGCGAAGAACGCCTTTTCGCGCAGGTCACGGGCGTCGTCGACCCCACCGTGGCTGGCCGCGTCGATCTCGATGACGTCGATCGACCCGGCGCCGTCGTTGGCCAGCGACCGGCACGAGGCACAGACGCCGCACGGCTCGGGGGTCGGGCCCTGCTCGCAGTTGAGCGAGCGGGCCAGAATGCGGGCGCTGGACGTCTTGCCGCAGCCGCGCGGGCCCGAGAAGAGATAGGCGTGGTGCAGCCGACCGCTCCGCAGCGCCTGCGACAGCGGCTCGGTGACGTGTTCCTGGCCGATGACCTCAGCGAACGTGCGTGGACGGTACTTGCGATAGAGCGCGAGTGCCACTACCCCTCCTCAACGACCGCGCCATTGTCCGTCGGGGGTACGACAAGAACCAAGCCGGTGCGGCGACGCAAAGGAGTGGAAACAGAAGGACCCCCCGTGCACCCGCCAGAGCCCGTTTATCCTTGCTGCCTTCCGGCCCTGGGGAGGTTCACGAGATGCACGCCGCACGAGGGGCTGACTGAAGCCTACCGGGTCCCCCAACCGGTGCGGGGCGCGACCCGGGCGTGGGCCCGAAGTCCGGCCTCTTGTAGGCTGTCCGACGGAGGATTCGCCTAGTGGCCTAGGGCGCACGCTTGGAAAGCGTGTTGGGTTAACACCCTCACGAGTTCGAATCTCGTATCCTCCGCCAGCCCGAAACACCGAAGGCCGGACCTGATGGTCCGGCCTTCGTTGGCGTACGGGGTAAGTCAGAGCTGAGCGGCCGCAATGGCGTCGTCCACCTCAGGGAAGATCGCGAAGTAGCGGCTGAGACCGACCGTCTCCATGAGCTGGCTCAAGAACGGGTTGGCGCCGGCGAAGCTGAGCCATCCGCCCCGCGCCGCGATGACCTGCTTGCTGGTGATGAAGGCGCTGAGGCCGACCGAGTCGCAGAACTTCAGGTCGGTCAGGTCGACGACGATCCGCGGCACCGGGCGTTCGAGCAGGCCAGCCAGCGTCTCGTGCAGCTGGTTCGCGGTGTCCGCATCCAGTTCGCCCTGCAGGTGCAGCACGGCGACGTCCGGGCGGTGATCGGTGACTTTGGCCTGCATGGCTGGTCACGCTAGATCCAGAGAGGCCATTGCCGCCGGACAATTAGTCCGGCATCAGACACAAAACGGACCGGATCCCAGGGGCAGTAGGGATCCGGTCCGTTCGGGAAAATTCGGCTGGCCGATGATGTCAAGCGATGCGGCACAGCCCGGCTCCTGGCGCTCCTAAAGCTTGCGCCACTGCCAGCGTGAACCACGCCACGCGTCCGCCAGGATCATGGCCGAGGCCTTACCCGGACAGTTTTGCACCTTCGACTTGCCTTGCGGCCCACCCATCTGAGCCTCGACTTCCCAGGATTCGCCGTCGGTGCGGACGTAGACATCCCGGCGGGCGAGCCGGGAGTCACCATTCCACCAGTGATGCTCAACTCTCACATGACAAATCTAGGACACATCACGGGGATCGGCGCCATGCGATCTTGTGAATCTTTCTCACCACCCGGCCGAGTACGC
Organism: Actinoplanes sp. NPDC051343; assembly: GCF_044455125.1. Lineage (NCBI taxonomy): Bacteria > Bacillati > Actinomycetota > Actinomycetes > Micromonosporales > Micromonosporaceae > Actinoplanes > Actinoplanes sp. NPDC051343. The sequence goes on from NZ_JBITEL010000019.1 coordinate 51,193, forward strand.
ATTGTCTGATCCGGTGGATTTGGTCCCCGTGACTTGCGCAACACCCACCATATTAGGGCGGTTCACAGACTACTACACGCGGTAATCGGCCCAGCTAGCCTGAGCTGCCCCCGGAGGCCGAAACGCCTCCGTTACGCGGAGGACATCTGATCATGGACGACAACCGAACGGCGGAGGTCCCACTAGGGCGGACGGGGGACCGCAGGGCGGGCACACAGCGTGATCAGAGACGAAGTCGATTCGCCGCCATGTGCACCAAAACGCGAATCGCCCGGTCGGCTCCGAAGAGCCATCCGGGCGATTTTCCGTGCGCTGCGGTGGTGAAGGGATTTGAACCCTTGGAGGGCTTGCACCCTCACACGCTTTCGAGGCGTGCTCCTTAGGCCGCTCGGACACACCACCGCGAAGTAGGTTACCGGACGCCTGCGGCGGCCTGCCGCCGGGTCACCGTTTCGCCGCCCGCGGCCGACCGCGAGCCTGTGACCTGGCAGGATCGGCCCGGCAGCAAGAGGACCGCGACGACGCGGCACGGCATAGAGAGAAGACGACGCATGAGCGTGCACATCGGCGCGAAGCCGGGCGAGATCGCCGAGCGGGTCCTGCTGCCCGGTGACCCGATGCGGGCCAAGTGGATCGCCGAGACCTTCCTTCAGGACGCGGTCTGCTACACCGAGGTTCGGGGCATGCTCGGCTTCACCGGCACCTACCAGGGCGAACGCGTGTCGGTGCAGGGTTCCGGCATGGGCATGCCGTCGGCCTCGATCTACACCCACGAGCTGATCAACGAATACGGTGTGCAGTCGGTCATCCGGATCGGCTCGTGCGGAGCGCTCGCCATGGACCTTCAGCTGGGCGACGTCATCGCGGCGATCGGCTCGGCCACCGACTCCAACATGAACCGGGCCCGCTTCGACGGCCTGATCGACTACGCCCCGGTGGCCGATTTCGGTCTGCTGCGCACCGCGGTCGAGGTTGCCGAGGGCCAGGGCGTCTCGATGCGCGTGGGTCCGATCCTGGCCGCCGACGCCTTCTACACCGACCGGCCCGACCTCTACGACTCGCTGGCCGACTACGGCGTGCTCGCGGTCGAGATGGAGTCCGCCGCGATCTACACCATCGCGGCCCGCTACCGGGCCCGTGCGCTGACCATCCTCACGGTCAGCGACCACATCAAGACCGGCGACAAGATGGACTCGGCCCAGCGCGAGAAGGGCTTCGGCGACATGGTCCGGATCGGCTTGGCGACCGCGATCGCCTGAGCGGCCGACTCACGGCCGCGGCGACCACGGCTTTTCCCGTACGCGAAGGGACCGCGACCCAACCGCAAGCGCGACCGAACCCGGCCTTGCAAGCCCGGGCCGCCCCGCTAGCGGAAAAAGTCGCGCACCAGAGCGGCGCACTCCCGCTCGAGCACCCCGGAATAGACCTCTGGCCGGTGGTTGAGCCGGCGGTCGCGTACGACGTCCCAGAGTGACCCGACCGCGCCCGTCTTGGGCTCCCAGGCGCCGAAGACCAGCGTCGCGACCCGGGCCAGCACCAGCGCCCCGGCGCACATCGTGCACGGCTCCAGCGTCACCACCAATGTGCAGCCGGTCAGCCGCCAGCTACCGGCGATGACGGCGGCCCGGCGCAGGGCCAGGATCTCGGCGTGCGCGGTCGGGTCGCCGATGGCCTCGCGCTCGTTGCCGGCGGCCGCCAGTTCCCGGCCGTCGGGGTCGAGGACCAGGGCGCCCACCGGCACGTCCTCGGGGAACGCCGACGCCACCTCGATGGCGCGGCGCATCCACGTCTCGTGTTGTGGCAGGGCGGCCAGGCTCACGCCTCGCGCAACTCTTCGACCTCGTCGCCGCAGCCGATCTGCTGGCAGATCTCGGCGGTGACGTCGGCCGGCATCATGCCCTCGCGTCCGCACAGTGTGAGCAGCCGGTTGGCGCTGACCCCGAGGTCGTTGAGCAGTTCCGCGTCGCCGACCGGGTCGGCGTCGGGGTCGGGCGCAGGCGTGTCCTCTTCCTCCTCCTCGGCGTCCTCGTGGGCCGCGGTCAGCTCGTCGATCTCGAGCGCCGGGGCCTCGATCTCACCCAGCAGCATCGAGCCGACCCGCGACTCGTCGGCGAACGCCGAGTCGGAGCCGAAGACCCGCAGATCTTCGCCCTCGTCCAGGCGCAGGATCGCCAGGTACAGGTCGTCGCTCTCGACGAACAGCAGGGTCAGGCCGGCGTCCGGATCGACCTCGCGCAGTGCGTCCACCACTTCGTCGATGTCGCCCAGTCCGGACAGGTCCAGCTCGGACGCGGTCCACCCGTTCTTGCCCCGGGCGACGGCGGCAGCGAATGTCGACAAGATTCCCCCCACGCGACTGTTGTCCTTCAGCGAGTGACGGTAGCGGGAACTCCGGCGGGCGCGACGCGCCACGCCTTGAGAAGCAAGGAAGTCAGTTCACCAGGCGACGACGGATGGCGATGAGCTCACGAAGACGGGCGCCGCGCAGGCGGCGCGGCTGGTTGGACTCGCGTGCCGTTTTGGCGTCGGCGAGGGCGGCCAGCAACTCCAAGCGGCGGCGGCGACGATCGGGGTCGGGATCGAGCCGTTGCGATGCGGGGGGCATGACCCCGAGATTGACGGAGTCGCGAACCCTCGTCAAGGGCCAGTGCGGACGGCGATGAGGACGGCACATCGGGTCGCCGAGGACCTGTTCAGACCGGCGTCGTCACCACAGCGGCCAATTGTCGGTCATGATCCATCGGGCGGCCACCAGAGCGAGGGCGATCGATAGGCCGAGGCCGCTCGCGATGGCCACTCCGGTGGCGGCTCCCCGGTCGCCGAGGAAGCCCAGGACCAGCGCGACCACCCAGGCCGTGACTCCCGCCACGATCGTCCACCACGCGTAGGTCGCGAGGTCGTGCCCGAGTGTTCCGAAGAGGATGAACCAGACCACAGCGGCGCCGAGCCCGGCGAAGAGCGGGCCGGAGCGGATCGGGTGTGCTTCGCGGTAGACCGGCCGGGGCGGCAGACCGGGGAAGAGCCCGGAGGGAGGCCGCATCTGCGGTTGTGGTTCCGCCATCCCGCAAAGATAGAGCACGGGACCGCATCCTCGCCCAAAGATGCGGCCCCGTGCAGCCGGGAGAAAAGCCTGTGCAGCCGGAGAAAAGGGGCCGGTGTCCGGCGCCTGAGGGTGGAAGGCGCCGGCCTGTTGACGGTAAACCGGAGGATCACCACTTTCTAGTCGTAAAACGGACGAAACACCCGCGGTAACGGGGGATGGCGACCTGTCCGAACGGCTGATCTTGGACGGTGTGCGAGAGTTCCCGGGTGAACGTGGCCGTCATCGGACTGGGACTGATCGGCGGCTCGCTGCTGCGCGCGTTCGCCGCCACCGGGCACGAGGTGACCGGCTTCGACGCCGACCCGGCGACCCGCGAGCTGGCGGCCGAAGCCGGCTTCGCGGTGACCGACACGATCGGCGGCGCCGAAGTGGTGGCCCTCGCGGTGCCGCTGACCGTGCTGCCTGAGGTGCTCGCCGACCTGACCGGGCACCCCGGGCTGATCACCGACGTCACCTCGGTCAAGGGCCCGGCTCTCGACCTCGCCCGCAAGCACGGCCTGGCCCGGTTCGTCGGCGGTCACCCGATGGCGGGCAGGGAGACCTCCGGCTTCGAGGCCGCCGACCCGGCACTGTTCGCCGGTTGCACGTGGGTGCTCGGCCTCGAGCGCGAGACCCGCCTCGACGACTGGCTGACCCTGGCCGCGCTCTGCACCGCGCTGGGCGCCCGCGTCGTTCCCACCACCGCGACCGAGCACGACCGCGCGGTCGCCCAGGTCAGCCACGTGCCTCATCTGCTGGCCGCCGCCCTGGCCCGCCAACTGGCCGACAATCCCCTGGCCGGCGCCCTGGCGGCGGGCTCGTTCCGCGACGGCACCCGGGTCGCCGCGACCCGGGCCGAACTGACCGCGGCGATGTGCGGCGGCAACGCGGCCGAGGTGGAACACACCCTGCAGGCCGTCCTCGGCGACCTGCACCACCTGCACGACCTGCTGGAGACGCCCGACCCGATCAGAGCCCTCCTCCCGCCCCTGACCGCGGCGAGCGACCTGCGCCGGGCCTGGCCGCCACGCCCGGCCGAAGGCGTGACCGAGATGCCGGCCGAGGCCGAACGGCTGCTCGCGCTCGGCCGGGCCGGGGGCTGGGTCACCGAGGTGGCGGACGATCGCCGGACGGTAAAAACAAAGCGGCCGGAAACTGACCGCAATCACTCCTAGCGTGGAGTTCGTCAACACGACGGACTCCCAAGGAGACAACATGCCCGGTCAGGTCGGCCTCGTCGGCAACGAGCAGGAGGGCCTCCTCGCCTTCCTCGCCCAGGCGCGTTACACGCTCAAGCTCACGGCGTACGGGCTGAGCGACGAACAGTTGCGGGCGGCGCCCAGCGCCAGCGCCCTCAGCGTCGGCGGGCTCATCAAGCACTGTGCCTCGACCGAGGAAAACTGGCTCGGCACGATCAAAAACGAGCCGCAGACCGCCGACTACGACGCGTACGGCAGGAATTTCGCCCTCGCCGAGGGCGAGTCGATCGATGAGGTCTTCGCGCGCTATGACCGCGTCGCCGCGGAAACCGAGAAGACGGTCGCGGAGATCGGCGACCTCGGGCACCGGATCCCGGTCGATCACTCGGTGCCGTGGAACCGCAAGGACCTCACGCACTTCACGGTTCGCTACATCCTGCTCCACCTGATCCAGGAGACCGCACGGCACACCGGCCACGCCGACATCGTGCGCGAGACGATCGACGGCGCGACCGCGTTCCCGCTGCTCGCGGCCGCCGAAGGCTGGCCCGAGACGCCGTGGCTCAAGCCCTGGCAGCCCAGCTAGGGGCGTTCTCCGCGGTCGAGGCGAATCACCCGGCGGTCGGTGACGATCGCGGTGACCAGGTCGTGCGGGGTCACGTCGAAGGCCGGGTTGAACGCCTCGGCCCACGGCGTGACCTCGGCTGAGCCGCGGTCCTCGATCTCCACCGCGGCACCGTCGGGCGTGCCCACGTCCACTGTCGACTCGGGTGCGACGACCACGAACGGCAGACCGGCCCGGCGCGCCCCGAGCGCGTGCGAGTACGTGCCGATCTTGTTGATCACATCGCCGTTGGCGCAGATGCGGTCGGCGCCCAGCACCACGCCGTCGACCTCGCGGCGCGCCATCAGGAACGGGCCGGCCGAGTCGACCGCGACCCGGTGCTCGATGCCCCAGCGCGACAGCTCCCACGAGGTGAGGCGGGCACCCTGGAGCAGCGGCCGGGTCTCGCTCGCCACCACCCCGGCCAGCGCGCCGCGCCGATGTAGTTCGTGCACCACGCCGAGCGCCGTGCCGAGCACGACCGCGGCGAGGCCACCGGTGTTGCAGTGGGTCAGCAGCCGCGGCCGGTCACCGCACAGTTCGAGCAGCAGGTCGGCGCCGCGGGCCGCCATCGCCTGGGACGCGACGATCTCCTCGTCGCGGATCGCGTACGCCTCGGCCAGCACCGCGTCGGGGCCGAGCCCGATCCGGGCGGCCGCGCGCCGGACGCCCCGGGCCAGGTTGACCGCGGTCGGCCGGGAGGTCTCCACCTTCTTGACCGCCACGGCGCGCGCGGCCGGATCGTCGGCGTGCACCCGGGCGGCGAGGGCGACACCGAAGGCACCGGCCACGCCGAGCGCCGGCGCTCCGCGTACGGCCAGGGACTGGATCGCGGCGATCAGCTCGGGCACCGTGTGCAACCGGAGGATCCGCAGCTCGCCCGGCAGGGCGGTCTGGTCGATGATCTCGATGGCGCCGTCTACCCAATCGATCGTCCGCATGTCCGCGAGCTTATGAGGTGCCGTCACTAGGGTGGGCAGCATGGCATCTCGTGACCCGGTCGCCGATCTTCGCCGCATCGCCTTCCATCTGGAGCGGGCCAACGAGGCGACCTATCGGGTGCGGGCCTTCCGCTCGGCCGCGGCCGCGGTGTCCACGCTCGACGAGCAGGAGCTGACGGCTCGGGCGGCGGCCGGCACGCTGGCCGAGCTCTCCGGAATCGGCGACGTGACCGCCCGCTGCATCACCGAGTCGCTGGCCGGCGACGAGCCGGTCTATCTGCGCCGCCTGCTCTCGACCGCCGGCTCCGACCTGCAGGGTGCCGCGGCCACGTTGCGCGACGCCCTGCGCGGCGACTGTCACTCGCACTCCGACTGGTCGGACGGCGGCTCGCCGATCGAGGAGATGGCGCTCGCCGCGGTCGAGCTGGGCCACGAATACCTGGTGCTCACCGACCACTCGCCGACGCTGAAGGTGGCGAACGGGCTGACGCCGGCCCGGCTCCGCCGACAACTCGACCATGTGGCCCGGCTCAACGACGCGCTGCCCGACGGCTTCCGCGTCCTGACCGGCATCGAGGTCGACATCCTCGACGACGGCTCGCTCGATCAGGAGGACGCGCTGCTGGCCCGGCTGGACGTGGTGGTCGGCTCGGTGCACAGCAAGCTGCGCGACGAATCACCGCGGATGACCAGGCGGATGCTGAACGCGATCGCCAACCCGCACCTCGATGTGCTCGGGCACATGACCGGGCGAAAGGTCCTGGCGAAGGGCGACGGCGACAAGGGTCACCGCGGCGGGCGTACGCGTCCGCCGAGCACTTTCGACCTCGACAAGGTGATCGCCGCGTGCATCGAGCACGACAAGGCGATCGAGATCAATTCCCGGCCGGACCGGCTGGACCCGCCCAAGCGGATGCTGACCGTGGCGGTCGAGGCGGGCTGCAAGTTCACGATCGACACCGACGCGCACGCCCCCGGCCAGCTCGACTGGCTGGACAACGGCTGCAAGCGGGCGGCGCTCTGCGCGGTGCCGGTGGAGGACGTGGTCAACACCTGGCCGCTCGACAAGCTGCTCGCCTGGACCAGCACTCACAGTGCAAATTAAGGGGGGCGCCCGGCCGGGCCCCGTCGGTAGGGTCTGCGCGTGGGACGAATTGATGACCTCGCAAACCGTTACGTCGATGAGTGGGCCGAGCTCAGCCCGCTCGGCGCCACCTACACCGGCATCGCCGGCCACGACGGCCAGACCGACGACCTCTCGCCGGCCGGCTACGAGGCTCAAGCCGAGCTGATCCGCCGCACCCTCAACGACCTCGACGTGATGGAGCCCGAGCACGAGTCGGACCAGGTCGCCAAGGAGGCCATGCAGGAGCGGCTCGGCCTCGAACTGTCCCGGCACGACGCCGGCTCGGCGGCCGAGCTCAGCGTGATCAGCAGCGGGCTGCACGCGCTGCGTGGCGTCTTCGACATGATGCCCACCGAGGGCGAAGAGGCGGTGTCCAACATCGCCGCCCGGCTCAACGACATGCCCCGCGCTCTCGAGCAGTACAAGACGACCCTGCGGACCGAGGCCGAGGCGGGCCGGGTCAGCCCGCGCGCCCAGATGCTGGCTGTCGCCGAGCAGTGCGACGCGTGGACCGATCCGGACCGCGACGACTTCTATCGCGGGCTGGCCGGCCGGTTGACCGCGGACGGCGCGCTGACCGCCGAGCTGACGCGGGGCGCCGACGCGGCCACCGCGGCGACCGCCGACTTCGCCGAGTTCCTCCGCCTCGAGCTCGCGCCGCAGGGTCGCGAGAAGGAAGCGGCCGGCCTCGAACGCTACGAGCTGGCCTCGCAATACTTCCTGGGCGCCAAGGTCGACCTCCACGAGACCTATCTCTGGGGCTTCGCCGAGCTGCACCGCCTCGAGCGCGAGATGGAGGCGGTCTCGGCAGTCGTCGCCGGCTCCGGTGCCTCGGTGGCCGAGGCGGTCGCGACCCTGGATGCCGACCCGGCCCGCAACATCGCGGGCAAGGAGGCGTTCCGCGACTGGATGCAGGCGCTGGCCGACAAGGCGATCAGCGAGCTGAACGGCACCCACTTCGACATCGAGGCGCCGGCCCGGCGCATCGAGTGCTGCCTGACCCCGACCAGCGACGGCGGCATCTATTACACGGCCCCGAGCGAGGACTTCTCGCGCCCGGGCCGCATGTGGTGGGCGGTGCCGGAGGGTGTCACCGAGTTCTCCACCTGGCGCGAGGTCACCACCGTCTATCACGAGGGCGTCCCCGGCCATCACCTCCAGGTCAGTCAGGCCCTCCTGCGCGCCGACTCGCTCAACCGCTGGCAGCGGCTGCTCTGCTGGTGTTCCGGGCACGGTGAGGGCTGGGCGCTCTACGCCGAGCGGCTGATGGATGACCTGGGCTACCTTCAGGACCCGGGCGACCGGCTGGGCATGCTCGACGGGCAGGCGCTGCGGGCCTGCCGCGTGATCGTCGACATCGGCATGCATCTCGAGCTTCAGATCCCGCGCGACAACCCGTTCGGCTTCCACCCCGGCGAACGCTGGACGCCGGAGCTGGGCTGGGAGTTCCTGCGGGCGCACACCCGGGCCGAGGAGAAACTGCTCCGGTTCGAGTGGAAGCGCTACCTGGGCTGGCCCGGCCAGGCGCCGTCCTACAAGATCGGCGAGCGGATCTGGCTGCAGGCTCGCGAGGAGACGAAGCAGCGCAAGGGCGCCGATTTCGACCTGAAGACCTTCCACCGGGACGCTCTCAATCTCGGTTCGCTCGGTCTCGATCCGCTGCGTAAGGCGCTCGCTCGCCTGTGATTTGTCCCGGACAGAACGGGCCTTTCCATCGGAAAGGCCCGTTTACCTTTCTCAGCGCAATAACGTGATTACTCTGCGTATAGATTTGGCCCGGTCACAATTACCATCCAACTGGGATCATGCGGGTTTCGGCACGGCCGGGTGACGGCTACCATCCTCGCGGTAACCCCCGACGCTGCGGAACCGCTTTGGGCTGCGGTTTCGCATATCGGCTTCCCGCACCTGAACGCTCGTTACAACCCTGACGGCGGCCCCCTGTATCCCCCGATCAGACGAGAGAACTCTGACCCTTGGAAAGGGGTTACTTGAGGTTTTCTCGGATAGATTGGCCCGGATCCGTGCGCCCGCCCGGCTACGGACAGTAGCCGAAATAGCGGTCCATCACCTGTGGATGGCGGAGGACAAACAGTAATGAACAGCCGACGATCCCGTTTACGCTCCGCCTTCGCGGTGATTATGACGGTTTTGGTGCTTGTGCCGACAGCGATCCTGTTCGGCAGGGTTTGGCAGGACAACTCGAGCCGCCATTCCAGCACCGCACTCGAGCAGAAGGGCGTCGAATACCTCACCGCCCTGGCTCCGCTGATCAACTCGCTCGTGGAATACGAGTCGTCGGCCGTACAGGGCATCGGTGACGCTCCCGATTCCCTCAAGCCCGCGATCGCCAAGGTCTCGGACGTCGACAACCGCCTCGGTGACGACCTCAAGACCAAGGACCGCTGGACCGGGCTGCAAGACAAGATCGGCAAGCTGGCCAAGGTGCCGGGCGGTCAGCTCGCGGTCTTCCAGGCCCACTCCGAAGTCCTCGACCTGGTCGTGGCGCTCTACGACTCGGTCCGCCGCAACTCCGAGCTCAACCGCGACCCGGACAACGACCTGTCCAACCTCCAGCAGGCGGTCGCCGTCGACATGCCGGCGGCGGTGCAGCACACCAACCAGATGGGCACGCTGGCCAACCTCCAGCAGACGCGCAAGGGCCCGATCACCGTTCAGTTCGGCGAAGAGGTCCTCGCCGTACAGAACGCGGTCGCCAACCTCACCGACGACCTGCAGGCCGCGGTCGAGGACACCAAGAGCCAGACCCTCAGCGGCAGCCTGGTGACCACGCTCGACCAGTTCCGCCGCGGCATCGAGTCGATGAACCGCGGTGCCAACCTGGGCGGCGACCCCAACATCGCGACCATCGCCGTCGCGCAGAGCTCGCTGCAGACCGCGCTCAACAGCCTGGCCGGCGTGACCCTCCGCGAGATGGACAAGCTGCTCGACGAGCGGACGAGCACGATCAACTACCGGCGTACGGAGGCGGTCGTCCTCGGCCTGCTGGCGATCGTTCTGGTGCTCGGCGCCCTGATCTGGCCGGCGGCCGCCCGCCGTCGGGAAACCCCGGCCGAGCCGGTCGCCCGCCCGGTCGGCGAGACCACCCGCGACATCGTCGCCAGCTCGAGGTCCGCGGGCTACGGCCCCGGGGCCCGGCTCCCGTCCGCGGGGAACGTGCCCGGTGCGCCGGCGGCGTCCGCCCCCGGGCCGTACGACCAACTGCCCGCCTACGGCGAGGTCAACCCGACACGGCAGGAGCGATCCGGTGCTGTTCGGTAAGTTCCGCATCCTGGGCAAACTCGCCCTCCTGGTGCTCGTTCCGCTGCTCGGTGTCGTGGCGCTGACCGTCCCGATCATCGTCAACCGTGCGTCCGCCGCCCAGGACGCGCAGAACATCTCCAACCAGGTTCAGCTGGCCACCCGCGTCAGCACCGCGCTGCAGCAGCTCGAGCTGGAGCGCCTGCTGTCGGTCGGTTTCCGGCTCGGCCTGGTCGACGAGCCGACCCTGGTCGTGCAGACCGCCAAGTCGGTCGACGCGGTCGCCCGGGTCGACGACGGCGGCCTGCAGGTCTCCAAGGAACTCAAGCGGGCCCTGCGTAACACCGACCGGCTCGACAACACCCGGCAGAACGTGATCAACCGGGCGATCACCCCCGACGTGATCGTCACCGAGTTCACCAACACGATCAACCCGATCATCGGCGGCCTGGCGCTTTCCTCGAACGCCGACCTCAAGACCGGCGTCGGCCGGCAGGTGTTCGCGCTCGAGCAGGCACTGCGCTCCGACGACCTGATCAGCCAGGCGTCCGGCTACCTGACCGCCGCGACGATCAGCAAGGCACCGGGCTTCATCAGCCTGTTCTACTCGACGCTGGTGCAGATCCAGCAGGTGATCGCGAACGCGCAGGCGTTCTTCACCGACTCCCAGTACAAGCTCTACATCGGCGCCCAGGACGCGTTCTCGTCCCGGGTCGGCGACCAGTTCCTCACCCAGGCCGCGGTCGACCCGACCGGGGCGGTGACGCTGCTCAACATCAAGACGCTGTTCCCGTCCCTGCAGTCGGTGCTCGTCCTCGGTGGCTTCGTCGAGAAGCGTGTCGCCGCCGACGTGGACGCCACGGTCACGACCAGCCGCAACAACGCCATCCGGGACGCGTCGCTGATCGGTGGCGGCGCCCTGCTGCTGCTGATCATCGTGGTCGCGCTCTCACTGTTCATGGCCCGCGCGGTCGCCCGGCCGCTGCGACGCCTCACCGGCTCGGCCGACCGGATCGCCCGCGCCGCCGAGGCCGAGCTCGAACGCGTCGCCGACGACGAGGCCGAGCACGTACGCCCGATCCGACTCGACCCGGTCGACGTCGAGGCCCGAGACGAGATCGGCGACCTGGCCCGAGCGTTCGACCGGGTCCAGACCACCGCCGTACGCCTGGTGGAACGCCAGGTTCTCGGCCGCCGCAACGTCGCCCAGATGTTCGGGCACGTCGGACGGCGTACGCAGAACCTGGTCGGCCGCCAGCTGGCCCTGATCGACAACCTGGAACGCCGCGAGACCGACAGTGACCGCCTCGGCGACCTCTACCGTCTCGACCACATGTCCAGCCGTCTTCGCCGGAACGCGAGCTCGCTGGTCGTCCTCTCCGGTGGCGCCGGCGCGAACGAGCACATGGCACCGCTGCCGTTGGTCGACGTGGTCCGGCTGGCCCTCGGTGAGATCGAGGACTACACCCGTGTCGATCTGGACGTCCCGGACGAGATCGTGGTCGTTCCGGCGATCATCGCCGACCTCACCCTGCTGATGGCCGAGCTGATGGAGAACGCCACCACGTTCTCCCCGCCGCACACCCGCGTCGTGATCTCGGCCGGTGAGCTGCGCGGCGGCGCCCGCCTCGCGGTCATCGACAACGGCCTCGGCCTGGCGCCCGAGCGCATGGTCGAGGAGAACGCCCGTCTGACCCGCCGTGAGCGCCTCGACCTGGCGCCCACCGAGGTGCTCGGCCTCTTCGTGGTCGGCCGCCTCGCCCGGCGACACGGCATCGAGGTCACCCTGACCGAGACACCGGGCGGCGGCGTGACCGCCTGGGTCGACCTGACCCCGGCCCACCTGATCTCCAGCTCCGGCATGGGCTCCCTGCCGGCGGCGCCGTTCGCCTCGCAGGCGGTGCCGGCCATGGCGTCGGGCTCGACCGCGCCGATGTACCACACTGCCGAGTTCGCGCAGGTGGTCACCGGTTCGTCGACCGTCCGGTCGGCGCCCGGCAGCCAGCAGCCCTTCGACCCGGTAATCCTCGACCGCGCCACCCGCACGATCGAGGCGAGCGGCTCGTGGAACGCGTTCGCCACCGAGGGCAAGGAGGCGATCGACGCGGAGTACGCCGGCCAGCCGGTCTACGACGCCGAGCCGGTCTACCAGCCTCCGGCATATCAGGAGCCGGTCTACCAGCAGCCCGCGTACCAGCAGCCGGCCGCCTATCAGCATCCGGCCCAGCAGCCCGCCTATCAGCTGCCGGCCCAGCAGCCCGCGTACCAGCAGCCGGCCCAGCAGCCCGCGTACCAACAGCCGGCCCAGCAGCCCGCGTACCAACAGCCGGCCTATCAGCAGCCGGCGGCGTACGACCCGGGCGTTCCGGTGGCCGGCCATGGGATGCCGCAGCTGCCGATGCCCGAGCTGCCCGCGGCCGGCGGTTCCTCGTGGGGCCAGCCCACCCCGGAGCAGACCGCCTGGAGCACCGTTCCGGCGGCCCAGCCCCCCGCCTTCCCGCACCAGCGGGTCGACGAGGACTACCGCTATCCGACGCCGACGCCGACGCCGACGCCGGCTGTCGCGCCGGAGCCCGCGCCGGCCAATGAACCTGCCACCAATGGATCCGCCACCAATGGATCCAACGGCACCCCGCTGCGCCGCCGGGTGCCCGGCAGCCAGCTTCCCACTGAGACCAGCACCTCGCTGCCGACCGCTCCGCCGTCGCAGGACGACGCGGTCGCGGCCCGGGCGGCATTCGACGCCTTCGAGGCCGGCGTGAGCCGCGCCGAGTGGGACGTCGCCGAGACCGACATGTCCTCGCCGCCCTCGGCTGGACATGCGCCTCTCGCCCGTCGAGTGCCAGGTGCGACTTTGCCACGGGACGAGCCGAACAGCCCGCCCCCGCCGGTTGCGGCGCCTCCGCTTGATCCGGACGCCGCACGCGCATTGATGGAACAGTTCGAGTACGGAGTCGCACTCGCACTGAGCGAAACTCAGCCACAACCCGAGGGACAACCGCGATGACTTCCCCTTACAGCACCGACACCGGTAACGGCCGTGACTACGCCCCCCAGCTGAGCGCCGAGGCCAAGACGTTCAACTGGTTGCTGGACTCGTTCACCTCGGGAACCGCGGGAGTGATCGAAGCGATCGCCGTCTCCTCGGACGGCCTGCTGATGGCCATGTCAGCGATCAAGGACCGGCCCAACGCCGAGCGTCTCGCCGCCGTGGTCTCGGGTCTGACGAGCCTGTCCGGCGGCGCCGCGAGCTGGTACCGGCTGGGAGCCCTCAACCGCGTCATCATCGACATGGCCGAGGGTTACCTGCTGGTCACGGCGATCAGCGCCGGCTCGGTGCTGGGTGTCATCGCCGACCGGTCGGCCAACCTCGGCACCCTCGCGTACGAGATGACGCTGTTCGCGACCCGCGCCGGTGGTGCGCTCAGCCCGCGCCTGATCGCTGAGCTGAAGAACGCCGTTCAGCAATGACCTATCCGGACCCCGACGACCCGGCGCATCCGGCTCGGCCGAGCGTCCGACCTTTCCTTTCGTCCGGCCCCCAGCATTCGGCCGGTGGTTACCGTCCTCCCGCCCGAGGGGCCGAACCGCCGGCCGATGATCAGGGCTCGACGCTGCGCCCGTTCGTCATCACGTCCGGGCGCACCAACGGTGCCGATCCCGAGATCGGGATGGAAACCCAGGTGACCATCATTCCCGGTGCCCCTCCGGTCCGGCTCTCGCCGGAGATGCGCGCCATAGTGGGTCTCTGCAATGAACCGCATTCGGTGGCGGAGATCTCCGCCCGGTTGCGCCTGCATCTAGGAGTCACCCGCATTCTGGTCGGCGACCTTCGTGCCGCCGGCCAGCTGGACGTCCACGTGCTGGACAACGAAACCCCTGACCCTGAGACCATCATGCGAGTGATCCGTGGACTTCGAGCAATCACCTGACCGCATCGTCGGCTACGCCCCCGTGGGGCAACAACGCCGGCAGAAGAAGGCCCCGGTCCCCGTCAAGATCATCGTCGCGGGCGGCTTCGGTGTCGGAAAGACGACTACCGTCGGCGCCATCTCCGAGATCTCGCCGCTGACCACCGAGGCCGAGATGACCTCCGCGTCGGTCGGCATCGACGACCCCGGCCAGGCCGTGATGAAGACCACGACGACCATCGCGATGGACTTCGGCGTCCTCACCATCGACCAGACGCTGAAGCTCTACATTTTCGGCACTCCGGGGCAGTCCCGCTTCGCGTTCATGTGGGACGACCTGATCAAGGGAGCCCTAGGTGCCCTGGTAGTGGTCGACACCAACCGCATCGACGACTGTTATCCAGCGGTCGACTACTTCGAGCGGGCCGGCCTTCCGTTCGTCGTCGGCGTCAACACCTTCAACGGACATATGGCCCACAGCCTGGACGAAGTGCGCTGGGCTCTGGCCATCCGCGACGACGTGCCCGTGCTCTCCTATGACGCCCGTTTCCGGGCCTCGGTGCGCGACGCCCTGCTAGTTGTTCTCGACCGCGCGCTCGACAAGGCATTGCGGGCAAAGTCGTAGGGTGACGGCCGGGTCGCAGAGATCGAGGTTCCCAAATCGGCCTTCGAACAGGCACAGTGGGTACCGTCGAAGCTGACGGGAAGGACTGTGACGTGCGAGGCGGACTTGACGACGCGCTGGAGAAACTGGCGCGCCGCGACGAGCTGCGTCGCCGGGCGGCACATGAGGCCACCGGCACACCGGCGGCGGTGAACGAGCTCGTCGAGGCGATTGCCGCGGTCGTGGGACGGCATCCCCGGCTCGGCGTGACCGTCGGTGTCGAGGGTGAAGGCGACCCGATGGTGCTGCGGTTCTATTACGAAGACGGCCAGGTGCAGGTCACGGCGGAAAACAGCGTGGCCACCCAGCCCCGCGCCGACTTCGACGTCGAGGTGGGCGAGCCGGTCGAGGAGTTCCCACCGGCCTACCCGGGCACCGAGACACCACGGATGAGCCAGGACGATCAGGATCGCTTCGGACCTGCGTACGGCTACGAGCAGCCCGCGTACGAGCAGCGCTCCTACCATCAGCCGGCCTACTACGCCGAGCCGGAGACCACCGAGGGCCACTTCGGCGGCTTCGAGCAGCCCGCGGCCGACTACGGCACCGCCGATTCCGCTGAGCCGACCGACCTGGGCGCCCGCATGCGCGACCTGGGCATGGCGTCGTCCCACGACTCCGGGGCCGAATTCCCGCCCCACCCGCTGGCTCCGACGCCCCCGCCCACCATCCCGCCGCAGACCACCCGGCGCATCGACCCCGAGCAGTACCGGGCACCGTTCGAGCCGGCGGCCGACCAGCGAGCGGGCGTAACGGAGCGTCTGGTCCCGCCCCCGCCGGTCGAGCCGCGTGGCATGCCGACACCCTTGCCCGAGCCGATCCCGCTGCAGGTGGAACGCCCGGAGGAGACCGAGATGGCAGCCCGGCGCCTGGCCGCCCTGCTGCGCGACGACCCGACCCTGCTCAGCCAACGCCCCGATTAGGTCCGGCGCCCGAACAAGGCCACTTGGTCCAAGCAGGACGGGCGCTCCGGGTAGGACGAATGCGCTCAGCCGGGTCGGCGGTCCCATGCGACGGAGGCGACGCCGATGCCGGGAGTCGAGTCGGCGGCTGCTGTGGCTGCGGTTGCGGTTGCGGTGCCGAGCAGCACGCGGTGGTCCGACATGGCGGTGGCCACGGTGGACGCTTGCGGCTCGACGAAGCGCGACAGGAACACGTAATCGATCTTCTTCGCGGCAAACGTCGGCAAATCGCCCATTTCCGAATTCCTGGCTCGCGTTTCGTCCAATTCGGTAAAGCGGGCGAACATCGGCTCGAGCGCCGGATCACCGGGCACCGTGTTGAAGTCTCCGCCGACGATCGCCGGGTGACCGGACCGCGACCGCACAAATCGCTCGACCGCCCCCAGTTGCTCCCGCAATGTCTCCCTCGGCGACGGCGACAGATGCACCCCGGCCACAAAAGTCGGCCGACCGGCGATCGTGGTGGTCACCCCGAGCAGCACCCGATGCTCCACGCCGGGTGACGTCGGCAGATGATCGACCACGCTGTGTGTGATGTGGCCTCGCACCAGAACCGCGACGCCGAATCCCGTGCCGTGCCGGGTGTCGTCGTTTGCGCAGGCCGGGCTCCGGGTCTGGGCCTCGAAGCGCCCGCTGAATCCACGCCGGGCGAGCAGGCTGCGCACCTGCCGGAACTGGCTGTAGCAGAGTTCCTGCAGCAGCACGACCCCCACGCCCCGCTCCGTCGCCACTCGCGCGACGAATCGGGCGGTCGACGCGACTTCCCCGTGCCGACAGATGCCGCCGCAGACATTGAACGACATAACACCCAATTTCCCGTACGCGTCCCCGCGCGCCCCCACCGCAGAACCGGAGCGGGGCGGCCCCCCGGCCCATCCCACGCTGGAAAATCCGAGCGCCAGCAGCACCCCGCCGACGGCGACAGCCAGTAGCGGCCAGTGGCGCTCCCCCGAGCCGTCGTTCACCGCAACCCCAACCGTCCGTCATTGCTCGCAGGCCTCATCCGTTCTCCTTCACCTTCACCGATCCGTGGTTCCGCCTGTGAACCCGAACCGGACGTTAGGTCGGTAACCGCCACCGCGACCATCCGCCGATAAGCCGACAAATGACTTTCACTCTCCCGAGAACATCACGCCGCGTGTTGGTAGGCGAGCAATCAGAGAGCAAACAAACGTGCCCGATTTGCCCGGTAATCGCGATGCTGGGTCGTCTGGGTTCGGCTTTTCGGCCACAGTCCGTGATCGTGAGGCGCGAGGCCTTGAATCACGCTCAGTGACTGCATAACGTTCGGCTCGCCGCGCAAACCCCGAGCCGGAGTCTGAACATGCCACTCCCCGAAGTCCACCTCGTCGGTGGGACCAGCGCCGAGGCCGCCCGCCTCGCGCCGGTCGCTACGGCCATGCGCGAGCAGGCCCGGGTCGAGCCGGTCCTGCTCGCCGCCGGCCCGGAGCCGCTCAGCTTCGTCCAGACGCTGGACGTCTTCGACCTCACCGCCGCGCTGGCCCTACCGGCGAGCGCCGACGACGCCGAGACGATCTTCCGGCTCGACCAGCTCTGGTCGACCCGTACCCCGTCGGCGGTGGTCGTGCAGGGCGATGCGGGGGCGAGCCTGCCGGCCGCCGTCGCGGCCTACTGGCGGCGGATTCCGGTCGTGCATCTGGACGCCGGAAGGCGCTCCGGCGATCTCGGCGCCGCCGAACCCCACCGGAGACTGCTCACCCAGTTCAGCGCCCTGCACCTGGCGGCCGCGCCGCTCGCCGCGATGAACCTGCTCGACGAGCGGGTGCCGGGCGGCGACGTGCTGCTGACCGGCAACACGGCGGTCGACGCGGCGCTGGCGATCCGCGACCGCCGGCCGCCGTACGCCGACCCCGCCCTGTCCGCTCTGCGCGACGCCGACCCGGCCGCCCCGCACCGGCTGCTGGTCGCCGGTCTCGCGCACACCGGCGGCGTCCGGCTCGAACAGGTCCGCGCGACCGTACGCCGCCTGACCGCCCGCTACCGCGACCTGGACGTCGTCATGCTGGGCGCCGAACCGTCCGGCCGCTCCCGCCGCGTGGTCGGTGCCGGCCCCCTCGCGTACGCCGACCGCGCCCGCCTGATCGCGGAGGCCTACCTGGTGCTGACCGACGACGGTGACTTCCAGGAGGAGGCACTCGCCTTCGGCGTTCCGGTGCTGGTGCTGCACGAGATCACCGACCGCATGGAGCCCCTCTACGCCGGTTGCGCGCGCCTGCTCGGCGCCGAGCCGGAGACGATCTTCAACGACATCGCCGAGTTGCTGGACAGCCGGGTCCGCCGTGACTCGATGACCGCGACCGGCAACCCGTACGGCGACGGCCTGGCCGCGCAGCGGGCCGCGCAGGCCACCGCCGCCCTTCTCGGGCATGGTCAGTTCCCGGAACCGATGCCCGCCCGGCCGACCGCCGGCGTGTCCCGTTAGGAGTGGTCATGGACGTCGCCGGCTTCTGGACCAAGTCGTGGATCAACGACGACCGGCTCGCCGTTCGCAAGCTGCTCGCGCCGGACGTCGAGGTGGAGTGGAACCTCGACGCGGCGGTCGACGACGAGGAACTGCTGCGGATCCTGCACAAGATCGCGGTCTTCGCGGACTCGGTCTCGGTCGTCGCCCGGACGCCGGCCGAGGACGGCGCGGCGCTGGTCTACGACCTCGCGGCGCCTTTCGGCACCGCTCGGATGATCGAGTTTCTTGCGGTCGCCGACGGGCGGATCACCGAGGTACGCCAGGTGTACGACGTGACCGCGACCGACCGCTTCTTCCCGGGTCTCTACGAGCAGTAAAACTGTCGTACCCGTGGGCTACCGTGCCGGCATGCCATACGACTTTCAGATCGTGGTCGACTGTGCCGACCCGCATGCGATGGCCGACTGGTGGGCCGAGACTCTCGACTGGCGGGTCGAGCCGCAGGATGCGGCCTTCATCCGGCAGATGGTCGACCAGGGCTACGCGACCGAGGCCGAGACAACCACTCACCGGGGTGCGCCGGTGTGGCGCACCGGCGCGGCGATCAACCATCCCGATCCGCTGCCGAGCGGCGCCAAGCGCCGGGTCCTCTTCCAGACCGTGCCCGAGCCCAAGACGGTGAAGGACCGTCTTCACCTCGATGTCTGGGTCGGCGAGGCCGATCGCGACGCGGTGCGCGACAAGCTGCTCGCCCGCGGCGCGACGTTCCTGTGGGAGGGCCGTCAGGGGCCGCACTCGTGGTACACGATGGCCGACATCGAGGGCAACGAGTTCTGCATCACCTGAGGAGCCCGGCGACCCGAGCCCCCTCAGGCAGATGCTCAGCGCGTGCGGTCGAGCAGGGCGAACAGCGCTGCCCAGTGCCGTTCCTCGCCCGGCTGGTGGTACATCGCCGTGTCGGTCATGGTGTAGCCGTGCGGCGAGCCCTCGTAGAGCTCCGAGGTGTAGGTGACGCCGGCCTCGGACAGGGCGGTCTCGAGCGCTTTGATCTGGTCGGGTGTCATCGAGCCGTCGTTGTCGGCGTGGCCGAAATAGACCTCGCCGGTGATCGAGCCGACCCCGAGGTGCGGGCTGTCGGCCTCGTCGGTGACGACACGGCCGGCGTGGAAGCTGCCCAGCGCCTTGATCCGGTCCGGGAAGGCCTCCATCGCGATCAGCGCGTTCCGGCCGCCCATGCAGTAGCCGACGATCACGACCGGCCCGGCCGCCACACCGTCCTGCGCGGCGAAGAAGTCGAGGTACGTCGCGGTGTCGGCGGTCAGTCGCTCCTGGGTGAGCGCCTGCATCATCGGCATCAGGCGGCCGAAGGTGGCGCCCCGCTTCTCCGGGTCCTGAAGGTCGGCCGGGTCGACCAGCGGCGAGCGGCCGCCGCGGTAGAGGATGTTGGGGGCGAGCACGGCGTACCCGCGCTCGGCGATCCGCGCCGCCATCTCGGCGATCCGCGGGCGGAGCCCGAAGGCGTCCATGAACAGCAGCACGCCCGGGTACTGTCCGTCACCTTCCGGGCGAACCAGGTAGGCATCCGCCGTGCCGTCCGCAGTGGGGATGTCTACCGTCGTCATCGTTGTCGACACGCGCGCCTCCTGCGCAAAATGCGGTTCTTGAGCATCGCGACCGTACACCAACCGGGGATACGTCCCCGCAAACGTCGTACTCTTTGTCCATGGCCACCCGATTGCGCGCGGATGCGGAGCGCAACCGTGCCGCCCTGCTCCACGCGGCCCGGGAGATCTTCGGCGAGCACGGGCTCGACGCCTCGCTCGACGAGATCGCCCGGCGGGCCGGGGTCGGCAACGCGACGCTCTACCGGCGGTTCCCGAGCCGCCGCGATCTGATCGCCGAGGTCTTCGCCGACCAGATGACCGAGTGGGTGGACCTCGCCGACCGGTCTCTCGCCGACTCCGACGCCTGGCACGGCTTCGTCGCCTACGTGACCCGCGTCTGCGAGATGCAGGCGACCGACCGCGGTCTTTCCGATCTGCTGGTCAGCGCCAGCTTCGACGACGACGAGCGACTGGCCCGGTTGCGCGCGACCGCCCAGCGCGGCGCCGTCGAGGTGATCGAGCGGGCGCAGCGGGCGGGCGTGCTGCGGGCGGACTTCACCCGGCTCGACATCCGGATGTTGATGATGGCGAACGCCGGTGTCGCCGTCCGCTCACCCGTCCCGGAGGACTGGCGCCGCCACCTCACGCTCTTCCTCGAGGGCGTGACTACCGGTCGGTAACGCGACTGCTACGTCAGGTCATTTAAGGATGTTTAAGGTCCGTACAAGGTCCTGTAAGGGCTGACCGGACCAGGATTAGCTCCCGTCGTCACCCCTTGCGATCGGAGTCATCCATGCAACGCAGCCGCCTGCGTCTGGCCATCTACACCTCCGCGGCCGCCCTCGCGGTCGGCGGCGGGGCCGTCGCGGCGTTCGCGGCCACGTCCCCGAGCACCAAGGCCGCGGCCGGTCTCAGCGCCGTCTTCAGCACGGACAGCAATTGGGGGTCGGGCTACCAGGCCAGGTACACGATCACCAATAACACCGGTGCGACGGTGAACGGCTGGACGCTCGGCTTCGGTCTCCCGTCGAGCGCGAAGCTGGGCAGCTTCTGGGACGCGACGATCACCACCGCGGGCTCGACCGAGACGGCGAAGAATCCGGGCTACGCCCCGACGATCGCACCGGGCGCGTCCGCGACGTTCGGCTTCATCGTGGCCGGCAGCGGCGCCCCGACGAGCTGCACGATCAACGGCGCCTCGTGCGCCGGGGGTGGCGGCACCGTGACGACCGCACCCACGACGGCCCCGACCAAGGCGCCGACAACCACGCCGACGACCGCCCCGACCACGAAGCCGACCACGGCCCCGCCGACCAAGCCGACGACGGCCCCCCCGACCACCTCGGCGCCGAGCGGCGGTGGCAACGTGCTGGTCGCCCCGTACGTCGACATGGGGCTGCTCTCCAACGGCTCGACCACGCTGGCCCAGCTCGGTACCAGCGGCAACCTGAAGTCGTACAGCCTCGCCTTCGTCACCAGCGTCGGCTGCAAGGCCAGTTGGTTCAACGCCTTCGACCCGCGCTCCAAGCAGTTCGCCGACCAGTTTTCAGCGGTCCGCTCGGCCGGTGGTGACGTGAAGGTGTCGTTCGGCGGCGCGACCGGCATCGAGCTGGCCCAGGCCTGCACCTCGACCAGCGCCCTGCAGGCCGAGTACCAGGCGGTCGTCAGCGCCTACAACCTCAAGTACGTCGACTTCGACATCGAGGGCGCGGCCGTGGCCGACCCGACCACGATCGCCCGCCGTTCGACCGCGATCGCCGCGCTGCAGAAGGCCAACCCGGGCCTCAAGGTCTCGCTGACCCTGCCGGTGCTGCCGGAGGGCCTCACCGCGGACGGCGTCAACGTGGTCAAGTCGGCCAAGAGCGCCGGCGTCGACCTCGACCTGGTCAACATCATGGCGATGGACTACGGCCGCTCCGGCCAGGACTACGGCGACCTCGCGATCCAGGCCGTCAAGTCGACCAAGGACCAGATCAAGGCGGTCTACGGCAACAGCGACGCGGCCGCCTTCAAGATGGTCGGCGTGACCCCGATGCTCGGCCAGAACGACGACGGCGGCAAGTTCACCCAGGGCGACGCCAAGGACCTGGTCGCCTTCGCCAACAGCAACCACCTCGGCTTCATGTCTTTCTGGGAGCTCAACCGCGACAAGAACGCCTGCAGCGGCGCGCTGTTCCAGTGCACCAACGTCACCCAGTCGCCGTTCGAGTTCTCCAAGATTTTCGCGGCCTTCAAGGGCTAGCCGGCAGTACGGGCTGAAGGCTCGCGGAAGGGGGCCGGCCTGGCGGGGCCGGTCCCCCACAGGAACCACATCGAAATACATCCCCGAAGAAATGGCGATGCCCCGGGCCCCCACCCGGGGCATCGCAATTTCTCCGGCCGAGATCTAGGCGAAGCCTCGGCCCGCCTCGGCGAGCGCTTCCCGTACGACGTCCCACAGGCTGCGTCCCGGCGGCCCCTCCTGCCAGAGGTGGACCGAGACCCGCAGCCCCAGGAGAAAGGCCGCCGACGTCATTCGCACGCGTACGGAAAGAGGGTCTTGATCTTTTGATCGGGACGCCACCTCGGCCGAGAGTTCGCGCTCGAGGGCGGCGAACGTCTGCACCTGGGCCGCGATGAGTGACGGGTGGGCCCGGATCAACCGGCTCTGCGCCACCCACTGCGGGTCGAGATCGCCCAGTTGGCCGACGAAGCGCTCGGCCGCCGCGGTCAGCGCGGTCCACGCCGATTCCGCGGCCGGGCGCTCCCGCACCATCTCGATCAGCGTCTGTATGCGCTGGAAGTCGCCGTACATCAGCGCTTCCTCTTTGCTCCCGAAATAGTTCGAGAACGTACGCCGGGAGACGCCGGCGTCGTCGGCGATCGCCTCGACCGTCACCCGCTCGGCACCGTGCTCGATGGCCAGGCGCACCGCCGCGTCGTGCAGTGACTGCCGGGTCGCGGCCTTCTTGCGTTCGCGGAGACCCGGCTCAGCCGTCGTGCTCATGCTTCGAGCCTACCGACGCCGGCCCCGCCGCCCCGTCACTGAAGTTGCACACCGGGAAGGGAAGCTTCTGTGAGCAATCTGGCACCGTCGGGATCCCGATAGCGCACGCCACGTCCGATCCACGCAACACCACGGAGCGCACGGTGTCAGTGAGCAGATCGTGACAAGCGAGAAGGATCACCACGCATAGCGTGGGACCAGTGTTGACCCAGAGCTAACCTTCGGGAACGGAGAGCTGATCTTCCGCGGTTTCTCTCATCCGGGGCCCGATGGTGTCGATGCTTCGCGGTGTGTGGGGAGGGGTGAACCTGTGGACTGGTCCGTAATCGACGCCGGCGCGCTGTCCGCTGCCCTCCTCGAGCTCGAGGACACCATCAGCTGGGACCCCGAGGACGACTTCCGGCGTTCCCGCGAACTGGAGCAGCAGGCGCTCGCCATCGGCGACGAGCTGCTGGCCGCCCGCGCCCGGCTCTGCCAGGCCAACATGCGCCTGCGGGCCGGCGACGTGGCCGCCGCGGCCCGCCGCATCTGGAAAGTGCACCAGTGGGCGGTCGAACACGACGCCCGGCAGCTGCGTGCCCGCACCCACCTCGTGTGGGCGACGATCCACCGCTACCTCGGCGACGCCGCACAATGCCTCGAGCACTCGGTGCAGGCCGTCGAGCTGCTCGACGACAGCGCCACCGTGCACATGCAGATCTGGCACCGGGTCAAGCTGGCCGACGCGCTCGCGCTGGCCGGGTCGTACGAGGCCGCCCGCGGCCGCTACCAGCAGGCCGAGGACCTGGCTTGGGCGCATGGCAACCTCGAGCTGGCCCTGGCCGTGCTCAACAACTATGCCTACAACGAGCTCGGCAGCGGCAACGCGGCCGGCGCGCAGCAGATCATCGACCGGATGCGCCGCGAGTCGGAGCTGGCCGGCCGCCGCATCGATCCGTCCAAGCTGGACACCATCGGCGCGATCGAGATCGGCAACGGGCGCTACGCCGAGGCCGAACACACCCTCGAGCTGGCGATTCAGCGCTACCGGCTGGGTGAGTTCAACGACAACGCCGACTCGCTGTCCGTCTTCTATCTCAACCTCGCCCGCGCGCAACGCGGGCTCGGGGCGTACGACCGGGCGCAGCGCAGCCTCGACGAATGTCGCGTGCTGAGCACCGAGCGCGAACTGGCCGACAGCCTCGTCCGCATCGAGCAGGAACAGGCCGAGCTGCACGCGGCCCGCGGTGAGTTCGCGGACGCGTTCGCCGTACACAAGAAGTTCTTCACCGCCTTCAACCAGCTGCACTCCCAGCAGCGGGAGGCACAGGCCCGCACGCGACAGGCGATGTTTGAGACCACCGAGGCCCGGCAGGAAGCCGAACGCTTCCGCGAGCAGGCCCGCCGGGACCCGCTGACCGGCCTGCACAACCGGCGGTACGTCGACGAGGAACTGCCGGCCCTGCTCGACGCCGACCCGGCGCTCACCGTGGCGATCGTCGACCTCGACCACTTCAAGCAGATCAACGACCGGCTCTCGCACGACGTCGGCGACCAGGTGCTGATCATGGCGGCCAAGCTGATGGAGACCGAACTGGCCGCGGTCACGCCGGACGGGTTCGTCGCTCGCCTGGGCGGTGAGGAGTTCCTGATGGTGCTGCCGGCGACCCCGGTCGGCCGCGCGGTAGCCCTGCTCGACGGCATCCGCCAGACCATCGGCGACTACGACTGGCAGGAGATCGCGCGAGGCCTCCCGGTCACGGTCAGCATCGGTGTGGCGGGAGTGGCCGAGGCCGAAACCCACACCCAGGCCGGGCTGCTGTCCACTGCGGACAGAAATTTGTACGCCGCCAAGCACTGCGGACGTGACCGCGTCATGTCGGGAGTGCCCTACGACGACCACGTTCGGTCCTTTCGCGACGCCTCTGCCGCTTGAACATTCCGTTACTCTTTACCGCACTGATGGACTTGGTGGGGAGGTGCCGGTGCAGCACGGTAACGACGAGGTCGCTCCGCCCGGAGTCAACATCAACGTGCCCCACTCCGCCCGCATATACGACTACTGGCTGGGCGGCAAGGACAACTTCGCCGTCGACCGGGCGGTCGGCGAGGCCATGATCCAGGCGATCCCCGGCATGCGTTACATGGCCGGCGAAAACCGCAAGTTCGTCCACCGGGCGGCCCGCGATCTGGTGGCCCAGGAGGGCATCCGCCAGTTCCTCGACATCGGCACCGGCATTCCGACCCGGCCCAACCTGCACGAGATCGCCCAGGAGCTCGAACCCGAGGCCCGGGTGGTCTACGTCGACAACGACCCGATCGTGCTGGTCCACGCCCGCGCCCTGATGATCAGCAAGCCGGAGGGCCGGTCGGAATACATTTCGGCCGACATCCGCGACCCCGAGTCCATTCTGAGCGACAAGACGCTGCGCGACACCCTCGACTTCGGCAAGCCGGTCGGCCTGACGCTGATCGCGATCCTGATGCTGCTGGCCGACGAGGACGACCCGTGGGGCAAGGTGGCCGAACTGCGCGACGCGTTGCCGTCCGGCAGCTGCCTGGCCATCACCCACCCGACGGCCGATTTCAACCCGGTCGAGGTCGGGGAGGCGGTGGCCGCGGCGACCGGAGCGGGGATGACGCTGGTCGCTCGTGACCGCTCGGCAGTGGCCCGCTTCTTCGGCGACTGGGAACTGCTCGAACCGGGCATCGTCCCGGTCTCCGGCTGGCGCCCCGACGAGGCGGTGGCTTCACCCGAGGCGGCCTATTACTGGGCCGGAGTGGCCCGCAAACCCTGATTCGCCGCTGCCCTGAGCGCGCTCTGCCGGGGCCGATCCAAGCCCGGCCTGCTGGTCTGAAACCGGCCTGCTGGTCTGAGCCCGGCCTGCTGGTCTGAGCCCGGCCTGCTGGTCTGAGCCCGGCCTGCTGGGCGGCTGATCTGAGTCGGCTCGCTGGGCGGCTGATCTGAGCCGGCTCGCTGGGCGGCTGATCTGAGCCGGCTCGCTGGGCGGCTGATCTGACCCACGAGCCGCGGCTTGCGGGGCGGCTGAGCCGCCTGGGGTTGGAGGCCGGTCGGGCGGCCTGGCACGGGGGAACCGGACCGCCCGACCGGGGTCTAGGGGGTGTTGCTCAAGCCCGCAAGCCGCGTGCGCTTGCGGGCCGGTGGCGGCGCCGGGAGGCGCTCCGCTCGGATCAGGACCTGGCGTCGGTCGCCCTCGCGACCGGACGAATCGACCACGACGCCCTCGGCCTCGACCCAAGTGTCACCCTCCTGGGCGACTTGACGTGACCACTCGACGTGCACGAGGCGTAACCGAAGTGGCCCGTTGCCGTGGCGATAGTCGGCCTCGGCGAACTCGTGCTCGAGCCAGCGCTCGCCCAGCCGGAGACGCCCATCACGGATGATGGGCGCCGAAAGCGCACGAACAGGGATATCACCGGCGCGGCGGCCCCGCATGCAGCGGACGAGGTCAATGGCGCGCGTCGGAATCATCCTCCTCAGCCGGCGGTCGATGGTCGGCGGTCCTCACGTCGGGGCGGGCCAGGGCGTATCGGACGCCGCCAAATCGGTGCGTAACGGTGGTGGCACGGGCCGACGCCGCGGTCACGTCGTCGGTCCGGGGCTCGTCGCGGAGGACGGGCGCAGGGTTTCCCCGACGCGGTACGTCCACCGCATCGGGGTCACCCGAATCAGCATGCTCTGGCCCGATATTGGGTATGGACATTCTCGTCACCTCTCGCTCGGGCGCCCCCGCCAAGGAGCCTTACGCCGAGGCCGCGAACGCCATTCCGCGACCGGACCGTCACCCAAAGATGTCACCCTCAGTGACCCCCATTGGGTACCGCATGTGCGTTATCATGCTCACAATCCCGTGAGTTCGCAAGGCCAAATGCACGTGCATTTGCACGTTGTGGCGGAGGGTGTTCGCGGGACTACCCGACTCCGGGCGATCCCCGACCGGAGAAGACATAGGGAGCTTCAAATGACGCACGCGGTTAACGGCATCCCCGCCGGCCAGTTGGTGGGTGTCGCCTGGCAGAAGAGCCGCCGGAGCAACCCCAGCGGCAACTGCGTCGAATGCGCGTTGCTGCCCGACGGCTCGGTCGCCGTGCGCAACTCTCGGGACCCCGAGGGTCCGGCGCTGATCTACACGCCGGCGGAGATCGAGGCTTTCCTCGGCGGCGTGCGCGACGGCGACTTCGACAACCTGCTCGCCTGAACGGCGCGCTAAAACACCGAAGGTGTACGAGTCACCCGGCTCGTATCAACCCGCTCGCCTGAACGGCGTGCTGAGACACCGAAGGCGTACGAGCCGCCTGGCTCGTACGCCTTCTTAGACTTTGCCCGCTTTGCGGTCTCGGCCGGCCTCAGGCCGGTCGACCGACCTCGTGCAGAAGCTTGCCGAGGATTTCCGGCGTGTGGTTGGGCGGCTCGGCGTCGATGCAGACCCGCTCCATGGCCATCGCGTACTGATCGACGTCCTCGCGCTTGTCGAGGTAGATGGCGCTGGTCAGCTGCTCGACGTAGACCACGTCGGGCAGCTCCGGCTCCGGGAACCGCAGGATCGCGAACGGCCCGCCCGCGGCGGCGTGGCCGCCCGCGTTGAACGGAATGATCTGCAGCCGTACGTTCGGCCGCTTGGCCGCCTCGATCAGGTATTCGATCTGTGCCTTCATCACGTCGACGCCACCGATCGGGCGCCGCAGCACGGCCTCGTCGATGACCGCCCACAACTGCGGCGAGTCGGAGCGCTCGAGGACCTGCTGCCGCTGGCGGCGCAGCTCGACCCGACGGTCCATCTCGTCGACCGTGACGCCGGCGTGGCCGAGCATGATCACGGCACGGGCGTAGTCGGGCGTCTGGAGAAGGCCCGGCACGAACTGGATCTCATAGGTGCGAATCAGCGTGGCCGCCGCCTCGAGCCCCAGATAGGACTGGAACCATCCCGGCAGGATGTCGCTGAACTGCTGCCACCAGCCGGGGTTGTTGGCCTGGCGGGCGAGGCCGAGCAGCGCCTCGCGCTCGTCGGAGTTGGCCACCCCGTAGAGGGTCAGGAGATCGGCGACGTCACGCTCCTTGAAGCTGACCCGCCCGAGCTCCATGCGACTGATCTTGGAACCGGAGGCCCGGATCTCCCACCCGGCGTCCTCACGGGTGATGGCCTTGCCCTCCCGCAGCCGGCGCAGCTGCGCGCCCAGCAGGATGCGCAGCACGGTGGGGCCGCTGCCCGGCGCCTCCTCCTGCGTACCCGCGCTCACCTTGCTCCTTGTCGCCGCTGTGAAATGGCCTGCCGGCCGCAGTCCCCAAGCATCTTAGGGGGGAGATCGTTCATGACGGAACTGCTCAAGCTTAACGCCCACGGCATTCGCCCGTAGCGGATGCACGTGCATCCGGCCTTGCGATTGCACTTGTTCGCGAGCATGATAGCTGACAGACACGTACCACCTGCTGACAGAGCGTGTCTAAAAGTTCGGCTTCTCGGCCGACGCGTCCAGCCGGGCGGCGAACGCCGCCGACCTGACGACCGAGTCCCGAGACCTGGGAGGCCCCCCGCGATGTCCATGGCACCGACGTCCACCCCGACTCTCGCACCACCTCAGCGCGATCCGGCCGACGTCGCACCGGCCGACAGCTACCACCCGGCTGACCCGGTCTGGGTTTACCGCGACGGCTGGCGGGCCGGCATCATCGAGGCCGCCTCCCCGCGCGCGGTGACCGTGACCTACCGGCCGGGCGCCCATCGCGGCACCGGGGTCGACACGTTCACGGCGCCTTATGTGACCGCTCGCTCGAGCGAAGACCCGGCTCTCGACCGTCGTGGCCGCAACCAGTTCGGTCGCCCGGCCACCCTGCACGGTCTGCCGCTGCGGCACTCGGCCGCATGACCGGCGCGGTGGCGGTCGCCGCCTTCGTCGGTCTGCTCAGCCTGCTCGGCGGCGTCGCCCTGGGGTGGTACCTGCGGCGGACCAACGAGTGGTGCCCCGGCTGCGGTGACCAGCTGGGCTGCGAGCGCTGCCGGCAAGCCGCCGACCTCCCCCGCTCGACGATGACGTCGCAGATCCGGCCGTAGCTCTCCTCGCGGTCTCAGCCTGGCTTCCCGGGGCTGAGGCCGCTTTTTCGCGTCCTGGACTCTCCGTGACGATCTCGCCGGGGAGGGCGCCCGAACGGGCTACGTGAGTGTTACCCGAAGGAAGTAGTCGGCTTCCCCCGAACGGACGACGTCGCTCCGTACCTTTCGGCCGACAACCGACCGGACCGAGGCGATTTGTGCGCCGGAATTTGCGTCTGGCGATAAGTCCGAACTCGGGAAAAATGCGAGGGACAATTCGATCTAGGGCCGCTGAGCTGCGAAGACTCTTCCCGTCAGCGTTTCCGTTCGCTTCGGAATCACTCGAACGAGTTGCCCGCCGTCGCCAGAAAAGGTCGGCGCCGCCGCCGTATCAATCATGCGTTTGGCGCCGACTTGGCACACTTCGTCGGGTGCGGGATGATCATCGATCGGGAGTAGCGGTCGCCACGGTCGTCGGTGCCGTCGTTCTGGGCGCCGTCGACCTGCTGCTCCAACGCGTGCTGCCCTACCCGTGGGCCAACCTGGCCAACTCGAGCGCGATCTGGGCGCTCGCCGCGTACGGGCTCGGGCTCTGGGTGCGTACGCCCTGGTGGCGGGCCGCAACCGCGGGCGCCGTGCTGCTCGTGATCGCCGTACCGGCCTACTACCTGGCCGCGGCGATCTTCCTGCACGACGAGATCTCGTTGGCGTGGGACCGGACGGCGCTGCTGTGGATGGCGTTCGGCGTGCTGGCCGGCCTGGTGTTCGGGTTCGGGGCCACCCTGGTGCGGTCGTCCGGCTGGCAGCAACTGGCCGCGGTGGCGCTGCCGGGCGCGGTGCTCTTCGCGGAGGCCCTGGTCGCGGCTCTGCGGGGCGGCGACGCGGCCTACCGGCGCGACCAGATCCACACGGCGTTCATCGAGGTCACGCTCGGTCTGGCGGTGATCCTCGTGGTCGGGCGCACCGGGCGGCAGCGGATCGGCGGGCTGATCGCCTCAGTGCCGCTGGCGGTGATCGGGTTCGCGGGATTCAAGCTCGGGGGGTTCTGACGGGTGCCCCTTGAGCTCGGCCACCTCGGCGCGGAGCTTGCGCACCTCGTGCAACAGCAGGGCGACGTCGGCGCGTGTCGCGGCACCGTTCGGACGCTCGGAGTCGGAGAGCTGATCGATGATCCAACTGGCCAGCGAGCCGGTGGTGAAACCGATCAGACCCAGGCCGCCGACCATCAGCGCCAGCGCGACCAGACGGCCCTCGAGCGTTTCCGGATAGAGGTCGCCGTAGCCGACCGTGGTGATCGTGCAGACCGCCCACCACAGCGCCTGCGGATAGCTGGTGATGTTGCTGCGCGGGTGGCCGCGCTCGGCCTCCAGCACGGCGAGCCCGGCCATCAGCACGATCAGCCCGGTGGTGGCGACGACGTAGAGGGCCAGGCGGCCACGCGTCCACGACACGGCGTGCCGATTCAGCACGCGCAGGGCGTTCAGCAGGCGGAGCGCCCGCAACGGCCGCAAAACCGGCAAGATCAAAACCGAGAGATCAAACCAATGCGTACGCACGAAGCGAACCTTGTTGTGGGACAGCAGGAGCCGAGCGACGTACTCGACGCAGAAAACACCCCAGATGAGCAGGTCGCCGACCTCGCAGACGTTCCGCCAGTGGTCATCCATGCCCGGCTCGAGAATCGGCCACGCGTAGACCGCGATGAAGAAAATCGACAGCAAGGTCAACGGGTACGCGGTCAGGTGCTCCCAGCGGTGCAGGCGTTGCTCGGGATCCCTGGCCCGCACGCGTTCCTTGCCCATGAGCGCAGCTTGCCTGATTTTCGTGGCCGCCAGGTTTCCTTCCGCACCAGTTCCTTCGCGCGCATGCCGAGGCGTACACCGGAAAGGCTCAACCCCGACGGCGCCGGCCCGGATCGGCAGATCGTGCACGCGGGCGTTTTGGCGCCCGCGGCGCGGGTAGGCCTCTGCCGTTGCCCTTCCGGCCGTGGAGGTGGTCCCCGGTGCTCGACCCCAACGAGAAGGTCGTCTTCGACGGCATGGTCAACCGCTTGCGCGACGACGACCCGACCTTCCTGCGCAAAATCGAACGAATCGGCCGCCCCCGCCGCAACCTGCGGGTCGCGGTGGCCGTTCTGCTGTGGACGCTGACGCCGGTGTGCATCGTCTTCGGCGGCGCGACCGGCGTGCTCATGGCAGTCATCGCCGCCGGTTACGGGGCATTCCTGGTCACCAAGCGGGATGGCCGCGACAGCCAGCCCGCCTGGGGAGCGTCACCACACCGGCGCCCGGGAGCGCCGCTGTAAGTCTTTACCGCCAGGTGTCGCCGGTCAGCCGCTCGTAGACCTCGACGTACCGGTTGCGGGTGGCCTCGACGACCTCCTCCGGCACCTCCGGCCCTGGCTCAGTGCGGTTCCAGTCGGTCTCGTTGGTCGCCCAGTCGCGCAGGAACTGCTTGTCCAGGTAGCGCTGGGTGCCGCCCGGCTTCCACTCGTCGGCCGACCAGAACCGCGACGAGTCCGGCGTCAACAGTTCGTCCGCCAGCAGCAGACTCCCGTCCGCCGCCACCCCCAGCTCGATCTTGGTGTCGGCGATGATGATGCCGTTGGCCCGGGCGATCTCCGACCCCCGCCGGTAAACCTCGAGCGTGATCCGCCGCAACTCCTCGGCCCGCTCATCCCCCACGGCCGCCCCCACCTCGGCGAACGTCATGAACTCGTCATGCCCCTCGCCCGGCGGCACCTTGGTGGTCGGGGTAAAAATCGGCTCGGGCAGGTCGGAGCCCTCGATCAGCCCCGGCGGCAGCGCCACACCGGACACGGCGCCGTCCCGCTCGTACTCCTTGAGACCGGAACCGGCCAGATAGCCGCGGGCGATGCACTCCACCATGACCATCTCGAGCCGCCGGCACCTAACCGCCCGGCCGGCCCACTGGGCGGGCACGTCGGTCGCGGAGACGATGTGGTTGGGAACGACGCTGCTGAGCTGGTCGAACCACCAGAGAGAGAGCTGGGTGAGGATCTTGCCCTTGTCGGGGATCGGCGTAGGCAGCACCACGTCATAGATCGACACCCGATCCGACGCGACCAGGAGGATGTCATCGCCGTCGGCGTAGACCTCACGGACCTTTCCCGAGTGCAGCAGCTCCACTTGTTCCCCTTTGCGGCGTGTCCGGGCGTGCCGGTTCACGCTATCTGACGCCCGGAAGGAGCCGCCGAGGACCGGTATGCCCGCTCACCACTACCGTAGAGATCGAGAGCGGTGCTGGATGACACGCCGGCAGGGTCTGACAAGGCGGGTGCCGCGCCGGCTAAAGTACTGGACCATGGCACAAACGTTCCAAGTTGTCGACCTATTCGCCGGGTGTGGCGGTTTAACTGCCGGTTTGCACCGGACGGGTCGCTATCAGACCGTTGGTGCCGTTGAGATCGATCTAGCCGCCGCAACGACGTACGCCGAGAACTACGGCAAGGAGCTGATCAAGCCGGGCAGCATCGTCGACTGGCACCCGGCGGGCCTAGCCGCCACCGCGGACGTCATCGTGGGTGGCCCACCCTGCCAGGGCTTCTCCAACCTCGGCGCCAAGCGTCTGGACGACCCTCGTAACCAGCTCTGGCGCGAATACGTCCGGGTGTTGACCGAAGTCAAGCCGAAGGCGTTCCTGATCGAGAACGTCGACCGGTTCGCCCGGAGCGAGGAGTTCCTTGCGCTCCAGGACGAGACACAACCCGGTGGCCGGCTGGAGAACTACGAGCTCGACTGGACCGTGGTGAACGCCGCCGAGTTCGGCGCGGCCCAGATCCGGAAGCGCACGATCGTGATCGGCACACGACGCGACCTCGCGCCGATCAGGATCCCTCAGGGAACGATTCCCAAGGAGAAATGGCGCACGGTCGGCGATTGTCTGGCCAATCTTCCGGCGTACGTACCGGAAACAGATCAGCTTCTGCCGGAGGTAACCGTCGCACCGCACGGACCACGAGTGCCAGGAGCGTTCCGCGGGCTCACTCTTCATCTGACGCGGGAATACCGGGACATCTCGAAGGAGCGGTTTCGTTGGATACCTGCGGGTGGCAATCGATTCGATTTACCCGATGAGCTGAAAAGTCCATGTTGGATCAAGCACACTTCCGGCTCGGGTGACGTCATGGGCCGGCTGCGATGGGATCGTCCATCGGTAACCATCCGCACCGAGTTCTTCAAACCCGAGAAGGGGCGTTATCTGCATCCGACGCAGGATCGGGCGATCACGCACCTGGAAGCGGCGCGGATTCAGGGCTTCGAAGATTCGTTCAGGTGGTGTGGATCGAAGGTCCAGATCGCTCGGCAGATCGGCAATGCGGTCCCGGTCGAGCTCGCCGAGGCCATGGGCAAGCACATCGCTGAGAGTCTGGACACCCGGCTCTAGATCGGTTGCCCGGCGCGCTTGGCCAGAACCTCGTCCCGGATGCGGGCGGCCGCTTCCGCCGGATCCTCGTGCTCCCAGATCCGAACGACCTTCCAGCCGAGCTCGTGCAGGTGTTCGTTCGTGGCCGCATCACGCGCCTGATTCTTGGCCAGCTTCGTGGCCCACCAGTCCGAGTTAGCAGCCGGGCTGGTCCGGTGCTCGGGGCACTGGTGCCAGAAGCAACCGTCCACAAAGACGGCGACATGAGCCTTGGTGAAGGCGATGTCCACCGACCGCCTCGGAATGCCGGGGATGGGCCAGGTCACACGGAACCGAAGACCCCAAGCATGCAGGACTCTTCGGATCGCCACCTCAGGCTTGGTGTCCCGTCGCCGCTGACGGCTCATCCGGCCCGAGACACCGGCCGAGCTGGGAACCGGGGAGCCATTGGCCGACATGTCGGTCACAGTACTGCCGGGCGAGCCCGTCACTGATCACCAGGGCGCACGTATTGCAGCGTCTGGGCGCAGATGCCACGACACAGTTCCTCGACCTGATATGTAGCCAGCGCCCGGACGTCCACGAATGCCAGGTAGCGACGCAGCCGGCGGCTCGCGTCCCGGATGATCGCCCGGCGTCCCGCGTCCGGGGCCGCCTCCACCACGGCCTTGGCGAGCGCCGCGACCAGGCGGGGGTCACCGCCGATGCTTCGCCGCTCCAGCAACTGGTTGAGATCGCTTTCGGTCAGCGCGTCGAGCAGTTTCTCCTGTCCCTCGAAGACGACCGCCTGCCACCACAATCTTGCCCACGCGTGTCGCGTCAGATCAGTGGCCACCCACCGCTCACGGTTGTCGAGACCGAATCGCCAGTTCGTGAGGTGAGGCAGCACGACGAGGGACAGGAACGACCACGAACCCCGGTTACCTGCGTCGGACCACGAGAGCGCCATCCGGTCACGGATCAACGGGGCGACCGCGCGGTCGAACGCGACCCGCTTGTCCGGCCCGGCCGGCTGCGGATAGCCGAACGACTGCGCAACGTCGGTCGCCGCATCGAGAAGTGATCGGATCTGCCGGCTCGAGACGCGACTGCCGATGGGCGCCCAGAGCTGCGCCGCGTGCGAGGTCGCCGGGGTAGGTTCCGCGCCCTCGAGCAGGTCGGCGTACATGGAGAGCGCAACAGGCTGCGGGAGTTGCGGCCAGAGCTCGATCACTGAAAGGTCCGCCCTCTTCCTGCGTTCCGCACGGCACCGGCGAGCTGCGTGCGGAAGGTTGACAACTCACCCGGCGACGAAGGCCGGTTGATCTTCAACGACGCCTGATCGAGCAGTCGGCCCAGGATGTCCCCGACGGTTTCGGCGGGCCAGGTCTCGCGCTCGGAGAGGTCGTGCTGCAGCGACACGGCGATCTCCAGGAGAAGCATCGCGACACCGGCCTCGAGCTCGTCGAGCAGCGCCTGCTGGCGCTTGTCCTTGGCGCCTCGTGCGACCGCCGCGCTCAGTTCGGTGTCCTGAGTGTTGATCAGAACGCGGAACGCCCCGTAGAACGGTGCAAGCAGGTCGGTGCCGGTTTCCAGGTGCCAACTTGCTGTCGGCGACAGCCTTGTGGCCCCGAAATCGATCTCGTGCACCGGAAACATCGGCGCTTGGCTGTCCAGGGCCAGCAGTCGGACCTCCTCGCCGAGCACAGAACCCGCGATCGAAGCGACCCCGACCGTCGTGCGAGGTTGGGGCGCAACCAGACAGATCGTGGTCCGCAGCGAAAGGACACCGGACAGGCGCTCACCGACCAGAACGGCCTCGACCGTCGCCGTGCCCTGATCACCGAACGACACCGGAGGCACGGCCTCGGTCATTCCAGTGGTGGAACTGGTCCAGGAAACGGCCAGCGCGACCTCCGCGAGAGCGACTCCGGTCTCCTGAGCGAACCGGATCGGGTCGACCTGCACGCGCCGCGCCACACGCAGGTCGACGCTGGGGTCCCAACCGTCCACACCGGACGGGAGTGGTACCCAGCCCTGCTCGCCGGTGTGCAACAACCAGGGGTCCCAGACAACGGTGCCGGCCGACGGGATCAGAAAGGGCTTGACGTCAGTGGGCACTGTCCGCCGCCTGGCTCACTTTGAACCGCACCAGCGCATCCGGCACGTAGGTGGCGTACACGTACCACTGGGAGGCGTCCCCGGCCGAGAGCCAGACGCTGGGACCACGGACCACATCACCGGTCGCGGCCGCCTGCCACTGAATGACCTCGGGTATCGCAGCTCCCATCGGCGGTTGCGCTTCCCGGCCTCCGCCCTCGATCACGACCTCGACCTCTGCCGTCACGGTGCGCGGGGCGTCCGACGGTGGAACCAGAACGGTCGCGACCAGGTATGGACTGCCGTTGTGCACTCGGAACACCGGGGAGCCGGTCAGCTTCGGGGTCCCGCCGCGACGGGTCCTGACGCTCGATCCGCGTGATGGACCATCTCCGCCACCCCGCTCGCTGCCCGCTCCTCCACCGTCCTCGGAGGTTCGGGCCGGCACCACGCTCGCCAGCCGAGCAGCGAATTGACCCAGCCCCTGACTGCTTCGACCGCCCGCGTGCGTCCCGAGGCCCAGGAAGTCGTCGAGCTGGCGGGCGATGAACGACCGCGCACCCTGGACTACGCCCCTGGACGTTCCGGTGAGCCCCTTCGACACCCAGTCGTCGTGGGTGGGCGGCTCGGCGGAGGCGAAGTGCTCGTCGGCCTGCTCGGATGCGCGGAATACTCCGGCATACGCGAGTCGACCGTCCGGGTGCGCGGGCCCGGGCACGTAATCCACGACCAGCTCGGCCACACGCATCCGAGCGATGTGATGGCTGGGTCCGTCGAACGGTCGAGCCGACCTCACGAAGCTGCGGCTGCTCGCGTCGTCGGCGGCGCACAACGAGACGGCCAGTCGGCCGGCGTCCTTCGGTCGAACCGTCCTGGTGTAAGGCGTTCCGCCGCCAGCCCTGACCGCGCGGAGTGCGGCCACGAAAGGCTTGAGATCATCGACCGTTTCCGGGGAAGGCACCGCGACCTTGCTGCCGTCGACCCCGACGAAGAAGCGCATGTGCAGCCCGCGCTCGTCTGAGATCATCTTCGGCCACAGGTTCCACAGGATCGCCGAGCTGAGGTATGTCGCCGCCTCGTGGGGGCTGCGCTCCCGGATGTCGGGCTCGAAGCCTGTGACGCCGAGGTCGGCTCCGAGGATGACGATGTCGGTTCCGCTACGTCCGTCGCCGAATCCCGGCAGCCCCAAGGCCTGGGAGACCTTGTCGGCGTCCTCCCCGATGACCGGGTCGGGGATGTCATCGGCGGCGACCGAACCCCACCAGTGGCGTCCCGTGAATCGGCGGTCACCGAGGTACCAACTGTGTCCGAGCGCCGCCCCCATGAGCCGACGCTGAGCGACGTCCGCCGCCTCGGTCTTGGTGTCGACGAGGATCGCCCCGGCCCGGCTCAGGCGATAGAAGATCCCCTTGCCGAAGCCGTAGGTCCCGCCGCCGAACTGATGGTCGCTCGGCTCTCCGACGTTACGAAGGAACTGAACGAAGTCCGCCATCTCGTCGACTCCCGCCTTGACGCCGGCCCGAAGGGGCCCACCCAGGCCGACCGTGTTGCGGTCCGAAACGATCAAAACGACCGACCCGGGCTGCAACGAACTCTCCAGATCGAGGTCAGCCTGGGGCGACGGTCCGGGTAGCAGGAGTCGGCGCCACCGTTCGCTCGCATCGCCGATCACCCGTACGTCGATTCCGAAGTCGACCGACATCCCGTCGCGTCGAGCGTCCCAGCTGTTCTGAGCCGCCTCACGAGCCAGCACAGCCAGCGGGTCCAGAGCCGGCCTACCGAGCTGCTTGACGATGCCTTCGGCCGCGGCGGATCCCTCCGGGGCGAAGGGCTGCGACCACCATTCGGTCGTCATCGCAGGCACTCCGCGGCGATCTCGACGAGCGAGGCAAGGCGGCTGTGCGGAAGGAGCGCCCCGACTTCGACCTCGTACCGCAGAGCACCGATGCCCGGTGGAAGCGCCGGCGCGGTGAGTGACGCCGCGACGAGGCGGGGCGTGGCAGCGCCAACGGTGATGCGGTGCACCCCCTCGACGGAGAACACTTCGGCGTCGGCAGTTCCTCGTTCCGGGTGCCAGCCGGTGGCTGCGAGGCGGGACCGGAGGTCGCCGGGCGAGGCGACCTTACCCTCGAGTTCACGGACGAGT
The DNA here is from genome assembly GCF_044455125.1 of Actinoplanes sp. NPDC051343. NCBI lineage: Bacteria > Bacillati > Actinomycetota > Actinomycetes > Micromonosporales > Micromonosporaceae > Actinoplanes > Actinoplanes sp. NPDC051343. Next base: position 88,598 of record NZ_JBITEL010000019.1, read on the forward strand.
TCGCTGATCGTCGTGCCATCGGGGTCCTCGACGACCCGCAGCAGCAGGAGGTCGAGCGGCCTGGCGTCGTGGGTGTCGAGCTGCGCGAGTCCGTGTATCACTATCTCCCTGCTCGACGTCCCCAAGGATTTGACCTCGATACAGCGTGCGGACGTCTCGAAGTCGTGCGGTTCGCCGAGCGGTCCTCGCCAGTCGGTGACCGGAAAGGTGGGGTCGGCCCTGACCAACTCGACAAGCATGGCCAACTCACCGAAGAGGCCGACCTTGGCCTGGTGCGAGAGTCCACGCATGAGAAGGCTGCGGAACAGTTTCCGCCAGCGCGCGACGACCCGGACCGTGGTGGCCGCCGGGCGTTCGCCGCCGCGGATCTCCGAGAGGACGTCGGTCAGCACATCGTCGAACTCACGGAACAGGTCGGGCTCACCGCAGGACAGGTCCAGGAACAGCCCGGCCGCGCCGGCGAAGACCAGCTTCCGGACGGCAAGATCGAGCACAGCCGGCCGATCGTCGATCATGACCTGGTCGACGGCGGGCACGAGGAGATGCCGACCTCCCGCCCGGTCGACGGCGGCCCGGCAGGGGTGGCCGTTGAACGACGGCTCCAGCGGGAACGACTCGAACTCGTCGAACCGAGGACGGCCGAGGACCGCCCAGGCACGCTCGAGTTCCGAAGACCGAAAGTCCGTCATGCCGGTTCCTCGGTGTCGACGTCGAGAACCTCATCGAGGTTGACGCTCTCGACGTCGGAGAGGTCGACGGCGACATGGCTCGCCTGGATCTTCTTGGTTCGTACGTCACCGGGGAACACGATTCCCATGCCGACCACCGGGCTCACCGCGTCGAGCGCCTTTCGTTTCGAGTTCGCTTTTCCGGCGGCATCGGCGTTGACCGGCTCGCTCATCTTGTCGATCAGGTAGAGAACGAGCAGTCCCCGGTCCTTGTTCGTCGGGTCGTCGTTGCGGACCTTGATCAGCTGCTCCTCGCTTTTGGCGCGAGCCTCCGCGGCTGTCAGGTCCAGATCAAGAGCACGGTCCTGCTTGCTCATGAGGGTCTTGATGTCGGCTCGTCGGGTATTGCTGTCGTTGAGTCGCGATCGGACGGAATAACGGACGTCGAGACCGCCCAGCTGTGCCGGAACGCCGTCGCCGTTCACGATCGCGACGGACCAGTTGGACAGGCTCATTTCGACATCCGAGAGGCGGCTGTCGATGTATTTGAGCATCATCCGACGATCGAGGTCGGGCGAGTCCTCGTGCACCTGGTAACGCCCGAGGAAGTCCTTGATGAGGGTGACCGGGACGTTCCTGATCAGTCTGGCCGGCCCGGACGCCGCGTCGGGTTCGAGCTCGCCGTAACGAAGAGCATCCTGCACAAGGCTCTCGGCCGCCTGGCGGTTCTGGTCGAGCCAGTCGGCGTCTTCGTGAAGGAAGTAGCGGGTCTGCAGCCGCCGTCCCGCGTAACTCACGTAGGCGGGTTGGGCCGCACCCATCTTGGCCGTGATCCGCAGAGCGGGATGCGTCCGGATGCGGACCGAGACCTGAGTCGGCGTCAGGTTTTCCCGCTGGTAGCGGTCGATGTCGTCACGCATCTCGTGCTCCACCGTGGCGAGGTGGCGGAACGCGTCGGCCAGGCTGGGTGTCATCCAGATACGCGGCAGATCCTCGTATCCGGTCCGGTAGCCGAACCACCGGCCCATCTGCAACAACGTGTCGTACGCCGTGGCACCACGAATGAAGAAGCTGACGACGAGGCCCTCCAGTGTCAGACCACGGGACAGCGTGTTTCCGCCCACCGCGATCGCGACTACAGAGGACTCCGAGTAGTCAAGACGGTCCTCGCTCCGATAGTTGTCGAGCACCACACGGGTCTGTGCGATCACGTCGAGGAGGTGGACGACCACCTCGTCGAACGAGTTCTGCCTGCGGTCGAAGTCCTCGGCCGGTACCCGACCGGACTCGTCTTCCCACAGTTCGCGCCACGGTTCCAGGTCTTCGAGACTGCCGGAGGCCAGGCTCGCCAGCGCCCGTCCCCGGAGGAACTCCAGCGGCCGACGAAAACTCTCGTGTACGGCGATCTTGACGGAGGTGTGGATGAGCATGGTGCTGTGGCCGATGTCATGCCGGGCACGACGCGCGGCTGTGGCGAGCCAGAACCAGTCCACCGCGGCCTTCAGTTCGTCGGTGATGGTCGGGGTGAAGTCGTCCGCCGGCTCCTTGCTCCCGGGACGCAGCAGTTGTACGTCGTCCTCAGGAACGACCCGGACCATGTCGTAGCCGTCGGGCGGCCCCGTCTCGTCGTCGTCCTCCGATTCCACCGAGTATCGGCCGAAGATCTTCTCCGGACCGAAGTAGCCGTCCGGCCTCGGGAGGTTGAGGATGAACGACTTCGGATAGAGGTCGTTCTCGTCGCTCGGATCGATGAAGACGTTCGCGAACGGCGTCGCCGTATATCCGACGTAGGTGCACTTCGGCATCAACCCGAGGAGCCGTCGGATGAGCGGGTTGATGCGGCCGGTGGCGACCGAAGCCTGGTCCGCCTCGTCGTCGATGACCAGCACCGGCGACGATTCCAGGGCTCTCCGTCCGTTGGCCGTGTCGAGCCACCGGATGAGCTTTCCGAGGACGGCACCGTTCTTCTTGACCACCAGCAGCACCGGCTTGTCCGGGCCGAGCAGGGCCTCAGGATTCTCGGGCGGGATCGTGAAGTCGCGGTCCAAAGTCGTCTTCGTCACCCATCGATCAGGATTCAGATGCTTCAGGTAGTCGTCGAGCCGAGCCTGAGTCTGTCGCCGCAGCCCGTTGTGGATGCCGGAGAGGACGATGATCATCCGATATTCGACGTCCGCCAGTTTCGCGATCACCGCAGTGAAGTTCGTCGTCTTACCGCTCTGCACGTAGCCGACGACCAGGCCGCGAGAATCCCATCTCGGACCGGTCGGACGCGGCGTGTGGGCAACCACGGCGTTGGACGAGTTGTTGACCGACTGGACGCGCTCCTCCGGCCAGCCCTCGTCGGCGAACTCGGCCCGGAGCGCGGGCCAATAGAGATCCTTCTCTCCCGGCCCGCTGTACCAGTCGTCGGAGCCGGCCGCGATGATCGGCGGGCCGCCCGCCCGAACCTTCTCCATGTCCTCGAGGAACTGGCCGGAGAACTCCTTGACCATTTCCTCGGGCAGCGAGTCGCCGAAGCTCGAGATCGCCGAATCAACGCCGAAGCGCCTGGCCCAGTCCGCGAAAACTACGTAGAGGCCCACCCTCGTCACTCCTCATGCCGGCTAGGAGTGCAACTTAGTCCACCCGGGCCGCGACAACGTTGAGAATCGGCGGGTCTAACGGCTGATGAGACCACCCGAACGTCTGAGCCCGCCGGAGACCTACCGATCAGGGCGCGTACGACGACAGGGTCGTGTCGGTGACGGTGTATAGGTGGCCGCCGACTGCGAGTTGGTGGCCGGGGTAGGCGGTGGCCGGGCTTGTCACCGTGCCGGTCGCTGCGTTGAGGATCGGGCCGCCGGTGTAGATGAGTTCGCCCGCCCGCAACGGCTGGGTGGCTTCCGCGGGCAGCTCGCGGGACCACGCCACGTGTCCGTTGCGGCTGTCCAGGGCCTCGATGGTGCGGTCGTCACCTCGGTAGATGCGGCGGCCGTCGGTGGCGATCAGCGTGCTCGCCTTGCCGGGGGCCGACCACGTCACCGTGCCGTTCGTGGCGCTGAGGAAAGCGAGCGTCGTGCCGGCCGTTGCCACGAAGTGGTTGCCCCCCGGGGTTGCCGCCTGGGCTGTCCACGCCGTCGGGTGGGTCCAGCGGACTGCGCCGGTCGTGATGTCGGCCGCGGATGTCGTGTTGGCCTGGGTCAGCAGCAGGCGGCCGTTGGCGGAGACTCCCGACGACGAGAACAACGGCTTGTTCCACAGGGGTTTGCCGTCGGCGGCTCGGAAGGCGAGCGTGGTCAGCTCGTCCGACGGCGACGAACCGGAGATGACGGCTGCGCCCTTGTCGACGGCCAAGGTGAAGACCGGGGTGTCGGTGGCCACGTGCCACGCCGGTTTGCCGGTGGCGACGTTCACCGCGGTGAGCAACCCGTCCGGGTCGCTGTTGGAGTGGCAGTCGTTGTTGGCGGCGATCAGCAGGCTGCCGGAGAGGGCCAGCACCGGTGTGCTCGAGTCGTCCGGAGCTTCCCACGTGAAGTGCCACAAGCGGCGACCGTCCGATGCCTGGTAGGCCGAGATGCCCATCGCGTCGGTGACGAAGACGCGGCCGTCGGCGATCAGCGGGGCGGACGGGGCCGCGCACGCCGGTTGGGTCCCGCGCAGGCGGACCGACCATGTACGGGTCAGGTGGTTGATCGAGTCGGCGTTGATGGCCGACTCGTGCGGGTTGTAGTAGCTGTTTTCGGCGTCATACCCCGGGTGATCCCAGGCGGGTAGAACCGTGAGGACCAGTGCCAACAGAGTCTTGATCACTCACGTAACGTACGCCCGCAAAAGGGACGATTACGCAGAAATCAGCGCTTGCGGCGTGGGGGTGGTGACGGAACGGGGGCATTGAGGAAGATGCCGACCCGGGCGCCGCCGAGCGGGCTCCGCGAGATGACCATGCGGCCGCCCGACGCCTCGGCCGCTCGCCGCACGATGTCGAGGCCGAGCCCCGTCGAGCCGGCCCCCGACACGCCCCGCTGCACTGCCGAGGCCGGGTCCGCGATGCCGGGGCCGGCGTCGTCGACCAGGAGACCATCCGGTGAGACGCTGACCCGGAACGCCGTTCCGTCCGGCGTGTGGGAGAAGACGTTGCCGAGCATGGCGTCGACCACGCCGATCAGTTCGCTGCGGGGCACCGGCAGCATCACCGGCACGTCGCCGCCGACGACCTCCCACGGCCGCTCCTGGTCCTCGGCCAGGACCGACCAGAAGGCCAGCCGGTCGGCCAGCACCTCGACCAGGTCGGTGCGTTCCTGCCCGCGGGCCTCGGTGCCGAGCCGGGCGCCGGTGATGATGGCCTCGAGTTCCTCGTCGAGCAGGTCGCATGCCTGCCGCATCCGTTCCGCGATCGGGCCGGGCGGCATGGCCTCCGCGTCCAGCCGGAGCGCGGTCAGGGGCGTGCGCAGTCGGTGCGAGAGGTCCGCGGCGAGCTCTCGTTCCTTGTCCAGGAGGCTGCGCAGGTCGTCGGCCATCGAGTTGAAGGCGTTGGCCGCGTCGCGCAGTTCGCGCGGGCCGAGCGGGGTCACCCGGGTGGTGAGTTCGCCGCCGCCGAGCCGCCGGGTCGACTGGGCCAGCTGCCGGGTGGCCCGCACCAGGACGCTGCCGAGCCGGTCGGCGAGCAGCACCGAGCCGCCGACCAGCGCGATCGCCAGGCCGCCGAGGACGAACCACGCGGTCCACACCCCGCGGTGCATCTCGGCGTCCGGCACGTAGACCTCGACCACGACCGTCCGGCCGTCGGTGAGCACGGTGGGTTGCAGGTAGGCGACGCCGCCGGGCGCCGGCACGACCGCCGAGCGCCGATCCTGCGAAACGACCGAGATGTCACCCGCCGACGCGTGCGACGTCCCGATCGTCCCGACCGACGGCAGATGTACGGCAAGCCGGCCGGTGCTGCCCGCAGTGGTGGAAGCGACGGCGTTGGTGAGGAGGGACGGATCGGCGTCGACCCCGAGCACGGTCACCAGCGACGTCGCCTGCTGACGGGCGTCGCCGAGCGCCCGGTCGTGAGCGATCTGCCGGGTGGCGACGGCCAGCGGCACCAGGAACGCCAGCGCCACCATCGACGTGATCGCGAGGGCCAGCCGGTTGAGCGCCCACCTCACCGCGGATCGACCATCATCACGCCGACACCGCGTACGGTATGCAGGAACCGCGGCTGCGCGGCCGTCTCGCCCAGCTTGCGCCGCAGCCAGCTGATATGGACGTCGATCGTCTGCTCCTCGCCGATCCGGGCCTGGTTCCAGACCTCGTTCATCAGCTCGCGCCGGCTGATCACCTGGCCGACCCGCTCGGCCAGGTAGGCCAGCACGTCGAACTCGCGCCGGGTCAGCTGGAGCGGCTGCCCACCCAGCTCGGCACGCCGCTGGCGTGGGTTGATCATCAGCTCGCCGACGGTGATCACCGGGGGCAGTTCGGCCTGGGTGGTGCGGGCGCGACGCAGCACCGCGTTGATGCGGGCCAGGATGTGGCCGCCCGAGAACGGCTTGGTCACGTAGTCGTCGGCGCCGGCGCTGAGCAGGGCGATGATGTCGGCCTCCGACCGCCGGGCGGTCGCGACGATCACCGGTACGTCGGACACCGACCGCATCATCCGCAGCGCGTCGGTGCCGTCGATGTCGGGCAGCCCGAGGTCGAGGATGACCAGGTCGGGACGCTCCTCGGTGACGATCCGCAGTGCGTCGGCGGCCAGACCGACCGGCCGCACCACGTGCCCGGCCTCGGTGAGGGCCCGGGACAGGGCGGCCGTGATGATGCGGTCGTCCTCGACCAGCAGGATCAACGCCATGGCGTACACCATAGGGGGGAGTGAGACGATGGCTTCGTGCGATCTTTCCGGTGGACGCCGATCGCCGGCTGGCTGGCCGCGACGGCGGCGAGCATCGTGCTGGCGTCGGTGGCGTTGACGCCGGTGCTGCGCACGGCCGCGCCCGAGGACACCGCGCTGTCCAGCCTTCAGCAGTTGCCGGCCGCGCAGACGAGCTTCCCGACGCCGCTGCCGGCGATCACCGAGTCGCCCGCGACGAAGAAGCCGACACCACCCCCGACACCGAAGCGGACCAAGAGGACGACACCGCCGCCGACCACGAAGAGCACCACCACCCCGGCGACCACCACCGAAGACGGTTGGACGGTCACCACCGGCGACGACGGCGTGCGCACCTACGTACGCTCGTTCCGGGTCGAGGGCGGCCAGGCGGTCATCAAGATGACCTCCGACGCCGTGGTCGAACTGGTCACGGCCACGCCCGCCGACGGGTACGCCGTACAGAAGGTCCAGGACTCCCCCGACAACATGGCCGTCTACTTCAACAAGACCGGCAAGAGCTTCATCATCCACGCGACGTGGTGGGACGATAAGCCATTCACCGAGGTCAGCCAGGTGGGACAGTAGGTATGACCGCCGCCCGGCCGGGTATCCCGAGCGTATGGCGAGTCAAACGGAACTGGTCGAGCGGCTGGCCGCCGACGTGCGGACCCTGGTCCGCGACGAACTTGACCTGGCCAAGCGCGAGCTGACGACCAAGGCCAAGCGCGCCGGGGCCGGAGCAGGTCTGTTCGGCGGGGCCGCCGTGTTCGCGCTCTACGGGGTCGGCGCGCTGATCTTCACGATCGGGGCGCTGCTGGCGGTGGCGCTTCCGGCCTGGGCCGCCGCACTGATCACCACCGCCGCGGTCCTGCTGGTCGCCGGTGTGGCCGCGCTGATCGGCCGGGCCCAGGTGAAGCGGGCGGTGCCGCCGGAGCCGCTCGAGGCGATGGCCAGCGGCCGCCGCGACGTCGAGGCGGTGAAGGATGCGATCCGAGGGGGCGGAAGGCATGAGCATCGGAACGACTGACCGGCCGGAGGTCGAGGAGCCTAGATCGAGGCTGGCGGCGCTGGCGGCGAGGCCGCACGTGCGTCAGACGACGGCCGAGATCACGGCCCGCATCTGCGAGGCACTGCCGCTGGCAGCGATCACGACAGCAGCGACGGGCCTGGCCACGGGCGTGCTCATCCTCGCGCGCCGCCACCGCCGCCGATAAGCGGCCGCCGGAAGACGCCCGCGGAAGAGGGCCGCGGAAAAGGGCCGCGGAAGAGGGCCGCGGAAGAGGGCCGGCCACAGAGAGACCGGCCGCGGGTAAACCGGAGAACACCGCGCACTACGGCGCATTCTCCTGCGGAAACTGTTGCACCAGCGCCGCTTCCAGCACCCCGTTCAACATCCGCGCGTAGGTCGCGGTGAGATCGAACTGGTTGCGGTAGACGAGCACGTTCCCCACGACGGGGGTGCACACCGCGCCGCACAACCACGGCAGCACCGAGACATAGCCGGAGCCGCTCGCCCGGGCCGCCGCCATGTCGGCACCGCTGAGGAGTCGCGCGGTGGCCCTCGCCTCGGTGGTGAAGCAGGTGACGGTGTTGCGAGCGTGCACCGCCAGGCATTCCGGGGCGCTCGCGGCGAGCACCGGGCTGTCGCCGATGACGACCACTCGCGCCCCGGATCGGCGCAGGCCTGCGAGCGTACGCGTAAGCCCGTCCTGCCATTCCGCGGCCGTGACCGACTCGCCCGGCCCGGCCTTCGCGGCATAGCTGGAGTCCGCGACCAGCACCAGATCGGGCCGTGCGGCCCGGATTTTCTCCGCGGCGAACGCCCGGAACTCGTCGCACTCGGTGAACGCTCGGCCGAGCTGCTGATTGAAGAACGTGAGGTCCGGTGCCGGGCAGCCCGGCTTGCCGTAGAACGTCAGTTGCCAGTGCCGCCGGTCCGCTATCTCGGCCAGCGCCGGCAGCCACATGCCGGCGTGGGAGTCGCCGAGGAGCACGACCCGCGTCGAGCTGGCCGGGTCGCCGAAGACGCACGCGTCGATCCGCGTCGCCGACGGCCCGGCCTCACACCGGTCGCTGTCGAAGCCGAGGTCCTGCCCGGCGTCGGTCAGCGGCGGCGTGAGGCCGGGCGGGAGCGTGCGGATCGCCGGGGCCCGCCGGACCGCGGCGAGCACCTTGGTCGGGGCCAGCCGGGCGACGGGGGCAGGCTGGGCCGACGGGTGCGGGCGGGGGCTCTCCGAGGCGCTGCAGCCGGTCACCAGTCCGGTCAGCATCGCCAGCAGCACGACAAGGTTTCTAGAGCGGCACATGCGCGACCGAGGCTCCGAATCGGGGAAGGGTCCACCACACCGCCGCCAGCGGCGCCACGATCATCAGCAGAGAACCCGCGAGCGTCAGCGTCGGCGAGGTCCGCAGGCGCGCGTTGCGCTTGATCGGTTGCTCCACCAGGACGTACGTCGTGAGCGCGAGCCCCACGCTCAGCAGCACCACCACGCCGCCGCCCGGCGTCTTCCCGGCCGCGATCAGCACCGGGACGTGCCACAGCAGAAGCGGGCACCAGATCCGGCCGAGCCACTGCACCGGCGGCAGTCCGAGCAGACCGTCGCCCCGGCCGCACAGCACCAGCACCGCCCCGAGCGCCGGGACCGCCTGGGCGAATCCGGGGAGTGCCGGGTCGGGCCGGAAGACCAGCGCCCCCGCCGCGATCAGCACGAGTCCGAGCCAGGAGAGGCCGCCGGCCAGCCGGTGCGGGATGCGGTGCCGGTCGTTGCCGGCCAGCGCGACCAGCGCGCCCGCCCCGAGTTCCCAGGCCCGGGTGGCCGGCGAGAAGTCCGACCACGCGGTGGCGTGCAGAACCGACCAGGCCAGCGCCCCGCCGACGATCGAGCCGACCAGGAACGGCATCGTCCGTTGCGTGCCGATCCGCCGGGACAGCAGCAGCACCGCGATCAGGTAGCCGGAGATCACGAAGAAGACGTCGGCGCCGAGGTAACCGCCACCGAGGCCGGGCACGCCGGCGTCGGAGAGGACGATCAGCGCGACCGCAACGCCCCGGAGCCCGTCCACGTCCCGCCGGAACGTGTCTTGCGACGTTCCGGCGGGTCCGCGGCGTGCCGTCGGGATGCGTACGGCGGTTGCTGTCTTCGTCATTGCGGCTCACGCTAGGGCGCCGAACCGGACTTTCGTTATGAAACAGGCACAGAACCTGCTTTCAGGCACACTTTGTCGGAACGGCCGCGGTGCGTCCGCTAATTGTTGTACGCGCGTACGTCGGCGACCGACCACCAGTTGTCCGGCGCCGCCGTGGTGAGTGTGATCCGGACGTACCGCACCCACCGGCCGTGCAGGTCAGCGGTCGTGAACTGTCCACTCCCGACACCGTGGCCGACCGCGGTCGTCCAGTGCTTGCCGTCGGTCGAGACCGTTACGGCATAGCCACGCGGATAGTCGCCGGTCGACACCCCGGTGTCGAAGACGACGTCACCGACCGAACGCACCCGGCCCAGATCGACCTGCAGGTACTGCCCCGGCTGCTGACCGGTCCCGGTGCTGAACCGGGTGCTCGCGTCGTCGTCGGCCGCGTTCGCCGGCACGTCCCCGGTCGCCGGCGCCGGGTCGGCGGTCGCGGTCCACCCGGCCGGGTCGACCGGCCGCGGCGTAGCGAACCGCCCCTTCCAGACGAAGGTGGCCAGCGCCCCGCCGGGCAGCGTGTAGGTGAACGCCCGGTCGCCCTCCCGCACGGCGAACGTCTGCGGGTTGTCGTTCTCGTTGTGCGCGACCAGCACCGTGCTGCCGTCCGGGTTGACGAACGCCACGTCCATCACCTGACCATTCCAGCCGGTGGTGCCGAACGAGGTGCTGGCGACGCGCCGCGCCCCCGGCTGCAGGAAGCGGGCCACGTGGCCGAGCGTGTAGTACTCGGCGTTGCGGGTCACCGTGCCGTCCGGAGCCACGGTCAGCACGCCCGTGCAACCGGTGCACCCGTTGGTGTGCGGGCCGCCGGCCGGGTCGAGCGCGATGTTCCAGTTGACGACGCTCTTCGCCCAGTTCCGGGTGTTGCCGATGATCAGGTTGCGGGCGTGCCACTTGAGCGTGTCCGAGAACGTGTTGGCTGGATCGCCGGACTGGCTGCCCGAGCATTCGGTGAAATAGATGTCCTTGGCCGGGAACTGGTTGTGCAGCGCGGTCATCGCGCTCGGGTCACCGGAGTAGCAGTGGTAGGCCGTACCGGAAATCCACTTCGCGGCCGGCGACGCGAGCAGGTTCTGCGGGTAGTGGTTGATGTCGGCGGTCTCGTCCGGCGGCGTGTTGCCGACGTCGCCCGGGTGCTCGGTCCAGTTGTGGTCGTAGCCGAGGATCCTGGTGTGCAGGCCGGCCGCACGCAGCATCGGGCCGAGCTGCTCGATGACCTTCGCCTCCTGCACCGAGCCCATGTCGGTGCCGGGAATCGACGGCGTGACGTTCTGCGGCTCGTTCTGCACCGACAGGAGGTCGATCGGTACGCCCTCGGCCCGGTACGCCTGCACGAACTTGACGAGGTAGGCGGCGTACGCCCGGTAGATCTCGGGCTTGTCGATCAGCCGTCCGCCGATCGTCGAATCGCCGGTCTTCATCCAGGCGGGCGGGCTCCACGGGGTGGCCATCACGGTCAGGTGCGGGTTGAGCCGTTCGGCCTGGCGCAGGAGCGGCAGGATCTGGCTCCTGTCGTGGGCGACGCTGAAGTGCCGCAGGCCGTAGTCGGTCTGACCGGCCGGCACGTCGTCGTAGGTGTAGGGCGGCTCGTCGGTGAAGTCGGAGGCGCCGATCGGCTGGCGCAGGAAGTCGATCCCGTCGGCTTTGAAGAGCGAGCTCATCGCCGCGTCGCGGGCCTGCTGATCCAGGCCGTAGAGAACCGCGGCCGACGAGTCGGTGATCGACGCGCCGAAGCCGGTCATGCTCTGGAAGCCGCGTCCGGGGTCGACCACGACGGTGGGCACGGTCGTTGTGGGACCCCCGAATGCCACGGTTCCCTTGTCAGCCAGCAACTGGCTGCCGTCGGGCGTGGTGATCCAGACGCGGGCGGTGGGAGTGGGTGCTGGGTGGCCGAAGGCCGGCACCGGGGCGATCAGGGCGATCACTCCGGCACCGGCCGCGGCTGCGGAACGGAACAACGCGACTCCTAACTCTGTGCCGTGATTCGGAAGCTCTGCGCGTTACCGCCGGAGCAGGCCCATTGCTGGAGCAGAGCACCGTCGGCTATGGACACATCCGTCACATCGAGGCAGTTACCGGTGTTGTTGCGGGGCGAGAAGCTGTACGTGCCGTCCGGGTGCGCGACGGCCTGCCACTGCTCGTTGGTGCCACCGCCGTACGCCCAGACCTGGACCTTGACCCCGTTGCCGGTGGCCCCGGCACCGCCGGTCACGTTCCAGGCCTGGGTGGCGGCGTTGCGCGCGACGATCTTGTAGAAGCCGCTGTCGGTCGGCTGGAACTGCCACTGCTGGCTGGTATCGCCGGCCGTGCAGGCCGATTGCTGGAGGGCGGTGCCGTTGGCGGTCGAGCCGTTGGCCGCGTCGACGCATTTGCTGCTGTTGGCGTTGGCCACCGTGTACCACTTGGTCGGGTCAAGGCCGCCACTCGAAGAAGTCCCGGGCGTCCAGACAAACGTCGCGACCGAGCGCGCGGGCAGGGTGTAGGTGAACGACTGCCCGTTCTCGCTGACGTTGAAGGTGTTGCTGCCGCCGCCGGCGTTCTGCACGAGGAGGACGTGGCTGCCGTCCGGGTTCTTGAAGGCGACGTCTTCCAGACCGCCGGCGCCGAACGAATTGGAGTCGATGCGCACCGCGCCGGGCTTCACGAACTTGCTGGCCTGGCCGAGCATGTAGTACTCGGCGTTGTAGCTGACGTTCGATCCGTTGACCGTGACCACACCGGTGCAGTTGGTGCAGTTCATCGACGGGCCGCCGTTCGCATCGAGCGCCATGTTCCAGGTCAGCACCGACTTGGCCCAGTTGCGGGTCGTGTTGATCATCAGGTGCTCGGTCTGCCACATCAGCGTGTCGCCGAAGGTGCTGTCGTCGTTCGCCGACCTGGTGCCCGAGCACTCGGTGAAGTAGGTGTCCTTGTTCGGGTACGCGTTGTGCACCTGGGTCTGCGCGCTCACGCCGTTGGCGTCGCTGTAGCAGTGCCAGGCCGTACCCGCGGTGTAGTTGCCCGCGTTGGCCAGCACCGTGGTCGGATAGCCGGGGTCGTCCCAGTTGTGGTCGTACCCGAGGATCTTCGTGCTCAGGCCGGCGTTCTGGATCGCCGGGCCGAGGTAACTGTTGATGAACGTCGCCTCGTCGCCGGCCGGCCATTTCATGCCCGGGTAGTTGCCGGGGTCGTTGTCCGGTTCGTTCTGCGGGGTCACCAGCGAGATCGGGATGCCGGCCGCGGCGTACGCCTGAATGAACTTCACGAAGTAGTTGGCGTAGGCCGTCCGGTTGGCCGCGGTCAGCACGCCGCCGACCATCGAGTTGCTGGTCTTCATCCAACCGGGCGGGCTCCACGGCGTGCCCATCACGGTCGTCGCCGGGTTGAGCTGCTTCGCCTGCTGGAGGATCGGCAGGATGTAGGCGTTGTCGTGCGCGACCGAGAAGTGCGACAGCGACGTGTCACCGGCGGTGTCGTCGTAGCTGTATGTCGACCGCGAGTAGTCGGACGCGGCGATCGGCTGGCGCAGGAAGTTGAGCCCGGCGCCCGAGTTGGGGTCGAACAGCTGGCTCATGATCGCGTTGCGCTGCGGCGAGTTGTAGACCAGCCAGGCCGAGGAGTCGGTGAACGAGGCACCGAAGCCGACCATCGACTGGTACGTGGTGTTCGGGTTGATCGTGATCGTCTGGCCGCCCGAGCCGCCACCGGCGTTGAAGGTGGCTCCGGGTTGGGGGGAGAGCTTGAGGGTCTTGTCGGCCGTGGTTTCCACGACCGACACCGCGGGGCCGGCGGCTTGCGCGGGCGTTTGGACGGCGACGAGCGCGGTGCCGGCCAAGGCGACCGCGCCGACCGAAGCGAGGATGGATCTCATGGGGACTCCTCGTCGTGTAACAACTGAAACATTTGGGGGATGTTTCTGTTACACCGAGGAAACCAAGGCGAAGTCAGACCTGTCAATGACCAGCTACGCTGCAATTCATGAAACAAGGGCCTGTAACAAATCGCCGTGTCACGGTCCGCGATCTCGCCACCCACACCGGCATGTCGATCGCGACCGTCTCCCGCGCGCTCAACGATCAGGCCCACGTCGCCCCGGAAACCCGCGACCTGATCCAGCGCGCCCTCTCCGAACTCGGCGGACCCGGACCGCGGCGGCGCTCGGCACCGGCCCGCGCGACCGGCGCAATCTATCTGCGCTGCCCGTACCTTCTGACCGACTACTTCGGACTGATCGTGTCGTCGATCGCCGAGACCCTCGACCTGCACGGACGACCGGTCGTGCTCAACGCCGGCGAGTCGGCCCAGCACGCCTCGGTGCTGCCGACGCTGCCGACCAGGGCCGGCATCGCCGGGGCGATCATCGTGCTGCCGCCCGAGCCCGGGACGGAACTGGTCGCTCTGCAGTCGGCCGGCTTCCCGTTCGTGATCGTCGACCCGCGGGAAGAGGTCCCGCGCGACATCGCCGCCGTCTCGGCCTCCCACTTCGCCGGCGCCCGCAGCCTCACCGGTCACCTGGTCGAACTGGGGCACCGGCGGATCGGGCTGATCGCCGGACCGGACAACTGGCAGGCCAGCAACGCGCGCCGGGCCGGCCACAACTCGGCGCTGGCCGACGCGGGCGTGCTGCCCGACTCGGCACTGGCCCTGCCCGGCGAACCGACCGTCCACTTCGGGCACTTCGCGGCCCGGCAGTTGCTCGCGCTGCCCGACCGGCCGACGGCGCTGGTCTGCTTCAACGACAAGGCGGCGTCCGGGGCGCTGGCCGCGGCGGCCGAACTCGGGCTGCGGGTGCCGGACGACCTGTCAGTGGCCGGTTTCGACGACATCGACCTCGCCCAGGCGACCAGCCCGCGGCTGACCACCGTGCGGCAGCCGCTGCAGGAAATGGGCCGCATAGCGGTCAGCCTGCTGATCCGGCTCCTGGAACGGCACCGGCTCGACGCGTTGCACGTCGAGCTGGCCACCGAGTTGATCGTGCGAGGCTCGACCGGGCCCTGCTATGCGCCGTCCTGACGCCGCCGCAGCTCTTCCTCGCGACGTCGCAGGTCGGCCTCCCAGTCCTTGAGCAGGGTCTCGTCCTGCTTGCGGGAGGCCGCGAGACCGCGCAGAAACTCCGGGTCATCGTCCGGGGCGACCGACCGCCGAGGACGCTGCGACTCGGGGAAACCGCTCCCCGGACGCCACACCTCGCCGCTCGACAGCCGAACCGGACGGGCCGGTCGTCCGGCGATGAACCAGGCGATTCCGCCGATCGGTGAGAACAGGAGGATCAAGAACACCCACGCGACCCGGGGCAGCGCCCGAATCGCGTACTCCTCGACCGAAAGGCAGTCGATCAGCGCCACCACCATCAGCGCGAGATCGATCAGAAAGAACATCGAATAGAGCCGAATCATGGCGAAGATGCTCCCAAAAAACCCGGCCCCCCGCGGACCCGCTTTTCAGCTGCCGCTGAGCAGCACCCGCACCCGGTCGGCGCCGGTCGCCAGCAGCAGCGTGGGCAGCCGGGGGCCGGTCTCCTTGCCGACCAGCAGGCGATAGAGCAGCACGAAGAACGTCCGCTGCACGGCCTTGAGCTCGGCCGTCGGCTTCACGTCCATGGGCAGGCCCAGCATCTGCTTGGGCACGCCGTAGACCAGCGTGGTCAGCCCCTCGAGCGACCAGTGCTCGCCGAGGCCGGCCAGCAGCAGGTCGAGCGAACGCCGCTGATCGGCGCCGAGTGAGTCGAGCAGTTCCAGGTCGGGCTTGTCGAGCACCCGGGTGCGCTGGTCGACCGGCAGCTGCCCGGTCGCCCACGCGGTCGCCTTGTCGAGCCGCGGCCGCACCTCGTCGAGCGACTCGATCGGCCGCGCCGGGTCGATCTCGTGCAGGATGCGCAGCATCTGGGTCGGCTCGCCGGTGGTGATGTCGGCGACCGAGGCCAGCATGCGGTAGGGCAGCGGGCGCGGCGTCACCGGCAGCTCGATCTCGGCGGTACGCCGGGCCCGGTCGTAGGCGATCGCGTCGGCCGGCGGCGCGGTGCCCGCGGCGGCCTTGGCGGCCAGCGAGTCCCACTCGTCGTAGAGCCGCTGTATCTCCTGGTCGAACGCGACCTTGAACGACTGATTGGGCCGGCGACGGGCGTACAGCCAGCGCAGCAGCGGCGCCTCCATGATCCGCATGGCGTCGGCCGGGGTCGGCACGCCGCCCTTGGACGAGCTCATCTTGGCCATGCCGACGATGCCGACGAACGCGTACATCGGGCCGATCGGCTGCTCGCCGTCGAAGACCTCCTTGACGATCTGGCCACCGACCACGAAGGACGAACCGGGGGAACTGTGGTCGACGCCGGACGGCTCGAACACCACGCCCTCGTAGGACCAGCGCATCGGCCAGTCGACCTTCCAGACCAGCTTGCCGTGGTTGAAGTCCTTCAGCAGAACGGTCTCGGAGTGGCCGCAGGCGCCGCAGGTGAACGACATCTCGGTCGTCTCGTCGTCGTATGCCGTGACGGTCGTGAGGTCCTTGTTACACGCGGTGCAGTAGGGCTTGTAAGGGTAGTAGCCGGTGGCCGACCCGCCGTCGTCCTCGCTCGCCGCGCCCGAGCCCTCGGCCGCCTCCGCCGCTGCCTCGTCGGTTTCCCGCTTCGAAACCGGGGCCTTGGTCCGGTAGCGCCCGAGGATCTCGTCGATCTTCGCGCGCTGCCTCATCGCCAGCAGAATCTGGTCGCGGTAGGCACCGCTCGTGTACATCGAAGTCTGGCTGATGCCCCGGAAGACCACCCCGAGCTCGGCCAGCGAGTCGATCATGGCGGCCTTGTAGTGCTCGGCCCAGTTGGGGAAGGCGCTGCCGGGCGGCGCCGGGACCGCGGTCAGCGGCTTGCCGATGTGCTCGGCCCAGGCCTCGTCGATGCCGGCCGGTACCTTGCGGTAACGGTCGTAGTCGTCCCACGAGATGATGTGCACGCACTCGCGCCCGCGCCGCCGGATCTCGTCGGCGACCAGATGGGGGGTCATCACCTCGCGCAGGTTGCCTAGGTGGATCGGCCCGGACGGGCTCAGCCCCGAGGCGCAGACAATCGGTTTTCCGGGCGCCCGGCGATCGGCCTCGGCGATCACCTCATCGGCGAAACGGCTAACCCAGTCGGACTCGACGCTGCTGGTCATCGGACGGTCAATCCCTTCGGCATGTAAACACCGGGCCGGGCCGCACAGCCGCTCGGCCCGGTGTTTATGAACTCCGGTCCCATTCTGGCAGGTGCCGCACGCGGGTTTTCAGCGTGTGCAAACCACCGGGAGATCAGCGCGGCAACCGCAGGCTGAACGTCGAGCCCGCGCCGGGGTCGCTGGTCACCGTGGCCGTGCCGCCGTGCGCCTCGATCAGCTTCCGCACGATCGACAGGCCGAGCCCGCTGCCACCGGTCTGCCGGCTGCGCGACTTCTCGGCCCGCCAGAAGCGCTCGAAAACCAACGCCCGCTCCGCGGCCGACAACCCCGGTCCGGTGTCAGCGACGTCGATCACGTGCGCGTCTGATTCCGTACGCGCGGAAACCGCGACCGATCCACCGGCCGGTGTGTGCCGGATGGCGTTCGTGACGAGGTTGCCGACCGCCTGGCGCAGGCGGATCGGATCGGCCGTGACCAGAGCCGGCGGCGCGTGGACCGTCAGCGTGACCCCGGCCCGGTCGGCCGACGCGGCAAAGGCGTCGGCGACCGCCGGCAGCAGATCGGCGAGATCGATCGGCTGCGGATGCAGCCGTAGCTCGCCCGCGTCGGCCGCGGACAGGTCCTGCAGGTCGTCGACCCGGGGCATCATCACGTCGAGCACCATGAGGTCGGGCGGGTTGCGCCGCGCCTCCTCGAGCGCCGCCCGGCCGTCGCCGACCACCACCACCGCGTGCCCCTCATGCTCCAAATAGCGCCGGGCCAGCTCGGCCTGCTTCGGGTCGTCCTCCGCGACCAGCACATATGCGCACACGGCGGCGAGTCTAGGCGCCCTTCACGGCCGCAAACCCACTCAGCACGGGACCACTACCGGATGACAACGGGATCCTGACAAGTCCTGGCCAGTGTGCTGGCCATGCGTCATCTCCGGCTCCTGTCGCTCGCCCCGTTGTTTCTGGCCGCCGCCTGCAGCTCACCGGCGGCGGCTCCCCAGGTGGCCTCGCTGGCCAGCGCGGCACCTTCCGCCTCCGCCCCGGCCTCGGCGCCGGCCCGTCCTCAGCTTCGGCTCGACACCAGCGATACCGAGTCCAGCCGTCTGTTCACCGCCTATGACGATTGTCTGGTCGCACACGGCGTGAAGGTGAACCCGGTCGACCAGGCCGGGCCGGCCGGGCCGGGACGCCGGCTCGACCAGAGTGGCGAGCCGAAGTCGGCCTACGTGGCCTGCCAGTACAAGTTGCCGCTGCAGCCGCCGGAACTCGACGAGGACAAGAACCCGAACTACGCCGCGCAGTGGAACGACAACGTCAAATGCCTGCGCGCGCACGGCATGATGGTGCGAGTCACCAAGCCGGGCGAGTGGACGTGGGACTCGTCGGACACCGTGGTCCCCGACAACGAGTCCGAGCTCGAGCACACCTGCACGCTCGAGGCGTTCGGTCATGGCTCGAAGTAGCGTGATCGCTTCCGCAAACCCGGCCAGCAGATCAGCATCGGCAACCGCTGGTTCACCGTGATCGGCATCCTGGCGCCGGTGCCGCTCGCCACCGACCTCGACCAGTCGGTGCTGGTCGGCTGGGACGTCGCCACCTACCTGCTCGGCTTCGACGGCCACCCGACCGTCCTCTATGTACGCTGCCTCGAACCGGCCCTCGAGCAGGTCCGGGCGGTGCTCCCGGCCACGGTCAACCCGCAGCTGCCCGGCCTGGTGCAGGTGAGCCGCCCGTCCGACGCGCTGATCGCCAAGCGGGCCACCGAGTCGGCCTTCGGCGCCCTGCTGCTCGGCCTGGCCGGAGTGTCACTGCTGGTCGGCGGCATCGGCGTAGCCAACACGATGGTCATCTCGGTGCTGGAACGCCGCCGCGAGATCGGCCTGCGGCGGGCCCTGGGAGCCCACCGCGGCCAGATCAGAATCCAGTTCCTGGCCGAGTCGATCGCGCTGGCCGCGATGGGCGGCGCGGCGGGCACGCTGCTCGGCGTGGCGGGCACGCTGCTCGGCGTGGCGGGCACGCTGCTCGGCGTGGCGGCCACCACCGGGTACGCCACGTGGCAGAACTGGCCGGCCGTCATCCCGGTCTGGGCGGTGGGCGGCGGCATCGGCGGCGCCCTGGTGGTCGGCGTGGTCGCCGGCGTCTACCCGGCGATGCGTGCGGCCCGCCTGGCGCCGACCGAGGCGCTGGCCGCCACCTGACGCCTCTCCGCAACGTCGCCGTCCGCGCGGCGCCGGCCGCGCGGCACCGTCCGCACGGCGCCGATCCCGCGGCACCGATCCCGCGGCACCGCTGGTGGGGCACCGATTCCGCGGCACCGCTGGTGGGGCGTCCATTTTCCGGCGCCGTTGCTGGGGCGCCGTTGCGCGGCAGTCAGTCGCAGGGCGCTCCGATCGGCAGGCGGACGTGCTGGCTTCGGCCGCCGGCCCGGATCAGCAGCGGCACGCAGGCCGGCTCGTTCAGCCAGGTGCCTCCGGCAAATGCCGTCCAGGGCCGGCTGCCTTCCCGGCAGGCGGTTATCCGTACGCTCGCCGCCGGCACCGCCGAACTTCCCCAGCCGATCAGGGCCGGCCCGGACTCCGCCGAGACCTCGGCCGTCTCCCCGGTGCGCACCAGGAGCCCCCACTTGGCGAACAGTTCGGCCGCCGGCTCCCCGGACGTCGCCACCCCCAGAACCCGATCGGTCGGCACCGCGACCACGGCGGCGACCACTCGATAGCCGTCACCCGGCGCATCCACCTGCCCGGCCGGCTCGGTGCACGGCGACGCTGAGGCACTGGCCGCGGCTGAGGCACTGGGCGGCGAGGATATGGCCGGCGCTGAGGCACTCGGCCTGGGGGCCGGCTCGCCGCCGCAGGCCGCCACCGCGAGGAGAAGACCCGCTCCGACCGCCGCACCCCGGTTGCCCATCTCCCGATCCTGGACGCAATTCGCGGCGCGGGGAAGGGCGGTCCGGTGATCGGCCGGTGATGGCGCGGCCGACCACCGCTACTCTCGTACGCTGCAGGGGTGGAGAGCAATCCGGGGCGGATATTGGCCGGCATCCTGGACGCAGCGGAGAACGCCGCGCCGGTGGACGCAGTGGAGGCGGTCACGCGTGACCTGGCAACGGCACTCGACGCGCGTACGGTCTCTTTCCTGATCGCCGATCTCAGCGGGCGGGCGCTGGTCCGGCTGGCGCAAGCCCCGGCCGTCGAGGGCGGCGGCAGCCGGCGGGCGGGTGACGAGGTCGCGACGGTTCTGCCCTTCGACGGCGGCCCGGCCGAGCAGGCCCTGCGCACTCAGACGCTGCAGGTGCTGTCGGGAACCGACGGATGGACGGTGCTGGCGCCGGTGACCGACCGCGGCGAGGTGATCGGCCTGCTGGAGATGGTCCTGCCGCACGAGCCGGCGGCGGACGTGCTGCGGGAGATAACGCGCACGGCGCACGCGCTGGCATTCGTCGTGATCGCCAACCGGCGGCACACCGACCTGTTCGAGTGGGGGCAACGCACGGCGCCGTTCAGCCTGTCGGCCGAGATTCAACGCCGTCTGCTGCCGGGCGCTTTCACCTGCGAAGCCAGCGCCTTCACACTGTCCGGTTGGCTGGAGCCCGCGGCCAGCATCGGCGGCGACACCTTCGACTACAGCCTCGCCCGCGACGTGCTGCATTTCAGTGTCACCGACGCGATGGGGCACGGGGTGGCCAGCGCGCTGACGGCCACTCTCGGTGTGGGCAGCCTGCGTAACTGCCGCCGCCGCGGGGCCGGTCTGGTCGAGCAGGCCGACGCCACGAACGCCGCCATCGCGCAGCACTCCGCCGTGCCTGGCAGCTATCTCACTGCGGTCCTGGGCCGCCTCGATCTGCGCACCGGGAACTGCTCGCTGCTCAACGCCGGTCACGTGCCGCCGCTGCTCGTCCGCGACGGCAACGTCCGGGAACTGGCCCTAACCGGCAACTTTCCCCTGGGCATGTTCCCCGAGGCCACCTTTGGTGCCGAAGAAATCGCTCTGCGCCCGGGTGACCGCCTGGTCGTGATCACCGACGGCATGCGGGAGCGCAAGGCCGCCGGCGTCGACCTGTCGGCACGATTGCGCGAGATGGCGACGCTGCATCCGCGGGAGGCCGCGCGGTCGTTGGCGGACGCCGTGCTCGAGGTCGCCGGCCCCATGCTGGCCGACGATGCCACCCTGCTGATCTTGGATTGGCACGACGGGCACAACGAGAAAAGGCGCACCAGGGCCGGCGCCGAGCAGACGCGGACCAGCCCCGCCCTGCCGGATGCGCTACCCGCCGGTTGACATCATGACCGCCTCGGCCGCCTCGACGGTGTCGAATACGTCGATCACGCGATCGACCGAGGTGATGCTGAGGACGCTCCGCACGGCGGGCTGCACCCCGGCGAGGCGCAGGTTGCCGCCGACGTCCCGCAGCGCCCTGAACACGATGACCAGCGTGCCCAGGGCGCTGGAATCCATGAAGCCGAGCCCTTTCGCATCGACCACCACCTGGCGTTCCCCACCGTCGATCAGCCTTTGCAGGCTTTCCCGCAACTGCGGAGACGTTGCCATGTCCAGGTCACCGCGAACTTCCACCACCGCGCAGCCTCGGCCCGGCCTGGTCTCCACCAGCAGATCCACGAGGACCTCCCGCCTGATCGAATGCTCGGCCCAACCCTAGGCGGCCGGTAACCGGACTGCCGCGCAACCCACACCGATCGTTTGGCGTTCCCCGGCTTGGGTAGAGCCGTCCATGGCCGGCGCCACGTCCGCGTACTGCGCCCCAGGTGGACGTGGTCCGACAGGCCGGGCCGGGTGAGGAGGAGCGCAGTGCACCTCAGCATGACGCTGTCGTTACCGCGGCAGCCGACCTCCGTGACCTGCGCCCGCCAATTGCTCATCACGCTGCTGGGTCTCGCCGGCGCCGAATCGGACGTGCGTGACCACCTCGCCGTGGTCATCTCCGAGGCGTGCGCGAACGCCGTGATGCACTCCGATCCCGACAGCACGGTCGATGTCGCGGTCGTCATCGAGGACGACGACTGCCTGATCGAGATCGGCAACCGCGGCACCTCTCCCGACGGCCTCGGATTCAGTGCCGGCCTGCCCGATCCACTCACCGTCGGCGGGCGTGGACTGCCGCTGATCGCGGCTCTTGTCGACCACGCCGCCTTCGTCGCCGCATCGCCGGGCCACGTGCTGCTGCGCATCCGGAAGCATCTCGCCGGCACCGGGCACCGCGCCGACGTCCCGGCTTCCGACCGCGTCGGTCCCGGCACGGCATCATGAACGGATGCCACCGGCGCCGACGCTGATCGTGATCCGGGGAAACTCGGGCAGCGGCAAGACGACCGCCGCCCACGGGGTGCGCCGGCGCTACGGGCGGGGCTGCGCGCTGGTCGAGCAGGACTATCTGCGCCGGATCGTGCTCCGGGAGCACGACGTCACCGACATGGGTGCGGTGGCGCCGGAGTTCATCACGGGCACCGTACGCAACCTGCTCGACCTGGGCTATCACGTCGTGCTGGAGGGGATCCTGCACCGGGAGCGCTATGCCGGCGTGTTGAACCGGCTGATCGGCGGGCACCGCGGACCGAGCCACGTCTACTACTTCGACGTGCCGTTCGACGAGACGGTGCGACGGAACGCCGACCGGGGTTTCACCGTCGACGAGACCCGCGGGTGGTGGGCTCCGGACGACCGGCTCGGGGTGTCCGGCGAGCGGGTGCTGACCGCGCCGGGGGCCGAGGACGCGGTCAGCACGATCCTGCACACCAGCGGGCTGGCGTCGGCCGCCGCATTGACGCCGTGTCCGACCCGGTGCCCCCGGTGCGTCGGCCGGCTCAGCTAGCGCTGCGGGTGGCGCGGGCGCGTTCGCGCTGCTCGCGGGTGTAGCGCTTGCGGTTCTCCAGGTCGCGCTTCCACTGCTCGCGGGCATCCTCGTCGCAGCCCTGCACCGCGCCCTTGACCTGGGCGGGCCCGATCATGGAACGGAACGCCCAGTCGTCGAACGTGCGGTGCCACCAGTTCGAAAGCCGTCCAGGGGTCTCGGCCACCGGTTTCTCCTAACTGCCTGGCCATCAATGCTTGGTCTGCCAATGGTTGGTACACCAACTATCGGTACACTAACCGGTGAAGTGAGGAGACAACAAGGTGAGTGAGCTGACTGACACCGACCCGCTGGCCCTGGAGCAGCAGGTCTGCTTCGCGCTCTCGGTTGCCGCGCGCAGCGTCGTGGCGCTCTACCGTCCGCTGCTCGAACCGATGGGCCTCACCCACCCGCAATACCTGGTGATGCTCGCACTCTGGCAACACGCCCCGCTCTCGGTGCGCGACCTGAGCCGCCTCCTGCAACTCGACCCGGGCACCCTGTCGCCGCTGCTCAAGCGGCTCGAGGCGATCGGCTACCTGCGCCGCGAGCGCGACCGGGCCGACGAGCGCAGCCTGGCGATCACCCTGACCGAGAGCGGCCGGGCGCTGCGGGCCCGGGCCGAGCAGATCCCACCGGCCGTGGTGTCGAGGCTCGGGATGCCGATCGAGGACCTGCAGCGCCTGCACACGTCCCTGACCCAGGTGATCGCCGCCGCGCATTAACTCCGGATGACCAGCGTGTCGGCCGCCATGTCGCCGAGACGCCGGCGCCGGTCGCCGCAGATCACCACGATCCAGCCCAGCAGGTAGCCCCCGATACCGTCGATGATCCGCAGCAGGGTGCGAATCAACGCGGTGAACAGGCCCGGGGTGCGGCCGGTCTTGGCGTCGATCACCCGGATGCCGGTGATCAGCTTGCCGACCGTACGCCCGAAGAGTCCCTCGAGCAGCACGTAGTAGAGCAACGCCACGACCACCCAGCCCAGGCCGGCCTTCGAGGTCAGCCGGGTGAAGTCGAGATCCGAGTCGTAGTGGCCGCCGAACACCCCGGTCGACAGCCGGTAGAGCACCCCCAGCACGAAGCCGTCGATGATCGTCGCGACGATGCGCCGGCCGGTCACCCGCACCTCGACGCCGCCCTGCAAGTAAGCCATGTCCGCCCCCTAAACGCGCTCGAGGTCGGCGCAGCGCCGCCCCAGCGTCTCGACGCGTTTGATCAACGCGTCGGGGTCGACGGTATCGACCTCGCGCACGAGGTCGGCGTAGTCGGAGGCGAGACGGCGATACTTGCGCTCGGCCGCCGCCCGGAGGGGCTTGGCGTCGAGGTCGACGATCCGCTGGGCGAGCGCGGCGACCGCGGCGCTCGCCTGCCCGGTCTTGTCGGCCGCGGCCGATCGGCGTACGTCCCGGGCCGCGGCCGCCCGGCCGGCCCGGCGGCCGGCGACGTACAGGAAAGCGGTGCCCAGCAGCACCGCGGCCAGGGCCGCGACGGCCACCAGGTAGCGCGGCAGCGACGGGCTGATCGTGCGGGCGCCGTCGGGGACGCTGCCCGCCTTGACCAGCAGGTCATAGTTGACCGCGGCCACCTTGACCGCGCCGAGCGGCTCGTCCTCGAAGCCGTCCACGCCCTGCGAGATGAGCTGCTCGGAGACGAACGACTTGCCGAAGTCGCCGCCGAACGAGGCACAGCCGTACTTGTCGAACCCGTCCTTCTTGCGGCTCAGCACCAGCACGAGCGTGCCCTCGGCCGCCCGCTGGACGCCGTGACAGGTCGACGAGAGGTCGGATCCGGGCGCCGGCAAGATGACGACCAGGCGGCGGTTGCCGATCACCCGTTCGGCCGCCGCCCAGTCCAGCCCGGTGCCCGGCGCGGCGTAGACCGACGAGGTGCGCACCTGCTTGGCGATCTTTCCGTCAAGGATGCCGCCCGACCAGAGCGCCCAACCGGCCAGGATCAGGCAGGCCGGCACCGCCAGCGCGAACGGGTTGAGACAGCGCCTCATCGCAGGTAGTCCTCCGGACGGAAGCCGGTGAACGGCAGGGTGCGGGCCGCATCGTCCAACTCGGACTCGGCGGTCGCGAGCAGGTCGCGTACGTGCGAATCGGCGAGATCGTCGTCGAGCGCGCCCCGCGCCGCCGTCAAGGCGGCGATCCCGCGGGTCAGCGCGGGATCGCCGGCCCGGTCGGTGAGCAGCGACATCTCCACCGCCAGGGCGGAGAGCGCGGCGAGCCGGGCCGGGGTCCCGGCGCGGCGGACGGCCGGCGGACGCCGCATCGACCGCACCGACAGCGCCAGGAAAATCAACACACAAACCGCGAACACCCAGGGCAGGGCGGGCAATGTCACCCGCAGCGGGTCGAAGGGCCGGTACGGCAGCGGCCGGTCGAAAAGCCCCGCGTACCGCACGTCGGCCACCCGGGCCAGGTACGCATTGAGCACGGTCTGCTGCGAGTAGGCGTAGCTGCTCAGCCGGTCGCCGAACTGGCCGTAGAAGCTGGCCGAGGCCACCTCGGCGAACTCGGCCGCCGACGGTCCGTCGTATTCGATCCAGTCGCCGTACACGACCACGATCGGCGTGCCCGGGTAGAGCCGGGCCAGCGCCGGGCCGTAGCGCGGCATCGGCTTGCCGATCGGCTGCTGCGGCAGCGTCACCACCAGCACCGATGCGCCCGGAAAGGCGGCCGAGCCGGTGATCCGCCGCGCCCCGGCCGCGAGCGCGGCGGTTTCCGCGGGCGACGGGTCGCGGCGCTGCAGCAGGTCGGGGCTGCTGGGCAGCGGCTGGTCGGCCAGCCCGGCGATCAGCGTGAGCAGCTGGGCGGTGACGTCGCCGGTCGCGAACTGCGGCCGCCAGTCCGCCGCCGCGGTGCCCGAGACCTGGTAGATGCCACCGCTGACCTCGGTGCCGAGGATCCGGATCGTGGCCGCGTCGACGTCGCGGACCTTGTCCTGTTCGGCCTCCGGCAGGCCGGGCGGGGCGACCAGGATGCGGGTGTCGGTGGCACCACTGCCTGCGCTCAGGATCGCCGCGCGTACACGTGCCTCGTCCCAATGGGCGACCGAACCTTCAAGCCGGACCACCGGGTTGGCCTTGACCAGCGCGGTCATCTGCTCGACCGTCGGGACGGTCGCGCCGCGGACCTCGCCGGCCTCGGGAACGTTCGCGGTGGCCGGCGACTCGGCGTAGCTGACATGGGTGGTCTGGCGTTGCGCGATCAGAAAGACGATCAGGGAGGCGGCGGCAGCGAGAAGAAAGACCCAGCGGAGGTTACGCACGGGTGGCCGCTCGCCACAGCCCGTCGGCCTGCCGGGCCCAGTCGGCCGCCTGGGCCGCCGCGTCCGGGCCGCCGTGCCGGGCGGCCAGCAACTCGGCCCGCAGCAGCAACTGCTCGGCCTCGGGGACGGAGACCGGGGTGGCGTCGCGGCTCACCCCGGCCGTCTCGATCGCGGCCTGCGCCGCCGACCACGCGGTGCGGCTCGTGGCCGCCCGGGCTCGTCGCTTCGGAAGCAGCGTGGTGAGGAAGCCGGCCAGGCCGAGGATCACCGCTCCGACCGGCCAGAGCACCCAAGCGAACCGCATGTGACCAGCCTAGGCGGCGGTGATCCAGGTGAACGTCGCTGGTTAGGGTAACGCGTGACCGAACACGTCCCGGCGCCGATGGACTCCGACGTCGACCTCCACGTGGACGCCCCCGCACCCCGCCTTCTGCCGGTGCTCGGCGCGATCTCGGCCGGCGGCGTGCTCGGCGCCCTCGCCCGCGACGGCGTGGCCACCGCCTGGCCGCATCCGGCGTCCGGCTTCGCCTGGTCGACCTTCGTGATCAACGTGACCGGCTGCCTGCTGATCGGCGTGCTCATGGTGATCGTCACCGACGTGCTGCCGCACCGCCGCCTCGTACGGCCCTTCCTGGGTGTCGGCGTGCTCGGCGGCTACACCACGTTCTCGACCTACATCGTCGACATCCACAAGGCCGCCTCGGCCGGTGCTCCCTGGGTCGCCCTGGCCTATCTGGCCTCGACCCTGATCGCCGCGGTGCTCGCGGTCTGGGCCGGCACCACCGTCACGTCCCTTCTCGTACACCGGCGAGCCCGATGACCGTTCTGCTGGTCGCGCTCGGCGCGGCCATCGGCGCACCCCTGCGCTTCCTCACCGATCGCGCGATCCAGTCCCGGCACGACTCGGTCTTTCCCTGGGGCACGCTGACCGTCAACGTCGTCGGTTCCTTCGTCCTGGGCCTGCTGGCCGGGCTCCCGGCGAGTGCGCCGGTGGCGGCTTTATTGGGTACGGGGTTCTGCGGCGCCCTGACCACCTATTCGACGTTCAGCTACGAGACGTTGCGGCTGGCCCGGACCGGGGCCCGGTTCTACGCGGCGATGAACGTGGTGGCCTCGATCGTGGCCGGCTTCGGTGCCGCCTCGGTCGGTCTGGTGATTGCCCAGGCGGTCAGCTGAGCGCGGGGCGCACCCCGGCACATCATTGACTTATTTCAATGGGTTCCTCGACACTGGACACTCGGAACTGGGAGCGCTCCCATGATCCGTTTGAAAGGAGTTCCCGTGACCATCCGCCCGACAGCCCTCGTCCTCGCTGCGGCGGCGCTGGCGGTCACCGGAGTGCTGGCTGCTCCCCGAACACCCGCCGCCGAGGCGGCCGCCGTACAGGTGGCCGCCGCCGGCGTCGAAGACGAGGGCGCCAACTGCTCCGTCCCCGGCCTGCCCGACGCCGGCTCGCTGCCCACCAACGCCAAACTCCCCGACCCGTTCAAAAAACTCGACGGCACCCGGATCACCTCCACCGGCGACTGGACCTGCCGCCGCGAAGAGATCAAAAAACTGGCCGAGAAATTCGTGTACGGCGAGAAACCGGCCCGACCGCAAACCGTCAGCGGCACCGTGACCAGCACCAACATCACGGTCAACGTGTCCAACCAGGGCAAGAGCGCCAGCTTCTCGGCGTCGGTCAGCCTGCCCAGCGGCACCGGCCCGTTCCCGGCCGTCGTCGTCCTCGGCGGCCTCGGCGCCGACACCGCCACGATCAAGGCCGCGGGCGCGGCCATCATCAACTACGACCCGTACGCCGTGGGCAAGGAAGGCACGCCCCGCACCAACAAGCAGGGCGCCTTCTACACCCTGTACGGCTCGTCCAGCCCGACCGGCCTGCTGATGGCCTGGGCCTGGGGCGTCAGCCGGATCATCGACGTGATCGAGCAGTCCGGCGGCACCGTCCTCAACGCCGACGCGACCGCGGTCACCGGCTGCTCCCGGTTCGGCAAGGGCGCGTTCGTGATCGGCGCGTTCGACCAGCGGATCGCGCTGACCATGCCGATCGAGTCGGGCAGCGCCGGCGTGCCGATCTTCCGGGGCATCCCCGGCGAGGGCGCGCAGAGCTTGAGCAGCGCGTACGGCGAGCAGCCCTGGCTCGGCGACGCCTTCGGGTCGTTCACCGCCAGCCCGTCCCGGTTGCCGGTCGACACCCACGAGATGGTCGCGATGGTGGCCCCGCGCGGACTGTTCATCATGGACAATCCGCACATCGTCAACCTGGGCCCGAAGTCGGGCAGCGTGGCCGCGTTGGGCGGGGCCGAGGTCTACAAGGCTCTCGGCGCCGGCCCGAACATCACCTACTGGTCGGACATCCAGGACGGCAACCACTGCGCGATCCGGCCGGAGTGGAAAACCCCGCTGACGCAAACCATCCAGAAATATCTGACGAAGACCGGAAATGCGGCAGGCTCGTTCCACATCTCGAGCGCGGCGTCCGGCCGCCTCTCCGACTGGATCGACTGGACCACCCCGACGCTAGGCACCGGCCCGACCTCACCGCCGCCGACCACACCCCCACCCACGACGTCGCCGCCAGGTGATGCTGGCTGCACGGCTGCCGTGTCACTCAATTCTTGGACCGGCGGTTTCGTGGCAACCGTCCGGGTGACCGCCGGCTCGTCCGCGATCAACGGCTGGCGGGTCAACCTGACCCTGCCCGCGGGCGCCACCATCTCGAACGCCTGGAACAGCAACCACTCCGGAAACTCGGGCGCGGTCCAATTCACCAACGTCAACTTCAACGGCCAGCTGACCGCGGGCGCCTACACCGAATTCGGTTTCCAGGCCACCGGAAACAGCAGCGCCATAGCCCCAGCCTGCACCACCGCCTGAACAGCCGGCCCCCACCCGCTTCCGGGTGGGGGCTGGATTCGAACCCGTGAACTCCTGATTGAGATTCCGGCGAGCCAGCCGGGCAACGCTTTTTACGGCGTACGGAAAGACCGGCGAAGCGCGCTGAGCCGGACCCGCAGCGAATTCCGCGGCATGCCTTGCAGATTGAGCGGCGGGTCGATCTCGGCCAGCACCAGTTCCTCGAGCCGCCCGAGAGTGTCCCGGTCGTCATAGCGCACCGTCCGCACCTTCAGGTGCTGCCCCATCCAGCCGGTGAGGGCAGCCTCGTCGATGCGGCCGGCGCCGGCCGCGGTGGCCAGGACCGCGCCCAGCGTGCGGCGGAAGGTGGAAAACTCGTGGTTCCCGCCCAGGTGCATGCCCGCGATGCGTGACCACAGCGTATTGGTCGACCGGGCGCCGCTGGGCCAGCGGGTGGCGCCCGGCCAGCCCGGCGTAGATGAGTCCCGCCTCGACCCGCTCCTCCAGCCCCCGGGACAGATCCTCGGCCCCGGACGAGTCGACCCACCAGCTGTAGAGGCCAGGCACCTTCAGCCCGGCCCCCGCCCCGGCCAGGAAGTCCGCCGGGCTGACAGCCGAGCCGGCATCGAGCAGCGGGCCAATCAGCTCGGCGGCGACCGCCGCCAATTCGTCATCGCCTCGTTCGGCTGCAGCCAACGCAGGTTCGCTGCCCGGCAGCGCGACAGCCGACCCGCGATCGCCGTCCAACAACGCAACAGCCGGCACGGAATCGCGGTCCAACAACGCAACAGCCGGCACGGAATCGCCGTCCAACAACGCAACAGCCGGCACGGAATCGCCACCCAGCAACGCAACGGCCGAGGCGGGATCGTCGCCCGGCGGGTCGGCGGTGGCCGGCGCTGCTTCGGCCGCCCGCGGCTGGTTGTCGTACCAGGCCAGCCGGGCGCCGTGCGTCAGACCCCGCAGCCGGTTGACGGCCAAGGCGCCCTTGGACCGCAGGTGATCTGCGACGGCATCGACATAGACCGCACCGGCGTGGATCTCCACCACCCGCCCGGCGAGCGGGCCCGCTAACAGGTCGAGGCGCTCCACCACCCAGCGCCCCCAGGCCGCCCGATAGCTGGCGGGTGTCGTCGGGAGATACCGCTCGTACGGCTCGATCAGCTGGTCGGGCGAGACCAGGCCATACTCGGCCGACAGGATGAACCACCGGCGCCCGCTCCGCTCCGCATAGGCGCGGCTCTTCCGAAACAGCGGCGAGACGTAGAGGTCACGCGCGAGCGCGGGCCGGTCCAGCTTCGACTTGACGCACGTCACCAGCACAATGTCGGTGGCCCGCGAAACCGGCTGCGGTGCGGACGGCCGCCGGGCACCGGCGCGGGCGAAGGTGACGGACCGGCCAAGGTCGAGATCGGCCAGGGCGTAGCCGGCTGAGCGCCACACCCCGACGTGCGAGCGGTCGCCCGACCACCAGGCTCGATATTCGACCGCCGACGGCGGAAGGGCGCCGACGATCCCTTCCAGCTCGGGCCAGGTAAGCCGGACCGAATCCCCCGCCCGGGTGAGAACTTCGCTGAGCGCGTTCCACCGTGCCATTTCAACCCCCGGGTCAGCTGGCGAAGAGGACGCCGCCCGGTTGGGGGTCGTCGGGTTCGAGGCGGAGGTCGATGTCGATGGTGAAGCCGGCCTGGCGCAGCCCGGCCGCGACCTGCTCGGCCGTACGCCGGTAGACCGTCACCCTCATCGGGTGGCCGCCGTAGCCCTCGGTCTTCCAGGTCTCGCCCGTGCCCAGATTGAAGCCGACCATCAGCGTGCCCCCCGGCGGAGCACCCGGCGGAACTGGGCGAACACGCCGGGGATCTCGTCGTCGGGGACGTGGATCAGGGACCACCAGGCGAGCAGGCCGCCCAGCGAATCGTCGGGGAACGGCAGGTCGGTCATCGAGCCGACGCGGAAGGTGCAGTCCGGGTACTCGCGCTCGGCGACCGCGATCATGCCGGGTGAGAGGTCGATGCCGCTCACGTCGACGCCGAGGCCGCGCAGGTAGTGGGTGATGCGGCCGGTGCCGCAGCCGACGTCGGCGACCGGGCCGTCGGCCAGTTCGGCGAACAGCCGGAGGATGCCGCGCTGGTCGGGGGCGTCGGCCAGCGCGTCGCGCAGCATCTCGGAGTAGCTTTCGGCCACCGTGTCGTACGACTCGCGCGTATCGCTGATCCACACGAGCGAAGACCCTAACCGGCCACCCAGGCTCGGGCGACGGCGTACGACGGGCGGCCGAGGCGGGCCAGGCGCGCGTCCACCCGGCGTACGGCCTCGCGCAGGCGCCGCTCGCGGCGCGGGTGAGCCGCGGCGTTGGGTGAGTCGGGCCCGTGCCGTTGAAGCATTTCGAGGAAGCGCTGGTCGAGCGTCATGCTCTGGCCGTCGGGACCGATCGTCTGGTCGGCGTAGGCCAGGGCGTCGGCCACCGGGCGGGGACCGTCCGGGAAGTCGGACAGCGCGCCGGTGAGGCCGCGGACCTCGGCGATGCAGTCGGCGCCCGAGTGGTGGGCGACGAGCCCAGCCAGCTCGACCGGCCAGTCGTGGGCGTGGAGGTAGCGGGCGGCGTCGAGAGGGTGGAAGCCGGTGGCGTGCACGGACGACGCGTAGCCGATGTCGTGCAGCCACGCGGCCGAAACCAGCGTGTCGGCCTCGTCGGAGGTGGCGAGCGTGATGCTCACCGCCTCGGCGCGCTGGGCGACCCGGACGGTGTGCCGCCAGCGCTGGGGCAGCCCGGCGAGCAGGATCTGGGCAAGATCCCGCGCCTCGCGGACCATCCGCGCCGGCCCCTCGATCAGACTCACGCGGTACACCGTAACGAATTGATCACATTGCGTCAGTAGCGTCCCACGGTGCGAGTCAGGAATCTCCGGTGACCGCCGCGCCCGCGCCGCCCGTGCCGAAATCGGCCAGCACGGCCCGGTGGTCGCTGCCGGGAGCCTTGACCACCCACGACCGTCGAGTGGTCAGGCCGCGCTCGAGGATGTGGTCGGGCCGCACCACCGGGAAGGCGGCCGGCCAGGTGAAACCGAACCCCGACCCGGCCTCCTTCTGGCTGTCGGCCAGCGGGGCGAACTCGTGGAACAACCGGTCGGTGGTCGCCGTGTTGAGGTCGCCGGCCAGGATCAGCCGCTGACTCGGGTCGGCGTGGGCGGCCGCGGCGAGGGCTGCGAGCGTACGGTCGCGGCCGGCCGTCTCGTCGGCCCGGGCCGACGCGAGATGCGCGGCGATAACCCGGATTTTGCCGTTGCCGGTGGCGACGGTCGTGGCGATCGCCCGCGTCCAGCCGATGTGAATGTCGACCGGTTCGGTGTCGGAAAGACGAAACCGACTGAAGATCGCGACCGTTCCGGTCTCGGTGTGGTGCGGGTACGCGTCGTCCAGGGTCCTCGTGACCGTGCCCCGGTTAGCCTGCGTGACTTCCTCGAGCACGATGATGTCGGGCTGCTCGGCCACCAGCGGCGGCAGGGCCTCGCCGGGCGTCGACCGGCCCAGGTTGAGCGAGGCGACCCGCAGGTCGCGGGAG
This sequence comes from Actinoplanes sp. NPDC051343, assembly GCF_044455125.1. Lineage (NCBI taxonomy): Bacteria > Bacillati > Actinomycetota > Actinomycetes > Micromonosporales > Micromonosporaceae > Actinoplanes > Actinoplanes sp. NPDC051343. The sequence continues at coordinate 120,947 of NZ_JBITEL010000019.1, forward strand.
CCCGGCCGGGAGTGATCGGCCAGCGCCGGGACGAACATGACCGCCCAGATCACGGCCGGCACCAGCGCGACGGCGATCACCGCGACCCGTCGGGTGACAACCGCGACGATCAGCAGGAGCGCAGCCGGTGCGGCCAGCCAGGGCAGGGCACTCTCGAGCAGCGAGCCGGGCGAACCGGGTACGGCCCGGTGCGCGACCAGCAGCAGGCTGAGTACCGCCGCCGCGCCACCGAGGATGACCAGAGGAGCCGGCCCTCTCCTGGCGCGACCGCCGAATCCGCCCATCGTGACCTCCTTTACGGCATTACGGGCCAACCGTAGAGAGCCACCCCATGATCATGACTCCCCAATCCGTGCCGCCCTGGAAGATCGGCAAAGCTACGCCGAACGGCGCCGCGCCCCGGGCGCCTGACATTCTGGAGGACATGTCACTTCGCTTGGCCGACGACCTCACCCTCACCCGCATGGGATACGGCGCGATGCGCCTCGCCGGACCGATGGCGTGGGGTCCACCCGACGACCTCGACGAGGCCCGGCGCGTTCTCCGTACGGTCGTCGAATTGGGCCTCACCCACATCGACACCAGCGACTACTACGGCCCGCACAGCGTCAACGAGCTGATCCGTTCGACGCTCGCGCCCTACCCCGCCGGCCTGCACCTCGTCACCAAGGTCGGCGCCCGCCGCGGCCCCGACCGCTCGTGGCCGGCCGCGATCTCCCGCGCCGAGCTGATCCAGGCCGTCCACGACAACCTCGACCATCTCGGCCTGCCGGCGCTCGACGTGGTAAACCTTCGCATGACCGACGCCGACGACATCGCGACACCGTTCGCGGTCCTCGCCGAACTGCGGCAGCAGGGCCTCATCCGGCACCTCGGCGTCAGCAACGTCAGCCTCGACCAGGTCAAAATCGCGCGCGACATCGCGCCGGTGGTCACCGTGCAAAACTTCTACAACCTGGCCGTACGCGGCGACGACCCGCTGGTCGACTACTGCGCCGAAAACGGCATCGCGTTCGTCCCGTTCTTCCCGCTCGGCGGCTTCCAGCCGCTGCAATCGGACACCCTCGACACGGTCGCGGCCGGGCTGGGCATCACCGCGATGCAGGCCGCGCTGGCGTGGCTGCTCCAGCGGTCACCGACGATGCTGCTCATCCCCGGCACATCGTCGGTCACCCACCTGCGCGAAAACGTCGCGGCAGCCGACATCACCCTGCCCGCCGAGGCGATCGCCCAGCTCGACGCCATCGGCGGCCTTCAGCCCTCATCGGAGCGGTAGAAGGCATTGGCCCGGGCCGCCAGACTGTCGGTGGCGGCCCGGCTGGTCAAGAACGCGGCCAGCAGGCTGACCCCGGGCAGATAGCGGTTGATCAGGCGGAACACACTCCACCCCCCGACCTGCCCGGAAATCAGCCGGCCAAGCCGCCACGCCCCGGCCCGCAGGCCACCGCCGTCCTCGTCGTAGGCCGGGCGCCGGGCGGCAGCCACGGCCGCCTCCGCGGCCTCCCGATCAGGGTGGACCCCGGTGAGAACCAGCAGATCAACCGCCCGCTGCGGGTCGGCCGGATCTTTCCCGTACGCGGCGGCCACGTGCAAAATCAGCTCGGCGTGAGCGACCGCGGCCGTCCCGGTCAGCACCATCGGCGCGTACGACCCGGCCACCGCCCCGAAAACGCTGCCCAGGCTGCCGACCCGCGAAAACTGGCTGGTCGCGAGCCGGGCCAGGGCGGCACGGCCGGCGTTCGGATAGTCACGCCGGGTGCGGACAATCCACTCCTGCGCCCGCGGCCCGATCGACTGGACCGCGGCGAGAGCAAGCAGCTCAGGGGCGTGAGCGGGGTCAGCAACCAGCTGAGCCCAGGCGTCGGTATGGGCGGGCGCCGCCTCCTCGGCTTGCGGCGGGGCAAGCTCGGTCTCCAGGGCGGGCGCAACCGCCTTCTCGCGAGACGAGGCAGTGGGGGTTGTCGCCCGCCGCTCGGGAACCGGCGCGCCCAAGGGGTCCCTGGCCGCCGGCTCGGCAGGCGCTGACCGCGCGGCGGGGGCTGCCGGCTCACCCGGATCGACCGGCGTAGCGGAGACCACCGGCGCTGTGCCTGCGGACGGCGCGGCGGTGTCGGCCGGCGCCGTGGACCCGGTTTCTACGACCGGTTGGCCAGAGGCGACCGGCTTGACGGACGGCTCGGATTTCGCGGGCTGGATCGGCTTGACAGACGGTTCCGGCCTCGCCGGTGGGATCGGCTTAACAGATGGCTCCGGCCCCGCAGGCGGGATCGGCTTAACAGATGGCTCCGGCCCCGCAGGCGGGATCGGCTTAACAGATGGCTCCGGCCCCGCAGGCGGGATCGGCTTAACAGATGGCTCCGGCCCCGCAGGCGGGAT
>NZ_JBITEL010000019.1:123418-153376 GCF_044455125.1 Actinoplanes sp. NPDC051343
GGATCGGCTTAACAGATGGCTCCGGCCTCGCAGGCGGGATCGGCGTGGCAGGCGGGGTCGCAGACGGCTCAGAATCCGCAGACGGGTCCGGCGTGGCGGACGGGATCGGCTTCGCGGATGGCTGCGGCATTCCCGAAAGCGTCGGCTTCGCGGATGGCTTCGGCGTTCCCGAGGGGGCCGGCTTCGCGGACGGGACCGGCTTCGCGGGTGCTGGGGACTCGCTAGACGGGAGCCGGTCAGCAGAGGCGAGGTCAGTGGGGGCGACTGCCGTGGGTGCGGGCTCGGAGGGGTGAGGCTTCGAGGGCGGGGTCGCTGCTCGGGGAGGGCGCTTGGCTGGGGCGGGCTTTTGGGGGGTGGACTTCTTTGCTGGGGTGGCCTTGGTCGGGGCCTGCTGGGCTGCGGTTGTGGCGGGTCTTGGCTGAGCCGGCTTTTGGGCTGATTTTGCGGGGCGGGGCTCGCTGGCACCCGGCGGCGTGGGCTCGGGTTGGGTGGGCTCCGGGCCGGTGGCTCCGCGGGTGGGGGCTTGGGGCGGGGTGATGTTTGCTGCGGGGGCGGTCTTTGGCGGGTTCACTCTTTTGGGGGGAGTGGCTTTCTTGGCCGGGGCTTTTTTCGCCGGGGTGCGGCGCGGGGGCGCCGACTTGGGTGGGGTCGGCGCGGTGGGGGCCGGGGAGTTGGGGGCTTCGGGCTCGTCGGCGGGGGGTGGGGAAGCCTTGGGTTGGGTGGGAATGGTGGGTTCGGGGGTCCGGGTCGGCTTTGCGGTGGGGGGAGTGCCCCGCCGTGGGCGCTGCTTGGCGGGAGGCCGCTCGTCGCCGGAAGGGGTCGGGATGCTTGTCTCCGACGGGCGGGGCGCCGCTGCGGTTGGGGGGACGGCGGGCGTACGGAAAGCGGAAGCTGGAGCCGGACGGCCCGGAGTTTTCGCAGCTGGCTGGGGGTGATCTGTGGCACCCGGAGGCTGGAATGCGACCGGCGGAGCCGCCTTGGCGGCCTTCCGCTGGCGCTTGGCCGGCGGCTCTTCCGGCTCGCCGGCCGCGCTGAACGCAGCCCGCGGATCATGGGCCCGGGGGGTATCGCGCGGATTCTCCTCCATGCCGACGCATGCTAGCCGGATCGGCCCTGTTTCACCTGTTGGAGACGCGTGTTCGGGGCCGGCGGCGCGCAAGTGGGCAACCTCTTTGTGCGGCCCTCAAGCGGTCCGGTATCCTCAAGCATCGGTGGCCAGCGGTCACCGGGGAGACTTCGCCTAGTCTGGTCTATGGCGCCGCACTGCTAATGCGGTTGGGGTTTTACAGCCCCTCCCGGGTTCGAATCCCGGAGTCTCCGCGTTCCGGGGCAGTGTGTATGCTTGCGGAGCACTGAGCGCCCGTAGCTCAATGGATAGAGCATCTGACTACGGATCAGAAGGTTAGGGGTTCGAGTCCCTTCGGGCGCACAAGATCATTGAGGGTCTGAGCTGCAGAGATGCGGGTCAGGCCCTTCTTGCTGTCCGGCCTGTGTGGACGACGGGTGTCACACGGGCGCCATTATCGAACGTGACGATGCGTATGGTGGCGGGCACGTGACCTACGGCTTCGTTTCGTAGTGGCGGGCTGTTTCTCCGAAGGTGTTTGTTTTGTCGCGTCCGGCGGGCCGGCTCTTCGCCGCCTTTCTTGATGCGCTTAGGGGTGTGTCGGGCGATGGCCAGGACCAAAGCGGCGGTGGCGTCGGCGCAGCGGCGCTGGGTGTTGCCGAACCGGAACCGGCAGCTGTCTCCGATCGAAGGGAGACTACGGGCGCGCGTGGGACAGCTCTTCCTTGTCGTGGTGCATGCCGAGGCGGGCGTGCTCTTCGTAGAAGTTCAGCAGTGCGGTGTCCGGTGCGTAGTCGTCGCCGGCGCGCGGATCACCGGTCGCGGCGACCAGTCCGGGAAGCCGAGGACTTGATTGCCGTTCACGTCGGTGGCCCGCCGGGGGTATCGGTACGGCTGCCAGTGCCAGCCGAGGCAAACCGTGCCTACCGACATCTCGTGACTTCCAGGCGCGGTATTTGTCGGGTAAGCACGTACCGCACGGGCGGTAGCCGGCCGCGATCGCTGTCGTCTCGTCGGCGAAGAACACGCGGTGGCGCACGTAGCCGCCGCCGGCGATCGAACGGAGCGCGGCCGGGCAGTCGAGCCGCCCGTAGATCCTCGATCGCCGGTGGCCGCCGAACGCTCCCGGTGTCGTGGAGGGATAAGGTCGCCGGTCGGCCCCTAGGAGGCGAAAGGTCTTCGGAGCCCACCGGGGGTTATTGGTCTCCGACATACTCAGCCCGCGTCGTGGAATACCAGCGCGAGCGTGTGCCGTTCGCCGGAACGAATCGCTGATACTCCGTGCCGCACCGGCGCGGCGGACCAGCCGCGCCGGGACTCGACCGGCCGGTCGCTGGTGGTGAACAGGTAGCCGTGTCCGTACGGCAGCAGGGTGGCCGTGCCCCGGGACTGTGCCCGGGGGCCGTTGCTCGAGCAGCAGGAACTCCCCGCCGGTGTGGTCGATGCCGGGCTGGTTCAGGTTGATCACCACCTGCATCGGGAAAACCAGGTCGCCGTACAGGTCGCGGTGCAGGGCGTTCCAGTCCTTCTCGCGGTATTTCAGCAGGATCGCCGACGACTTGGTCTGCCCGGCCTCGTGGCACATGTCGAGCCATTCGTCGAGGGTGTCCGGCCACGGCGCCGGGCGGCCGAGCTTGCGGTACCAGTCGCGGGCGATCGGTAGCAGCCGCGGGTACAGGGCCTGCTTCAGCTGTTCGATCGGCTCGGGATAGGGCGTACGGAAGTAGCGGTACTCGCCCTCGCCGAACCGGTGCCGGCCCATGTTGACCGTGCTGCGGAACCGGCTGTCGTCGGCGTACATCGTGCGGATCTCGACGGTCTCCTCGTCGGTCAGCAACCGTGGGAGCAGGGCGCCACCGTACTCGTTGATCTCGTCGGTGATCCGCACCCAGTCTCCGCCGGCCACTCGCGCCGCCCAGGACCCGTTGGTGGGTGTGCCGCTCATGCTGCTGCCTCCAGTTCCAGTAGGGCGCTCTTGGCGGTGAGCCCGCCGATGTAGCCGCCCAGGCCGCCGTCGGTACGCACCACCCGGTGGCACGGAACGACGATCGGCAGGGGGTTGGTCGCGCAGGCGGTTGCCACGGCGCGTACGGCCTGAGGGTGACCGACGGTCACCGCGACCTGCCGATAGCTCCGTGTCGTCCCGTAGCCGATCCGCGGGAGAGTGCCCTGCACGGCGCGCCGGAAGCCGTTGGACAGCGACGGATCGACAGGCACGTCGAACGCCTTTCGTGTGCGGCCGAAGTACTCGTGGATCTGCCTCGCCGCGACGCTCAGACGCTGGGGCGCCCTCAGGATGCGTGGGCTCACCTTCGTGCCGAGAATCTCCAGGGCCCGGTCCAGGTCCTCCCGGTCATAGGCGACCCGGATCAGGCCTCGCTCGGTCGCGGCGAGAAGCAGCGTGCCGACCGGCGTGTCGATCGTCGTGTACGCGACGTCGAGGATCCCGGCCCGCCGAGAGTTTTCTTCAAGCCTGCGGTGCAGCCGCCGCATGCGGTCGGCCGAGGGCAAAGCGGTGCCGGCGAGAAGGCCGGAAATTTCCCGGCCGCCGACGGTGTCCATGCTCACTGGAACGCTCCTTCCAAACTTAAGGCCGCTTTTGTAGTCCGGTGGCTTTTCTCATCCGTTACTGAGCAGACGCAGGCGATGACCGGAACGTGAGGTCGGTCAGCGGCAACGGCGTACGACTCGGCGGGCGCACGCCGAATTCTTTGCGGTCGGCCTCACATCAGCCGCCGGCTGGGCGTCTTCCCGGTGAGTGCCCCGGCTGGGGCGCCGGAGACATCGCAAAGGACAGTCACATGTCAATCGAAGAGAACAAGGCCGTTGTCGGGCGCTGGTTCACCGAGTTCTGGGGTCCCGACTTCAACCCGGCCGTCATCGACGAGCTCGCCGCCCCGGACATCCGCTTCGAGTACTCGCTGCACGCCCCGTGCCGGGGCCGCGACGAGGTTCGCGCGTTCGCGACCAAGTTCCGCGCCGCGTTCCCGGACCTCGCGTTCGGCGGCACGGCCGATCTGATCGCGGAGGGCGACTACGTGGTCGGGCAGTGGATCGGCGGCGGCACCCAGACCGGTGACGCGTTCGACGACATGCCGATCGGGTCGCTTCCGGCCGGTACCGGCAAGAAGATGCACTTCATCGGCACCACTGTGCTGAAGATCGTGGACGGCCTGATCACCGAGGAGATCGGCCTGGACGACGGCGTGACCGTGCTGCGCCAGCTGGGCCTCATCCGCGAGGCGTGACCATCGCGGCGCGCTGAAGTTGTGGCACGGACTTCCTCCGGCCGTGCCACGACCCAGCTCACCTGAACCCACCTCGAAGCGTCTACCGGAAGAAGACCCCCCACCTGTAGGGAGGCGGCATCATGTCCGCACGGCACACCGTCATCGACACATCGTTGGGCGACATCACTTTGGTGGCGGCCGCCGGCCACGTCACCGGCTTGTATTTTCCGGGCCACTGGCCCAAGCCGGCCCGGCACCTGTTCGGCGCCTACGTTGCCGCGCCCGAGGACCCGCTGTTCGGCGAGTTCGGCGCTCAGCTGGGGCAATACCTGGCCGGTGAGCGCGCCGGCTTCGACCTGCCGACCGCCGCCGAAGGCGACGAATTTCAACGGCGGGTGTGGGCGCTGCTGCGCAAGATTCCGTACGGGCAGACCACCACCTACGGGGCGATGGCCGCGGAACTGGGCGACCGGTCGCAGGCCCAGGCAGTAGGGCAGGCCGTCGGCCGCAACCCGCTGTGCATCGTAATTCCGTGCCATCGGGTGGTCGGCAGCAGCGGCGCACTGACCGGCTATGCCGGAGGCCTGCGCCGCAAGCGCCTTCTGCTGACCCTGGAAGAGCCGGCCCGGGTGGTTGCCGGGGGACTCTTCTGATCTCGGAGACACAGCCTTTCGGCCGAGCTCACATCGTCCGCTCACCCGGGGGCCCACCGGGCCGGACCGGCCCGGGTCCAGATACGGCTCCGCGCCTTCGGGTGGCGCGCACCCACAGGTCGGGCTCCCCGGATGCGAAGCGGCCGGCCTGCCGCAGCCAGGAGGCGGCTTCCTCAGGCCACGCGACCACATCCAGGACGTCACCGCCGGCCGTGGTCCAGACGTGCTCGAGCGTGCGGGCGGCTGAGAGGGCTTGCGGGGTAGCTCGGTCAACGGTATGGAAGGCAGGCCTCGGATGTCGTCGAGTCTTGGCGTCGGCATGGCGCCTACGCCGCCGCTTCCAGGGAGAGCAGGACCCGCTTGGCCTCGGGGCCGCCCAGGTAGCCGCCCATGCTGCCGTCCGCGCGCACGATCCGGTGGCAGGGCACGACGACCGGGATCGGGTTCGTCGCGCAGGCGGTCGCGGCGGCGCGTACGGCCTTAGGGTTGCCGGCCAGACGTGCGACGGTCGAGTAGGAGGCGGTCTGGCCGTAGCCGACCTCGGGAAGGGTCTGAAGCACCAGCTGCCGGAAACCGCGCGACAGACGCCAGTCGAGAGGCACGTCGAACGTACGGCGCCGGCCGGCGAAGTATTCGTCGAGCTGGCCGCGTACGGTCGCCAGACGGTCCGGAGCCCGCAGAACACGTGGGCTGATCCTGTCGGCGAGTGTCTGCAGTACGGCCTCGTGGTCCTCGCCCGCGTAGGCGACGCGTACGAGACCGAGATCGGTGGTGGCCAGAAGGAGCGGACCGACGGGCGTGTCGACGACGTCGTAGGCGACGTCCAGGATGCCGGCGGTCTCCGCGGCCGCTGCCAGCCGACGGTGAAGAAGGTCGAGGTGGCCGGCGTCGACGGGGAAGCCCCGTACCAAATCATCGCGCTCGTTGTCCGATGTCATCGGGGTTCTCCTTTCCCTGGGGTCGCACCCGGATAGGTGCGACGCAGAGCAGCGATACCGTCGGCCGCCGCGCGCCGTGCGGCCGCGGGACTGCCGCCGAGGATGGCAGCGACCTCCGCGTACGGCAGATCGGCCAGATAGTGATAGGCCACGGCCTGTTTCTGCTTCGCGGGCAACGCCGCCACAGCACCGACCAGATCGCCGTCGAGGACAGCGATCGGGTCGGCCGTTACCGGGTTATCGGGCGTCTCGGCGACCGGAACGGCCCGACGGCCCGTCGCACGGACGATGTCGATGGCCTTCCGATGGGCGATCGTGACCAGCCACGCTTCGACGTTGGCGTCGCCGGGCAGGTCCGGATAGGCCCGCATGGCCGACAGGAAGGTCTCCGACCAGGCGTCGTCGGCCTCGACCGGACCGAGCACTGCCCGGCAGACCCGAAGCACGGTCGCGCCGTGCCGGGCGACGACGGACTCGAACGGTGGTTTGCCTGTCATACCAGGTAAACGTCCTCCGTCCGGAGTCCGTGAGGTCGGCGAAACCCAATTCTGCGCCACTCGGCAGATTCCTCAGCCGGCGCCCGGCAACGGACTCCGCGCGCGACCGGTGAAGACCTTTACACCGCTCGATCCGACCCGAGTACGAGCTCTGGGCGAGGCCAGCGGACATGAACGGAGAGACCCGTAAAAGCCGCCGAGCCATCTTGAAAGTTGCCGCTGCGGCGCGGCCGCCACCGCGTCTCCTGCTCAGAAGCGACGCCGTCGAATACGCCGCAACAGCAGCCCAGGCCCGCGCCGAGGAAGAGGTGCTCTGGCGAGGGCTGAGCCTCTCCATCGACGCAGACGACACCGGTACGGACGCGCCATGGCTGGGTTGGTCATCCCAAGGCGAGTTTCAGCGCGAGGCCGCGCCAGCCGCCTCTCATCGCACTCGATAGGCGGCGGGCCGCGTCAATCCAGGGAGCTACGGTGATCGCCCTGCGGTGCGGACCGTTGTCGCACGTGGGCCAGGGGGGCGAGCTGCACGGTCCAGGTCCGGGCTGCCCCGACGACCGCAATGGCCCGGCCGAGAAGCTCGCAGCCCAGCTGCGGAGTACCTTCTGCGAAGCCCCGGTTGATGAAGCTGATCGCCTTCGGGTGGTCACCCGCTTCGAGAGCATCCTCGAGCCCTGCGGTCAAGACCGCGGCGAGCGCGGCGTGGAAACTGTCCGCCCCCTTCTGGCGGAGGGTCCTGGGGGACTCGCGCAACGGTGACGAAGTGACCGCTGGCGGGGCTAACACTGAGGTCATGTGGTCTCCTGTGGTGTCGGTGTTACTCGGTCAGTCCGGTCAGTTCGGCACCCACCTGCCGCAGCCGTGCCGCAACGGCCTCGTCGTTTCCGCATCGGGACCCGCTGAAGGCGATGACGGCGTTTAGAGGCCAGTGATGCTCAGTGCATGACCCGTCGCTGGTAACCGACGCGACGTTGTCCGTCAGCACACTGAAAGTTCGGTGGCGATCCGATACCTACCAACGCTCGGCCCTCAAACCTGGAGGTTGCCCTATGGGACTGCCGAGACCTGAGCAGCACGCCCGGTAGGCGCTGGCCCGTCAAACGATGTTGACGAACTGATCCACCGCTCACTCTACCCGCGTACTCGCCGCGGACACTGGGTGTGGTCGATCGTCCGAGCCCTCGCCGACGTCGGCGAGACGGAGCCGCGATTACCGGGCCGGGATCAGCTCGGCCAGCAGGCGCTCGATCCGGGTGCGGATCTCGTCGCGGATCGGTCGTACGGCCTCGACGCCCTGGCCGGCCGGGTCGTCGAGTTTCCAGTCCTCGTAGCGTTTGCCGGGGAAGACCGGGCAGGCGTCGCCGCACCCCATCGTGATGATGACGTCGGAGTCCTGCGCGGTCTCGTATTCCAGGCGCTTGGGGGTCTGGTCGGTGATGTCGATGCCGACCTCGCGCATGGCCTCGACCGCGGCCGGGTTGATCTGGTCCGCCGGCTCCGAGCCGGCCGAGCGGACCTCGACGGCGTCGCCGGCGAGGTGGCGTAGCCAGCCGGCCGCCATCTGGGAGCGGCCGGCATTGTGTACGCAGACGAACAGGACGCTGGGCTTCGCACTCATGACGACGATCCTTTGGTGGGAGCGGGGTTTCAGCGGGCCGAGGTGACGCTGATGTCGTGCTCGACGACCACGTCGCCGGCGGTCGCCGCGGCGTCCGGGTAGAGCGCGGCGAGCAGGCCGAGGCCGGCGACCAGCCCGACGATCTGGGCCACGACGAAGCCGGGGATCGAGGCGGGGGCGATGCCGGCGAAGGTGTCGGTGAAGGCGCGGCCGACGGTGACGGCCGGGTTGGCGAAGCTGGTGGACGAGGTGAACCAGTAGGCGCCGCCGATGTAGGCGCCGACCGCCGCCGGGGCGACGGCGGCGCGGCCGGAGCGGGCGAGCGCGAAGATCAGCAGGAGCAGACCGGCGGTCGCGACAACCTCGCCGATCCACAGGTGCCCGGCGCTGCGGTCCTTGTGCGAGAAGGCGACCGGCGGTAGAGCGAACATGACGTTGGCCAGGATCGACCCGGTGATCGCCCCGGCGGTCTGGGCACCGATGTATCCGGCCAGGTCTTTACCGGTCAGACCGGCGCCGGAGCGGCGGCCGAGAAACCAGTCGGCCGCCGAGACGACCGGGTTGAAATGTGCTCCGGAGACCGGCCCGAAGGTCAGGATCAGCACGCCGAGTGCGAACGCCGTCGCGACCGAGTTCTCCAGCAGCTGCAGGCCGACGTCGTGCGGGGACAGGGTGCTGGCCATGATGCCGGAGCCGACCACGGCGGTGACGAGCAAAGCGGTGCCGATGAGCTCGGCGAGCAGACGGCGCCACAGGGCGAGCTGGAGCATGGTGACGAGGACTCCTCAGCGGTCGACGGCGGGTGCGATCCGCGCGATGCGGTCGTCGAGATCGGCGTAGGCCGCCTCGAAGGCTTCGTCGGTGTCGACCCGGGCCGGATCCGGAATCGACCAGTGCAGGCGGCGCCGGTCCGGGCCGCCGAGGCCCTCGTGGGCGTTGTCGCAGACCGCGATGACCAGATCCCCGTCGCCGATCACGTCGCTGACGTGGGCGGTGCCGGTCGGGTCGAGGGCGAGGCCGTGCCGGTGAGCCACCTTGACCGCCCGTGGGTGCACGCGACCGGCGGGACGGGTGCCGGCCGACGCGACTTCGCCGCCGACCCGGTCGCGCCACAGGGCGGCTGCCAGCTGGGAGCGGGCCGAGTTGTGCGTGCAGACGAAGACGACACGCTCGCCGGCGTGCAGCGGCGGGGGCGTCAGCGAGGCAAGTGTGTGCGGGTCGAGCCGCAGGTAGGTGCGGCGGCGGTCGCCCTCCGAGCGGGTGCGCACGATCAGGCCGGCGTCCTGGAGAACCTTGACGTGGTGGGCGACCAGGTTGGTCGGCAGGCCCAGGTCGGCGCCGATCTCTCCCGGCGAGGCGTCGCCGAGGGTGAGCGCGTCGACGACGGCCAGACGGGCCGGGTCGCCGAGCGCGGCGTGCACCCGGGCCCGAGCCCGGAGCGAAGGATCAGCGTTCATTGACTCAATGATCACTGACCTATCCGGCTGGGTCAAGCCGCCGCCGATTCAGGCGTCCGGGGTCAGCAAGGTGGCCAACTGCCGCATGAGACCGGGCTGAGGCCAGTAGTAGACCCAGCTGGCCCGGCGTTCGGAGCCGACCAGGCCGGCGGTGCGCAGGACCTTCAGGTGGTGCGAGATCGTCGACTCGGAGACCTCGAACGCCGGGGTCAGGTCACAGACGCAGATCTCTCCGCCCGGTGCCGACGCGATCATCGACATCAGCTGCAGCCGCACGGGGTCTCCGAGCGCCTTGAACGCGCCCGAGAGCGATGCCGCAGCCGCGGCGTCGACCTTTTGCTGGGCCATCGGCGGGCAGCACGACGCGTCGGCGACCTGATCGAGGACGCGAGGCGGATTCGACATACGTCGACCTTGACATGAGTCGAACCCGCGTGCAAGTCTCGGATTCGATAACCATCGGATCCGACGCGCATCGAATCCGGCGACAGCGGAGGAGCGTACGACCATGACCGAAAAGACTCCCGTACCAGGCGGTTTCACCGGGACTCCGGACGCCGCGCTCGCGGTGACCGACACAAGCGGCTGTTGCGGCAGCAGTGCGGGCACGAACTCGCAGGTTGCGGCGTCGAGCCTGTGTTGCGGCACTTCGGCGCAGGCGTCCGCCGAGGGAGCGTGCTGTGGCAGCGCGGCGAAGACCGAGGCGGTCTCGGCCGGTCAGGGCTGCTGCGGATGACCACGCCACCCGCCCTGGCCGAACTGCTCGCGGCGGTCGATGCCGAGCGCATGACGGCAACTGCCGACGCACTGGCCGGCCGGGCGTACGGGGGTCGCCGCGCCGGGAGCCCGGGCGGCGCTGCCGCCCGGGACTGGCTCGGTGAGCGGCTCGCCGGCATCGGTGCCGAGGTGAGCACGGTCCCGTTCGCCGTCCGCGCGGTGCCGGAGATCTACGCCGTGCCCGAGGCGTTCTGGCACGACCGTTCGCGCCGTCGGCGGCTGACGTTCGGCCGGCAGGTGCAGCCGCACCTGGCCTCGGCCGACCTGCCGTCGCCGCGCCGGGGCGATCTGATGGTCGCCGGCACGGATGATCCGGTCGGGCGGTGGCTGCTCGTGCCGTCGGGGATGTCGCTGTTCGAGGCGTACGGGCGTGCCCACGGCGCGGCCGGTCTGCTGATCGGCCGGGGCACCGATCCGGACGGCTGGCACTACACGACGCTGGCCGGCTCCGACCCGGGCCCGCTGCCGATGTTGACGCTCGATCCGGCGACGCACGCGTCGATGATCGCGGCGGAAAGCCGGGGATGGCTGGCCGCGAGCGCGCCGATCCGCCGCGTCGACCGGACCGCCACGAACCTGCTCGCGCGTTGGCATCCAGCCGGTGGCCTGCTGCTGACCGCGCACTACGACGGCGTCGGCGACCATCCCGGCCTGCGGCAGCCCGGCGCGTCCGACAACGCCTCCGGCGTCGCGGTGGTTCTGGAGTCGGCCCGCGTCCTTGCGCCGATCCGGTCGGGCGGTGCGGGCCTGGCGGTCGCACTGCTCGACGCCGAGGAACTCGGCGCCCTCGGTTCCGCGCACCATGCCGCCCAGCTCCGCGCAGCCGGGGCGGCTCCGCTGGTGATCAACGTGGACGGCGCCGGGCGTCTCGAGGGTGCGGCGGCAGTCGAGGCCGGCGGTCCCGCTCATGCGTTGCTGGCCCGGCTCGACCAGGCCGGACGGCACGCCGGGTTGCCGTTGAAACCGGGCCCGGTCGCCTCCGACAACCGCCGCTACGCCGCGGCCGGACTCGCCGCGGTAGGTATCGGGCCCGGCATGGGCGGCTATCACAGCCCGGCCGACACCCCGGACCGCGTCGACCCACACACCCTGACCGCCGTCTGTCGCCTGGTCGTGGCGACCGCCTGGCTCGCCGCCGCCGACACGACTACAGTTTCATCGTTGATCGGCGATTGACGATGAAAATGGTGGAAGATGGCCGACCTGCTCGACCGCACGACCGCGGAGACCTACGCCTCGTGGTTCCGGGCGCTCGCCGACCCGTCCCGGGTGCAGATCGTGGAATACCTGGCCCGGCAACAGCGACCGATGCCGGTCGGCGAGATCGTCGCCGCGGTGGGCCTGGCGCAGTCGACCGTCTCGCAGCATCTGAAAGTCCTGGCCGAGGTGCGGTTCGTGCTCATCGAACCGGTCGGCACGGCCCGGCACTACCGCATCAACACCAGCTGCATCGACTGCTTCCCGTCGGCCGCCGACGTCGTCATGGGCCGTCCCGCCCCGATCGCGATCGGAACCTGCGAGTGAACGTGCGCCCGATGACTCCCGCCGACGCCGGCGCGGTCCTCGCGATCTACCAGGCCGGGCTCGACGACGGGAACGCCAGCTTCGAAACCGCCGCGCCCGCCTGGGCGGCCTTCGACACCGGCAAGTTGCCGGGCCATCGGCTCGTCGCCGTCGACGGTGACACCGTACTCGGCTGGATCGCGGTCTCCCCGGTGTCGGCCCGTCCGGTCTACGCCGGCGTCGTCGAACACTCCGTCTACGTCGACCCCGCCGCTCAGGGCCGGGGCGTCGGCCGGACCCTGCTCGACGCCCTCATCGCCTCGACCGAGGCGGCCGGGATCTGGACCATCCAATCCGCGATCTTTCCGGAAAACCAGGCCAGTGTCGCGCTTCACCGTGCTGCCGGGTTCCGCGCCATTGGCGTACGCGTAAAGGTCGCCCGCCACGCAGCGCAAGCGAACCGCTGGCGCGACACCGTCCTCGTCGAACGCCGCAGCCCCGTCGTCCTCTAACTCTTCTTCTCCGACCAGGAGGCACTTTCGTGACCACCGACCTTGACCACCTGCCCATCGTCGTCATCGGCGCCGGACCCGTCGGCCTGGCCGCCGCGGCGCACCTCGCCGAGCGCGGCCTGCCCTTCACCGTGGTCGAAGCCGGCGACCGCCCCGCCGCGGCCATCCGTGAGTGGGGCCACGTGCGGCTGTTCTCGCCGTGGCGCTTCGACATCGACCCCGCCGCGGCCCGGCTCCTCGAAGACGCCGGCTGGGCCCGGCCCGACGACGACAAGCTGCCCACCGGGGCGCAGCTCGCCGACGACTACCTGCAGCCGCTGGCCGACCTGCCGGCGATCAAAGACCACGTCCGCTACCACGCGCCGGTCGCCGCGATCACCCGGCTCAGCCTGGACCGGCTGCGCAGCACCGGCCGCGAGGACACCCCGTTCCTGATCCGGCTGGCCGACGGCGAAGACCTGCTCGCCCGCGCGGTCATCGACGCCTCCGGCACCTGGCACACCCCCAACCACCTCGGCGCCTCCGGCATCCCCGCACACGGCGAAGCGGCCGCCGCGGCGTACATCGAAAGGTCCTTGCCCGACGTCCTGGGCCGCGACCGTGACCGGTTCGCCGGTCGCCGGACCCTCGTTGTCGGCGCCGGGCACTCGGCCGCCAACACCCTGCTCGCCCTCGCCGAGCTCGCCGAACAGGAACCGGGCACCACCGTGACCTGGGCGATCCGGGCGGCCGGCCCGGCCCGCACCTACGGCGGGGAGACCGCCGACGCCCTGCCCGCCCGCGGCGCGCTGGGCAGCCGGCTGCGCGAGCACGTCGAATCCGGCGCGATCCGGTTGCTGACCGGTTTCAGCGTCCAGCGCGTCGACGCCGGGCCGGACGAGGTCGCCGTGTCCGACGGCCGCCGCGAGATCACCGCCGACCGGATCGTGGCGGCCACCGGCTTCCGGCCTGACCACACGATCGTCGCCGAACTGCGCCTCGACCTCGACCCCGTCGTCGGATCGACCCGCGAGCTGGCCCCGCTGATCGACCCGAACCTGCACTCCTGCGGCACCGTCCCGCCGCACGGCGTCGACCAGCTCGCCCACCCCGAGCCCGGCTACTACGCCATCGGCTCCAAGTCCTACGGCCGGGCACCGACCTTCCTCATGGCCACCGGCTACGAACAGGCGCGCTCGGTCGTCGCCGCGCTCGCCGGGGATTGGGCCGCCGCCCGCGACGTGCAACTCGATCTGCCCGAGACCGGCGTGTGCAACAGCGACCCGATCCTCGGCGACGACTGTTGTGCCACGCCGGCCGCGCAGCCCACACCTCTGACGTTGATCACCATCGGCGCCCCGGCCGCCGAAGGGCAGACCGGCTCCTGCTGCTGACCCCGCTTTCCGGGCCGACGGTCCGGGGGATGCTTCAACGAACCGGTGGCCGGGCATTGCACGGCCATGAGCCGACTTCCGCAGACGCTTCCGCCGGACGCCGACGTCATTTTCACCTGGATTCTGGACAGCACAGCCGAGCTGCAAGGTCTGCGTGCCGCTCTGGGTAACGTCCTTCATGGCCCAGGTGCGGCCGGCGTCGGCCGGCTCGGTGACGTGCCGGAGCGGATGGTGCTGGTCGCGACCGAACTCGCGACCAACGCGATCCGCCATGGCTCGGCCCCGACCGAGGTGCAGCTGTTGCGGGCCGGGGACATGTTTCTGCTCGACGTGAGCGACCATGATCCCGATACCGTCCCCGAACCGGCCGATGCAAGCGTGCAGGACATGGGCGGTCGCGGGCTGGCGCTGGCTCAGTCCTTCTCGGTGGACGTCGGCTGGTACTGCACCCCGCCGACCAAGCATGTCTGGGCCACGTTCGCCGCAGCTTGACCGCCTTTTGGCTCAGGAACGTCTCCGTCGCAGCCCGACGATGACCGTGACGATGACGGCAGCGGCGGCCGCGGCGATCGCCGCCAGCGGCAGGGGCCGGCGCATCGGTGCGGGAAGGTCGGAGTCGGCCAGCTGCTGCTTGGCCGTCGACGCCTTCTCCGCCACGGTGCCGACCGCCTGCGCCGCCTGGTCCTTCGCGTCGGACAGCTTCTGCCGGGCTTTGCCACCGGCGTCGCCGAGGGCCTGCTTGGCGCGGGTTTTCACGTCGGCCTTGGCGGCGAGTTCCTGCACCGTCTCGCCCAGCTCGGCGCGGGTCTGCTCGATCTCCGCGCGTAGCTGCTGCGGATCGGTGGGCGTCGGCGAGTCACTCATGAGGAGCGTCCTTCCTTGACGGCGGCCTTCACGGTCTTCACATCGGCTTGCGTGCTTGCGACGGCGGCGCTGGGCACCGGCGGTACGGCGGCCTTCAGCTTCTGCTTGCCGAGTACGGCCGCGATGCCGGCGGCGGCGAGCACGACGACCAGTACGACCAGCAGCGCCAGCCACAACGGCCATACCAGGTCCAGCAGCACCACGGCGAGCGCCAGGAGCAGGCCCAACCCGTAGAGGCCGAGTACACCGGCGCCGCCGACCAGGCCACCGCCGATCCCGGCTCGCTTGCCCTTCTCGGCCAGTTCGAGCTTCGCCAGGGCGAGTTCGTCGCGTACCAGGGTCGAGATCTGCGCGGCGGCCTGGCTCACCAGCTCGGATGTGGACGCCGCCGGCGGCGACGGGTCATGCAACGATCCGTTCGACATTTCCGCACTCCTCTTCATCACCAGCCGGGCAGTCGCCCCGAGCTGCTAGTTGGTACTCAGGCCCTGCTCGCTACCGGGTTTGATCTTCCGGTCGTCGCGGAGCTCGAGGAACGGCTCGTCGGTGGGGTCCTGTCCGGCCGCGATGGCCCGGCCGCGTTCGAGTTCGGCGTCGAGTTCGGCGCCGAGCAGGATCGCGATGTTTGTGATCCACATCCAGACCAGGAAGGCGATCACGCCGCCGACGGTGCCGTAGGTCTTGTTGTAGTTGGCGAAGTTGGCCAGGTAGACCGCGAACGCGGCCGAGGCGACGATCCACAGCAGGACGGCGAAGAGACCACCCGGGGTGACCCAACGGAACCCGCCGGTCTTCGCGTTGGGCGACGCCCAGTAGAGAATCGCGAACATGAGACTGACCAGGATCAGCAGCACCGGCCATTTGGCGATGTCCCAGGTCAGCACCGCGGCGGAGCCGAGACCGATCTTGTCCCCGACGATCTTGGCGAGGTTGCCGGTGAAGATGACGATCGCCGCCGAGATGATCAGCATCAGACCGACCACCGCGGTGACCCCCACCCGCAGAGGCAGCGTCTTCCAGATCGGCCGGCCTTCCGGCACGTCGTAGACGGCGTTGGCGGCGCGCATGAAGGCCGCGGTGTAGCCGGAGGCGGACCAGAACGCGACGACGATACCCACGATCGCGGCGATGCCTGCCTTACCGGGGTCTTTGACCTGGTCCAGGACGGTGCCGACCAGGTTCTGCAACTGCGGGTTCGGGGCCAGCTGATGCAGGGCGTCCTGGACGGTCTTCTGGCCGTTGCTGCTGAGCATGCCCAGCATCGAGATGATGACCAGCAGCCCGGGGAAGATCGACAGCACTCCGTAGTAGGTCAGAGCGGCTGACCAGTCGGACAGGTTGTCCTGCGAGTACTGCTTGAAGGTGCGCTTGAGCGCGGCGAACAGGCCCTTGCCCTTCAACTCGGTGGGGCTGTCCGGGCCCTCGTCGGGCCCGGGCGCGGACGAGTCGAAGGGCTTGTCGTCACCGGTCTTCGTCGTGGTGACCGCGCCAAGATCGGCATCGTCTTTGCGGGCGTCGTTACGGTCAGCGCTCACGGGCGGGCCTCCTATTTGACCGAGGGTGCGACCGCTGCAATCCCCACCCCGTCGCTCTTTCAATCCCATCTACGCGATTCATTCACCACTCGTTGTTTATGAGCTAAACGCGGAAGCTGAAACCGTTTCACAGGAACCCTCATTGCACTGACTGACTCGTCCCGGTCACCGCGGGACCGTCATCTATGGGAGGCTTGCGCGGTATGCGACGGCGCACAGGAAAGTGCGGGAGGCGTGATGCAGGACCCCGACACGCCGCAGGCGCGCGGCGACGCGGCCGCGGCCATTCCCGCCGGCCCGCCGGGTTCCGGGCGCAGCGGCCTCGACCAGCGGCGCATCCTGGGTGCCGCGGTGCGGTTCATCGACGAGAACGGCCTGCGGATGCTGACCATGCAGCGCCTCGGCGCCTACCTCGGCGTCGAAGGCATGGCCCTGTACCGATATGTGCCGGGCCGGGAGGCGCTGCTCGACGGCGTGGTCGAAACCGTCGTCGACGAACTGTTCGGCGACCCCGACGTACACCTGGAAGCGCACGCCGGGTGGGTCGACTACCTGCAACGGCTGGCCCACGGCCTGCGCCGCATCGCCCTCGCCCACCCCGAGGTGTTTCCGCTGGTGGCCACCCGGCCGCCGGCGGCACCGTGGGTCCGGCCACCGCTGCGGAGTCTGCGGTGGATCGAGTCGCTGCTCGAGGTGATGACCGAGGCCGGCTTCTCCGATGAGAACGCCGCCGCCGTCTACCGGGCGTTCAGCAGTTTCCTGCTCGGTTACCTGCTTCTCGAGGTCTCCGCCCACGGCGTCGAGACCGGCCCGGTCGAGGAACCCGACGTGTCCCCGATCGAGGACTTGAGCAAATACCCGATCCTGCAGCGCCTCGAGCCGCACCTGTCGGTCGACGTCGCCGCTCAGGACTTCGAGGAAGCACTCGAGGCACTGCTGGACCGAGTCGCGCTGCTCCTGCCGCGCCGCCGGCGCCCACCGCGGCTCACCGAGAACAAGTGAAATCCAAGCAGTGAGGCGAAGCCGGTTTATGTCCTAAACCGAGGGGCATCATCGAGCTGTAAATCGATTCGGATAACCACTTCGGTGGTCATCGATCGTGCGCTCCGATCGTTTCTCGGTCGTGAGCCGACCCCTCCGGAAGGACTCCTCGTGATTACCCAGAACGACATCGCCCGGCTCACCGGCGCCGACGTGTACGGCACCGACGGCGACAAGATCGGCTCGGTCGGTCAGGTCTACCTCGACGCCCAGAGCGGCGACCCCGAGTGGGTGACCGTCAAGACGGGCCTGTTCGGCACCAAGGAAACCTTCGTCCCACTGCGGGACGCGAGCGCCAACGGCGACCGCGTCACCGTGGCTTACGGCAAGGACCAGGTCAAGGACGCCCCTCGGGTGGATGCCGACGGTCCGCTGACGAACGACCAGGAGAACGAGCTCTACACGTTCTACGGGGTGTCGGCCACCAGCAGCAACGGCTACCAGAACCGCGACGACACCGGTTACGCGGGCGGCGAGAACGCGATGACCCGGTCCGAGGAGCGCCTGGTCACCGACACCCGCACCGAGCAGGCCGGTAAGGCGCGGTTGCGCAAGTACGTGGTGACCGAGCAGCAGCAGGTCACCGTTCCGGTCGAGCACGAAGAGGTACGGCTGGAGCGGGAGCCGATCACCGACGCCAACACCGGTGACGCCTACGACGGCCCGGAAATCAGTGAGGCCGAACACGAGGTGACCCTGCACGCCGAGCGCCCGGTCGTGGACACCGAGGCCGTTCCGGTCGAGCGGGTACGCCTGGGCAAGGAGACCGTCCGCGACGAGCAGACCGTCTCCGGCGAGGTCCGCAAGGAGCAGATCGAGTTCGACGGCCCGGAAGCCGGCCGCGGCCGCCGCTGACCGCAGCCACCAGTACGGGCAGTGGGCTCAGGTGCGCCTGCCCGACGACACGGTGTTTCCGCCACCGGTGTCGAAGGCTGAACGGCCCCGCCGGTCACTCGGCAAGGCACCCCTGCCCACCGCCGAGGAGAAACAATCTCGCATTGGCGGCGTAATTCTGGGCAAAATATGCAGTCATGACAGGGTGGGATATGCGGCAGCCGCCGAGCATCGATGAAGAGCTCGCCCGGTGGACGCTGGCCGCCCCGCCGCAGTTGCACGGCCTGCGGGCGGCCCTGCAGCAGGCTGTCATCGATCAGTCCGACGCGGCCGACCCGATGGACCTGGCCGAGCGGCTCACCATCGTCGCGACCGAGCTGGCCGGTAACGCATTGCGTCACGCGCAGCCGCCCACCGTGGTCGCCCTGCAGCGGTCGGACGGGAAGTTCGTCGTCGTTGTGCTGGACAACGCTGCCGGTTCCGCGCCGGCCGTCGCCGACAACCGCGGCGCCGGCGAGGGCGGCCTCGGCCTTGTCCTGGCGCAACGTCTCGCTCAGGATGTCGGCTGGTACCTGACCGACACCGGCAAGGGCGTGTGGGCGACCTTTGCCCTGACCGGGAATTGACCTTCTTCGTCATATCGCGTTCTGGTGACACCTTCGCGGCGGGCGGCCGTGCGAGCGGCGTACGGGATTAGGGTGGTCGATGTGGATGATCCGCCGCTGACCAGCGTCGACGAGCGGCTACGCCGTCTGGAGGCGGTAGCCGACGCTGCCCTCTCGCACCTGGATGTCTCCGACCTGCTCGACGAGCTCCTCGACCGCGTCCGTGACCTGCTGGAAGCCGACACCGCGGCGATCCTGCTGCTCGACCGCCACGCCCGTCAGCTGGTCCCGACCGCCGCGAAGGGCTTGGAGGACGAGGTCCGCCAAGGCATCCGGATCCCGGTCGGTGAGGGCTTCGCCGGCCGGATCGCTGCCGAACGCCGGCCGATCGTCATCCCCGAGGTCTCCGTCAGCGACCTGGCCAGCCCGTTCCTGCTGCACCGGGGCGTCCGATCCCTGCTCGGTGTGCCGATCTTCGCCGCCGGCGAATTGCTCGGCGTGTTGCACGTCGGCACCCTGCAGCCCCGCGAGTTCGCCGCCGACGAGATCAGGCTGCTCGAGCTGGCCGCCGACCGGGCCAGCGCCGCCGGACGGGTCCGCTCCCAGAAACTGGAGCAGGCCGCCGCGCTCGCCCTGCAGCGCAGCCTCCTACCTCCCCAGCTGCCCGCCCTGCCGGGGCTGGAGGCGGCAGCGCGGTACGTGCCGGGTCACGGGTTCGGCGTCGGCGGCGACTGGTACGACCTGTTCACCCTGCCCTCGGGCTGGCTCGGCGTGGTCATCGGCGACGTCTCCGGCCACGGCCTGGCCTCGGCCGTGGTGATGGGGCGCATCCGCAGCGCGCTGCGCGCCTACGCCCTGGTCTGCGACGACCCGGCCCAGGTTCTGACCCTGCTCGACCGCAAAATTCACCACTTCGAGGCCGGCAGCCTCACCACCGCCCTGTACGCGATGATCAGCCCCGACCGCCAGACCATCCGCATTTCGTGCGCCGGGCACCTTCTGCCGGTTCTGGCGGTTCCCGGCCGGCACACGGTACTGGCCGAGGTGCCGGTCGACGCGCCGCTGGGAATCGGCCGCACACCCGCCGACCGACGTACATCGGCGGTGGAGTTCCCGGCTGACGGGCTGCTGCTGTGCTACACCGACGGTCTCGTCGAGCGCCGCGACCGCATCATCGACGTCGGGATCAAAGCGCTGACCGACGTGGTGACGGCCGAAGACCCGCAAGCCGCATGCGACACGGCGATGTCGCTGGTCGCGGATGAGCAGCCGGGCGACGACATCGCGGTACTGGCCCTTCACCGCATCCCGGCCGAGGCCGGGTCCTAGTCACACCGCGCGGTCAGCGCGGAGCCAAAACCTCATCCAGTCCGGTGACGGCCAGCAGGCGCTGCGCCGCCGGGCTGGGGTTGACCACGGTGAAGCCGCGACCTTCTTTGTGCGCGTGGTTGAGACCGCTGATCAGCACACCCAGCGCGCTGGAGTCGAGGAAGCCGACCTCGGCCAGGTCGACCCGTACCGCGGTGACGTCCGGCGACTCCACCTCCTCGAACAGCAGGGCCTGCACGGTTGAAGCGCTGGCGAGATCCAGTTCGCCGCTGAGCAGGATGGTGGACACGCCGGCCTCACGAGTCATGCGGTGATGCCAGATCGGCGACGGCTCCATGAACAGCTCCTCGGGGGCTCGATACGCCCATCCTGCACCACCCGGGAACCGGTCATCGTGACGGGCGCCGCCCCGGACGATTAATCCGATCTTGTGGTTTAGACAGTCGGCAGGTGGGGGCATAACAGGTCGCGCGGTTTTCCGCGCACCATGCCAGGTGTGCATTTGCGGGCCGGGCGTGGACGGGCTGCCGAGTCGGCAGCAAACGCAGGGAGTCCTATGACCGTCGTTGACGTGCCCGCCCACCGCACCGAAGTCCGGCCGCACTCGAGCAGCCGCCCGGATCTCGCCGGCGAGCTGATCAACGCGATGGCGGTTCTGCCGGCCGGGCACCCGTCGAAGGCCGGGCTCCGTGACCGGGCGATCGAGGCCTGGCTTCCGCTGGCCAAGCACCTGGCGAACCGGTACGCGGGCCGCGGCGAGCCGTTCGACGACCTGCAGCAGGTCGCCATGGTCGGGCTGATCAAGGCGGTCGACCGGTTCGACGCCGAGCGCGGCATCGACTTCGCCGGTTTCGCCATCCCGACCGTCGTCGGCGAGCTCAAGCGGCATTTCCGCGACCGGACCTGGTCGATCCGGGTTCCGCGCCGGCTGCAGGAACTCCGGCTGGCCATCACCGGCGCCAACAACACGCTCACCCACACCCTGGGCCGGTCCCCGACGGTCGCCGACATCGCGACGCACCTCGAGATCAGCGAGGAAGAGGTCCTCGAAGGCCTGGAAGGCGCCCGCGCCTACAACTCGGCCAGCCTGTCCACGCCGGTCAACGAGGACGGCAACACCACCCTGGCCGACACGCTGGGTGAGCAGGACACCGGCTTCGAACTGGCCGAGCTGCGCATCGCTCTCGGGCCGGCACTGGCCGCCCTGGACGACCGTGAGCAAAAGATCATCAGCCTGCGCTTCTACGGCAACCTCACCCAGACGGAGATCGCCGAACAGGTCGGCATCTCCCAGATGCACGTCTCGCGGCTGCTCAGCAAGGCGCTGGCCAAGCTCCGGCGGCAGATCGGCGAACCTGTCCTCTGAGCTCTTTTACATATGTTGTTGACCAACATATGGTGGCCGGGTGAGGGAACCTACGTACTTCATCCTGGCCGCACTCCAGGACGAGCCTCGCCATGGTTACGCGATCATCACCCGGGTGGCGGAGTTGTCCCGGCAGCGCGTCACGGTCGCGACCGGCACGCTCTACCAGGCGCTCGACCGGCTCGTCCGGGAAGGCCTGATCGAGGTGGTCCGCGACGAGGTGGTGAACGGGCGGGCCCGGCGGCATTATGCGCTGACCCCGTCCGGACGCTCCGCCTTGCAGGCGGAGGCCGCGCGGATGGCCGAGGCCGCGAAGGTCGTGCTGCGGGTGAGGCCGGCATGAACGCGTACGCCATGATGGTCGCCCTCTACCCGGCCGGTTACCCGCGCGACGAGATGCTGGGCGTGCTCGAGGAGAACGGGCGGCCCTGGCTTCGGGAGGCGCCCGCCCTGCTGCTCGGGGCCGCGCGCGCCCGCACCGGGGCAGACCATCCCCCACGGCGGCGGTGGCTCTACGCCGCCCGCGCCGCCGCGCTGATGCTGCTGGTGTCCGGCTCCCTCACGCCGGTCATCGACCTGCACTACGGCGTGCAGTTGCGCACCGGCCTCACCGTCGCCACCTGGGTCTGCGCGGGTCTGGCCGCCGGGGCCGTGGTGGGCGGCGTGCGGCTCTGGGCGTTCGGCCTGGCCGCGGCCGCACTGGCACTCAGCTCGATCGACGAGATCAGCATGACCGCGATCGCCGCGTACGCCGTGGCCGCCGTCCTGCTGCTGATCCCGGGGCGGCCGCTGCCCGTGCGCAACCCGCTGCCCATCCTGCTGGCCCTGGCCTGGAGCGCCGACTACACCGCCCCGGCCTGGGTGCAGCCTGCCCTGCTGGCGGCGCTTCTGTTGTGGACGCTGGTCGACGAGCGGCCCCTGCTCGCGGTCGGCCTGGCACTGTCGGCGGCCCTGATCACCGCAACCGCCGAGGTCGCCGACGTCTCGGACGGCCGGGGTCTGCTCATCATGGCCGCTCTGCGCCTGGGCCTTCCGATAGCGGTGGTGGGTGTGGCCGCCACGATCACGCACCGGCGTGCTACCGGCTGAGCCGGCGTTCGAGTGGCGTCCGAACGGCGGGAGCAATTATCGCGCCATCGATGCGCTCCCCTAGACGGTTGGCGGCCTCCTCGACCGCTGCGGCGGCCTCCCGCCCCCGGTCGGCGACGATTTTCACGACAATGCCGGACGCTGCGGAGGCCCAGGCGCCGATCAGTTCACCGTTCCACCAGATGGTGGGGCCGATGTTCCCGGCCCGGTCGTAAATCAGGGCGGGGTCGACGGCGGTGAACCAGTCCCGGTGTTTCCAGCCCATGGGAGTGGGGTCCAGGCACGGCAACAGGCAGGCGACCGGTTCGGCGGGGGCAGCGGTTTCCGCGCCGCGCAGGTCGATTCCGGGCCGGCCGTACAGGTCGACTTCTTCCAGGTCGAGCCGGCCGAGGGCGGCGCGCGTGGTGGACTTGTTCCATCCGGTCCACCACTCGAGGTCTTCTACGGTCGCGGGACCGAAACGCTCGAGCCAGCGCCGGGCGAGTGAGGCTTGGGCGGCCGGCGGGTCGATCGATGGTATGCCGCCGGGCCGCCATGCGGAGACCGGTTCCCAGCGGTGATTGCGGGTGGTCCAGGCACCGACCGGTGCGCTGCGGACAATCCGCCCCTCCGCGCTCATCAGGGTCAGCAACGGTGAGGTGAGCCCCTGCCGTTGTTCGGAGCGGGTTCGGGCCGGGATGGTGGCGCGCAGGTTCGGCTCGTCGGCGCGCAGTTCGACGCCCGTGGCGCGAGCCCGTCGCTTGAGTGCCTGCTCGACCCGCATCTCCGTGGCTCGCAGCCAACCGGGCAGGTCTTCGTTCACCGGCGGTTCGATGCCGTTGCGTTCCAGCAGGGTGAGCAGGCGTCGTCGCAGGGTGGCGGCCAGCGGTGTGCTCACGGCGGACTGGATCATCGGAATGTCCTCGCGAGCGAAGACAAACAGGGTGCGGCGCATCGCCATCCAGCGCACCAGCCCGCGCCGCTCGTACATCGCGGCGGAGACGTCCGGAAGGGTGATGGAGTGGCCGCGGGCGAGGACCGAGAGGTAGACGGAGGCCGGGTCGGTCGCGTGCAGCGCCACCATCGCGTCGACGACCTGCTCGGAGGTCTTGGCGTCGCCGGTCAGGTGGTGTCGGCGCACGAGCTCTCGCCGCCGCTGCTCGACCGTGATGGTTCGCATCCGGATACCTCTCACTCACCTGAATCGTGCCAGTCGGGGAGGGCGCGAGCGGCCGCAGCGCCAAGGTAACTGTCGATATACCTGGGAAGCTCGGAGAGTCACCGAGAAAATCTATGACGGAAGTACTAGACATCCTCGCCGGTACCGGTTAATGTTCCTGGTGTTGACGAACGAAGTCGCGGAAAACGCCGACGAGAGTGACCGAGCGTCAAGCAGGGCCCGGACTCAGGTGATGGGCTCGCTCGGCACCGAGCAAGGTACGAAACAAGGTATGCAGCACGGCAGTTAGCAAGGCAAGCAGTAAGGCAAGTTGCAAGGTACGCAGCACGGCACGTCGCAAGAAACGCAGTCAGGCACCTGGAAAGTGAAGACCCTGACGTAATTCCAGGTCAGGGCGCTCAGCCTGTCGCACGTGTTCGGGGCCATGAAGTTGCGTGGGGCTTCGACACCGGCGGGCAGCACGACCGAAGTTGTACGACCGAAGTTGCAGTAGAAAAGTGGAAAGCAGAGGAAAGGGAGGGCTGAACACCGTTGGATCGCCCGCTACCAGGACGCAGTTCCGGCCCTGGGCGGTCACCGCAGTTTCCATCGAACGAGAGGTGGTCTCCGGTCACGCTTATGCGATCCTCGCGCCCCATGCCGCCGATGGCGGCCGGCGCGGATACGACAACCCGACGAATTCGTCGGTAGATGGTGTCCAACCTGTAGCCCTGGGCCCCGGCGCTTCTGCGTCGGGGCCCTCGTCATGGAGGAATGCATATGGCCCAACCCGACGATATGTTCGGCGACGACGACTACCCCGCCTACACGATGGGCCGCGCCGCGGAAATCACCGGCGCCACGCAGGACTTCCTGCGCCGCCTCGACGAGGCAAAACTGATCACCCCGTTCCGATCGGCCGGCGGACACCGCCGCTACTCCCGCTATCAACTGCGCCTGGCGGCGCGGGCCCGGGAGATGGTCGAGCACGGCACCGCTCTGGAAGCCGCGTGCCGGATCATCATCCTCGAGGATCAACTCGAAGAAGCCCTCCGCCAGAACGAGGAACGTCAGCGCCAGCAAAAAGACGGCGTCTGAGCCACCGGCGACAGTTCTGCTGCCGACCGGCCGTCTCGGTGCGGAACTGCCGCACCTCTCGTTGCGCGTCCGAGGTCGGTAGGCCGACGGAAGCCATCTCCCCGACCTGCGGATGATTGATCCGGATCGGCGCCCCGTCTGGACCAGGCAACCCAGGAACTTCTCTGCGCCCGGCGGGCACGCAGGTAGGCACCAAGAGCATCTGTCGTCTCGCTCACCGAGCCGGCCGCCTAAATCTCTGCCCGGCGGACAGCGGGGGTCCTGTCTCACCCCCGGCTGTTCAGGGCTCTGGTTGGCCACTGTGGCCGCGCATAGCGTGCCGAATGGTCCGATCGGGCCAGGCATGGCGACAGGAGACAAGGCTCATGACCGTCACATTGATCACCGGGGCTAACAAGGGCATCGGTTTCGAGACCGCCAGACAGCTCGGGGATCTGGGTCACGTCGTGTACCTCGGCGCGCGTGACGCCGGGCTGGGCGCGAAGGCCGCGGCCACCCTCGGTGCGCGATTCGTTCAGCTCGATGTGACCGACGACGCATCGGTTAGGGACGCGCTGGCGACGATCGAGTCGGCGGAGGGCCGGCTCGATGTTCTCGTGCACAATGCGGGCGTCCTCGGCGAGGGAATCGTCGATGGGCCCAAGGCTCTCCGGGTGTTCGACACCAACGCGGTGGGAATCGTCCGGGTCACCGAGGCGGCGCTGCCGCTGCTACGAAAATCGTCGAATCCCACGGTGGTCACCGTATCGAGCAGCATGGGGTCCTTCTGGGCGGTGACGAATCCCGACCGCCCGGAATTCGCTATGCCGCTCGCGCTCTATGCGGCGTCCAAGGCGGCGGCCACCATGCTCACGCTCCAGTACGCGAAGTCGCAGCCCGGCATCAAGTTCAACGCGCTCGAGCCCGGCACCACGGCCACCGACATGACCTCCGCATTCGGCATCGGAAGACCAGCGGAGGAGAGCGCCAAAGTTGTCGTGCGCTTGGCCACGCTGGGCCCGGACGGTCCGACCGGGACCCTTCAGGACGAGCTCGGAGAATTGAGCTGGTAAAAACATCCTTTCCGCTCCGGCGGCTACCTAAACGTATTTCTTAACCCATACTTTCGGCTGTCAATCAGGCGGATTACATGGGTGTGTCGGACCTTCCTCGTGACCATTTCGGGGGGTTTCCTGGTTGTAGCACGAGCCCCCGGTTGAAATGCGAGAAAGGGAACCGCGATGAATAAATTGACTCGAGTTCTGACCATGAGTGGCATGGGTGCGCTGGCCTCGCTGGCGATCGGTGCCGGCCCGGCTCAGGCCGCGGGCACGAGCAACTCGACGGCGGCCAAGCCGTCAGCCGGACAGGCGCAGCAGCGCCACGGCGGGGACCGTACGGTCGGCTACTACCGGTCGGGACGCGCCTGCGAGATGGCCGGGCGCATCGGCGAGCGGTTCGGCCGGTGGCACGACCACGACTGCGACTTCGTGCGGTTCGGATTCCACCGCGGCCAGTGGGAACTGCAGGTCAGCCGCGACCGGTGGGGCCACGGGCGCACCCTGCCGGGCCGGTACCCCCATTCATTCAGCCGCTGATAAAGAGCACCGACCGAGAGGGGAACCTGCCACGAACTGATTCGAGCCGCGCTTCTTCCAGGTCCCAGAGCGTCGCCGGGCATGCCGAATGCCCGGCGACGTTCTGTCGTCTCCTGGCAGCTGCCGGCGGGTTGTTCGCTGGCAGTGAACGCCGGAAGAGGTCCGGTCACCGGATGGTTGAGCCGCTCGTACTCAACTTTTCGGAGGCCCCAATGGCGAGCAAGCGACTCCCCGTGTTGTTCCTCGACGACATCGTCCTGCTCCCGGGCATGGTCGTACCGATCGAGCTGGACGAGGCGGCCCTGGCCGCCGTCGACGCGGCCCGCACCTCGGCCGACTCCGAGCTGCTGGTCGCACCGCGACTGGAAAGCCGCTACGCCGCCTACGGCGTCGTGGCGAGCGTCGAGCGGCTCGGTAAGTTCCGTGGCGGTTCCCCCGCCGCCGTTTTGCGTACGAGCGTGCGCGCCCGCATCGGCAGCGGCGTGACCGGGCCCGGCGCCGCGCTGTGGGTCGAGGCCGAGACGGTTCCGGTCGGCACGTTGGGCGAGCACGTGACCGAGCTGGCCGCCGAGTACAAGCAACTGGTCGTCTCGGTGCTGCAGCGTCGCGAGGCGTGGCAGGTCATCGACTCGGTCGGCGCCATCGACGACCCGGGTGACCTGGCCGACACCGCGGGCTGGGCGGCGTACCTGTCCAACGACCGCAAGCTTGAGTTGCTGGAGACACCCGACGTCGAGGCCAGGCTGCGGTTGCTCATCGAGTGGACCCGCGACTTCCTGGCCGAGTCCGAGGTCAGCGACAAGATCGAGACGGACGTCCGCGAGTCGGTCGAGAAGCGCAACCGGGAGTACCTGCTGCGCGAACAGCTCAAGGCGATCCGCAAAGAGCTCGGCGAGGGCGACGCGGACGGCACCGACGACTACCGCACCCGGGTCGAGGCGGCCGATCTGCCCGACGCGATCCGCGAGGCCGCGCTGCGCGAGGTCGACAAGCTGGAGCGGGCCGGCGACCAGAACCCCGAGGCGGGCTGGATCCGGACCTGGCTCGACACGGTGCTCGACCTGCCGTGGAGCGTCCGCACCACCGACAACACCGACCTGAACGCCGCCCGGGCGGTGCTCGACGCCGACCACCACGGCCTGAACGAGGTCAAGGAACGCATCGTCGAATACCTCGGTGTCCGTGCCCGCCGCGAGTCCCGCGGCCTGGCGACCGTCGGCGGCCGCGGATCCGGCGCGGTGATCCTGCTCGCCGGCCCGCCCGGGGTCGGCAAGACCTCGTTGGGCGAGTCGGTCGCGCGCACCCTCGGCCGCAAGTTCGTCCGGGTCGCGCTCGGCGGCGTACGGGATGAGGCGGAGATCCGTGGCCACCGGCGTACGTATGTCGGCGCTCTTCCCGGACGTATCGTCCGGGCCATCAAGGAGGCCGGTTCGATGAACCCGGTCGTGCTGCTCGACGAGGTCGACAAGGTCGGCAGTGACTACCGGGGTGACCCCGCGGCGGCGCTGCTCGAGGTGCTGGACCCGGCGCAGAACCACACGTTCCGCGACCACTACCTCGACTTGGACCTCGACCTGTCCGACGTGCTGTTCATCGCGACCGCGAACGTGCTCGACACCATCCCGCAGGCGCTGTTCGACCGGATGGAGCTCATCTCGATCGACGGCTACACCGAGAACGACAAGGTCGCCATCGCCCGCGACTTCCTGGTGCCCCGGCAGCTCGAGAAGGCCGCCCTGTCCCCCGGCGAGGTGACGGTCACCGAGGACGCGCTCCGCGAGATCGCCGCCAACTACACCCGCGAGGCCGGCGTACGGTCGTTCGAGCGGCTGCTCGCCAAGGCGTTCCGCAAGGCCGCCCTGGGCGATCTGCCGGCCACGGTCGGGGCCGCCGACCTCAAGGACCTGATCGGACGTCCCCGGTTCAACCCGGAGTCGTCCGAGCGCACCGCCGTCCCGGGTGTCGCCACCGGCCTCGCCGTGACCGGGATGGGCGGTGACGTCCTCTACATCGAGGCCTCGCTGCTGCCGGGTGACAAGGGCGGACTGTCGGTCACCGGCCAACTCGGGGACGTCATGAAGGAGTCGGCGCAGATCGCGCTCTCCTACGTCCGGGCGCACGCCGACGAGCTGGGCATCTCGCCGGAGCAGCTGGATCACCCGATCCACCTGCACGTGCCGGCGGGTGCAGTGCCCAAGGACGGGCCGTCGGCGGGTGTCACGATGACGACCGCGCTCGTCTCGCTGCTGCTCGGCCGCAACGTGCGGGCCGAGGTCGGCATGACCGGCGAGGTCTCGCTGACCGGCCGGGTCCTGCCGATCGGCGGGGTGAAGCAGAAGCTGCTCGCCGCCCAGCGGGCCGGCCTCACCGAGATCTTCCTGCCACAGCGCAGCGAGCCCGACCTCGACGAGGTTCCGGCCGACGTGCTGAAGGCGCTGACCGTCCACATCGTCTCGGACGTACGGGAGATTCTGAGCACGGCGTTGGAGCCGGTTGCCGTCAGCGCGGTACCGGCGATCTGAAAACCGAGAGGAGCCCGACCTCCGCGGGAGGTCGGGCTCTTTCCGTACGCAAATGGTTGGACGGCCGGACGCAGCGGCTGATAATTTCACTGCGCCGTGACACTGCCCGAGGAGGTGAGACCCGTGAACGTTCAGTCGATGTGGGTGCTCGCCCTCGTTGTCACGGACCAACCGCTGACCTAGGTGTCGTCGGGAGCGCCCCGCAAGGCATCCCGAAAGGCACACCATGGATTTGATTGCGCACATCGCGCCTGGCCAGTGGCATGCGCTGGAAGACGACCTCGTGGTCGGCCGAGGCGCGACATCGCGCCGGCTCGACGGGCGAATGTTCGTCAGCATCGACGCCTGGCACACCGTGGCCTTCAACCGGCTGGCCGAGACCATGCTGGCGACCCTGCCGCGGCCGCTGCACACCGTGGTCGACGAGGGCGATCTCGACCTGACCGCACAATGGCGGGGCGCCGGTTTCACCACCCGGCGGCGCGAGTGGGAGTACGCCGTACCCACCGATCCCGGCGCCACCGGCCTCGGCTCGGTTCCGCCGTCCGGCGTGACGATCAAGGCCTTCGGCCGGGCCGAACAAGCCCCGCTGCGCGACCTGGACCGCGCGATCCGCGACGACATCGAGGCCGGGCCCGGATGGCACGACATGCCGGCCGAGGTGGTGGCCGCGCCCGTCCTCGATCCTTCCAAGTACGCCGTGGCGGTCGAGGCCGGCCGATACGTGGGTCTGCTGCGGGTCGCGACGGCGACCCGGCGGCCCCGGATCGGGCTGATCGCGGTCCGGGCCGGGCATCGGCGCCGCGGCATCGCCCGTGCGCTGCTGGCCCACACACTGGGTGCGCTGCACCACGTCGGCAAACAGACCGCCTCGGCCGAGGTGACCGAGTCCAATGTGGCCGCAACGGCGCTGTTCGAAGGCATCGGGGCCCGGCGCACCGGCAGCAGCCTCGAGCTGGTGCTCGGCTGACCATGGCGAGAACATCGAAAGGAATCGAGCTCGAAGGCACCGTCCTCGAATGCCTGCGCAACGCCACGTTCCGGGTGGAACTGCAGAACGGTCACACGGTGCTCGCCCACATCAGCGGGAAGATCCGGAAGAACTACATCAAGATCCTTCCGTACGACCGGGTACTGGTGGAATTGAGCCCTATGACCTGACGAGAGGCCGCATCCTCTTCCGCTACCGCAACTAGACATCTTTCGCGGTCAGGGTCTGGTCGGTGTTGGTGGAGATAGACCTATTCCGGTGAGGTAGCCGTCGATCAGACGGGTGCGGTATTGCATCCGTTTGAGGCGGTTCTTCACCACGGCGGCGAGGCCGGTGGCGGTGTGGACG